>NZ_KQ089861.1:0-1695 GCF_001037565.1 Enterobacter sp. BWH52 | reverse complement strand
GCCGCGATGTGGTCCGTATGGAATACGGATAATTTCCGTGATGCCATTCTGCTGGCAGCCAACCTTGCCGATGATGCTGACAGCGTTGCGGCGACGGCGGGACAAATAGCGGGGGCGTTGTATGGTTATTCCGCTATCCCGCAGGACTGGAAAGATAAACTCGTACAACACGAACGTATTGCCACAATGGCGGGTAAACTATTCGATAGAGCACCTGAGGATAATTTTTTATAGTTAGAATTACCAAGGGTAAGCGAGGGCATATGATGACTTGCGATCAGGTATGGAATTTTTAGTTAACTGAATCTACTGCAATGAATGAAATGACAATGTTTGGTTACGTTGATAGAGCATTAACTTTAGCACAGAAAAGATATGCAGACGTCAAGAATCGTGATCCCCAATCCCCGCTTTTGCAAATGTACGACTCTATTGTACAACAATTATTATTTCTACGGGATTTAATCGAAGGCAAGGAAAAGGATAGAGCGAAATTATGGGATATGACGTTCGGTATGTATGCAGGGAAGGAGTTTGATCATTCTGATGAGTTGTTTTTTGAAAGGTTGTCAGATGCCTAGTTTATTGTGGATCAAATCCGCCGAGGGTTAAAGGTTAGGCTGCCGCATGAGGTCGATACCAACTATAATAAAAAGAAACAAAACCTCATGAAGAAATTCCCTGATGAATTTTAGTATTTCATATGAATAATATTTTTTATTATGGGTGAAAGGTGATTGACTTACATGCTGATTTAAATGCCTTGTTAAAATATGTTGATAGATATCGTAAATACTTACCCATTAGCAGACCTTCAGTCCAGCGAAGGATGCAGTATACTTATGATAATAAGCCATTAGAGTCATCCTCAAATAGTGATGTACAAAAACAATGGGATTTACCACCACCATGTAATATCTCACTAGCGCAATCACGGGATCGTGCGGTAGGTACGCTTATTGGTCTTGCTGTTGGAGATGCTGTAGGTACGACGCTCGAATTTTTGCCTCGTGACAGAGCATACGTCAAAGATATGACAGGAGGTGGGCCATTTCAACTTCGTGCAGGCGAATGGACGGATGATACATCCATGGCATTATGTCTTGCGGAAACGCTTCTTGAGAAAGGCGATGCTGATACTATATGTTTCAGGAATAAGCTTCTGGAATGGTATCAGCATGGTTATAACAGTTCAAATGGCGTCTGTTTTGATATAGGTAATACAACGCGATTTGCTTTAGAGCAATATTTAACAATTGGCCCAGGATGGAGCGGCAATACTGCTCCAGAAACTGCGGGTAATGCTTCCATTATCAGACAAGCCCCTGTCTCTATTTTTTTTAGAAAGTCATTAAGCAAAGCGTTTTATGAAGCTAAAAAACAATGTATCGCAACACACGGTGCCGCGGAAGCAATCAATAGCACGCAGTATTTAAGTTATTTGCTTGTGCATATGATTAACGGTAGCAATAAAGATTTTGTTTTTTCTCCGCACGTTATGCCGCTTCAGCCACGCGTAATGATTATCAACGCGGGTGAATATAAGCAAAAAACTCGCGATCAGATTCGTTCAAGTGGTTATGTTATCGATACGCTTGAAGCCGCGATGTGGTCCGTATGGAATACGGATAATTTCCGTGATGCCATTCTGCTGGCAGCCAACCTTGCCGATGATGCTGACAGCGTTGCGGCGAC
>NZ_KQ089860.1:0-1695 GCF_001037565.1 Enterobacter sp. BWH52 | reverse complement strand
GTATGGAATACGGATAATTTCCGTGATGCCATTCTGCTGGCAGCCAACCTTGCCGATGATGCTGACAGCGTTGCGGCGACGGCGGGACAAATAGCGGGGGCGTTGTATGGTTATTCCGCTATCCCGCAGGACTGGAAAGATAAACTCGTACAACACGAACGTATTGCCACAATGGCGGGTAAACTATTCGATAGAGCACCTGAGGATAATTTTTTATAGTTAGAATTACCAAGGGTAAGCGAGGGCATATGATGACTTGCGATCAGGTATGGAATTTTTAGTTAACTGAATCTACTGCAATGAATGAAATGACAATGTTTGGTTACGTTGATAGAGCATTAACTTTAGCACAGAAAAGATATGCAGACGTCAAGAATCGTGATCCCCAATCCCCGCTTTTGCAAATGTACGACTCTATTGTACAACAATTATTATTTCTACGGGATTTAATCGAAGGCAAGGAAAAGGATAGAGCGAAATTATGGGATATGACGTTCGGTATGTATGCAGGGAAGGAGTTTGATCATTCTGATGAGTTGTTTTTTGAAAGGTTGTCAGATGCCTAGTTTATTGTGGATCAAATCCGCCGAGGGTTAAAGGTTAGGCTGCCGCATGAGGTCGATACCAACTATAATAAAAAGAAACAAAACCTCATGAAGAAATTCCCTGATGAATTTTAGTATTTCATATGAATAATATTTTTTATTATGGGTGAAAGGTGATTGACTTACATGCTGATTTAAATGCCTTGTTAAAATATGTTGATAGATATCGTAAATACTTACCCATTAGCAGACCTTCAGTCCAGCGAAGGATGCAGTATACTTATGATAATAAGCCATTAGAGTCATCCTCAAATAGTGATGTACAAAAACAATGGGATTTACCACCACCATGTAATATCTCACTAGCGCAATCACGGGATCGTGCGGTAGGTACGCTTATTGGTCTTGCTGTTGGAGATGCTGTAGGTACGACGCTCGAATTTTTGCCTCGTGACAGAGCATACGTCAAAGATATGACAGGAGGTGGGCCATTTCAACTTCGTGCAGGCGAATGGACGGATGATACATCCATGGCATTATGTCTTGCGGAAACGCTTCTTGAGAAAGGCGATGCTGATACTATATGTTTCAGGAATAAGCTTCTGGAATGGTATCAGCATGGTTATAACAGTTCAAATGGCGTCTGTTTTGATATAGGTAATACAACGCGATTTGCTTTAGAGCAATATTTAACAATTGGCCCAGGATGGAGCGGCAATACTGCTCCAGAAACTGCGGGTAATGCTTCCATTATCAGACAAGCCCCTGTCTCTATTTTTTTTAGAAAGTCATTAAGCAAAGCGTTTTATGAAGCTAAAAAACAATGTATCGCAACACACGGTGCCGCGGAAGCAATCAATAGCACGCAGTATTTAAGTTATTTGCTTGTGCATATGATTAACGGTAGCAATAAAGATTTTGTTTTTTCTCCGCACGTTATGCCGCTTCAGCCACGCGTAATGATTATCAACGCGGGTGAATATAAGCAAAAAACTCGCGATCAGATTCGTTCAAGTGGTTATGTTATCGATACGCTTGAAGCCGCGATGTGGTCCGTATGGAATACGGATAATTTCCGTGATGCCATTCTGCTGGCAGCCAACCTTGCCGATGATGCTGACAGCGTTGCGGCGACGGCGGGACAAATAGC
>NZ_KQ089859.1:0-2493 GCF_001037565.1 Enterobacter sp. BWH52 | reverse complement strand
TCGGTTTAGGAAGTAGCGCGACACGGGATGCTTACAGCTCGACAGGACAGATGTTATCCCGGGGAGATTTTGGCTTGGGCGGGCCGGGTAATAGTAGTGCTGGCTGGGATATAGCTATCGATGGCCGATTTTTAAGTAGCCCTTATGACGGTCCCTCAGCTACTGCTGTGTTTATGGGGATAAACTGTGCTCATAGTTCCGATTCATCCTACTGCTTTCAGCTTGGGGGACGAGGAAACCAGGGTATGTGGTGGAGGGCAAGAGAAAGCGCCTCATTCCTTCCATGGTTACGAGTTTATGACACTGGTAACACCACCAGAGCTAGTGACGGCACGTTAAAAGCAGCTTCCCCGGTAGTTAAGCTGTTTGCAGACGGTTCGTTTGAGACTAATGGCGAATCAGAAGGCTGTACCGTAACCCGCATGAAAGCCGGAGAGTATCTGATCGAGGGCTGCATGGGGATGAACTCAGATGCGGCGTGGGGTGGTATTGATGGCGGGTTCGATATCCCTAAAGATCGTAATGGGCAGGCCCTAATCTGGCTTGACTATGAGGTAAATGCCGACGGGTCAGTGCTGGTGAAAACATTCCACCGGGAATACCCGTCAGCACCGATATTTGCGAGGAACTCACGGGAAGGTTTTGTGGATGGCGAACCGGCCGATATTCCGGCCGATCAGTTTGTCAGTGTCCGTGTAGAGATGCCGCAAAACAGTATCTGGAATCAGCGTGCAGCTATGGCTGAAGTTTCTGATTCATCATCTGATTAAAGGCAGAATCATCAGGCATATCCAGGCGAACATCGATCCAGCTGTTCACCGGCACGTCCATCGGTTCCCCTTTTGTTTTGACGATCTCCCCTTCATCGCTCAGCATGTATTTTCGCTTAAACAGGCGGATAGTCAGCTCGCCGTCAGCGGTTTGTTCAGCTTCAGCCACACCCAGTTCTCCCATGCCGCCAGGGTCCATTGGCGGCAGTAACTGCCATCCCCCTGACGCCAGGCCTGCCGAACCTGTCAGCACATAAACACCAACATCGAGGCGGGAAAGGGTTATTCCCTCCGCCTCGGCGTTCGCCGTACCACAGCCGCACCAGACAAAGCCTGGTTCATCGATATCAGTGCGCTGACATTCCTCCTGACTTTTCACAATACGGGCAACGGGCGATGCAGCCTTGAGCGTTCCGTCGCTGGCTTTCGTGGTGTTCTGCGTCGAATACAAGGTATGCGTGGTAGAAAAACCAACGTTAGTTAGCCCGGAAACAGTGCCGTTTCCCTGACGATATTTAAGCCCCTGCGACGTTGAAGCTAACTGCCATGAAGTGTATCCGCCCCCTGTTGCATCATGCCAACCACGTAGCGTTAACATGCCGGTGTATACATCTGCACCGCTTCCACCGCCCCATGCATTCGCTCCCAGCTGAATGCCGAAAGACATTCCCAGCGGGTATTGAGTAATCAGATCGTACGAAGCGAGTGTCCGGTAATCGCGATGAACCTGAGCCATAACAGCGGCTCCGTTTATGTACGATGACACCGGGGCAAACTGACTATCAACATCTCGTGTAGCGCTGTTTCCCAAACCGACCTTTATTCACCCGCATCGGCAGTCATGGCCAGCTCTGCCGCACTGAGTTTTTGGTTGTACAAAGAATCGGCAGGCATTTCGACACGCACGGATACAAACTGGTCGCCGGGAATGTCCACAGGATCACCATCACTTACGCCGTCTATTTCGTTCCTGGCGAATGCTGGCGCATCAGGGTGTGTGCGGTGATAGGTTTTCACCAGTACAGAGCCATCGGCGTTAACCTCATAATCCAGCCAGATAAGTGGCTGCTTGTTGCGATCGGTTGGGATGTCAAAACCGCCATCGATGCCGCCCCAGGCAGCATCTGAGTTCAGTCCCTGGCATCCTTCAATCCGATATTCGCCAACGGCTATGCGTATAACAGTACATCCTTCAGATTCATCATTCGTTTCGTACTTACCATCCCAAAAGAGTTTGACAACTGGGGATGCCTTTTTAATTGAGCCGCTACTATCAACGGTGGTATTCGATTCTTGCCAAAAAACGGACCATCCTGTCCAAACTCCTGTGTTTCCGTTTCTCGCTCGCATAGCCATGTTATTTGCTGCTGCTGGCATATTTAATTGGCTTATGTAAGCGGTATTGGCAAAAGCGGCATGGTAAGTCCATAAATGGCCAGTGTATTTGATATTGGCTGTGGCGCCTACATAGCCATACGTGATTGTTCCTGGCTTGGCGTCATTTGCATCAGAACCAACACCAAGTGGAGTACCTCCATACGAAAAGGCAAGTAAATTGGCAGTTGCTGTTGAATGACTATTTCCTCCAGTTCCCCCGAGGCTGATCGGTACATACCCTGAGGAATCTACCAAACCGACGTTTTATAGATTGCCCTGCGGCAGCCATGCCGATAACTTCACCTGATTTTTTTGCAGAAAATATTGGGTGAAAAATATGCAAATT
>NZ_KQ089858.1:0-74569 GCF_001037565.1 Enterobacter sp. BWH52 | reverse complement strand
GTTTGTTTTGCTTTTCTCTGCTGACCCGGCGGCTTGCGTGCCGTTGTTCCGTGTCAGTGGAGGCGCATTATAGGGAGTTCTTCTGAAGTGACAAGCACTAAATACAAAAAACTTTTCGTTCGCTCATTTTTCAAACTCAACGCTTATTAAACCCGCGCATCGTCCGTTAAATGCGCAATTTCACGGGCAAAACTGGCGACCTGAGCCCAGTCGGTATAAACCACTTCTTTACGCGTATCCGTTTCCCCGCCCGTCATTTTCATGATCAGGCGGATCATAAAGCGGTCGTACCAGCGGTAACGCGGGTAACGCAGCGCGCCAGCAAAGACAGAACAGATATCGGGCTGCCATGGCGAACTCAGCAAAAACTTGCGCGTATAGCTGTTAGTCTGCGGCGTACGCTTCTCTGCTTTACGGGCAACCAGGTTGACCGAGTAAAACGCGCCAGGCAGCTGAGCGAGTTCCGCCGTATGCTTTTTCACAAAGCGATCCAGCGCCGGATGGAAATGGCCGTAACGAATTGAAGCGCCAATGACCACGCGGTCGTAATCCTGCCAGGCAATCTGTTCAGTGCGATTCAGGTTCACCACATCAGAATAAATGCCCAGCTCTTTGAGTTCAGAAGCCAGATATGAAGCAATCTCACGCGTTTGTCCGTCACGCGTTGAGAAAAGAATTAACGTTTTCACCAATGTCTCCTTACTCACGCCAGAATGTTGGGGTAAACAGCACCAGCAGCGTAAAGACCTCAAGACGCCCAAACAGCATATTGGCGATTAAGATCCACTTCGCCACCGGGTTCATACTGGCGAAGTTATCCGCCACGACGCCCAGCCCCGGCCCCAGGTTGTTTAACGTTGCCACCACAGAGGCGAAGGCAGAAAAATCATCCACGCCCGTGGCGATTATCGCCAGCATACTGACAATAAAGACCAGTGCATAAGCGGAGAAGAATCCCCACACCGCTTCGAGGATGCGTTCCGGCAGCGCGCGGTTCCCCAGCTTAATACTGTAAACCGCATTCGGGTGGACCAGACGTTTCAGCTCACGGTTCCCCTGCTTGAACAGCAGCAGAATACGGATCACCTTCAGACCGCCGCCCGTTGACCCGGCACAGCCGCCGATAAACGCAGAGCACAACAGCAGCACCGGCAGGAACAGCGGCCAACGCGCAATACTGTCCGTGGTGAAACCGGCGGTTGTTGCCATCGATACCACCTGGAAGAAGGCCTGGTTCAGGGTCGTGACCGCCGAGTTATAGACATCGTGGAACCACAGTACCAGGGTACAGATGATCACCAGAGTCAGCTGGACGCCAATAAACATCCGGAATTCCGGGTCGCGCCAGTACACCTTCAGGCTCCGTCCGCTAAGCAACGAGAAGTGTAGACCGTAGTTACAGCCTGAGATCAGCAAAAAGATGGCAATGATGGTATTGATTGTCGGGCTGTCGAAGTAGCCGACGCTGGCATCGTGGGTGGAGAACCCGCCGATAGCAATAGTCGCAAAGCTGTGCCCGATGGCATCAAACGCAGGCATCCCGGCAAACCACAGCGCCAGCGCGCAGGCCACCGTCAGCAGGACATAGATAAGCCACAGGGTTTTCGCCGTCTCCGCAATACGCGGGCGCATTTTGTTATCTTTCAGCGGGCCGGGCATCTCCGCCCGGTAAAGCTGCATCCCCCCGACGCCCAGAATCGGCAGGATAGCCACCGCCAGGACAATGATCCCCATACCGCCGAACCACTGAAGCATCTGCCGGTAAAAGAGAATCGCATGCGGGAGCGAATCCAGCCCCACAAGCGTGGTGGCCCCGGTGGTCGTTAATCCGGAGAACGATTCAAAAAACGCATCCGTGACGGTGAGATTCGGTTGTTCGGAGAAGATAAACGGCAGCGCACCCACGCTTCCCAGTACCGTCCAGAACAGGACCACAATCAGAAACCCCTCCCGGGATTTCAGTTCACCTTTCTCACGGCGGTTTGGCCACCACAGCAGGGAGCCAATCGTCAGCGCGACAAAAAAGGTTTGCGTAAATGCACGCCCCGCGCCGTCCCGGTAGATGAGCGCCACCAGTCCGGGAATGATCATTGTCCCGGAGAAAAGTATGACCAGCAATCCAACGATTCGGGTAATGGCACGAAAATGCATCTCTGCCGCTTCCTTAGGTATTCAAAATTGTGAGGTGGGGATTATTCTTCAATCGGCAGTAATTGCAATGAACCGCGACTAAAATCAGCGAGTTTTGCTGAAAAAGCAGCCAGTTCCGCCTGAGGAAGCGCCACGCGTAATTGCACCATTGCCTGATAATCACTCTGTGCGATGACACCGTTAAACTGTTTAAGCAGTGCTTCGATACCCGATAGCTGGGCGTAATCGCATAACAAAGTATATTCCGTAAGTGGCGTTTTGCGGGTTGTTATCAGAAGATTAAGCGCCTGCTGGACACCACCTCCGTAGGCTTTAACCAGCCCTCCGGTGCCTAACAAAATGCCCCCGTAGTAGCGGACCACGACGGCGGTGATTTCACCCACGCCGCTGCCCATCAACTGGGAGAGCATCGGTTTTCCGGCCGTACCCGCCGGTTCACCGTCGTCAGAAAATCCGAGCTGCTGTGAGTCGTCTGGCGGCCCTGCGACCCACGCCACACAGTGATGGCGGGCATCCGGGTGCTGCGCGCGGACGGACTCGACGAACGCCTTCGCCGCCTCCACGCCGTCGGTATGCGCCAACAGCGTGATAAAGCGGCTTTTTTTGATTTCCTCAACAAAGGTGACCGGCTCGGCCGGTATCAGCCAGCTTTCCATCAGGCCAGCTTCAAATCTCGCGTCATGTTCTCAATGCTGTTCTCGTGAATAACCACGTTATCCTCGATACGAATGCCGCCATAAGGCTTCAGCGCTTCAATTTTCTCCCAGTTGAAGTGCTTGCTGAATTGCCCTTCGCGCCACGGCGCCAGCAGGGATTCAATAAAGTAGATGCCCGGCTCGATGGTCAATACCATACGCGGCGCCAGAACGCGGGTGCAGCGCAGATAAGGATATTTAGACGGTGCCGCCAGGTGCGTGCCGGTATCATCCTGCATAAAGCCCGCGACGTCATGAACCTGCAAACCCAGCGGGTGGCCGATACCATGCGGCATAAATGGCCCGGTCAAATCGTTCTCAACCATCGCCTCTTCGCTCATGTCTTTGATAATCTGATGCTTACGCAGCAGTTTAGCAATGCGCTGATGGAACTGGATGTGATAATCCACGTAGCTGGTTCCGGCCTTCATGGTGCCAATCAGCGCCAGCTGTTCGTCGTTCACGTCTTTAATCAATTGCGCAAAATCGGTATCCGCATTCGCCGCCCAGGTACGGGTCAGGTCTGCCGCATAACCATTGTACTCAGCCCCCGCGTCCAGCAGGAAGCTACGCATCTCAGCCGGAACCTGATGATCCAGTTTGGTGTAGTGCAGAACCGAGGCATGTTCATTCAGCGCCACGATGTTGCTGTACGGCACGTCGGTATCGCGGTGGCCGGTCGCCGTCAGGTAAGCCTGATTGATATCGAACTCGCTCATACCGGACTGGAACGCTTCGTACGCCGCACGGTGGCCATTCACCGCCGTTTTTTGCGCTTCACGCATGCAGTAAAGTTCGTAGTCGGTCTTGTAGGCGCGATAGTAGTGCAGATAATCCAGCACGCCTTTCGGGTTGAGTTTATCTGCCGGAATATCCAGACCCAGCGCGCGCTCAGGAACCGGACCAATGTAGCCGATGTTGCCGCGCGCCGCTGGCAGCTGGCTGCCTATGCCGTCTGCTTTTGGCAGCGCAATCACGTCAATTTCTTCGGTCCAGAATGAGGTCGGCAGCGGCTCCACGTTGTGCCAGTAATCGACCGGCAGGTAGAACCACAGTTTCGGCTTGTTCACGCCATCCACCAGCAGCCAGCAATTTGGAACCTGCGTGACAGGCACCCAGGCTTTAAACTGCGGGTTAACCTTGAAGGGATAAGCATGGTCATCAAGAAAAGTATTCATCAGCTCGCCGGAGTGGATCAGCAGGGCATCCAGCTTGAAGCGGGCCAGTACATCGCGGGTACGTTCCTGTAGGGTAACGATATGATTTTTATAAAGCGAAGCCAGTGAGTCCATCATTCTTCCTTTCGTTTTTTTGACCTCAAGTCATCGCATCTTAGCACACCTCACTCCGGCTGCGTGATTTCCACCGACCGTGATCAGCGCAGCAATTTCTTAATGACTAATTTGCATTTTATTAACATAAATTCCACACTCCGTTTCATCTGGTATGACCAGATCCAATTGCTGGATTCAGGAGACCGACATGCTCTACAAAGGCGACACCCTGTACGTAGACTGGCTGGAAGATGGCATTGCCGAACTGGTGTTCGATGCCCCCGGCTCAGTGAATAAGCTTGATACCGCGACGGTGGCCAGTCTTGGCCAGGCGCTGGATGTACTTGAAAAGCAATCAGATTTAAAAGGGCTGCTGCTGCGCTCCAACAAAGCGGCCTTTATCGTTGGCGCGGATATCACCGAATTCCTGTCGCTGTTCCTGGTGCCAGAAGAACAGCTGAGCCAGTGGCTGCACTTCGCGAACAGCGTCTTTAATCGTCTGGAAGATCTGCCTGTCCCGACCCTTTCTGCCGTCAACGGTTACGCGCTGGGCGGCGGCTGCGAATGCGTGTTAGCCACTGATTACCGTCTGGCGACCCCGGACCTGCGTATCGGCCTGCCGGAAACCAAGCTGGGCATCATGCCGGGCTTTGGCGGCTCCGTCCGTATGCCGCGCATGCTGGGCGCCGACAGCGCGCTGGAGATCATTGCCGCGGGTAAAGACGTCGGCGCAGAACAGGCGCAGAAAATTGGCCTGGTCGACGGCGTTGTAAAACCTGAGAAGCTTGTTGAAGGCGCACTCGCCATTCTGCGTCAGGCCATTAACGGCGACCTCGACTGGAAAGCCAAACGTCAGCCGAAGCTGGAGCCGTTAAAGCTCAGCAAGATTGAAGCCACCATGAGCTTCACTATCGCCAAAGGCATGGTGATGCAGACGGCGGGTAAACACTACCCGGCGCCAATCACGGCGGTGAAAACCATTGAAGCGGCAGCCCGTCTGGGCCGTGATGACGCCCTGAAGCTGGAAAACCAGAGCTTTGTCCCGCTGGCGCACACCAACGAAGCCCGCGCGCTGGTTGGTATCTTCCTTAACGATCAGTTTGTGAAGGGCAAAGCCAAACAACTCACCAAAAACGTTGAAACGCCAAAACACGCGGCGGTACTCGGCGCGGGCATTATGGGGGGCGGCATCGCCTACCAGTCTGCCTGGAAAGGCGTGCCGGTGGTGATGAAGGACATCAACGAGAAATCCCTGACGCTGGGCATGACCGAAGCGTCCAAGCTGCTGAATAAACAGCTTGAGCGCGGCAAAATTGATGGTCTGAAGCTTGCAGGCGTGATCTCCACCATCCAGCCAGTGCTGGAATACAGCGGTTTCGACCGTGTGGACGTGGTGGTTGAAGCGGTCGTCGAGAACCCGAAAGTGAAAAAAGCGGTGCTGGCTGAAACCGAAGACAAGGTGCGTCCGGAAACCGTGCTGGCCTCTAACACCTCCACCATTCCTATCAGCGAACTGGCGAGCGTGCTGAAGCGTCCGGAAAACTTCTGCGGGATGCACTTCTTTAACCCGGTGCACCGCATGCCGCTGGTCGAAGTGATCCGTGGGGAGAAAACCTCCGACGAAACCATCGCCAAAGTGGTGGCGTGGGCGAGCAAGATGGGCAAAACGCCGATCGTCGTTAACGACTGCCCGGGCTTCTTCGTTAACCGCGTGTTGTTCCCTTACTTCGCCGGCTTCAGCCAGCTGCTGCGCGACGGCGCAGACTTCCGCAAAATCGATAAAGTGATGGAAAAACAGTTCGGCTGGCCGATGGGCCCGGCGTATCTGCTGGACGTTGTCGGCATCGATACTGCCCATCACGCTCAGGCGGTGATGGCGGCGGGCTTCCCGCAGCGCATGCAGAAAGACTATCGCGACGCCATTGACGCCCTGTTCGACGCCAACCGCTTTGGTCAGAAAAACGGTCTGGGCTTCTGGCGCTATAAAGAAGACAGCAAAGGCAAACCGAAAAAAGAAGAAGATGCGGCGGTGGATGGCCTGCTGGCCGACGTCAGTCAGCCGAAACGCGACTTCACTGACGACGAGATCATCGCCCGGATGATGATCCCGATGATCAACGAAGTGGTGCGCTGCCTCGAAGAAGGCATTATCGCCAGCCCGGCAGAAGCGGATATGGCGCTGGTGTACGGCCTCGGCTTCCCTCCGTTCCACGGCGGCGCGTTCCGCTGGCTGGATACGCTCGGCAGCGCTCGCTATCTCGATATGGCTCAGCAGTACCAGCACCTCGGCCCGCTTTATGAGGTGCCGGAAGGTCTGCGTAACAAAGCGCGTCATAACGAACCCTACTACCCAGCAGTTGAGCCAGCCCGTCCGGTTGGCGCGCTGAAAACGGCTTAAGGAGTCACAATGGAAAAGGTTGTCATTGTTGATGCGATTCGCACCCCGATGGGCCGTTCAAAAGGCGGTGCGTTCCGTAACGTGCGCGCGGAAGACCTCTCCGCGCACCTGATGCGTAGCCTGCTGGCGCGTAACCCGGCGCTGGACCCTGCTGCGCTGGACGATATCTACTGGGGCTGCGTCCAGCAGACGCTGGAGCAGGGCTTCAACATTGCCCGTAACGCGTCCCTGCTGGCGGAGATCCCGCACTCGGTTCCGGCCGTCACCGTCAACCGTCTTTGCGGTTCGTCGATGCAGGCGCTGCACGACGCGGCGCGGATGATCATGACCGGCGATGCGCAGGCCTGTCTGGTGGGCGGCGTGGAGCACATGGGCCACGTGCCGATGAGCCACGGGGTCGATTTCCATCCAGGTATGAGCCGCAACGTGGCGAAAGCCGCCGGTATGATGGGCCTGACCGCCGAGATGCTCTCCCGTCTGCACGGCATCAGCCGTGAGATGCAGGATGCCTTTGCCGCTCGCTCGCATGCCCGCGCCTGGGCCGCCACGCAGTCTGGTGCCTTTAAGAATGAGATCATCCCGACCGGCGGTCACGACGCAGACGGCGTACTGAAGCAGTTCAGCTATGACGAAGTCATCCGCCCGGAAACCACCGTTGAAGCGCTTTCCACCCTGCGTCCGGCGTTTGATCCGGTCACCGGTACGGTAACGGCGGGCACCTCGTCTGCCCTGTCCGATGGTGCCGCCGCGATGCTGGTGATGAGCGAAAGCCGCGCCCGCGAATTAGGCCTGACGCCACGCGCCCGCGTGCGTTCGATGGCAGTCGTGGGCTGCGATCCATCCATCATGGGCTACGGCCCGGTTCCGGCGTCAAAACTGGCGCTGAAAAAAGCGGGGCTGAGCGCAAGTGATATCGACCTCTTTGAGATGAACGAAGCGTTCGCCGCGCAGATCCTGCCGTGCATTAAGGATCTGGGGCTGATGGATCAGATCGACGAGAAGATTAACCTCAACGGCGGCGCGATCGCCCTCGGACACCCGCTGGGCTGCTCCGGGGCGCGTATCAGTACCACGCTGATTAACCTGATGGAACGCAAAGATGCCCAGTTTGGTCTGGCAACGATGTGTATCGGGTTGGGTCAGGGGATCGCGACAGTGTTTGAGAGGGTGTAAATTAATTGAGAGAGTGTAAATAAGGAAAAGTATCTCAAAGCCAATGACGTCAGAACAAGGCGGCAAGCGAGCGAATCCCGATGAGCTTACATTAGTAAGTGATTCGGGTGAACGAGCGCAGCCAACGCAGTTATGGCGCCATTGGCGAAGAGAGACAGTTTAGTTGCCGTTCTTCCCGCCTGTCAGGGGCGGGTTTTTTACGTTATTGCAGCAGCGAAATATCCGCCACGCGCAGGAACAGCTCACGCAGTTTCTCAAGCATCGAGAGACGGTTAATCCGCAGCTCTTTATCTTCCACGTTCACCATCACCTTCTCGAAGAAGGCGTCGATGACGTCACGCAGCTCCGCCAGCTCCACCAGCGCTTCCTGGTAGCGACCTTCCGCGAAATACGGCTCCAGCTTGTCGCGCAGCACCACAACCTGCATCGCCAGAGAAATCTCTTCCGGCTCTTTCAGGGTTGCAGCGTTTACGCGATCGTTCAGCGTCTCGTCGGATTTCGCGAGGATGTTGGATACGCGCTTGTTAGCCGCGGCCAGCGCAGACGCCGCTTCCAGCGTACGGAAGTGGGATACCGCTTTCATACGCGCATCGAAATCTGCCGGACGGGTCGGACGACGCGCCAGCACCGCCTGAATGGTATCAACGGAGTAACCTTCGTCCTGATACCACGCGCGGAAACGACCGAGCATAAAGTCGATAACATCATCCACAACCTTCGCGTTGGTCAGCTTATCGCCGTACAGACGTACCGCTTCTTCGGTTAGCGTTTGCAGATCGAGGTTCAGGTTCTTCTCAACGATGATTCGCAGCACGCCCAGCGCAGCACGACGCAGCGCAAACGGGTCTTTGTCGCCTTTTGGATGCTGGCCGATACCGAAGATACCCGCCAGGGTGTCCATCTTATCGGCAATCGCCACGGCGCAGGCAACCGGATTGGACGGCAGATCGTCACCGGCAAAGCGCGGCTGATACTGCTCGTTCAGGGCTACCGCCACGTCTTCCGCTTCGCCATCGTGACGCGCGTAGTGCATACCCATCACGCCCTGGGTGTCGGTAAATTCGAACACCATGTTGGTCATCAGGTCGCACTTGGAGAGCAGGCCCGCACGGGTAGCGTGGTTAACGTCGGCGCCAATTTCACGGGCAATCCAGCCGGACAGCTCCGCGATACGGTCGGTTTTGTCGCGCAGCGTACCCAGCTGCTGCTGGAACAGTACAGTTTGCAGACGCGGCAGGTTATCTTCCAGACGTTTTTTACGGTCTGTGTTGAAGAAGAACTCGGCATCCGCCAGACGCGGACGCACCACTTTCTCGTTACCGGAGATAATCTGGCTCGGATCTTTCGATTCGATGTTCGCCACGAAGATGAAGTTTGGCAGCAGCTTGCCGTCGTTGGCGTAAACCGGGAAGTACTTCTGGTCACCCTTCATGGTGTAAACCAGCGCTTCTGCCGGAACGGCCAGGAATTTCTCTTCGAATTTCGCGGTCAGTACAACCGGCCATTCGACCAGCGAGGTCACCTCTTCCAGCAGGCTGTCGCTCAGGTCAGCGTTTCCGCCAATCTTGCGCGCCGCTTCTTCTGCGTCCGCTTTAATTTTGGCTTTACGCTGTTCGTAGTCGGCAATCACTTTACCGCGTTCCAGCAGGATCTGTGGATACTGGTCGGCATTGTCGATGGTGAACTCCGGCTCGCCCATAAAGCGATGGCCGCGGATCACGCGATCGGACGCCACGCCCAGAATGGTCGCCGGGATAACGGTATCGCCCAGCAGCAGGGTCACGGTGTGAACCGGACGCACAAAGTGAACGTCGGACGCGCCCCAGCGCATCAGCTTAGGGATTGGCAATTTTGCCAGCGAGGTCGCGATCATGTCAGGCAGCAGCGCTTCGGCGCTTTCGCCTTTCACATGGGCACGATACAGCAGCCATTCACCTTTGTCGGTGGTCAGACGCTCGGCCTGATCAACGGTGATGCCGCAGCCGCGCGCCCAGCCTTCTGCCGCTTTGCTCGGCTTGCCTTCCGCGTCGAACGCCTGAGCAATGGCCGGGCCACGTTTTTCAACTTCGCGATCCGGCTGGGACGCCGCCAGGTTTGCCACTTTCAGCGCCAGACGACGCGGCGCAGCAAACCACTCAATTTTACCGTGCGCCAGGCCAGCGTTATCCAGCTCAGCAGTGACGTTCGCAGCAAAAGATTCAGCCAGGCTGCGCAGGGCTTTTGGTGGCAGCTCTTCAGTGCCGATTTCCACCAGGAAAGTTTTCTCAGACATGGCCGCCTCTTATTTGTTTCGGTTGCACATCGGGAAGCCAAGGGCTTCACGGGACGCGTAGTAAGCTTCTGCAACGGCTTTGGTCAGGGTACGAATACGCAGAATGTAGCGCTGACGTTCAGTCACGGAGATCGCTTTGCGGGCATCCAGCAGGTTGAAGCTGTGGGCAGCCTTCAGAATACGCTCGTAGGCAGGCAGCGGCAGCGGAGTCTCAAGCGCCAGCAGCTGCTGGGCTTCTTTCTCGTACTGCTCGAAGCAGGTGAACAGGAAGTCCACGTCCGCGTAATCGAAGTTATAGGTGGATTGCTCCACTTCGTTCTGATGGAACACGTCGCCGTAGGTGGTTTTACCCAGCGGGCCGTCGCTCCAGACCAGGTCGTAAACGCTGTCTACGCCCTGAATGTACATGGCCAGACGTTCCAGACCATAGGTGATTTCGCCGGTAATCGGTTTACATTCCAGACCACCAACCTGCTGGAAGTATGTGAACTGGGTCACTTCCATGCCGTTCAGCCACACTTCCCAACCCAGACCCCAGGCACCCAGCGTTGGGTTTTCCCAGTTATCTTCCACGAAACGAATGTCGTGAATGGTTGGATCCATACCCAGCTCTTTCAGTGACCCGAGGTACAGTTCCTGAATGTTGTCGGGTGATGGCTTAATCACCACCTGGAACTGATAGTAGTGCTGCAAACGGTTCGGGTTTTCGCCATAACGGCCATCGGTCGGACGACGGGATGGCTGCACATAGGCGGTCGCCATTGGCTCTGGCCCTAACGCGCGCAGGCTGGTCATCGGGTGTGAGGTGCCTGCGCCAACTTCCATGTCCAAAGGTTGAACAATGGTGCAGCCCTGACGAGCCCAGTAATCCTGTAAGGTCAGGATCAGGCCCTGGAAGGTCTTGGTATCAAACTTTTGCATAGTATTTCGTGCTGGATACGTGTGGTTTTAAATGGAAGGGATCAGTATACCCGCTGGCTGCAAGATATACAGTACGAAACGGGGTTGTTTAGGGAAAATTGGGGAATAAGCCCTACAGCCAGAACCTGCGAAGGCTCTGGTTGCTGCTTATACGAGCAATTTAACGCATTGAGAGATGTAAAAACTGGCCGTCTGCATCAAAAGAACAGACAAAGCCCTCTTTACGCGCCGTATAGCCTTTCAGTTCATAGCTGCCCTGAAAGCGCTCGAAGCCGTTTATATGAATTTTCTGTGCTTCAGAATTATAGCGGTGAGCCGCCTGATCCCTGCACAGCTGTTCCATATTCAGGGAACGCTCCGGGCTCATTTTCCCCTGCTGCGCTTTTTGGACAGGTATCTCCTCAGAAGCACTGCATCCTGTTAATAAGAGCAGCAGAAAGAGTGACACCCCACGCTTCATCATCATTTTTATTACCGCCCTGGTCAGTGGCTGTTATTTTTAGTAGCAACACGTTTATAGATTAAAGTCCGTCATTCTGCGAATCTCGCCAGCTCCCTACAAGTTAGCCTGGCTAAACTCAGAATTTTCCAAGGGAAAAGTTTTACGCAATCGCAGTCACACTTTCTTTATCAGGAATACAGAGGAACTGATGCAGTCAAAAATTAACTGGATTGATAACCTGCGGGGAATAGCCTGTCTGATGGTGGTGATGATCCACACAACGACCTGGTATGTCACGAACGCGCACAGTATCAGCCCTGTTAACTGGGATGTCGCCAATGTTCTGAACTCGGCCTCCCGCGTGAGCGTCCCGCTGTTCTTTATGATTTCCGGTTTTCTCTTTTTTGGCGAGCGTAGCGCACAGCCGAGACATTTCATCCGTATTGTCTCCTGTCTGCTGTTTTACAGCGCGATTTCGCTGCTCTATATCGTCCTGTTCACTTCAATTAACGCTGAACGTTCCCTGCTCAACTTGTTGCAAAAACCAGTGTTCTATCATCTATGGTTTTTCTTCGCGATAATCGTTATTTATCTTGTTTCACCGTTAATTCAGGTAAAAAACGTCAACGGTAAAATGCTGCTGGCGCTGATGGTGGTCATCGGGATCGTGGCCAACCCGAATACCGTCTCACAGAAAATTGATGGCTTTGAATGGCTGCCCGTTAACCTCTATATCACCGGGGATACGTTTTATTACGTGCTGTACGGCATGCTGGGGCGCGCCATTGGCATGATGGAGACGCAAAAGCGAGGAATAAACTGGCTATGCGCGGCCGCGTTTCTCGTCGGTGTGTTTATTATCTCTCGCGGGACGCTGCATGAGCTGCAATGGCGCGGCAACTTTGCCGATACCTGGTATCTGTACTGCGGCCCGATGGTCTTTATCTGCGCAATCTCTCTGCTGACGCTGGTTAAAAACACCCTGAATGCCCGCCCGCTTCCGGTGCTGGGGTTTATCTCTCGCCACTCGCTGGGCATTTACGGTTTTCACGCGCTGGTGATCCACGCCCTGCGCACCCGCGGCGTTGAGCTTAAAAGCTGGCCGGTGCTGGATATTGTCTGGATATTTACCGTTACGCTGGTTGTCAGCCTGCTGCTGTCAATGTTGCTGCAAAGAATCGATACGCGCCGGTTTGTGAGCTAACCCGGTTGAAGGCTGGCAGGCCGGGTAAGCGTTAGCGCCACCCGGCTCCTGTTTATGACATTAGCGGCAAAAGCTGCCGATAAATTTTGCGGAACACGTCTCGTCTTTCAGCATAGCGAGCATGATTTTTCGCATCAGGACGATGCTGCTGTTCAAGCGACAGCTGGGGCAAAAGCTGGTGCAGTGGTTTATCCGGGTTCAGCGCAATTTGCGCCAGCCGTGCCGCACCGAGCGCCGGGCCGACATCGCCTCCCGTACGATAGTCCAGCTGCAACCCGCTGATATCGGAAAGCATTTGCCGCCAGTAGCTGCTTCGCGCACCGCCGCCAATTAACGTAATGCTGGATGGCGTCAGTCCACAGTCATGCACGACATCCATTCCGTCCGCCAGAGCATAGCCAACGCCTTCAAGCACCGCGCGCGCCAGCTCTGCCGGGCCGTGCTGATGGGTAAGACCGAAGAACACCCCTTTCGCTTCCGGGTTGTTATGAGGCGTCCGCTCGCCGGAAAGGTACGGTAAAAACCAGACCGCACCGGCATTATCATCCGCCTGCTGTGCCGCTGCGATAAGCGCCGGGACGTCCGCCATTCCGGTTAGTTTTGCCGCCCAGTCGAGGCAGGAAGCCGCGCTCAGCATCACCGACATTAAATGCCATTTACCCGGCAACGCGTGGCAGAAGCTGTGTACGGCGCTTCCAGGATTGCTACGATACCCGTCACTGACGGCAAAATAGACGCCGGAAGTGCCGAGCGAGAGCATGGCCTGTCCTGCCTCGACCATCCCCACGCCGACCGCCCCCGCCGCATTATCGCCGCCGCCGGCGACGACAGGTACGGCTGGCATATTCCAACGTTCAGCAACAGAAGGCTGCAAAGCGCCCGTGATTTCGCTGCCTTCAAACAGCGCAGGCATATGATCGCGCGTCAGCTGGCAGGCATCCAGCATCGCCTCGCTCCAGTCCCGTTTCGCCACGTCGAGCCACATCGTGCCCGCGGCGTCAGACATGTCGCTGGCAAAATCCCCCGTCATGCGAAAACGCAGGTAGTCTTTCGGCAACAGAACCTTCGCCACCTGGCGAAAAATATCAGGCTCATGGCGCTGCACCCACAGGAGTTTTGGCGCGGTAAAACCGGGCATCATCAGGTTGCCCGTAATCTCGCGGGACGCAGGCACACGTTCCTCAAGGATCGCGCACTCTTCCGCACAGCGGCCATCGTTCCAGAGAATAGCCGGGCGCAGAACGCGATGCTGGCTATCCAGCAACGTTGCGCCATGCATTTGTCCGGCGATGCCCAGCGCTTTAACGTCGCGCAGGCTGTGCTGCTCGCCTAAGGCTGTCATCGCGCGGTCCGTCGCCTGCCACCACTGCTCCGGATCTTGTTCCGACCAAAGCGGATGCGGGCGTGAAACCTGCAACTTTTCAGTCTGCGTGGCTAACACATCGCCCTGCTCGCTTAACAGGATGGCTTTCACCCCCGACGTGCCAAGATCGATCCCGATATACATGTGGTGACTCCTTTGACAGAAATGCCCGGTGGCGCAGCGCTTACCGGGCATGAATGCTGTTATTTATCGAACAGGTAGTGATTGACCAGGTTTTCCAGCAGCTCCTGATGGCCGCTCTGATGCTGCGGCGCAAGCTGATGCTGTTCAGCGTACTTCGCGATCTCCGCAAGCGATAACTGACCTTTCAAAATTTGCTGGCCCAGCTCACTGTTCCAGCCGCTGTAGCGCTTCGCCACGCGCTTATCCAGCTCACCGTCTTCAATCATACGGGCCGCCACTTTCAGCGCCAGCGCCATGGTGTCCATCGCGCCAATATGCCCGTAGAACAGATCGTATTTGTCGGTGCTCTGGCGACGCACTTTGGCGTCGAAGTTCAGGCCGCCGGTGGTGAAACCGCCCGCTTTGATGATCTCGTACATCACCAGCGCATTCTCTTCCACGCTGTTCGGGAACTGGTCGGTATCCCAGCCCAGCTGTGGATCGCCACGGTTAGCATCGACAGAGCCGAAGATGCCCAGCGCAATCGCAGAGGCAATTTCGTGATGGAACGAGTGGCCCGCCAGGGTAGCGTGGTTAGCCTCAATATTCACTTTGATCTCTTTTTCCAGACCAAACTGCTTCAGGAAGCCATACACGGTGGCGACATCATAATCATACTGATGCTTGGTTGGCTCCTGTGGTTTTGGCTCAATCAGCAGCGTGCCGCGGAAACCGATTTTGTGTTTGTGGTCCACCACCATCTGCATAAAGCGACCAATCTGCTCACGCTCCTGACGCAGGTCGGTATTCAGCAGCGTTTCATATCCTTCACGACCGCCCCAGAGTACATAGTTCTCACCGCCCAGCTGATGCGTGGCGTTCATCGCAGTCACGACCTGGGTTGCCGCCCAGCTGAAGACTTCCGGATCCGGGTTGGTTGCCGCGCCCGCGCCATAGCGAGGGTTGGTAAAGCAGTTAGCCGTACCCCAGAGCAGCTTGACGCCACTTTGCTGCTGTTTTTCAGCCAGTACGTCGACCATCTGCGCGAAGTTGTTCAGATACTCTTTCAGCGATGCCCCTTCCGGCGACACGTCCACATCGTGGAAACAGTAGTACGGCACGTTCAGCTTATGGAAGAACTCGAACGCGACGTCGGCTTTACGCTTCGCCAGCTCAATGGCCTCGCCCGGCTGTTGCCATGGACGGTCAAAAGAGCCCACGCCGAACATATCGGCACCGTTCCAGCAGAAGGTGTGCCAGTAGCAGGCGGCAAAGCGCAAGTGATCTTCCATGCGCTTACCCAGCACCAGCTCATCCGGGTTGTAGTGACGAAATGCTAAAGGATTGGTCGTTTTCGTGCCTTCGAAACGAACGCGATCGAGTTGGTCGAAATAAGCTTGCATATTGAGCTCCATAATCAGGGTATGCGGCGTGGTCTTGCTTCTGGAGTAATAGTGAATAGACATTGGAGGTTGCTCAATTACGTTATTTCACACTGCTATTGAGAGAATGCGCAATTGTGCGCTGGCTCGCAAAATAATGTGCAGACAAACTATTTTTCGGCGCACATTCCAGAATCAAATGTAATTAATAGGTTACGCTTTTTAAAATCCGATCGCGGTCATAAATTCAGAAATAAACCAAATATCGTAATGAGAAGATAAAAATCTGTAATTGCCAGCAGGCCTTTCCACGTTAAAAATTTGCTGCGTCTCAGCAGTGAATGTTTCTTTTATCTCAGCTACACATACCCCTACAAAAAGGCCTAATAATTATGAAGATAAAGAACCTGACCCTAACGCTCTGCACTACTCTCCTGCTTGCAAGCTTTGCCGGCCACGCCAAAGAGGTCAAAATCGGCATGGCGATTGATGACTTACGCCTGGAGCGCTGGCAAAAAGATCGCGATATCTTTGTTAAAAAAGCGGAATCTCTCGGCGCGGAGGTGTTCGTTCAGTCCGCTAACGGCAACGAAGAGACGCAAATGTCGCAAATCGAGAATATGATCAACCGTGGCGTCGATGTGCTGGTCATTATCCCGTATAACGGCCAGGTATTAAGCAACGTGGTGAAAGAAGCGAAACAGGAAGGCATAAAAGTCCTGGCTTATGACCGCATGATTAATAATGCCGACATTGATTATTATATTTCGTTCGACAATGAAAAGGTGGGCGAATTACAGGCTAAAAGCCTGGTCGCAAAAGTGCCTCAGGGGAATTATTTCCTGATGGGCGGCTCGCCCGTGGATAACAACGCCAAACTGTTCCGCCAGGGACAAATGAAAGTGCTGAAGCCGTATATCGACGAGGGCAAAATTAAAGTCGTCGGCGACCAGTGGGCTGACGGCTGGTTACCGGAAAACGCGCTGAAAATTATGGAAAACGCGTTGACTGCAAATAACAACAAAATCGATGCGGTGGTGGCCTCTAACGATGCCACTGCGGGTGGCGCCATTCAGGCGCTGAGCGCGCAGGGTCTGGCCGGGAAAGTCGCTATTTCCGGACAGGACGCCGACCTTGCGGGTGTAAAACGCATCATCGCGGGTACCCAGACCATGACGGTGTATAAGCCCATTACCGAGCTTGCCAATACGGCCGCCGAAATTGCCGTTGAGCTGGGCAATGGCCAGCAACCTAAAGCAGACGCGACGTTAAATAACGGCCTGAAAGACGTACCTGCTCGCCTGCTTACCCCTATCGAAGTCAACAAAGAGAATATTGACGCCACCGTGGTGAAAGACGGTTTCCATAAGAAGAGTGAACTGTAATCCAGCGCAGCCCCTGCCCGGCAGGGGCGCATCGACCTGCCCTGTACATCTGTCGGGCCATGCGGAGCAGTTATGTCTTATTTACTTGAAATGAAAAGCATCACCAAAGCCTTCGGGGCGGTGAAAGCAGTCGATAACGTAAGCCTGCGGCTGAATCCCGGCGAAGTGATGTCGCTGTGCGGCGAAAATGGCTCGGGAAAATCCACGCTGATGAAAGTGTTGTGCGGGATCTATCCGCACGGCAGCTACGAGGGCGAAATCGTCTTTGCCGGCGAGGTGCTCCAGGCCACGCACATTCGCGATACCGAACGTAAAGGCATCGCTATTATTCACCAGGAGCTGGCGCTGGTGAAGCACCTTACCGTGCTGGAAAATATTTTTCTCGGCGCCGAACTCTCACGCCACGGCGTACTGGATTACGACACCATGACGCTGCGCTGCGAAAAACTGCTGGCCCAGGTGAGCCTGGCTATCTCACCGGATACGCGCGTGGGCGACTTAGGTTTGGGCCAGCAGCAGCTGGTGGAGATCGCCAAGGCGCTGAACAAGCAGGTACGCCTGCTGATCCTCGACGAGCCAACCGCCTCACTCACCGAACAGGAAACCGCCGTTCTGCTCAATATCATCCGCGACCTGCAAAACCACGGTATCGCCTGCATCTATATTTCGCACAAGCTCAATGAGGTGAAAGCTATTTCCGACACCATCTGCGTCATCCGCGACGGGCAGCACATTGGCACGCGTGAAGCAGAAGGCATGAGCGAAGATGACATCATCACCATGATGGTGGGTCGCGAACTCACCGCACTGTATCCCAACGAACCACACACCATAGGCGAAGAACTCCTGCGCGTGGAAAACCTGACGGCGTGGCATCCCGTTAACCGCCACATCAAGCGCGTGGATAACCTCTCCTTCTCGCTGCACCGCGGCGAAATTCTCGGTATTGCGGGTTTAGTGGGTGCCGGAAGAACCGAGGCCGTGCAGTGTCTGTTTGGCGTCTGGCCGGGGCGCTGGGAAGGCAAAATTTATATCGACGGTCAGCCGGTAAAAATCGACAACTGCCAGCAGGCCATTGCCAAAGGCATTGCTATGGTGCCCGAAGACCGCAAAAAAGACGGCATCGTGCCGGTCATGGCGGTGGGAAAAAATATCACGCTGGCGGCGCTCAGCCAGTTTTCCGGCGCGCTGAGCAGCCTGGATGATGCCGCAGAACAGCAGTGTATTCTTCAGTCACTTGCCAGGCTCAAGGTGAAAACCTCCTCGCCGGAACTGGCGATAGGTCGCCTGAGCGGCGGCAACCAGCAGAAAGCGATTCTGGCGCGCTGCCTGTTGCTTAATCCGCGCATTTTAATTCTGGACGAACCCACGCGCGGGATCGATATCGGCGCGAAGTATGAAATTTACAAGCTGATCAACCAGCTTGTGCAGCAAGGGATTGCCGTCATTGTTATCTCGTCCGAATTGCCTGAAGTGCTGGGGCTGAGCGACCGCGTGCTGGTCATGCATGAAGGGAAACTCAAAGCCAACCTGAACAACCAGAACCTGACGCAAGAGCAGGTGATGGAAGCTGCCTTAAGGAGCGAACGCCATGTCGAAAAGCAACCCGTCTGATATCAAAGTCGCTGTTCCGACGCCCGGTGCGTTCGCAGGACTTAAATCGCTGAATCTGCAAGTTTTTGTAATGATTGCCGCCATTATCGTGATCATGTTGTTCTTTACCTGGATGACCGATGGCTCCTATTTGAGCGCACGTAACGTTTCTAACCTGCTGCGTCAGACCGCCATCACCGGGATCCTGGCGGTGGGGATGGTCTTTGTGATTATCTCAGCGGAAATTGACCTGTCAGTAGGGTCGATGATGGGTCTGCTCGGCGGCGTGGCGGCAATTTTTGACGTCTGGCTCGGCTGGCCGCTGCCGCTGACGATTGCGGTCACGCTGGTACTGGGTCTGCTGCTGGGGGCGTGGAATGGCTGGTGGGTGGCCTACCGTAAGGTCCCGTCGTTTATCGTCACCTTAGCGGGGATGCTGGCCTTCCGCGGCATTCTGATTGGGATCACCAACGGCACTACCGTCTCCCCGACCAGCGCCTCGATGTCCCAGATTGGCCAAAGCTACCTCTCTGATGGCGTCGGTTTTACGATCGGCGTGGTTGGGCTGATGGCGTTTGTCGCGTGGCAATGGCGAGGACGCATGCGTCGCCAGGCGCTGGGGCTGGCCTCGCCTGCTTCAACCTCGGTTGTCGGCCGTCAGGCGCTTACTGCGGTGATTGTACTGGGCGCCATCTGGCTGTTAAACGATTATCGCGGCGTCCCAACGCCCGTTCTGCTGCTGGCGCTGTTGCTGTTAGGTGGGATGTTTATGGCCACGCGTACCGCATTCGGTCGCCGTATTTATGCCATCGGTGGCAATCTCGAAGCCGCGCGTTTGTCCGGCATTAACGTAGAACGCACCAAACTCGCCGTCTTTGCCATCAACGGCCTGATGGTGGCCATCGCGGGGCTGATCCTCAGCTCACGTTTGGGGGCGGGCTCCCCCTCTGCCGGTAATATTGCCGAGCTGGACGCCATCGCCGCCTGCGTGATTGGCGGGACCAGCCTCGCCGGGGGCATTGGCAGCGTGGCGGGGGCGGTGATGGGCGCATTTATTATGGCTTCGCTGGATAACGGGATGAGTATGATGGACGTGCCGACGTTTTGGCAGTATATCGTCAAGGGTGCCATTCTTTTGCTGGCAGTCTGGATGGACTCTGCCACCAAGCGGCGCGCCTGATAACAGTATCGTGACTAATTTGGGAAATAAGCCATGTTTGAAAAGCGTCACCGCATTACGTTGTTATTCAATGCCAACAAAGCCTATGACCGGCAGGTGGTTGAAGGGGTTGGCGAATATTTGCAGGCGTCGCAATCCGAATGGGATATTTTCATCGAAGAAGATTTCCGTACCCGTCTGGAGAACATCAAAGACTGGCTGGGCGACGGGGTCATCGCTGACTTTGACGACCCCGTGATTGAACAGTTGCTGAGTGGCGTTGACGTGCCTATCGTGGGCGTTGGCGGCTCTTATCATACACCGGAACATTATCCTCCCGTTCACTACATCGCCACGGATAACCATGCTCTGGTCGAGACTGCCTTCCTCCATTTAAAGGAGAAAGGCGTCCATCGTTTTGCGTTTTACGGATTGCCCGCCACGAGCGGAAAGCGCTGGGCGATGGAGCGTGAGTATGCCTTCTGCCAGCTGGTTGCCCAGGAGAAGTATCGCGGCGTCGTTTATCAGGGGCTGGAAACCGCGCCAGAAAACTGGCAGCACGCACAAAATCGTCTGGCTGACTGGCTGCAAACGCTGCCGCCCCAGACAGGGATTATCGCCGTGACGGACGCCCGCGCCCGCCACGTATTACAGGTGTGCGAACATCTGCATATTCCGGTGCCTGAAAAGCTGTGCGTGATTGGTATTGATAACGAAGAGCTTACGCGCTATCTGTCGCGCGTGGCGCTCTCATCCGTGGCTCAGGGTACCCGTCAGATGGGCTATCAGGCCGCAAAGCTGCTGCACAGACTGTTAGACAACGAATCCCTGCCGCTCCAGCGTCTGCTGGTTCCTCCCGTTCGCGTGGTCGAACGTCGCTCAACTGACTACCGCTCATTAAACGATCCGGCCGTGATTCAGGCGATGCACTACATTCGCAATCATGCCTGCAAAGGGATTAAGGTCGATCAGGTGCTCGATTCGGTCGGCATATCACGTTCGAATCTGGAGAAGCGGTTTAAAGAGGAAGTGGGTGAGACGATCCACGCCGTGATCCATGCGGAAAAGCTGGAGAAAGCGCGCAGTCTGCTGATCTCCACCTCGCTGTCGATCAACGAGATTTCACAGATGTGTGGCTATCCGTCGCTTCAGTATTTCTATTCGGTGTTCAGGAAAGAGTATGACACCACGCCGAAGGAGTACCGGGAACGGTACAGTGAAGTCCTGCTCTAGAAAAAAGAACGCCTTCCAGTGGAAGGCGTTTTTCATTACATATGTGCGGCAATCAGACGCTGGTTATCCTGGTACATGGAGAACAGGTAATTGTTATAACGCTGTCCCTGAGTGGAATAACCTTTCAGCTTATGGATCATCGCCGTGGCCGTCACTTCCTGATCCGCCTTACGCAGCTGAGCGCGTGACTTACGGAACGAGGAATAGGCCGGGTGGGTGTTCAGGTTCACCACGTAGGCATTCACGGAATCTTTCACCGATTCAAACTGTGAATAGCCCTTCACCTTGCCGGGCGCGTTAGTACAACGACCTTTTACGCATTTCATGCCAAACAGATTGTTGTTGTTGCGCGCCAGCTTCGAGGTGCCCCAACCGCTTTCGGCGGCGGCCATTGTCGCGACCATACTGCCTGGAATGATGTCCACACGTTCTAACAGTGAGTTCCAAGGCACGCGACGCGTGTTCCCGCTCCACTTCACTTTATAGCGTTTGGCGATATCTTTCAGGCGAGTGCGCTCAGACGGCGACCAGCGGCTGTCGTACTGTTTGGAGATCAGCCAGTTACGATCCGCAGTAATCGCGGCATTTTGGCTTTTAATGTAAGGCATTACCGTCCGGAGAAACGCTTTTTTCCTTGGTGTCCCGGAAGGGTATTTTCGCAAATCAGGAAGTGAACTACTCTTTGCACTATTGCGAGAATACTCTTGTTTACTGCTAACCTTACTGCTTGTCGTCTTTATTACGTGGGCTTTCTTACTCGTTGTATCCGTGTGCGTCTTTGCAAGCACCTCACCTGAAAATGCCATGGTGAGTAACATGAGTATCGCGGCCCCATATCGTCGAATGGGAGTCGATATCATTAGGTCTCCTGGTCGGATATAAACATTCCAACACCTTATTTTCTTCAAAAATTTGAGAGCGGAATCTCAAATCGTACCAAAAATAGTCTTCAAGAGCACGTCTATAAATAGTCCAATTCCGAAACTATGTCATCCTGAACATGCTCATTAAAGCATCAACGCTGGAAAAATGTGCGCGATATCGCAGATAACTGCCTAATTTTGCGCGGGATCACTCATCCCTTCGCGTCCTCCTTGCAGAAAGCCGTAGAGGAGGAGTTTTTCCCCTGAGCCGAATGGCACACTGGTCAAAAATGCCGCGACAGGAAAATGGAATGAAACGCACTGCATTAGCTGTTCTGATGTTACCCGCATTCGCGCATGCCGACTGGTCATCGCCGGGATTTAACGCGTTTAGCGCTGAAGGTACCGGCGTCTTTACCAGCCAGGCAACGCTTGCGAAGGGTACCCGCCCGCTGACGGTGAGTCTTGATAACGCGTGCTGGCAGCCGACAGGTGCCATTAAACTCAACGAGATGCTGTCACTCAAACCCTGCGAAGGCGCCCCACCGCAGTGGCGGTTATTCCGTGACGGCGTTTATCAGATGCGTATTGATACGCGCTCGGGAACGCCGACGCTGATGTTGACAGTACAAAGTGCGGCGCCACAGCCTGTCGCAAACGTTACCCGCCAGTGCCCGAAGTGGGACGGCAAACCGCTCACGGTCGATGTCGTTAACACCTTTCCGGAAGGCACGGTGGTGCGTGATTTTTACAGCAAACAGACCGCGACCGTTCAAAACGGCAAAGTAACTCTTCAGCCAGCCGCCAACAGCAATGGCCTGCTGCTGCTTGAGCGCGCCGAGACGGACAAACCCGCGCCGTTCAGCTGGCAAAACGCCACCGTCTATTTCGTGCTGACCGATCGCTTCGTAAATGGCGACCCCACCAACGACAACAGCTATGGCCGCCATAAAGATGGTATGCAGGAGATAGGTACTTTCCACGGCGGCGATCTGAAAGGGCTTACCAGCAAACTGGATTACCTTCAGCAACTGGGCGTGAATGCGCTCTGGATAAGCTCGCCGCTGGAACAGATCCACGGCTGGGTGGGCGGCGGCATCAAGGGGGATTTCCCTCACTACGCCTATCACGGCTATTACACTCAGGACTGGACGAAGCTCGACGCCAACATGGGCAGCGAAGATGATTTACGCCAGCTTGTCGACGACGCGCACCGGCGCGGTATCCGCGTCCTGTTTGACATTGTCATGAACCACGCGGGTTATGCGACGCTTGCAGATATGCAGGAGTATCAGTTTGGCGCGCTCTATTTACAGGGCGATGAGCTGAAAAAAACCCTCGGCGAGCGCTGGACTGACTGGAAGCCAGGCGCGGGTCAAAGCTGGCACAGCTTCAACGATTACATCAACTTCAGTGACAAAGCCGCATGGGAAAAATGGTGGGGTAAAAAATGGATCCGTACCGATATCGGTGATTATGACAACCCGGGCTTTGACGATCTGACCATGTCGCTGGCCTTCCTGCCGGATCTGAAAACGGAATCTAAGATCCCGTCAGGTTTGCCGAACTTTTATCAACACAAGCTCGACACCAACGCGAAAGTGATGACGAATTTCACGCCGCGAGATTACCTGACCCACTGGCTTAGCCAGTGGGTACGTGACTACGGCATCGACGGTTTCCGGGTCGATACCGCTAAGCACGTTGAGCCTGAAGCCTGGCAGCAACTGAAAAACCAGGCCAGCCAGGCGCTGGCCGCGTGGAAAGCCGCCAACCCGGACAAAAAACTCGACGATGCGCCGTTCTGGATGACCGGTGAATCCTGGGGCCACGGCGTGATGCAGAGCGATTATTACCGCCACGGCTTCGATGCGATGATCAATTTTGACTATCAGGAGCAGGCGGCAAAAGCGGTGGACTGCCTGGCCGATATGGATTTGACCTGGCAGCAAATGGCAGAAAAGCTGCAAAGTTTTAATGTGCTGAGCTATCTCTCCTCCCATGATACGCGTCTGTTCCGTGAAGGGGGCCAGCGCGCCGCTGAGTTACTGCTGCTGGCGCCGGGAAGCGTACAGATCTATTACGGCGATGAATCAGAGCGTCCATTCGGCCCTACGGGCTCCGATCCGCTACAGGGGACCCGTTCGGATATGAACTGGCAGGACGTCACGGGTAAACAGGCGTTAACTGTCGCCCACTGGCAGCTTCTGGGGCAGTTCCGCGCCCGTCATCCGGCGGTGGGTGAAGGCAAGCAAACAACGCTGTCAATGAAAGAAGGCTACGGCTTTGTGCGCGAGCACAAGGGCGATAAGGTGATGGTGGTTTGGGCGGGTAATCAATAGACCCCCCACCCTAACCCTCTCCCCAAAGGGGAGAGGGCCGGGGTGAGGGGTATTCACCAGAACAATTCACCACACAAATACAAACCCGCCACATAAAACAACAAATCCGACCACATTCGCCGATTTGCACCAACACGGTGCTGGCGTTATGGTTACTGCCTTTCATATTAAGCCCGACAGATCACCTGCTATGACGTTTTCACTTTTCGGCGACAAATTTACCCGCCATTCAGGCATTACCCGCCTGATGGAGGACCTCAACGACGGGCTGCGCACCCCAGGCGCTATCATGCTTGGCGGCGGAAACCCGGCTCAAATTCCGGAGATGAACACCTACTTCCAGACGCTGCTGGCAGAGATGCTGGAAAACGGTAAAGCAACCGATGCGCTATGTAATTACGACGGCCCTCAGGGTAAAACAGAACTACTGACGCTTCTGGCGGCAATGCTGCGGGAAGCGCTGGGTTGGGATATCGAACCACAGAATATTGCACTGACAAACGGCAGTCAGAGCGCGTTTTTCTACTTATTCAATCTGTTCGCCGGACGCCGCGCCGATGGCACCACGAAAAAAGTGCTGTTCCCGCTGGCACCGGAATATATTGGCTATGCCGATGCCGGCCTCGAAGAAGACCTGTTTGTTTCCGCACGTCCGAATATCGAGTTGCTGCCAGAGGGCCAGTTCAAATATCACGTCGATTTTGAACATCTGCATATCGGTGAAGAGACGGGCATGATCTGCGTATCACGTCCCACCAACCCGACGGGCAACGTGATCACCGACGACGAGCTGATGAAGCTGGATGCGCTGGCGAATCAGCACGGCATCCCGCTGGTGATCGATAACGCCTATGGCGTACCGTTCCCGGGGATCATTTTCAGCGAAGCGCGTCCGCTATGGAACCCGAATATCATCCTCTGCATGAGCCTCTCCAAGCTGGGCCTGCCGGGCAGCCGTTGCGGCATTATCATTGCTAACGAGAAAATCATCACCGCCATTACCAACATGAACGGCATTATCAGCCTTTCGCCTGGCGGCATCGGTCCGGCGATGATGTGCGAGATGATCAGGCGTAACGACCTGCTGCGCCTGTCGAATGAGGTGATTAAGCCGTTTTACTCTCAGCGTGTTCAGGAAACTATAGCCATCCTTCGCCGCTACTTACCGGAAGAACGCTGCCTGATCCATAAACCGGAAGGGGCAATTTTCCTGTGGCTGTGGTTTAAGGATCTGCCCATTACGACAGAGCTGCTTTATCAGCGTCTGAAAAAACGTGGCGTACTGATGGTGCCAGGGGATTACTTCTTCCCGGGGCTGGATAAGCCGTGGCCGCACACGCACCAGTGCATGCGTATGAACTACGTCCCGGACCCGGAAAAAATCGAAGCGGGTGTGAAAATTCTCGCCGAAGAGATTGAGAACGCCTGGCGCGAGGCCGGTTAATAAAACCTCAGGCCATATTACGCAGCCGTTCCGCGCGTAAGCTGGCGGGGTCTATGCAGCGCAGCGCGTGGGTGGGACAGGCTTCGACGCAGGCGGGACCGCCCTCGCGATGCGCGCACAAATCACATTTCAGCGCCTGAACGCGATCTTCCACGACCCGAACCTGCATTGCCCCGAACGGGCACGCCACCATACAGCTTTTGCAGCCGATACAGCGCGATTGCTTAACGAGCCAGGCTCCCGCAGCGCGGTGAATGGCCCCCGTCGGGCAGACATTCGCGCAGGGCGCATCTTCACACTGGTGGCAGCCCACTGCCGTGGTGAAGGTTTCCCCCTTAACCACGCGGATCCGTGACGTAAACGCTACTGGCGTGGCGCTGCTTTGATGCGACATCATGCACGCTCCCTCACAGGTACGGCACCCGATACATTTTTCAGGATCCGCCAGGATAAATTGGTTCATCAGTTACGCCTCGCGCACGTTAAACCCCAGTTCTTTCGAGATAGCTTCCGCCGTGTCACGCAGCGGTTTTAGCAAGTTTTTCTCACCCACCTGCTTCATGCGCGACGTCGACAGCGAAATGGAGATGGCATAGGGTACGCGCCCGTGAATATCAAAGACCGGCACGGCGATACATGACACACCCAGCTCGTTCTCTTCTTTATCCATCGCCATACTGTGATCGCGAATTTCCGCCAGCTCATCATACATCGCGCTCAGTTCGGTGATGGTGTTGCGGGTCAAAGGTTGGATCTGTTCCTGGTGGCTTTCCCAGTAGCTCGCCACGTAATCCTGATGACCAAACGCCATATAGATTTTGCCCATTGCAGAACAATAGAGCGGCATATGCTGGCCGATATATGCGCGCGTGCGCAGCATACCGGTTGTCGGCTCAAGCTTATAAATCAGGATCGCGTGATCATCTTCACGGCTGGAGAAGTTGACCGTTTCGCCGGTGGCAATGTTCAGCGCCTCGAGGTGCGGCGCCGCCACGTGAATAATATTGAGAGATGAAAGCGCCTTTTGCCCGACGGCGATAAATTTGGTGGTCAAACGATAGCTCCCTGCCGCCGGCGCTGGCGTCACGTACCCGCACGACTGCAACCCCTGCAATAACCGGTGCACGGTACTTTTATTCAGCCCCGCCAGTTCTGATAAATGCGCAAGCGGACACCCGTTCGGATAGTTACTGAGGATTTCAATCAGCATCAGGCCGCGAAACAAGCTCTGGCTACCTGCTGGCCTCTCTTTTTCTTGCGTCATTTCGCTCTCTTTTATGCTCATCAAATAGCTCCTGTTTATTGCGCCCTGATGGTAGCGCAAAGTGTGGTTTAGTTCACGATCTCAACAGAAAAAACACAACCATTTGATTTTAATCGATTTTGAAAAACGTGAATGTCGTTGATCTGACAAAATTTGATCGTTATATTTGAAATCAGATTTCGTATAGTGAAATTTAGTGATAAAAAAGCACTCGCACTTGCCCCTAAAAAAACAGGAGAACAGGGATGAAAGTGACCTTCGAAGAGTTGAAAGCGGCGTTCAATCGGGTTCTGCTCGATCGCGGTGTAAAAGCGGATACCGCTGACGCCTGCGCCGAGATGTTCGCCCGCACCACGGAGTCCGGCGTTTATTCACACGGCGTCAACCGCTTCCCGAGATTTATTCAGCAGCTTGACGCAGGCGACATCATCCCTGACGCCCAGCCGAAACGCGTAACGACATTAGGCGCCATCGAACAGTGGGATGCGCAGCGTTCCATCGGCAACCTGACGGCGAAGAAGATGATGGACCGTGCTACCGAGCTGGCGTCCGATCACGGGATCGGCCTGGTGGCGCTGCGTAACGCTAACCACTGGATGCGCGGCGGCAGCTATGGCTGGCAGGCGGCGGAGAAAGGCTATATCGGCATCTGCTGGACCAACTCTATTGCCGTGATGCCCGCGTGGGGATCAAAAGAATGCTGCATCGGCACAAACCCGCTAATCGTTGCCATTCCGTCGAATCCAATCACCATGGTCGATATGTCGATGTCGATGTTCTCCTACGGCATGCTGGAGGTGAATCGCCTGGCCGGACGCGAATTACCGGTCGACGGCGGCTTTGACGATGAAGGCAATCTGACCAGAGAGCCGGGCGTGATTGAGAAAAACCGTCGCATTCTGCCCATGGGCTACTGGAAAGGTTCCGGCTTGTCGATTGTGCTCGACATGATCGCCACCCTGCTCTCTGACGGCGCGTCCGTTGCGGAAGTGACCCAGGACAATAGCGACGAATACGGCGTATCGCAGATCTTTATCGCCGTCGAAGTGGATCGCCTGATCGACGGTCCAACCCGCGATGCCAAACTACAGCGCATCATGGACTTCATCACCACCGCAGAACGCGCTGATGAAAATGTCGCCGTCCGTCTGCCTGGCCATGAATTTACTCGCCTGCTGGAAGAAAACCGCCGGGACGGCATCACCATCGACGACAGCGTGTGGGCGAAAATCCAGTCTCTGTAAGGAGTGGGTCATGATATTCGGACATATTGCACAGCCAAATCCATGTCGCCTGCCGCTGGCGATAGAAAAGGCGCTTAATTTTCTGCGTACCACGGATTTCACCACCCTGGCGCCGGGCGTGATCGAAATTGAAGGCCGCAACATTTTTGCCCAGGTTCTCGACCTCACCACAAAGGAGCAGCACGAGAACCGCCCTGAAGTCCATCGCCGCTATCTGGATATCCAGTTTCTGGCCTGGGGTGAAGAAAAAATCGGTATTGCTATTGATACCGGGAATAACAAAATCAGCGAATCATTGCTGGAGCAACGGGATATTATTTTTTATCACGACAGTGAACACGAGTCGTTTATCGAAATGATACCTGGCAGTTACGCCATATTTTTCCCGCAGGATGTTCACCGTCCTGCCTGTATTAAAAACAAGGGATCCGCAATTCGTAAAATTGTGGTGAAAGTGGCCATCAGTGAATTAGATTAATTTTCTGATAAATACAGGAATGCGAAATGACCAACACCGGTTTTATTATTGGTGCGTATCCCTGCGCACCCTCGTTTCACCAGAAAGGGGAGCAGGAAGAATACACCTTCTGGCGGGAACTTTCCGACACGCCAAATATTCGCGGGCTGGAACAACCTTGCCTTGAAAATCTCCATCCGTTTGGTGATGAATGGCTGTTTCGTCATACGCCGGGCAACTGGCAGATCGTTGTCACAGCCGTTATGGAAACCATGCGCCGCCGCGGCAGCAACGGCGCGTTTGGCCTGGCGTCCGCGGACGAAGAACAGCGTAAAGCGTGCATTGAATATTACCGCCATCTGCATCAAAAGATTGATGCCGTTAACACCCGCTTTCCCGGGAAAGTGGTCGCTCTGGAAATGCAGGCCGCACCGCAGGCGGGTAATGAATCTGTCGAGCAAGCGACAGAAGCATTCTCCCGCTCGGTACGGGAAATCGCGAGCTGGGACTGGGGCTGCGATCTGGTGCTGGAACACTGTGATGCGATGAATGGCCCGGCGCCGCGTAAAGGGTTCTTGCCCTTAGAGCAGGTGCTGGAGGTAGTGAAAGAGACCGATATCAGCGTCTGTATCAACTGGGCACGTTCGGCTATTGAAGGTCGCAACACCGCCCTTCCGCTGGAACATGTTCAGGCGGCACTCGCTGCCGGGAAACTGGGGGCGCTGATGTTTTCGGGCACGACCCCTCACGGTGAGTATGGAGAATGGCAGGATCTGCACGCGCCGTTTTCTTCGTTCTGCGCCGACAGTCTCATGTCCACTGAACATGTAAAAACGCTGTTTACTGCGGCGAGCGCCGCAACATTGAAATTCTCCGGTATTAAATTACTAGAAATAAATGCTAATGCTGACGTCAGCCATCGCATCGCTATTTTGCGCGACGGCATTAGCGCTATGAATAAAGCATCACAATAAAAATAAAGAATACATTTTCCGGTTACCTTCACTGAGATATTAACTATGAATATTTCTTCTAATGCTCTACACGCGGACATTCCGCGTCAACGCTGGCTAAGGATCATTCCCCCTATTCTTATCGCCTGCATTATTTCCTATATGGACCGCGTAAATATAGCTTTTGCGATGCCCGGCGGTATGGATGAAGAGCTGGGCATTTCCGCCACGATGGCGGGCCTGGCGGGGGGGATCTTTTTTATCGGCTATTTGTTCCTGCAAGTTCCCGGCGGCAAAATTGCCGTGCACGGCAGCGGTAAGAAGTTTATCGGCTGGTCGCTGGTTGCCTGGGCGGTGATCTCGGTTCTGACCGGGCTTGTGACCAACCAGTATCAGCTGCTGGTGCTGCGCTTCTTACTCGGTGTGGCGGAAGGCGGGATGCTGCCCGTTGTGCTCACGATGATCAGTAACTGGTTCCCGGATGCCGAGCGCGGCCGCGCCAACGCGATTGTGATCATGTTCGTGCCCATCGCCGGGATCATCACCGCCCCGCTGTCGGGCTGGATTATTACCGCTCTCGACTGGCGCTGGCTGTTCATTATTGAAGGTCTGATGTCCGTTGTTGTGCTGGTGCTGTGGGCGTTCACCGTCTACGACCGGCCTCAGGAAGCGCGCTGGATCTCTGAGGCCGAGAAAAACTACCTGGTACAAACGCTGGCGGCAGAGCAGCAGGCCATTGCGGGTAAAGAGGTGAAAAACGCCTCGCTCAGCGCGGTGCTGTCTGACAAAACCATGTGGCAGCTGATCGCCCTCAACTTCTTCTACCAGACTGGCATATACGGTTACACCCTCTGGCTGCCCACCATTCTGAAAGAACTGACGCACACCAGCATCGGCCAGGTGGGAATGCTCGCTATTCTGCCTTACATCGGCGCCATTGCCGGTATGTTCCTGTTCTCTTCACTCTCTGACCGCACCGGCAAGCGCAAGCTGTTTGTCTCCCTGCCATTGATTGGCTTTGCGCTCTGCATGTTCCTCTCCGTGGCGCTGAAAGAGCACACCTGGCTGGCCTATGCCGCGCTGGTGGGCTGTGGCTTCTTCCTGCAATCCGCAGCGGGCGTGTTCTGGACTATCCCGGCGCGTCTGTTCAGCGCTGAGATGGCGGGTGGCGCTCGCGGCGTGATCAATGCCCTGGGCAACCTCGGCGGGTTCTGCGGTCCTTATGCGGTAGGCGTACTGATCACCCTGTACAGCAAAGACGCAGGCGTTTACTGCCTGGCGGTTTCGCTGGCGCTGGCATCGCTGCTGGCCCTGCTGTTACCGGCGAAATGCGATGCCGGAGCAGAGCCTAATCCCACGGTGACTCCACATAAACGTGCGGCCTGATGCCCTCACCCTAGCCCTCTCCCACGGGGAGAGGGAGAAAACCGAACCGTAGGCCGGGTAAGCGAAGCACCCGGCAATTAAGCGAGAAGAAGATGAGTGAAAAAGAGCCCTTCTGGCTGGGTATCGATTGTGGCGGTACTTATCTGAAAGCCGGTTTATACAACAGTCAGGGCAAAGAAGTCTGTATTGAACGCCGCTCAGTGGCCACGCTCAGCCCACGCGCCGGCTACGCCGAGCGGGATATGCACCAGCTCTGGCAGCACTGCCACATAACGGTCGCCCTGCTGCTCAAAAATTCAGGCGCTGACGGCGGTCAGATCAAAGGCGTTGGCATTTCAGCCCAGGGGAAGGGGCTGTTTTTGCTCGATAAACAGAATCGCCCCTTGGGTAACGCCATACTCTCCTCCGATCGCCGTGCGCTGGAGATCGTGCAACGCTGGCAGCAGGACGGTATACCCGAAAAGCTCTATCCGCATACTCGCCAGACGCTGTGGACGGGGCATCCGGCCTCGCTCCTGCGCTGGGTTAAAGAGAACGAGCCGCAGCGGTATCAGCAAATTGGCAGCGTGATGATGGCGCACGATTACCTGCGCTGGTGTCTGACCGGGGTCAAAGGCTGCGAAGAGAGCAACATCTCGGAATCCAATCTCTACAACATGAATACCGGGCAGTACGATCCGCAGCTCACGCGCTGGCTCGGCATCAGCGACATTGACGGTGCCCTGCCGTCCATTATCGGTTCAGCAGAAATTTGCGGGGAAATCACCGCTCAGGCAGCCGCACTGACCGGTCTCACGGCGGGTACTCCCGTCGTTGGTGGACTGTTTGATGTGGTTTCCACCGCGATCTGCGCCGGGCTGCATGACGAACATACGCTGAATGCCGTAATGGGGACCTGGGCCGTGACCAGTGGGATTGCCCACGGCATCCGCGACAACGAGCCGTTCCCCTACGTCTATGGCCGCTACGTCCATCCGCAGCAGTTCATCGTTCATGAAGCCAGCCCCACGTCGTCCGGCAACCTGGAATGGCTGACGGCCCAATGGGGCGATATGTCATTCGATGAGATTAACCACGCCGTGGCCAGCCTGCCAAAAGCTGAAAGCGATGTGTTCTTCCTGCCTTTCCTCTACGGCAGCAACGCCGGGCTGGAGATGACCAGCGGCTTCTATGGCTTGCAGGCGCTGCATACCCGCGCGCACCTCCTCCAGGCGGTTTATGAAGGGGTGGTATTCAGCCACATGACCCACCTCAACCGTATGCTCGAACGCTTTCCCCACGTGCAGGCCCTGCGCGTGACGGGCGGCCCAACCCATTCGGACGTGTGGATGCAGATGCTCGCCGACGTCAGCGGCCTGGCGATTGAACTCCCGCAGGTGGAAGAGACCGGCTGTTCCGGTGCGGCGCTGGCCGCGCTCGTCGGTACAGGCCTTTATCCCGATTTTTACGCCGCTCAGCGCGCCCTCAGGCATGACATCCGGATGATTGAACCTGACATGCGTGCCCATGCCGCCTACCAGCGCAAATATCACCGTTACCAGCTACTGATTTCAGCATTACAGGGCTATCACGCCCGTGTTAAGGAGTACGACCTATGAGCCGACCATTATTGCAGCTGGCGCTCGACCACACCTCGCTTCAGGCCGCGCAGCGCGATGTCGCGACGCTTTCCGAGCACGTCGACATCGTCGAAGCTGGCACCATTCTGTGCCTGACCGAAGGGCTAAACGCCGTTCGCGCCCTGCGTGCGCAGTGTCCGGATAAAATTATCGTGGCGGACTGGAAAGTCGCCGATGCCGGAGAAACGCTGGCTGAGCAGGCGTTTGGCGCAGGCGCAAACTGGATGACCATCATCTGTGCCGCCCCGCTGGCCACCGTTGAACGTGGCCACGAGGTCGCACTGCGCGGCGGCGGCGAGATCCAGATGGAGCTGTTTGGCAACTGGACGCTGGACGACGCGCGCGCGTGGCATCGCATCGGGGTGAAGCAGGCGATTTACCACCGCGGGCGCGACGCACAGGCCAGCGGCCAGCAGTGGGGTGAGGCGGATCTCAGCAAAATGAAGGCGCTGTCCGATATCGGTTTGCAGCTTTCTATAACTGGCGGTATCACCCCCGCTGACCTGTCGCTGTTTAAGCAGATCAACGTCAAAGCCTTCATTGCCGGGCGCGCGCTGGCAGGCGCCGATAATCCGCCGCAGGTGGCACAGGCATTCCATTCGCAAATCCGCGACATCTGGGGAGAGTAACCATGCGTCAGCATCCGTTAGGCATTTACGAAAAAGCGCTGCCAAAAGATCTCTCCTGGCCGGAGCGCCTGGTTCTGGCAAAAAGCTGCGGCTTCGATTTTGTGGAGATGTCGGTGGATGAGACCGACGAGCGTTTATCGCGCCTTGAATGGAGTACCACGCAGCGCGCCTCTCTTGTGGAAGCGATGCTGGAGACCGGCGTGGCCATCCCGTCGATGTGCTTATCTGCCCATCGTCGCTTCCCGTTTGGCAGCCGCGATGAAATCGTGCGCGAACGCGCCCGCGAGATCATGACCAAAGCCATCCGGCTGGCCCGTGATTTGGGTATTCGCACCATCCAGCTTGCGGGTTATGACGTGTACTACGAGGAGCACGACGAGGGCACGCAACAGCGCTTTGCCGAAGGGCTGGCGTGGGCCGTAGAGCAGGCTGCCGCCGCGCAGGTAATGCTGGCGGTAGAGATCATGGACACTGCGTTTATGAACTCCATCAGCAAGTGGAAAAAGTGGGACGACATGCTCGCCTCGCCGTGGTTCAGCGTTTACCCGGACGTCGGCAACCTGAGCGCGTGGGGCAACGACGTCACCGCCGAGCTGACGCTGGGCATTGACCGCATCGCCGCTATCCACCTGAAAGATACCCGGCCCGTTACCGAGCAAAGCCCCGGACAGTTCCGCGACGTGCCGTTTGGCGAGGGCTGCGTCGATTTCGTTGGCGTGTTTAACACGCTGAATCAACTTAATTATCGCGGCGCATTTCTGATTGAAATGTGGACCGAGAAAGCCAAAGAGCCGGTGCTGGAGATCATCCAGGCGCGCCGCTGGATTGAAGCCCGAATGCAGGAAGGAGGCATGACATGTTAGAACAACTCAAAGCCGAGGTGCTGGCGGCAAATCTCGCCCTGCCCGCCCACCAGCTGGTGACGTTCACCTGGGGCAACGTCAGCGCGGTTGACCGTGCCAGCGGCATGATGGTGATCAAACCATCCGGCGTGGAGTACGACGTGATGACCGCAGAAGATATGGTGGTGGTAAATATCGCCACGGGTAAAGTGGTCGAGGGGAGTAAAAAACCCTCCTCCGACGCCCCGACCCATCTCTCGCTGTATCGTCGTTACCCGGAAATTGGCGGCATTGTGCATACCCATTCCCGCCACGCCACCATCTGGTCGCAGGCGGGGCAGGATTTACCAGCGTGGGGCACAACGCACGCGGACTATTTCTACGGTGCGATCCCCTGCACGCGGCTGATGACCCCGGCTGAAATCGCGGGTGAATATGAATACCAGACGGGGGAAGTCATTATCAAAACCTTCGAGGAGCGCGACATAAGCCCGATGCAGGTCCCGGCGGTGCTGGTTCATTCTCACGGCCCGTTTGCCTGGGGCAAAGACGCTGCCGATGCGGTACACAATGCCGTGGTGCTGGAAGAGTGCGCCTATATGGGGCTTTTCTCACGCCAGCTTGCACCACAGCTTCCGGTTATGCAGCAGGAATTGCTGGATAAGCATTACCTGCGCAAGCATGGCGCAAATGCCTATTACGGCCAGTGATCATCCAGAATTAATATGCTCTTTACAGTACCGCCGTTTCCAGACGGCGGGCGTTAACCCGGTATGTTTCGAGAATATTTGCCGGAAATAACCCACGTCATTAAAACCGCACCGGGCGGCCACTTCAGTTAATGAGGCCGCATCGTTCAGCAGCAGTTTTTCAGCGGCCCTGACGCGCTGGCGGTGAATTGCCTCCGTCAGGGTTAAATGAAACGTCCGGCGAAATACTCGCCCCAGATAATCGGCGTTGCAGTGCAGCTCTTTCGCCAGCTGTGAAGTGGACAGGGGCAAATGAAAGTGCGTGCGGATAAGCTGCTTGGCCTTCCACGCCATTGCTGCGCCCGCATCATCCGCTTTATCTTCATATCCCGGCGAGAGCGATATCTGCTGCAAAATTAACAGCAAAATTATCTCCAGCGCCTGGCTACGCTGTAATTTTTCCTGCTCGCTTAAAAACTGACGGAATAACGCAATAACATATTGCGGATCCCGCACGCTACAGTGTTGCTCAATCGACAGCGGCGTCGCGCCTGGCAACACCGGCAAGCGTTCATCCACCTCAAAATGCAGCCAGTAAAATTTGAGATCGTCCGGAAAATCTTCCACGCCGACATGCCGTCGCTTCGGCCAAAGTAATAAACTCTCGCCAGCGTTTACCTCAAACAGCGTATTTTCCTCCTGGATCGTTAATGTCCCTTTTTCGACAAAAATTATCTCCCACGAAGATAATTTTCGTGCGGGATGACGGCCCACGCCCCGGGAGATAAATAACCCGCCATTTTGAACCCTGATCGGAAGTGCTATGGATAATTCAAGCATGGATATTCATTTTTCCGCTTTTATGGTGGCTAATATTGTCTTTATCCCTTGATTATTAATAAATATCAGCAGAACGGCTCGATCAAACTCACAGTTTTATCATCAGGTCGGAATTGTCACCTTTTTATACTTTTCCCTTCCCTTGTTGGTCTGCCCGTTGAATGCAGAATAAATGGGGTACCTTGCACAAATACGATAAAAAAATCGTTTATCGAGGAGTTACCCCATGACTTCCACACCGATTACAGACGCAGAAGTTGCAAAACAGGCAGCCGATGAACGGCTGTCAGTCCGCGAGAAAATTGGCTACGGCCTGGGCGACGCGGGCGGCACGGTAATTACCTGCCTGATCATGAACTTCCTGACCTTTTTCTATACCGATGTATTTGGCCTGACGCCCGCGCTGGTGGGCACGCTGTTTATTGCCCTTCGGGTATTTGACGCGATTTCCGATCCGGTGATGGGCGTGATTGCCGACCGCACGCAGAGCCGCTGGGGGCGTTTTCGTCCGTGGCAGCTGTGGGTCGCGCTTCCTATCGGGATCGTCGGCGTGCTGACCTTCACCGTCCCGGACGCCAGCATGGGCGTGAAAATTGCCTGGGCGTTCGGCACCTATCTGTTGCTTTCAGTGGGCTATACCGCCATCAACGTGCCGTATTGCGCGCTGATCAACACCATGACCACCCGCCACAACGAGGTTATATCCTGCCAGTCCTGGCGCTTCGTACTGTGCGGCGTGGCGGGCTTTCTGGTCTCCGTTGGCCTGCCGTGGCTGGTGTCAGAGCTGGGACAGGGCAATACCGCCCGGGGTTATCAGTTGGGCGTTGGCGTGCTGTGCGCCATCGCTGTGGTGATGTTCCTGTGCTGCTTCTTCTGGGTGCGCGAGCGCGTCCCGCTTGCGCTGATGGGTAAATTCACCCTGCGCGAGCACCTGGCTGGCCTGCGGAAAAACGATCAGCTGCTGCTGATGCTGGTGATGTCGTTTCTGCTGATCAACGTCTTCAACATTCGCGGCGGCGGATACATGTATTTCATCACCTACGTGCTTCAGGGCAGCACGGCGTACACCTCGCTGTTTTTCACCATGGTGACCTTTGCTGCCATTCTGGGCGCGGTGATCGTCAGCCCGCTGTCGCGGCGGATTGATACCGTCAAACTCTACTACTACACCAACCTGGTACTTGCTGCGCTTGCGGTGGGAATGTGGTTCCTGCCGGGTGGCCCGGCGCACCAGACGCTCTGGCTGATCGTGATTTTAAGTAACGGCGTGATCCTGGGCTTCACCCTGCCGCTGCACTTCTCACTGATGGCCTTTGCCGATGATTACGGCGAATGGAAAACCGGCGTGCGCTCCTCGGGGATGAACTTCGCCTTCAATCTGTTTTTCATCAAGCTCGCGTGGGCATCCAGCGCCGGGATCATCAGCCTGGTGTTTATTGCCGTGGCCTATCAGCCAGGCGCGGGTAACCAGACGCCCGCCTCATTGCAGGGCATCACCGCCATGGAGACGCTGCTCCCTGCCCTTTTCCACCTGCTGCTGGCGGTCGCTATCCGCTGGTGCAGGCTTAACAATCCCGTGATGTCGCGCATTGCCACCGATTTGCGCCAGCGTCATGTACAGTCCTGAGGAGAACGATATGACCATAATGGAAGCCGACCTGCATCAGCTGAAAATCAACGACCCGTTTCTTGGTCAGTACCAACGGCTGGTCCGCGATGTGGTGATCCCCTACCAGTGGGATGCGCTTAACGATCGCGTGGCAGAGGCCGAACCCAGCCACGCCATCGCCAACTTCCGCATCGCGGCCGGTCTGGAACAGGGGGAGTTCTACGGGATGGTCTTTCAGGACAGCGACGTGGCGAAATGGCTCGAAGCCGTGGCGTGGTCGCTGTGCCAGAAGCCGGATGCTGAACTGGAAAAAACCGCCGACGAGGTGATCGAGCTGGTCGCAGCGGCGCAGTGTGAAGATGGCTATCTCAATACCTATTTCACGGTGAAAGCACCGGCCGAGCGCTGGACCAATCTGGCCGAATGCCACGAACTGTACTGCGCCGGGCATATGATTGAAGCGGGTGTGGCGTATTTCCAGGGAACCGGAAAGCGCCGCCTGCTGGACGTGGTGTGCAGGCTGGCGGATCATATCGACAGCGTGTTTGGCCCGGGCGAAAACCAGCTGCACGGCTATCCGGGCCACCCGGAAATCGAGCTGGCGCTGATGCGGCTGTACGACGTCACGCAGGAGCCACGCTATCTCAATCTGGTGAAATACTTTATTGAGGAACGCGGCGCGCAGCCTCACTTCTACGATATCGAATACGAGAAGCGCGGCAGAACGTCATACTGGAACACCTATGGCCCGGCGTGGATGGTCAAGGACAAAGCCTACAGCCAGGCGCATCTGCCCCTTGCCGCACAACAAACGGCCATCGGCCACGCCGTGCGTTTTGTCTATCTGATGGCGGGCATGGCGCATCTGGCGCGCCTGAGCAACGACGAGGGGAAACGTCAGGATTGCCTGCGGCTGTGGAACAACATGGCACAGCGCCAGCTGTACATCACCGGCGGGATTGGCTCCCAAAGCAGCGGCGAGGCGTTCAGCAGCGATTACGATCTGCCCAACGATACGGTCTACGCCGAAAGCTGCGCCTCCATCGGCCTGATGATGTTTGCCCGCCGGATGCTGGAGATGGAGGCGGACGGCCACTACGCCGACGTGATGGAGCGCGCGCTGTACAACACGGTGCTGGGCGGCATGGCGCTGGACGGTAAGCATTTCTTTTATGTGAATCCGCTGGAAGTGCACCCGAAAACCCTGGCCTTTAACCATATCTATGACCACGTCAAACCGGTGCGCCAGCGCTGGTTCGGCTGCGCCTGTTGCCCGCCGAATATTGCGCGCGTGCTGACCTCGCTGGGGCACTACATTTATACCGTTCGCCCGGACGCGCTGTTGATCAACCTGTACGTGGGGAACGACGTCGCCATTCCGGTTGGGGATAACATCCTCCAGCTGCGGATTAGCGGGAACTATCCGTGGCATGAGCAGGTGAAAATCGAGATTACCTCACCAGTTCCGGTGACTCACACGCTGGCCCTGAGGCTGCCGGACTGGTGTGCGGAACCGGCTGTTTCGCTCAATGGTCAGGCCATTACAGGCGAGGTCTCCCGTGGATACTTATACCTCAACCGCAGCTGGCAGGAAGGCGACACGCTGACGCTGACGTTACCGATGCCGGTCCGCCGCGTGTACGGCAACCCGCAGGTGCGCCAGCAGGCGGGGAAAGTCGCATTGCAGCGTGGGCCGCTAATTTACTGCCTGGAAGAAGCCGATAACGGCGCAAATCTGCATAACCTTTCTTTGCGCCAGGACAGCGCGTTTCGGGTATTTGAAGGCAAAGGCATTTTCGCGCACAAGATGCTGATACAGGCAGAAGGGATCGGGTGTCAGGCGAAGGACACTGATGCCCTGTGGCAGTACGACCACTCACCGGTAGAACGTCAGCCCCGGACGCTGACCTTTATTCCGTGGTTCAGCTGGGCAAACCGGGGAGAAGGGGAAATGCGGATATGGGTGGATGAAAGCTGAATAACTGCGGCCTGTTGCCCTCACCCCAGCCCTCTCCCACGGGAGAGGGAGTAAAAAGTAGGCCGGGTAAGGCGAAGCCGCCACCCGGCTTTAACCCGGCTCAGGCCACCCCACTCGGGACGGCCTGAGCCCGGAGATTAAAACAACCCCAGCGGTTTATCGGAGTAGCTGACCAACAGACATTTCGTTTGCTGGTAGTGCTCCAGCATCATCTTATGGGTTTCACGCCCGATGCCCGACTGCTTGTAGCCGCCAAACGCCGCATGAGCCGGATAGGCGTGATAGCAGTTTGTCCATACGCGTCCGGCCTGGATGCCCCGGCCCATTTTATAGGCCAGATTACCGTTACGGCTCCAGACGCCCGCCCCCAGGCCATACTGCGTGTCGTTGGCGAGCTCCAGCGCCTCGTCCATGGTTTTAAACGTGGTGACGGCCAGCACCGGTCCAAAAATTTCCTCCTGGAAAACGCGCATATTGTTCTTACCGAACAGGATGGTCGGCTCAAGGTAGTAGCCCTCCTGCAAATCGCCGCCCAGCACCTTACGACGACCGCCGGTCAACACATCGGCCCCCTCTTTTTTACCGATATCAATATAGTTGAGGATGGTTTCCAGCTGGCCATGCGATACCTGCGCCCCCATCTGGGTAACGTTATCCAGCGGATTACCGCTGCGAATCGACTCCACGCGCCGGATCGCCCGCTCCATAAAGCGCTCATAAATGGATTCCTGCACCAGCGCGCGGCTCGGACAGGTGCAGACTTCGCCCTGGTTAAACGCGAACAGCGCAAACCCTTCCAGCGCTTTGTCGAAGAAGGCGTCCTCTTCGTCCATCACGTCGGCAAAGAAGATGTTCGGCGATTTGCCGCCCAGCTCGAGCGTGACCGGAATGATGTTCTGGGTCGCGTACTGCATGATCTGCTGGCCCACTTCCGTTGAGCCGGTGAACGCCACTTTGGCGATACGTTTTGAGGTAGCCAGATATTCGCCGATCTCTCCCCCGGCCCCGTTGACCACGTTAATGACCCCCGGCGGCAACAGGTCGCCAATCACCTCCATCAGCAGCAGTACCGAAAGCGGCGTTAAGCGAGCGGGTTTCAGCACAACGCAGTTACCCGCCGCCAGCGCGGGCGCCATTTTCCAGCTAGCCATCAGCAGCGGGAAGTTCCACGGAATAATTTGCCCCACCACGCCGAGCGGCTCGTGGAAGTGATACGCCACGGTATCTTTGTCAACTTCACTTATTCCCCCCTCCTGGGCACGAATGCAGGACGCAAAATAGCGGAAATGGTCAATCGCCAGCGGCACGTCCGCCGCCATGGTTTCCCGGATCGGCTTGCCGTTGTCCCACGTTTCTGCGGTCGCCAGCAGCTCCAGATTCTGCTCCATCCGATCGGCGATTTTGAACAAAATGGCCGCTCTGTCCTGAACGGACGTTTGTCCCCACTTATCTTTCGCCTTATGCGCCGCATCCAGCGCTAAATCTATATCCCGCTTGCCCGAACTGGCAATTTCACACAGCGGCTGGCCGGTAACGGGCGTCAGGTTGGAATAGTATTCACCGTCGACGGGCGCCACCCAGTCGCCGCCGATAAAGTTGTCATAGCGGGGCTTCAGCTTAAGGGGAAAACCATACTCGCCTGGCTGGATACGCGATGAGGGAGGATTGTTTGTCATGACCGTCTCCTTGCAGTAGGTGTACAACAAGGGTAGTTCCGGCTGGTGGTTTTCTCGCCAGTCGGTAACGGGTTTACGAGCCGTATCACGGATTACCGTACTTTACGTTTCGTTTCTGCCGCCAGAGCCATACTTAATAGCTCAGGGGCTCATGAGGAACGATGCAATGCAGCTATTTATCGGCTTTGACGTGGGCGGAACCCACATCAAACACGGCGTGATTAACGAAAACGGCGAAGAACTGACATCCGATGAATATGATACGCCTGACGATGAAAGCACCTTCAAACAGAAGTGGAAAGCGGTGGTGGATAAGTACCGCCAGGAGCATGAGATCGTCGGCATCGGCGTGAGTTTTCCGGGCCACATCAATCACCATACCGGCGAAGCGGCCAAGGCCGGGGCGCTGGATTACCTTGACGGTGAAAACCTGTGCGAGCTTTTCGCACAGCTGACCGATCTCCCCGTAACAACCGAAAATGACGCCAACTGCGCGGCGCTGGGCGAACGCTGGCAGGGCGCCGGCAAGGACTATGAGCATTTTGTCTGCATCACCATCGGCACCGGCATCGGCGGCGGTATCGTCATGGAGGGCGATCTCTACCGTGGGTCGCACTACCGGGCGGGTGAGTTTGGCGTGCTGCCCGTTGGCAACAACGGCGAGCCGATGCACGAAGTGGCGTCAGCCAGCGGCCTGATGAAAGCCTGCCGCCGCGCGCTGGCCGTGTCGGAAGATGAGATGCCTGATGGTGAGGAGCTGTTTAGACGCATGGACAGCGACGTGCATCTGCGTGAGGCCATAGAAGAGTGGGCGCATTTCCTCTCGCGGGGCATCTACAGCGTGATCTCCATGTTTGATCCGCAGGCGGTGCTGATTGGCGGCGGCATTAGCGAGCAGGAGAAAATCTATCTCCTGCTGGATAAATACCTACAGCGATTCGAGGAGTGGGAGGCGCTCCGGGTGCCCATCCTTCCCTGCGAGCTGGGTAACCAGGCGGGAAGGCTGGGCGCGGTCTGGCTGGCTAAGCAGAAACAGGCGCGCAGCGCTTAACGCTTACGGAAATAACTGCGCGTCGCGTAGCACATGGTCATTGCCACGACGACGCGTAAACCCGATGCGGTTGAAATACTCCAGGATCTGAATCGCCAGTTTGCGTCCCACATTCAGCCGATCGCGGAAGTCTGCGGCGCAGGTTGATCCGCGCGCCTGATCCAGCTCCCGGATCAGGTTCGCAAACGCTACGATCCGATCGTTGCGGTAATAACGATCTTTCACGATCGCCACAATCATCCCCTGCTGTGCCGCATGGCGCAGTACCTGACGCATCAGCTGCTCATCGGTATTGGTTTCACGCGCCAGATCACGCACCCACCACGGTTCATCGCCAAACAGCGTCGCCACTTTTTGCCAGACCGCGTCCTGCTCAGCGGTAAAACCGGCCTTGTGTTCCGGCAGGTGTAGCCAGCCGTGATGACTTGCAATAACGCCGCTTTCACGCATGTTTTCAATCAGCAACAGCACCAGCGCGTCGTCTTCCATGGGCAACGCCATGCGCCGCAGACGTTCACGGCCCGGGCCGGGCTCATCCTGATGCTGTTCATGGTAGGTCGCCAGCGTGCTCAGCACTTTGCGCTGCCAGCGCGCCGCCACCGGCGCGTTCAGCAGGCTGTTCCCGGCCTGAATAAAACCTGGCTCCTGCGTCAGAAGACGCAATCCTTCGCCGCTGAGCTGGCGCGCCCAGGCGAACGCCGCCAGATCCACCGCGCCACGCTCAAGGTGGATATCTAACGCAGACTTATCATCGCGGGTCTGGGCCAGCGCGGCCAGCCACTGTAAATACTCGGGCTTACGTTTGCCGCGACGGGGCGGATCCAGCATGACCACGCGCGCGCCCGCCAGCGTTTCCCGCGCCGAAATATCGCGCAGAACCAGGCGGTCGTTATCCGCCAGCCAGAGCGGGGAGTCGAACACCAGTTCGGCGAGATCGTTTTCCAGCAGCGACACGCGTCCGGTGATGTGGCTGGCCGCGTGGTGGATATGCAGCGGCTGCCACTGGGTCAGCGGCGTATGGGTCTGGAGAGAAACGATAATCCGTTCAGAGGGCTCCGGCGGCGCGTCGGCCAGCAGCCAGTCGCCGCGGTTAAGCTGGTCTTTTTCGGCATCACCGGCAATATTCAGCGCGATACGCTGCCCGGCGTGGGCCTGTTCCACCGGCTGGTTTTGCGCATGAAGCCCGCGCACGCGCATCGGTTTGTTCACGCCCGTGAGCCACAGGGTATCGCCCACGTTCACTTCCCCGCTCAGCGCGGTACCGGTCACCACCAGCCCAGCCCCTTTCACGGTAAACGCCCTGTCGATCGCCAGACGGAAGCGGTGATGGCTGGCCTGTTCACGAGACGGGATCTGCTGCAAATGGTTGCGAAGAGCATCGATACCGCGGCCTTCTGTCGCTACGGTGACAAACAGTGCGACATCCTTAAAACCGTATTCACTCAGCGCCGCCAGCACCTCTTGACGCACCTCGTCGATACGCGCCTCATCCACACGGTCCGCTTTGGTGAGGGCGACGGTCAACTGCGGGTTTCCCGTCAGCTGGAGGATCGCCAGATGCTCGCGCGTTTGCGCCATCACCCCGTCATCGCACGCGACCACCAGCAGAGCGTGATCGATCCCGCCCACGCCCGCGAGCATATTGGAAAGAAACTTCTCGTGGCCGGGCACGTCGATAAAGCCCAGCACGCGACCGTCGGGCTGCGGCCAGTAGGCGTAACCCAGGTCAATGGTCATGCCGCGCTTTTTCTCTTCCGGCAGGCGATCGGCATTCACGCCCGTAATGGCCTGCAATAACGTGGTTTTGCCGTGGTCAACGTGACCGGCGGTGGCAATAATCATTTCAACATCATCTCCAGAAACCGCACTTCATCTTCCAGACAGCGTAAATCCAGCCACATGCGCCCGTCACCGATCCGGCCAATCACCGGCGTCGGTAATGCGCGCCAGCGCGCCGACAGCGCCTCAAGCTGGCTTCCGCGTCCGTCGCGCGGGGTGAACGTCAGCGCTTCGCTCGGTAACCTGTCCACCGGCAGCGAGCCGCTGCCAATTTGCGACAGGCAAGGCTCGATACGAACTTCAAACTCAGGGTAATGAGGAGCAACCTGCGGCAGTAGCGCTTCCGCCTGCGCGCGAACAGAGGCCGCGTCACGGCTCAGCAAACGCAACGTGGGCAGGCGGTCAGCCAGTTTCTCCGGGTGGAGATAGAGCCGCAGCGTGGCTTCCAGCGCGGCCAGCGTCATTTTATCGGCACGCAGGGCGCGCTTCAGCGGATGCTGCTGTAGCTGCGCAATCAGCTCGCGCCTGCCGACGATAATACCCGCCTGCGGCCCGCCCAGCAGTTTATCGCCAGAGAAACTGACCAGGCTTACGCCCGCGGCAACCATTTCCTGCACCATTGGCTCTTTTGGCAGACCATACTGGCGCATATCCACCAGCGACCCACTGCCAAGATCGGCAATCACCGGCACGTTTAGCTCGCGCCCGATGGCGGCCAGTTCAGCCTCTTCCACCGTTTTGGTAAAACCCTCAATGTGGTAATTGCTGGTATGCACTTTCATCAGCAGGGCGGTGTTTTCATTCACCGCCGCGCGATAATCTTTTGCATGGGTACGGTTGGTTGTGCCCACTTCATGCAGCGTGCAGCCCGCCTGGCGCATGACATCCGGAATACGAAACGCCCCGCCGATCTCCACCAGCTCGCCGCGAGAGACGACAACCTCTTTTCCGCTTGCGGTGGCCGCCAGCATTAACAGCACCGCCGCCGCGTTGTTATTCACAATGCAGGCATCTTCCGCGCCGGTGATCTGGCAGAGAAGATCCGCCAGCGCGCGATCGCGATGTCCGCGCCCGGCGCCGTCCAGATCGTACTCCAGCGTCACCGGCGAGCGCATGGCCCGGGTGACGGCCTCTATTGCCTCTTCTGCCTGCTGTGCCCGGCCCAGATTGGTGTGCAGAACCGTGCCTGTCAGGTTAATAACCGGGCGCAACGCGCTTTGCGCGTGCTTGCTCAGCCTCCTTTCAACTTCCTGCGCCCATGCCTCGCACCAGCCGGGTAGCGCGTTCTCAGCCTGAATATGGCGACGCGCATCGTCCTGAAGCTGGCGTAGCATGTCGACCGTTGCAGTATGGCCAAACTGCTCCAGCACCGCAGTGATGCGCGGGTCACGAAGCAGACGATCGGTAGCGGGGATCTGGCTGTAGAGGGAATGATGAGTAGTCATGAATGCGCCTGGCGAGTAAATATCTTCCCCCCTCCCGACGGGAGAGGGAGTTAACATGTGGGGAGATTGTACCGCCTCCCGCCAGGAAGTGTTATAACCCGCATCAAGCCTTTGGTGGTTCAGTCCGGGCGAAACTTTCGCGCTGGAAGAGCGTCTCCGCCAGTTTGACCAGCAGCGGACGATCCACGCACCAGCCCGGCGAGACGCGGCGGAAATTGAGGTAGCCGATGGCGCAGGCGATGGCGATCGTCGCCAGATTCAGGCTATCGCTCTGAATTTTCCCGTCGCGGATCAGCTGTTCGCACATATCCAGGCTGCGGCTGATTTTTTCGCGCTGGCGCAGCAGCTCATTTTCTGACTGCTGGGCGGCGGGCCTTGCCTGCTCGCGTACGGACGTTAATGCCGCATCCATAATGCCATCCGCCAGGGCTTCAATTTGCTTCATCGTCAGCGCTGCTTTTGGATCCGCCGGCAGCATGGCTGGCGCAACGCCAAGCAGCTCGATGTACTCCGCAATGATCGGGGAATCAAACCAGTAGTCGCCCTCGTCCGTTACCAGCGCCGGGACTTTCCCCAGCGGGTTGTACTGCGCAACGCCGTTCTCTGCGTTGTAGGGTTGTTCATTTACGAATTCAAATTCAATCCCTTTCTCCAGCAGGAGAATCGAAATCTTACGCACGAAAGGACTTGTATAACTGCCGATGAGTTTCATTGCTTATCCTTAATGCCCACAAAGAGGTCAGTATGGATCAAGCCGTGGTAAAAGGCAGGTGTGCGTATCGCATTCCTGTCGTGAGGGGATACGGGAGAAATCTGCATAAAAATATTTTGTGAATCAAATCACAATCTGAAAACAAACAGCCAACTTAACATTGTGATATTAATCACAAAAACCCGCCCATTTTGGCGTAATTCTGAACGATGTATTTTTTTTACACACTCATTATGTGATCGCGATCACTTCATTAATGTCCTCACCCCCTACATTCATGTGATTCAGATCACACAAAATTTCGCTGTCTGGACAGTTGAACGATTCAGTGCCAGATTTCACAGCATCAGAACAGGGCCCGGCTACCTCTGCCGCCGCACATTAACGATAAACCTCGGGCCACAAGCCTAAGCGTAAACATAAGAAGGGGTGTTTTATGTCATCCGATTTCAAGATCAAAGTGCAAAGCTTTGGTCGTTTCCTCAGCAACATGGTGATGCCAAATATCGGCGCGTTTATCGCGTGGGGTATTATCACCGCATTATTTATTCCGACAGGGTGGTTGCCTAACGAAACGCTGGCGAAACTTGTTGGCCCAATGATTACGTACCTGCTGCCGCTGCTCATCGGTTATACCGGTGGTCGTCTGGTGGGCGGTGACCGTGGTGGCGTCGTGGGTGCCATCACAACCATGGGGGTGATCGTCGGTGCGGATATGCCGATGTTCCTCGGTGCGATGATTGCCGGTCCTCTGGGCGGCTGGGCGATTAAGAAATTTGACGTCTGGGTTGATGGCAAGATCAAATCCGGCTTCGAAATGCTGGTGAACAACTTCTCTGCGGGCATCATCGGGATGATCCTCGCGATTCTGGCGTTCCTCGGCATTGGCCCGGCGGTTGAAGTGCTGTCCAAGCTGCTGGCGGCGGGCGTTAACTTCATGGTGGCGCATGACATGCTGCCGCTGGCGTCTATCTTTGTTGAACCGGCGAAAATCCTGTTCCTGAACAACGCCATCAACCACGGTATCTTCTCGCCGCTGGGTATTCAGCAGTCTCACGATCTCGGCAAGTCCATCTTCTTCCTGATTGAAGCCAACCCGGGTCCGGGTATGGGCGTTCTGCTGGCATATATGTTCTTCGGTCGCGGCAGCGCGAAGCAGTCTGCTGGCGGCGCGGCAATCATTCACTTCCTGGGCGGTATTCACGAAATTTACTTCCCGTACGTGCTGATGAACCCACGCCTGATCCTGGCCGTTATCCTCGGCGGTATGACCGGCGTGTTCACCCTGAGCGTACTGGGCGGCGGTCTGGTCTCTCCGGCTTCTCCAGGCTCTATCCTGGCGGTGCTGGCGATGACCCCGAAAGGCGCCTACTTCGCGAACATCGCGGCGATCTGTGCGGCCATGGCGGTCTCCTTCGTGGCCTCCGCTATCCTGCTGAAAACCAGCAAGGTGAAAGAAGACGACGATATCGAAGCGGCAACCCGTCGTATGCATGACATGAAAGCCGAATCCAAAGGCGCAACGCCGCTGGCGGCAGGCGATGTCTCTAACGACCTGAGCCACGTTCGTAAAATCATCGTGGCCTGTGATGCCGGTATGGGCTCCAGCGCAATGGGTGCGGGCGTGCTGCGTAAGAAAGTGCAGGATGCGGGTCTGACCAACATCTCCGTCACCAACAGCGCGATTAACAGCCTGCCGCCGGACGTTGACCTGGTGATCACGCACCGCGATCTGACCGAACGCGCTATGCGTCAGGTACCGCAGGCGCAGCACATTTCCCTGACCAACTTCCTCGACAGCGGCCTGTACACGAGCCTGACCGAACGTCTGGTGGCGGCGCAGCGCCATGAAGATAACGAAGTGAAAGTACGTACCAGCCTGCAAGACAGCTTCGACGAGAGCAACGCGCATCTGTTCAAACTGGGCGCAGAAAACATCTTCCTTGGCCGCACGGCGACCAATAAAGAAGAGGCCATTCGCTTCGCCGGTGAGCAGCTGGTGAAAGGTGGCTACGTTCAGCCGGAATACGTTGAGGCGATGCTGGAGCGTGAAAAGCTGACCCCAACCTACCTGGGTGAATCCATCGCGGTTCCACACGGTACGGTGGAAGCCAAAGACCGCGTGCTGAAAACCGGCGTGGTGTTCTGTCAGTATCCTGATGGCGTGCGCTTCGGTGAAGAAGAGGACGACATCGCCCGTCTGGTGATTGGTATCGCCGCTCGCAACAACGAGCATATCCAGGTGATTACCAGCCTGACCAACGCGCTGGATGACGAAACGGTTATTGAGCGTCTGGCCAACACCACCAGCGTTGAAGAAGTTCTGGCCCTGCTTAACAAATAACGGTACTCCTCCCTCTCCCCCCGGGGAGAGGGCTAGGGTGAGGGGAAAACGTTCCTCACCCCAGCCCTCTCGGGTAAAAACATTGATGAAGGTTAACACTATGAAAGCATTACATTTTGGCGCAGGTAATATTGGTCGTGGCTTTATCGGTAAACTGCTGGCAGACGCGGGCATTACCCTGACATTCGCCGATGTGAATCAGGTGGTTCTGGATGCCCTGAATGCCCGTCATAGCTATCAGGTTCACGTGGTGGGTGAAAACGAACAGGTTGAAACGGTCTCTGGCGTCAACGCGGTAAGCAGCATTGGCGACGATGTTATCGATCTTATTGCCAGCGTTGATCTGGTCACCACCGCCGTGGGTCCGGTGGTGCTTGAGCGTATCGCCCCGGCGGTCGCGAAAGGCCTGGCGAAGCGTAAAGCACAGGGCGTTGAAAAGCCGCTGAACATCATCGCCTGTGAAAACATGGTGCGCGGCACCACGCAGCTGAAAGGCCACGTTCTTACGGCCGTCGCCGACGAAGATAAAGCCTGGGTTGAAGCGCACGTAGGTTTTGTTGATTCCGCCGTGGATCGCATCGTTCCGCCGTCAGCATCCGCCACCAACGACCCGCTGGAAGTGACCGTGGAAACCTTCAGCGAGTGGATCGTTGATAAAACCCAGTTTAAGGGCGCGCTGCTGACCATTCCGGGAATGGAATTAACCGATAACCTGATGGCATTTGTCGAACGTAAACTCTTCACGCTGAACACCGGGCATGCTATAACCGCGTACCTCGGAAAATTGGCCGGTCATCAGACCATTCGTGACGCGATCCTCGATGAGAACATCCGTGCGGTGGTCAAAGGGGCAATGGAAGAGAGCGGCGCGGTGCTGATCAAACGCTACGGTTTTGATGCTGATAAACACGCAGCATACATCCAGAAAATCCTCGGTCGTTTTGAAAACCCGTATCTGAAAGATGACGTTGAGCGCGTGGGTCGTCAGCCGCTGCGTAAACTGAGCGCGGGCGATCGCCTGATTAAACCGCTGCTGGGCACGCTGGAATACGGCCTGCCGCACGCTAACCTGGTGAAGGGAATCGCTGCCGCAATGCACTACCGCAGCGAGCAGGACCCGCAGGCAATTGAGCTGGCTCAGCTGATTGATGACAAAGGCGCGCAGGCTGCGCTGGCGCAGATCTCCGGTCTGGATGCCAACAGTGACGTAGTTGCGGAGGCGGTCAGCGCATACAACGCAACCAAATGATGCAGAGTCCGGCGCAGGTGAGCCTGCGCCCGAATAACAGATTGTCAGATATGCAGGCAATAATGGAACAAACCCAGGCCTTTGAAAATCGTGTGCTTGAGCGTCTGAATGCTGGCAAAACCGTACGAAGTTTCCTGATTGCCGCCGTCGAGCTGTTAACCGAGGCGGTAAACATTCTGGTGCTTCAGGTGTTTCGCAAAGACGACTACGCGGTAAAGTACGCTGTAGAACCGTTACTGGACGGAGACGGACCGCTGGGCGATTTATCGGTACGGCTGAAGCTGATTTACGGTCTCGGCGTGCTGAACCGTCAGGAGTATGAAGACGCCGAGCTGTTAATGGCGCTGCGCGAAGAGCTCAATCATGACGGCAATGAGTACACCTTTACCGATGATGAGATACTGGGGCCCTTCGGCGAACTGCACTGCGTATCCGCGCTCCCTCCCGCACCTCAGTTTGATAACAGCGACCCAGAGCTGTACGCGATGCAAAAGCTGCGTTATCAACAGGTTGTCCGCTCCACCATGGTGCTTTCCCTGACTGAGCTGATTTCTAAAATCAGCTTAAAAAAAGCGTTTCAGAAGTAAGCCCGCACACATTGGTGTATCCTTCCCTGTAAATTCCCCGTTTTCAGAGTTATTTGTCATGAAAGAAGTCGAAAAGAACGAAATTAAACGCCTGAGCGACCGTCTGGATATGATCCGCCATCAGATGGCCGGCCTCTCCCTTGTTGATTCCGCCGAGAAATATGCCGAGCTGGAAAAAGAGTCCGTGAAGCTGGGGGCGGAAATTGAACGCCTGCGCGAAGTGAAAGGCCAGAAGCTGAGTAAAGAAGCGCAGAAGCTGATGAACATGCCGCATCGCCGCGCGATCACCAAAAAAGAGCAGGCCGACATGGGCAAGCTGAAGAAATGCGTCCGTGGCCTGGTGGTGGTGCACCCGATGACTGAGCTTGGTCGCGAAATGGGCCTGAAAGAGATGACAGGTTTTTGTAAGACCGCGTTCTGATCGTCCTCCCCTGCCGCTGCGGCAGGGGAAACTCAGTTGTAAATCAGGTTAAACGTGGCCATCGCATCCGCTTTTCCCGCCGTCACGTTCGCTTCCGTCTGAATGTAATGCGCATCAAACCAGAAGGTTTGCGTCTGGTTATCCCCTACTTGCCCAAGCGCTGACACCTGCGGGGTGTTCCACGGTACCACCTGCCCCTGAACCGAACCGGTATTGTCACCGTAAAGCAGTTCGATCCCGACACCGCTGGCGCTATCCTCCTGCTTCGTCAACGCCAGCGCCCGATCGTTGCCCGGCGTGGTATCGCCAAAGAAACCCATCTTAACCGCCGTGTTATTTTCGCAAGTCACCGGAATGCTGAAGCGTCCGCCCCCGGCGCGGGAGCCGATGCCGTGAAATTCACGCTGGCTCACGCTCCCCATGGGAACAAGAATGCTGCGAGAGCCCACTGAACAGCTGGTACGCCTGACGGTGAAGCTGGCGAGATGAATCTGTACTGGTGTCGCCACGTTGGTGGCGCTGGCTTGATTTTCTCCCGCCTGCAATATCAGCGATCCGACATTTTGCTCCTGGGAGTTGGCGTTATCGTCAGGCATGGGGCTGGTCGTCGGGATTTTGTAAAACACCACCCAGAACTGCAATTTATACGTTGGGGCGCTGGCAAAGGCAGGATTCTGTGAGGCATCGCAGATACGCCGGGACTCGTTGCCGTCTACCGGGCTGGTGCCGTCAATATACCGTACGGCATCCGCACCACAGTACTGCTGCTCGCGGAACCCGAGCGCGTAGCCGATGCCGTCAATTTGGGTTTTGTAGACGTGCCGCGACGCACCGTCTTCCCCCACCACGGTGCCGACGGGGTTATCCAGCTCGACAAATCCGATACTACGCCAGGGGTCACTACCGCCATCACAGTTGTAGAAGTCTTGCCCGGTAGACTGTATCGGCGCGGAAACCGGCGTCCAATCCGCGGTGCCGGGAGCATATCCAATGGCGTAGGGTACCTGGACAACCCACTGATCGCGCGTGGTGCGGCAGGGCGAGGCCTGAGCGTGCGCATGAAAACTCAGCATGCCAAAAAGCGAAAGAAGGCTCAGATAGAAAAACCAGTGAATAAAGTGACGCATGATATTCCTCTAGTGGCACTCAAGAGACAGCGTAGCGATGCCGGGGGCCATATGAGCTTTCCCCAGTCTGAAAGGTGTCTGGCATTGCTGCTGCTCCCCGTTTTCATACCAGGTGACGCGCAGGGTGCCGCGCTCGGGTACTCCGCTCAGGTAGGCCTGACCGCCGTCAGCGACCATGCTTCGGTTTGCAGAATGGCGGTTCTGCTCCACCACTTCAGCCTGCGCGCCAAACGGCAACGGTTCACCGTGGTAGCGCAGGGAAAACAGAACGCGATAACCAATGTGGGTTTTGTAATTGGCCAGCACCACCGCGCCGCTGGTGGGAATGAGCGTCAGACCGCTCTGCTCAACGTCGACGTTCTCACCCAGCGTCGCCGTATCAAGGCTGACGGTATTTTTGCGATACGCCGAGAGCGTTGGCATGACCGCATAGCCGCGGCTGTCGGTATGGATCCCGTTGTAACCCTCCGGCTCAACGTTCGCCGCACCGGGCACGCGCAGCAGGGCGACGGTATCGCCCAGCGGCTCGCTAAGCGTGACGCCATACTGCGTGGCGATAACGCCTCCGGCGAGTCCGAGGCTCGCGTTGCTACCGCTTCGGCTGTGGTCATAACCGAGGCTGACGTTGCCGTAGCCACCGTTGTATTGCAGCGCCAGGCTGGTACTGTCGGCTTGTCCCTCGCTGGCCTTACTCTGCTGAACGCTGTAATTAAGGTTGCGATTCGCCAGCGCGCTGCCGTTGAGAGACATCTGCTGCGTGGTCATTCCACGATTGTTGTGGTTGATGAAGTAACTGACCGAGCTGTCCGGTAACCAGTGGCCAAGCGGAACATTGACGTTAAACGACACGGTGCGATCGGGATGCTGCTCACGCGCTGAGTCGGTGTAGTCATATCCCGCGCCCCAGGAAATGCCCCGCCAGCTGGTGTACCAGCCAATGTGGATGGTTTTATCCTGCCCGGACGTATGCCAGTAATCCTGCATCCATGCCGAGACGCTGAGGCTGCCGAACTGACCCAGCGTCTGTGAAAAGGTGACCTGCGAGCGGCTACGGCGATTATTGAGTTGCAGCTGTTGGCTGTCAGACTGATTCAGTTCACTAAATTCATAGTAATTGCGCGAGGCATAGCGATAACTCGCCAGGTTGAAGGCGGTGCCGGTAGCGCTGAAATCTTTCTGATACTGAATGCGCCACGCCTGCCCTATCGCGTTTTTGCCGTCGGGTAAATGGCTTTTTGCCAGCGTATCGTCAATGCCCAGCGAGCCAAATGCGCCAAACCCTCTGCCTATGCCAATTGCACCGGCCTGGTAGTTGCTCGCCGTACGAAAGCCGCCATACACCGTCATCCTGGAGAGCAGACCGTAGAAAAAAGCGCCTTCAACAAACTCAGGCGAACGCGCATCGCTGGAGCCGGAATGAAACCGTCCTGCATTGAGACTGTATTTCAGGCTGCCCTGGCGTCGCATAAACGGCACCGCAGAATAGGGTTGGGTAAAGACGCGCGTTGAGCCGTCACTTTCCGTGACCGTAACCTGTAGATCGCCGCTTTGTGCGCCGGGGAACAGATCGTTAATGATAAATGGCCCGGCGGCCACCCAGGTTTCATAGATCACATAGCCATTTTGCGAAACGGAGACTTTAGCGAAGCTGTGTGCAACGCCGCGGATGGTTGGTGCGAAGCCGCGCTGGCTGTCGGGTAACATGCTCTCGCTGGACGAGAGCTGAACCCCGCGAAACGCCACGCTATCGAAGACGTCGCCTGCGGTCCAGGCATCGCCGATCCGTAGCTGGCTGTTAAGACGGCGAATATCCCGGCTCAGCCAGCTACTTTGCGACTGAAAATGGTTGCCGCCCGCGTCGCTGTGGCTCCAGGCCGAAGTGTTGCGCAACCGCCACGCCCCCAGATTGATGCCGTTACGCAGGCTCAGATAGCTGGATGTCGTGACCCCGCTCTGATGACGGGCCTGACCGCCCGACAGACTGTAATCAGTAAATGCCGCCGGGATACCATCGTCCCACTGCGACTGCGGCACGTAGCCACGGCTGCGGTGTTTCATCGCCGCCTGCGGCAGGTTGAGAAAAAGGCGCTGTTGGTTGAAATCATAGGAGGTTCGCGCTGCCGGAATAAAATCCTCGAGGTGCGTGAACGTTTCTCCCTCCTGCAACCGGGAGAATGCAGGAATGGCCCCTACATTTACGCCAAGCGCTTCCAGCAGCGATACGCTAAAAACGGGTTGCAGGCTGCCTTTCTCATTGACGAAGGTGATCTCCTGATGCCGCTCCTCGCGTCCGTTAATCTCCAGCGTCACGAGCCAGGTGCCTGGCATCTGCCCGCCCTTTTCAGAGAAATAGTGCAGATCCGCCGTTTTCTGTTCAGTAGAGGAAAGCTCCAGCGCGGCGGGATCAAAGTAATCCTCGGCCATCCCCGCACGGCTGAAGCTAAGCAGCAACACTGAAAGCGGCGCGTAACGAAACAGGCGAAAAGGCATGATCTTAAAGAGGCTGGGTGTGGGTGGCGGTGATGGCACCAAAATCATTAATAGCCGACCAGCTTACGCCCCCGGAGGCGGACACAGGCCATTCACGGGTTTCCCCTGGACCGATCATGCCCGGCTGCTCAATTTTATGCCCGCCAACGGTCAGCCGATAAAAAGAGACGTAGTATGGCGTCGGGTTAGCGGCCTTAAGCCCTTTTCCCGTCCGCGAAAACGTTATTTTCTGCCAGGCAGTTGCAGCGTCCCCTTTTAGATTGTCCGGGCGGTAGAAAATTTTAAATTTCGATTTAACGTTAACTTGTAATTCGTTGCTGCTCTCTTTTGGCTTTGGCGCAATCGCTTTAATATCGAGCCAGAATACAGATTCACGATCTGTGGGCAGCGGAGCGCCGGTATATTGAATACGCAGCGTATTGGTCTGCTCCGGATCAAGTCTGAACAGAGGTGGCGTGACAATAAATGGCGCAGCGTTATTTTTACCCTGCCCATCCCCTTCAACCCACGACTGAATAAGATAGGGAACCGCACTTTCCATATTAGAAACAGAAAATGCCACCTCCTTGCTGTGTTGTGGGTATACGATCCGTGTTCCCCCCATTACAACGCCAGCGGAAACTGACGCAGAACTAACCATTAATGCAGTGAGCATAATATACGATAAACGTTTCATCATTATTATCTCTGGAGGTGGCTGACAGTGAAATCAGTTATAAACCATCAGGAAGTTAGAAACGGCGTTAACATCGCCGGCGTTGATTTCTGTGCCATCTTTGTCAAGTGCGGCATAGAAAGTTAATTCAGCATTGCCTTCATCATCCGGTGCGGTTGTTTCAGATACCGTACCCGGTTTAATCGCGGTGCTGCGATCGCTGTTATAAAGCTTCACGCCGACACCCGTCGCCATACCTTCACCTGGCGTAACCTGAAGCAGTGTGTCATTCACCGTATCTTTGGTTCCGTCAAACAGTACCGCAACCGATTCAACCGTCTCCGGGCAGTTTTCCACGTTGATTTTGAACTCGCGCGGCGTCGTTTCGTTGTGATCGTCAAAGTAGCTTTTTGCCCACGCCCCAAGGTCTACCGTTTTGTTTTTAGAGGCCGGAGTAATATCACAGGAAATAAGGGTAATCTTCCCGGTAAAATTGATCACCCCGCCCGTACTTTGCGAACCCGCACCGGTATCCAGAGAAGCATTAACGCCAGAATCACTGCTTGCCAGTACCGATTGAGAAGATAACAGCAGCCCCGCCGCGGCAATCGCCAGCGCCACATTTTTGATTTTCATTTGGAACACTTTCCCCTCTGTAAATTAAACAGATATAGACTTGTTGTACCAGGTACAATAACCGCTATAAGGATTTAAAAACGCCACCGAAAGGGTTTTAGCAGAATGGGTGACGCGACCTTATAGAATAAAGCAGGGTCCATCCCATGGTGATAATCCGTATATTTTCAGAAGGCCATACACAGATATCCTTCAACTGAGGAATGACTTCTGGCCGAAAATAACACTGAATACGTTGTGGTTAGTAATAAATTTAAAATCTTCTGTTACGTTGCTTCTGAATAAATAGTAAATCAAATGCCTTTTAACGTCTACGTATTGAAAAGTAATACGCCGCGCTTGTAAACATTCTGAAATTAACACTCAACTAACAAATTTAACCCCTTTCCATTGCCCTAATAATTATTAATCTGCTTTTAATACCGCAACTAAATTACAAGAGAGTTAACTGATCATTGTTTGATCAATTTATTTCAGAATATTATTAGCCAAAAAATGTCACTTCAGCAAAAAATTATTTCACTTTATCCTGAAAAATCACGGTTAAACAGGATATTTCCTTATCGATCAGCAATTGATCGTTTGTAATACACTGTTAAAATCTATATGTGAAATTTACCTTAATTAAAATTTTTTGCTACAGCTTCGATTTCGCATTTTTAACCAAAAAAAATTTTTATTTATAAGAAATATATCACTCTGATCACACATATACAGATTTTCAAAAACATAAATAAAACAAACAAACCTCATTTGATTCACGCAATATTATCACATACCCATTTTATTCAACCTCTTTTACGCGCCGTATCTGCTCAAAAGGCGAATGTAATGCCCTCCACCTGACTACCGCTCCCAACGCACGCGGTGAGTTGAACTTGCGGTTTTGGTCCTACCAATCATGCGTAAAGCTATCCATCGTTCACAGTTTCGATGCTCCACTTCACAAAAGCATTGCTGAATAGCAACACTTGGTTAACCATTTATTGCCATTAACCCTACATCACAATATTGGAAGGACCACTTTTACACTAAGTGTGACGCTGAGATGAGCAGAGACTCACCCGACGAACACCCGTGTGGTCCTCAGGAGACCTGCATGAGCCTCTGGCAACAAAACTACGATCCGGCCGGGAATATCTGGCTGTCGAGCCTGATCGCATCGCTACCGATCCTGTTCTTCTTCTTTGCGCTGATAAAGCTCAAGCTGAAGGGCTACCTTGCCGCAACGTACACCGTTGCCATCGCCCTGCTGGTGGCGCTGTTCTTCTATAAAATGCCGGTCGATCGCGCGCTGGCCTCCGTGGTGTATGGTTTCTTCTACGGCCTGTGGCCGATTGCGTGGATCATCATCGCCGCTGTCTTTGTCTACAAAATCTCGGTGAAAACCGGGCAGTTCGACATTATTCGCTCGTCGATTCTCTCTATTACACCGGACCAGCGTTTACAGATGCTGATTGTCGGTTTCTCCTTCGGGGCGTTCCTTGAAGGGGCGGCAGGATTTGGCGCGCCGGTGGCGATCACCGCCGCTCTGCTGGTCGGGCTGGGCTTTAATCCGCTGTATGCCGCTGGCCTGTGCCTGATTGTGAACACCGCCCCGGTGGCGTTTGGCGCGATGGGCATTCCGATTCTGGTGGCGGGTCAGGTGACCGGGCTGGACAGCTTCGAGATCGGCCAGATGGTGGGCCGCCAGCTGCCGTTCCTGACCATTATCGTGCTGTTCTGGATCATGGCGATTATGGACGGCTGGCGCGGCGTGAAGGAGACCTGGCCTGCGGTGATGGTAGCGGGCGGTTCGTTCGCCATTGCCCAGTATCTCAGCTCCAACTTCCTCGGCCCGGAACTGCCGGACATCATCTCTTCCCTGGTGTCGCTGGTCTGTCTGACGCTGTTCCTGAAACGCTGGCAGCCGGTACGTATCTTCCGCTTTGCTGACATGGGCGCATCGCACGTGGATCAGACGCTGGCGCGCACCGGCTATACCGCCGGACAGATTGTACGCGCATGGTCACCGTTCCTGTTCCTGACCGCCACCGTGACGCTGTGGAGCATTCCGCCGTTTAAAGCCCTGTTCGCCCCGGGCGGCGCGCTGTACGACATGGTGATTAATATCTCCGTGCCGTTCCTCGACAAAATGGTCGCCCGTATGCCGCCGGTGGTGCACGACGCCACGCCGTATGCGGCAGTGTTTAAGTTCGACTGGTTCTCAGCCACCGGTACGGCCATCCTGTTTGCCGCTATCCTTTCCGTTGTGTGGCTGCGCATGAAGCCTGCCGCCGCGGTACAGACCTTTGCGGCGACGATTAAAGAGCTGATGCTGCCGATTTACTCCATCGGCATGGTGCTGGCGTTCGCGTTTATTTCGAATTACTCCGGCCTGTCGTCGACGCTGGCGTTAGCGCTGGCGCATACCGGCCACGCGTTTACCTTCTTCTCGCCGTTCCTCGGCTGGCTGGGGGTGTTCCTGACCGGTTCAGATACGTCATCTAACGCCCTGTTTGCTGCCCTACAGGCCACGGCCGCGCAGCAGATTGGCGTCTCGGACGTGCTGCTGGTCGCTGCGAACACCACCGGCGGCGTGACCGGGAAGATGATCTCACCGCAGTCCATCGCCATTGCCTGTGCTGCGGTGGGGCTGGTAGGCAAAGAGTCGGATCTGTTCCGCTTTACCGTTAAACACAGCCTGATATTTACCTGCATGGTGGGCGTGATCACCACATTGCAGGCCTATGTCTTAACCTGGATGATTCCATGATAGTGATGCCCAGACGCCTGTCCGACGAGATTGCCACTCGCGTACGGGCGCTGATAGAAGAACAACAGCTGGAAGCGGGCATGAGATTGCCCGCCGAGCGTCAGCTTGCCGCTCAGCTTGGCGTGTCGCGCAACTCACTGCGCGAGGCGCTGGCGACGCTGGTTAGTGAAGGGGTGCTGCTGAGCCGTCGCGGCGGCGGCACCTTCGTGCGCTGGCAGCATGACGACTGGTCCGAACAAAACATCGTGCAGCCGCTGAAGACGCTGATGGAAAACGACCCTGACTACAGCTTCGACATCCTCGAAGCGCGTCACGCCATCGAAACCAGCACCGCGTGGCACGCGGCGATGCGGGCAACCGACGCCGACAAAGAGAAGCTCAAAGCCTGTTTTGAAGCCACGCAAAGCAGCGACCCGGACATCGCCTCCCAGGCGGACGTGCGGTTCCATCTGGCGATTGCCGAGGCCTCGCACAACGTGGTGCTGCTGCAAACCATGCGCGGGTTCTTCGACCTGCTGCAATCCTCCGTCAAGCAGAGCCGCCAGCGCATGTATCTGGTGCCGCCGGTGTTTGCCCAGCTGACCGAACAGCACGAGGCGGTGCTCAACGCCATTCTGGCCGGAGATGCCGAGGCCGCGCGCAAGGCGATGATGGCGCATCTCGGCTTCGTGCATACCACCATTAAACGATTCGATGAAGATCAGGCCCGACAGGCGCGTATTACCCGTCTGCCTGGCGAGAGTGATATTTCCAGGGAGAACAAAGCATGATTATTTCAGCAGCCAGTGACTATCGCGCCGCGGCGCAGCGCATTTTGCCCCCGTTCCTGTTCCACTATATCGACGGCGGGGCGTATGCCGAATATACCCTGCGCCGTAACGTGGAGGATCTGTCGGAAGTGGCCCTGCGCCAGCGCGTGCTGAAAAATATGTCTGACCTGAGCCTTGAGACGAAGCTGTTTAACGAGACGCTCTCCATGCCGGTAGCGCTCGCACCTGTCGGTTTATGTGGCATGTATGCCCGTCGCGGTGAAGTGCAGGCCGCCGCCGCCGCAGATGCCAAAGGCATTCCGTTTACCCTTTCCACCGTGTCCGTCTGCCCGATTGAAGAAGTCGCCCCGACCATCAAGCGCCCGATGTGGTTCCAGCTGTACGTCCTGCGCGATCGCGGTTTTATGCGCAACGCGCTGGAGCGCGCCAAAGCGGCGGGCTGCTCAACGCTGGTCTTTACCGTCGACATGCCAACCCCCGGCGCGCGCTACCGCGACGCCCACTCCGGCATGAGCGGCCCTAACGCGGCCCTGCGCCGTTACTGGCAGGCGGTGACGCACCCGCAGTGGGCGTGGGATGTCGGGTTGAACGGCCGTCCGCACGATCTGGGCAATATTTCGGCCTACCTCGGTAAACCGACCGGGCTGGAGGACTACATTGGCTGGCTGGCGAACAATTTCGATCCGTCGATCTCCTGGAAAGACCTGGAGTGGATCCGCGAATTCTGGGACGGCCCGATGGTGATCAAAGGGATCCTCGACCCGGAAGATGCCCGCGACGCGGTGCGTTTTGGCGCCGATGGGATCGTGGTCTCTAACCATGGTGGCCGCCAGCTTGATGGGGTGCTCTCCTCCGCCCGCGCCCTGCCGGCCATTGCCGATGCGGTGAAAGGCGATATTGCGATCCTGGCCGATAGCGGCATCCGTAACGGGCTGGACGTGGTGCGCATGATTGCGCTCGGCGCCGACAGCGTGCTGCTGGGCCGTGCTTACCTGTACGCGCTGGCCACCAGCGGCCAGGCGGGCGTGGCGAATCTGCTGAACCTGATCGAGAAAGAGATGAAAGTAGCGATGACCCTGACCGGGGCGAAGTCGATTAGCGAAATCAACAAAGACTCGCTGGTGCAGGAGCTCAGTAAGCTGCCTGCGGCGCTGGCCCCTCTTTCTCAGGGAAACGCGGCCTGATCTCCCCCGGTTAGCCTCCCCTTCTTCCGCGCCCGACTTTCCCCTCGGGCGCTTTTTTTGTCGAAAATAACACCTGCGTAACATTCTTGATAAGAAAATTTGACACACCCCGCCCCTCCGCAATTGTATAGACAAGCAAATACAAGAACACAAAAACAACATCACATCGGAGGGGAACGTATGACGTATTCAGGTCGGGTGGATATTCAGCAGGTGATCGATGAAAGTCCTTTTTCAGGGTTTCACTGGCTTCTTATTGTGCTGGGCTTTCTGGTGCTGGCGATCGATGGGTTTGATACCGCAGCGATGGGTTACATTGCGCCTACGCTGTCGACGGAGTGGGGAATACATAAACAGGATCTGGGGCCGGTGCTGAGTGCGGCGCTGCTGGGGCTGTCGCTGGGAGCACTGATTGCAGGTCCGGTATCGGACCGGATGGGACGCAAGCGCGTGCTGGTCTTTTCGTGTCTGTTCTTCGGCCTGGCGAGCCTGGGCACGGCCTGGGCGCAAAGTCTGAATACCCTGACGCTATGGCGATTTCTGACCGGTCTCGGGCTGGGCGCCGCGATGCCTAACGCCATCACGCTGATCTCAGAGTTTGCCCCCCAGCGCTGCCGCGCCATGGCAATTAACACCATGTACTGCGGCTTTCCGCTGGGTGCGGCGGGCGGCGGGGCGATCTCGTCCTGGCTTATCCCTCACCATGGCTGGCGAAGCGTGCTGCTGACCGGCGCGATTGCGCCGCTGATTTTAACGGTGCTGCTGGCGCTGCTGTTGCCGGAGTCGGTGAAGTTTCTGGTGCAGCGCGGGAAAGACATCGCCCAGGTTCGCCGCATCGCCAGCCGGTTCGCCCGCAGCACGCTGGATAGCGTCACGGGCTTTTTCCTGACAGAGGAAAAAGTCGCGTCGAAAAAAGGCAGCGTGTCGCAGCTGTTTTCCATGCCCTGGCTACCCGGCACCCTGATGCTGTGGGTCACCTACTTTATGGGATTGGTGATTTATTACGTCCTGCTGAGCTGGATGCCGACGCTGATGCAGGGGATGGGGTATGCGCTGGCGGAATCCGCCTGGCTCACCTCGCTGTTCACCTTCGGCGGCACCGCTGGCATTTTGCTCGCGGGCTGGATGATGGATCGCTGGGAAGCGCACAAGGTGGTCGCGTGTGGTTTCGTGCTGACGATGGGCCTGATTCTTTTACTCGGCATTGAGCATAACCATATCGCCCTGTTTGGCGGGTTAATTTTCCTGATGGGGATCGCGATGAACGGCGCGCAGTCGGGCATGCAGACCCTGGCCGCCACCTTTTACCCTACCGAGTGCCGCGCGACGGGTATCGCCTGGATGCAGGGGATCGGCCGCTTCGGCGGCGTGGCGGGCACCATGACCAGCGCCCAGCTTCTTTCCATGCAGTGGCAGGCAGACAGTATTTTAATGATCCTCAGCGTGCCTGCTCTCGTGGCCGCGGCGGCAACCGTCTACAAAATGCTGTATAGCCGCGCGCAGGAGCCGGGCGTCGCCTAGTCCCTCTCTTTTCTGCTATTCTGCCCCCGCAATTAAGGGGGCAGCATGCTTAACATCGTCTTATTCGAACCAGAAATTCCGCCGAACACCGGCAATATTATCCGCCTGTGCGCCAACACCGGTTTTCGTCTGCACATCATTGAGCCGATGGGCTTTACGTGGGACGACAAACGTCTGCGCCGCGCGGGGCTGGACTACCATGAGTTTACCGCCGTCGTTCGTCATCACGATTACGCCGCGTTTCTGGGATCCGAAAAACCACAGCGCATGTTCGCCCTGACCACCAAAGGCACGCCAGCGCACAGCGCCGTAAGCTATCAGGACGGGGATTATCTGATGTTTGGTCCGGAAACCCGCGGCCTGCCGGCCACCATTCTGGATGCCCTGCCAGCCGAGCAGAAAATTCGTATTCCGATGATGCCGGACAGCCGCAGCATGAACCTGTCGAATGCGGTGTCGGTGGTGGTGTATGAGGCGTGGCGCCAGCTGGGTTATCCCGGCGCGATACTGCGTAGCTAAAACAGTTCGGGTGGCTTGCGCCACCCGATTCATCGTGTTTAGCCTGCTACCGCGATACGTTTCATATCGGTCATGTAGCCACGCAGTTTCTGGCCCACTTTCTCGATTTCGTGGCTGCGGATCGCTTCGTTAACGTCACGAAGCTGCGCGTTATCAACCGCACCTTCCGCAATCGCCTGGCCCAGATCGCCCGCTTGCAGGGTGGTCATGAACTCTTTCAGCAGCGGTACGCAGGCGTAAGAGAACAGGTAGTTACCGTACTCGGCGGTATCGGAGATCACCACGTTCATCTCATACAGACGCTTACGGGCGATGGTGTTTGCGATCAGCGGCAGCTCGTGCAGCGATTCGTAGTACGCAGACTCTTCAATGATGCCGGAATCCACCATAGTTTCGAACGCCAGCTCAACGCCTGCTTTCACCATCGCAATCATCAGGACGCCTTTATCGAAGTACTCCTGCTCGGTGATCTTGCCGTCGTACTGTGGTGCGGTTTCGAACGCGGTTTTACCGGTCTCTTCACGCCAGGTCAGCAGTTTCTTATCGTCGTTCGCCCAGTCTGCCATCATGCCGGAGGAGAACTCGCCGGAGATGATGTCGTCCATATGTTTCTGGAACAGCGGCGCCATGATGGTTTTCAGCTGTTCAGAGAGTGCGAACGCGCGCAGTTTTGCCGGGTTGGACAGACGGTCCATCATCAGCGTAATGCCGCCCTGCTTCAGCGCTTCGGTGATGGTTTCCCAGCCGAACTGAATCAGTTTTTCCGCGTATGCCGGATCGGTGCCTTCCTCCACCAGCTTGTCGAAGCACAGCAGAGAGCCAGCCTGGAGCATGCCGCACAGGATAGTCTGCTCGCCCATCAGGTCAGATTTCACTTCCGCAACGAAGGAAGATTCCAGTACGCCCGCACGATGGCCGCCGGTGGCCGCTGCCCAGGCTTTGGCAATCGCCATGCCTTCGCCTTTCGGATCGTTTTCCGGGTGAACGGCGATCAGCGTCGGTACGCCGAAGCCACGTTTGTACTCTTCACGCACTTCCGTACCCGGGCACTTCGGCGCCACCATCACTACGGTGATGTCTTTACGGATCTGCTCGCCCACTTCAACGATGTTGAAGCCGTGGGAGTAACCCAGCGCGGCGCCGTCTTTCATCAGCGGCTGTACGGAACGCACAACGTCAGAGTGCTGCTTGTCCGGCGTCAGGTTCACCACCAGATCCGCCTGCGGGATCAGCTCTTCGTAGGTGCCCACTTTGAAGCCGTTTTCGGTCGCTTTACGCCATGAAGCGCGTTTCTCGGCAATCGCTTCTTTGCGCAGGGCGTAGGAGATATCCAGCCCGGAGTCACGCATGTTCAGGCCCTGGTTCAGACCCTGTGCGCCACAGCCGACAATGACCACTTTTTTACCCTGAAGGTAGCTCGCGCCATCAGCAAATTCATCGCGCGCCATGAAGCGGCATTTGCCCAGCTGCGCCAGCTGCTGGCGCAAGTTCAGTGTATTAAAGTAGTTAGCCATGGGTGATACCTCGTGATGTTGTGTGTCTTATTGTTCGGTTCGCGTTTCAGCGAGAATGTACCCACATTACAACAGGAAATTTATTGCGGAAATTGATATATTCACAACGTCACATTGCAATTTATGCAATGTAAAAAGAGGGAGTGGAATCGGTGGATTTACGCGATCTGAAAATGTTCCTGCACCTGGCGGAAAGCCGTCACTTTGGCCGTAGCGCCCGGGCGATGCACGTCAGCCCCTCCACGCTGTCGCGCCAGATCCAGCGCCTTGAGGAAGACCTCGGCAAGCCGCTGTTCGTGCGCGATAACCGCACCGTCACCCTCACGGAAGCCGGCGAAGAGCTGCGCATCTTTGCCCAGCAAACCTTGTTGCAGTATCAGCAGCTGCGGCACACCATCGACCAGCAGGGGCCGTCGCTTTCCGGCGAGCTGCATATTTTCTGTTCCGTGACCGCTGCCTACAGCCATCTTCCCCCCATTCTTGACCGCTTCCGCGCGGAACATCCGTCGGTTGAAATTAAGCTCACCACCGGCGATGCCGCCGACGCGATGGAAAAAGTGGTCACGGGCGAAGCGGATCTGGCGATTGCCGGAAAACCGGAAACGCTGCCGGGGGCGGTGGCGTTCTCGATGCTGGAGAATCTGGCGGTGGTGCTGATTGCCCCGGCGCTGCCCTGCCCGGTGCGTAACCAGGTCTCGGTAGAAAAACCGGACTGGTCGACGGTGCCGTTTATCATGGCCGATCAGGGGCCGGTGCGCCGCCGCATCGAGCTGTGGTTCCGCCGTCAGAAAATCAGCAACCCGTCGATTTACGCTACCGTCAGCGGCCATGAGGCGATGGTGTCGATGGTGGCGCTTGGCTGCGGCGTGGCGCTGCTGCCGGAAGTGGTGCTGGAAAACAGCCCGGAACCGGTGCGCAACCGCGTGATGATTCTGGAGCGCAGCGACGAGAAGACGCCGTTTGAGCTGGGCGTGTGCGCACAAAAAAAGCGGCTGCATGAGCCGCTTATTGATGCGTTCTGGACGATATTGCCGAACCACTAGCCAGCCAGAAAGAACCTGAAAGCCGGGTTATGGGTTTCGTCATGACATTCATAGCCCAGTTCGTTCAGGCGCGTTTCGAAATCCGGCTCGTGCTCGCCCAGTTCGAACGCCGCCAGCACGCGCCCGTAGTCGGTGCCGTGGCTGCGGTAGTGGAACAGGGAGATGTTCCAGTGCGTGCCGAGCGTGTGCAGGAACTTGAGCAGCGCGCCCGGTGATTCCGGGAACTCGAAGCTGAACAGGCGTTCCTGGAGCGGCTTGGAAGGACGGCCGCCGACCATGTAACGCACGTGCAGCTTCGCCATCTCATCGTCAGAGAGATCGACCACGCTGTAGCCGCCGTCGTGCAGCAGGCTGAGGATCTCTTTGCGCTCCTCCACGCCACGGCTCAGACGCACGCCGACAAAAATGCAGGCATCTTTCGCATCGGCAAAGCGGTAATTGAACTCTGTTACCGAACGGCCGCCCAGCAGCTGGCAGAACTTCAGGAAGCTGCCCTTCTCTTCCGGAATGGTCACCGCCAGCAGGGCTTCACGCTGCTCGCCCAGCTCACAGCGTTCGGACACGTAGCGCAGGCCGTGGAAGTTCACATTGGCGCCGGAAAGCACGTGCGCCAGACGCTCGCCGCGAATGTTGTGCTGGGCGATGTATTTCTTCATCCCCGCCAGCGCCAGCGCGCCGGAGGGTTCCGCCACCGCACGCACGTCTTCGAACAGATCTTTCATCGCCGCGCAGATAGCGTCGCTGTCGACGGTGACGATATCGTCGAGATACTCCTGGCACAGGCGGAACGTTTCGTCGCCAATGCGCTTCACCGCCACGCCCTCGGCAAACAGCCCGACGCGCGGCAGATCCACAGGATGCCCGGCATCCAGCGCCGCTTTCAGGCAGGCGGAGTCTTCCGCTTCCACGGCAATGACTTTGATCTGCGGCATGAGCTGTTTGATCAGCACCGCCACACCAGCGGCTAAGCCGCCGCCACCCACCGGGACGAAAACGCGGTCGAGATGGGCGTCCTGCTGCAACAGCTCCAGCGCCAGCGTACCCTGCCCGGCAATCACCATCGGGTGGTCGAACGGCGGCACCCAGGTGAACCCCTGCTGCTGCGCCAGCTCAATCGCTTTGGCTTTGGCTTCGTCAAAGTTAGCCCCGTGGAGCAAGACTTCTCCGCCGAAACCGCGCACCGCGTCGACCTTGATGTCTGCGGTAGCAACCGGCATCACGATCAGCGCCTTCAGCCCCAGACGCGCCGAGGAAAACGCCACGCCCTGCGCGTGGTTGCCCGCCGACGCGGTAATCACCCCGCGCGCTTTCTGCTCGTCCGTCAGCCCGGCCATCATCGCGTAGGCTCCGCGCAGCTTGAAGCTGTGCACCGGCTGCCTGTCTTCACGCTTCACCAGAATGACGTTGTCGAGGCGCGAGGAGAGTTTTTCCATTTTTTGCAGGGGCGTGACCTGCACGGCTTCATAGACCGGCGCGCGTAGCACCGCTCTCAGGTATTCCGCCCCCTCAGGGGCGGCGGATAAGGGTTGTGACTCGGCCATCGTTAGCCCCCCAGTTTAGATTTATCGCGCACCGCGCCTTTATCTGCACTGGTTGCAAGGCTCGCGTAGGCGCGCAGGGCGAAGGAGACTTCGCGCTGGCGATCTTTCGGCGTCCAGGCTTTGTCGCCGCGGGCTTCCTGCGCTTCACGACGGGCCGCAATCTCCTGGACACTCAGCTTCAGCTGAATGCCGCGGTTCGGAATGTCGATTTCGATCAGGTCGCCATCTTCGATGATCGCGATGTTGCCGCCGCTTGCCGCTTCCGGGGAGACGTGACCAATGGAGAGGCCTGACGTGCCGCCAGAGAAACGACCATCGGTGATCAGCGCGCAGGCTTTGCCGAGGCCCATCGATTTCAGGAAGGTGGTCGGGTAGAGCATCTCCTGCATGCCGGGACCGCCTTTCGGTCCTTCGTAGCGAATGACCACCACGTCGCCTTCTACCACTTTGCCACCGAGGATGGCGTCTACCGCTTCGTCCTGGCTTTCATACACTTTTGCCGGACCGGTGAATTTCAGGATGCTGTCGTCCACGCCAGCGGTTTTCACGATACAGCCATTTTCCGCAAAGTTACCGTACAGCACGGCCAGGCCGCCGTCTTTGCTGTAGGCATGTTCCAGCGAGCGAATGCAGCCTTCGGCGCGATCGTCATCAAGCGTGTCCCAACGGCAATCCTGCGAGAACGCCTGGGTGGTACGGATGCCCGCCGGACCGGCGCGATACATGTTTTTCACCGCGTCGTCTTTGGTCAGCATCACGTCGTACTGCTCCAGCGACTCCGGCAGCGTCAGGCCGAGCACGTTTTTCACGTCGCGGTTAAGCAGCCCGGCGCGATCCAGCTCGCCGAGAATACCAATCACACCACCCGCACGGTGGACATCTTCCATGTGGTACTTCTGGGTACTCGGCGCGACTTTACACAGCTGCGGCACTTTGCGGGAGAGCTTGTCGATGTCGCTCATGGTGAAGTCGATTTCAGCTTCCTGCGCGGCGGCCAGCAGGTGGAGAACGGTGTTGGTGGAGCCGCCCATGGCGATATCCAGCGTCATGGCGTTTTCGAACGCCGCTTTACTGGCGATGTTGCGCGGCAGCGCGCTGGCATCGTCCTGCTCGTAGTAGCGTTTGGTCAGCTCAACGATGCGCTTGCCCGCGTTAAGGAACAGCTGTTTACGGTCGGCGTGGGTCGCCAGCAGCGAGCCGTTGCCCGGCTGAGAAAGGCCCAGCGCTTCGGTCAGGCAGTTCATGGAGTTGGCGGTGAACATCCCGGAACAGGAGCCGCAGGTCGGGCACGCGGAGCGTTCCACCTGGTCGCTCTGCTCGTCAGAGACTTTCGGGTCCGCGCCCTGGATCATCGCATCGACCAGGTCGAGCTTGATGATTTTGTCGGAAAGCTTGGTTTTCCCCGCTTCCATCGGGCCGCCGGAAACGAAGATCACCGGAATGTTCAGACGCAGGGAGGCCATCAGCATCCCCGGGGTGATTTTGTCGCAGTTGGAGATACAGACCATCGCATCGGCGCAGTGGGCGTTAACCATATACTCCACCGAGTCGGCGATCAGCTCGCGCGACGGCAGCGAATAGAGCATCCCTCCGTGGCCCATTGCGATACCGTCATCCACCGCAATGGTGTTGAACTCTTTCGCCACGCCGCCGGAGGCTTCGATTTGCTCGGCAACCAGCTTACCGAGATCGCGCAGGTGTACGTGGCCCGGCACAAACTGGGTGAAGGAGTTCACCACGGCGATAATTGGCTTGCCGAAATCGGCGTCGGTCATTCCGGTGGCGCGCCACAGTGCGCGGGCACCCGCCATATTACGGCCGTGGGTGGTGGTGGCTGAACGATACTTAGGCATGCTTTATTTACTCCCGTCTGACTATTTAATGGGACGGTGCGTGCCGTCCCAAATTTATATTTAGTGATTAACCTGATCCAACCAGCCGTATTTATCTTCTGTCTCGCCGGTGAAGAGGCCAAAGAACGCTTGCTGAATGCGTTTGGTCACCGGGCCACAGCGGCCTTCGCCCACCTGAATGCCATCGACGCTACGCACCGGCGTAATTTCAGCCGCGGTACCGGACATAAACACTTCGTCAGCCAGGTACAGGGATTCGCGGGACAGCACCTGCTCGCGCACTTCGATACCCAGATCTTTTGCCAGCTTGATGATGGCGTCACGGGTGATGCCTGGCAGCGCGGACGAGGTAAACGGCGGGGTGAAAAGAATGCCGTCTTTTACTTCAAACAGGTTTTCGCCCGCACCTTCGGAGATGTAGCCATTCACATCCAGCGCGATACCTTCCTGGTAACCGTGACGGCGCGCTTCGCTGCCGACCAGCAGTGAGGACAGGTAGTTACCGCCCGCTTTAGCCGCAGTCGGGATAGTATTTGGCGCCACGCGGTTCCAGGAAGAAACCATTGCGTCGATCCCCTGATCCAGTGCTTCCGCGCCCAGGTAGGCGCCCCACGGGAACGCAGCAATAATCACATCGGTGTTATAGCCAGCGGGCGGGTTGACGCCCATGCCGACATCACCCACGAAGACCAACGGACGAATATAGGCGCTGGTCAGTTTGTTCTGGCGAATCACCTCGCGGCAGGCTTCCATCAGCTCATCAACGCTTTGGGAGACCGGGAAACGATAAATTTTGGCTGAGTCATGCAGACGCTGCATGTGTTCACGGTGGCGGAACACCACTGGTCCTTTGTGAGAGTCGTAGCAACGGATCCCTTCAAACACGGAGGTGCCGTAGTGCAGCGCGTGGGACATCACGTGAACTTTCGCGTCTTCCCAGCGAACCATCTCACCATTGAACCAAATGTAATCAGCTTTTTTTGTCGTCATTTTTTCGTCCTGTCACGCTTAAGCGCGGATTTGTTGTGATGTGGTTGTGCTCTGGCAGATGGCAACATGGGCAACGTCTACCAGTTTTGATAACTGACTAAACAGTAAGTCGACCGGCCGCGGGCTGGCAACGGTTAATTCGATACTGATGTTTTGCGCGTCGGTGGCCGTTTCCATATTCATAGAGCAAATCTGAAAACCACGATGACGCACCACACGCAAAACGCGTTCTAATGTTTCCGGGTTGAAGCGAGCCTGCACGGCGACCTGATGTTGCATCATGATAATTTCTCCAGCATTTGTGAGTTACTGGCACCGGGCGGTACCAACGGCCAGACGTTCTCAAGCTCATCGATTGAGACATGAAGCAGGTATGGGCCTTCGCTTGACAGCATGGTGTCGAGTGCCGCTTCAACCTGGTCTTTACGGGTGATGTGCTGGCCAGGAATGCCGAAGGCGCTGGCCAGGGTGAGGAAATCGGGGTTATCGGTCAGGGTGGTTTCACTGTAACGTTCCTGGAAGAACAGCTGTTGCCACTGGCGAACCATCCCTAAACGCTGGTTATCGAGCAACACGATCTTCAACGGTAACTGCTTGCGCTTCACGGTGCCGAGCTCCTGAACGTTCATCATGAAGGAGCCGTCACCGGAGATACAGATAACGGTATCGTTCGGGCGGGCAACCTTTGCACCAACGGCGGCTGGCAGACCGAAGCCCATCGTCCCTAACCCGCTGGACGTGATGAAGTTTTCCGGACGGGTGTAGGTCATGTGCTGGGCAGACCACATCTGATGCTGGCCGACATCGGTCGTCACCACGCTGTCGGCGGGCTTACGGTCGGACAACTGCTTCAACAGCAGCGGCGCGTAGATGGCCTCGCCGGGGTGGTCGTAACGCCAGGCGTGTTCAGCGCGCATATCGGCGGTGTGCTGACGCCATGGGTTAATATCCAGCGGCTGCTCCAGGGCCGGTAACAGCGCGTTAAGATCGCCCTGCAACGCGACATGCGCCTGACGCAGTTTGTTCATCTCCGCCGGGTCGATGTCCATATGGATCACTTTGGCGTTTGGCGCGAAGGTGTTCAGCTTGCCGGTGACGCGGTCGTCAAAACGGGCGCCGACGGCGATGAGCAGGTCACACTCCTGCACCGCCAGGTTTGCCGCTTTGGTACCATGCATCCCCAGCATGCCCAGATAGTAGGGGTAATCAGCATCTACCGCACCCAACCCTTTCAGCGTGCAGGTGGCAGGCATTTGCGTTGCCGCGATAAATTCGCGCAGGGCAGGAACCGCCTGCGCCATACCTACGCCACCACCAACGTACAGCATCGGTTGTTTGGCCTGCACCATCATCTGACGCGCCTCTTCCACCTCTGCATGCGGGAATGCATCATCGCTTTTCACGGTAGAGAAATGCGGTTCCAGATCGCCGAGTGCAACCTGGATATCTTTCGGGATATCAACCAGAACCGGGCCAGGACGGCCAGAGCTGGCAACCTCGAACGCTTCGGCCATCACCCGCGGCAGCTCTTCAAGAGACTGAACGAGGAAGCTGTGTTTGGTGCAGGCCAGCGATAAACCGAGCACATCCACTTCCTGGAAGGCATCGGTGCCGATGAACGGAGAGGCAACCTGTCCGGTGATGGCAACAACGGGAACAGAATCCAGCAGTGCATCAGCAAGACCGGTGATCAGGTTCGTTGCGCCCGGACCTGAGGTCGCCATACAGACACCGGTTTTACCGGTGGCACGGGCATAACCGATGGCGGCCATCGCTGCGCCCTGCTCGTGTCGGCACAACAGGTGCTCCACGCCGCCGTCATACAGTGCATCGTAAATCGGCATAATTGCGCCACCCGGATAACCGAATACTGTCTCGACTCCCTGCGCGCGCAACGCATGTACTACCCACTGTGCCCCATTCATAGTTAGTTCCCCGTCATAAATCGGGAGAAACAGAATTTTGTGCTACTTGTCATTCTCTGCTCCTCATTTCCGTTTTTTAGTCATAAAAAAACCCCCGGACCTTTCGGTGCGGGGGTCTTAGTTCGTTAAGGCTTGATTTCTAAGCCTTTCCTCGTCCAAGTGCAGCCCCGCACGGTGGGATAATAATCACCACCACGCTAATCACGACCAGGCTAATCACTCGTAGAAGGGCTGTCATTTTCAGTTCTTTTTGCATCTTGTTCGAAGGAATACCTAAAGAGTTACCACAGATATTTCATCTGACACAAGATTTTTTTATGACCTGTTTCTGTAGCAGGCGAACTATTTCTTTCAAAATCGTTGTTTTATATAGGGAAAAAATAGAAATGAAGATTTTTCATTTTTTTTGTCCTGTTTCATCAGGCAAGGCGCGCATGATTCCTTTTCTGCGAGGCCGATTCCACCGACATGTAATGATTACATTTAGGCGCTAAAAGGCTGGAACGAGCACCGTAATTCAGTGAATTAGCGCTAAACAGGAAAAAATGATGCTGGCATAGTCACCGCCAAGGAGGGCTTATGTCACTGTCAGTTGTTTATACACGCGCGGCCATCGGCGTGAAGGCACCGCTTATTTCTGTAGAGGTTCATTTAAGTAATGGACTGCCCGGACTGACGCTGGTCGGCTTACCAGAAACGACCGTTAAAGAGGCGAGGGATCGCGTGCGCAGCGCAATTATTAATAGCGGTTATGCTTTTCCGGCGAAGAAGATCACCATCAACCTTGCGCCCGCCGATTTGCCAAAGGAGGGAGGGCGATATGATTTACCTATTGCTATAGCGCTTCTCGCGGCTTCTGAACAGCTCAATACGCCAGGGCTAAGCTCGTGCGAGTTCGTGGGTGAATTAGCGCTTACAGGCGCGTTAAGAGGCGTTCCCGGAGCAATCTCGGGTGCGCTTGAAGCCATACGCGCGGGAAGACAAATCATTGTGGCCAATGAAAATGCCTCTGAAGTAAGCCTTATCGCCGAAAAGGGATGTCTTGTCGCGGGACATTTGCAGGAGGTTTGCGCCTGGCTGGAAGGCCGACACGAGCTTGCCGAGCCGCAGGAGAATGACGAGGTGGCGCCAGATTCGCCCGAGGATCTCAGCGATATTATGGGTCAGGAACAGGGTAAACGAGCGTTAGAGATAACGGCCGCGGGTGGGCATAACCTGTTACTGATAGGTCCGCCAGGCACGGGGAAAACGATGCTGGCGAGCAGATTGAGCGGCCTGTTGCCACCCCTCAATAATCACGAAGCGCTGGAAAGCGCCGCGATATTTAGCCTGGTCAGTTCTACGTCGCTGCATAAACAGTGGCGCCGCCGTCCCTTCCGCTCTCCACACCACAGTGCGTCTCTTACCGCGATGGTGGGCGGGGGTTCGATCCCCGGGCCGGGTGAAATCTCACTGGCGCACAACGGCATTCTGTTTCTGGATGAATTGCCAGAGTTTGAACGCCGCGTGCTGGATGCATTGCGGGAGCCGATTGAATCCGGCGAAATCCATTTGTCTCGTACACGGGCCAAAATAAGCTACCCTGCGCAGTTTCAGCTGGTCGCCGCGATGAACCCTAGCCCTACGGGTCATTATCAGGGCAATCATAACCGCTGTACGCCGGAGCAGACGCTGCGCTATCTAAGTAAGCTGTCCGGCCCCTTCCTCGACCGTTTTGATTTATCTCTCGAGATCCCCCTGCCACCGCCCGGTCTGCTGAGGCAAACCGGTATTAAGGGCGAAAGCTCAGCAACTGTGCGTGAACGGGTTATTGCGGCGCAGGCGCGGCAGTATGTTCGTCAGAACAGGCTGAATGCCCGGCTGGATAACAGCGGGATCCGACAGTTTTGTTCTCTCAACGCTGAAGATGCGGGCTGGCTGGAAGAGACACTGACGCGGTTTGGGCTATCCATTCGCGCGTGGCAGCGTTTGTTGAAAGTTGCGCGCACGGTCGCCGACGTGGAGGGCTGCCCCGGAATAGAGAGGCGGCATTTGCAGGAGGCATTAAGTTACCGTGCGATCGATCGGCTGCTGTTGCATCTGCAAAAAATGCTGGCGTAAAAAAAAAGGGGCCGTAGCCCCTTCTCTTCTTAATCGTCAGACTCGGTGTAGTCTTCTGCACCTTCCATCTGCGGCTTGCCGCCAGACAGCGTATGGAAACGCTTAGGACGCTTAATGCGAGCCATATACTTGATCCATACACGTTCTGCATCAGATTGCGGCTCACGCTCACCACGGCAAACAGAGACAAACTGTTTTTCATCTTCGGTTGCCGGTTCACGTTTACCCAGATCCAGCTCGTTAAAGGCATAACCATGGCGCTCAAGAAGTTGAGCTTCTTTGATAGTGAAATCGCCGTGACGAGAGAACCCGCGCGGATAATGTTTATTGTCGAAAAAACGATTAGTCGTCGTAAAGCTTTCCGCCATCCTACACGCTCCTAATTCTTTGGCCGAGCTATTTATGGCGCGGAGTATTAGTTACGCTTGACAGAGTGTAAAACAAAACATTTAAATCATAACGACAAATAATTTTGCGGAGAAAGATGTGGATACGGAATTGCTAAAAACTTTCCTCGAAGTGAGCAGAACGCGACACTTTGGGCGAGCAGCTGAAGCCCTCTACCTGACGCAGTCAGCAGTCAGTTTTCGTATTCGACAGCTGGAAAATCAATTGGGTGTGAACCTTTTTACCCGCCATCGCAACAATATTCGTTTAACCCCGGCCGGTGAAAAGCTATTGCCTTATGCAGAAACCCTGATGAATACCTGGCAGGCAGCGCGGAAGGAGGTTGCGCACACCTCCCGGCATAATGAATTCTCGATCGGTGCCAGCGCTTCACTATGGGAATGCATGCTCAGCCAGTGGCTTATGCGGCTATATCGCTCACACAACCATCTGCAATTTGAGGCGAGGATTGCGCAACGCCAGTCGCTGGTTAAGCAACTCCACGAGCGGCAGCTTGATCTCCTGATCACCACAGAAGCGCCCAAGATGGACGAATTTAGCAGCCAGATTGTTGGACAGTTTAGCCTGGCGCTCTATGCATCCGAGCCTGCAATGATGAAGGCCGACCTGAATTATTTACGCCTGGAATGGGGGCCTGATTTTCAGCAGCACGAGACGGGGTTAATTGCCAGCGATGATATCCCGCAACTCACGACAAGCTCTGCGGAGATCGCATGCCAGCATCTTCCCGCATTGAAAGGCTGTACATGGTTACCTGTTCGCTGGGCGGATAATAAACCCGCACTCCATGTTGTCACCGATTCGACAACTCTCTCCAGGCCGCTGTATGCCATTTGGCTGCAAAACAGCGATAAGCAGTCGCAGATAAAAGATCTGTTAAAAACCAGCATACTGGATTAACGCAAAAGCCTGCGGAAACGCAGGCTGCTTATTCTTCAGGAAGGTGTTGAGCTGTTTTGCAGGCAAAAAAAAATCCTTTGCCGAAGCAAAGGATTCTATATGGCAGGGGCGGAGAGACTCGAACTCGCGACACCCGGTTTTGGAGACCGGTGCTCTACCAACTGAGCTACGCCCCTAAAGTTTTTGCCATTAAGCCTGCCGAAAGGGCAGGCTTAATGTCTTAATAAGTGGCGGAACGGACGGGACTCGAACCCGCGACCCCCTGCGTGACAGGCAGGTATTCTAACCGACTGAACTACCGCTCCACCGAATACTTCTGTAACCACCGGATTAATGCACCGGCTTACTACTTAATTTGATGCCTGGCAGTTCCCTACTCTCACATGGGGAGACCCCACACTACCATCGGCGCTACGGCGTTTCACTTCTGAGTTCGGCATGGGGTCA
>NZ_KQ089857.1:0-96927 GCF_001037565.1 Enterobacter sp. BWH52 | reverse complement strand
GGATTTAACTGGGACCACGGTCCCACCTCCTACTTGCGTGGCAGAACTCGCCCGTCAACCCCACCGGGAATATCGATTCCACACACCGGACTTAACTGAGACCATGGTCCCACTCTGTTCAGCTGTTTCTATCACAATACTGATTTTGAGACGTTACAGTGATTCCTGTATTAGGTGCGTAAGAAGATTATGTTCGTTTTGTTCCCTGGTGCTTCCTCGCTCACTCGCGGGCTTCGCCCTGTCGTTCGGCTGCGGCGATCACTACTGGCTCTCTCTGAAAAGCGAAATTTAACTGATCCTCGCTATGGGGATATCTTTCCAGCGGGTGGTGTACGCAGGGGAGAGCATGTCGCGTTTCATTTGCCATGATGGCGCTATCCCTCGTCCGGCAAACCAGACCTGTCCCAGCCCGGAATGATTAATGCCATCGAGAACCTTCATCAGCTCAGCGCTGTGAGGACGTGGCGGACGTTCGTCGAACAGCTGCAGCTGCGAAACGCCGGAGCCGGTGAAGTCATTCAGCATCACACCGGCTTTGGCATACCGGTGCCCATCCTTCCAGATACGCTCCAGAGCCGTTGTGGCGGCCGCAATGATGTCCCGGGTGTCCTGAGTGGGGGTAAGCAGTTTCTCCGTGGCCACGTTGCCGTAGTAAGGCTCTTTAACGGCGAACGGAGACGTTTTGATGAATACGGAAATATGCCGGCAATACTGGCGCTCTTTACGCAGCTTTTCTGAGGCCCGCTCTGCGTACTGACAGACAGCCTGGCGGAGCGAATCGTATTCAGTGACCTTCTCGCCGAAGCTACGGCTGCAGACGATCTGCTGCTTTGTCGGCGGGGCTTCTTCAAGCGACATGCAGCTTTCCCCGTTCAGTTCGCGTACTGTTCGCTCGAGAACGACGGAGAAATTTTTGCGGATAAAGGCCGGGTTCGTCAGGGCCAGATCGAGCGCGGTTTTGATGCCCAGAACATTGAGCTTGCGTGCAATACGGTTTCCCACGCCCCAGATCTCTTCGACCGGCTGCAGTGAAAGCAGTTTCCGCGTTCGCTGTGGATTCCCCCGAGTCAGTGCGAGCACACCACGAAACTGTTTCCACTCTTTTGAGGCCCACTGGGCTGATTTTGCCAGGGTTTTCGTCGGCCCGGCACCCACGCCGATGGTCAGACGGGTACAGTCATACACGTGCTGGCGCAGCTGCCGGCCGAAGTCCTCCAGGTCCATGCAGTGCTCAACGCCGGTCAGGTCGAGGAACATCTCGTCAATCGAATACTGTTCCACCCTGGGGGCCAGCTCCTCCAGGCAGCTCATCACGCGTGCCGACATCGAGGCATAAAGTTCATAGTTGCTGGAGAATGCGTATATTTTTTCCGTGTAAGTCTCGTTTTTCATCTGAAACCACGGCGTGCCCATTTTTATCCAGGGCTTTGCCTCGGCACTTCTTGCGATGACGCAGCCATCGTTATTACTGAGCACCACAACCGGCTTTCCTTTCAAATCCGGGCGGAAAACACGTTCACAGCTGGCATAAAAGCTGTTCACATCTGCCAGGGCAAACATCAGTACATCTCCCTCGGTCGGTGGATGATGTGCGTGACGACACCAAAAATATCCAGATCGTCCGGGTCGGGATAAATCGGCGACCAGGCTGTGTTCATGGGCTGCAGCGTCAGTCGTGGCGTCAGCAGGAGCCGTTTAACCGTAAACTCCCCCTGCACGCTGGCCACAACAATATCGCCGTGCCGGGGTTTCTCTGCACTGTCCACAACCAGCAGATCACCATTGTAAAGGCTGCCGTCGGACATGCTGTCACCGCTGGCACGCAGATAGTAAGTCGCGCTCGGATGCCGTATGCAGTAATCATGGAGATCCAGGTCGGACTCGACATAGTCAGCGGCAGGGCTGGGAAAACCGCAGCTGGCCAGGTCTGCAAACAACGGATGGGCCTGTGGCGGGAGTGCTTTCCCGGTGCTGAAAAGCAGCAGTTTCATCTTTCCTCCTGACGTCTAAATGTACTGGTTATGTATACAGTATATTTAACAGCGTGAGGATAATCCAGATCACCTGCTCCATGAACAGGGTGAGTAACCGGAGTTACTCAAAATGCTCTTAAATATCATTTTGATTCTTTCATAATTCTCATAATGAGAAAAAATGCTTTTGTTTTTCCATTTTGCTCTTATAATATGTATCAAATTGAGTTTAATTGACGGAGCATAATGATGAATATTTACTGCGATGATGGTTCAACTAATGTTAAGCTGGCATGGTTTGAAGGAAACGAAATGCAGACCCGGGTTTCTGCCAACTCCTTCCGGCATGGCTGGAAAGTGGCGGAATTCAGTGCCGCAACGTTCAACTATCAGGTGGGCACGCTGAAATACACCTGGGACAGCGTCAGCCGGGATGCCATCCCGACAACAAACGTGGAATATCAGTACGGTGATCTCAACCTGCTGGCCGTGCATCATGCGCTGCTGAACAGCGGACTTGAACCGCAGCCGGTGAGCCTGACCGTGACGCTGCCCCTGAGCGAGTATTATGACGGGGACTGCCAGCGGAACGAGGAGAACATACGACGCAAACGGGAAAACCTGATGTGTGAGCTGGTTCTGAATAAGGGCAGGGCATTTACCGTAACGGATGTGAAGGTGATGCCGGAATCACTGCCGGCGGCGTTCTCCCGTCTCGCGGAGCTGAAGCCCGGACCCGCAGAGACCACCCTGATCATCGATCTCGGCGGAACCACGCTCGATGCCGGCGTGATTGTCGGACAGTTTGATGATATCAGTGCGGTACACGGCAATCCGTCTGTCGGCGTGTCACAGGTCACCCGCGCAGCCGCAGGCGCACTGCGGGCGGCAGACAGCGAAACCAGTGCGCTCATTGCTGACACGGTCATCCGTAACCGCAATGATCGCCAGTATCTACAGCGTGTGGTCAACGATGCCGGAAAAATCGACGATGTACTGAACAAAATTACAGAGGCCATCACTTCCCTGGGCGCGCGTGTCACCAGTGAGCTGACGGCCTTCAGGAACGTTAACCGGGTATTCCTGGTCGGGGGAGGGGCATCCCTCATTGAAGAGGCTGTCCGTCAGGCCTGGCCTCTGGCTCCTGACCGTATCGAGGTTATAGGCGATCCGCAGCTGGCGCTGGCCAGAGAGATTGCCCTTTACAATAAAGAGGACTAAACGTGCCGGACGGCCAGTATTCTTTCTATCTGCACAGCGACGATCGCACCGACATCGCGGCGATGGCGACCATCAGCACCATCTCACAGCCCCTTCGCGGTGACTTCATCCGGACCGCCGCCACCGCCGGGGCGGTGATGTACCAGACGGATGCCCGTTTACCGGCGCTGATCCCGGTGTTCTTTGACGGGCATCTGAGCGCCATCCGGCTTTGTGCCGTGATGGCGCTGGTATCCGGCACCTGGTCTTCACTCTCAGGACTTCCTGATGAGCCTGATGGTGGCGTGGCGGCTCTGGCCATGTCACCGGAGACGGAATACCAGCGCCGGCGTTACACCCTGACGCTTCAGGATGACCGGAGCAGTGAACGGGTTGAGCGTGTGCTGACGGGCGTGTCATCCCGCCTGCGCGGAGAGCTGCTGAGAAACCTGATTATCACCGGTCTGGCCCTGCATACGACCGCACCGGAGCTGCCGCGTCTGCTGGCCAGTATGCCGGTACCGCCCGGCACGGTCAGCGAGCTGCACGTGGTGGTTCAGCAGATGGCCGGTACGGCTGGCGTGAGTAACGCAGCAATGCCGGAGAAACCAGCAGAGTCTGCCGCGCAGGTTTCCGGTGAAGCGACCAGAATAAAGAAAAATATGCGACGGGCATTCGGAGACTAAAACATGTCAGTGATTAAACAAAAGGCAGAACAGTGCATTCATACCTTTCTGCGCGCCCGGAACGTGCCCGAATCCCAGTGGCCGGAACGGGTCAAAAAGACCGGCAGGGGAATGATACTGGCAGGCGTGGCCGTCGTGGTTCCCGGCGTTCTGGTTGATAACATTTCCCTGCCGGTGACAATCGCGATGCAGGTCTGCTACGCCTCGCTGATCGGCATCGGGGTTCTCCTGGCGTTTGACGAGAAAAAACCTGAGGGGCGGGGATGAGTATGAACATTAAACTGAAGGAAACTGTATGCAGCTTGAAGAACTGACAGGAGAAGAACGCACGCTGGTAGTTGTGGCATTGCAGGCGCTGCACCGTGAGAGATTAACCGCATCAAATGCCGTCTTTACGGCCTGTAGTCTGGCCGGAAAAGAGCAGCCGCCGGAAGAGATTTTTGGGCTGCGTGAAGTTCAGGATGCGCTGAGACGTATGGGTGCTGCACCTGCGCGTTAAATCCGGCCCCGTACATTTCAGGGCAAAAAAACGGCAGGGTGACATCTCTCCCTGCCGGTGACAATTGCGATGCAGGTCTGCTATGCCTCGCTGATCGGCATCGGGGATCTCCTGGCTTTTGACGATAAAAAGCCGAAGAGCCGATCCTGAGCAAGAACATCATTCAGAGTGGTAACCAGACAGCCAGGGAGAGACTGATGCAAAAGGTTAAGAGAGCGGGGCTGACGCTGGCGGCGGCCAGCGAGCTGTTGAACTGTCAGAAAATAAAGGAAATGAACACAATGAGGAGGACAAATGAAGTGTAATACTGCAATTTTGTTTGTGGCGCTCACACTGGCAATGCCTGGTGCGGTGAATGCCGCAGCCACAGTGGCGGTTCTTAACCAGATGGCCGCGCAAAAGCAAAAGGAACGTGAAGACCAGCTCGAAGCCGTGGAACGTGATGCTTTGGCTCAGCCTGATGCATGGAAAGCGTATCTACAGGTGTCTGACGCAGTGCCTGCTGATGCTCCCATCATGCTGCAAAACCGCTACCGCAGCCTCGCCATTTCACTGGCACTGAAGGCTGCAATGGCCTGTTCCCCAGACGCCCTCAAGCTCCTCGGGCGTAACGACGTAATTGAGTTTCGCGTACTCCGAACATCGTTAGTCTCAGCCTGCAGAACAGCTAAATAAGTTTCGTGCCAGCTGCCCACTTCCAGATTCCAATCTTCAGCTGGCATTGTCTCATTTTCTCAATCCTGTAACCCTCTGTCCTGCATTGTTCTCTTCAGGACTAAAAAAAACGGCAGGGTGACATTTCATTCCTGCCGTCAAATAAAAGGATGTCGGTTCCCTCCTCTTTAATGGCCGCCAGTCGGCGGCGTGTTCAACGCCGTGCCTTCACGCTAACCCGGCCGCTGCGGTCGCAAGGGTTCACATTGTCTCCGTCCTCACCCGTTCGCACCTTTCACGGTGCATTCAGCCCGTGAAAGGCTTGCGCTGCGGCTTGCGGCGTCGCCCCTGCGCCCTCCGCTTTCCGCCGGGTTTTTGTGGCGGCACGGCGCAACAGGGTGCCGCATATCAGAGAGGAGTATGTCTATGTCCCGTTTTATTCTGGGTGACTGCGTGCAGGTGATGTCCCGTTTTCCGGCGCGTGCCGTCGATTTTATTCTTACCGATCCGCCTTATCTGGTTGGCTATAAGGACCGTACCGGCCGCACCCTGGCCGGGGACAACTCTGCCGAATGGCTCCAGCCCGCATGTCATGAAATGTACCGCGTGCTGAAAAACGACAGCCTTATGGTGAGCTTCTATGCCTGGAACCGCGCGGATCTGTTTCTGAATGCGTGGAAAGCGGCTGGCTTCCGGGTGGTTGGCCATATCGTCTTTGCCAAGAGCTACGCCTCAAAATCGACGTTCGTGGGTTACACCCATGAGAGCGCCTACCTGCTGGCGAAGGGGAGGCCGCAAACCCCGGACCGTCCCATCCCGGACGTGATCCCCTGGAAATACACGGGCAACCGACACCATCCGACGGAGAAGCCGGTGCAGAGCCTGCGGCCACTGATTGAATCGTTCACGCGTCCGGGGGCCATTGTCCTTGACCCGTTCGCCGGCAGCGGCTCCACCTGCGTGGCCGCCGCCGAAGCCAGCCGCCGCTATATCGGGATCGAGATGCTTGAGCAGTACCACGCCGCCGGCGTCCGCCGTCTGGCACAGGTTGAACGGGCGAGAAGGATGCCGGCGGCCAATGACGGCGCGTTTTACCCTGACTGGCCGGAGGCCGCATGAATTACCCGGGCCTTGAACACCTGCGCGCGGACGTGGCCGCGCTCAGCAATGCCATGTGTGATGTGCGGATGCTGCTGAACCGCCTCGAATCGCAGCACCGGCACGACGCGGCAACGCTTACTGAACGTATGGCAGCGCAGACCCTGCGCCGGATCAACACCCTGCTTCTGGAAGCCTACCGCGAAGCCCTGGTGCTGGACGAGACTTTTCAGGACTGACTGACCCTGCCGGGCTGAGGCCCGGCCTGTAACCCCTTACAAGAGAGAAAAAACAATGTACGGAACCCGTGAAGAACTTTGTGAAGATCTTGAAAACATGTTCACGTCTGACGAACTCCTGGTCCTGCTGGTCTGGACGGAAGAGGGGATTAGCGTGGCCTGCCGTGAAGCCCAGCCAGAACCGGACGGGGCTGAAATCCGGGAAGTGATGAAGGCGCTCGGCGAAATGAAAATGACGCAATACCGTCAGGAGGGGGTAAATAATCTGACTATCAGCGATCTTCTGACCCGTCAGCGCGAAGCGGCAAACCGTCAGGTGAGCGTTCCGGCGGTACTCCTGTCCCGCGTCCTGCGTAACTATGAATGCGAGCTGGAAAACCGGATCGGTATGGCCTGGGAAGCCGGGCGGCAGGAGCCGGAATCTGTCAGGGATGAGCTTAATAACGTTCGCGCCTTACAGGAGGCGCTGGCCGCCTGAGAGAACGCCGGGGTAACGCCCCGGCAACCGGTGGCTATCCACTGCGAAAAGGATGTCAGTGTCTTCCGCTTTTATCCGCCGCCGCCCTCCGGGCCACGTCGGGACAATGAAACTCCCCTGAAGCTCCGTGCGGTGACGGCATGCGCCGTGACTTCACTGTAGCCCGGCCGCATCGGCCAAAAGGGTTCGCTGACGCCTCCGTCCTCACCCGTTCGCACCCTTCACGGTGCATTCAGCCCGTGAAGGCTTTGCGCTGCGGCTTGCGGCGTCGCCCCTGTGTCCTCCGCTTTTCGCCGGTCTGTCGTGTCGTCACGGCGATGCCGGAACCGAGAATATGTTAACCGTGGAGGATCTATGAACCAGACCGTGACCTGTGATGCTGTTCGTCTTGAGGGTGCGCAGCGCCTGACTTTCCTGCCTGATTTGTTTGGCGGCGATTTTATGACGTCCGAGGCGTCCGTGTACGCCTACGCCCAGCGCTACTGCCCCGAGTATCAGGGAGGATTCTGGCAGTTTTACCGGCTGCCGGACGGGGGCGGATTTATGGCTCCGGATGTGGAGAGCCTGACCCTGTGCAATCCGGATAACTGGTTTGAGCAGACTGTCAGCGGGGAAGTAGCGGGGAACATCCTCACGGCACTGGTACTGAATCACCGTAGCTGGCACCACAGCAACCATGACCATGAAGAACTGTGCCGCCACTTCTGCCGCCGTTATGAGCAGCTTATGGCATTTGCCGACACCCATCCGGAAAGAGCCACCATCTGGCGTGCCCTTGACTGACTGACTACGGGCGGCGATGCCGCCCGATAAAAGGAGAAAAAATGATTGGTACAGCAAGAGAAATTGCCCTTGAAATGTTCAGACATTCCGACCTCGATGGCGAGAAATACGTTTTCGCCTGCTGGAATCGAAATGACATTCGTTGCGTCTGCCTTGACTGGGATTTAACCGATGAGGAACTGGATGAAGTCTTGCGTCGGCTAAGTTCCTGCCTTGAAAGTGGCGCGGATATCGGCCAGATACGGGCGATAGTCGAAACCATGCTCGATGAGCGACGCGAGAAGCGAACCGTGACTATTCCCGCGAAATCGCTGGCCTTAGTCATGCAGCTTGCAGGACGGGAGATGCAGCGTATCGCCGTATGCGCGGAGGATGGCGGCGGATCAGCAGAAGAAACCCTGAAAGAAGAAAACGACGTCATGATGAGCCTGCGCGCTGCGCTTGAGGCCTGACAGAGAAGCCGGAGGCGTTGCCTCCGGAAACTGAAAAAAGGAGAACACCATGCAACTGTCACCGGAAACCCGCAGTATCCTGCACCAGTATAAAACGCTCATCAACGAGCGACGTCGCGAATCCGGACTCAGCCCTGTAACCACAGCGAAAGTGCTGGATGAGATCTGCGAATCTGCTACCCGCCAGTGCGCCGTCTATCTTTGCGGCCACTTCATTCTCCAGGGCGGTGAGGGCGACGGACAATAAATAATCCGGGCGGGGCATATGCGCCGCCTGTTCGCGCGCGAAAACCCTGTCATCCCTTCGGGCTGACGGGGCGGCAAGGCCAGCGCCTGCGGCGCTGCCCCCTCCCGCCCTGATGTTAGCCCGGGGCGATGCAGATGAAAGCCATTGTGAGGGCAAATTGTCACGGATACGGTCCTGTGTGGTGTGGTGTGGTGTGGTGTGGCGTGGCGTGGCGTGGTCGCCAGCTCTGAAACCCGATCAGCAAATCCTCTGAAAACACCTGAATCCCTCTTCTGGCCCCCTTCGGCTCCCGGCCAGCGCTGCTGTCCGGTCGTCGAGCCCCACTCCGCCAGGGCGGCCGCTGCGCACCCGCCAGGCTCCGCCGAACCCCTGCGGGTTTCGGGCCATACGGCTAGGGTCTGATGGCAAAGGTCAAAGGCTGCGGCTTCTCCGGCCGTGCCGTCCGGAACGCCTTCACCGCGCCGGCTGATGCCGTCGCTTTAATGGCGCCACGCCGTTCCGACGTGTCGGGTGTGTGCATCCTGTTCCCCCGGTGAAGCCATCACCCGTGCGTCCTCACGCGGAGGGCTTGTCGTAGCACCGTCGGGTCGTCATCCAAGGGGTGAAATGCACTCCGCCAAAACTTTTTGCGTGCCGCAAAAACTTTAGTCTCCGCCCCTTTCCTTCCTCCCTTCGCCGTTGCTCCTTTGCCCTTTGCCGCGAGAGAACTCACCAGGGAGATGGACAACCATCACCACAGGAGAAAACCAGGATGCACACACGAAACGTCAACGTCAAAACCGCCGCTCAAGAATCTTCCAGGAAGATGGGGGAAGAACAAAACCCTGTTTCTGTCGCGCGGGAATGGGTGGCTCAGGCCACTGCGCTGAAAACGGGGGTCACCGTCACCGTATCCGATGTGTCCCGATACGGCGACGTGCAGGTGGAGATCCGCACCAACGGAACGCTTAACTGGCGCGCCTGGTCTTTTGAGCCTGATTTTCTGTTTGAACTGAAACGCAACCTGCAATACGTGCAGCTTTAACCGGAGGCCGGATGTCCGGCCTTAACCCAGAGAAGGAGGAAACATGCAGAACCTTAACACCCGTCCGGCGACCCGTAAGGTCGGGCAGAGCACAGAAATCGTGAAGCTGCTGCGCATTCAGGCCAGCGACACCCACGTGGTCGAGTTTGACAACGTGGACACCCGATTTAATGACTGCAACAACTGGCAGGTGATGGCAGGAGGCAAACGTGTCCTGTTCAGCAACCGCATGTATGAGCGTTTTTCAGATGTGAAATCGGGGATCGTGGCAACGATCAACGTGTGTGAAAACAGCGGCAGCGTAACGGATAAAGCGATGCTGGAAGGGGCAAAAGTCATGATGCAGGTTCTTGATGGCTATCCGTCCTTTGCAGCACTGGCAGCACACCCCAAACGCATTACCGGTTAACCGAGTGCCGTGACCGGAGGGCAATCCGGCCACGGCTAACCACAATTATCACTGAGAGGTAAAAATTATGGTCGCCACCAATACTACGGCAAAAAAACCAGCCAGGACCACCCGTCAGACAAAATCTGCGGAAAAAATCGTGCAGTCTGGCGAGGAGAAGCTCGTCCAGCTGCTCGCAGATACGCCCGTGCAAATCTTCCCGTACTCACGCCTGTCACGCACTGACTTAAACACGCGCATCATTCCGCATACCGATCAGGAAGTGGAAGAGATGGCAGACAGCATTCAGGCAATGGGCATCCTGCAAAACCTGATCGGTGCAGAACTGCCGGACGGTACGATCGGCATTGTCGGCGGGGAAGGTCGTCGCAGAGGCACAGGCATTCTGGTGATGCGCGGTGTACTTGATGCAGACACGCCGTTTGTTCCGGTGAAAGTCCTGCCCGTGGAGATGGCTGTGGCGGCCTCGATGATCGAGAACGGCCGACGTAAAAACATGCATCCCGCCGAGCAGATTATCGGTTTTCGTACCCTTCAGCAGGAAGGTAAAACGGCCTCTCAGATCGGCGCACTGATGGGCTACCACCCGCGCCACGTTCAGCGCTGCCTGAAGCTGGCGAATCTTGCCCCCTCCCTGCTTGATGCGCTGGCGCGGGATGAAATCACCCTTGAGCATTGTGAAGTGATGACCCTTGCCGACACTCATGAACGGCAGCTACAGGTCTGGGAAGAAGCGAAGGCACAGTGGAACGGCAGTATGCCAATGCCCCATACACTTCGCAAAATGGTGACTGACGACAAGATGGCCATCAGCCACCCGATGTTTGAGTATGTGGGCGAGGAAGCCTATACCGCCGCTGGCGGTACGCTGACCGCCGATCTGTTCAGCGACAGGGACAGTACCTTTGCCGATGCGGCGCTGGTGAGATCCCTGCTGGCTGGCAAGCTTACCGTGCTCGCCGCCCGCGTTAAGCAGGAGCAGGGCTGGGGCTGGGCTGAGTTCCGCATGACGGAACTGCGCGCCAGCGGTGAGGACGGTGAACTGTACCGTTTTGCCATGCCGAAAGCTGTCCTGACGGAAGAAGAACAGAAGCGTGTCAGTGAGCTGGAAGAACAAATGGAAGCTACTGAAACCTACGATGACGAATACGAGCTTCAGCAGCAGATCGATGACATTTACTGCGAGGCGGAGTATCGCGAAGCCACGCCGGAATTTCGCGCCGCGCACGGTATCTGGGTGTCATGGGATGGTGACAGTTTTCAGGTTCAGCCTGGTATCCGCAGGCTGACCGACGAAGACCGGGCAGCAGAAGAACAGGCGCGTCAGGAACGTGAAAGTAAAGTGATCACATACACCACGCCTGAAATCCCCGCTGATGCCTATCCGGCAACGCTGGTTAAGGCCATGTCTGCGGAGCGCACTCTTGCCGTTCAGGCCGAACTGGCGGGTCGTCCCGACGTGTCGGTGGCGCTGCTGACGTGGACACTGTGCCTCAGTATGTTTGACCGCAGCTACGGTAAACGCAGCGAACCGCTGAAAGCATATGTGACCTCGAATCAGCACCACCTTGCATCACTGGCTCCATCCGGAGAAGAAGGGAAGGCGCTGACGGCGCTCAATGCACAGAAAAAAGCGCTTCAGGCAACGCTGCCAGAAAACTGGCATCTCGATTTCACCTGGCTGCTGTCATGGTCAGCAGAGCAGGTGAACACCCTGCTGGGATTCTGTGCGGCGCATGGTATTAACGGCATTCAGGAACGCCTGTATAACCGCACGGACACCAGTGAGCTGGACGCGCTGGAAGCAGCGCTGGACTTTGACCTGCGCAAGTGGTGGCAACCGGGTGCAGAGAGCTACTTCGGCAAGCTCACCATCGCCCAGATTGGCAAAGCCTATGAAGAAGCCGGACTCAGTGCCCGCGCCGGAGAGATTGTGAAGCTCAAGCGCCGCGATGCGGCGAAGGCCGCCGAACAGGATCTGAATGCTCAGGGCTGGCTGCCTGACTGGATGGTGCGCCCTGCGCCAGCCGCTGAGGCTGAAGAAGCCACTGAATCCGACGCTGATACCACTGACCACGCTGCTTAATACCGGAGGCCGCCGCCTTCGGGCGGCGGAGAAAAGACATGACCATGCAATATGACCTGAACCGAATCAACTCCCTGACCGCATCCGACATGGAGTTTATCCGTCAGCAGGGCGAGGATGCGCGTCGCGCCCTCAGCGATGCCGTGACCGGCCTCCTGTCGACACCTGAAGGATGGCGCGTCTGCGCCGAGTTCCGCAGCGAGTTTGGCGGCTTCTTCCCCGTCCAGTGCCGCTTCAGCGCGGACGGCAGTGATGACTGGCATCTGTGCGTGTGCAGTCCCGGCGAAGTCTCGCCGTACTGGCTTCTGGTGCTGCTATCTTCCGGCGGTGAAGTGGTGCGTACCCTTTACCAGAGCGACACGCTCCAGCCCGACCGGATCAGCCAACTGATCGCGCAGCTGGCAGGTATGCGCCGCTTTAACTGCACTGCCAGCACCGTGGCGAACCTGATGAGCGGGGAGGTGACAGCATGATCCCGTCCTCACACGCGTTCGTTTCCCTGAAGCCAGCCCGTCAGGCTGCAATACAGGCTATCAGCCATGTTGAGTCTGCCCGCGAACGCGGTGCACGGCTGCCCGCCATGCCGTATGTGCGTACCTTTCTGCGCCTGTTCACGGGAAGCGGACGCCTCAACGCCACGGTGGCTAATAAAATACCTGGCCTGCACTGGGTGCCAAATAACCGACATTCGAACCTGAAACAGGTCGAGGAGGCACTTAACACGATGATTGCAACCAGTGGTGAAGCTTGCCCGCTGCCGCTCACAATTGACGTACAGGCCGAACTGTTTCCTGAAGTCATGCACACCCGCACGGGGCGACGGCTGCACAGGTCCGGCATCAAGACCACACGCCAGTTGCGCCGTCAGTCACGCGAGTTTGAACAGCGCTGGAAGCTGCGCCAGAACCTGCTGGAGCAGGCGAAAATCGACCTGAATTTTCAGTCGCCTGAAACCGTCTGCACCTGGTACACCCGGTGGAGCGACGAGTTTGACGCGGCAGAGCTTGCCGGATCGTTCTGGCGCTGGCAGTCGCGGTTCGCGTCGCTGAAGGAACTTGACTGGCTTCGCATCAGTGGCGAGCCGCTGTATGCAGTGATGTACGAAATCCCGTTTATCGTGCGGGAGACTCCGGAATCTGTCCGTACTGCTGAGCGCTGGCAGGTACCGAACAAGTTGCGGTATCAGCAGGGGGCGGAATGAGAAATAACCCCTGCAAGACGGAGCTGAAAGTCGCCCGCAGCCAGCGTAACAAGCTCCGTACCATGTCGGCAAAGCTGAAAGAGATGTGCTGCGAGTGGGACGGACTCAGTGGCTGGCTGGAAACCGAAAGTGAGCAGCTGGCTGAGAGTATAGACAGGCATCTTGAGGCGCTCGAAGACCAGATCCGCGAGTGGTCAGAAGGTACGGATAACCGGGAGGGATATTGAGCATTATCAGCCGCAGGTTCGACAAAAAAGAGACAGGAACCGTGTTCCGGCATGCTGAAAGCGGGAAGATACTGTACCGTCTTGATGCCCGGCTGGAACGGGATGACTGGGAAATGTTGCAGGCGTTGATCGGCCTTGTCTATAACGCCGGCGTGGCCGCCGGAAGCGAACAGCGAGCCGCCGAGATTCGTGAGGCACTGGGGATTTCAGGAGCTGAATGATGCGGAAAAACGATGAGAATTTATACAGTTTTCAGTCTGTTATTCCTGGGCAGATGATCGACAACGGGATATAATGGCGATGGCGCTTGAGGCTTTTTGCCTCATGACGTGAAGGTGGTTTGTTGCCGTGTTGTGTGGCAGAAAGCAGAAAGCCCCGTAGTTAATTTTCATTAACCCACGAGGCCCACTGAATGTCTAGTCAACACCAGTATGGCCTCTTACCGTGCAATTTGCAAGGAGGAGTAAACCATGAAACTGCCGCGAAACGCCCTTATCTGGTGCGTATTAATCGTGTGTATAACGCTCTTAATATTCACATGCCTGACCCGGAACCGCTTATGCGAACTCCGGCTAAAGGACGGGGACAGGGAGGTCGCGGCAAGCCTGGCTTACGAATCCAACGGTAAGTAGCAACCTGGAGGCGGGGGAAACCCCGCCTTTTCAGGAGCTGAGTTGGCCTGATATGCCTGAAGCGCCTTTATGAAGGGGTTGCCGGTTCGCCGTCAGCCCCTTTTTCCTTCCCGACGCGACCGCACGCCTGAACTTCCGGGAAGGGCAGTTCCCCCTGCGGGGAACGGGGCTGGGCGGCAGCGCCTCCGGCGCTGCCCGTTCTCTTCCCTTCCGCTAATCATGTTAATGCTAATGTACGCATCCATTAGCATTATTGGAAAAAGTCATTTTTCCCTGTTCCGTACTGCGCGGATGCCTGTCTGATAGTGCTTTTTCACACTTTCAATGTCACTGAGGGTGGAGGCCTGGCAGGATTGTGCGGCAAGACGGTAGCGGGAAGCTATTTCATCCAGGATGGCAGGCGTATTGTCGCGGCTGCGGTGCTGGCGACCTTTCTGGCCAAAAGTGGCGACAATTATGTCCTGACTACCCGAGCGGCCGAAAAGACGCATACAAAGACGCTTTACAATAAGCGGCGTTAAGTCCAGATCGATGCTGTCAGCTATCTCAAAAATAAAATTCAGCATTCGGTAGGTTTTATAGCGTTTAACAGCAGCGCTGAGGCGTGCAGCTCGCTGTGGGAGTTCCCAGGAATCATCAGAATAACGCAGCAGTTCAGCCTCATAATCCCGGGTAAGATGTTCGAGTGTGTATTTAAAGTTGCGGTAAAAGTAAGCGCGGGACTGCTCGGTCTGAGATTCTTCAGCCATTTTATGTACCGGTTATTAATGCTAATGGATGCATACATTAGCATTAAATAGCGGAGTGTTCAAAATTTCCTCTCTTGCCCGGAGATCAGAACGTAGAAGTGATGCAGCAGCTCTGCGGCCATAACCCGAAAACAGGGCAGGGCGATGGCCCCCTTCGGCTCCCGGCCAGCGTTGCTGTCCGGTCGTCGAGCCCCACTCCGCCAGGGCGGCCGCTGCGCACCCGCCAGGCTCCGCCGAACCCCTGCGGGTTTCGGGCCATACGGCTAGGGTCTGATGGCAAAGGTCAAAGGCTGCGGCTTCTCCGGCCGTGCCGTCCGGAACGCCTTCACCGCGCCGGCTGATGCCGTCGCTTTAATGGCGCCACGCCGTTCCGACGTGTCGGGTGTGTGCATCCTGTTCCCCCGGTGAAGCCATCACCCGTGCGTCCTCACGCGGAGGGCTTGTCGTAGCACCGTCGGGTCGTCATCCAAGGGGTGAAATGCACTCCGCCAAAACTTTTTGCGTGCCGCAAAAACTTTAGTCTCCGCCCCTTTCCTTCCGCCCTTCGCCGTTGCTCCTTTGCCCTTTGCCGCGAGAGAACTCACCAGGGAGATGGACAACCATCACCACAGGAGAAAACCAGGATGCACACACGAAACGTCAACGTCGAAACCGCCGCTCAAGAATCTACCGGAAGATGTGATTCAAACCTCACCACGTCCCAGTTCACGGATCTGTTTTGCTGGGTCCTGGCAGCATCGGAAGGGGAGCCACAACCGGCAATTTTTACGCCGCCAGAGAATGCCACTGAGCTGACGTTAATTTATGACGAATGCACGGATTATATCTCTGTCTGGGTTGTAGATGGTCGCCCGGTGGCAGCTGCAATGCCGCTGGATAATTTTCACCGCGTTATTCCTTCATCACTTACTAAATAATCAGGAGTAAATAAAAATGGTCAGTTTCGCAAGCCGCTATCGTATGCCTACCTCGATCCGTAAAGACCGTCCGCTGACGAATGAGGAATTACAGCTCATCGTTCCGAGCGCGTTTTCATCGGACAAACACGATTCACGTTCTGAACGTTATACATATATCCCGACCATAAACATTCTTGATCGTTTACGTGATGAAGGTTTTCAGCCGTATTATGCAACTCAGTCACGTACACGTGACCAGGATAAACGCGACTTTACAAAGCATATGCTTCGGCTGCGTCGTCATGACCAGATTAACGGAAAAGAAGTACCGGAAATTATTCTGCTGAATAGCCATGATGGTTCAAGCAGCTATAAAATGATCCCCGGTATGTTCCGTCAGGTTTGCAGTAATGGTCTGGTTGCATGGAAGGATTTTGGTGAAATCCGCGTACCCCACAAAGGTGATATTGTCGGACAGGTTATTGAAGGCGCTTACACGGTGCTGAAAACATTTGACGCGGTTGATGAAAATATTGACCTCATGAAAAGCATTCAGCTCACTTTGCCTGAGCAGCGCCTTTTTGGTGCGACCGCCCTGGAACTTAAGTACGATGGAAAACCAGCGCCGATTACACCGGAGCAAATTATTAACCCTCGCCGCGTGCTCGACAGAGGCCAGGATTTATGGACCACGTTTAACGTGGTGCAGGAAAATGTGATCCGTGGGGGTATTCGTGGCAGAACGGAAAAAGGGAAGATGACCAGAACGCGGGAAGTCACCGGAATAGATGGTGACATCAAATTAAATCAGGTGCTCTGGAAAATGGCCGAGGAGTTTGCAAAACTGAAGGCCTGAAAATTAAGCCGCTCACCAGAGCGGCTTTTTACTGTCCGCTGTTTAACGATGCTGTTTCTGCAATTTTAATCTCATTCTCCTTTCCAGCAGCTGGCGCGAGACGTTCAGAAAGTAACTTTTTTCTGGCCAGTAATACGCGATATATATTTTTGATGTCCTGTGCATAGGCCTTGCGCTGCGCAATGAGCTTTTTGCTCGGCCCCGTATTATACATCCCCACGCTGTCCCAGTTTTTTCCGTATGACCTGAAGTTGTGCGCCAGTACCCATGCACCCGTATAAACGCAGATACATGGATCATTTAACAGGCGCTCACGGGTAATATTGAAGTTTTTAAGTTTACCGTAATGAGAGCTGTTCACCTGCATCCCGCAGACATCTTCTGTCCCATTCCGGTTTGATCCATTTATCGCATCTGGTACCAGATGGCTCTCTTTAATCGAAATTGACATAAGCAGAAGCGGATCAATTTGATAATCTTTCCCGGCCTGATCAAAGCACATCTGCGGAGCTGCGCCAGCAGATAGTGAAAGAGTCAGCAAAGCAGCAGGCAGTAACGATATTTTCATGGTTTGGCCTTTTAGCGAAATAAACGGGCCCTGGAGAGGCGCTTTAAAAAATACCCCGGCGGATCGTCGTAATCAAGTAAATTCACTACAAACGCGCGTGAGCGCTTTCCTGCGGGGATTTAACACCCGCCCGAAATAAACATGTCAGAGCAGCAGTCGGTATTAACATGCCGCTCTTTACTAACCCTTTAAAACATCACACCCCACGCAAGACTTCGCCTTGCAGTTTTTTTCTTTAAATTCAGTGGAATGAGTGGTTTTTATTTTCGTAATTTTTGAGTGTACGGGCTTAAAGTGTGTTGCCCAACACACATTGCAGTGCCTGATTAGGCACTGCAATGTGTGCTAATAAAGCACTTTGAAGTGTGGGGATTGTGTGTATTCAATTATTAGAGTAACTTAAAAATAGACAGTGCCTGAACCACACACTTCATAGTGCCTGATTAGCACACATTTTTAGGGATGGGTTATCTATAAAATCAGATGGTTACCTGAACCCTGTACCACTGATAGCTGTTAAAGTTCGCCATTGCAGTGCCGCATTAGGCACTACCTTAGAACATCGAGACATTATTATGCCAAGAAAGAACATTTACTTTAAAGACAAAATTGACCGCGAAATACATGATATTCTTGAAATAGAACTACAGAAAGGGGCCACCACATCTGAGATGAACTATTCATCAATTGTCAACGAATTAGTACGTCTTGGGCTAATGGTTTACAAATCGAAAGAAGAGGGAAGCACATTTGACCTGGATGGCTTCAGACGTGACCTGATAAAAAAAGTTTCCGGGTCACGCGAAGGTATTATGATTCTGACCGCCCTTGTCTCTGACATCTTCGTCACACTTAAAGGCCCCGACTCTGGCGTGAAACTGGAAGAACTCATAAACACCAACATCAGTGCAATTAACGATGCGGAAGATAAAGCCGAAAAAGACCACTTCCTTGCAGGATAAATTAGCAACTTTGGCCGGAACACTCCGGCCAGAATCGATCACTGAGACGGTCTTTCGTTCCACGAAAGCTCGCCTTTCTCCACCTCCCTTATTTTTTCCTTCAGGAACACCTCAAACTCCATGCAAAGCACTTTTAGCGCCTGCGCATCCTCGTTCTGGTCAAGTAACCTTTCCGTGAAATAACCCAGCGTATTCATCAGGCGGGTAAGCATTTCGTCATTAAGACTACGGTTATGCACCTTCGCCATTGCCCTGATTTCATCTGCAAGATTCTCAGGAATACGCATACTGTAGCCGGTTGTTTTCCCGGGGAGCAAAATTCTTTCACCCTCACGCCACACCCACAATTGCTCCTGCTTGAGCGGTGTTTTAATTTCACCCCCAACCTCAACGGACTCTTCATCAAGTAATCTTCCAAGCCACTCCTCAAATCTCACCGCCAAAGCTATTAACCTCTCTCCCTCCGCTGTTTTAATAACAGGCTTCCCGGTTTGATAATTAAGGGACAGCAACAACCTGGCAATAATTTCTTCATTTACACTCCTGTTGCCAGCCCGGGCGCATATTCTCAACTCCATAAGCAAATTATCAGGAGCCCGCAACCGCCATTCCACAGCTTCACCCGGCTGAAACTTCCTTGGACGGCCGCGACCATCCCACATTTTCTCTTTAACTTTCATAGCTATAGATCCCGCAGGCCATTTCTGAACTTTCTGGTCAGCAAAGCCTACTCACTTACATATTCAGATAAATCCGAATGATTATATGAAAGTGTGACATGCGTCACAGTTTTTTTTTTTTAGGGTCATGGGACAATTGCGCCCGCGTAAACAAGCACTTACGCGATTCACTTTTGTTTACTTCGGAGAAAACAATCATGTTAACCAAAGGCAGTGCCCTTAACGTCGGTAAGGGATGGGCGGTAGCGTCTTTATTCCGCAAAGCACGCGAAAATCGCCAGACTAAATTTTACTTAAAGTCAGTAGGCGCTTTTTTAATTGCACTTATGGTCACTCACCCGGCATTCGCCAGCGGCACCGACCTTCTTTCCTCACAGAACACCACGGTTAATTCAACCTTCGGTTCTGGCTCATCATTGATTAAATGGTTTTACATTGCCGAAATCATCATGGGCCTGTTTATTTACATCAAGGCTCGCTCACCGCTGGTATTCGTCGGTATCGTGATGGCAATTATCTTTACCCGTGTCGCCTTCGGCATCGCGAGTTAAATGATGAGCAGGGAAGAAGATAAATACTACTTCCCGGAAACTCTGAACCAGCAGGAACGTTATTTAGGCTTACCGATTGATGAGCTAATTGTTACCGCACCCCTTATTTTACTGGGGGTGCTTAACAACATGTCGGTCGAGCTTGGAGTAATTGCAGGCCTGCTCTGGTTTCTTGTCCGATATCTGAAAAAAGGGCAGGGGTCATACTGGCTGCTTAATTTCTGCTACTGGCACCTGCCATCACTTTTATTCAAAGTCACATTTCGCCAGATACCCGACTCAAGTTTCCGTCACTGGAGGGCATAGTTTTCATGAAACTGAATATTAAAGGAGAGCGCGATAAACAACTCCGCTATGCGTTTATTGGTCTTTCAGCTTTAACTTTACTCATGGGCGCAGGGAATGTACTGACTGGCTCACTGGCATGGTATTTCGCCACCACCCAGAAAACCATCACCACGCCATTAACGTTTAATCGCCCGTTCGCATCCGATTCAAAAAGTGTGGATGCCACCGGCCTGACACAATTCGCCGCTTCCTTTATTTACTGGCGACTGAACGTAAGCCCGGAAAACATCGACAACAACCAGAAAATGATTCTTGGATTCGTCCCTTCCGCCGAGCGGGACGTACTCAAGAAATCCCTGGACATTGAAGCTGAACGCATCAAAAAAGCGGGCATAACCACCCAGTTCGATACGAAAGAAATTCGTGTTATTGATGATAACACCGTGCAGTACAGCGGAGTTCTGAAACCATCCACCACCAACGGCGCAATCACCACGCCACTGAAAGACCAGGAAAAAACCTACCGACTGAAACTGAGTTATGACAATGGTGTGATTAACCTCCACAGCTTTGAAGAACTCAAGCCGGCATCTCCCACTAACTAACAGGACTGCCCATGAAATTTCGCATTTCACCGGCAGCTGCTGCTGTGTTTCTGGCAGCGGGATTATTCACAAGCGGCCTTCGGGCCGCTTCCGCACCCGCAGCCATTCCGTTTGAGAACGACGCCGCCTTTAACGTCACACTCAGCAACACCAACCCAAGCAAGGTTGTTGTCGACGGAGAACTCATTACCAGCATCAGCGGACCAACCGGTGCCTACGACCAGAGCACAACCGATGACGGAGCACTTATCCTGTCCCCCCTCGTCGGCCAGAACTTCACGCTGTTCATCCAGACCGACCGCGGCTCCTCCCTGAGCCTTAACATCAGGCCGCAGCCGGGTAATGGCAAAACACTGCGCTTCACCCCAGCGTCACCACCACTTCGCAAGAATGACGACGCGAAGGCATGGGAAGAAGGGCAGACCTACGAAAAAACGCTGGTCGCACTGTCCCGTGCCGTAGTCAACGGCCAGGTACCGGACGACTACCAGGAATATCCGGTCAGCCGCATGCCGGCATACACACCCGCCAGTGATGTACGCCTGACACCGGAACGCCAGTTTGTGGGTAACCACCTGCGTGTCGTGCGCTTCCGGATGAGCAACCCCGGAAACATCACCCGCGACCTGCGCGAGCGTGACTTCTGGCACAAGGGCGTCAGAGCCGTAATGCTGTCACAAAACAAACTGTACGCCGGTGGCGAAGGCTACGCCTGGATTGTGTTTTCAGATGACGGAGACACCCGCCCATGAACCTGAATGAAAATCTGAAAACCCGCCGAAAGCAACTGGCCATCCTTGCCGCCGTTATCATAGGGGGCGCGGCTGCAACGGGCGGTGTCATATGGTACGGCAAGTATCAGCAGGCTCAGAAGCAACCCGCACCAGTTGCAGCCCCAAATATGACCGGTGTCGTTACCGCCGCGTTTAACCAGCAGGTTAACGATGCCGCACTGGCACAGCAGCAGGCAAAGACCTCCGCACTTGAGGACAAGCTCACCACGCTCACCCAGCAGTTTGCACAGAACAAGCTCACTACCGAGCAACAGCTGGCCAAAAAGGATGAAGAAATTCAGCGCCTGAATGACCAGCTCTCGAAAGCCCCCGGCAGCAACGCGACCACTGGCCAGCAGACACCACCTGCCGGTCAGAACGGAACACCACTCCCCGGCCCCGTTGCTGCCGGTCAGGCCCGACCTCCCGAATACACTGTGACCCCCACAGGAGCACCGGCCGCCACTGGTGTCAACATGGGGCAGGGCACAGGGTTCTATCCGGGCGGCTCAGGTCAGCGTATGACGGGCGGGCTGTCGACCACAAAATTCAGCTATGAAAGCCTGAAGAAAAAGCCAACCAGACTCCCCTGGATTCCGTCCGGCTCGTTCTCTGATGCCATCCTGATTGAAGGCGCTGACGCCAACGCCAGCGTCACCGGTCAGCAGAACACCCAGCCAGTCACCATTCGTCTGCTGGGGAACATCCAGATGCCCAACAACAAAGAGTACAGCGCAGACGGCTGCTTTGTGGTGGGTGAAATCTGGGGTGATATCTCCAGCGAGCGCGGCGTTGTCAGAACGAAATCACTCAGTTGCGTGCTGAAAAACGGCAAACATGTCGATATGACGTTCGATGGCCACGTGAGCTATCAGGGTAAAGGTGGTGTTCGCGGTAAGCCCGTTATGCGAAACGGCATGATTGTCGGCTATGCGGGGGCAGCAGGCCTCCTGTCTGGCTTTGGCGAGGGTATCAAATCGGCGGCAACGCCATCCGTGGGCATCGGCGCCACAGCTGACGTTGGCGCGGCAGATGTGTTTAAGCAGGGCTTTGGCGGCGGGGCCAGTAAGGCTGCTGATACGCTGAGCCAGTACTGGATTAAGCGCGCAGAGCAGTATCACCCGGTAATTGATATTGGTGCCGGCAACCTGGTTACTGTTGTGTTCCAGAAAGGCTTCCGCCTTGAAACCATCGAGGATGCTGAGGAAGCGAAGGCGAAAGAGGAAATGCAGAAAGCCGGCAACGCCGCGCAGAACGCCGTGACTCCGCAACCTGCGAGCCAGACCACAGCATCCGGCACTGCCTCCGTGGGCAACATCAACCCGGACGACGTTCTACGCCAGGCCAGCCAGTTGCGCCTCGGTGACACCATCAACTAATGAGGGAGTGAAGATGAAAGCACGAAAATTACTACTTTGGGCAACAACCAGATGGAGGCCAGGACTGACATTCATCGTTTCATGGTCCATTTTGTTCGCCACGCTTTTCTCCAGTTTTAAGTGGATACAGCTAACCGGATTATGTCTCTGGGCGGCAGGAAATCTTTTTCTGGCTGAATCAATTCCCGGTGGCATGGTGTGGCGTGAGCTGCACTCACCACCTTCAGACGCAACACCGGAAGAAAAGGAGGCTAACCCTCCTGGTTCCGGCAACACCATCAACCGATGAGGAAACGCAGATGGCGGCACAAAGAACATCGCGGGAGGGGGTGTCCGACCGCAAAACAAAGGATGTGAACGTAAGCAAAAAAAGGAAGCTGGCCGACCGGTTGTACGGAGCATTTCTGCTCTTATGCATGGTAGCCGTGGTAAGCCTTTTTTTCTACGGACAAAGCCATAACAGCATGTGGAGCATCGTTGCATTTGGTACAGGCGGTATTTTGTGGTGTATCGCACCTGAGTATTACAACAGACCTGACATCGACAGCAAAAAGGCGTCGGAAGGAGAAGGCGACGGTATGGCCTGAAGAGAAAGCTGACCCGAAGTTTCTGCACAACAACCGGGAGGGGAAATGAAACGTAATACCGCAATCCTGTTTATGGCGCTCTCACTGGCATTACCAGGTGTGGTGAATGCCAGTGCAGCAGCGGTGATTTTTAACCAGACAGCCGCTACTGCCAAAAAAGAGATGGAGGATTCAATACAGCTTGAATCTGTGGAACGTGAAGCAATGACCCAGTCGGATGCCTGGAAAGCATATCAGCAGGTGTTATCAGCCGTACCCCAGAACGCCCCCACCGTTCTGGAAAATTGTTACCGCAGTCTGGCCGTGTCACTGGTGCTTAAGGCCGCCATGAATTGTTCTCCCGAAGCGCTAAAACTTGTTGAGCGGAACGATGTGATTGAGTTTCGTGTACTCCGGTCATCGCTGATATCAGCCTGCATAACCGCTAAATAAGGAAGCCGGAATGCGTGATAAAGAGCGTAATAACAGTCTGCTCATCACTTTTTTCCTGTAATTCATTTCACCGGAGTGATTATGTCTGCAATCAGAACACGTTCTTCATTGCTAAAAAGCCTGCACGACTATCGTTATATCCTCATTCCTGCACTGGTTTTCACTGTGCTTCAGTGCAACTGCAAATAATGGAAACTGAGTATTACCCCTCCCTGAAGACCCCCTGAACTAAAACCGGAGTTATCCCATGAAAAAACTACTGGGTGCTGCACTGCTGTGCAGTGCACTGACCGGCTGCGCCGGTCTCAATTCAGATTTTGACTGTAACAAGACTGCCACCGACCAGTGTCTGACGACCGGTGAGGCCAACAGGCTGGCCGCACAGGGTAAAAGCCTGGATGACCTGACGGCCGATAAAGCCGCAAAAAAGCCTGCGGGTGAAACCCTGCCGGCACTGCGAAATCAGGCTCCGGTCGTGAATCCGTTCCGGCCTGTCTCCGTCGCAGCAACCGGAACGACCACCGCCAGGCCGGTTGCGTCTCGTCCTGTTACTACTGCCCCGGCGGGGACGTCTGATTCTCTGGTGACGCCTCTGGCTTCTGCCAGTCATGCAACGCCAGTTGCAGTCAACACAGCGGGTCACGTCCCCGCTCAGCGTATTCCTGATGCGACGCAGCGCCTGTGGATTGCGCCCTGGGTGGACACTGACGACAACTTTCATCAGCCGGCTGTGGTCGAGTTCGTAAAAAACAAATCCCACTGGGATGAGAGCTACCGCGTTATCGGGGAGGGCGGAGAATGATCGGATTCAGTAACGATCCATCGCTGGCTGAACTTAGCATGATGGCCGAAGGAAAAATGCTGAGTAATTCCACATACAGAATGGAGCTGAACGCTGATGTACCGGTGAGCGTCAGTCTCACCGAGGAGGCTCGTCAGCGTCGTCTCGAACTGATCCGGGAAGCAGCGGAGGGCCGAAAATGAGTTTTGTCGACAGCCTGATGGATATGCTGAAAAACGGCGGGCAGGAAGACGGTGCTGCCACGGCACGAAATAACCTCTCCCAGACATGGGACTATCCGTCCCTGGTTGCTGCGTTGCCGTACCGGTACTACGACGATACAAATGAAATTTTCGTCAATGCCGGCTCTGCGGGTTTCATGATGGAAGCTGCTCCGTTACCCGGTGCGAACGAACAGGTCATGGCCGCGCTGGACGACATGCTGCGCAAAAAGCTGCCCCGAAAAACGCCGGTGACTGTCATTCTCCTTGCCAGCAAGTGCGTCGGTGAGCGTATCGATCGCGGCGTGAGTAATGACATGTGGAAAGGCGGGATGGCCGATCATCTCAATAAAATCACTCGCGCGTTCTGGCAGCGCTCTGCGTTGCACGGTCTGGCCAACGAACGCGAATACCCGCTCTATCTGCGCAACTACCGTATCTTTCTTGTCTATGGTCAGCCGTTGAAACGCGCCTCCCAGACGCAGCGGGTGATTGATGACCTGATTCAGATACGCAACACCATCCGCGTATCCCTGGGGGCCGCACGTATCGACAGCATGAACGTCGATGTGAATGGTTTCCTGTCTGCGGTACGAGAGCAGATGAATTACCGTCAGGAGCAGGTGCTGACCTCTTCCGGGGACTACAACGAAGACGAGAAGCTCAACCGCCAGGTAGTTGACCCGGGTATTGACCTTAAGGTGCATCCGTCTCATATCCGGATGGAACTGCCGGAGACCTTCGATACGGGAGGGACGCGAATGCCGGCATCGTCATGTCGCATCATCAATATGCAGCTCAGCAAAAATCCGCGTCGTTTTGCGCTCTGGCAGGGGGCTGACAACCTCCAGAATCTGCGGTTTCCCGACCTCGGTATTCCCTGCCCGTTTATGCTGACCTGGACTACCGAGCTGGAGGAGCAGACCAAAAGCCAGAGTGAGGCGTTCCGTAAAGACCAGGACCTGTCAAAAAAAGCCAACTCGGCCTACGCGGCTCTTTTCCCCAATACCAAGAAAGCGGCGGAAGAATGGCGGCGTACTCGTGAACAGCTGAGCAGTAACGAAATTGCGCTCTGTAATACCTATTTCAACCTGACCCTGTTTGCGCCTGACAATAATACCGACGCGCAGGCCTGCGAACTGGCTGCCGTGAACGTATTTCGCAAAAATGAGCTGGAGATGGTGACGGTGCATTACCAGCAGATGCGTAACTGGCTGGCAGGCTTCCCGTTTGTTATGCAGGAAGGGATGTGGGAAGACCTGAAGATGACAGGCGCAACGCTGCGCGCCAAATCATGGAACGCGGTGAGCCTGATGCCGGTCGTGGCTGAACGCCAGCTGTCCAACGTGGGTATGCCGCTGCCGACATACCGCAACCAGGTGGCATTTTTCGACATGTTTGGTGAGGAGAACGGCAGTACCAACTTTAACATCGCCGTGACCGGCACTTCAGGCGCGGGAAAATCCTTCCTGACGCAGGGTATTCTGCGTGACGTGCTGAATGCCGGGGGGTACGCCTGGGTAATCGACATGGGTGACAGTTACAAGAACTACTGTCATCAGGCCGGTGGGGTTTATCTTGACGGCGCGAAGCTGCGCTTTAACCCGTTCGCCAACGTCAAAGACATCAACCATTCTGCGGAAGGTATTGTGCGTCTGCTGACGGTGCTGGCAAGCCCGACCCAGCCGCTGGACGGTGTCTGCGAAGCGATTCTGCAAAAAGCGGTGATGGATGCGTGGGAGAAAAAAGGAAACAAAGCCCGTATCGATGACGTCCATAACTACCTGACCAATGAGGACATCAATCAGGCATTTGCAGACAAACCGACCATCATCGCTCGCCTCGCTGAGCTGGCCATGCTGCTCGATACCTACTGCACCTGGGGGCCGGACGGTGAATACTTCAACGCTGACAACCCGACGCTCGATGGTGACACCCGCTTCGCGGTGCTGGAGCTGCTGAGCCTGGAAGACAAGCCGAAGTTACTTTCGTCCATCCTGTTTTCACTCATCCTGGCGATTCAGGAAAAGATGTACCACAGCCCGCGCGACCTCAAAAAGGTCTGCATCATCGACGAGGCCTGGCGCCTGTTGGGTGGTTCTAACCCGCACGCGGCACGGTTTATCGAAACTGGCTACCGCACCGTGCGTCGTCACCGTGGCGCGTTCATCACCATCACCCAGGGTATCAAGGACTTCAGCGCCAGTAAGGAAGCAGAAGCGGCCTGGAACAACAGCTCCACCAAAATCACCCTGTTGCAGGATGCGAAGGCGTTTAAACAGTACCTTGCCGATAACCCGGATCAGTTCTCGGACATGGAAAAAGAAGTTATACGTGGCTTCCAGCCTGCGCTACAGACCGGCTACAGCTCCCTGCTGATAAGTGCCGGTGAATACAGCTCCTTCCACCGTCTGTTCGTCGATCCCGTGACACGCGCCATGTTCAGCTCGCGTGGTGAAGACTTTGCCTTCATGCAGAAATTGCAGAGAGAGGCCGGGGCCACTGCGGAAGAAGCGGCGTATCTGCTGGCGGAGAAGAAATTCGGCAGTGAGCTTCGTGAACTTGAGGAATGGGTGAAAGCGGCATGAGTGAACAACAGGACAAGCCATATGACGGTGACTCCGTCCGCGATGGCGTAACGATGGTGGGATGGTTGACCTCCCGAAGCATGAAATTAGCAACCCTTGTGCTTGTCTCCCAGATGATTATGACGGGGATAACATGGCTTTACATGAAATCCACTGAGCCGGAGATCGTCGTCTTCGATATGAAGGGGACAGTCGACCTGTTCATGCAGCAGTCCGCCCAGTTGCAGCTCGATGAAGACAAGGCCAGGGTGCTGACAACGCGTTTCAATTCCGCGCTGTCAGACAGTCTCGGTGAATGGCAGGCCTCACATAACGCCATCATTCTGGTGAAACCGGCGGTGATGAGCGACCAGCGGGATATCACGAATGAGATCCGTGCCGACATTGCGCGCCGCACTCAGGGGGGCCAGTGAAAAGACGACTAAAGCTGATGGGGATGTTGCTGATGATGCTCTCCGCCGGCAGCGGGGCGAAAGATCTCGGTACCTGGGGTAACGTTTTTGAACCAACCGAGCAGGACATGCTGGCGTTCATCCAGAATCGCCTGAAAGGAATGGAGCAGACGGGCGAACTTGACCGCCTGCGCAGGGAGGCAACGGACAGGGTGAAGGAGCATGCGGTTCGTCCGACGCCGGTGGAAGGCCTCACAAAAGCGAAGGAATACCGCAGCTTTGCCTGGGACCCGACATTTACTGTGAAGGAGACGATCACTGACATGCAGGGCAACGTGATCGCCCGTAAGGGCGACACGGTCAATCCTCTGGATAAGGTGCCTTTCAGTCAGGTGCTCTTTTTCATCGATGGCGATGATGAAGAGCAGGTGAACTGGACCCGGCAGCAGCTTGCCGGCCAGACGAACCTGAAGGTGATCCTGGTGAACGGCAACATTAAGGAAACCAGCGATGCGCTGAACGAACGTATCTACTTCGACCAGGCAGGCGTACTGACGCGTAAATTTGGTTTTGAGCACGTCCCCGCGCGTATCTCACGCGACGGCCGCGTGATGAAAGTAGAAGAAATTCCGGTTTCAGGAGCAAAAAAATGAGCGCAACCACATTAGGAGAGTTGTTTCCACACCTGCGGCAGGCCATTACTCCGCATCGCCGCTATGCTAAACAACCCCGTAAAGCCTCAGTTGTTACATCCCGAATGGGGACGGCAGAGCGGCTCAAAACGTTGTATCCGGAGCTGGATTCCTGGCATCCGGTGCTGGTCACTAAAGCCTGGCTTCACTGGTGCGATCAGCATCAGCAGGAAGCCCGGGAGCCGTCGAAACGAGATGAACGTTTCCCGGATTACATCATTCACCTCTTACTGGAGAATATGCGGGCCGAGGACAGCGCGAAACGTAAAAAGGGTCAGACGCTGTCACTTTCCGAACGTCTCGACAGGTTATTTGCGGGGGAAGGGCAGGAGAGCACCGAATGTCACTAAGACACGATGCAGTGGTGCCGGGAATGCCTCACCGCATGACTGGCTACAATGCTGAAACCAAAGGCTGCGACGAAGATGTGAATCGCCTCTGTCAGCTGTACCCTGAAATTGCATCATGGCAACCGGAGCTGATTGCCGGTGCCTGGCGTCAGTGGTGCGTGGAGAACCAGCTTCAGCCGATAGCGCCGGAAAAACGTGATGAGGCGTTTCCCTTCTACCTCGTCAGGCTTATCCGCAACAGAATGGAGGAGATGAACGCATGGCGCTAATCAGCTGCTTCACCGGTCCGGAGGGGCTACAGGGGGTACTTACCTGTTTGCGCGACACTGAAGGCCTGACCGGTATTCTTGTCGTGGTTGGGTTGCTCACTGGCTGGCTTGTTGTTCAGTACCTGGCAGGTGCCCGGCGTGAGCGCCGGGCGTGGGAGAGTCGACCGGGAATGCCCGTTCCGCCGGCCCACTTTGGCAGTGCCTGGCATGCCGATGTGGTTCACGCCTCTGCCAACCGGGAGTATTACCAGATTATGCTGGCCGAACTGGAAAAAGCCGTGACTGACGCGGGCTATGAGCTGACGCGTGATGGATCACAGCGCGTGACGTTGCCAGAGGCAGACCGGCAGAAAATCAGCCGCAGGGTTTTCCGGGCTCGTCAGCTGGATATGACGCCGAGAGTGACTGAGCAGATGATGAAAGACAGTGAAGACGCAGCGGTGAACGATGGCTATGCCGGCAGGTGGCTCACTGTGCTTATTCGCGGAAGTGAAAGCGCTGGGTGGTACATCACAAAGCCACAAACGACCCATTAATTCAACCGCGCTGACCTTCAGGATGTTCGGTGCTCACTGCGTTGCGCTCCGCCTCAGCCTGAATGTCTTCCCGGTTTCCGATTAACCCCGACCAGGTAACGCCATGAAAAAAGACCCTGATACTGAAAAGGGCCGGAATGTCACCATCTCGTCAGTACGTCACGATGAGGGTTCGGCCCGACAGCTGGATGAAATCCTCAACGATAACCCGCTGTACAAACCTTCGCACGTGCTGCGCGGAGCCATTCTTGCCCTGTACGAAATGAGCCAGGAACAACGTCTGGCCATCATCATGAAAGCGGCTGATAAAGCCAAAAACCACTGACCATATCTTAAGCCCTCCCGCCGTCCGGTGGTTGCGGCACGCCCGGAGATATCCCATGACTCACCCTGATCCTGTCAGGCCGGTGACGGTTACCCGTGACCGCAACGGCTTCTGGACGCACCCACGCTATTTTACCCCCGCCAGTGATGAGGCCGGGCAGTCAGAATTCGGCGACTGGATGCGTCTGCACAACCTGACCTGTGCCACCCGCTGGATGGAAAATGATGCGCCTCCGCAGGTGATCGCCGCCTGGGAAAATGGCGTAGCCGACATCAGCGACTGGCAGCCCTCGGCGCCAGCGGGTGAAGGCTGGTTCATTGGCTCCATTCATGACACTGATGACGGCCCGGTTTGTGCCTGGCTGCGGGAGGTGAAATGAAGCGTCTTTCATGGCTTGCTGGCCTGATGCTTGTTTTCATGTCCTGGTCGCCGGTTCAGGCCACTGCTGCCAGCAACGCAGGCGACGGGCGCTGGGTGAATCCCATCACTGACGTCTGCTGGAAATGCCTGTTTCCGATGACGCTCGGTAATATCCAGCTGGCTTCCGGTCCTCAGAAAGACACAACCAACCCGTCCTCGCCTATCCAGATTTGTCCGGTGGGTATTCTGTATCGCATCGGGCTGGCCATCGGGTTCTGGGAGCCGATGGCGATGGTGGATGTGACACGTGAGCCGGGGGTGATGGTCAACATGGGCGGCTTTAAGATCGACCTGGGGCGTACTGGCACAGGCACAGCCGGGCAGAGTGACAGGCCCGCCGCCGGCGCGTTCTACCATGTTCACTGGTACAAATACCCGTTGATTTTCTGGCTTAACATCATCACCAGCCTGGGATGTCTGCAGACCGGAGACATGGACATTGCCTATCTGTCTGAGGTCGATCCTCTCTGGAATGACAGCACGCTCTCGATGCTGATTAACCCCGAAGCGGCACTCTTCGGTAACCTGGTTGCCCAGGGCGCATGCGCGGCTGATGCCGCCGCCGCGTCAGCTGGCCTGCCGTTGTCACCGCTGTTCTGGTGTGCGGGAAGTCAGGGGTCAATGTACCCGCTGACGGGCTATACCAGTGGTGAATTTTCCCCGCTGGAGGCCTCATTGCTCGTCGGTGAGCGTATGGCCTTTAAGATGCACCGTGAAGGACTGGTCTGGAACTCCATCGGCGCGGATACCGCCGTCTGCAACCAGTATCCTTCACCCATCATTCCCAAGGAACGGTGGCGGTACCAGATGGTGAACATGTACCCCGAAACGAACAACTGCCACCCTTTCGGTGCCAGTACGCAGTTGTGGGGCACCACACACAACTCACCTTCATCGAAAAAGAACTTCGGCTACCTCTTCTGGCGCAAACGTAACTGCGTCTTCCTTTAAGGACATGACAATGAAAAACGCTTATCTCCGGGCGCTGACGTTCAGCGTCATGGTTGCTTTCGCACCAATGGTCGTGGCGAGCGCCCAGACTGATATCTCCGTCACTGACCATAGCTGGATCAAAAGCCAGCAGGACGCACTGGCGGCTATGAAGGACGATCTGCAAAGCCAGTCTGCCGGTTCATACGTGTTACCGCAGGCGCAGCAGGATCTTATTACCCGACTACAGGGAAATATAGTGGCTCAGACCACCACGATGGGGGAAAAAGACACCTTCCAGGCGATTTACTTTGTAAGCCTCGGCATACCTCGCGAAGGCCTGCTGCCGATGCTGAAGGAGGCCCGCCGTTACAACATACCGCCAACGCTGCGTGGCCTCGTCAATAACGACATGCGCCAGACTGCGGCAGCTATGTTTGAGCTGAGTAAGGAGGACAGGGACGCCGGCGTGCAAATCGATCCGACGCTGTTCACTCAGTACAACATCACCACGGTACCTGCCCTGGTGGTGACCTGTCCTGGCCACCATGACGTTATCCGGGGAAGCCTGCCCCTGAAACAGGCCCTTGAGAAAGTGGCTGAAAGCGGCGAGTGCGCGGCAACGGCACGCCATCTCCTGGAGGCCGCCCAATGATAAAAATGCTTTCAACTGCGCTGTTGCTGTTCCCGCTTTTCGCTGTCGCCGCTGATCCTGCCTTTGAGGCGGGTGCGAGTTTTGGTAAGGGGAACGCTGCCGCAGGAACCGGTGCTCTGAAAAATCCCGGCGCGGTCACCGGAGCGATACCGGGCTATACCGCGAACCCACCGGAAAAGGGGTATTACGGTGGTGTAAACGGGGGCGATGGCGGTCTGGCGGGAAAAGGACAGGCTGCCCTGCAGGGAAATGACGCGGCACAGTCGGTGATCAGTTCCGGCACCAAAAATCCGACCCCAACGATTGATCCGAATGCGCCCTTTATCACTATTGGTAAAAATGCGGAGGGTACGGCTGACGGGATCATGGATGGCAGCAGCCAGCAGTGTAAAGAGACGACGGTTTCAAAATCGACCTTTGAGAATTTTACCTGCGACCGGGATGTGGCCGTGATCCAGACGTGCGGAAGAACAGCCAGTATCACCGGACATTATGAGGATAATTACAGCTACAGGACTATTACCATTGATTCAGACAATCTGGACGTCAGTAGCCCTGAAGTAACGTATACCATGCCGGAAGGGACAGTCTATTCGGCAAAGATGAGCTATACGTTCAGAAAGGACTTAGCGTTCAGCAACGATATCTGGTACCTGAACATCACAACACTCGGCAGGCTGATGACGATGTACGAAACGTCTGGTTCGTATGAGTTGTCACCGGGGAAGAGTTTCTCCGAAGGAGAGGCACTGACAATTACGATTAACAACAAACAGAATATACCCGAAAGAGTCGTGAACGTCTGGAAAGACGGGAAAAGAAATCAAATGTACCATTTCGTCATCACCATCGTTTACCGTACCGGTACAAAGGTATGGGTTCCACAGACGACCTGGACTGAAAGTTGTGGTTTTGACAAAAAATCGGCCCTGTCCAGCGCAGGCAGTATCTGTACCGAACCAGGCGGCACGCGTACCATCACTGTCGACGGGAAGGAGTACAGCCAGACAAACAGTTGCTGGGCATATTCAGATTCCTATGTGACGGGGACCAGTTCTCGCGGGAACTGCGGTTCGCTGATGGATAATCCCGCCTGCACGCTCTCTTCCCATTCCTGTACAACAACTGAGTCGGGCATCTGTACCCATCAGTCAGAAACGTATCAGTGTCAGAAAACCTGGTCATCCAGTGGTCTGGTCTGCGGCGGGGAGTATATCTGTAAGTCCGGCGCCTGCGATGAGACGAACGGTACCGGTGATAACGGGTTTGATACGGCTGTGGCCAAACTCGCGGGTCTGGCCTCTGCGGCAGAAGATGTCAGGGATCAGAACAGCACTATAGATGTCAGGGCCTTCACGGGTAAAGCCATGAGCTGCCGTAAGGCGTTTGCCGGCTTCTCCAACTGCTGCAAGGATTCTGGCTGGGGACAGGACACAGGTCTTGCCGCCTGTAACGATGATGAACTGGCTCTCGGTAAGGCCAAAGCCAAGAAAATCACCGTCAGTGTGGGAGAGCGCTGTGACCATAAGGTCCTGGGGGCCTGTATCCAGAAGAGTAAAGTGTACTGTGTTTTCGACGGCAAACTTGCCCGTATCATTCAGGAGCAGGGGCGTCGTGATCAACTGGGCGTGAAGTTCGGCAGCGGCGACAGCCCGGACTGCCGGGGCATTACGGTACCGGAGTTGCAGAGTATCGACTTCGATAAAATCAACTTCTCGGATTTCTATGAGGATTTGATGAAGAACCAGAAAATCCCGGATACCAGTGCGCAGGTTCAGCAGATTAAGGATCGCATCGCAGCGCAGGTGAACCAGCAGGGAGGTGGCAAATGAAGCGTGCCCTCTGTGGCCTGCTTATGGCGCTGGCGAGCCATACGGCACTGGGCGAGGAGATTGTGACGCCGGCAGAGCCGTTCACCGGCTGGTCCTGGTACAACGAACCGAAAAAGCCCCCTGAGCAGCCCCGAAAACCGCAGCAGCCAGCACCGCAAGCCATCCCGGATCTCAGCAAAATGTCCCCGATGGAGCAGGCCAGGGTGCTGAAAGGGTATACACAGGAGGCGCTTAACCGCGCCATCCTGTACCCCTCGCGGGAAAATACGGCGACGTTCCTGCGCTGGCAGAAGTTCTGGACGGACCGGGCATCGATGTTCAGCCAGTCCTTTGCGGCAGCGCAGCTGAGCCATCCTGACCTCGATTACAACCTTGAATACCCGCACTACAACAGCATGGCGCCGTTTACTCAGACACGTGATCAGCAGACCCGGCAGAATGCGGTGGAACAACTGGCGCAGCACTACGGCCTGTTTTACTTCTACCGGGGCAGCGACCCGATCGACGTGCAGATGGCGGGGGTGGTGGCTGACTTCGCGAAAACCAACGGGATTTCGCTTATCCCGGTCTCGGTCGACGGCCAGGTGGCACCAGGCCTGCCGCAGAGTCGTCCGGATACCGGTCAGTCCCGCTCGATGAACATCACACATTTCCCGGCGCTTTTCCTGGTTGATCCCCGCAACCAGAACTACCGTGCCCTGTCCTACGGCTTCATGACACAGGATGACCTGTCAAAGCGATTCCTGAATGTGGCCACCGGTTTTAAACCCAATTCCTGAGAGTCTTTTATGACAAAAATACTTTTCACCCTCATCCGTGATGCAGGGCGGTTTTCCCTGTACGCCCTTGTCCTCGGCCCGGCCCTGGTGCTGTATGTCCTGGTGATGTTAGCGGCGTATGATGGCTCACTGTCCCGTCAGTTCCTGACGACCTTTCATGACCTGACTGACGGCGTACCTGCCGGCAATGTGATGGCGTGTGTTAATGAACACGAGATGGTCAGTCGCTTTTCACCGCCAGAGCCCGGAGAGAAGTTAAAGCCCGCTCCTGCGTTAGAGAAAGCCCCTCCTGAAGTGTTGTGTCAGCGTGGCTACGTGGACAGCGATTCATGGGCGCGTTCTGTGGATGCAACGTTGAGAAACTTCTGGGGGATGGCGGTAATGTTTGGTGCCGGATTGTGGTTTGTTTCCCGTCGTCTCTCTCTTGCTGCCCAAAAGCGTATTTCACCAGACACACATTCGGTTCTGGTACGGAAGAACAGGGAGACACAGGAATGAAACCAGCTATTCTCGCAGGACTGATTTTCTGGGGCACGATGGCACGCGTACTGAGCGAACTGATGACCTGGTCCGTGGAGCATACACAGCAGGGGCTGCTGTGGCTGTGCAATGGTATGTGGGCCGGTGCCGCCGGCATGGTGGTGTATGCCGGCTACCGCTGGTTCAGGTTTGAGAGAGGGCAAACGCACAAGGAGGTCGACCGTGAACATTAAAACCGGGTTCACTTTGCTGCTGTTGTCCCTGCCTCTGCTGACACATGCCGGGGTACGCGAAGAACTGATGGCGCTTGAGGCAGCAAAGTCCGCCCCACCTTCTGCTGCTGCGGCCATCACCGCTTCTCCTGTTCCGGCACCGTCCAGCCTGATGGCATTGCCGGATGGACGAAGGGCAAACATGAAAGATTATGCCGTGGTGCTCTTTATGCAGGCTCACTGTGAATTCAGCGCAAAGTTCGATCCGCTGCTGAAGGGCTGGGCTGATGAGCATGCAATTAAGGTCTATCCGTACACCCTGGACGGTGGCGGCGATGTCTCCTTTCCGACGCCGATGGTACCGCGCAAGAGCGATCTTAGATCGCCCATTGCAGACGAGATTGTGACCTTCTTCGGAAACGGTCTGCCGATTGCAACACCGACGGCTTTTGTGGTCAACGTCAACACCCTGAAAGCGTATCCGCTGACCCAGGGCGTGATGGATATTCCCGCACTTGAAAGCCGTATGGCCAGCCTGATTCAGGCGGATATGGATAACGTCGATCCGAAAGCGCTGCCGCCCATGCTTGCAAGTACGCAGGTCACCCCTCAGTAATACAACCGGACTACAAAATGACTACAAATTCGTATGCGCTCTCGCGTACCGAACGCGTGTGGCTGTTATTCAGCGTAACGCTGCTCGTGTCCGCTGCATTCTATGGCGGGCTGGCCTGTCGGGTGGTCAGCGTCATGAACCGCCCTGAGCTGACGACCTGCCTGCTGGACTTTCCGGTACTTCTTCTCATCTCGCTGAGTATCGGTTTTTTTTCCATCGCCGCCGGGCTTTACGTATGCCGTCAGAGCCTGGTACGGAAACGCAGGGAGGAAATTGCATGATCAAGGCACTTATAACCGCTGGCCTGGTCTTTTTCGCAGGCCTGGCTGCGCTGCCGGCTCAGGCCGATGTCAACGGTGACCTGAACGGCTTCTTTGGAAAACTGGGCTACAGCGGCAACGTCTCCCAGGCGCAGGCCTGGCAGGGGCAGGCGGCCGGGTATTTTTCCGGCGGCTCGGTCTACCTGCGAAACCCCGTCAAAAACGTCCAGCTGATCTCGATGCAGCTGCCGTCCCTGAACGCCGGCTGCGGTGGTATCGATGCCTACCTGGGGTCATTCAGCATGATCAGCGGTGAGGAAATTCAGCGGTTCGTGAAGCAAATCATGAGCAACGCCGCTGGCTATGCCTTCGATCTGGCTCTACAGACGATGGTCCCGGAGCTGAAACAGGCAAAAGACTTTCTTCAGAAGCTGGCCAGTGATGTTAACTCCATGAACATGAGTTCATGTCAGGCTGCGCAGGGCATTATCGGCGGATTGTGGCCGGTGACGCAGGTGTCGCAGCAGAAAATCTGTCAGGACATTGCCGGTGAAACCAATATGTTTGCCGACTGGGCTGCATCCCGTCAGGGCTGCACTGTCGGAGGTCAGGGGGATAAGGTCACGGCCAGGGCAGGGGATGCAGAAAAAGACCAGGTGCTGAAAAACAAAAACCTTATCTGGGACACGCTCAGTAAGAACGGGCTGCTCGCTAATGATCGCGCGCTGAAGGAGCTGGTAATGAGTACCGTCGGCTCCATCATCTTCAATAAAACCGGAGGCGTGACAATCCTGACACCACTGGTCGATAACCGCGATCTGATCAAAGTTCTGATGCGGGGGGGAACGGCGAAGGTCTATGGGTGCGATGAGGCAACACTCTGTCTTGGGCCTGTCGTCACTAACCTGACGATTACTGAGTCCAGCGCTCTGGTCACACTGGTCAAAAATCTGATGATTTCCATGCAGAACAAACTTGTCGATGACAAACCGCTGACCGATCAGGAAAAAGGCTTCGTGAACACCACGTCCGTACCGGTACTGAAATACCTGACCAACGCCCAGAGTATGGGCATGAGCGCGACGTATCTGCTTCAGGTTTCCGACTTTATTGCCCAGGACCTGATGATCCAGTACCTCCAGGAGCTTGTGAAGCAGGCAAGCCTGTCACTGGCCGGCAAGAACTTCCCCGAAGAAGCCGCCGCCAAACTGCGTGACAACGTCATTCACGCTCAGGGACTGCTGGCCGACATGAAATTACAGTCAGCGGCAGACCAGAATGCGCTGGACGGTATCGACCGCAACATGCAGTACCTGCAACAGCAGGTGTCCACCATCGTTTCAGGTTCTTATCAGAGCAACTATCACTGGGGTGATCGCTGATGCTTGAGATATACACTATCTATGGCGGGGGGATGTGGAAAACGGCGCTGGACGCCGTTGTCACCCTTGTCGGTCAGAATACTTTCCACACTTTACTGCGCATTGCCGGCACCTTCGGGGTGCTGGCCGTGTTGTTTACTTTCATTAAACAACGCAACCCGATGGTTTTCGTTCAGTGGCTGGCCATCTTTATGGTCATCACATCCATCCTGCTGGTACCGAAACGTTCCGTACAAATCATTGACCTTTCCGATCCGGCAGCAGTGTGGAAAACGGATAATGTACCGGTCGGGCTGGCAGCCATCGCGTCGCTGACGACCAGTATCGGGTACAAGATGGCGTCAGTGTACGACATGCTGATGGCCAGACCCGACTCGGTGACCTACAGCAAAACCGGGATGCTGTTCGGTTCGCAGATTGTGGCGGAAACCAGCGACTTCTCCACGCAGAATCCGGAGCTGGCACAGATGCTGCCGGACTATGTGGAAAACTGTGTGATCGGCGATATTCTGCTGAACGGGAAATATACGATTAACCAGTTACTGAACTCCACCGATCCGCTCACGCTGATAACCAGTAATCCCAGTCCGCTGCGTGGCATTTTTAAAATGACCTCGACCACTCGCCAGTTCCTGACCTGTCAGCAGGCCGCAACAGAGATTAAATCCCTGGCGAATACCGATGTGAACCCGGGTAGTGCAACGTTCACCTGGCTGACGCGTAAAGTCTTTGGCAACAAACTGAACGGTGCAGCCTTACTGTCTAACGCGATGGGGGAGAGTTACGGTTACTTCTACTCCGGTGGCATGACAGCCGCGCAGATCATGAAGAATAACATTACCAACAGCGCAGTCCGGCAGGGGATAAAAGGGTTTGCGGCGCGCTCATCCGATACCGCCAACCTGCTGAACCTGGCCACAGAGAACGCGGCAACGAAACAACGCCTGAGCTGGGCAGCAGGTAACGAACTGGCCACCCGTACACTGCCGTTTGCGCAGTCCCTGCTGATGCTGATTCTGGTGTGCCTGTTCCCGCTTATGATTGCGCTGGCCGCATCGAACCATACCCTCTTCGGTCTTAACACGCTGAAGATTTATGTCTGCGGTTTTATTTACTTCCAGATGTGGCCGGTGATGTTCGCGATTCTGAACTATGCCTCAAACTACTGGCTACAGAGCCAGACCGGAGGCACGCCCCTGGTTCTGGCCAACAAGGATATTGTTGCGCTGCAACATTCTGATGTGGCGAATCTGGCAGGCTACCTGGCACTGTCCATTCCGGTGCTCTCGTTCTATCTGACCAGAGGGGCGGCGGCAATTGGCTCTCAGGTTACCGGCAGCATACTCAGTTCAGGTGCATTCACCTCTGCCGGTGTGGCAGCGACCACTGCGGACGGAAACTGGTCGTTTAACAACATGTCGATGGACAATGTCAGCCAGAACAAGATGGACACGAACCTGGTGCAGCGCCAGGGGCAGCAGACGTGGCAGGCGGATAATGGTTCAACCCAGACCCAGACGGCCGGTGGCCACACGGTTATCGACGGTTCCGGTGCAATGTCTAATCTGCCGGTGAACATGAAGCTCAGCCAGCTGGCAAGCAGTGGTTTCCAGGAGTCAGCCCGTCAGTCGCAGGTTCAGGCGCAGACGGCGCTCGATGGCTACAACCACAGCGTCACCAGTGGCTGGTCACAGCTCTCCCAGCTGTCTAACCAGACCGGTACCAGTGACAGCCTGATCAGAGGCAGTGAAAACAGCCAGGCCACTAATGCGACGCGCGGCGCCAGCATGATGATGTCGGCTGCTGAAAGCTATGCGAAAGCTAACAATATCTCGACGCAGGAAGCCTATAACAATCTGATGGATATCAGTAATCAGGGGTCTGTATCAGCAGGTATTAAAGGGACAGCCGGAGGGGGACTTAATCTGGGCGTTGTTAAGTTTGGTGCTGAAGGAAGTGTTTCTGGCGATTTGCGGCATTCGACGGGCAGTTCAAGAGGAATTCAGAATTCAGATTCCCATTCGCAAGATATGCGACATGATCAGAACAGCCAGGCCGTTAATGACTTCCGCCAGGGCATGGATATGGTCAAAAGTAGCCGAATCACTGATGGCGCGAATCATTCCGAGAATGCTGCAAGCAGCAATGTTCAGCAGCTGGCCGCAACGCTTAATGATGCTGAGAGCCAGTACCATCAGTACACCACCAGTTCGACGCAGAGTAGCGAGTTCAGCAGGATGGCCACTGTTGCGCAGAACCAGAGTGCAAGCCTCGATACAAACTATACGCAGGAGTTTGTGGACTGGGCGGCTAATAAATACGGTGATAAGGCTCAGTCCATGCTGACAAGTGCGCCATCGGCGCGCGAAGCAGCGATGGAGTTCGTTAATGAGCGTCTCAAACCTGAAATCATGGGGGATTATCAGCAGGGCCGTTCAGATCTTACCAGCGGTCAGGAGCATGCAGCATTCAGTGGTGAGCACGTGGTTCAGCCAGCCCTCGGCAGTCAGCAAGGATCAGGCCCGGCAAGTAATGATGGAGGTATACGTTACAGCCCTGTCGAGAGTGGCTCTTATAATTCGAACGACACGGGGAACCACCATACAGACGGAGCGTCTCAGGTGACGGAATATGCGGGCACTTACGGTGGACAGGTTTCATCTGGGGGGGGGAGCGTGTCTGTGAGAACAGGCGGTTCTGTTTCGGGTAGCCATGAGTCATCATTGTTAGCGCAAAATCAAACAGACAGTGAGAACTTAGCCGGTCAACGGGAAATCAGCCATAACGAAGTACATTCTGGCTACGGCAGACAGGAACAAAGCTCCCAAATCCAGTCAGGCACTCACAGAAGCGAACAGGATAGCCTCTCCATTAAATCCAGTGATCATGATACCGGAAGACATTCGACTGAAAGGCAACGCTCTGACTCCAGCGCTGGGATGCAGCAGGAATTACGCCAATCCGGGACCTTACGGGAACAAGGGGGAGCAGCAGGCCACAGGAACGAAATGAGCCATAGCCCTGCAACCATGAATGTTGAGGAGCAGCGGGTTCAGGGTAATGCTATGCAGGCGTCTTTCAAAGAAAACCAGGCAAAACTGCATGAACAGTCAGGTCAGGGTTTTGGTCCACAAAATGATATCCAGCGACGTGTAGCGGAACAAAGATCTGAAAATGAGCATAAAATCAACGAATCTGCTGGGGTAATTGATAAAAAACAATCCACTGTTCAGGCATCCAGTGATATCCTGAAAGGAGAAAACTTAATCGGTCAAGGGCGATTCAAGCTTGGTCGTGCTGAAGCTGAACTGGATCAATCAAGTAAACTCAATCCGTTTAATGATCTCCAACCAGATGAGCTGCAACAGAGAGTGGCAGAATTAAGGAAGAAAACTGGAGGATAAAATGACCAAAAAGGTAAGTGCTTATTGTTGTTTCATTCCAATCGGCATTTATGCAGCTTATTCTTTAAGCCTGCAATTACTTTTTGACGTGCCATTTATGGCTAAGAGCATGCTCTTATCAGTAATCCCCAGCGCCATCTATATTTTCTGCTTTTGGTCGTTACGAAGCAGCAAAAGAGGGATGAATCTAAAAGCGACTCTCCTGTTTAACACGCTGCTTGCAGTCTTACTAACTTTCTTGGTGGAATTTGTAGGAAATGATACCGAAAGTGCTTTAATAGCAGGCATAGCTGTTCACTCGCTGATAGCTTTCATCTTTGTAGGGGTAGTCTTACGGCCTATTACTTACAAGGATAATACCCTTCTTAAGGATGAAGATGATGGCCGGGTATATGTTATCCGGAATGGGAGAGCTCATGTGTTGACAGATAATGAAGCTCAGCTCATAAGCACTACTGACAACAAAATTATCAGTTTTTCAGGCAGTCAAATAGGTATCCAGGATGGTGGCATAACCAATATTCCTTTGAATACTTCCTTCAACGATTCGTTTAGCAACGGAATACCTGTGAACCCTGCGTCAGGAATGCCAATGGTTGGTGGCATCTCTGGCCTGGATATACACGGAAACAGTTGGGGAACAAACTTCAACGAACCTTCAAATACGTATGACCCTAACCGGGGATACTGAAAGTAAGGGGGCAATGGCCCCCTTAATTATTGTAGTAATCAAAGCTAAATCATCTTTTTAAACTAAATTACCTTTCAAATCAGCCGATAACGTCTCTGTTAGCTATATCACGCTAACGGGGACGTTTTTCTATGCACAGGAAGAATTCATGAAATTAAAACAATTAGCCGTTGTAGGTCTGATCGCTTCTACTCTTGCACTGTCAGGTTGTGGTGCCATGTCCACCGCGGTGAAGAAGCGTAATCTAGATGTCAAAACTCAGATGAGTGAGACCATCTGGCTGGAGCCATCATCCGAGAAGACTGTTTATTTGCAGATCCGTAATACTTCCGACAAGGACATGTCTGGGCTACAGGCACAAATTACAAATGAACTGGCCGCGAAAGGCTACCGCGTCTCCAGCTCTCCGGACACCGCCTACTACTGGATTCAGGCAAACGTGCTGAAAGCCGAAAAAATGGATTTGCGTGATGCTCAGGGCTTCCTCAAAACAGGTTATGAAGGAGCAGCCATGGGCGCAGCTCTGGGAGCAGGCATCACCGCGTACAACTCCAGTTCAGCAGGTGCGACACTGGGTGTAGGGCTGGCCACGGGACTGATTGGTATGGCTGCCGATGCAATGGTTGAAGACGTCAACTATACGATGGTAACCGACCTGCAAATCTCCGAGCGTAGCAAAGCGACCGTTACTACCGACAACATTGCTGCCCTGAAACAGGGTACTTCAGGCGTGAAGGTTCAGACCAGCTCAGAGCAGGGCAACCGCGCCAAATACCAGACCCGTGTGGTATCTAATGCCAACAAGGTAAACCTCAAGTTCGAAGAGGCGAAACCTGTCCTGGAAGCACAGCTGGCGAAATCCATCGCTGGCATCATGTAATTATTGAGCTGAAAAAACGCTCTTACACCTAAGGTTAGGAATAGATATGAAAAAAGTTGGAATTGTATGTTTGACATTGATTATGGCTGCTCTCGTGGGCTGTTCTTCTCAATCATCCCAGGAAGAACCAGAAATGGCAGCAGCACGTCAGTGTTCTGATCAAGTAATTGTCACTTCCAAAAATAAAACTGGTACGACAAAATTAACTTCAATCCTTAAAGACGAAGCCACTATTGTGCGAGTAGGTGATTCCTCACAGGAGACACATCAGCTTAAAGGTTTCCCTTATGTTGAGTCTACCTCACTTGATAATGATAAACCCGGGTCAGCATGGCGCAGTTGCATGAAGGTGAAAGGGTTTACGGTTGGTGGTTGAGTCGCCTGCAACAATAGTGAGCTAACAGCTCGTTATCATTCAAACCGCACTGAAAAGATATCCCACACCTCAGTGCGGTAATTAGTACCTCTCCTTTCTAACTGACACCAGACCGAGTTCACTTCGAGCAGAGTGCGTCGGTGCTTTCTGTTAGCCCCCTGAAATGACGCTTCCTCGCATGGCTGCGCCAGGCACAGCCCTGTCTGCGGCGAGCGTTGCGTCCTTAATTTCAAAGGAGTTCGTCCATCATGATGCATCAGATAAATGAACGTGCAGATTACTCAGCTGAATTTTGGTCGCTTATCCATCTGGAAAGCGAGCTGATGGCAGCAAGGGCCTGGATGAATGTATTTGGTTCACTTCCTGAGGGGCAGGGTATGACCATTGTTGCTTTCTGGGCTGGCTATGAATTTACCCTTTATGATCTGGAACCCCGGGAGTGGCATTCAGCGGTTTATAAGGATGTGGCCTCGTCAGTCCGTTCTGTGGCTGCATACATTAATAACCAGGACTGGGAGGACGGATGTCAGCAGGCCAGGTATGAACTGAGTCAGATGTAATAACCCGACGATTTACCCCACGCGATACCACATTTTTTCATCACCCCTTTTTAACTTTTCTTCCCTGATAACACACATCACCAGACAGGTGATGCGATAACGGCCGGACAACACTCTATGAGCTTCGCAGGAAAAAACCTTACCCAGGGCGGGCAGATGACCGCCTACCGCTGGCGCATGTTCATTCAGGTGAACAACTGGATAGGATTCTGGATCTTCATCCTGTTCGCCGTGCTGACTACCGCCATCTTTCTCTGGCGAATTCCCCAGGAAGCCCTGGATAACGGCTCCCTGTGGTGGTTCGCCAGTATCAACAGCAGTTTTATCGATCTAATGCCGGCAACGGGGACGCCAAAGATATACGACGTTCACTACTGGTATGCTCCGACCGCGACGGCAATGGTGCTGAAAATGACGTTACCACAGATTTATACCGACCCGTACATGCAGGCAATGGGCGATCAGTGTCTGCGTGAATTGCAATGGGCGGCCGGTGCCAGTGGCATCTTCAGCCTGGTGGTGTTCCTGGCGGTGACCTGGTTTATCGCGGATATCGGGCGGAAAGAAAGCGAAGATGAATACATTTCCGGCATGGAGCTGACGGACAAGCCGGCAGAAGTCAATAAACTGCTGCGTAAAAACGGTGAACTGTCCGACCTTCGGGTGGGTGATCTGCATATGGTCAGGATGGCAGAAGTGCTGAACTTCCTGATGCATGGCACCATCGGGGTGGGGAAGTCGACGCTGATACGCTGGCTTCTGGATCACATCCGTAAGCGCGGTGACAGAGCCATTATTTACGACTCCGGCTGTACCTTTACCGAAACCCATTACAACCCCGACACCGATTTCATTCTAAACGCTCACGATGAACGCTGTGCCAACTGGCAGATGTGGGGAGAGTGTGTTGATGCAGTCGACTATGACAACCTGGCCGCCAGCCTTATCCCGGTCGAAGGGGATTCAGACCCATTCTGGGTATCCAGCTCGCGCACTATCTACGCTGACCTGGCCATACGTATGTCTGTAGACCCGGAACGCAGCATTGAGAAGTTTCTCAAAACACTTCTCTCACTCAGCATGAAAAATCTGCGTACCTATCTGGCCAACACGCCCTCAGCCAACCTGGTTGAAGAGAAGATCGAGAAAACAGCCATTTCCATTCGCTCGGTAGTGACTAACTACGCCAAAGCCCTTCGCTATCTACAGGGACTGGATGACGGAACCCGGCCCCCTTTTACTATCCGCGATTGGATGACGCAGGCGCGCTATGACAACAGCTGGTTGTTTATCTCCACTCAGGCCCGTCATCGTAAGAGCGTGAGGCCGTTAATCTCCTTGTGGGTATCGCTGGCCACGCTGATGCTCCAGAGCATGGGTGAGAACAGTGATCGCCGGGTGTGGTTCATTATCGACGAAGCCCCGAGCCTTCAGCGAATCCCGGAGCTGGCCGAAACACTGGCTGAAGCGCGTAAGTTCGGGGGATGTTTTGTGCTGGGCATGCAGAACATGGCGCAGCTGGTTCACGTCTACGGCCGTGAGCTGGCCAAAAGCATCTTCGACCTGATGAACACCCGCATGTACGGTCGTTCACCGAGTGCTGAGATGGCCAAGGTGGTGGAAGAAGAGCTGGGCAACCAGCGTAAGCGAAAAATCCGCGAGCAGAACAGCTACGGTCTGGACCAGGTGCGTGACGGTGTGTCCCTCGGCAAGGATGAGGTCAATAATCCCATCGTCGACTACGAGCAAATCATGCGTCTGCCAAACCTCAACTTCTACGTGCGTCTCCCGGGTGAATACCCGGTTGTTCGCCTGAAGCTGAAGTACCGCGCCATGAAAAAACGCCATGCAGGCCTGATAGAACGCAACATTCGTGATGCGCTCAGCCCGGAGCTGGAAAAAATCATTCAGGAGAACGAACGCGCTGCTGCTGCCGCAGGACTTACATTCCCGAGCGGTGATGAAGCGCTGGAGAAGGGGAGGGAGTCCATATTTGTGACTGGCGCCGCCGCATCAGCAGCGTCTGCCGGCACCACGGCTGCGACGCAAATCGCTGTACCGCGTCAGGACAAGCCGGTGGAAGGAAAGTCCCCTGTCAGTACCGGGTTGGTTGTACCTGCTGTACGGCCGGCCGTGGCTCCCGTCCCCACCCAGTCTAAGGTGCCGGATACTGAACCCGCCCCTGAAAAGCACAGCACGGTGAAACCCCCCGTCACTGAAGAGAAAAAAGATAACGTCGTTTCGATCCGACCTTCCGCGCCGGTGCAGAAAACAGATGACGTATCCGAAAGGCCACACCCCTCCACACAGGTGGTCGCTCATGAGTCTGCCACCGGCTCAGCTCCAGCAGTACCCGAGGCCATCAAAGCTCTGCGCAATCGTCACAACTTACCAGAACAGCCCGTTGCCTCGCCCCTGAGCATGCTGCACAGGGCACGCCAGCGACCGGCCGCTTCGGAAAGCGAGCAGCAGACGGAAGATAACGGTGGTGGTGAGTCCATGAATCTCGAAATGAAGGTAACAGAACTGCCTGACGGCGGCCTGAGCGTGACGACAGCGGGTAAGCCGGTCGCGCCGGTAAAAACGGAAGAAGCGTACCGGGCGAACCGGCAGCTGGCGCAGGAAGAAGAGAACATTTTACTTCACCGTGACGCGGACGACCCGGGTTACGACGAAAACGATCAGCATTATTACGACAGAGAACATGATATATGATGTCAGTCGCACCCGTAGCGTCAGCCGGCGAGGCAGCAGGCTACTACAGTAATTCCGATAACTACTATTTTCTGGGCAGTCTTCAGAGTCTGTGGATGGGAGAAGGTGCAAAAGCGCTGGGCCTTGAGGGCAATGTCCGTGGCGATGACCTGACGGCCGTGCTTGAGGGCCGTCTGCCGGACGGCTCACGGCTTGGCAAGGAGGTTAACGGTAAGCACATTCACCGTCCCGGCCATGACCTGACCTTTTCTGCCCCCAAAAGTGTCTCGATACTGGCCCTGATCGGCAACGATAAAGAAATGGTGGAAGCGCACAACCATGCCGTCCGTGTGGCAGCCGGCTATGTGGAGAAGCTTATTTCTGCGCGCGACACGAAAGACGGCGTCACGTCCATCGTGCACACCGGCAGGATGGTGGCCGCCGCCTATACGCATGACACATCCCGCAACCTTGATCCGCAGCTGCACACCCACCTGCTCATCGCCAACATGACGGAGTATGCGGGCAAATGGAAAGCCCTGGCCACTGATTACATTCATAATGCCGGGTTTATTGAGACCGTCATGAAGCACCAGGTCACGCTCGGTAAAATTTACCGCAGCGCCCTGCGTGAACGGGTTGAAGCGCTCGGTCATGAAGTTGAAGAAGTCGGTAAACATGGCATGTGGGAGATCAAGGGCGTTCCGGAAGACGTCAGGGACGAATATTCCTCCCGGGGCCGGGAAATTCAGGGGGCCGTGGGGGCTGAAGCCACGCTGCGCAGCCGGGATGTGGCCGCGAAAGACACCCGCAGAGCGAAAGTTGACCCTTCTCGTATGCGCCTGATGGAGCGCTGGCTGGGACAAATGAAGGAGAAGGGATTTGACCTGAAAGCGTATCAGGAGAGCGTGGTGCCGCGTGATGCAGGTCTTCGTGACACACCGCCTCAGCCGGAGCGAGGTCTTCAGGCAACGCCGGTTCATACCGGGCCTGAACAGGTTACCCCGCAGGCGTCGTTGAGGGCCGAAAAAAGTCACGACACACCTGCTCAGTCCGCAGAACGGGAGAGCCTGTCCCGTCAGCCTATAGTACAGCCGGCTGACTCACTGCGTCAGCCGGCACAGGCCGGACCCGGAAAAACGCCGCTGGCCAGGAGCTTGCCCGCAGCGCAGCCGAACACGGAAATGGCCCGCCCGGAACTGGCTGAGGCAGTCCGGCTGGCCATCTCGCAGTTAAGCGACAGTAAAACACGTTTTACGTTTGGTGAACTTATGCTGACCACGGCGGAGCTGAGCGAACGGCTGCCGGAGATTCAGGATATTCGTGTGGCCATCGATGCGGCGCTGAAGGACGGCATGATTGTGCCGCTGGACAGTGAGAAAGGGGTCTTCACCTCCCGTATTCACCTGCTGGATGAACTCTCGATCCAGGCACTGAGTCAGGAGCATCTCAAATCCACAAAGGTCGTCAGCTTCACCCGCCCGGCGCAGTACGCGCCGGCGGCGCTGGAAGTTGTGGAGAAAAACGCCTTGGCTCTGATGAATGCCCCGTCAGGCGTGGCGGGCATCCGTGACCTGACCGCACAGCTGGCCGGTATTTCCACCGCGAACGGTCGTGACGTGCAGGTGCTGGCCAGCTCTGCCGAACGCGCCATTTCGCTGGCAAAATCCGATGATTTGCGGGAGCGGATTATCAGCCGGCAGCATGTTCTGAGCGGTGATTTCCACCTGAAACCTCAGAGCACGCTGATCATCGAGGGGGCGGAGCGTCTGGGGCTAAAGGAGACGCTGGTTCTGCTGGGCGAAGCGCGCGCGCAGGATGCGCAGCTGGTCTTTCTCGACAGTGCCGGGCGTCAGGCGAACGGTAACGCCATGTCCGTCCTGGAGTCAGCCGGTGTGGCCCGCTCCCGCCGCACGGAGCCGTCTCCGGGGCTTGAGGCCGAAGTGGTCAGTATTCCGGACAAACGCGACCGTTACGAGGCGCTGGCCAGCCGGTTTGCCGAGCTGAGCGGCGGCCATGAAAACGTCACCGCCGTCGTGGTCGGCAGGCGTGAACAGGCGCAGCTGACGGGCCTGGTGCGTGAGGCGTTGCAGAACGCAGGACAGCTGGGGCGCGACGGCGTGGAGATAGAGGCCCGGCAGCCGGTCTGGCTTGACAGCAAAACACGCCGGATGCCCGGTTCATACCGTCCCGGCATGGTGCTTGAAGATCGCACGGACGCAAAAGAGCGTAAATCGTATGTGATTGACCGGGTGCATGAGGACACGCGGGTTCTCTCGCTAATCGACGGTGACGGCGTGCTGACACGGATGAAAATCGGGGATATCAGCGCTGACTGGCGTCTCTTCAGCCGTGAAACCCTCAGCGTGGCCACCGGCGAAAAACTGCTGGCCGTGGCGGGGGATCGTGAGCACAGCCTGAAGGCAAAAGACCGTCTTGAGGTGACCGGGATAAGTGAAAAGGGGATTGAGGTTAAACGGGGGGAAGACACCCTGACGCTGCCAAAAGACCAGCCGCTCTATCTGTCACATGCTTACGTGACCGCGCCGGGTGGGCGGGATAACGACACCGGTGTGGTGCTGGCCGCGCTGAACAGCCGCGACATCTCATCCCGGACCATGAACTCACTGGCACAGAGTGGCCACCGGGCGGAAGTGTTCACCGCCGAAGTGCAGGACCGGGCTGAAGCCCGGATGCAGCGTATGAAGACCAGTGTCTCTCCCGTGCAGCTGGTCAGAAACCTGAGTGGCCATGATGACGTCAGTCAGGCGGTTGATTCACTGCATGACAGCGTCCGGACGGACGCCGGGCTGGCCGTCTGGCGTGCCATCAATGACCAGCGCACCGTGGTGTTCAGCGAACTTAAGCTTGCGACAGAAGCGCAGAAATATCATCCCGACCTTGAGGCCATCGGGAATGAAATCGGGGCGATGGTCAAAAACGGCGAGTTGCTCTGCGTGTCAGCAGGCGGAGAGCCGATGCTGGTTTCCCGGGCGACCTGGGAGATGGAAAAAGCCATTCTGCGCGTAGTGGATGAAGGGAAAGGTACGCAGCAGCCGTTGCTGGAACAGGTACCCGAGGCCGTGCTGAACGGCCTGACTGAGGGGCAGAAAAAGGCGACCACCCTGGTGCTGGGCTCCACGGATCAGTTTATCGGGATTCAGGGCTATGCCGGCGTGGGGAAAACCACGCAGCTGAAGGCGGTGATATCTGCACTGGAGACCATACCGGCGGACGTTCGTCCGGTTATGACGGGGCTTGCTCCAACCCACCAGGCGGTGAAAGAGATGAGCGACGTCGGTGTTCGGGCGCAGACCATCAAATCCTTTATCGTTGAGCATGATCAGGCCACGGCCACAGGCAGGAAGCCTGACTATAAAGGGCAGGTGTTTCTTATCGATGAGTCCTCAATGGCAGGCAACCAGGATACGGCGGCACTGTTCCAGGCCATTGCCAGCGGCGGCGGTCGCGCGGTCTCGATGGGGGATATCGATCAGTTTGAAGCGGTCGACGTGGGCGCACCCTTTAAGCTGATGCAGGAGCGCAGCCCGATGGATGTGGCCATCATGAAGCAAATCGTCCGCCAGAAGGACATGCAGCTGCGCGGTGCCGTTCACGACATCATTGATAACCGGATCGATGCGGCCCTTCAGCGTATTGAAACCCAGCCGGCTGACCGTGTGGCGCGAGGCGCTTCGGCCACGCTCCCCGGGAGTGCCATTCAGGAAACGGAGACGCCCGTTACAGACATCGTGTCCGACTGGACAGGCCGCACACTGGAGGCACGGTCCCGCACGCTAATCATTGCGCAGCTGAACGCCGACCGTAAGGCGATAAATGCCGGTATTCATGCCGCGCTGGCTACGCGGGGTGAACTGGGAGAGAAAGCCATTAGGGTGCCCGTGCTCGATAAAATCACCCATACCCGCCATGAGTTCAATAAAACAGAGGCCTGGCAGCCGGGAATGGTGGTTAAACGCGGCGAACGCTACCAGGATGTGCTGGCCGTTGACCGTAACGGCAGAACGGTGACGGTACGTGATGAGGAGGGGAAAATTGGCCTGTATTCCCCGAAGGAGCTGATCACTGGCGACGTGCAGCTGTTTCGACGCAGTGAGATGGAAGTCCGCGCCGGCGATCTGCTTAAGTTCACGGCGACCGATCGCGAACAGGGGCAGATGGCCAACCAGCGCTATACGGTGGAGTCGGTCAGCGAGACGGGGAATATTCGTCTGAAGGGGGAGAACGGTCGCGTTACCATCAATCCGGAGAACGTCCGGGCGCAGCAGCATATCGACTACGGCTGGGCCGTCACCGGCTACGGTGCGCAGGGGGCCAGTACCGATTATGTCATTGCGCTTGAGGGCACGGAAGGCGGGCGTAAGGCGCTTGCCTCCCGTCGTGCCTTCTACATCACGGCATCGCGCGTGAAGGAGCACGTCCAGATTTATACCGACGGGAAAGCGGACTGGGTTAAGGCGGTAAAAACGCCGGAGCGGGATATCAAAACGGCGCACGATGCGCTGGCACCCGAAACGCAGCGAAAACAGGCGAAAGCCATCTGGGCCATGGGGCAGCCGGTGAATAAAACGGCCATTGGCCGCGCCTGGGTGCGCCATCAGGGCATGCAGGACGCGTCACTGACGGCAAAAATTATCCCGGCCACCCGGCGCTTTCCCGAACCGGCGCTGGCGCTGCCGGTGTATGACAACAATGGCCGGAGTGCGGGCCTGGCCCTGGTTTCTCTGGTTGCCAGCCCGGAAGGCCGGATGACGCAGGGGGAGACCCGGATGGTTATGACAGAGCGTGCCCGTGGTGCCGTGCTGCAGCGGAGTCAGTCCGGAAACACGATTGTGGTCAGCGATCTGTCGGCCGCACTCGATGCAGTACGACATCACCCGAAGGACGGCGTGGTCTGGCAGACCGGCGATGAGCCGCCTTCTGCATGGCTGCTTAAGGTGAGCGGCGGGACAAAACAGGATGTGTCACCGGGTATTGTCTCCACGCTGACGGACGAGCAGAACGTACAGCAGCTGCGTGAGCAGATGCTGGCAGACCAGGTTCGCAATGAAGACGCCGGACGGAACAGGCAGCCGGCGTCGTTGCTGACGGAAATTCCGCAGGAAGAGGTGATCAGACTGAAACCGGAAGATATTAACCCGCGTAAACCGGAACCAATCAACCCTGATGCTGATGTGATCGCCAGGGCGAGAGGTGAGGAAAACACCGGTGGACAGGAAATGAAAGCCGCAGCAGAAGTCAGAAATGAGCTGGAAGGTGCTGACAAGACATCCGGTGAACTGTCGCGGGCATCGCGGGTGATTGCAGATCTGGCAAACGCTGAACGCGACATGCTCAGGGCGGCAGAAAATGCTGAACGCGGCCGCATGCCGGAGCGTGAAGAACAGACCCTAACCCGTACCATTCAGAAAGAACGCTAATCCCCTTTTAAACCATGAGAATCAGGCAATGAAAGCAAACAAATTAGCAGCATTTATAGTTACAACATACATCGGCTTTATTTCAACGGCACACGCTTCGGCCCCGCAGCCGATATTCAGCCCGGAACAAGAGGCCCGTATCGGGGAAATCGCAGCAGACTATCTGGTGTCCCACCCGGAGACACTGGTGACGGTCAGTAAAAACCTACAGGAACAGCAGCAGGCGCGTAAGCAGAAGATGTTTGCACTCAGCGTGATGTAGAATCAGGCGAGCCTTCTTCATGATCCGGACACACCTGCTGTCGGACCTGAAAATGCAGAGGTCGCGGTGATTGAATTCTTTGATTACCAGTGCATGTTCTGTAGCCGCTTCGCTCCGGAACTGGAGAAAGTTATGAAAGCGCAGCCTGACGTCCGCTACCTCTTTAAGGAGTGGCCAATTTTTGGTGGTCGCTGGGAAGCTTCACGTCAGGCCGCGCAGCAGGGGCTGACGGTCTGGCAAAAGAAAGGGCCGCAGGCCTATATCACCTATCACAATGCGATCTATGCCAGCGGCCATAATGAAGGCAAACTGACGGCACAAGATATTCAAGGGGCAGCGTCGAAAGCGGGACTGGCCACCCCGGTTCCGGGTGACCATACATCGTCTCTGGAGAAAAACAGTAACCTGGCAGAGGCGCTGGGACTCACCGGCACACCGGGGATCATCGTCATGCCCGTTAGCGGAGCCACTCCTGACACCATCACGGTCTTCCCGGAAGCCGTCACCGCTGACAGACTCCAGGCCGCTATCCGGAAAGCCACCCAGGTGAAATGACCAGCAGAGACTTTTGTTCATTTACGATCAGGCCTGCTGCCGTAGTCTTCTGACGGGAACAGCCATCTAATCACAGTAATTTGGAATTGTAACGGAACTAAATTTAGACTATATTAAGTTCTGATTTAACGACAAGGCCTCCACTATGAAAGTTGAAACAATCTCTTTCGTAAAAAAGAACGCAGCATCCCTGGATCTTTCTGAGCCTATTCTGGTTACCCAAAACGGTGTACCTGCTTATGTTATTGAGTCATATGACCAGCAACAGGAACGGGAAAATGCCATAGCACTTCTTAAACTTTTGACGCTATCTGAACAGGATAAAGCTGAAGGGAGAGTGCTAACCAGAGAACAGTTGCTTGAAGGATTGTAAGGACGCTTTCTGCTTAAGGCACAAAAATGGAAAAAAACGTCGTTAAAATTGAATATACCGAAACAGTGAGAACCTGTCTGTCTGAGATCACATCTCACCTGAGACAGACAGAAATCGACCCAGGGCCTGTTCTGGCTGAAATACTGGATCAATACGAGAATCGCGTAAGCATTTACCCCTACGGATGTCAAAGTTCTCCGGAATTACTTAAAATAGGCGTCTCGAAATACCGTGAGTGTAATACAGCAAACGGTTATCGTGTTTTGTATAGCGTAGAGGATTCAGTCGTCACGACACACGCGATTCTTGCGCAACGACAGGACGTAAAGCAACTCTTGTTCAGACGTCTTATCAAGGCCTGAGAATTACAACCGTACTTCAGATTATTACCTCATTTACACAGTACATATGTGGGACAGCGGTCGCTTTCAGCTGACAGGGCTGATTACACCGGCTCATGAATGTATGCCTGCGAGAGATACCCGGTTACTTAGCAACTTCTCTGAAGTTGCTGAGAATTTTCATGCCTCATGAAAAGCTCCATCCGGCCCGACAGAACGCAGAAAGGCCGGTCATCCCGCTGTACAAAACCACCCCGGTTCAGAAGGAAGCAGGATGACCGGCCAGCTCCACTGTACAGGAAGATACGGCCCGGCACTATTCACGTTATGTTACTGAAACGATAGCCACTAACTATCTTATCAATTTATTAATTTAATAAGATAATTATGTCAGGTCAGATTGAGACGATCGCGGGCCGTTCGCAGACGTGTTTCCCCGCGGCGGTCGTACTGCTGGGTGGTGGTGACGCTGGCGTGGCCCATTGCATCCTTCACGGTAATCAAATCTTCCCCGTTGTCCAGCATGGCCGTGGCAAAGGTTCGCCGGAGATCATGAGGCGCGCATTTTCCAATACCCGCCTGCTTCTGCCGGACCTGCAGAATATGGTACACCGCCTGGTCGGTCAGCCGGTCGTTCGTCAGGGTGTCAAACCGGCGGATACGGGTGAACAGCGGACCCGGCTGCTCGCCCCGGACCTGGTCAATCCATAACAGCAGACGCTGCCAGCTCCCGGCCGGCATGTAGGACAGCCTTTCCTTGTTGCCTTTCCCCAGCACCCGCAGTGCACGTTCACTTGTGACAACGTCACGAAAATCCAGCCCCACGGCCTCCGAACGGCGCAGGCCGCAGCCGAGAATGACCGCCAGCATCGCCGCATCACGGACGCCGAGACTAGATTTATCCGTCTCACAGGCTTCGAACAGCGCCCGGATCTCTTCCGGCGGGAGGGCCCGGCCGCGCGGGAGACGACTGCCGCGCAGGTTGCGCACCGCACGGATGTGCTGGAAGCTCTCGACGTCCATCAGCCTGAGCATCCAGGCTTCCTTCGCCACCCCCTTGAGCGCAGAAAGGTAGGTGTTGACGGTGGCCGTGGCCCGGCCGGTGTCGCGCAGCAGCTCGGTCACGGCCATCACGTGATGGCGCCGCAGGCTGCCCCAGCTGCAGGACTCCAGGGAAGTGGCGCCGAGCATGCCGGCGACAATGCCCAGGAACGAGGCCATGGTCTGCCGGCTGCGGGGTGAATTGAGGGAAAGCAGGTAGGCCCGGGCGGGGCTGACCGGGCCTTCACCACCGGACTGCACCGGCAGAAAATCCTCTCCGGGCGGAAGAAGCGCCAGCGACAGGATCAGGTCCGGTTCATCATCAGGCATCTGTGTCATCAGGGCTCCGTCTGTGCCGGAAATCGTCCGGCGCGCTGTGTGAAAAATCGGGGTCAACGGTACAGTCAGAGCGTACCCCAGAGAGTCTACTTTTTCAAACGTACATTTTAATAAGTAGATTATTGCATGATTTTCTATCGTCTTCCTGCTATAAAAGAGTATGTTTTCGCTATAAAATTCACATATGACCATTTATACATAGCAATGCAGAAAAAGGGATGAAAATGATACATGTTATGAATTATCAGTTTGTTGTTTTCTTTAAGCAACATATTATTAGACCGGATACTTTTTTCAATACCCTTAATGAAGGAATTGGAAATTTATTTGATCGTATGCCCCAAATAATACCCATGCCTGCTGAGGTTCCACCTGAAATCCCTAGAGTAAGTGCTACCAACTCTAGTGATACATATCTAATGAATGTTTCACTAAACAGATTTGATTTTACAGTAAATGTGGCTGATTCTAAATTTAGAGAAGACGAAGCAATGAGCGACTTCATTGTAAAATTAAAGTTAATTATTAAAAACCTGCCAAATAATTATGATGTCAATAGAATTGGTATGGTTGGAAATTATTTTGAATTAGAAAAAAATCCTGCAACAGTTCTTGCAAAAAAACTTTCTCGTAAAGACCTGGGTTTAGTAAATGAATTCAATTACAGGTTCAATAAAATAAGTCAAGAATTTGGTTTTAATTTCAATCATATACTTTCATTTAGTAGCGCCTTAATAAATACAAAAGGTGTAGATGCTGAAGGTGTTTTTATTCAGAAGGATATCAATAATAACCCAACTGATGATATTTTCAAGAAAGAGCTAATTATTGATGTTTTAATGAAGAAAATTAAGGAGTTAACACCTGATAGTTTAGAGGGGATCTATTGATGGCGGCTCAGCAGAAACCTTCTTCCTCAAGCACGATTTTTGGAAGTTCTCAAATTAACACAGGTAGTTCATCTGTACTACAGATTGATGCAGCATGGATGGCATTTGAAAAAATGCTTGAGAAAAGGCTTGAAGAACTTAAACCAAAAAGTCCTTCGCAAATTAAAGCGAGCGGGGATAGTCGAAATAAAACGATAGTAATTTCAGCTTTAGTGATAATATTGGCAATAATTGTTATATACATCGGGGCTATTTATATTATTGATTCACAAACAGGCAAGGAGTTCACATCCTCGCTTATGCCTGTAATAACTGCAATTATTAGTGGGGTGTTTGGGTATCTCTCTGGTGAGAAGGCATCAAAATAGTTAGTTTTTGGTCGCCTTTTACAAGGTGGCCAAAAAGCTTTCTAAATAGCTGTTCCAAATAGTAGATCACCTGAAGGGAACTCAGTCCGGGTTGAGCGATCTGATCAACCGCTAAATATCCCAAATCACCAACCGGACTGAGCGATGTCGAGCATAGCACCCATACCCCGTAACGAACGACGCCTGATGAAGAAAACTATCCATAAAACGCGCGACAAGAATCACGCCCGCAGGTTGACCGCTATCCTGATGCTGCACCGGGGCTCTCGCGTCAGTGATGTCGCCAGAACGCTTTGCTGCGCCCGTTCGTCAATCGGTCGCTGGATTAACTGGCTCACTCTTTACGGCATTGAGGGACTGAAATCTCTGCCGCCGTGGACGCCGCTGGCCGTTTGAGCAGATCTGCGTGCTGTTACATCAACTCGCAAAACGTTCTCCGGGTGACTTTGGTTACCAGCGCTCACGCTGGAGCACGGAACTGCTGACGATAAAAATCAATGAGATAACCGGCTGTAGATTGCATGCTTCCACGATGCGGCGCTGGTTGCCTTCGGCCGGTCTGGTGTGGCGACGTGCAGCCCCTACGCTGCGTATTCGCGACCTCCATAAAGAAGAAAAAATGGCAGCCATCCGTGAGGCGCTGGAACAGCGCAGCGCTGAGCATCCCGTGTTCTACGAGGACGAAGTGGATATCCATCTGAATCCGAAAATCGGCGCGGACTGGCAGGTTCGTGGAGAGCAGAAACGCATCGTTACGCCGGGCCAGAACGAGAAATATTATCTGGCGGGGGCGTTACACTGCGGGACGGGAGAAGTCAGCTATGTTGGCGGAAGCAGTAAAAGCTCGTCTCTGTTTATCAGTCTGTTAGAGCACCTGAGAGCGACATACCGACGGGCAAAACAGCTCACGTTGATAGTGGATAACTACATCATCCACAAGAGCCGGGAGACGCTGCGCTGGCTGAAAGACAATCCGAAGTTCAGAGTGATTTATCAACCGGTGTACTCGCCGTGGGTGAATCATGTTGAACGGTTATGGCAGGCGCTACACGACACGATAACGCGAAATCATCAGTGCCGCTCAATGTGGCAACTGTTGAAAAAAGTTCGCCATTTTATGGAAACCGCCAGTCCGTTCCCCGGAGGGGGGCATGGTCTGGCAAAAGTGTAGCGGTATTAGGATCAGCTATTTAGTTCACTGATTACTTTCAAAACCAGCAGCTAATAGTGCAATAACAAAAACTGTACTTGATGAGTTTTTCTCCTAACTACTAGCATGGTGGCATTCTTTTCCTCGGGAACCTCCAATGCTTCAATTAGCACCACTTTGCTAGATGTAGTGGTTCGCCATGCCATCGTATGCAAAATATACAGGCACTAGATCTTAGGTGTGGAAAAATTACTGACGAGAAGGTAGTATTCGGATCGTCAGCGATCGTCTTGTGGTGGGACAGATTGTTGATTCAGTTTACTTTTGTGACCTAACTCAAACTGACGGTTTGGCTGCTTTGTGGTGAGGCAGGCGGGTGACAGAAGATGGTTTTTCGGAAGAAATGCGGACTTCCGGAAACTAACAGGGACAGGACGTGTCCGGTAAAACGTTCAGGAGCAGGTGACGGGATTTCCCGGAGCCTGAATGCACAAACCCCCCGATAACTGTCATCATCTTGGCGGAAGACACAGGTATCAGGGGGTCCAAAAGCAGGCTGATTGCCTGTGAAGGATTATAACGCATGCACCATAGAAAACAACACCCGGCCGCCATAAGTACAGGCCGCCGTGAATGAAAATCAGATTTCTGTTCATTGGTCAGATCTATCCAAAGATGAGCTAACCCGTTTCTGGCAGGATGTCGATGCCGGCACTCAAGGTAATTTCCTCATTGCACCGGTCAAAAAACTGACCCGCCGCAAACGCGGTGAGCATTCCACAAAAGCCAAATGTGAGAACCCGGCCTGGTATCGCCCGGAGCATTATAAAAAGCTCCCCGGACAGCTCGGTCATGCCTACAATCGCCTGGTGAAAAAAGACAAAGAAACCGGGCAGGTCAGCCTGCGCATGCATGTTTCTCGTCACCCTCTCTATGTCGCCGGCCGCCGTAAAGCAGGACGTAAATATGACTTCCGTCCGGAACGTCAGCGCCTGCTCGATGCGCTCTGGCCAGTGCTCATCAGCTTCTGTGATGCTGGCAAGCATACCGTTGGCATGTGTATCACCCGTCTTGCAAAAGAGCTCAGTGCAAAGGACGCAAAAGGCAATGTCATTCCTGAAACGGAGGTGACGGTGTCACGCCTTTCACGGCTTATTGAGGAACAGATACGGTTTGGCGTTCTGGGCCTTGCGGAAGAACGCACCTGGGATCGTGAATCCCGCTCCTGGCTGCCAACGTATGTTTATATCACCCCCGTTGGATTCCAGATGCTGGGCGTCGATATGGACAAGCTGTTTAAAGAGCAGGAGAAGAAGCTCCGCCAGAGCGCCGAGCGTGAGCAGCTGATCCGGGAAGGGGTGATGAGCGAACATGATGATGTTCAGCCCCACTCTGCGCGGAAATACTGGTCTGGCCGTAAGCGCCGGGAGGCACTCGTTTACCGCCGAAAAAAAGGCGCGGAGCGTAAACGTGCCAACAACCTGATTAAGCTGCCGGCAGATGAACGACTCCATGCAATGTCTGAATGGATTTACCGCACCCTGCCGCCTGACGAAGCGTACTGGTGCACATCAGAGCGCCTGAAGGCGCTGGCCATCCAGCATCTTTACCAGCTGGATCTGGCACTTTATCCACCGGACTAGTCACAAACGACACAACAGTGTTGCTGTTTACAGGCCCCTGACCGGGGCTTTTCGTGCTGGTTTTTCTCGGCCATTCTGCTCATATTTCACCCTTCACTCCTTTCTCTTTCAGTTCACCATGACGTTCTGCGTGTCGTGATGGCCCGCAGTGGCTACTGTCTCTTTTTTTTACACAGAAATCCGCAAACGAATAAGTGAAGTAACACGGAAATGAATAAAAGACATTCCGCAAAACAGTCTTACTTCACCTTTTTTATCTCTCTGTTCATTACATTCCAGAGTAGATCTTTGTCTTCAGCCACTCTGTGGATAACGTAAAATGCCTTCGCATGCAGCGGCTTCACGGCCGCGCGCTCAGAAGGAAATCAAAAGTACCTCCCGTCGCAAGCGCCGGACCCCGTTCTCGCCAGAACCCGGCACCACATACTTACCTGACCCCTGCTAAACCGACGCCGCCCCGGCCCGAAGGGCCGGAACACCCTCGCTTTAAGAGGGATGTTGTAACTAGACGTCAGAGCTGCTGCAGTTTGAGTCGCGATAAGCTCGTTGTACACGCTCGTAAGCGCCTCACGGCGCTAACGCGGAGATACAGCCCGTCAGCGGCCTCTGGCCTCGACGAGCTCACTCCGACCGCGCACATCATCATTCGGCGTGGCGGTTAACGGATATAGCTTTCCAGGGTAAGGGATGGGATAGGCAGAACCTTTCAAAGCGCAGCGGCTTACGCCGGTCACGGCGCCCGTCAACATTCTCGCCCTGTCTGACCTCAGCTGGCGCCTCCATGCCGCGATGCGGCATCGGTGAATTCTGCAGGGAATCGTACCCATTTTTTGTTGTCAAAAATCGTTTCGGGAATATGCTTTCAGAAACAGATAAGCGAGGCGATAAAATGGACACGTTGCTTTTACCCGGCCAGAATCCGCGTGCATGGGCGGAAACCATGATCAACCTGGAGGCCCGGAAGCTGGTGAATACGGCCAACACGGTGGCAGCCATGCACCTTCAGGATGGTTTTATCCGGATTCAGTTTGTGGATGAGATCAGAGCATTCATTATGACCCAGTTTGAAGCCGCGCGCCGGGCAAAAACGGATGATGACTGTATGGCCTGTCTGCGGGCCTTACGGGCTGAAAACACCAGCCTGCTGGAGCAGTCCCGATCGCTCAAAACCAGCTATGCAAAACTCTATGCCGAGGTGAAGGTTGTCCGGGACGAGAACAAAATTGTGGGCTACATCATTTCTGCGGTCGACGTCGTGGTGGCCGGTGCGGCCATCTTTGGTGGGATCGTCATGATGTCCTCGATGACGCCGGTGGGCGTGGTGGCCGGCGCGGTGATTGTCGTAAATGGATTCAATACGATTTCACGGGAAGCCGCGCACAACTTCCTCGGTGATAAGCAGACGGAAGGTATTTTCGCTGACGGCTCGATGGAGATCGCTGAATTTCTGGGATTCAGCCGGCAGCAGGGTCTGGGAACCTATAAGACGGTCACACTTTTCAGTGAAGTCTACGGTGCATATGGCCTGAGGCTGAAACCCGAAGCACAACGGCTGTGGTACTGGACCAGGCCCGATTTTTTCAGGAAAGTATCCAGCACGCCACGTCCCGCGATGGCGCTTAAAATTGCGGGATGGGGGGTTAAAGCCAAAGTGGCGCTTGATTTGCTGACTATTGAGCCTTCCGGGAAATAGTTTTCTGCAGGCGGAAAGCTTTCCAGCCCAGCGCAGGTGGAAAGGTCACCCAGGCAATGATCAGGACGACAAGGGAACTCATGCCCCCGGAAAGAATGTGTGTCCGGCTGCCGGCGATGAGGGTGACCAGCATAACCAGAACCAGCGCGACCGTGATCCATGCCGACACCCGGAAGCGCCGTGAGAGCGCTTCTATGAGATGCTGCATGGTGCCTCCGCCTGCTGCAAGCCGGCCCTGTAAGTTATCCACTTCGCTCTTGCTGAAACCTGCCTCAAGCAGCTCTTTCTCACTGATAGCCATCACGTCCTCCCTAATCAGGCGAAAGTATACTGTATCAGACCAATAATCCCCAGGTGACCGGCGTAAGCAAAATAAAAGAAATTACGCGGCATGAAACGCCTGCGGCCATCCGGACAGATTTGCCTGCTGAAAGAAACTACTGCCAGGGGGAATGCCAGAGTAGGCAGCGTGGCCAGTAATAATGTTTCTGCGGGTAGATCCAGAAGATGCGATAACCCGTTTAAACAAATCAGTGACAGCACGGCAGTAATGGCCGCCAGCCGCTGCACTCCGGGCATGCCACTGCCTGATAAGGTTGCCATACTGATGGCCAGCGTAATTCCTGCCAGCCCGTAGCTTGCCGGCTCCAGTGGCCAAATCATTAGGGCCAGGATCAGATATCCCGCAAGCATTCCTTTCCGGCCGTGCCGGTACTGCAGGGCAAGCAGCTGCGTGACGCCGGCAAATACGAACAGAATGTTCAGGGCCCACCAGGGCTGGTGATGCAGGAAGGCCAGGCTGAACACCGGCTGCGTAATGATTGCCCAGATCCACAACCGATTGGCTCTCTTCTGAAGTCGTTCCGGGGTGCGCTGTACGTTCATCGCCCATATAAGCGTGAACAGGGGGAAGGCCATCCGGCCAAGCGCATACATCATCGGCCAGGCTGGCGACAGAAACACCGTATTCGTGTGGTCGATAATCATGGCCAGAAGTGCGAGGAGCTTGACCATATCGAGAGCTGCGGGACTGAGCTGGCACGCGTTCCGGATACTGGGAAGAACGTTGGGTACTGAATGATTCATGTTGTATATACCCCTGGCGACACGCGGTTAACAGCCAACCCTGAACATAATGCCAGAATGCCCTGCCGGTTTGCGTTGTGACCCTGATCTTTAGTTTCTCCAGAATCTTGCGCACCGCAAATTCTGATTTATCACACAGCACGCGCATTGCACCTGCCACATCCTTATTCTGAATACAGATATTTAAAATATGAAAATCGTTCATAACACTCCCTTCCTTACTACATATATCGGCAAATATATTGATATATTTAGATTAAGGAGTGCAATTGCTTATTATTTTACCATATTTTGCAGGGGCAGATTTTTATAATTATAAAACAGGCTGCTGCAAAATAACTTAATATACATCTCAACCTAAAACCGATTATTCCTGGCTGATATCCGAAGAGGGAGCAGGATGAAGCTTTGCATAATCTTCTCGAAGCGATTTTGCTGCGGGTTTCCAGGCTTTCGCCCACTCATCATCCATTCTTCCTACACCAACAATCTTCAGTGCGACAGCATAGGGGGTGCGCCCTTGCTGTTTTGAAAGCCACAGGATGTGATCATCAATTCTGTCATCAGGTATGTCGTCGATAATGGAATGGATAACATCGAGGTCCTCTGGCAGCCACGGCTTTCCAGTACGGGGAAACACCAGGTCCGGTTCGCGCGGTTTCTTTACCTTCTCGTTTTTAGCGATCTGTCTGGCTTCTTTCTCCGCAGAAATGAGTCGTAGTCGCTCCTTAAGCCCACCCAGTGTGGCAACCGTTTTAATTAAATTTTCTCGCTGTTCGCGAGTAATACTTTGCTCATCGCAGATTAGGTCGTTCAGGGTATCGATGAGTGTATCTACCCGATTTTCTGTTAATTTCATTTCCAGTTCTCGCTTAAGGCTACAACTCAGCATTCTATTAGATATCTATCTGATTTCGCATCCCTGTTGATCTCATAAATGCAGTCCATAGTCTCGATCACTGAGCATGGAAGCCTGATGGTAAAATGGTATACTGATGTAAGAACAAATCTTACATAATGAAACGGAGGGGTTATGGCCCGTACGATGACGGTGGACGTGGGTGATGAGCTGCGCGAATTTATCGATTCCCTGGTTAAGGCTGGTGATTACCGTACCCAGAGCGAAGTCATGCGAGACGCACTGCGTCTTTTGCGCGAGAAGCAGGCTGAATCCCGCCTTCAGGAACTGCGCGATCTGCTGGCCGAAGGACTCAGCAGCGGCGAGGCGAAACCATGGAACAAGGATGTATTCCTGAATAATGTCAGGGCCAGGGTGGCAAATGAAAGAGATTGAGCTGACACCGAAAGCTGAAGAAGATCTGGAAGCAATCTGGGACTACAGCTTCCGACAGTTCGGGATTGTTCAGGCGGATGCGTATATTGGGCGTATAGCCGCAGTGTTTGATGTTCTGGCCATGCATGACATCGGCACGCATCGCGCAGAGCTGGGAGAAGATATCTGCTCGCTGCCGGTGGAACAGCACATGATCTATTTTGTGTCATCACATTCGGTGGTTACGATCATACGTATTCTCAGCCAGTCTCAAGATACGGCGCGGCATGAACGCTGGAGATAACTGAATAGGCAAATAATAATAAAATCAAGTAGTTAGTTCGTTTAATCTATCTTATGTTAAATTTAGTCCGTCGTTCATTTAGTTCATAACAGGCCGCAGACTACGATTAATCATACACAGACATAATCTTTCATTTGGTTTAAAAAAACGCTCCCGGACGGGAGCGTAAGCCAGTGACTTCGGCGTCAAATGAGGGTCTAACAAGTGGAGCTGCGGGTTAATTCTGGGTGATCTGGCTGCGATGCTTTTCAGCCTGCTGCTGATGAATAACGGAAGATTGACCATTATTCGCCTTCTCATGCACAACAGCGGCTTTCTCATGCTCGTTCATTTCGGAAAATGATTTTGCTGTTTCGTTAGAAGCTGCTGGCTTGGATTTCATCATTTTTTTATGCATTTCAGCCATGTCCTGATGGGCAGCAGAATTGCCGTTTTGCATCATTTCATGGGACATTGCGGCCTGATCGTGACCGCTCATATCCATCATTTTCATGCTCTCCCCCTGAACTGCACTTTTTTCAGCGGATGATTGCATCTGATGGGCAGGCGCCTGGGCATTATTTACCTGGTCATGCATGTTCATTGTCTCTGCAGCCCAGGCAGATGAAGCGACAGCCATCATGGCAATAAAGGATACAAGGATCTTTTTCATGGTTGGGTCTCCGGTGTTTTCATACCCGAACAATCAATGCTTATAACAGAGAAAGCATTTGATCTCAGGGCTGGTTGATCATCACGCCAGGAACCGGGCGATTGAATTATCACGCTGTCCTGATTTATGGCTGATTATAAAAAACCGCCTCTGTTTATCGCGTGACTGAACGATGACATTTTTGTCACCTTCCGGGTTTCTCCTGAATAACGGTATTAATCCATTAACAGACGCACACTGAACACAATTTCCCGCCCCTGCTGTTCTGCTGACAGCTCGCCGCCGTGAGCATGAATGATCGACCTTGTAATTGATAATCCCAGCCCCGCGCCTTCCGTGTTGTAGAACCTTGATGAGTCTGCGCGATAGAACCGGTCAAACAAACGTTCCAGATTAGCGGGAACCTGGCCGGACATCGTATTCGTAATCATCACGTTCACACAGTCACTGTCACGCTCAAGGTGTATCGCTGTACAGGTGTTATCGGGAGAATACTTGATTGCATTGGAAAGCAGGTTACTGAAAGCACGTCGGAGCATATCGCTGTCTCCGGCAACAACGCCCTCTCCTTCAACCGTGATTGTCTTTCCTGTTTCGTCTGCCAGGGGCTCGAACAACTCACGTAATTCATTCAGTTCGGCTGCCAGATCCACATCATGTTTATCCAGCCGCAGCAGACCATGCTCTGAACGTGCCAGAAAAAGCATGTCACTGGTCATTCGTGACAACCTTTTCAGTTCTTCCAGGTTAGCGAATAAAATTTCGCGGTAATGCGAAACATCCCTTTCCTTAGCCAGTGCAAACTGCGTCTGCATCATCAGATTACTGACTGGTGTGCGCAGCTCATGCGCGATGTCAGACGAGAAATCTGACAGTTTCCGGAATGCCCCCTCCAGGCGATCAAACATATTATTGAACTCCTGCATGGTCTCAGAGATTTCCGGCGGAGCCAGATCGGGATTTAGACGCTGATCCAGGCTGTGTACAGTCATGGAGGAAGCCAGACTGGTCATTTCCCGTAACGGTTTCAGACCAATACGTGTGGTCAGCCAGCCCAGAAAAACAGAAATAAAGACCAGACCGATATTGAACCAGAACAGCCAGGTACTGAGTTTGTCCATAAACAGGGTGTGATACCCAGTATCCGTGGCAACCGTAATGATGACATGTTTGCTTTTACCCTGTTCCGGCGTCACGGCAACCCGCCGCGAGATACTGCGGTACACGGTGTTATTTTCTTCCGTCTGGATCATATAGTCGAGAATATCACCCGACTTATTAAGCAGGACCGCTGGAACAACAGAATTTTTGGCATAGAGTTCAACAATTTTTTCATTTTCCATGTTTTTTATAGAAATGAATAAACCATTGTGCCCTACCATCGCATCGTTTATTTTTTCTGATAATGACTTAATATCCGTTTTGTTCCGGAACGTCTCTGTTTTAAGAAACTCTTCGGTGAGCTGAAGTTTACCTGTCAGAAAATCGCGGTCCTGATTATCGAAATAGCCATTAAGGGTGCTAATCAGGATAAAACTTGATAACCACCATACCGTAAGCATCACCGCAGAAAAAATCAGGCTCAGGCGTGTGGTCAGGGAAATTTTGAACCTCACTCTTCTCTGATCTCCAGGACATATCCGGCACCGCGAACGGTATGGATCAGTTTTGGCTCAAAGTCATCATCAATTTTACTTCTCAGACGTCTCACGGCGACATCAATCACATTCGTATCACTGTCAAAATTCATGTTCCAGACCAGGGACGAGATAAGACTCCTGGGTAACACTTCTCCGGTGCGTTGCAGCAGCAACTCAAGCAGAACGTATTCTTTACCGGTGAGATGGATCTTCTTCCCCGAACGGATCACGGTCCGGCGCACCATATCAACGGTCATATCGGCGATGGTGCAGACTGTTGCGGCCTGCGAGCGTGCCCGGCGCAGTAGGGTTCTTACACGTGCAACCAGCTCCGTAAAATCAAAGGGCTTAATCAGGTAGTCATCTGCGCCAAGCTCCAGTCCTTTCACTTTGTCCCGCACGTTGTCCTTTGCGGTTAAAAACAGGACCGGTTCTTCGTGCCCGGACTCCCTCAGTGCGCTGATGATTTGCCACCCGTCGAGGAAAGGCAGCATCACGTCCAGTATTATCAAATCATACTGTCCCTTCGACGCGGCCCCGAGACCATCGCGGCCATTATTAAAGAGATCGGCCTGATAGCCTTCCTCAACCAGTCCCTGCTGCAGGTAACGACCTGTTTTTTGTTCGTCTTCAACGATTAAAATACGCTGCATGGTCAACTCGCTGATATGAAAGTAAAAATCTCACGCATGAGCTTTGGCTGTCCCCTAGCTGACCTGAGACGGAGCAAGCATTCCGAGCCACGCTACGGCGCCCAGAATGATAATCGCAACAACGAATTCTGTCAGGATGCTGTTTCGCATCAGGGCAACGCTGCGATCATAATTCCCTTCCCTGACCATAACTTCAAGCCGGGGACCCAGGTGAAACCGGTTTGCTGCAGCCAGAAGAAGCATCAGAACAAACAGAGCCGTCTTGGCAAGCAATATCCTCCCCCAGGAACTGTTGAATAAGGGAGTTAAGTTACCCTCAGCAATATACAGATAGTTGACCAGCGCACTCAGGATCAGGGCTACAACAATCACCGTTCCTGCCGTGGCAAATTTTGCCAGGGAGTCAGATATCACAATGACGCTCTGTGCATTATGCTCGTTTCTGCGCATCAGCAGGATAGCAAATGCAACCAGAGCACCTGTCCAGGCACCTGCAGCGCCGAGATGGGTCAGATCGCTCAGTAAATGGAGATAGTAATGCAGACCGTCATGCATAACGGCGTGTCCTCCCCAGGCAAGTGTAGCCAGCGCCACGCCCCCACTCATCGTCATCAGCAGGCAGGACAATACTCTCTTATTAGTGTAAAGGAACAAAGCACCGAGTGTGGTAAACAGGGCACAGAGCCTGACAATCCAGCTAATACCCACATCAGTTTCTTCTATCACCATCTCGATAACATGGATGGATAATTCTCTGAGGTCAGTTACTCCACTCATGGCATTAGATACCAGGAGCATATTAATGCCAGTAAGAATGATGCCTGTAACAACAGCAAAGGTTATAAACGACCTGAAATTAGTCAGGTTATAGGTTTCATGTCTGACACCGCTTATTCCATATATCTGAAAAAATGGCAATCCAAATATTACCATCAAATCCAGATAAAGAAGAAAACGAATAATAATCATAATCAGGTCGTTCATAATATTACTTCACTGTAAAGGTGTAATTACCGGTAATAGGGTGCGTATCTGAAGAAACCGCGCGCCAGTCAACACGATAAGTGCCAGCGGGTAAAGGCTCTCGCGGAATAATGACCATCGATTTAGGGTCAGCGCCTGGCGCCACTTTTGCCGCGACCGGCATCGGAGAATGTGATGACATGCCTTTCATACCCGTCATCGTTAATTTTGCACCTGAGAATTTCACGGTCAGATTTTCCGAGAAATTAAGCTGAATCTTTTCCGGGGCCGCTACGGCTGAATCAGCCTGTGGCACAGAGCTTTTTAATTCCGGATGGGCCATAGCAGAGAAAGCAACGCCCATAACGAGGCCACCTGTAAGAATGGCTTTATTTAAAATCGACATTTTATTTACCTGTTTAGTTGAGTGTTTTATATCAGTGCGTTAAAACCAGATTCTGGCTCCCGCCAGGAATACTACCTGATGGTCTTTCTCACCTTCTCTTTTCGCCATATCGGATGTTTTCCCGTAAAGTTGATTCCAGGAAACGCCTATATAGGGTGCAAACTCACGGCGTATTTCATAGCGCAGCCGGAGCCCCAGCTCTGTGTCAGTCAGTCCCCTGCCGCGACCCCGCGATTCATCATCCTGACTGTAGAAATTCACCTCATAGGATGGCTGGAGTATGAGCCGGTTAGTCAGTAAAACGTCGTATTCTCCTCCCAGACGAAGGGCTGCTTTTCCGCCATTACTGACAAAACCCGTAATTTCAGACTCAAAATTATAGAGTGCCAGCCCCTGAAAACCGACAGCAGCCCAGGTCCGGGCAGAAGCAGGTCTGAAATCCTGCCTGACACCCGCAACCAAATCCCACCATGGGCCAACCGCATGTCCCCAGAGTAACTGCGCTTCAGCCGCCTCCGTTTCCCCATTGCTTCGTTCACCTTCACTCTTTAGCCAAATCCGATCTGTGTCGCCTCCAATCCAGCTGTTAACACTCCAGCTGAAATTGTTGGTGTTATCCGACCGTTGCCATTCCAGTTGATCCAGCAGAACCAGATAATTAATCGCACTGTCGTGAATCGCATGCCCCTGTAAATTGCCGAATGCAGCCTTCCGGTCGGCATCGGTAACAGGCGGAATTGGCGTTCTGCTCTCAGTTACAATGGGCTCCATTGACGTCATCTCAGTGAAATTCTCATCTGCTGGCATCTGCATGGCAGACATGTCGTGCCCGGCGTGGGGATCTGCAGAGACGGAGCCCGCCGCAATAGAAAGCTGTGAGGTAAACAAACCGGCGACCAGAACAGGTATGGCCTTCAAATTTCTCTTCATTCGCATCATTCCTCCACCCGGACTTCACGAAACATTCCCATTTCCATGTGATAGAGCAAATGGCAGTGATACGCCCAGCGGCCAAGCGCATCTGCTGTCACTCTGTAACTGCGTTTTGTACCAGGGGGAACATCTATTGTGTGTTTACGAACCATGAAATTACCGTTTTCATCTTCCAGATCGCTCCACATACCATGCAGGTGAATGGGGTGAGTCATCATGGTATCGTTGATCAGCGTGATCCTGAGCCGCTCACCGTATTTCAGCAGCACCGGTGCGGCATCTGAAAACTTGATTCCGTTAAATGACCAGGCAAACTTTTCCATGTGGCCGGTTAAATGCAGTTCTATGGTACGGCCAGGTTCACGTCCGTCAGGATCCTCAAAGCGGCTTTTCAAATCCGCGTACGTGAGAACCTTTCTTCCGTTATTTCGAAGACCAATACCCGGATCATTTAATTTCGGAGAGACGCTCATCGCCTGCATATCAACCAGTGGGTTATCCGTTTCTGACGCAGGATGACTTTGCATACCCGGCATTCCGGCCATCCGGGAATGATCCATACCGGCCATGCTGCTGTGATCCATGGGCGCGGAGGATGTCCCGCTATCCGGAAGGTCAGCACCGTCCATAGACATCATCTCTCCGCTGTTATCCATGCCTCCCATCTGGCTGTGGTCCATTCCTGCCATATCATGTCCCATTCCCCCCATACCCATATCTTCCATGGTCAACAGAGGACGGGGAGCGAGGGGGGGAACGGCAGCACTTAACCCCTCTCTCGTGGCCAGTGTCCCTCGAGCGTAACCGGTCCTGTCCATGGATTGTGCGAAGATGGTATAGGCCTCACCCTGAGGCTCCACAATGACATCATAGGTTTCGGCAACGGCAATCCTGAATTCGTCAACGGTAACCGGGTTTACATACTGGCCATCTGCAGCCACGACCGTCATTTTCAACCCGGGGATACGGATATCGAAATAGGTCATTGCCGAGCCGTTGATAAACCGTAAGCGTATCTTTTCACCGGGACGGAACAGTCCGGTCCAGTTTTTCAGCGGGGCCTGCCCGTTCATGAGATAGGTGTAGGTGTAGCCACTGACATCCGCGAGGTCAGTCGGATTCATTTTCATTTCAGCCCACATTTTCCGATCGGCAATGGTGGCTGACAGCCCCCTGGTATTCACGTCGCGGAAAAAAGAGCCAACGGTTGGTTTATTGAAATTGTAGTAATCCGACTGTTTTTTTAATTTTTTCAGCAGGCTGTGAGGATTTTCATCGGTCCAGTCAGACAACATGACCACATGCTCACGATCGTAAGCAAACGGTTCTGGCTCCCTGGCATCGATGATAATGGCACCGTATACCCCCTCCTGTTCCTGCAGACCGGAATGGCTGTGGTACCAGTAAGTCCCGTTCTGCTTAACCTTAAAGGTGTAAACGTAGGTATCATCAGGCTCTATGCCCATAAAACTCAGCCCCGGAACACCATCCATATTGGCCGGAAGAATAATGCCGTGCCAGTGAATGGACGTCTGTTCATTAAGACGGTTTTTGACCTTCAGGGTAATGGTGTCACCTTCTTTCCAGCGAAGAACGGGCCCCGGCAGGCCTCCATTGATTGTTTTGGCCTGACGCTCACTGCCCGTGATATTGACGGCCGTTTCACCAATGGTCAGGTCAAACTGAGTACCCTGCAGGGATGCGGCAACTGGCAGGCTCAGACTGGAACGCGCATTGAAACTCCATACGCCAAGACTTCCGGCTACGCCAGAGAGGGTTAACCCCTTCAGGAAAGTTCGTCGAGACGTTTTCAACAGCATGCGCATTCCCTTATTTAAAGTATGGTTACTGACAGAATTCGAGAACCGATTTAAATTAAATTACTGGTTCATCCACTTACAATGAAATGAATCTAGCACACCTTAAGAAACAAATTCATTACAATCGTGTAATGTACATAGCTGTATTACATTTACGTCATCTTCCCCACAGGTTGATTATTTTTATATATGATCATAAGGACATCTTTTATGTACCTCAGAAGGTAATTACACATGAATATATTAATCACGACCACTGCGTTTACAGCTTTATTTTGTGGGGCAGCTTTTGCTCAGTCCAGTGATATTGCCCATGAAGCACATCGATTTGTTAATAATGCCTCAGCCGTCAGTCATGTGAATTCCTCGACGCATGAAAACTTACCGGACAGGGTTAATAAAAACAACACGCCCTCATTCTCTGAAATGAATGAACATGAAAGGGCCATTGTTGCTCATTCATTTATGAACAACAGCGCGTCCTATGCGCATCAGAAAATGATTGAGGAACATAAAAAAATGCTGTCCGGCAGTGATGCAAATTCAAAGACCTCGTCTTCTTCTTTTAACGAACTGAATGCCGGAGAAAAAGCCGCTCTCGTGCATGAGCAGGTCAATAATGCCGGTGCGGAAGCACATCAGACGCAGGCAAGAAAGCTTCGCGGGCTGTATTCGACCAGGTAACTGCAGGCGGGTTAGTGCTTAGCGTCAGGTGCGCAGCAGGGCTTTACTGACGGGTTACGTAGCAGGACATGAGCCCCATATTGCTCTGCCGTAACCTGTTTCAGTCCCGTTAATCATCACCGTCGGGCTGGTCATACAGTTCCCAGAGCTTCAGGAGCAAACGGGAAACAAGATATGTTACAAAAATGACGACCATCAACGGTGCTCCCGATTAACTGACAGATGACACGCCTCCTGAAAACCCCTAGCATACGCCGCAGTGTTCATGCTAACGGCGAATTCCAGTAAATGTATTCTACCGATGTCGTAAAAGAAAATGCCTACCTTTCAGCCACCCGCTCGGGGCTGGAATCGAACGAGATCGCTACTCTTCAGCGCTCCTTGCCTTCCCGGTTTAATCTGCGGCATTTGAAAAAAAATGAATCATTAAAACTCGTACTGCAAAAGAAAGCGGGAAAATCACGTGTCGTGGCCTATAAATTTACGTCCGGTTCATTTAATTACACGGCGTATCGTATATCAGATAAAAAGTTCTATAACCTTTCCGATACTTCCGGGAAAGGCAGTCTCGATTATCCGTTACCGGCCACAGCAAGACTCAGTTCGCCTTTCAATCCTGCAAGACTTAACCCGGTATCGGGAAAAGTGAGTCCCCATAATGGCATTGATTATTCCATGCCCATGAACACGAAAATAGTCAGCGTCATCGACGGAAAAATCACCCGGACCGAATACAACAGTACCATGGGATATTTTGTTGAAGTAACGGGAAAAGCCGGTGTTAAAACTCGCTATCTCCACCTCAATAAAATACTCGTTACTAAAGGGGCCAGGGTTACCCGGGGAGACGCTATTGCGTTATCCGGTAACAGCGGACGTTCATCCGGTCCTCATCTGCATTACGAGCTGGTCATCAATAACAATCCTGTTAACTCACTGGCGTTCCGGACGGCGGCACCCGCTGATAACAAACTCGAACAGCATGCCTTTGCGCATGCCAGAGACTACGAACGATACCTGGACTGATAACGGGACCGCGACGCGGTCCCGTCTGCCGGATTAATTTTTTTTATCGTTTTCACTTCCGTGATGTTGATGATCTCCATGCCCCCCGTGACCGTGGAAAAGATGCATGAGCGGACAAAGCAGCAGTAACAGATATGGCCAGTAGCCTGCCACATGTGACCAGTGTTCGCGCAGGAGAGCAAATGCCGCAATCGCGGCGACAGCAATAAGCGCATAGGTTGTACTTTTCATACCGGACTCCTTCTGTTAGTAACAGACCCTTCATTCAGGGTTATTTCCCGAGCCTGACACTTTTCAGACGCAACGCATTTGCAATGACGCTAACGGAGGAAAGGGCCATAGCCGCCGCCGCAATAACTGGCGACAGCAGTATTCCATACACAGGATAAAGCAGACCTGCAGCTACAGGCACCCCAAGAGCATTGTAGATAAACGCAAAAAACAGATTCTGCCGGATATTTTTCATGGTGATCTCTGACAGATGACGGGCCCTGTTGAGTATCATCAAATCGCCTTTGAGAAGGGTAACGCCAGCACTTTCTATTGCCACATCTGTACCCGTTCCCATGGCTATACCCACGTCAGCCGCTGCCAGCGCCGGGGCATCATTCACACCGTCTCCGGCCATCGCAACCACATGGCCAGACTCTTTCAGTCGGGTTATCACTGCTTTTTTGCCATCCGGCAGAATCCCGGCTTCAACCTCATCTATTCCCAGTTTCCGTGCGACTGCTTCAGCAGTAAGCTGGTTATCCCCGGTGAGCATAACAATGCGGATCCCCGCCTGACGCAAAGCTTTAAGCGCATCCGGCGTGGTTGCTTTCACGGGATCCGAGATAGCTATCAGGCCTGCAAGGTTCCCGTCTGTGGCCACATAGATAACGGTAGCGCCTTCCATCCGCAACGTATCCGCAACGGCCTTTTGATTATCAATAACGATACTGTTTTCCTGCATAGCCAGTTCATTACCAATAACAACCCGTTGACCTTCGACATCGCCTGACACACCTTTCCCCGACGGGGCATTGAAATTACTGACGGCAGGTATCACGATCCCCTTTTCCTGCGCGGCTCTGACAACAGCCATACCCAACGGATGCTGCGAACCTTTTTCCACTGCAGCTGTTACACGTAAAAGAGATATTTCCCCACCCGGACTGAGACTGATAATCCCTGTCACCGTAGGCGAACCTTCCGTGAGCGTGCCTGTTTTGTCGACAACCAGCGTGTCCACTTTTTCAAGACGCTCAAGGGCTTCGGCATTCTTGATTAACACCCCGGCCTGGGCGCCTTTGCCCACCCCCACCATTATCGACATCGGCGTGGCCAGTCCCAGCGCGCAGGGACAGGCAATAATCAGGACCGACACAGCCGCAATGAGACCGTGCGCCATCCTGGGCTCGGGCCCCCAGACAGACCAGATCAAGAAAGCAACAACCGCGATAAGTATCACCAGAGGAACAAACCAGCCTGAAACGCTGTCTGCCATTCTCTGGATGGGGGCACGCGAACGCTGTGCATCAGCGACCATCTGAACAATTCGTGAGAGCATCGTTTCATCACCGACTTTCTCTGCTCGGATGATAAGACTACCTGTCTGATTAATCGTCCCCCCAATGACAGGTTCACCCTCTTTTTTGGTAACCGGCATAGACTCCCCGGTCACCATCGATTCATCAACAGTTGTTTTGCCTTCGACCACGATACCGTCGACCGGAATACTCTCTCCAGGTCTGATGCGGAGCTTATCGCCAGGCAGGACATCTTCTGCATTAATATCCGTTTCATGACCGTCATGATCCAGCCGCCTGGCTGTTTTGGGGGCAAGGTTCAGAAGCGCAGTAATGGCACCTGAGGTTTGTTCCCGTGCCCGCAGTTCAAGAACCTGTCCCAGCAGAACAAGCACCGTAATTACTGCTGCGGCTTCAAAATAAACGGCCACCAGGCCATCCATGTTTCTGAACGATGCAGGAAACCAGGAGGGGAAGACGGTTGCAATGACGCTGTAAACCCAGGCTACGCCGGTCCCCATTGCAACAAGGGTAAACATATTCAGGGAGCGGTTACGCAACGACATTCCGGCCCGGGCGAAGAATGGCCAGCCGCAGTACAACACGACTGGAGAGGCCAGAAGCAGTTGCAGCCATGTGTTGTATTGTGGCGGTACTGTATTCCTCAAGGCGGGAAACAGATGAGATCCCATTTCGAGTATCAGAACCGGAAACGCCAGCAACAACCCCAGCCAGAAGCGTCTTGTCATGTCGCGAAGTTCATCACTCGGCCCCGTCGATGCCGTGGCTACGAGCGGTTCCAGTGCCATTCCACAGACAGGACAGCTTCCGGGACCACTGCGGCGTATCTCCGGGTGCATCGGACATGTCCACACACCTTCAGAAATATCTTTCTCCGCCTGATGGTGAGGCTGTTTTATCTGGTCTGGGCTGACTTCGTGGTGATCGTGGTGGTGGTGGTGGGAATGTTCACTGGCATCTTCGGTAAGATAACGGTCGGGATGGGCTGTAAATTTACTCTCACAGCTGGCAGAGCAGAAATAAAGCTGATGGTCCTGGTATCGAATGCTGCTGTGCGCCTTGTCGGGCAGGAATGCCATCCCGCACACGGGATCTCTCACCTTATGCAATACGTGGCTCTCGTCCGGGGATAATGTCTGTTCAGAAGCAGTCTGGTTGTTGTGTTGCACTACATTGTCATTTTTCACAGTAACTCTCCTTATGCATGCCTGAAGCATTTTCTGTCTTCAGGGTATGTCATGGATGCGATTACCACGAATGTCGCCGGCACAGGAGTGCCTGCTGCCGACGTCCCGTTATCAGCCGTTCCGCTGACTATTCGATTCGCTGGAAGACTTTTTTACTGCCCTCCGGAGAGAATGCAATAACATCGTAAGCCTCTTTACGGGCCCCCATCTCCATTCCCGGGCTCCCCGCAGGCATGCCCGGGGTGGCAAGACCATAAATCCCTGAACCAGACTGCATTGCCTTATGTATCGTGGCTGCAGGCACATGGCCTTCAATGATCAAATTACCAGTAACTGCGGTATGACAGCTTCTCAGCTCAGCAGGAACAGCATATTTTTCTTTCAGGTCTGACAGGGCCTGATCGTTCATGACGTGGGTCCGCACCTCAAACCCGTCCTTTTCCATCGCCTTGCCCCACAGGGAACAGCAACCACAGTTTTCAGACTTGTACATGTCTATTACTTTTTCACCTGCCATTGCCGGAAGTGAAAGGCCAAAAGCCAGGGTCATTAAAATTATTTTTTTCATACTCACCTCTGTATGTTATCGATATAAACCCTGACGTCAGGGTGAATTTATGCAAAAGGACACCCGCAGGAGTGCCCTTTCAGGGTTATGACACGCTCTTTTTATGTCTGCGCAGCCAGATGAGTTTATAGGCGGCAGGAATAATGAACAGGGACAGCAGCGGAGCTGTGATCATCCCGCCAATCATGGGGGCCGCGATACGGCTCATGACTTCTGAACCTGCGCCGGTACCCCAGAGTATCGGCAGCAGACCCGCGATGATCACCGCCACGGTCATGGCTTTCGGCCGGACACGCAGCACGGCACCATGATAAAGGGCTTCATCAAGACCTTCCGGTGTGAACGTTTCTTTGTTTGACAGTTCCGGATGCGCTTCAATGGCATGACGCAGATACATCAGCATGACCACGCCAAACTCTGCTGCCACACCGGCCAGGGCGATAAACCCGGTTCCGGTTGCGACTGACATATGGAAGCCCTGCCAGTACAGGAACCATATCCCGCCAACCAGGGCGAACGGCAGACTCATCAGGATCAACAACGCTTCATCAACCCGGCGGAACGCCAGATACAACAGGATGAAAATGATCATCACCGTCATCGGCACCATCAATTTAAGTTTCTTGTTGGCGTGCTCAAGCAGTTCAAATTGTCCGGAGAATGACACGCTGGTACCCGGTCTCAGTTTCACTTTCTGACTGATAGCCGTTTTAATATCATTAACCACCGACACCATATCCCTGCCGCGCGCGTCAATGTAAATCCAGCTGGCTGGACGGGCATTTTCCGTTTTCAGCATAGTCGGCCCTGAAACGACCTTAATATCCGCGACATCGCCCAGCGTGATCTGCTGCTTCATCGGGGTCAGGATCGGCATCTGTTTCAATGCATTTGGACTGTTCCGATAATCCTGCGGATAGCGAATATTAATCGGGTAGCGGGCCACGCCTTCAACCGTTTCCCCTACCGTTGCGCCGCCGATGGCTGATGAGACAAACAGCTGTACATCACCGACAGTCATACCGTAACGGGACGCTTTTTCCCGGTTGATATCGATATCGATGTAACGCCCGCCTTCAAGTCGCTCAGCCAGGGCAGACACCACGCCCGGCACGGTTTTGGCTACCGCCTCGATACTCTGCGCAGTCGCATCAATATCGGCCAGGACAGTCCCTGAGACCTTGATACCTATCGGGCTTTTGATCCCGGTTGAGAGCATATCAATACGGTTACGGATTGGCGGAACCCAGAGGTTTGCCAGACCCGGTAAACGGACTGTCTTGTCGAGTTCTTCAATAATCTTGTCAATCGTCATACCCGGACGCCACTGATCCTCAGGTTTGAGCTGGATCGTGGTTTCCACCATTTCAAGCGGTGCAGAATCCGTTGCGGTCTCTGCTTTACCGGTCTTGCCAAATACAGAGGCCACTTCAGGAACGCTTTTGATTAACTTGTCCGTCGTCTGCAGGAGTGCTGCAGCTTCTGCCGGAGAGACGCCAGGCAATGTTGATGGCATATACAGCAGGTCGCCCTCATTGATCTTCGGCAGAAACTCTCCCCCCACCTGACTCAATGGCCATATAACGGTGAAAATGGACAAGGCAGCAACCAGCAGGGTTGTTTTTGGCCAATGGAGGACCCGCAGCAGCAATGGATGATACGCTTTGATCAGCACCCGGTTCAGGGGGTTACTGGTCTCGGCAGGAATTTTTCCCCGGATCCAGAATCCCATCAGGATCGGAATGACAATGATGGCCAGCGCGGCCGCTCCCGCCATGGAGTACGTTTTCGTGAATGCCAGCGGGCCAAACAGACGTCCTTCCTGACCTTCCAGGGTAAAGATAGGAATAAAGGACAGGGTGATGATCAGCAGGCTGATAAACAGTGCGGGTCCCACTTCCACGGAGGCGTCGGTAATCACCTTCCAGCGGGTGCCGTTGTCAATCTGCTCACCCGGATGCTGGTGATCCCACTCCTCAAGCCGTTTATGCGCATTCTCAATCATCACAATGGCGGCATCCACCATCGCACCGACGGCAATAGCTATCCCTCCCAGCGACATGATATTGGCGTTTAGTCCCTGGAAGTGCATGACGATAAAGGCGATACACAGGCCAAGCGGCAGAGAGATAATCGCCACCAGGGCAGAACGTACGTGCCACAGGAACAGGGCACAGACGATGGCCACCACGAAAAACTCTTCCAGAAGTTTGGAACTGAGGTTATCAATCGCCCGGTCGATTAACTGGCTGCGATCGTAGGTGGTCACGATTTCAACGCCTTCCGGCAGACTGGCCTTCAGCGTGTCCAGTTTATCCTTGACTGCTGTGATAACGTCGCGCGCATTTTTACCCGACCGCAGGATCACCACGCCGCCAGCAACTTCCCCCTGGCCGTTCAGTTCGGCAATACCACGCCGCATTTCAGGCCCGGTCTGCACGCGGGCAACATCCCGCAAATAAACCGGCACGCCGTTCTCGCCTGTTTTCAGGACGATGTTATTAAAATCATCAATGCTCTGCAGATAGCCGCTGGCGCGTACCATATACTCCGCTTCGGCTATTTCAACGGATGAACCACCGGCTTCCTGGTTAGATGATTCAAGAGCCTGTTTCACTTCGGGCAGGCTGATCCCATACTGGGACAGTTTTACCGGATTGACCTGAATCTGGTACTGCTTCACCACGCCACCGACCGAGGCTACCTCAGCCACGTTCGGGATGGTCTTCAGTTCAAATTTCAGAAACCAGTCCTGCAAAGAACGCAGTTCTGAAAGGTCGTGTTTTCCGCTGCGATCGACCAGGGCATATTCAAATATCCAGCCCACTCCCGTGGCGTCCGGGCCGATTTCAGAGCTCACACCCGCAGGCAGTTTGCCCTGAACCTGATTCAGGTATTCCAGCACGCGCGAACGGGCCCAGTACAGATCGGTGCCGTCTTCAAAAATGACATACACATACGAATCACCGAACTGTGAAAAGCCACGCACGGTTTTTGCGCCAGGTACGGACAGCATGGTGGTGGTAAGCGGATAGGTGACCTGGTTTTCTACAATCTGCGGGGCCTGTCCGGGATAGCTGGTTTTAATAATGACCTGCACATCTGACAGGTCAGGCAGCGCATCGACCGGCGTGTTAATTATCGTCCATGTGCCCCAGATGCTGAGAAACAGTGCGCCCATCATGACCAGGAAACGGTTGGCGACAGAGCGCCGGATAATCCATTCAATCATCGTCGTCTCCTCAGTGCCCTGAATGCATATTTACAGGCTGCTCAGACATTGCTGGCATACTGTTTTCTGTTTTTTCAGGGTGGCGCATACGTTCCAGCGCGCCCGTAATATTGGCTTCGGAGTCAATGAGGAACAGGCCACTGACCACCACGGTATCGCCTTCATTCAGGCCGGAGCCAATGCCGGACTGTTGCTGTGATTCATGCAGAACGTGGATCTGTTTCGGCACAAACTTGCCTTCATCATCAACAGTAATCACGCGCTGTTCTTTGCCGGTATCGATAACGGCCTGGCTTGGTATCAGCAGCATCTCCTGGCTTTGGGTATTCAGTTTGAGATAGGCATTCATGCCTGGCTTGAGAAACTCATCCTTGTTAGAAACCTGGAGGCGGACCTGAAGCGTGCGGGTTGTCTGATCCACGCTGGGAAGAATGTTCCATTTTTCGACATGGAATGTTTTATCCGGATAAGCCGGTACCGAAATTTCAAACTGCGACGTATCTTTCAGCAGATAGGCGATAGATTCTGGCACTGCAGCGCTGATCCAGACCGGGTCCATCCCCTGAATCTGAGCCACCACCTTATCTTTGGAAATATTCATGCCGGTGCGCAGGTCAAATGCAGTAATGACACCATCAATAGGTGCTTTAATGGTAAAACGGGTCTGGATTGTGCGGGTTGAACGCAGCCTTTGAATATCTTCTTCCGGCATACCAGCCAGACGAAGTCGCTCCAGAACCCCTTTTATCTGGGTTGGCGTACCGCCTGTACCGGATAACAGCAGAAACTCACTTTGTGCCTCAACCCATTCAGGAATGGTGATATCGATAAGCGGAGTGCCTTTCTTCACATGATCGCCAATCGTCAGGGGATACACTTTTTCAACGAAACCATCAGAACGCGCCTGCACAATGACAAACTGATATTCGTTGTAACTGACATTAGCCGGGATTGTCTGAGAATAATTCAGCATTCCTCGCGTGACTTTTTGCGTTTTTAAACCCAGATTCTGAACCTGAGTTGGATCGATACGGATCCCGCCACTGCTTTTATCGCCACTTTCATCAGCATATTTCGGCACCAGATCCATATCCATAAAGGGAGATTTTCCGGGTTTATCAAATTTAGTATCCGGTTTCATCGGGTCATACCAGAAAAGTACCTTTTTCTCCTGTGCCTTTTGTTCTGTTTGTACTGTTTTTTGTGATGAGTTTAAATACTGCCAGGCAGTAACCGATATCAGCCCTCCTGCTATGAGGCTGCTGATAATTATTGCAGCATATTTTATCTTTAAAGAAGCCATACAATTTCTCGCTGAAAAATCAAAACACCTGGCATATGCGCCCGATCATTCATTCACAGTAATCCCATAATGAATGTTCAGGCGCACTGGATGTATTCGCTCCGGAGTGTCAATCAGGATTGCGTAACGTTAATGCTTTTGAGTAAGGAGATATTGCCCTGCTGAATAAACGAGAAATCGACATGGTTGCCGGTTTTCAGGGCATTGATAGCGTCGTCTGCATTAACAAAAGTGAAGCGCATGGTCATTGCAGGCCAGCCCACCGCCGGGATTGCTTCGTGCGAAATGGTGATCTTTTTACTATTCATATCAATTTCTTTAACGATACCGGTGCCCTTGATAACCTGCTGTACCGAAGCATCACTGGCAGCATTCATATCGCCATGCTGATGTGTTTCAGCATGAAGACCGGCAGAAAACATGACAGAGAAGGCACCAAATAAAACGGCTTTAAGTGAATTACGCATTTTTAATTTCCTGATTAATTGAATAAATTTACTCTACCCAACCGCCACCCAGCGCGGTAAACAGATTAATTTCGTTAACCTGTCGGGAATAGGTAAGATCGAGAATGGTTTGCTGCGTCGCGAAGAGGGAACGTTCTGCATCCAGCACTTCGATGTAACTGACAGCACCACTTGCATACAATCCTCTGGCACGCTGTAGAGTTATCTGTAGTGAATCAAGATAACGCTGCTGTGACTCAAGTTGCTGGCTAAGGCTGTCGCGCAGCGCAAGCGTGTCGGAAACATCCTTAAAGGCTGACTGAATTTTTTGTTCGTAATTAACCACCGACTGTTGCTGGCGAATTTCAGCCAGCTTCAGATTGGCTTTGTTCCTGCCAGCATTAAATATAGGAATTTCAATTTTAGGAATAAAATTCCACATTCCACTTCCTGACGTAAAGAGGCTGGACAGCTCCGTACTGCTTGAGGAGAGACCACTGGTCAGGGTAATGGACGGGAAAAAAGCCGCTCGCGCTGCGCCAATATTGGCATCAGCCGCTTTCAACTGGTATTCCGCTTCCATAATATCCGGACGCTGCAGCAATATTTGTGACGACAGATCTGGTGGCAATTTTACTGGTGCGATCTCCCCACCTTTCATCCCTTTTTCTGACGGAACTGCGCGGTACGTTCCAAGCACCAGTTGCAGGGCATTGTTTGCCTGAGCCAGATCGCCTTCTCGTTTGGCTATTTCGGCGCGGGTACTTTCGATTTGCCCCCTGGCTTGTTCAAGCGCCAGAACGTTCGTACTCCCGGTCACCAGTTGTTGCTCAACGAATGCATAAGACTGTTCATAATTTTTCAGCGTTTCCCGCGCAATACGGAGTTGTTCGTACGCCAGTTGCTGGCTGAAATAGCTCTGTGAAACGTTGGAGACCAGCAGGATGTGTACGGCACGACGGGCTTCTTCGCTGGCAAAGTAGTTCTGGCGATCAGCCTCACTCATGTTCTTAAGTTTGCCAAAAAAATCGAGCTCATAGCTGAGCTCCAGACCCGCGTCGTACTCCTGCGTGGTCGGCTTGTCACCTTTCAGACCACCGCTGTATGTAATCCCGGATGAGGCATTCAGTTGGGGATAACGATCTGCATCCGTGACGTTGAACTGGGCCCGGGCCTCTTCAACCTTCAGGGCAGCCATTCTCAAATCACGGTTATTATTCAGGGCTTCACCGATCAGCCTGCTGACCTGGGGATCGACAAAAAAGTTTCGCCAGCCCGTATCCTGATAGCTGTTTACCGCAGGCGTCAGACTGTTTTTAGACAATGAAAACTGCTGGGGAACCGGAGCTGGCGGACGCTGATATTCAGGTGCCAGAGAAACACAACCTGCCAGGATGAATATGGTACTGATGCTAAGTAATTTTAATTTGAACATAACGCTTCTCGTACAGGCAGACCTGGTAAATGGTTCAATCGAAGTCCAGAGTATTGATAGGGATACTTTACCGAACGCTCTCTGTTTGCCGGGTGACAGGATAATGACAATGTTGTCATTTTTGCTGTAATCCGTTGATAACGATCGTGGGCGCAATAGAATGACATTAGCAGCCAGCCGGGGAGCAAGATGAAAATATTGATCGTCGAAGACGAAATTAAAACAGGTGAATATCTCAGCAAAGGGCTTACAGAAGCAGGGTTCGTAGTGGATCACGCTGATAATGGTCTTACCGGATATCATCTCGCCATGACCGCCGAGTATGATTTAGTCATTCTGGATATCATGCTACCTGATGTGAACGGCTGGGATATCATCCGTATGCTGCGCACTGCCGGAAAGGGTATGCCGGTCTTACTGCTGACGGCCCTGGGCACGATCGAACACAGGGTCAAAGGACTGGAGCTGGGTGCGGACGATTATCTGGTTAAACCCTTTGCGTTTGCCGAACTGCTCGCCCGGGTGAGAACTCTTCTGAGGCGGGGAAACACGATGATCACGGAAAGCCAGTTTAAGGTGGCTGACCTCTCTATTGATCTCGTATCCAGAAAAGTCAGCCGCGCCGGGAACCGCATTGTGCTCACCAGTAAAGAGTTCAGCCTGCTGGAATTCTTCATTCGCCATCAGGGAGAAGTTCTTCCCCGCTCCCTGATTGCCTCTCAGGTCTGGGACATGAATTTTGACAGCGACACTAACGCGATTGATGTCGCAGTAAAGCGACTCCGCGCTAAAATAGACAACGATTACGAGACAAAACTGATCCAGACAGTGCGGGGCGTGGGCTACATGCTGGAGATCCCGGATGCATAGCAAACCGTCCAGACGACCTTTCTCACTCGCTCTGCGGCTGACCTTTTTTATCAGCCTGTCCACAATACTGGCGTTTATCGCCTTCACCTGGTTTATGCTGCATTCTGTTGATAAGCATTTTGCCGAGCAGGATGTCAGCGATCTGCACCAAATCAGCACCACACTAAACCGTATCCTGCAGTCTCCGGTTGATCCGGATGAAAAGAAAATAAGCAAAATAAAGGAATCGATCGCCAGCTACCGTAACGTTGCTCTTTTGCTACTTAATCCCCGGGGAGAGGTGCTGTACAGCTCTGTGCAGGGGGCTGCTTTACGCTCTGCTGTGAGTTCAGCCGATTTTAGCGAGCATAGCCGTGCACGTGATGTCTTTCTCTGGACGGTGGAGGATCCTGCGAGACCGATGGATACCGGGTCCGGAATGAAGATGGAAACATACAGAATTATTGCCTCCTCTGGTCAGGCGATATTTCAGGGCAAACAGCAGAACTATGTCATGCTGACTGGCCTCTCCATTAATTTCCATCTCCATTACCTCGATGCGCTGAAAAAAAATCTGATTGCGATCGCTGTCGTGATAAGTCTGCTAATTGTTCTGATCATTCGCATTGCTGTCCGTCAGGGGCACCTGCCACTTCGTAATGTCAGCAATGCCATTAAAAACATCACCTCCGAGAATCTTGATGCGCGGCTGGAACCGACACGCGTTCCCATTGAGCTGGAGCAGCTGGTTATCTCGTTCAATCATATGATTGGAAAGATTGAGGATGTTTTTACCCGCCAGGCCAATTTCTCTGCCGATATCGCGCACGAGATCAGAACCCCCATCACCAATCTGGTGACGCAGACTGAAATCGCTCTGAGTCAGGATCGAACCCAGAAGGAACTTGAGGATGTCCTCTATTCCAGCCTTGAAGAGTATAACCGGATGACAAAAATGGTCAGCGACATGCTGTTCCTGGCGCAGGCGGACAATAATCAGCTGATACCTGACAGGGTTCGGTTTGACCTCAGAGCAGAAGTCATGAAAGTCTTCGAGTTTTTCGAAGCCTGGGCCGAAGAACGAAATATCACGCTCAAATTTAACGGGATGCCCTGCCTGGTTGAGGGAGAGCCACAAATGTTCAGAAGAGCGATCAATAATCTGTTATCCAATGCCCTGCGTTATACCCCAGAGGGACAGGCAATCACCGTCTCAATAAGAGAGCAGGAGAGCTTTTTTGACCTTGTGATTGAAAATCCGGGGAAACCAATCCCTGAAGAGCATTTATCAAGGCTGTTTGACCGTTTTTATCGGGTGGATCCGTCCAGACAACGAAAAGGAGAAGGCAGCGGCATCGGCCTTGCGATTGTGAAGTCCATCGTGGAAGCACATCACGGAAGAGTGCAGGTGGAATCGGACGTACGCTCAACTCGTTTTATCTTATCCGTGCCCAGACTTGAGAAAATGCTTCCGGAAACCCAATACTGAGAATAAAGATTTAAATGACAAAGATGTCATTAGCCTGTCATGCAGCAAACAGAAGCCATTCGATATAATTAGTGCAACTTATCAGGAAGGCTGGATTGCTTCATCAATACCCGTCGTCAGAGTACGCCAGGAAATGAATATCCAGTCCTCTCCCGGAGAAATAAACACTGCCGAACCTGTTTCAATTATGGAACTGAAAACACCGGTTGTACTTCCCCGGACATCACTAATTCAGAAATGGAGATTTATCATGAAAAATATCGTATTAGCATCCTTGCTGGGCTTTGGTTTAATTTCGTCGGCCTGGGCCACTGCAACCGTGAATATTCATGAACGCGTCAACAATGCACAGGCTCCTGCTCACCAGATGTTGTCTGCTGCGGCTCCTGTCGGGATCCAGGGGACTGCTCCTCGTATGGCCGGTATGGACCAGCATGAACAGGCCATTATTGCTCATGAAACCATGACGAACGGATCGGCGGATGCGCACCAGAAAATGGTGGAAAGTCATCAGAAGATGACGAGAAATAACACTGTATCCACGCCCGTTTCGTCAACGTCTTACGCTGCGATGGATGAGCATGAAAGAGCAGCGGTTGCCCACGAATTCATGACTAACGGTCAGTCCGGCCCACATCAGGCCATGGCCGAAGCGCACCGCCGTATGAGCAATGCAGGCTGAATGCGACTGTAGTATCCGTGCTTTTAACCTTTCCTTGATAGATTATTCCTTGACCGTATATGTGGCTACATTTTGGCCCCCATCAGGGGGCTTTTTTATCTGACTCAGCTACAATTAACCGGTAACTACCTTACAAGGAACTATTGTATGAAAATCAAAAATTCCCTATTTGTAATACTGATGTTATCCCTGCCTGCAATTTCTGCTGAACATTCTGAAATGAACATGTCAGATATGACCTCATCAGCATCGTCACAGGAATACATGGCGGGGATGAAAGATATGCATGACAAAATGATGGCCGCCGTTAATGAGCCAGATCCCGACAAGGCCTTTGCAAAAGGCATGGTTGCACACCATGAAGGGGCAATAGCAATGGCTGAAACCGAGCTGAAGTATGGAAAAGATCCCGAAATGAGAAAACTTGCACAGGACATTATTAAAGCTCAAAAAGGTGAAATTGAGCAGATGAATAAATGGCTTGACAGTCATAAATAATGAACACTGGAGTGTTGTCTTGCGCACCCTCTTAGGGTACCCCCGGACACGAAAACATATAGTACTTAACTAATTAAAAACCCGAATAATTTCGGGTTTTTAATGTGGCTTTCTTTTCTGAACGGAATAATAGTCATACAATTTAATTTTTTGTAATTATTCCTACTTTTAATCAGGTACTGGACGATGGATAACGACTCCCGCCTGAGAGGGAAAATCCGTCTGGTCACCTGGCGCTATACTTAACCGATTGATCGACATGCCATGCTGGTAAAATATTAAAATCCTCCCCCATAAATCTGAACCACATGACAGGATTGATAGTCAAGCAGTATTTCACATTCATTGCTAAAAATAAAAATAAAAATAAGCATGCATCTTCTCGAAGCTTAATTACCTTCCATCTTGTAAAAAAGAATCAAATCCTCTAATAATATCTCGATTCCCGCTTTTTTTAATACATCTTTCCGCTCGGCATATATTTTCCTCAACATATCTTCAAACCCCTTGCCAAGATGAATTTGTTTATGGCAGTTGCAACATAGTGATATGATATTCTCTTCCACATCCAGTGAATTCTCAAAATAGTCTTGCTTTGACATCGGGACAATGTGATGAGGTTCTGTGTAATTTAGGGGAGAGTTTCGCCTTCTGAACGTTGGATGGTCGCAATTAATTTCACATTTATAATCAGCTTTGTTAAGCGCATTTTTTGAAACAGATTTACTTCTTGGGTATGAGAGTCCATTTTTGACTTCTATTGCAGCTTTCTTAGGCTTCGCTTTTTCGCTATACTCAAATGTCTGAGTAACGTCAAAGTGATTACTTTCTTCTAGAGCAGTGATCAAATCATTATCTGAGTAAAAATCAATGCTTGAGCTTTCGTTCGTACTAAAAAAATCTAGTTCTTTTATTGCCTGAACAAGTTCTTCACGGATAGTCCATAAATTTCGCTTTGGGTTTCCTTTAATTTCTCTACTTTTCATAACTGTAATGAATTTTGTCCCGGAAGCAATCTTTCCGACTCCTTTAACCTCGAATCGGCCAAGCTGCTTCTGAACTCTTCCACCCAACCCATTGATTACACCATTAGCACTCATACTGTGCAGGTCGTACTTCTTGCCGATATCGAAACATGTACAGGAATGGTCTGGCTCAATGAACCATTTTTTTAACGCTGCAATACTTTTGTCATCAAAAACTTTTTTATCCATTAATAAAATCTTCCATTCTTCAACGCTAATATCTATATCACAGACGTATTCACCATCAATTACTTCACATATTTTTTCAATCATGTCCATAACTCTCTTGTAACACAGGCTTTGTAATAATGTAAAATCCGTTACACGGCGTTGTATGTAATGTCATTGTCTCTTGGACTCCTACAGTCCAAAACAACTTTGTGTTTTGTTGTCCAAAAACTTTTTGTTGCAGTGAGTTCTCACTGAGATAAATCTCGCCTTGAGCGTATCACATCAGCAGACTTCCTCTCAACCTTATGGACTTAACCCGGTCATTCTTCACGACAAAGAAAGTACGGCATTTTACATGACGAAGAGACGGTCTCAGTTTCACATGACCGGATAACGTTTTTAATGTACTTCATTATTACGGCACGGGTGTTCAAAGAGTATTTTTAAATATTAATCATTTTGTTTAACGGGTGGACACCTACAAATTTTAACATTTACTAATCAAGATAGCAGTTATACGTACTGTCCCGGCAAAAATCCTGAGGTTTACAGATTCCCTCACCGTAACAGACCCGGTCATTCCCCCTGGTCCTCCGGAGAGTCTAGTACGAGTGATAAACGTGAATTCCTGTACCTGAAGTTCAGCCGCTGGCAGATAAGTCGTGAACTATAATTACACTCAGTCAGATCCAAACACCTTTTCATCTGCATATATACTTTGTACATACCAGGAGATTACATGCAGGCACCCGGTATACCGGAGAATGAAGAACAGGGGCTGAAGTCCCTGTATATTACCGGCCTTCTTGATACCCGTGATGATGAGCGTTTTGAACGCCTGACGCGGCTGGCCCGCAAAGCCTTTCAGGTCCCGGTGGCCCTGATAAGCCTGCTGGATCGCGAGCGCCAGTGGCTCCTCGCCTGCCAGGGCGTCGGCGTGCGCGAAACCCCGCGTAACATCTCGTTCTGCGGGCATGCCATTCTGCAGGAGGGGCCCTTCATTGTTCACGACGCAGCTGCTGATGAGCGGTTCCGTGACAATCCCCTGGTCACCGGTGAGCCCCACATCCGGTTCTACGCCGGCCAGCCGGTGAGCCTGCCCGACGGCACGGTGGCCGGCACGCTGTGCCTGATCCACACCGTTCCCCGCGCCTTCACGGATGATGACATTGCGTCCCTCCGGGATCTGGCCTGTATCGTGGAAGACGAATTCGAGGCCATCAGTATGGCCATGACGGACAGCCTGACGGGCATTCCCAACCGGCGCGGGTTTTACCGCGCCGGCGAAAAACTCTTCCGCGCGATGAACCGGCAGGATGCGTCGTTCAGCCTCATCTATTTCGATCTGGACAGGTTCAAACCGGTGAACGATCTCTGGGGACACGCAGAGGGAGACGAGGTGCTGAAGGTTTTTGCCGGCTTTTTACATCAGCACCTCGAACCGGGCGAAATAGCAGGCCGCCTCGGCGGGGATGAGTTTGCCGCCCTGATCCGGCGAAACGGGAACACGAGTTCTTTTCTGCAAGCGCTGAGTGCCAGTTTGGATCATTACAATGACACCTCGGGTAAGCCCTACAACATCAATTATTCCTTTGGCGAACTGATCAATAACGCAGACCAGTACGCGACGCTGGCGGAAATGATCGGCAAATGTGACGAAGTGATGTACCTGAAGAAAAAACGAAAGACCCTCTCCCGGAAAGCAGAACCGTGACGCTTTCCTTCCCGGCTGCTCCCCTGCCCCGGGGTTCAGCCGGACGGCAGGTACAATATATTTAACCTCATGGCGCATAAAGTCATTTATATTTGCGCATGGCGCAATAATCCTCTCATCGCAACAATTACTCGTTTTTTGTGTCCATGCTGCAAAAATTCCTCTCTTCCTCTCCCGAGATCCGAAAAAAGATAAAGCCAGAAGTAGTTGATATCCACCTTCACACTCATATTGGGTGTAAGAGTGACTGAAATAGTCGTCATAGCCAAAACGACGCAGACAATATATGATTACCGGTGGTCATGAAAGTGGCATTCCTAGATTAATTATCATATCTTATATAAGAAGCTGGTTAAGCAGCCCTTCCGTTCGAATCTAGCTTTGCAAGCTTAAGGGGTGTTAATGCTGAACGTGACCTAGAATAAAAAAAATTTCACTATTGCTTTCTTCAACAACTTGAATGTCATCTTAAAAATAAATATTAAGGATTTCTTTTGTGGCAGATAATATAATTATTGATGAGAAAGAGTTAGTTACCTTAGTTGAAGTACCACTTGATATAATTGATCCTAATCATCGGAGTATTACTCCAGAAATGCGTAGAAAAATTTTAGCGCAACGATTCAGAAACCAGCTATATGCTGATGGCATCGAAACTGGACATCTTGAGGAGGTAAATGGAAAAGTTACTTTCAGGTCTAAGTTAACACTACCATCCTTTGCTGGTTTTGTCTTTGAAGCTTACTTGGTAAGTAAACTCAATGATAATAAAAAAATGGGGCAAGCCGCATTTACATGGTGTACACAAAGGTCAAGGTTGGCTTTATCGAGTGTATACGATCAATACAAAGCCATAGGGACTGGATTTATTAGCACTCATCAACTGCATCCCCATTTATATGCACCTCACAGTAGTTCTGATATCCGTTTTGTTAGAAAAAACCCCCAAAGTGGGGTAATAGAAACAGCATTAATACATGGCACACACAACATTGCTGGAATTCAGGTTAAGGCTATAAAAGGAAACTTAAAAAGCCAAATTATTGATCCTTTATTACGTGGGCAATATTCTCACGTCATAACACTTCTGAGGGATTACTATGGAACACCTACACGAACAGTTTGTTTGCGCTGGATTAATTTTGGCGTGCGAGATGGAAGTATCACTTCACTACAACGTGAGTTTCTTGAAGATCGGATAAAAGGCCCTGAGTTTTTAGGTATAGATCAACGCGATATTGATGACTACTATGACTATATCGAAGATTACCATAACGGGTACTGTTTACCTGATAAATCAATTTCCGATGCAACTTTCTCTGAGATTAAGCGGTACAAAGACCATAATGGGTTGTTAGTTCCTGATGACGTAGGAACAGAAATTTAAACAACTATGAAAGATAGAAGTAAAAATTACATCTTAGGCGCAATACATAAACATTCAGATTTATCACGATAACTACCTTAATGAATTCATTCAAGAGTTGAAAATATATAGGCCCGATTTACCGGGCCTTTTACTTACTGCTTAAGGATTAAAATTTAATTGCGGGCATTCATTCTTTTGTTTATCAGATCAAACAGCTTTTCAAAACGGTCCAGTTCTTCTTTGGACAATATCTGATTATCGCCATCTTTCATACGATTCATGAATGCGCGGGCGGGTTTGGCTTTCACAAAATGTTTCTTGTCTGCCGAGAAGGCACTTTCAATCTGTTTGACAATCCGCGGTATTTTATCATTCAGTTTGAGAGTAGCTGGTTTCAGATCATAGCTTTCATCAACCATCTGAAGGAAAGTCTCACGATTGAAGAGATCTTCGATATCGCACTCGTCACGCTTAGACTCCAACGCATCAGAAACAAATATTACGTTCTTTCTAGTAAGCATGCCCTGCTGCTGAAGCTCAGTTGAAGTCTCCCGGCTTTGCTTCTCATCATCCAGAAGCACAACAACATTAAGATTCTGAGAGGACAGAAGAGAAACCATGTAGGATACGCGCTGTGCCCCGCCGGCAGGGGTTATGGTGATTTTGCTGTTCAAGCCTTTTCTGCCGACAGACGTCAGCACATCTGAAATTGTACTGAGGTACCAGAAATCAGTAACGCCCTCAACAATCAAATTATGGGAACCAATAAATAACGACTGTGCGATGTCATAACCCAGCGCGGCCTGCAACGGGAATAAAGTTGTGGAATCCCCGCTGGGATCGTTGGTCACCGTCGTACCCTTATCCTCTGCAATTGACACAGTTTTTATATCGGAAATGTTTTTAATTGGTACAAGGAATGGAGAGTGAGTGGTATAGATAATCTGGTTATCAAAATCATTGGTCAGGTGATTAAGAAGATCAGCTTGAGATTTAGCATGCAAGTAAAGCCCTGGCTCATCCAGTAAAATAATAGCATTTTCTGCTGAGCCGCCCTTGGTATCAGCAAAAAATGTTATATAGAATGAGAAGAACCACTTAAATCCCCGGCTTCTTTCGTCCAGGTTCACCTCAACATCGTAGGCATTATTTGAATCCGAAACATATGTATCAAAATAATCACTGTCAACATTAAAACGGATTTTAAGAGGTTTATCCTGCCATAGCCTTCGGATTTCTGTCGTAACGACAGCTCCCGCTCTGTTTACAAGCTGATTTCGAACCTCTGAATTATTTCTGTTTGCCGTCAGCTCGGCAGGGTCAATCCCTGCCACCTTGCAAAGTTTCTCAAAATTGATATCGGCATTAGTTAATTTACCCTGCTGTTTACGATTATTATATTCAGCCATTTGATGGTGACCGTTCAGTTCAGGATATTCATCTACCATCACAAAGACAGGGATTTTTGTAAGGATCCATTCTCGTGCCCGTTGAGCTCGGGTAGAATCATTGCTTATCTCGTTAAGAGTATCCTCCAGTTCATCTAGAGCATCATCTGATTCCGACTTAAGCTCGATGTCATACTTAACCAGAAATTTTCTCAGCTCCTGAGGTTTACCCTTGGCCTGTTCTGACCAGCCAATTGGATCGTCCGGAATTGGAAGTAAGGCATTGCATATATCTCTGATAGCCTGTATATCAGGCTGGGTTTGTTCTGTTTTATTTTCGGGGTTATCGAAAAACAAATCAATTTGAGCCGTTATTTTACGGACTTCTTTTTTTATTTTTTGTACATCATATGCGAATTTTTCAAGTCCACTAAAACTGATGTACCTGAGTTTTCCATTGTATCGTCTACTGATGTCAACATAAGTAATATTTCGTGCACGTGGATAAAATGCACTGAGTTCCGCCAGTTCTGTCTCGGTTAATTTCCAGGTGGTATCTACAACGGGTGTGTCAGGAGTACATTCACTCAGTTTTCTATTCCTTGGGAAATCTTTTATATCATTGAGTTTGTCGAAACCTTCTGCCGGATTAAGGCTTTTAAGAGCAAGTAACAAATTTGTTTTGCCGCTTTCATTCCGCCCCAGAATTGCTGTCAGTTTCTCAGTGGTTATCACCCCACTGTCAAACACAGAGCGGAAGTTTCGAACACGAAAAGATTCCAGTTTCATCCATATTCTCCTATTTCAGTAATGCTGTGGCAATCGCCGTGGCGGAAGAAAGAAAGGCCAGCCCCAGTGCAGACCATATTTTAAGATTATTGGTTTTAATCTCGAAGCTGAGCCTTTTGTTCTGTTCTTCCACGGCAATCATCTTTGTCACGAGATCCAGCATAATACCCATCTCAGCCGCACTGACAGGAGGAGATTCACGGGCGTCAGTTTCATTATTCTTCCTTCTTCTGGCATAGCGGAGATGGATCATATACAGAGGCTCGCCCTGAGAACTGAGGTTGGAAGAGCGTCTGAAAAACGCCGGGTAAGAAGCAAGCACCCGCTCTACCTCCTGCATATCCATGCCGAGACTATCAGCTATATTTCTGGGAGTTCTGCTGTTCCAGCGTTCATGCGCCCCCAGATGCTGTATTAAAGCTGTCAGATAGTGGAAATCTCTGATAAAAGAGGGTTCGTTATGAGCGGGTTCATTTGATTGCCGTGCAAATATCATATTTATCCTTAAAAGATACGGACACTATTTACGAAAGCGTATCGGGAATACCATGTTCTTCTACGCTATGTGAGTCTGTATTTTAACCGGATTTTTAAATAACATCATTGTGGTTTTCATATCATGAATGCGGTAATGACTCCAACTTACTGATAGTGTTTTATGTTCAGATAATGCCCGATGACCTTGTCATGCAGCTCCAGCGATTTTGAGAACGACAGTGACTTCCGTCCCAGCCTTGCCAGATGTTGTCTCAGATTCAGGTTATGTCGCTCAATGCGCTGAGTGTAACGCTTGCTGATAACGTGCAGCTTTCCCTTCAGGCGTGATTCATAAAGCGGCCAGCCATCCGTCATCCATACCACCACATCAAAGACCGACAGCAGCTCCAGAAGACGCTCCAGTGTGGCCAGAGTACGCTCACCAAAGACGTGTGCCACCACCGTCCTGCGCATCCTGTCATAGGCGTAAAATAACCAGCGCTGACGTGATTTAGCCCCGACGTAGCCCCACTGTTCGTCCATTTCCGCGCAGACAATGACGTCACTGCCCGGTTGTATGCGCGATGTTACCGGCTCCGGCCTGAGTTTTTTAAGTGCCGTAAAATCGTGTTGAGGCCAACGCCCATAATGCGGGCACTGGCACGGCACCCAACCCCATTCATAGCCATATCAATGATTTTCTGATGTGTACCGGGTTGAGAGGCGGTGTAAGTGAAGCTGATTTGCCATGTTTTACGGCAGTGAGAGCAGAGATAGCGCTGATGTCCGGCAGTGCTTTTACCGTTACGCACGACGCCTTCGGTAGCTGAACAAGTGGGACATCTGATGGAAATGGAAGCCACGCAAGCACCTTAAAATCACCATCATACACTAAATCAGTAAGTTGGCAGCATTACCCCGCTCATTGGGCACCTCTCTTTAAGTCATCTTAAATGACTCTGAGGTGTCTGTTAAACCCGTGGCGATTCACCTTTGATCTCGACGGGTTAAGACCCTTTGTGAAAGTACTGGGCACAGGGCATCCGGCCTGACGCACAATGTTGACTGAGTGATGAAGGGACACATATCGCAGTGAAGATGTTCAGCAGACTGCCCGCTCTTCCACACACCGCAGTCAATATCAATACCCCGGTAGGCGTATCCGCATATCGCAGTCAAGGCAGGCAAAAACTAAATGGGATGATGAATCAGTATAAATTGACTGTGGTATGCAGAACGCATACCACAGTCAACAAACCCTAAAACGGCATACCTCAGTCATTTTCCGGTTTCACGCTGCCGAGCGCTTTTGCCAGTTTCTGAGGATCAATACCTGCAGCCTTCAGGGCTTTAATCACTTCGTCATAGTTCTGCTCAGGTACTTCCTCTTCCGGCTCACGAGGAACAACGACTTTGCTACTGATCAGTTTCGGATTACGGTAATGCACGCTGAAGTAGGTGGCCCGGCCGCGTTTGAATTCGGTGTAATCGAGATAGCCGATATCCTTCAACTGCACCATAGCTTTGCGCACCGTGTGGTTCTGCGTGTAGATGTTAGACGTCAGGTTGAGTCTGTCTCGCATACGCTTCATGGAGATTGGGGCCGGATTCTGCGGCAGGCTTTCGATGTAGGTATAGAGTGCCTGAGCGGACTCCTTACGCTGCAGGGCATCGATGGCCTTCAGACGCAACAGGACCCGTCTATCCATCTGATAAAGCTCAAATAGCTTGGGCTCTGCCCTGATCTCCACGACATCAGCAGTGATGTCGTAATAGGCAGACTGAACTAGGTGCGTAGTCCACCCTTTCGTTTCACTCTGAAACTTGAGGGTTACGGATGCCAGCTTGAACAGGGAGTTGCTGATCCTGTCGCGCATTTTCTTGTTAGAGCGCCGGGAGTCAAAGCCACACATTTTAACGAACTCAACAAAAGACAGCTTGAGCGTGTCATCCTTGACGCCAAAATCATACATTGAACGGATGATCCCAAGCCAGACTTTGAAGTCCGTATCCATATCGAGTCGCGATCCGGTGATCCTGACATCGGTATACCCTTCACTCCGGGCAATAGACAGCTGTACGAGCTCCTCAGTCGCATCCGTGACGTTTTTGCGGTTCGTCTTACTCCTGGAGGTCGATTTCAGTGTAGGAACGAACAGACCAAGCCTCATGAGTGCAACAGGCTGAACAGTACTGGCGCTGTTGACATCCAGCTTAACAACTTCGCCCGTTGTCTTGTTGACCTCCTGAAGATTCAGGGGTAACTCATTATTTTCCATAGCCATTTTATTAACCCGCGGTTATCCACAAAGGAAAGTATATACGCATATCACAGTCAACGGAAATACATACCCCAGTTAATACAATTGCATACCGCAATAGGTGATCCTGCACACAACAGTCAACATACCACACACCACAGTTAATGAAGACAGCCTCCGGGCTCAGGCGTAGCGGGGCGCTGCACGATCCGGGGATCTCTTTTTGATCTCACCATGATCTCCTTAAGGATCAATTACTGGATCGAAATATGGAATAACTGCCATCATCCCGTACATATGGACGACTGACATGACACAATATGAATCCTGGTACAACAACCCGGTAATACAACACCCTTAAAGTCAATTATCTTGACTGTGATATGCAGAAAAATACATTTCATTGCCCTTCTCTATTCCTGTTCTGCTTCATACCGCAGTCAATAATCTGCATACTTTAGTCAATTCCTCATCATTCAGATCCATCCGGTGGATCTTCGTTAGCTTCAGAGCGTCAGCCATATCCTGTTAGTACGCAGTAATTCCGCTTCCTCGACGCTTGCGCCTGCGTGCGCATGCTTTCTGCGGCGAGCGGATGATATTGACTGAAGCATGCGGTAACCTTCAGGTGGATGCTAAACTGATTGCGGTTACATTTTGATCAGCTTTGCAATTTTTAAGATGGTTTGCAATTTTAATGTTGCTTTGCGCCTTTCACCAAGATTTAATAGATTAATGCAAAGATGATAACAAGGAACAGAGAATGGGACTGATGGAAACGCTTGACCAGTGCATTACGGCCGGTCATGAAATGACGAAAGCTATCGCGATTGCACAGTTTAACGATGATAGTCCGGAAGCCAGGAAAATTACCCGTCGCTGGCGTGTGGGTGAAGCCGCCGATCTAATTGGCGTTTCTTCTCAGGCAATCCGTGATGCAGAAAAAGCAGGACGCCTTCCCCATCCTGATATGGAAATGCGTGGACGTGTGGAGCAGCGGGTGGGCTACACCATTGAACAAATTAACCATATGCGGGATGTATTTGGCACCCGTCTGCGCCGTCCTGATGACAGCGTTCCGCCCGTCATCGCGGTAGCAGCACATAAAGGGGGTGTCTATAAGACATCGGTATCTGTCCACCTGGCACAGGATCTGGCGCTGAAAGGGCTGCGGGTACTGCTTGTCGAAGGGAACGATCCACAGGGCACAGCCTCCATGTACCACGGCTGGGTCCCTGATTTGCATATCCATGCCGAAGACACACTGCTACCATTTTATCTTGGTGAGCGCGATGATGCAGCCTATGCTGTCAAACCCACCTGCTGGCCGGGTCTCGACATCATTCCGTCATGCTTGGCCCTGCATCGTATTGAGACAGAGCTCATGGGAAGGTTTGACAACGGGAAACTGCCGACAGAACCTCATATGATGCTTCGTCTGGCCATCGAAACGGTGGCTCATGATTATGATGTCATTGTTATCGACAGTGCACCGAACCTCGGTATTGGTACCATCAATGTCGTCTGTGCTGCTGATGTACTCATCGTGCCAACGCCAGCAGAGTTATTTGATTACACCTCTGCACTTCAGTTTTTTGACATGCTGCGCGATCTGTTAAAAAACGTGGACCTGCAGGGTTTTGAACCAGACGTCAGAATTCTTCTGACCAAGTACAGCAATAACAATGGCTCACAGTCACCCTGGATGGAAGAACAGATCCGCGATGCCTGGGGAAGCATGGTACTGAAAAACGTTGTTCGCGAGACCGACGAAGTCGGTAAAGGTCAGATCCGTATGAGAACGGTGTTTGAGCAGGCTATCGATCAGCGCTCATCTACAGGAGCCTGGCGAAATGCACTTTCTATCTGGGAGCCTGTCTGTAATGAAATTTTTGATCGTCTGATTAAACCTCGCTGGGAGATCAGATAATGAAACGTGCACCAGTCATTCCAAAACATACCGTAAAAGATATCCGCCCCGAAACTGAACCGTCAGCGGCACCCGCGGCACCGATGGTTGATTCATTAATTGCACGGGTGGGAGCTATGGCCCGCGGGAATACCATTCTGCTTCCGGTTTGTGGCCGGGAAGTGAAATTTGTTCTAGAAGCCATCCCGGGCGAGAGTGTTGAAACGGCATCAAGAGTCTGGTCAGGTAATGAACGTGACCAGGAACTACTGACCGAAGACGCGCTTGATGATCTGATCCCCTCTTTTCTCCTGAGTGGTCAGCAGACGCCTGCGTTCGGACGACGGGTAGAAGGTGTAATTGAGATTGCAGATGGCAGTCGTAGGCGTAAGGCCGCCATAATGACATCATCGGATTATCGCGTTCTCGTGGGCGATCTCGATGACGAACAGATGGTGTCGTTATCTAGGTTAGGTAATGATTACCGCCCAGTCAGTGCTTATGAACGGGGCAAGCGCTATGCACAGCGGTTGGAAAATGATTTTAACGGCAATATCTCTGCTCTGGCTGAAGCTGAGAATATTTCCCGTAAAATCATTACGCGTTGCATCAACACGGCCCATTTGCCAAAATCAGTGGTTGCCCTGTTTACTCATCCTGGTGAACTTTCCGCCCGCTCTGGGGAGTTGCTATACAAAACATTTTCGGGAAAAGAAGCTTTATTGTTGCAACGGACACAACAGCTTCATGAGCAAAAGAAAGCGGGAGTTATCTTTGAATCCGAGGAAGTTATTGGTTTACTGATGGATGTTCTGAAAGAGCCATCAGGGAAAAAAGTTAACCTTAATACCCGTCATCAATTTGTACCTGGTGCGACAGCCCTATACAAAGGCGATAAGGTGATTTTTAATCTTGATAAATCTCGTTTGCCTGCCGGGTGTATTGAGAAGATAGAAAACATACTGCGCGACTTACAAAAAGTTTAGACTGTTTAATGATACAAGCGAGCGTTATCATTAATTTCCAATATCCTTAATGCGTTATATGCTGCTTCGGAATATATACATCCGGAGCAGTTATTCTCTGCACTATAGCCCTGGTCGTTAAAAAGATCTGATTTCTTCTCCCAACCTGATTGTTACCACAATCTAAGATATAGTTTCTGCTACTTTTTCTTAACTAGTTCCAAGGTTCACCCCTCAACCTGCATATCAGAACTCAGACGGTAACCCATCCCGGAATACTGATTCCACACACAAGATTAACTGGGACCACGGTCCCACCTCCTACTTGCGTGGCAGAACTCGCCCGTCAACCCCACCGGGAATATCGATTCCACACACCGGACTTAAGTGGGACCATGGTCCCACCTCTTACTTGCGTGTCAGAACCCACCGACAACCCCGCTCAGAATGTCGATGCCACACACCGGATTTAACTGGGACCACGGTCCCACCTCCTACTTGCGTGGCAGAACTCGCCCGTCAACCCCACCGGGAATATCGATTCCACACACCGGACTTAA
>NZ_KQ089856.1:0-105032 GCF_001037565.1 Enterobacter sp. BWH52 | reverse complement strand
CCTTCCTCCCCGCTGAAAGTACTTTACAACCCGAAGGCCTTCTTCATACACGCGGCATGGCTGCATCAGGCTTGCGCCCATTGTGCAATATTCCCCACTGCTGCCTCCCGTAGGAGTCTGGACCGTGTCTCAGTTCCAGTGTGGCTGGTCATCCTCTCAGACCAGCTAGGGATCGTCGCCTAGGTGAGCCGTTACCCCACCTACTAGCTAATCCCATCTGGGCACATCCGATGGCAAGAGGCCCGAAGGTCCCCCTCTTTGGTCTTGCGACGTTATGCGGTATTAGCTACCGTTTCCAGTAGTTATCCCCCTCCATCAGGCAGTTTCCCAGACATTACTCACCCGTCCGCCACTCGTCAGCAAAGCAGCAAGCTGCTTCCTGTTACCGTTCGACTTGCATGTGTTAGGCCTGCCGCCAGCGTTCAATCTGAGCCATGATCAAACTCTTCAATTTAAAAGTTTGATGCTCAATGAATTAAACTTCGTAATGAATTACGTGTTCACTCGTTGAGACTTGGTATTCATTTTTCGTCCGAGGACGTTAAGAATCCATGTCACTTTGAGTGCCCACACAGATTGTCTGATAAATTGTTAAAGAGCAGTGCAACGCGGCTTTCGCTCACCGTTGCGAGGTGGCGTATATTACGCTTTCCTCTTTCAGAGTCAACCCGTTATTTCAGGATTTTTTCTCTTCAACCGACCGGGCTGTTTGTGAAGTGATTCACATCCGCCGTGTCGATGGAGGCGCATTATAGGGAGTTCCCGAGCGACCGCAACAGAAAAGTTGCAAAAAAATGACTGACTGCTGTATTCCCCAGCAAAACCCCGCCTTATACCTTTTTACGCACAGACTTATCCACAATCCATTGACGATCCCGGTGTGATTCAGCGATTTGAACACTATACTAGCGGCAAATATTTCTCTCGCGGGTCAACCTCATGACGACACAACGACTTCAACGTGACTGGCGTCTCCCAACTGCCGGGCTCGCCGTGCTGGTGTTACTTATGGCAGGTTTTGCGCTGCATGAGCACTGGAATGCTTTTATTCAGTGGTGCCTCGCCACCCAGATCACCCTGCACCGTTATCTGGTGATGTATTTGCTGCAACTTAATAATCATCAGTACAGCGGTGGGCTGTGGTTGTTAACCGGTGCGTTTCTTTATGGTGTACTCCATGCCGTTGGACCGGGACACGGCAAATTCATCGTCACCACGTATCTCACCACCAATAAAGAGAGCCAGCTCGCGGCGCGCGTCGTACCGTTTATCGGTAGCCTGATGCAGGGCGTCAGCGCAATCGCCTTTGTCTTTATCCTGGCGGTTGGATTGAACCTCGCGTCAGGGGATATCAGCACCAGCCGTTGGTACGTCGAGAAAATCAGCGCCCTACTGATTGCCGCCTTCGGTGCATTTATCATTTATCAGGCGCTCAGCAGCCTGCGTCCGCGCAAAATGGCGATTAGCGCCATCAAGCCGCTTCACCAGCATAATGAACATTGTGGCTGCGGCCATCACGGCGTAGGGGTGGATCTGGCTAAAAGCGACTGGAAAACCCGTCTGGGCGTGGTGCTGGCCATAGGCGCACGCCCGTGCAGCGGGGCAATTATGATCCTGATGTTCTCGAATGCGCTCGGCATTATTAGCTGGGGGATTGCTGCTGTGATGACAATGTCGCTGGGCACGGCGCTGTCGATTATGGGGCTGTCGCTGGCAGTACGTTACGCACGTGAACGCACAGTAGCCTGGTTTGGTGGCGGCACGTCCCTGAACTGGATAATGCCGATGGTCAAAATTGCCGGAGGGGTTGTTCTGATACTGTTCGCGACGGTCCTGTTCCTGACGGTGATCCCCGTCAGCGCTGGCGGCGACTACATCGCCGCAGGATGCTAATAAAAGAAAACCCGCCAGCGGCGGGTTTTTTTATCACTCGTTAATTCTCGGATGCTGGTCAACCAGGCGAGAACGTTTTTTCTGGAGCGCCTCGATCTCTGCGTCAATATCTTCAATCTTCTGCTCTACATTATCGTAGTGCTCACGCAGGATCTCTTTCGCTTCCTGAATATCAGACGCCGCAGGCGTTGCCCCTTTCAGGGGACGATTCGCCGTCTCCTTCATGGTAATACCGGTAATCAGGCCGACCACCGCAATGACCATCAGATAGTAAGCAGGCATCATCAGGTTCTGCGTGCTCTCCACCAGTGAAGCAGCAAGTGTCGGCGTCAGGCCCGCAATCAGAACGGAGATATTAAAGGCTGCCGCCAGCGCACTGTAGCGAATATGCGTCGGGAACATTGCCGGCAGCGTAGAAGCCATCACCCCGATGAAGCAGTTAAGGATCACTGCCAGCATCAGCAGACCGGCGAAAATCAGCCCCAGCACATTGCTGTTAATCAGAATAAAGGCCGGAATTGCCAGTGCGAACAAGGCGACGCTGCCGAGAATAATGAATGGCTTACGGCCAAAGCGGTCGCTCAACAGACCCATAATCGGCTGCACAAACAGCATACCTACCATGATGGCGATAATAATCAGCACACCGTGGTCTTCCGAGTAGTGCAGGTTATGCGACAGGTAGCTCGGCATGTAGGTCAGCAGCATGTAATAGGTGACGTTGGTGGAAATCACCAGACCAATACAGGTCAGCAGGCTGCGCCAGTGTTTGGTCGCAATCTCCTTGAACGACACTTTCGGGCCATCCTGTAACCCTTCACGGTCACCCTGCTCCAGCTTTTCAACGTGCTGCTGGAACGCAGGCGTCTCTTCCAGGGCGTGACGCAGGTAAAGCCCAATGATGCCCAGCGGCAGCGCCAGGAAGAACGGAATACGCCAGCCCCAGTCAAGGAAGTTCTCTTCACCCACTACGGTTGAGATCAGAACGACAACCCCCGCGCCCATGACGAATCCGGCAATCGAACCAAAGTCCAGCCAGCTGCCCATAAAGCCGCGTTTACGGTCCGGAGAATATTCGGCGACAAAAATCGATGCACCGGTATATTCGCCGCCAACGGAGAAGCCCTGCGCCATCTTACAGATCAACAGCAGAATCGGCGCCCATATACCAATAGTCGCATACGACGGAATAAGGCCGATACAGAATGTACTTATCGACATGATGACAATGGTAATAGCCAGGATTTTCTGGCGACCATATTTATCACCCAGCATGCCGAAGAAAAGACCACCAAGAGGGCGAATCAGGAAGGGAACGGAGAACGTACCCAGCGCGGCAATCATCTGCAAGCTGGGATCGGCACCGGGGAAGAACACTTTACCAAGTGCATAGGCCACAAAGCCGTAAACACCAAAATCGAACCACTCCATCGCATTACCGAGCGAGGCCGCTGTAATCGCTTTGCGCAGTTTCGCGTCATCAATAATGGTGACATCGCGCAGCGTGATGGGTTTTACTTTTTTCCTTCTAAGCATAGCTTTCCTCGTAGACTCAGCCCCGTCCGTTTCACAGCGCATTTTGCAAGCTGTGAACCAGAGATCCGCTCCATGCGAATCTCCTTATTCAAGCGTAGCAGGTTTACTTACATTGACGTTTTACCTCAATACAACCGAACCTGTTGACGCCTGTCTGGGCAGTTAAAGACCTTTTTACCCTACCAGCGTTTATATATGTGATCAACTTCACATATATTTTTCCTGTTCGTAAGATGCCTTCAGCTTTTGTCAATTCACGATAAGTAAGGTCATTCTCAACCCCCTTATCAAACAGATCTTAACGCCCGTTATTATTCATTCCCAAACAAAATACAATCACATTTCTTCACAGCGAATTTACACAAAATTTAATTATTAATCGTGGGCAATCCTGTTTCCATTCAATATGTGACGGAGATAACTAAAACAGTGTTTCGTTTTGATTGAATCGCAATTCCAAAGATCGCATGATAAATCCGAACACGATATCTCAGCGGCTTTCAAATGAAGGAATACTGAACGCCTTAATTTCACTTTACAGCATAAGTAACGAATCGATTGGCTTCCAAAAAGGCAATCATTTGAATTTGTTGATCTATTTTTGAGATTTCCGCCAGCCACGCGGGCGAGATGTGAGGGTTAATGATGAAGATTAAAGCAACTATAGAACGCATCCCGGGCGGGATGATGCTGGTCCCGCTGGTACTTGGCGCGATATTAAATACGCTGGCCCCGAATACCGGTGCTTATTTTGGCGGTTTTACAAAAGGTATGATCACCGGAACGGTACCGATTCTGGCAGTCTGGTTCTTTTGCATCGGCGCATCTATTAACTTGCGTGCAACAGGTACGGTATTACGTAAATCAGGGACGTTGGTCATTACTAAAATTGCGGTCGCCTGGGTTGTTGCCATGATCTGTGCGATGTTCATTCCGGAGAATGGAATTCAGACTGGCTTCTTCGCCGGATTATCCGTTCTGGCCATTGTCTCAGCAATGGATATGACCAACGGCGGTCTCTATGCCAGCCTGATGAATCAATATGGCACCAAAGAAGAATCGGGCGCGTTCGTGCTGATGTCCCTGGAGTCGGGTCCACTGATGACGATGTTGATTCTGGGTTCTGCTGGCCTTGCCTCCTTTGAACTACACCATTTTGTCGGGGCGATCCTGCCGTTCCTGATTGGTTTTGCGCTGGGTAACCTCGATCACGATCTGCGCGATTTCTTCAGCAAAGCCACCCCGGTACTGATCCCGTTCTTCGGCTTCGCGTTGGGCAATACCATCAACCTGAACGTAATTCTGGAAACCGGCCTGCTGGGTATTGTGCTGGGTGTTGCCGTCATCGTCATCACGGGTATTCCGCTGATTATTGCAGACCGCGTCATCGGGGGCGGCAACGGAACCGCGGGTGTGGCCGCCTCTTCGGCCGCAGGCGCTGCGGTAGCCAACCCGGTGATTATCGCCCAGATTAACCCGGCCTTTGAACCCGTAGCCGCTTCCGCCACGGCTCTGGTTGCCGCCAGCGTGATTGTGACGGCAATTCTGGTCCCTATCATCACGGCACTGTACGCCAGACGCTTTGGGCATGTGCCTGAGTCCCGGACAGAACATGAAGCGGTAGAAATGCACCACTAACCCTTTCGCCCCCCTCTTTAAAAAGAGGGGGGGCAATCACGTACCAAATATCTCTTCCACCATGCCATCCACAAGCCGTTTTGCCGAACAGAGTCTTGGCATCCCCAGCGCGACCGTTTGCCAGCTCTGCGTCACTGACCAGCTCACCGGATGTTTTTCCGCCTGACACCAGTCCCCCAGCCAGCCCAGCATATCTTTATAATCAATCAGACCGGGAGAAGCGGGCGTCGTCAGCCACTGATGGTAAAAATGCCGGGTGGTGGGAGAAGCATTAATCTCCTGTGCCAGATAATTTGCGGCCATGCTGCGCAGGTTATCTTTCAGCATGGCCGCCACATCACTATTCGCCAGACGACAGGCATCGCCAAACGCCCCCCAGCGCAACTCTTCCAGCACGATAAAGCAGCGGCCAGCCAGCGACCAGCCGTCATACTGCCCGGCTCGCCAGCGGGTAAAAATTTGCTCGCTGTGCTCACCCGCCTGAACCGTAAGACCGCGCTGCGCGAGCGCTTTCTCTTTATAGGCGGCACGCTGGTTGAAATGTGCGGAGAGCTCCTCGTACTGTTGCAACAATCCGGGAGGTTGAGGGAGGCGTGGATTCACCTGCTGGCGCAGGGCTACCAGCCTGTCGGACATACGGGTCAGCGCAAGGTGTCCGGGGTCGAGCATACCGGCAAGTTTCTCCGCCAGACCCAGCCGCAGTGCTGCATTTTCGTTGAGCATTCCCGCCATTGCCCACGGCCGCAGCCGGGTCTGCGTAATGATCTCCTGCGTCAAACGCTCACGAAATTGTAGTTGCTGTGGCCCCAGGAGGGCGTGACGTGCAGCATCCGCCCCCTGGACCAAATCGACCATAAATTTTGGATGAATACACTCCAGCGTCCGCCCGGGACCGTCCAGTAGCTGTGTTGTCATGGTTGCTCTGCCGCGAATAAGGTTTGAATATCATCGCGTAACAGTCGGGTATCTTCCTGAATCCACGCCGCAGTGGTCATACTTTGCTTCAACAACTGGCTAAGCGCCCGGGTTGAATGCTCATTCTGCTGCCGAACGGCAAGGCTATCACGCAAGCTTTCCTGTAACCCGGTCAGGCACAACGAAAACTCTGCAAAGAACGTTGCCATACCTGCCGTAACAGAGACATCGACCTGCGCGGCCAAAGCTTTACGAATTTGATCGCAAAACTGATCGGTATGTTGCGTAAATTTGCCATGAAGCTGAGCGATGTCGATGACATAGCGTGTGCGCGTCACGACATACTCCTCCCAGCCCCAGCCGGGATTATTGAGCCAGCGCGAGACGGTATTACGTACGCTGCCTGCCCCTGCTGGCTGACTGGCGGGAGGGGTGTCCTGCACAATGGCATCATTAAATAACCCGCGCGTATTGAAATTAAGCTGGTTTGCCTGAAACGCCGGGAAGCTAATCCGCGCCCGAAATCCGGCATGACTGAGCTGTTCCTTAATTCGCGTCTCGATGGGTCGCATCGCCTCATTCAACGATCGGGCGAGCGTAGACTCCAGCTGATCGAAGCGTAACGCCAGCTCCCGGCCAATTCTGCTCTGCGCATTCAGCATAATCTGCTCGCATGACGATCGGATCTTGCTCAGGACAATCTGCGCCTGCCCTTCATCGTCAAGCACCAGCTGCTGGATCGCATCCGCGTCGTCTTCACGCAAACTGGATGGCTCGCGGCCTGCTAAGTCAAGAATAGACGGGCGGCTAAAAATGTCGCCCAGCGCCTGGTGAAGTTCATCTTTCTGGCGAAGCAGAAAAGCATCCGTTGCGTTGAGCGCCTCTTCAACTTCATGCTGGACCTCATCGCTCACCACGCTCTGCCGCTGACGCAGCATCGTCATATCCTCTTCCAGGCGCGCAATATTCAGCTCCAGCTCATCAAAAGCGACCGTCAGTCCCTGATGGCGAAAGTCCAGGTATTCTCTGGCATTTTGCGCATAGTTCAGCAGCTTATGCGATGCCGACCGTAAAGCGAACAGTGAGGCGTTGGCGTAAGCCGCGTAAATCAGTTTGCGGATGGGCTGTTCGAACAGCGAATCCTCCCACAGCAGATCCGCCGCATGGCGAATATGGCCAATATCGTCCAGGTCGGCCGTTCGCCAGCGGCGGCCCAGCGCGGCCTCGGCAAAATCCTGTACCCAACGCTGATCCTGATGATCGGGAAGGCGCCCATGGACGTTCATCTCATAGCGGGCGCGGTTTGCCAGATAGGCCCACATGGAAGAGACCGGATAAATTTGCCCCGGAGAAATATTCCCTTTCATCAGCGTGCCGGAAATCATCGCCCGCACCTGCTCTTCATCGTCGCTATTACGATCTTTCTGATCGAATTTGTTGACCAGGGCGTAAAGCGGCACGGATTTCCCGGCAGCCGAAATTGCCTGACGAACCTCAGCATCAGAAATGGATTTAAGCTGGGTGTAGTCCATCACCGCCAGAACGGCGGAGGCGCGCGCCAACTGCTCATTGAGCATTTTTTGCAGGTGCGGCTGACCGGCCTCGTTCGGCCCCGGCGTGTCGAGCAGCGTCAGTTGCCCCAGGTGCGCATCCAGACCGGCGAGATGCACAAACTCCACCTCAATCACCGGAATATGTTCAATCGCGGCATACTCAGAGAACGGAAACTCCACGCCCAGCGCCTGAGAAAGCCGCACCAGATCGTTCAGGCTTTTCAGACAATGAAAGATGGGCTCCGCGCCCAGGTGATGTTTTTCAAACGCCTCACCTCTTTCTATGCGCTCCAGCAGCGTATTCATGTCCTTGTCGATTTCCAGACGCCGCGCCAGCTTGCCGCGATCTTTATCGCACAGTTTTTTCTGCAACTGGGTAATCAGGGTATCGATGGGCGAAACGTGCAAAAAATGCAGCACCGGCTCCTTCTGGCCCGGCGTATGGCGGATCAGCGTGGGAAGCGCCGTCATCGGACGATTGCGGTTCGGCAGCACTTCCGTGCCCACAATCGCATTAATGGTGGTCGATTTTCCCGCTTTCATGGTACCCACAATCGCCAGTACCATTTCGAGGCGGGTTATTTTGCGTAATTCATTATTCAGCATCGCCTGCTGAGCGTCGACACCTCGTGCGCTAAAATGCAATGGCAAAACGTTGTTATTAACGCCGCTCATGGCAGCGGTTGTGCTATCCAGCTTTGCAATCGGCATAGATTTTAATGAATCAAGATTGTTCAGAGCGAGCTGTAACAAACGTTCAGCTTCCTGGCTTAATTCAAATATGGTCTGTGTGTGCATGATAAAAGCCTTCCCTTAACGCAAATTTATTACTTTTATTAAGCCACGATGTTTTAATTATACTTTTCAGGCTTATATGATCACGTATGGAAAACATGTTCATTTAATACAACTAACTGAAGATAATGAGAATTTAAAACCCACCCTCGTAATACGTGTAAAACATCCCCTGGCCAGAAAGCCAAAAGTGAATAGACAAAACGCATTTTCAGGAAACATCAGGATATATCATCGTTATTTACCCACCAAAAAAGAGAGGTATTCCCTGACGCCAAAAGATGTATGTCGTCAGAGGAGGGTAGATAAATAACGGCTTGTTCCTTCACCTTATCCGAAATGGCACAGCGTAGCAATTTGCTGTAATAAAATATTCGATACATTTAGTATGATTACGATCTCTGCCGTTCAGGGCATACGCTTCCCTTAATTCACTGACAGTTCGTGTCATCGCTTGCGCATTTATGCGCTATTTTTATAAAACAATATCACCGACAAAAGTGGGGATTTGCGTTATACTCGCTGCCTTTTTCGGCACACTGCCGTCATTTAGCTGGCGTTTTCCAGCGTGTTAACACTTTTGAGGATACCCACATGCAACTTCCACACTGCCCGAAATGCAATTCTGAATACACCTATGAAGACAATGGCATGTTCGTTTGCCCGGAATGCGCCCATGAATGGAACGATGCGGAGCCTGCGCAGGACAGCGATGCGCTGATCGTGAAAGACGCGAATGGCAACCTGCTGGCAGACGGCGACAGCGTTACCGTTGTGAAAGATCTTAAGGTAAAAGGCAGCTCCTCCATGCTGAAGATCGGCACTAAAGTTAAAAATATCCGTCTGGTTGAAGGCGATCATAATATCGACTGCAAAATTGACGGCTTCGGTCCGATGAAACTGAAATCTGAGTTCGTGAAAAAGAACTGATTGTCCCGCCCGGTGACGCTTCGCTTACCGGGCGTTCGGGAACTACACTTAACGGGCTTTTCTTACGTGAGGTAAAGATTATGCCGTTAAGTCCCTACATCTCTTTCGCCGGCAACTGTGCGGAGGCGGCCGCCTTCTATCAGCAGGCCGTCGGCGCAGAACTCCTCTACAAAATCACCTTCGGCGAAATGCCCAAAGACGAAAACAGCGAAGAAGGCTGTCCGTCAGGCATGAACTTCCCGGATACCGCCATCGCCCACTCTAATGTCCGCATTGCCGGAAGCGATATCATGATGAGCGATGGTCTGCCACCCGGTAGCAGCACGCAGTACGCCGGATTTACGCTGGTGCTCGACACGCAGGACGTGGATGAAGGCAAACGCTGGTTCGACAACCTCTCTGATGGCGGCAATGTCGAAATGGCCTGGCAGGAGACTTTCTGGGCGCACGGATTCGGGAAAGTCACCGATAAATACGGCGTGCCGTGGATGATTAACGTCGTTAAATCGTAGGCCGCATAAGCGCAGCGCATCCGGCAACAGCGCCCGGTGGCGCTGCGCTGGCCGGGCCTAGGGTGATTGTCATCAAACTCCCCTCAACTCTTCAAACTCCCGCAACCAACACTTAACCTGAATGTCATATTGATGCGCCAGCATGAGGCCACATTTATCGTGAGGCCGGGCACATGCAAACTGTCATTCGCGTCGAGAAACTGAGCAAAACCTTCCATCACAACAAGGCGCTGCATGCCGTTGATCTGACCGTCCAGCAGGGCGAAATGGTGGCGCTGTTGGGGCCGTCTGGTTCAGGTAAATCCACCCTTCTTCGTCACTTGAGCGGCCTGATTACCTGTGACAAAACGCCGGAAAGCCGCGTCGAACTGCTGGGGAACACCGTGCAACATGCGGGGCGTCTGGCGAGCGATATTCGCAAAAGCCGCGCTCAGACGGGCTATATCTTTCAGCAGTTCAACCTGGTGAACCGCCTGACCGTGCTCGAGAACGTGCTGATTGGCGCGCTCGGCAGCACCCCGTTCTGGCGCACCTGCCTGCGCTGGTTCTCCCCATCCCAGAAGCAAGAAGCCTTACAGGCGCTGACCCGCGTCGGCATGGCGCATTTCGCCCACCAGCGCGTCTCCACGCTCTCCGGCGGACAGCAGCAGCGCGTCGCCATTGCCCGCGCCCTGATGCAGAAAGCCAAAATTATCCTGGCCGATGAACCTATCGCCTCGCTGGATCCGGAGTCCGCCCGCATCGTGATGGAAACCCTGCGCGACATCAATCAGAACGACGGCATCACCGTGGTGGTGACGCTGCATCAGGTGGATTACGCCCTGCGCTACTGCGAGCGCATCGTCGCCCTGCGTCAGGGACATGTGTTCTTTGATGGCGCAAGCCACCAGTTTGATAACGAACGTTTTGACCATCTCTACCGCAGCGTAAACCGCGTCGAAGAGCGCGCGCAGGCTGCATAACGACCCATAACGAGGAATGGAAATGAGCTATAAAACGGTTGCCGCGCTGGCCTTCACCAGCATGTTCAGCATCAGCACCCTGTTAAGCCCGGCCCACGCCGAGGAGCAGGAAAAAGCACTGAACTTTGGCATCATTTCGACAGAATCACAGCAGAACCTGAAACCCCAGTGGGAACCGTTCCTGAAAGATATGGAAACCAAACTGGGGATCAAAGTGAACGCGTTCTTCGCCCCGGATTACGCGGGCATCATTCAAGGAATGCGCTTCAACAAAGTCGACATCGCCTGGTATGGCAACCTCTCTGCTATGGAAGCGGTAGATCGCGCGAACGGCCAGGTGTTCGCCCAGACCGTTGCGGCAGACGGCTCTCCGGGCTACTGGAGCGTGCTGATCGTTAACAAAGACAGCCCGATCAACAACCTCAACGACATGCTCGCCAAACGCAAAGAGCTGACCTTTGGTAACGGCGACCCGAACTCTACCTCCGGCTTCCTCGTCCCTGGCTACTACGTCTTCGCGAAAAACAACGTCTCCGCCAGCGACTTTAAGCGCACGGTTAACGCCAGCCACGAAACCAATGCCCTGGCCGTGGCGAATAAGCAGGTTGACGTTGCTACCAACAACACTGAAAACCTCGACAAGCTGAAGACCTCCGCGCCGGACAAGCTGAAGGAAATCAAGGTTATCTGGAAATCACCGCTGATCCCGGGCGACCCGATCGTGTGGCGCAAAAACCTCTCCGAGAACACCAAGGACAAGGTCTACGACTTCTTTATGAACTACGGCAAAACGCCGGAAGAGAAAGCGGTTCTGGCACGTCTGGGCTGGGCACCGTTCCGCGCGTCCAGCGATTTGCAGCTGGTGCCGATTCGCCAGCTGGCGCTGTTCAAGCAGATGCAGGGCGTGAAGGACAACAAAGGCCTGAAGGACGAAGAGAAGACCAGCAAAGTGTCGGAAATTCAGGCGCAGCTGGACGATCTTGACCGCCTGACCGCCGCGCTCGGCGCCATGACCAGCGTGAATAAAGCGGTGCAGTAACGCCTTTCTCCCTCTCCCTCAAGGGAGAGGGGACTAAACCCAAAGGAGCCAACATGCAAACCATCACCCTCCCGCCGCCAAAACGCAGCTGGTTCTCGCTCATAAGCTGGGCTGTTCTGCTGGCGGTGCTCGTTATCTCCTGGAAGGGCGCGGAGATGGATCCGCTGCTGCTCTTCAGGGACTCAGGCAACATGGCGACCTTCGCCGCCGACTTCTTCCCACCGGACTTCAGCCAGTGGCAGGACTACCTCGGTGAAATGGCGATCACCCTGCAAATTGCCGTCTGGGGCACCGCCCTCGCCGTGATCCTCTCCATTCCGTTTGGCCTGATGAGCGCCGAAAACATCGTGCCATGGTGGGTTTACCAGCCGATGCGCCGCCTGATGGACGCCTGTCGCGCCATCAACGAAATGGTCTTTGCGATGCTATTCGTGGTCGCCGTCGGCCTGGGTCCGTTCGCGGGCGTGATGGCGCTGTTCATCCACACCACCGGCGTGCTCTCCAAGCTGCTCTCCGAAGCGGTTGAAGCCATCGAGCCCGGCCCGGTGGAAGGCATCCGGGCAACCGGAGCGAACAAAATCGAAGAGATCCTGTACGGCGTCCTGCCGCAGGTGATGCCGTTGCTCATCTCCTATTCCCTGTACCGCTTCGAGTCCAACGTTCGCTCCGCCACCGTGGTCGGCATGGTGGGCGCAGGCGGCATTGGCGTCACCCTGTGGGAAGCGATTCGTGGTTTCCAGTTCCAGCAAACCTGCGCCCTGATGGTGCTCATCATCGTCACCGTCAGCCTGCTGGATTTCCTCTCTCAACGTTTGCGTAAGCACTTCATCTGAGAAGCGAGGCTTTGATTGGTATGCACTTATCCAGACATCCGACCAGTTACCCCACCCGCTGGCAAGAGATTGCGGCAAAGCTCGAAGTGGAGCTGCGCACGCACTATCGCTGCGGAGACTACCTGCCTGCCGAGCAGCAGCTTGCCGACCGCTACGAAGTGAATCGTCACACCCTGCGTCGTGCCATCGATCAACTGGTGGAGCGCGGCTGGGTCCAGCGTCGTCAGGGCGTCGGCGTGCTGGTGCTGATGCGTCCGTTTGACTACCCGCTCAATGCCCAGGCGCGTTTTAGCCAGAACCTTCTCGATCAGGGCAGCCACCCCACCAGCGAAAAGCTGCTGTCTGTCCTGCGCCCGGCCTCCCGCCACGTGGCGGACGCGCTGGGGATTCAGGAGGGCGACAACGTCGTTCACCTGCGCACGTTGCGCCGGGTGAACGGCGTGGCGGTCTGTCAGATCGACCACTACTTCGCGGACCTCACCCTCTGGCCCGTTCTGCAACATTTCGCCAGCGGTTCCCTGCATGATTTTCTTCAGGACGCGACGGGTATCGTGCTCAAACGCACCCAGACGCGCATCAGCGCCCGCCGCGCGCAGGCGAAAGAGAGCAAGGTGCTGGAGATCCCCAACATGGCCCCGCTGCTCTGCGTGCGCACCCTCAACCACCGTGACGGCGACGTCAACGCAACGGAATACTCCGTCAGCCTGACCCGCGCCGACATGATTGAATTTACCATGGAGCACTGAATGCACTTCGACACCTCCACTCGTCAGCGCTGGATGCGCGTGCTGGCCCACAGCCAGCCTGCTGCGCTGGCTGCCCGCATGAACGCGCTCGGCCTGACGCCGGATTACGACACGATCCGCGCGCCGGAGATCGGCCTGGTGCAGATCCAGGCACGCATGGGCGGCACCGGCGAGCGCTTCTTCGCCGGCGATGCCACCCTCACCCGCGCGGTGATCCGCCTGAAAAGCGGCACGCTGGGCTACGGCTACGTACTTGGCCGCGACAAAACGCACGCCGAGCGCTGCGCAGCGATCGACGCGCTTTTACAGGAAAAGCCGCATTTTCAGACGTTAATGGAAACCCTTATTGCCCCGCTGGAAGCTGACCGCGCCGCACGCCTTGCCGCGCGTCAGGCCGAAGTAAATACCAGCCGGGTCGACTTCTTTACGCTCGTTCGCGGAGACAACGCATGACGCTTCAACCTGCTTTTACCCTGGCCGTCCAGGATGCCCAACAGAGTTTCCGTCGCCTGCTGAAAGCCATGAGCGAGCCGGGCGTCATTGTCTCGCTGCACCAGCTCTCCCAGGGCTGGCTGCCGCTGAACCTCGCCTCTACCAGCGTGCTGCTGACGCTGGCGGACAACGACACCCCGGTATGGCTGTCAGGGGCATTGCTGAACGATATCGCCAGCCAGAACCTGCGCTTTCACACCAACGCGCCGCTGGTCGAGCAGCCCCAGCAGGCGGTCTTCGCCGTGGCCGACGAGCAAATCAGCCATGAACAACTTAATGCCCTGAGCGAAGGCAGCGCCGTCGCACCGGAAACCAGCGCTACGCTGATTTTGCAGGTCTCCAGCCTGAGCGGTGGCCGCATGCTACGCCTGACGGGGGCAGGGATCGCCGACGAGCGGATGGTCGCCCCCCAGCTGCCGGAGTGCATCATTCATGAGCTGACCGAGCGCCCGCATCCGTTCCCGCTCGGTATCGACCTGATCCTGACCTGCGGCGAGCGCCTGCTGGCGATCCCGAGAACCACTCACGTGGAGGTGTGCTGATGTACGTTGCCGTCAAAGGGGGCGAGAAGGCGATCGCCGCCGCCCATGCCTTGCAGGCGCACAGACGCCGGGGGGATGACGCCTTACCCGAGCTGAGCGTCGCCCAGATTGAACAGCAGTTAAACCTGGCCGTCGACCGCGTGATGACCGAAGGCGGCATCGCAGACCGCGAGCTGGCGGCGCTGGCGCTGAAACAGGCCAGCGGCGATAACGTGGAAGCCATTTTCCTGCTGCGCGCTTACCGCACTACGCTTGCGAAGCTGGCGGTAAGCGAGCCGGTGAAAACGGCGGAAATGCGTTTAGAGCGACGTATTTCTGCGGTGTACAAAGATATTCCTGGCGGCCAGCTGCTTGGTCCGACCTACGACTACACCCATCGCCTGCTGGACTTCAGTCTACTGGCGAACGGTGAAACACCGCAGCTCAGCGTCTCTGACGCTGAACAAGACGCCTCCCCGCACGTCTTTAGCCTGCTGGCAAACCAGGGGCTGGCGAAGGCGGAAGAAGACACCGGCAGCACACCGGATGACATCACTCGCACGCCGCCGGTCTATCCCTGTTCGCGCTCGTCCCGCCTGCAACAGCTGATGCGCGGCGATGAAGGGTATCTGCTGGCGCTGGCCTACTCCACGCAGCGCGGCTACGGGCGCAACCACCCGTTCGCGGCAGAGATCCGCAGCGGTTATCTCGATGTCGAAATTGTGCCGGAAGAGCTGGGTTTTGCGGTGAACATCGGCGAACTGCTGATGACCGAGTGCGAAATGGTCAACGGTTTTGTCGCGCCAGAGAATGAAGATCCGCATTTTACCCGCGGCTACGGGCTGGTGTATGGCCTGAGCGAGCGCAAGGCGATGGCGATGGCGCTGGTTGACCGTGCGCTCCAGGCGCCGGACTACGGCGAGCATATTGCCGGCCCGGCACAGGACGAAGAGTTCGTGCTGGCCCACGCGGATAACGTTGAGGCCGCCGGCTTTGTCTCGCACCTCAAGCTGCCGCACTACGTCGATTTCCAGGCCGAACTGGAACTGCTGAAACGCCTGCAACGGGAGCGCGCCAATGGCTAACTTAAGCGGCTACAACTTTGCCTATCTGGACGAGCAAACTAAACGCATGATCCGCCGCGCCATCCTTAAGGCTGTGGCGATCCCCGGCTACCAGGTGCCGTTCGGCGGCCGCGAAATGCCGATGCCCTACGGCTGGGGCACCGGCGGTATTCAGATCACCGCCAGCGTGATCGGCGAAGCGGACGTGCTGAAGGTCATCGACCAGGGGGCAGACGACACCACCAACGCCGTGTCGATCCGCAACTTCTTTAAGCGCGTAACGGGCGTCAACACCACTGAAAAAACCGAAGACGCGACGCTGATCCAGACCCGTCACCGCATTCCGGAGACCCCGCTGACTGAAGATCAGATTTTGATTTTCCAGGTGCCGATCCCGGAGCCACTGCGTTTTATCGAGCCGCGGGAAACCGAAACCCGCACCATGCACGCCCTGGAAGAGTACGGGATCATGCAGGTCAAACTGTATGAGGACATCGCCCGCTTCGGCCATATCGCCACCACCTACGCCTATCCGGTGAAGGTGAACGGCCGCTACGTGATGGACCCGTCGCCGATCCCGAAATTCGATAACCCGAAGATGGACATGATGCCCGCCCTGCAACTTTTTGGTGCCGGACGGGAAAAACGCATCTACGCCGTACCGCCGTACACCCGTGTGGAGAGCCTGGATTTTGACGATCACCCGTTTACGGTGCAGGAGTGGGACGAGCCGTGCGCCATCTGCGGCTCGAAGCATAGCTATCTGGATGAAGTGGTGCTGGACGACACGGGCAAACGGATGTTTGTCTGCTCCGACACCGATTACTGCCGCCAACAGAGCGAGGCGAACAGCCAATGAAACCGCTGCTTTCGGTTAATAACCTGACTCACCTTTATGCACCGGGCAAAGGCTTTAGCGACGTGTCGTTTGAGCTGTGGCCGGGCGAAGTGCTGGGCATTGTCGGCGAGTCCGGCTCCGGTAAAACCACCCTGCTGAAGTCCATCTCCGCGCGCCTGACGCCGCAGAATGGCGACATTTTGTATGAGGGCGTGTCGCTGTATGGCATGAGCGAAGCCGAGCGCCGCCGCCTGCTGCGCACCGAGTGGGGCGTGGTGCACCAGCACCCGATGGATGGCCTGCGCCGCCAGGTCTCGGCGGGGGGCAACATCGGCGAACGGCTGATGGCCACCGGCGCGCGCCACTACGGCAACATCCGCGCCACGGCGCAGCACTGGCTGGAAGAGGTTGAAATCCCCGCCTCGCGCATCGACGACCTGCCGACAACCTTCTCCGGCGGCATGCAGCAGCGTTTACAGATTGCCCGCAATCTCGTCACCCATCCGAAGCTGGTGTTTATGGATGAACCGACCGGTGGGCTGGACGTCTCCGTGCAGGCGCGCCTGCTGGATCTGCTGCGCGGCCTGGTGGTGGAGCTGAACCTGGCGGTAGTGATTGTCACCCACGATTTAGGCGTTGCGCGCCTGCTGGCGGACCGCTTGCTGGTGATGAAGCAGGGTCAGGTGGTGGAAAGTGGGCTGACCGATCGGGTGCTCGACGATCCCCATCATCCGTACACCCAACTGCTGGTGTCCTCGGTATTACAGAATTAAGAGGCCAACATGATCCACGTTGAAAATGTCAGTAAAACCTTTGTGCTCCACCAGCAAAACGGTGTCCGCCTGCCGGTACTGCAAAATGCCTCATTAGAGGTCAGCAACGGCGAATGCGTGGTGCTGCATGGCCATTCCGGCAGCGGAAAATCCACCCTGCTGCGCTCCCTGTACGCCAATTATCTGCCGGACGAAGGCCATATCCATATCCGCCATAACAATGAATGGGTTGATCTGGTCCAGGCTCCCGCGCGCAAAGTGCTGGAAGTACGCCGCTCGACGATCGGCTGGGTCAGCCAGTTCCTGCGGGTGATCCCGCGGATCTCCGCCCTGGACGTGGTCATGCAGCCTCTGCTGGATCTCGGCGTGCCGCGCGAAACCTGCGCCGCTAAAGCCGCCAGCCTGCTGACGCGTCTCAACGTACCGGAGCGTCTGTGGCACCTCGCCCCGTCGACCTTTTCCGGCGGCGAGCAGCAGCGCGTCAACATCGCCCGTGGCTTTATCGTCGATTACCCGATTTTACTCCTGGATGAACCCACCGCCTCGCTCGACAGTAAAAACAGCGCAGCGGTGATAGAACTGATCGAACAGGCCAAAGCGCGCGGCGCGGCGATCGTCGGGATCTTCCACGACGACGCCGTACGCCATCGCGTGGCGGACAGACTGCACCCGATGGGGACAAACGTATGATTATCAATAATGTCAGGCTGGTGCTGGAAAATGAGGTCGTGAACGGCTCGGTTGAGGTGCGGGACGGTGTCATCCGCGCCTTTGCCGAAACCCAGAGCCGCTCACCGGACGCGATGGACGGCGAAGGCGGCTGGCTGCTACCGGGGCTGATTGAGCTGCATACCGATAATCTCGATAAATTCTTCACCCCGCGCCCGAAGGTGGACTGGCCTGCGCATTCAGCGATGAGCAGCCACGACGCGCTGATGGTCGCCAGCGGCATCACCACGGTGCTGGACGCGGTGGCGATCGGCGACGTGCGCGACGGCGGCGATCGCCTGGAGAACCTGGAGAAGATGATCAACGCCGTGGAGGAGACGCAAAAGCGCGGCCTCAACCGCGCCGAGCACCGCCTGCACCTGCGCTGCGAGCTGCCGCACCACACCACCCTGCCGCTGTTTGAGAAGCTGGTGGGCCGCGAGCCGGTCTCGCTGGTTTCCCTGATGGATCACTCGCCGGGACAGCGCCAGTTCGCCAACATTGAAAAGTATCGCGAATACTATCAGGGCAAATATTCTCTCAGCGACGCGGAGATGGCGCGCTACGAAGAAGAGCAGCTGGCGCTGGCGGCCCAGTGGTCGCAGCCGAATCGCCTCTCCATTGCCGCTATGTGCCGGGACCGTAATATTGCCCTGGCCAGCCATGATGACGCCACGCACGATCACGTGCGCGAATCCCACCAGCTTGGGAGCGTGATCGCCGAATTTCCCACCACGTTCGAGGCGGCAGAAGCATCGCGTAAGCATGGCATGAACGTCCTGATGGGCGCGCCGAACATCGTACGCGGCGGGTCGCACTCCGGCAACGTGGCGGCAAGCAAGCTCGCCTCGCTCGGCCTGCTGGATATCCTCTCCTCTGACTATTACCCCGCCAGCCTGCTGGACGCGGCGTTCCGGGTGGCGGACGACGAGGGCAACAGCTTCACGCTGCCACAGGCGATTCGCCTGGTGACAAAAAACCCGGCCAGCGCGCTCAACCTTCACGATCGCGGTGAGATTGCCGAAGGCAAACGGGCAGACCTGGTGCTGGCGCACCGCAAGGGCGAGCACGTTCATATCGACCACGTCTGGCGTCAGGGAAAAAGGGTGTTCTGATGGGAAGACTCATCTGGTTAATGGGCCCGTCCGGCTCCGGGAAGGACAGCCTGCTGTCGGCGTTACGGCAGCGGGAACATTCACAGCTGCTGGTGGCGCACCGCTACATTACCCGCGCGGCAAACGCCGGGAGTGAAAACCATATCGCCCTGAGCGAGCAGGAGTTTTTTACCCGCGCCGGGCAAAACCTGCTGGCGCTGAGCTGGCATGCCAACGGTTACTACTATGGCGTCGGCATCGAGATCGACCTCTGGCTGCACGCGGGCTTTGACGTGCTGGTCAACGGCTCGCGGGCGCATCTCCCGCAGGCTCGCGCCCGGTACGAAGCGGCGCTGCTCCCGGTCTGTTTGCAGGTTTCCCCGGACGTTCTGCGTAGCCGGCTGCAAAAGCGGGGGCGCGAAAACGCGCGCGAGATCGACCAGCGGCTGGAACGGGCGGCGCGTTACACCCCGTCGGGTTGCCATCTCCTCAATAACGACGGAAGTTTGCTACAGTCAGTCGAGACCTTTCTATCGCTTATTCGCCAGAAGGAGAAACAACATGCCTGACTGCCAGCTTCGCCCCGCCACCGCCGACGATGCGCCGATCGTTTACGCGCTGATCTGCGAACTTAAGCAGGCCGAGTTCGATCATCAGGCGTTTCACGCCGGGTATCTGGCCAACTTGCGGGATCACAATATGCGCTACCAGCTGGCCGAGCTGGACGGGCAGATCATCGGGATGATCGGCCTGCATATGCAGTTTCACCTGCACCACGCCCGCTGGATCGGCGAGATCCAGGAACTGGTGGTGATGCCGCAGGCGCGCGGATTAAAAGTGGGCAGCCAGCTGCTGGCCTGGGCAGAGGACGTCGCACGGCAGGCAGGCGCCGAGCTGACCGAGCTTTCCACCAGCGTGAAGCGCGTGGACGCGCACCGTTTTTATGTTCGTGAAGGGTATACGCAAAGCCATTTCCGCTTCACCAAACCGCTGTAGAGGGGCGTTATGAGTCTGACGATCACGCTGACAGGAACCGGAGGGGCGCAGCTGGTGCCGGTGTTTGGCTGCGACTGCGCGGCGTGCCGACGGGCGCGTTTACAGGAAAATTATCGCCGTCGCCCCTGTAGCGCGGCGGTGAAATTCAACGATGCGGTCACCTTGCTGGACGCGGGTATTCCACACCTGATGGACGACTGGCCTGCGGGCAGCTTCCAGCAGTTTTTGCTTACCCATTATCATATGGATCACGTTCAGGGGCTTTTCCCTCTGCGCTGGGGCGTAGGCGCCACCATTCCCGTCTACGGTCCGCCAGACGAGGCAGGCTGTGACGATCTGTTCAAACATCCGGGCATCCTGGATTTCAGCCACACGGTGGAGCCATTTGTGACGTTTGAACTTCAGGGCTTGCGGGTCACGCCGCTGCCGCTCAACCATTCAAAACTCACGTTTGGCTATCTGCTGGAGTCCGCCCACAGCCGCGTGGCGTGGCTTTCTGATACCGCCGGACTGCCGGATAAAACGGTGACGTTTCTGCTAAACAATCAGCCGCAGGCGATGATTATCGACTGTAGCCATGAACCGCGCCCGGAGACGCCGCGCAACCATTGTGATTTGAATACGGTGATTGCGCTGAACGAGGTGATTGGCTGTCCGCAGGTGATCCTGACGCATATCAGCCATCAGTTTGACGTGTGGATGATGGATAACCCGCTGCCGTCCGGCATTGAAGCGGGGTATGACGGGATGGTGATGGTGCTGGATTAGGTTTTCTCCCTCTCCCGTGGGAGAGGGTTGGGGTGAGGGCAACAGGCCGCACTTAGCCGCGATCGTAATCGTCTTCCAACCTGCGCTCGTCCTCTTCTAACCGACGCCTGTCGTCGTCCAACTGACGCTGACGCTCGTCTAAACGGCGGCGTCTGTCTTCGAGCTGCCGACGACGATCGTCGTACTGTCGGCTGTCGATTTGACGGCTGCGGTCGTAACGATCGTCGTCATCGTCATTACGGCTGCTGCTGGGGTTGTAGGCATCGTTGATCGCCTGCTGAATGTTGCCAATGGCGTCATCAATCACATCGGCATGCGCCAGTTGGCTGGTTAAAGTCAGCAGACCCAATAACAGAGCGGTAGAGTAACGTTTCATAAGGCCAGACTCGCAGGTGAACTGGCCTTAAAGTAATGACTGGCTGTTAACGGGAGTAGCGGAGGAATCTCAAATTACCATCACCTTCCGCAGTGCCTGCGCCAGCTGCTGGCGGGTAAACGGCTTACGCAGTAACGGAACGTCCGGCAGCTGTGGGTTATGCGCCGGGCGCAAATCCTGCCCGCTGATCAGCAGCACCGGCAACTGCGGATAGTGGCTGCGTACATGGCCGATCACCTCCGCACCGCTCAGGCCGCCCGGCAGCATCAGGTCGCTGATAAACATGCCGATATCCGGTGATGCGTCCAGCATGTTCAGCGCCTGCTCGCCGTTTTCGGCTTCGAGCGTCAGGTAGCCAAGCTGGTGCAGTTGCTCACACAGGGTATGCCGCACGCCCGCCTCATCTTCCAGGACCAGCACAAGCAGCTCACTTTCTGTCGGGGCCGTGGTCGCCAGCGCGGCATCATTGGAGAACGCGGGCAGCGTCGAGCGCGGCAGCTGGAGCCGCACGGTGGTTCCCTGCCCCGGCGCGCTTTCGATCTCAACGCGCCCCCCGGACTGACGCACAAAGCCGTACACCATCGACAGCCCTAATCCGCTGCCGCTGCCGGTCTGTTTGGTGGTGAAGAACGGTTCAAAGACCTGCGATTTCACCTCCTGCGACATCCCACAGCCGTGGTCAATCACCTCCAGCGCGACCATATCCTGCCTGCGCCCGTCGCTGCGGGTCACACGCTGGTTCCAGGTGCGGATTTTAATCACACCGTTTTGCCCCTCCATTGCATCACGGGCGTTCATCACCAGGTTGATAATGGCGTTTTCCAGCTGGCTGACGTCAATCCATGCGGGCCAGGCCGGGGTTTGCGCTTCAATATCCAGCGTCAGCGTGGCGGGAAGGGAGTGCCGCATCAGCTCGCTCAGGTTCTCCAGCAGCGGCTTCATCTCTACCGCATGGGGTTGCAGGGATTGCTTGCGCGAGAAGGCCAGCAGACGCTGGGTGAGCATGGCCCCGCGTTCCGCGGCTTTGAGCGCACGAGTGATGCGCGGCGCGTCCGGTGACGCTGAATCGGTCAGCTCCAGACTGCCGATAATCACCGCCAGCAGGTTATTAAAATCATGCGCCAGACCGCCCGTCAGTTGCCCGACCGCCTTCATTTTCTGGCTGTGCAGCAGCGCCTCCTCCAGCCCCTGACGTTCGATGCGGTCGACCTCCATCTGCGAGGTCTTCTCCTTAAGCAGCCGCGTGGTGTGCTCCAGCGAAGCGGTATTGCGTGCAAAAACGTTAAACGCGCGCGCCAGTTCCCCCAGCTCATCACGCCGCTGTAGTGCGGGCACCGACACATTCTGCTCTCCGTGAGCGAGACGCGACATTGCCCTTGAGATAGCCGTCAGGTTGGAGCCCAGATTGCGATAAATATACCAGCAGGCGCAGCCGGTGATGATCAGCGCCAGCACCGCGAAAACGCTGATAAACACGCTGATGGAGCGCAGCTCCTGGTGACTTTGGGCGGTACGCAGCCGGGAGGCCTGCGCCACCTGTTCAACGTACTGATTGATGTCGCGGTTTAATATCGCTACCAGCGCCTTGATGTGGAACATGTACCAGCTGATGGACAGATCGCTCTCTTCCAGCTGCTTCGACAGTGGCGCGAGCTTGCGCAGCTCATCATTAAAATCCGGGAGCACCAGGTTGACCACCGGTTGCAGGGCGCTCGCGGGTAACATCGCGGTTACTGCATCCAGCTGCTGCACCGTGGCGCGCGGTGAAGGGGTATCAATGGCGGCAACGATCAGCCTGTCCATCTCTGCAAGCTGCCGGGCGTCTGGCACATTGCTCGCGTAACGACGGTTGATATCCTGCAAATGACGCAGGTAGCTTTGGCTTTGATACAGCGCGCTGAGCAGCGCGTTACGCTCCAGATGCCGTTTTTGCCCGCGCTCCAGCATTCCCGTCACGCTCTGCTGTAACTCATTGCTCCTGCGAATAATACGCGTCACCAGCGCCGGCTCCTGCTGCGCCAGCGGCGCATCGGCAAGCTGCTCCAGCGAGTGGCGCAGCGCCATTTGCGTCTGTTTAAGCCGCTCAGCTTCGCCTTTGTACTCCAGCGCACCGACCACCTGCGACAGCCGCACCGCCGCCGTTGCCACATTGGCCATGTCGCGCGCGAGGTTCATGCTGCCGGTCATGTCATCCAGCGTTTGCTGCTGCACCTGCTCCTGGATCTGGCTGGCATGACGAAAGCCGAGCACCGCCACGCCGCTGACCATCAGCGTTACCGCCACCACCAGCAGGTTAAATATCAGCAGGCGACCGCGGGCGCTGGTGAAGAACGGGGGGCGTGATGGCATGGGTTTGGGCTCCTCTGCGGTTTGGTGCCCTCACCCTGGCCCTCTTCCCACAGGGAGAGGGAAAAGGAAAATGTGATGGCGATTAGCTATTCATAACTATGACAAATATGAACAGCTTCTGACATTTTGCATTTACGCGCCTGTGATGAAGTGCAGATATCGACATTCACAGGAGATCCGCCATGAGCAGAACCCCGGTTTTAGAGATGCGCCACATTGCCAAAACCTTTGGCAATTTCCACGCGCTCAAGGGCGTGGATTTGACGGTTTTCCCCGGTGAGATCCACGCGCTGATGGGGGAAAACGGCGCCGGAAAGAGCACGCTGATGAAGATCCTCGCAGGCGCCTATACCGCCAGCAGCGGCGACATCCTCATCGACGGTCAGCCGTTTCACATCAAAGGGCCGAAGGATGCGCTGGCCGCAGGCATTACCCTGATTTATCAGGAGATGCAGCTTGCTCCTAACCTGACCGTGGCGGAAAACATTTTTCTCGGTAGCGAGCTGTCGCGCGGCGGGCTGGTCCAGCGCAAAGAGATGGCTGCCCAGGCCCAGGCGGTCATTGACCGTCTGGGCGCGCAGTTCAGCGCCACCGACCTGGTCATGAAACTGACCATCGCCGAGCAACAGCAGGTGGAGATCGCCCGCGCGCTGCACCGCAACAGCCGCATTCTGGTGATGGACGAACCTACCGCCGCCCTCTCCTCACGCGAAACCCACCGTCTGTTCGAACTGATTTTGCGCCTGCGCGATGAAGGGATGGCGATTATCTACATCAGCCACCGCATGGCGGAAGTGTATGAGCTTTCCGATCGCGTCAGCGTGCTACGCGACGGGCAATACGTCGGCAGCCTGACGCGCGACAAGCTCAACGCCTCCGAGCTGGTGCGCATGATGGTGGGTCGTCCGTTAAGCGACCTGTTTAACAAAGAGCGCGATATTCCGCTCGGCAGCCCGCGTCTGAACGTGCATCACCTCACGGATGGCAAAAAAGTGCAGCCGTGCAGTTTGCAGGTGCGCTCCGGTGAAATCGTCGGGCTGGCAGGGCTGGTCGGCGCCGGGCGTTCTGAGCTGGCGCAGCTGATCTTCGGCGTGCGCAAAGCCACCGGCGGCATGATTGAAGTGGACGGCGAACCGGTGGTGATCCACTCCCCGCGCGCGGCCATTGAGAACGGCATCGGTTTTCTCACCGAGAACCGCAAGGAGCAGGGGCTATTTCTGGAGCTGGCGGCGCAGGAGAACATCACCATGGCGACGCTGGAGCGCGACGCCACCTTCGGCTGGCTGAACCGCAAAAAAGCGCAGTCGATTTCCGATGACGCCATCGCCCTGCTCAATATCCGCGTGCCGCATTCTCAGGTGCGCGCAGGCGGGCTCTCCGGCGGCAACCAGCAAAAACTGCTGATCTCCCGCTGGGTGGCGATAGGCCCGCGCATTCTGATTCTGGACGAACCCACGCGCGGCGTGGACGTCGGGGCAAAAAGCGAGATCTACCGCATCATGAACCAGATGGCGCGCAAAGGGGTGGCGATCCTGATGATCTCCAGCGAGCTGCCGGAAGTAGTAGGAATGAGCGACCGGGTGTACGTGATGCGGGAAGGCAGCATTGCGGGTGAACTGCACGGGCGCGACATCTCTCAGGAAAACATCATGACGCTGGCAACCGGCGTGAACGACACACATCATCAGGCGGTGTAATTATGACAACTCCAACCCATCCGCAGCAGGTGGCGAAATCCGCCTCTGCCAAAAAAATGCTGATGAGCGATCTGATGCAAACGATCGGCATTTTGCCGATTTTAATCCTGATTGTGGCTGTATTTGGCTTTATCGCTCCGAACTTTTTCACAGAAAGTAACCTGCTCAATATTACCCGGCAGGCGTCGATCAACATTGTTCTGGCGGCCGGGATGACCTTCATCATCCTGACCGGCGGGATTGACCTCTCCGTGGGCTCGATTCTGGGCACCACGGCGGTGGCGGCGATGGTGGTCTCGCTTATCCCTGAATTTGCGATGCTCTCCATTCCGGCGGCGCTAATGCTCGGTATGGTACTGGGGCTGTTCAACGGCGCGCTGGTGGCCTTCGCCGGACTTCCGCCATTTATCGTCACGCTCGGCACCTACACGGCGCTGCGCGGCGCGGCCTACCTGCTGGCGGACGGCACGACGGTCATTAACTCCAACATCAACTTCGAGTGGATCGGCAATAACTACCTCGGCCCGATCCCCTGGCTGGTTGTGATCGCCCTGGCGGTGATTGTGGTGTGCTGGTTTATTCTGCGTCGCACAACCCTCGGCGTTCACATCTATGCGGTCGGCGGCAATATGCAGGCGGCGCGCTTAACGGGCATTAAGGTCTGGCTGGTGCTGCTGTTTGTCTACGGCATGAGCGGCCTGCTCTCCGGTCTCGGCGGCGTCATGAGCGCTTCACGTCTCTACAGCGCCAATGGCAACCTCGGCACGGGGTATGAGCTGGATGCAATTGCGGCGGTGATCCTCGGCGGCACCAGCTTCGTCGGCGGGATCGGCACGATCACCGGCACGCTGGTCGGTGCCTTGATCATCGCCACCCTCAACAACGGCATGACGCTGATGGGCGTCTCCTACTTCTGGCAGCTGGTGATCAAAGGGGCGGTGATCATCATTGCGGTGCTGATCGACAAATACCGTACCCGACACCATCAAAGTGCATAACAACAATACCCTACGTGAGGAATACAGCATGAGATTGAAGCCCTTAGTGACCGCGCTCTGTGCTGGCGCGCTGCTGGCCGCAACCCCGTTTGCGCAGGCAAAAGATCTGAAATCCATCGGCGTGACGGTGGGCGACCTGGCTAACCCGTTCTTCGTGCAGATCACCAAAGGTGCCGAGCTGGAAGCGCGCAAGCTGGCGGGGGACAACGTCAAGGTGACGCTGGTCTCCAGCGGGTACGATCTGGGCCAGCAGGTGTCGCAGATTGATAACTTCATTGCGGCGAAAGTGGACATGATCATCCTCAACGCCGCGGATTCCAAAGGGATCGGCCCGGCGGTAAAACGCGCCAAAGAGGCGGGGATCGTGGTCGTGGCGGTTGACGTGGCGGCGGAAGGGGCCGATGCGACCATCACCTCCGATAACACCCAGGCGGGTGAGATGGCCTGTAAGTACATTACCGACCGCCTGAAAGGTAAAGGCAACGTGGTGATCATCAACGGGCCGCCGGTTTCTGCGGTACAAAACCGCGTGGAGGGCTGCCAGACCGAGTTCAGGCGCCACCCGGATATCAAAGTGCTCTCGGATAACCAGAACGCCAAAGGCAGCCGTGAAGGCGGGCTGGAGGTCATGACCTCCCTGCTGGCGGCTAATCCGAAGATAGACGGCGTATTCGCGATTAACGATCCTACCGCGATCGGCGCCGATCTGGCCGCGAAGCAGGCGCAGCGCAACGAGTTCTTTATCGTTGGTGTGGATGGCAGCCCGGACGGTGAAGAAGCCCTGAAGCGCGAAAACTCCCTGTTTGTGGCGACGCCAGCGCAGGATCCGCAGGTGATGGCGGCGAAGGCGGTGGAGATCGGCTATGACATTCTTCAGGGCAAACCTGCGCCGAAAGAGCCTGTGCTGATCCCGGTGACGATGATCGATAAAAAGAACGTCGGCACGTATAAAGGGTGGACGGTTAAATGATCCTTTTCCCTCTCCCACCGGGAGAGGGAACTGTTTTCAAGGAGTCCCCATGAAACGCTCCGACATCAATGAAATCCTCGGCCATACGCGGCAGTTCTTCTCCATGCACGACGTGCATCTCCCGCCTTTTGCCAGCTTTCCGCCGACAAAATGGCAGCAGCTTGACCAGGCCGCATGGCAGGAGGTGTTTGACCTCAGGCTCGGCTGGGACGTGACGGCATTTGGTGGCAACAACTTCGCTGCACAGGGCTTAACGCTGTTCACCCTGCGCAACGGCTCCCCCAACGGCGTGCCCTATGAAAAGTGCTATGCCGAAAAAATCATGCACGTCCGCGACGGCCAGGTGACGCCGATGCATTTTCACTGGCGCAAGCGGGAGGACATCATTAACCGCGGCGGCGGGAATCTGATTATTGAGTTATGGAATGCGGGCGCGCATGAAGAGACCGAAAACACCGACGTGACCGTTACCGTCGACGGCTGTCGGCAGACGCACACGCCCGGCAGCCAGCTGCGCCTCACACCAGGGGAGAGCATCTGCCTGACGCCCGGCCTGTACCACAGTTTCTGGGGTGAACGCGGCTTTGGCGACGTGCTGGTGGGCGAAGTGTCGTCGGTCAATGACGATGAACACGACAACCACTTTTTACAGCCCATCGATCGCTACAACACCATTGAAGAAGACGAACCGGCGGTGCTGGTGCTGTGCAACGAGTACAACCTGTTTCGGATATAAGGAGTGAATGATGCCATTGATTTCTCTTGCCGATGGTCTGGCCCACGCCAGGGAACACCGCTACGCCCTGGGCGCGTTCAACGTGCTCGACTCCCACTTCCTGCGCGCGCTGTTTGCCGCCGCGAAGCAGGAACGCTCGCCGTTTATCATCAACATCGCCGAAGTGCATTTTAAGTACGTGTCTCTGGAGTCGCTTGTCGAAGCAGTGAAGTTCGAAGCCGCCCGTCACGATATTCCCGTGGTGCTTAACCTCGACCACGGGCTGCATTTTGAGGCCGTCGTGCGCGCCCTGCGCTTAGGGTTCAGCTCGGTGATGTTCGACGGCTCGACGCTGAGCTATGAGGAAAATATCCGCCAGACGCGGGAAGTGGTGAAGATGTGCCATGCGGTGGGCGTCTCGGTAGAGGCGGAGCTGGGCGCGGTCGGGGGTGATGAAGGGGGTGCGCTTTACGGGCATGCGGATGAAGCCTTCTTCACCGATCCGCAGCTGGCGCGCGAGTTTGTCGATTTAACCGGTATCGACGCGCTGGCGGTCGCCATTGGCAACGCGCACGGCAAATACAAGGGCGAGCCGAAGCTTGATTTCCCGCGTCTGGACGCCATTCGACAGCAGACGGGCCTGCCGCTGGTTTTACACGGCGGCTCTGGCATAAGCGATACTGATTTCCGCCGCGCCATCGAGCTGGGCATTCATAAAATCAACTTTTATACCGGCATGTCGCAGGCCGCGCTCGCCGCCGTTGAGCAGCGCATGGCAAACCGCCAGCCGCTGTACGATGAGTTTGCCGAACTGCTGCTGGGCATTGAAGAGGCCATTACCGATACGGTTGCGGAACAGATGCGCATCTTCGGCAGCGCGGGGCAGGCATAATGGAACGCAAAGGGATTATCGCCGCAGGCAACATGCTGGTGGATCACGTCCACCAGATCGTACAGTGGCCGGAGCGCGGCTGGCTGGCGGAAATCACCCATAGTGAACGCTCAACCGGCGGTGCGCCGCTCAACGTTCTGCTGACGCTGGCGAAAATGCACGTCGGCCTGCCGTTACAGGCGGTGGGGCTGATTGGGGAAGACAGCGACGGAGACTATATTCTGGCGATGCTCGACCAGTATCACGTCAATCGCCAGCGCGTGCAGCGTACAACGTTCGCCCCAACGTCGATGTCGCAGGTGATGACCGACCCCAGCGGACAGCGCACTTTTTTCCACTCGCCGGGCGCCAACCGCCTGCTGGATCTTCCCGCCTTCGATCGTTTAGACGGATCGCTGAAGATCTTCCATCTCGGCTACCTGCTGCTGCTCGACAGCCTGGACATGCCGGACGAGGAATTTGGCACCCGCAGCGCGCGGTTACTGGCACAGATGCGCGATCAGGGGTATGAAACCTCGCTCGATTTGGTGTCCCGCAAGGGCGATCCGCGCTATCAGCCGCTGGTGCTCCCTGCCCTGCGCCATCTTGATTATCTGGTGATTAACGAGCTGGAAGCCGGTGAGTTTAGCGGGCTTGAGATCCGTGACGGCCATGATGCGCTGAACATGGCCCATATCGCCGACGCTGCCACACAACTGCTGGCGGCAGGCGTGCGGCAGCGGGTGGTGATCCACTGTCCGGAAGGGGCATGGGGTGAAGCGCCGGGTGAAAAAGGGCAATGGGTTCCGTCGTGGAAGCTGACGCAGGACGAGATTATCGGCAGCGTCGGCGCGGGCGACGCGTTTTGCGCGGGCTTTTTATACGGCTGCCATGAATCCCTGCCGCTGACGGAGAGTATTTATCTGGCGCACGCCTGCGCGCGGGCCAGCCTGCTGGCGGCTAATGCAATTGACGGCGCGAAAACGCTGGCCGAGCTTCAGGCGTTTATTCAGGAGAACGGTCAGGCGGCTTTCTCATGATGGGAAACGTCCGTGGCAAAAACATAGCCCAGACCGCGAATGGTTTTGATCAGCAGAGGCTGGTGCGGATTGACCTCAATTTTTCGCCGTAGCCGCATGATCAACACGTCGATAGTGCGGTCAAAGACCTCGGCGCTTTCGCTGTGGGTCAGCTTCAGCAGCTGTTCACGACTCAGTACCCGGCGGGCGTTTTGCGTTAATGCCAGCAGCAGGCCATATTCGCCTTGTGTTAACGGCACGGTATTACGCTGCGGATCGCTCAGCTCGCAGCGGGTGGTGTCCAGCGTCCAGCCGTTAAAGGCAATACCTTCAACGCGCGGCGCGGCAGGCTCCGCGTCCAGCGCGCCGGTACGACGCAGCACCGCCTTAACGCGGGCGACCACCACGCGCGGATTGAACGGTTTTCCGATGTAATCATCAGCGCCCATTTCCAGCCCGACGACCACATCTGATTCACTTCCCAGCCCCGTCAGCATTACCACCGGTAGCGATGGTCGCTGCTTTTGCAGTTGCAGTAAAACCTGTAATCCGTTGATATCCGGCAGTATCATGTCCAGCAGAACCAGCGCAATGCCGGAGTCCTGCTGGACACGGTTCACCGCGTCCTGCCCAGAGTGACACGTCAGTACGGTAAAGACGTGCTCGCTGAGCACATCCTGTAGCAGTTCGCAGACTGCGACATCATCGTCAACCACCAGAATCGCCGGTTTCATCGCATGCTTCCGTCAGGGAATTATGTTAAGTCTGAACCATTCTGCCGCCGGCTCCAGCCGAATTGTTTTTTACGTGACGGAAATTCAATCCATGTCACATCCCCTGCCCTTTCGACACGTCAATTTTGACGATTGGCTGTTTTTCGTCAGGGTTTTGCCCCGCAAAGGGTCGTAAAGTCAGGAAATACCCATAATAAAAACATGGCATAGAAGCTGCATATTGGGCAGGTAAGAACTGTTTAACTGGAGCAAAGTGATGAAAAAAGTCGTCACGGTTTGCCCTTATTGTGCCTCAGGTTGCAAGATCCACCTGGTGGTCGATAACGGCAAAATCGTCCGGGCGGAAGCGGCGCAGGGTAAAACCAATCAGGGCACGCTGTGCCTGAAAGGGTATTACGGCTGGGATTTTATTAACGATACCCAAATCCTCACCCCGCGCCTGAAAACCCCTATGATCCGCCGCGAGCGCGGCGGCAAGCTGGAAGCCGTCTCCTGGAATGAAGCGCTGGATTACGTCGCCACGCGCCTTAGCGCCATCAAGGCCAAGTATGGCCCGGATGCGATTCAGACCACCGGCTCCTCACGCGGAACCGGGAATGAAACCAACTATGTGATGCAAAAATTCGCGCGCGCCGTTATTGGTACCAATAACGTCGACTGCTGCGCTCGCGTCTGACACGGCCCATCGGTTGCAGGTCTGCACCAGTCGGTCGGTAACGGCGCAATGAGTAATGCCATCAATGAGATAGATAACACCGATCTGGTGTTCATCTTCGGCTATAACCCGGCGGATTCTCACCCTATCGTCGCGAATCACGTTATTCGCGCCAAACAGAACGGGGCGAAAATCATCGTCTGCGATCCGCGTAAAATTGAAACCGCGCGCATTGCGGATATGCATATCGCACTGAAAAACGGCTCGAACATCGCGCTGTTGAATGCGATGGGGCACGTCATTATTGAGGAGAATCTCTACGACCAGGCGTTTGTCGCGACCCGTACAGAAGGCTTTGAAGAGTATAAGAAAATAGTCGAGGGCTATACGCCTGAATCCGTCGAAGCGATAACCGGCGTCAGCGCGCAGGAGATTCGTCAAGCGGCCAGAATGTATGCCGGGGCAAAAACCGCCGCCATTCTCTGGGGCATGGGCGTGACCCAGTTCTACCAGGGCGTGGAAACCGTGCGCTCGCTCACCAGCCTCGCGATGCTGACCGGCAATCTGGGTAAAGCGCATGTGGGCGTGAACCCGGTGCGTGGTCAGAATAACGTGCAGGGTGCGTGTGATATGGGCGCGCTGCCGGACACCTATCCGGGCTATCAGTACGTCAAATTCCCGGAAAACCGCGAGAAGTTTGCGAAGGCCTGGGGCGTGGAGAGCCTGCCGGCACACACCGGGTATCGCATCAGCGAGCTGCCGCACCGCGCGGCGCACGGTGAAGTGCGTGCGGCCTACATCATGGGTGAAGATCCGCTCCAGACCGACGCCGAACTGTCCGCAGTGCGCAAAGGCTTTGAGGATCTGGAGCTGGTGATTGTTCAGGATATCTTTATGACCAAAACCGCGGCAGCGGCGGATGTGATTTTGCCGTCGACCTCCTGGGGCGAGCATGAAGGTGTCTATACGGCGGCAGACCGCGGCTTCCAGCGCTTCTTCAAGGCCGTCGAGCCGAAATGGGATCTGAAAACGGACTGGCAGATCATCAGCGAAATCGCCACCCGCATGGGCTACCCGATGCACTACAACAACACCCAGGAGATCTGGGACGAGTTGCGGCATCTGTGCCCGGACTTTTATGGGGCAACCTATGAAAAAATGGGTGAGCTGGGCTACATCCAGTGGCCGTGCCGGGATGAGTCAGAATCCGATCAGGGGACGTCATACCTCTTTAAAGAGAAGTTCGACACCCCGAACGGGCTGGCGCAGTTCTTCACCTGCGACTGGGTCGCGCCGATCGATAAGCTCACCGACGAGTATCCGATGGTGCTCTCCACCGTGCGTGAAGTGGGCCACTACTCCTGCCGTTCCATGACCGGCAACTGCGCCGCGCTGGCGGCGCTGGCGGATGAACCGGGTTACGCGCAGATCAACACCGCCGATGCCGAACGGCTCGGTATTGAAGATGAAGCGCTGGTGTGGGTGAATTCGCGTAAAGGCCGCATCATTACCCGCGCGCAGGTCAGCGACCGTCCGAACAAAGGGGCAGTCTATATGACCTACCAGTGGTGGATTGGCGCCTGCAACGAGCTGGTGACCGAGAACTTAAGCCCGATAACCAAAACGCCGGAGTATAAATACTGCGCCGTAAACGTGGAGTCCATTGCGGATCAACACGCTGCGGAACAGTATGTGATCGACGAATATAACAAGCTGAAAGCCCGACTGCGCGAAAGCGCAATGGGTTGAAGCCGTTAATTTATCGTTGAATAAAGGGAGTGATATATTCACTCCCTTTTTATTTCCGATTAATTCATAAGAAATAGAAATTATTATTCTGGAAAGCGGCTCGCAGAAATAATGTAATTTACGCAGAATAGAATTACATCTTTGCATTTTAATTCAGAGGGATAAGATGTGCGGCGGGTGCTTAAGACTTTCTGTCTTGAGCATTGTTGAGGGACAGAAAGTAGAAAGCCCCGGGAAATTTTCGTTTACCCGAGGCTACTCCCTCAACTCCAACAAGTTGAGAGTAGCCTCTTATTCTTTTTTTGACAAGGAGTAAAAGGCATGACGCCTTTAAAAACTGCGTTAGGCATCGTCTTTATTGTTTGCCTGACGATAGTGATCTTTACCTTTATTACTCGCGGCAGGCTCTGCGAGTTTTCAATAAAGAGTGAACATCAGGAGGTGGCGGCGAAATTAGCCTGTAACGCAGGCTAACCTCTTCGGGCGGAACGCGTGTTCCGCCCGGCTTGTGGGATGCTGAGGTCTTAACGCACCCGTTTTTTTCTTCTGTCGCCGCGATTATACTGCGCGGCGTGTACCCAGATGATAAGAATCCATGAAAATCCTTTTTCTGATGTTGTTATTTTTAACCGCGTTTGCCCATGCCGATGAGATAGGCAGCCAGTATAAAAAGCAGGCTGAAGCGGGCGATGCGCGCGCGCAGTATTATCTCGCCGATACCTGGTTCAGTTCCGGCGACAGCGCGCAGGCGGCGCTGTGGGCGGAAAAAGCGGCAAAAGGCGGTGATGTCGACGCCATGGCGCTGCTGTCGCAAATCCACTTTTCGCAGGGTGACTATGCGCAGGCTAAAGCCCTGGCCCAACAGGCAAACATTGCGGGCAGCAAACGCGGCGCGATCATGCTGGCGCGTGTGCTGGTGAACACGCAGGCGGGCAAAACCGACTACCCGCAGGCCATCGCACTGCTGCAATCGGCGACCGAAGACATCGATAGCGACTCGGCGGTAGACGCGCAACAGCTGCTGGGGCTGATCTATGCCAACGGCGTTGAAGTTCCTCAGGATGACGTGCAGGCCGCATCGTGGTTCAAGCGGAGTTCGGCTCTGTCCCGGACGGGCTATGCGGAGTACTGGGCAGGAATGCTGTTCAGGCAGGGTGAGAAAGGCTTTATCACACCGAATAAGCAGAAAGCGCTTTACTGGTTAAACCTGAGCTGTACCGAAGGGTTTGATACCGGGTGTGAAGAGTTTGATGCATTGAGCGGGGAGTAAATTGTTGCCCGGTGGCGCTGCGCTTACCGGGCCTACGGCTTATGCAGGCCGGGTAAGGCGAAGCCGCCACCCGGCTTTTTACATCACTGGTCAGCCGTTTTATCAAAACGACCCAGTACCTCGCGTTCATACGCCAGCGCTTTTTTACGGTCGAACTTGTGTTCCCACTTAGCGATTACCAGTACCGCCAGGGCATTACCCACCACGTTCAGCGCGGTACGCGCCATGTCGAGGATACGGTCCACACCGGCAATAAACGCCAGGCCTTCCAGCGGAATACCGACGCTGCCCAGCGTCGCCAGCAGCACCACGAAGGAGACGCCCGGCACGCCTGCGATCCCTTTTGAAGTCACCATCAGCGTCAGAACCAGTACGATTTCCTGCCACAGCGACAAGTCAATGCCGTACAGCTGCGCGATAAAGATCGCTGCAATACTCTGATACAGCGTTGAACCATCCAGATTGAAGGAGTAACCGGTCGGTACAACGAAGCTGGTAATGGACGCCGGCGCACCGTAGGCCTCCATCTTCTCAATGATACGCGGCAGTACGCTCTCGGAGCTTGCCGTGGAGTACGCCAGAATCAGCTCATCCTTCAGGATGCGGATCAGGATCCAGATGCTGAGCCCGCACAGGCGCGCCACAATGCCCAGCACCACCAGCGCGAAGAACAGAATCGCGAAGTGCACCAGAATCACCAGCTTCGCCAGCGGCCACAGGGAGGCAAAGCCGAAGTTCGCTACGGTCACCGCAATCAGCGCGAATACCCCGACTGGCGCATAACGCATCACCATGTGGGTGACTTTGAACATGGTTTCGGAGATAGAGCGGAACACGGTCACCAGCGGTTCACGGTGCGTCGCGGGCAGGGAAGAAAGCCCCAGGCCAAAGAGTACCGAGAAGAAGATGATCGGCAGCATCTCGCCCTTCGCCATGGACGCGATAATGTTGGTCGGTACCAGCGAGAGAATAGTCCCCATCAACCCATGCGAATGGCTCTGCACATCGGCGGTTGTGCTTTGGTATTTCGAAATATCCACCGTCGCCAGCTGCGACATATCGATCCCGGCACCAGGCTGGAACACGTTCGCCAGGGTGATGCCAAGAACGATGGCAACCGTGGTGATCACTTCGAAATAGAGAATGGTTTTAACGCCGATGCGGCCTAACTGTTTCGCATCACCAACACCCGCGATACCGACCACCAGCGTCGAGATCACAATCGGCACAACAATCATCTTGATCAGATGAATAAAGATATCGCCCGCAGGGGAGAGAAGGTTCGCAATCAGCCACTCGCGGCTGTCGCTATGATAATGGAGGTAACTGCCCAGCAAGATGCCCAGCACAAGGGCCAGCAGGATCTGCCAGGCCAGGCTGACTTTCAAATTTTTCATAGAAAATGACTTCCTCAATGAAATCTCCGCACCATCAAAACTGCATGAATATGGAGACATACTGAAAGGGTATGAATTGTGTTGCGTTGGTTTATGGGATTTTTTAACGCGCCGTATGAGTATCATTTGCACGGCATGCTGCGCAAGCCTTAAAGAACAAGGCATTTCACTGCAAAAAGTGTCATTGTCGGTAATTTATAGCAATTCGCATAAATAACCGTTTGTTATACAAAATATTTTCACTTCAAAAAAGTGAATAATTCTTCAGATGAATTATTTCCCTTCAAAGTTTCATTCGCTCAATTTTCATACTCTTCAGACATTGCGTGATCTGTCGCCCAAATACTAAACAAAGCTTGTAAAGCCCCTACTATTAACGTTTTTGCGACATATTATTAACATCTTACAAGGAGAAAAAAAGCCATGAGCCAAATACACAAACACGACATTCCCGCAAACATTGCGGACCGTTGCCTGATAAGTCCGGAGCAGTACCAGGAGAAATACCAGCAGTCCGTTTCCAGCCCTGACGCGTTCTGGGGTGAGCAGGGTCACATCCTCGACTGGATCAAACCTTATCAGAAGGTAAAGAACACCTCTTTCGCGCCGGGCAACGTCTCCATTAAATGGTATGAAGACGGCACGCTGAACCTGGCGGCGAACTGCCTGGACCGCCATCTTGCCGAACGCGGCAACGAAACGGCCATCATCTGGGAAGGCGACGATGCCTCTCAGAGTAAACACATCTCGTATAAAGAACTGCATCGCGACGTGTGCCGCTTTGCCAACGTGCTGCTGGCCCAGGGCATTAAAAAAGGCGATGTAGTGGCGATCTATATGCCAATGGTGCCGGAAGCGGCGGTGGCTATGCTGGCCTGCGCGCGCATCGGCGCGATCCACTCCGTTATCTTCGGCGGCTTCTCGCCGGAGGCGGTTGCCGGGCGTATTGTCGACTCGAATTCGAAGCTGGTGATCACCGCTGACGAGGGCGTGCGCGCCGGGCGCGGTATTCCGCTGAAGAAAAACGTTGATGAAGCGCTGAAAAACCCGAACGTGAAATCCATCAGTAACGTCATTGTCTTCAAACGCACGGGCGGCAAAATCGACTGGCACGAGGGGCGTGACCTGTGGTGGAGCGATCTGATTGAAAAAGCGAGCGACCAGCATCAGCCGGAAGAGATGAACGCGGAAGATCCGCTGTTTATTCTTTATACCTCCGGCTCCACCGGTAAGCCGAAAGGCGTGCTGCATACCACCGGCGGCTATCTGGTTTACGCGGCCACCACCTTTAAATACGTTTTCGACTACCATCCGGGCGACATCTACTGGTGTACCGCCGACGTGGGCTGGGTCACCGGCCACAGCTACCTGCTGTACGGCCCGCTGGCCTGCGGCGCAACGACGCTGATGTTTGAAGGCGTACCGAACTGGCCAACGCCGGCGCGTATGTGCCAGGTGGTTGATAAGCATCAGGTCAACATTCTCTACACCGCGCCAACGGCGATCCGCGCATTAATGGCGGAAGGCGATAAAGCCATCGAAGGCACGGACCGCTCTTCCCTGCGCATCCTCGGCTCCGTGGGCGAGCCGATCAACCCGGAAGCCTGGGAGTGGTACTGGAAGAAGATCGGCAACGAGAAGTGCCCGGTGATGGACACCTGGTGGCAGACCGAAACCGGCGGCTTTATGATCACCCCGATGCCGGGCGCCACGCAGCTGAAAGCCGGTTCGGCCACCCGTCCGTTCTTCGGGGTACAGCCTGCACTAGTGGATAACGAAGGCAATCCGCAGGAAGGCGCCACCGAGGGCAATCTGGTGATCGTCGATTCCTGGCCTGGCCAGGCGCGTACCCTGTTCGGCGACCACGAGCGGTTCGAGCAGACCTACTTCTCGACCTTCAAAAACATGTACTTCAGCGGCGACGGCGCGCGCCGGGATGAAGACGGTTATTACTGGATCACCGGACGCGTGGACGACGTGCTGAACGTCTCTGGCCACCGTCTGGGCACGGCGGAGATTGAGTCTGCGCTGGTGTCGCATCCGAAGATTGCCGAAGCGGCGGTTGTCGGCATTCCGCACAACATCAAGGGCCAGGCGATCTACGCCTACGTCACCCTGAACCACGGCGAAGAGCCGTCGCCAGAGCTGTATACCGAGGTGCGCAACTGGGTGCGTAAAGAGATCGGCCCGCTTGCCACGCCGGACGTGCTGCACTGGACCGACTCGCTGCCGAAAACCCGTTCCGGCAAGATTATGCGCCGTATCCTGCGCAAAATCGCGGCAGGCGACACCAGTAACCTCGGTGATACCTCAACGCTCGCGGATCCTGGCGTGGTGGACAAACTGCTCGAAGAGAAGCAGGCCATCGCAATGCCTTCATAATTTTTTTCTCCCTCTCCCCTCACCCTAACCCTAACCCTCTCCCCATAGGGGAGAGGGGATAAAACAAACCAACCTTACTTCTGGAGATTTCTGTGATGAATAACGATATTTGTCAGCAGATAGAGAATAGTGCGCACTACAGGGAGCTGGTCGAAAAACGGCAACGGTTTGCCTTCTTGCTTTCCATCATCATGCTAATTATCTACGTCGGCTTTATTTTGCTGATCGCCTTTGCGCCGCACTGGCTGGGCACCCCGCTGCATGAGGGTACCAGCGTCACGCGCGGTATTCCGATTGGGATTGGCGTTATCATCATTTCGTTTGTGCTCACGGGTGTGTACGTCTGGCGTGCGAACGGTGAATTCGATCGTCTTAACAGAGAAGTTCTGCGCGAGGTAAAAGCATCATGAAGAGAATTCTGACGGCGCTCGCCGCCACACTTCCCTTTGCTGCCCATGCAGCAGATGCCATTACCGGCGAGGTCCAGCGCCAGCCAACCAACTGGCAGGCGATTATCATGTTCCTGATTTTCGTGGTGCTGACGCTGTATATCACCTACTGGGCGTCGAAACGCGTGCGCTCCCGTAACGATTACTACACCGCGGGCGGCAACATCACCGGCTTCCAGAACGGTCTGGCGATTGCGGGAGACTTTATGTCTGCCGCCTCGTTCCTTGGGATCTCCGCGCTGGTGTATACCTCAGGGTATGACGGCCTGATCTACTCCCTCGGCTTCCTTGTCGGCTGGCCGATCATTCTGTTCCTGATTGCCGAGCGCCTGCGTAACCTGGGGCGCTATACCTTTGCTGACGTCGCCTCCTATCGCCTGAAGCAGGGGCCGATTCGTACCCTCTCCGCCTGCGGTTCGCTGGTGGTGGTGGCGCTGTACCTGATTGCGCAGATGGTGGGTGCGGGTAAGCTGATCGAGCTGCTGTTCGGCCTGAACTACCACATCGCGGTGGTGCTGGTGGGCGTGCTGATGGTGATGTATGTCCTGTTCGGCGGCATGCTGGCCACCACCTGGGTACAGATCATCAAAGCGGTACTGCTGCTGTTCGGCGCCAGCTTTATGGCCTTTATGGTGATGAAGCACGTTGGGTTCAGCTTCAATAATCTGTTTACCGAAGCCATGTCAGTGCATCCGAAAGGGGAAGCGATCATGAGCCCGGGTGGGCTGGTGAAAGATCCGATATCCGCGCTCTCGCTCGGTCTCGGCCTGATGTTCGGTACCGCAGGTCTGCCGCATATCCTGATGCGCTTCTTCACGGTGTCAGATGCGCGTGAAGCGCGTAAGAGCGTGTTCTACGCCACCGGGTTTATGGGTTACTTCTATATCCTGACCTTTATTATCGGCTTTGGCGCGATCATGCTTGTGGGGGCGAACCCGGCGTTTAAAGACGCGGCGGGCGCGCTTATCGGCGGTAACAACATGGCGGCGGTGCATCTGGCCGACGCGGTGGGCGGCAACCTGTTCCTTGGCTTTATCTCTGCCGTGGCCTTCGCCACCATCCTCGCGGTGGTTGCAGGGCTGACGCTGGCCGGCGCGTCGGCGGTCTCGCATGACCTCTACGCCAACGTTTTCCGTAAAGGCGCGAGCGAGCGCGATGAGCTAAAAGTCTCCAAAATCACCGTGCTGGTGCTGGGCGTCGTCGCCATCCTGCTGGGGATTTTGTTCGAGAAGCAGAACATCGCCTTTATGGTCGGGCTGGCCTTCTCGATTGCGGCAAGCTGTAACTTCCCGATCATTCTGCTCTCAATGTACTGGTCAAAACTGACCACCCGTGGGGCGATGATTGGCGGCTGGCTGGGGCTGCTGACGGCGGTGATCCTGATGATTCTGGGCCCAACGATTTGGGTGCAGATCCTCGGTCACGAAAGCGCTATCTTCCCGTATGAATACCCGGCGCTGTTCTCCATTGCCGTGGCGTTTGTCGGTATCTGGGTCTTCTCGGCTACCGACAATTCGCCGGAAGGTAACCTGGAGCGCGAGAAATTCCGCGCCCAGTTTATTCGTTCACAAACCGGTCTTGGCGTTGAGCAGGGCCGCGCGCACTAAACCTTTCTCCCCGGCCATTCTGGCCGGGGAGCTTAAAACATCACCCACGCCACCAGCGGTGCGATCAGCACCATCGTGACGCCCGAAAGCATCATCACCAGGCTCGCGACAACGCCCTCCTGCTGTCCCAGCTCATAGGAACGTGCCGTGCCCGCACCGTGCGACGCCGCGCCAAATCCCGCGCCTTTGGCCATTCCTTCCCGAATAGAAAGCCGCAGAAACAGCATATCGCCCACCGCCATCCCAAAGACGCCCGTCACCACCACAAACAGCGCCACCAGATCCGGCTGGCCACCGAGCGGTTTGGCGGCTGCCAGCGCAAACGGCGTGGTCACCGAACGCACCGCCAGGCTGCGCTGGATTTCATCCGACAGGGTAAACAGGCGCGCCAGCCAGACCGAGCTGCACACCGCCACCACCGTCGCGGTGACGACGCCCGCGCTGAGCGACATCCAGTGGCGTCTGATAATAGCGAGGTTGTCATAAACGGGTACGGCGAAGGCGATGGTCGCCGGGCCGAGCAGCCACAGCAGCCAGTGGGATTCGCCAATGTAGTTCTGCCAGGAGATATGGCCGAAGACCAGCATCAGCACCAGCAGGATCGGCGTAAAGACCAACGGCATCAGCGGCAGCGCGCGAAAGCGGCGATACAGGCGCTTGTTGGCAAAGTAGATGACAACTGTCGCAATCAGGCACAGCAGGCTTATCTGAAAGTTAGTCATGCTTCTGCCTGCTGATTTCAAAGCGATACACCTTATCCACCACCCAGGCGGTGGCGCCCAGCATCATCAGCGTGCTCAGGGCGATAACCGCAAAGATGCGCCAGCCGTCGACCATCAGCAGTTGTGCATAATTCACCACCGCCACCACGGCCGGCACAAAGAACAATAGCATCTCCGCCAGCAGCCAGCGCGCCCCGGCGCGCACCCAGTTAAGGGGCAACGCGCGACAGAGGATCAGCGTCAGCATCAGCACCATCCCCACCAGGTTGGCGGGTAAAGGCAGATGCAGCCAGTCGACAAGATATTCCGCGAAAACAAACAGTCCCGCGTAGAGCAGTACCTGAACCGGTACCTGAAGTCGTTGCACAACGGCAGGCGTAACACGGCTTAACGCCACGGCCATGGGGGTTTTCCTCAGAAATGAGACGAGGCGCCAGTATAGTGAGCGTACGGTATCGACTGAAATGAATTAAAATCATCGAAGGTATAGTTTCGAGGAATAATCATGGACATAAGAACGCTGCGCTATTTTGTCGAGGTGGTTCGCCAGCAAAGTTTTACTCGCGCAGCGGAGAAGTTATTCGTAACCCAGCCGACCATCAGCAAGATGCTGAAAAACCTCGAAGATGAGCTGAACTGTACGCTGCTGATCCGCGACGGGCGCAAGCTACTGCTGACCGATACCGGTCGCGTAGTGTTCGAGCGCGGGCTGGCCATTCTGGCAGAGTTCCGCCAGCTGGAGGCCGAGCTTGGGGACATCAACCACCTGACAAAAGGGCTGCTGCGGCTCGGTATTCCGCCGATGGTCGGCATGATGATGGCCGGGCCGATAAGCTTGTTTCGCCAGCGCTACCCCGGCGTTGAGCTAAAAATTTCTGAATTTGGCGGCCTGACCGTGCAGCAGGCGGTGATGAACGGTGAACTGGACGTGGCCATGACGGCCCTTCCCGTAGAGGAGGAAAGCGGCCTGGCGACGCTGCCGCTGTTCAGCCACCCGCTGTGCGTGCTGGTGCCGCGCTCCGGCGACTGGCTGAAGATAGACTCAGTAAAACCCGAGCTGCTCGGCGAACACCCGCTGCTGATTTACAACGAAGATTTTGCCTTAAGCCGCCAGCTGATGGCGCTGTTTAACCAGCACAACGTAAAGCCGCGCATTGCGGTGCGCAGCGGCCAGTGGGATTTTCTGGCGGCGATGGTACAGGCGGGCGTGGGGATTGCCATTCTGCCGCAGCCGATCTGCGAGCGGCTGGATAAAAACACGCTGCGCTGGATCCCGCTGGAGAGCGACCTGCACTGGCAGCTGGGGATGATCTGGCGTGAAGGGGTCTATCTGTCGCACAGCGCGCAGGCGTGGTTGCAATGCTGTGAGGGGTTTTGGGTGCCCTGACCCCTCACCCCAACCCCTCTCCCCATAGGGCGAGGGCTAGGGTGAGGGGGCAAAGCGCGCTACTGATTCTCTATCAACAACGCTTCCAGCAGGTCCAGATCGTGCAGCAGCTTTTGCAGCGTCTCGTTACTGATCTGCCGCGTCGCGCGCAGGTGATACAGCTCGGCACGCTCGGAGCGCAGCGCCGCCAGGCGGAAACGGCGTTCGAGGTTCTCTTCCTGCAACGAACTTTCCACGTCGTTACGTCCGTCAGCACGGCGACGCAAATTACCAATCACGCGTGAACTGACTTCCTTCAGCAGCTGGTTATCAATGTTCTCTTCGGCATCGGCGGCCAGACGCTCCTCCATTTTCTCGATGGCGACAATCGCCACTTCCGCCGTCGCCGCACGGGCAATCCGCTCTTCTTTGTGCTGCTGCGAGGAGTCACCCGCGTCAATATGTTGCAGCAGAATCGGCAGCATAATCACGCCGACAAACAGCGAGAAGAGGATCACGCCTGCCGCCAGGAACACCAGCTCGTAGCGCGCCGGGAAGACGTCGCCCGTCGGCAGAAGCAGAGGAATGGAGAGCACACCAGCAAGGGTGATCGCCCCGCGAACGCCCGCGAAAGAGGCAATCAGCAGCTCGCGCGTGGTCCACGAGCCAAACTCCATCGGCTTTTTGGTCAGGAAGCGAACGCTGAATTTCTTCATCGTCCACAGCCAGCCGAAACGCACCAGCATCAGCGCAAGGTAGATGAGCACGATATCGGTAAACAGCATCCAGACTTCAACGTTTGGATCCGCTTCGGCCGCAATCAGCGAGGATTCCATAATGCCCGGCAGTTGCAGACCCAACAGCAGGAACACCATGCCGTTAAACACAAACTCGAGCATAGCCCAGGTACTGTTCGCGCGCAGGCGCATCGCCAGCGGCGCGCGCCGCATAACGCCGGAGCGGGTGATGGTCATCCCCGCGGCTACCGCCGCCAGAATGCCCGACACGCCAATGTGTTCGGCAATCAGGTAAGAGGCAAACGGCAGCAGGAACAGCAGGACGATCTGCGTCGCCGGTTCATCACCACCCCAGCGGCTAAGGAAGCGCAGCGAGCGTCCGTACAGCCAGCTCACTACGAAGCCCGCGAGGATACCGCCAATCGCCACCTTGAAGAATTCCAGGGTCGCGCCGCCTACGGTAAAGACCATCGTGCCCATGGCAACCGCCACGGCAAACTTCAGGGCGACCAGGCCAGAGGCGTCGTTCATCAGCGCCTCGCCCTGCAAAATGCCCATGATTTTCTTTGGAATGCGCCCTTCACCCACAATGCCGGACAGCGCCACGGCGTCGGTAGGCGACAGCACGGCAGCCAGCGCAAAGGCGGGGATGAGCGGGATCCCTGGTACGGCCCAGTAGATCAGGAAACCAATCCCGACCACGGTGACGACCACCAGCGCCAGCGCCAGGCCGAAGATCTCTCGCCCGTGCTCCAGAAATTCGCGCGTCGGCGTTTTCCAGCCATCGGCAAACAGCAGCGGCGGGATAAACAGCACGAGAAACAGTTCCGGATCGAACTCCACGTGCAGACCGAACGTCGGCCACGCCAGCAGCGCGCCGATAGCTATTTGCATTAAGGGCAGGGGGACCTGGAAGGGCAGTACGCGTGTAACCACCCCGGATAATGAGACCACAAGGGTCATGATGAGTATTGTGAAGAAAATTTCCATGCGTTCCCTGTTTGCTGTGTTTCTTATAAGCCAAACCTGAGGCGTCGTGCCTCTTATTCTATCCTCTCCAGAGTAACGTAAAAGGCAACAGGATGAGTCCTGAAAATAAAAACGGGCGGCCTTAGCCACCCGTTTTCGCATAAAAAGTCAATTCAGATGGCCCAGCCGCCCGCGTAGAACGCCACCAGCGCAACGGCGATGACCACGGTCCCAATGTTCAGCTTGCGCCACTCACCGGAGACCAGACGCCCAATCACCAGCGAGGCGAAGCCGATCATAATGCCGGTCACGATGTTACAGGTCAGCACGATGAATACCGCAGTGATCAGGCCGGACATGGCATCAACAAAATCCGCGAAGTCGATTTTCGCCACGTTGCTCAGCATCAGCAGGCCAACGTACATCAGCGCAGGTGCGGTCGCGTAAGCTGGCACCAGATAAGAGAGCGGAGAGAGGAACAGGATCAGCAGAAACAGTACGCCAACGGTGATGGCCGTCAGGCCGGTTTTACCGCCCGCCGCCGTACCCGCTGCGGACTCGATGTACACCGCCGCAGGTGCCGCACCCACCAGACCAGAGAAAACGCTGCTCAGGGAGTCGGTGGTCAGCGCTTTGCCGCCGTCAATAATCTGTCCGTCTTTATCCAGCAGGTTCGCCTGACCGGCCACCGCGCGGATGGTGCCGGTGGCGTCAAATACCGCGGTCATTACCAGCGCCAGCACGCTTGGCAGGATCACCGGGTTCAGCGCGCCCATAATATCCAGGCTGCCAATCAGGGAGTTGCCTTTGTCATCGCTCAGCGACGGCATGGCGAAAATCCCGGAGAAATGAACGGTCGGGTCGAAGATCAGGCCGACGATGGACACGCCGATAATGGTCAGCAGAATGCCGCCCGGCACTTTCAGTTTTTCCAGGCCAATGATCACCGCCAGACCCACCAGCGACATGATCACCGGGAAGCTCGCGAAGTTACCCAACGCAACCGGCAGGCCGTCCAGCGGGTTCTTGATGACCAGGCCGACGCCGTTGGCAGCGATCAGCAGCAGGAACAGACCAATACCGATGCCGGTGCCGTGCGCCACGCCCTGCGGCAGGTTGCGCAAAATCCAGCTACGAATGCCGGTTGCTGAAATTACGGTGAACAGCACGCCCATCAGGAACACGGCGCCGAGCGCTACCGGGACGCTGATCTGCTGGCCCAGCACCAGGCTGAAGGCGGTAAATGCGGTCAGGGAGATGGCGCACCCGATCGCCAGAGGCAGGTTCGCCCACAGGCCCATCACAATCGAACCCACACCCGCAACCAGGCAGGTGGCAACGAAGACCGCCGCTGGCGGGAAGCCCGCTTTGCCGAGCATGCCCGGCACCACGATGACGGAGTACACCATCGCCAGAAACGTGGTCAGACCGGCAACAACTTCCTGGCGCACGGTGCTGCCGCGAGCAGAAATTTTAAACATGGCGTCAAGTGAACCGCCGGTACGCGCAGATGGCGTAGACATAGAAAACATCCCCTGAGAGTTTTTTAGGAAGTCCGTAAGCGAGGTGGAGACGCCACTGCCAGCTAAACGTCAAATCCTTGTGTTGCGTTTGCGACGAAAGGGCGTCACAGAAAAAGCAAACGTTTAGCTCCGCGCTTACAAACGGGTGGTCAAATTAAGGCAAACGATTATCTAGCCTAATACCCGCCCTTTTCAACTGAACTTTCTCGTTTTTCGCTAAAATTGCCTCATGACGATGAAGAATTAAGCAGAGGATGCGCAAACGTTATCGTCCATGCGCAATTTCGTTAAATTTCATCCCTCGCCGGGGATCGTCAGCGGGCCGCCTTTCGCAAGCGTTGTCTGCCAGCCCGGACGTGCCTCCACTCTCTGTTTCCACGCCGCTATGTGGTCGAGATTGTCGATGCCGCCTCTCGCCAGCAGGGCGAAGAGGGGAAAACTCATCTGGATATCAGCCATGGTCAGCGTGTCGCCGGCAAACCAACTGTTTTCGGCAAGATGATCGTTAATAAAGCGCGCATGCGTTTCCAGCTGGCGGTTGAGATACGCTTTTTGCACCCCCTGCCCCAGCGCCTTACCCAGCGTGCGCAGGCCAAACGGGACGGGTGGTTTGCCGAGGCTGTTAAACACCAGCTTCATTAACAGTAGCGGCATCAAAGACCCTTCGGCGTAATGCAGCCAGAAGCGATACTGCACTTTATGGGCGGGATCTAACGGTTTGAATCGTGACGCCGAATCATACGTTTCCTGAAGATATTCCAGAATCGCACCTGATTCGGCCAGAACCAGTCCGTTATCTTCGAGTACCGGGGATTTTCCCAGCGGATGCACTTTTTTGAGCGAGTCTGGCGCGAGCATGGTTTTTTCGCGCTGGTAGCGCACGATGTCGTACGTCAGATCCAGCTCTTCCAGCGCCCAGAGGACACGATGTGAACGAGACTGATTAAGGTGGTGGACCGTTAGCATGATGTTCTCCGATGATTCATACTTTTTAACTATAGAAAACTGAACAACTTCACGAAAAAAATTCGGCTAAAATCTCACCGTCTCCGGTGGCAAAAACGGCGGCCGGGCATAAAATTAAAGTGTCAGTACAAACCGGAACCTCCTTCACAAGCTCGACACGAGGTGTACTGATGTCGGGGGAAACCCTCCCGTGAGCCAGCGGGATAGAGAGAAAGACAAAGACCGGAAAAAACTAAAGCGCCCTTAGTGGCGCTTTAGTTCTTTATGTTTGTTGCCGGGTGGCGACTGCGCCTTACCCGGCAAACACCTCTCAATCCTCCTCCAGCAACCGTGCCCCTGTTCCCTGCTCGCCCAGCCTGTCACCCGGGTTACGCAGCGGGCAATCGCTACGTGATAAACACCCGCAACCAATGCAGCCATCCAGTTCATCGCGCAGAGCCACCAGCGTGTGAATACGACGATCCAGTTCTTCTCGCCACTGGGACGACAGCTGCTTCCACTCTTTCGCGCTCAGTGAGTGCCCTTCCGGCAATACGCCGAACGCGTCACCAATGGTGGCCAGAGGAATGCCGATACGTTGCGCAATTTTGATAATCGCCACGTAGCGGAGCACATCGCGCGTGTAGCGCCGCTGGTTTCCGGCGTTACGGATACTTTTTATTAACCCTTTGCTTTCATAGAAGTGGAGCGCCGACACCGCCACACCGCTTCGCTTAGCCACTTCACCGGGGGTTAACAGTGCTTTGATGCGCGGTAATCTCTTTTCCATAAAACCTCTTTACCTCAAGTTAACTTGAGGAATTATACTCCCCCGCAGAGAAAATGACGAATCAACCAGGACAGATGTCTCCACAGAGGGGTAACCTTATGTCGCATCAGCAAATTATTCAGACGCTTATTGAATGGATTGATGAACATATCGACCAGCCGTTGAACATTGATGTGGTCGCTAAGAAGTCGGGCTATTCGAAATGGTATTTACAGAGAATGTTCCGCACCGTAATGCATCAAACGCTGGGTGATTACATTCGCCAGCGCAGGCTCCTGCTGGCGGCGCAGGCGTTACGCTCAACGCAGCGGCCCATTTTTGATATCGCAATGGATCTGGGCTATGTGTCGCAGCAGACCTTTTCCCGCGTCTTCCGCCGCGAGTTTGACCGTACGCCGAGCGACTACCGCCATCAGCTCAATTAATGCGTGTTAACGCAAGGGTTGCTGCTGCCAGGCCATAAATGCCTGGGGCGGCATCGCTTTCGCGAAGTGCCATCCCTGGCAATACTGTACGCCACGCTTCAGCAGCCAGCTCACCTGCTCCCCCGTCTCGACCCCTTCCGCAATGGTTTTCAGCCGCAGGCTTTGCGCCATCTCAATGATGTGCTCGGCAATCAGGTGGCTGGTGCTGTTGGTGGTTAAGGTATCGATAAAGGATTTGTCGATTTTCAGGATATCGACGTTCAGCGAATAGAGGTTATGCAGGTTAGAGTAGCCGGTTCCGAAATCATCAATCGCCACTTCATACCCCGCCTGACGAAACGCCTGAATGACCGGCGTGGTTTTCGGCACGTCAATAAACCCCCGCTCCGTCACCTCAATTTTGATTTGCTGCGCTCGAACCGAGTAAAAGCGGGCTTTGTCGGAGATCAGGGCGATAAGACGTGAAGAGTGGAAATCTGACGCCGACAGGTTAATCGAGACATACAGATCGGGATGAGCGGCAAGAAAATGGCCCAGATCGCTGAACACCTCCTCCACGACGTAATCCGTAATGCGCTCAATCATCCCCTCTTTTTCTGCCAGTGGAATAAATTCCGCCGGGCTCATAACCTGACCGTTGAATCCAGGCCAGCGCAACAACGCCTCTGCCCCCACGCACTGGTTATTTTTAATATCAATGATGGGCTGATAATGGACGCACAGCTGGCGTTTATTCAGCGCCCGGTGCAGAAGTCGGCCAGGCGAATTGAATTCACGGTGTGTACGCGACCACACCAGCAGAATAATAATGCTGCAAATTATCCCTAGCGGTAGCGTCAGGGTAGCCTGATGATAAAGCGTTTTATAAAAACGGGCACTGGAGGTTGAAACGATGGCCGCAATGGGCCGCTGCTCTGATTTTACGATCGTATAAAAACGGTCATCTTTCTGAAAAGTCGTTTCCTGATGTCGAAGCATCGAATGCAATAAAGAAATATTACCTTTCTGGCTCACAGAAAAGAATGCATTGCTGACGGTGTCATACACTCCCCACGACAGGGAACGATCGTCTGACATCACCTCACTGTACGAAAGCGGGTTGACCACTGCGACATAATTTCCGCGCTGCATATATATCATTTTATAACCATTAAAAAATGGTGTATCGCGAAAATAATAGATAGCAACGTCGGGTTTACGTGTGTAATTGGCAGCGGGGATGATGTAAGGGTGTTCCGGCGTAAAAAGGGTCGAGCAGAGAAAGTCCTGGCCATCAGCATAAATTAAATCGGCAACAAAAAGGCGACCGCGGGAAACGTTCAACATATATTGACGATGCTCCGGCGTACACACTTTGCCCTGATATTTTTCCGCGTCTTTCCGGGCCAGGTCAACCTGTTGAATAACCCGTTCAGTTTTATTTAAAGCAAGTTCAGCAAACGTGCGCAGCTGGGCGCTGATTTCCGACACTGCACTAAGCTGGGCAAACCATAGCGCAAGCATCACCGGCAGCATAACTACCATGATAATCCCGACCACTTTGAGCATTTTGCGCCGCGCGCTACGATTCATTTCCCGCTCTGTATCCCTGCATGTTGTACGCCTGTAGCAATGAAGACCGGCTGCTTTGATAAACAGGTGATTACGTTGCATGAATCATAGGAAGTTAGCAACTGACTTTTGGTATTAAAAATCCTAAAATTCGTGATGCCGATAATATTTTCCCGTAAGCCAAACTAAAAGTATTCATTTCGTTTCTGATAAGGAAAATAATTACCCGCGACAGGTGTGGAAAATTCGCTGGCTGAAATAGCCTGCTCTTTGTTCTTATGCTGATTTATAAATAATCAGACGCCAGGACCGTTTTTCCTCTTCCCGTACGCTTGGCGTCATATAATGCCTTATCGGCACGCATCAGTATGGCAGAAGTATCTCGTTGCCCCTGACAGACTTCAACCACCCCGGCGCTGAAGGAGAGTACCAGCGTTTTATCGCCCACACGCAGCGGTTTTGAGATCAGCGCGGCACGCAGGCGAGAAGAGAGCAACGTAGCGGCCATACCATCCGTACGCGCCAGCAGAAGAACAAACTCTTCGCCCCCCACCCGTCCCAGCGCTGACCCGGCCGGGCTCACCTCGCGAATACGGTCGCAAAAGTGAATCAATGCCGCATCGCCAACCTGATGTCCCCACCGATCGTTAATCTGCTTGAAATAATCGAGATCGAACATCAGGAGACAGAAGTGGCTACTGACATCCTGCGGCGAACTGGCTGCCAGCGCCATTTTGAGCTGCTGTAAGATTGTCGAGCGATTCAGACAGCCCGTCAGATCGTCCGTGGTGGCTTTGACGGTCAGCTGCTGTTCTGCTTTTTTACGTTCGGTGATATCCAGGCCAATATTGAGAATGGAGTTATCCGGCAAAAGGATGTTTGACCAGAGAATCGTTAACTGCGTCCCGTCTTTACGCACCGGGTGCCATTCGTACATATCCTTAAGTGGTGCGAAACGAACCGACTCCTGCACGCGCTGTCGCTCCTCGGGATCCGGATAAAACAGGGCCAGCGGATCGGGGTGCTCGTCGATTTCAGTCATACTCCAGCCAAAGACTTTTTCGCATTCGGCATTCCACAATACACACCGGTTATGCCTGTCAAAGGCGTTCATTAATACCGGCGCACGCTCAAATAAGGTTTTATATTGCGTGACGACGCGCTGCATTTCTTGCGCCGTTTTTTCCCGCACGATGATGTCATCAAAATAATCTTTTAGCTTCTCAACCAATACCACCACGATATTTTTCAGTATCGGCAACGAAGTAAGTTTTCCATTAAAAGCCAAAAAGAAATAACCACTGCACTGTCTGCCATGCGCTGAGAGTTTACACAGGACGCCGCTTTGCAGCCGCGCATAGCCCGGGTGCTGAGGGGAAAATACCGCCCGGCCAATATGCGCTTTCCAGTAGATAACCCGCCAGGCGCGGTGATGCCGCTGCAACAGGGTGCTGGCAAGAAAATCCGCCACGTTGAAGGCGTGACACGTCACGTCGCCGGCACAAACCACGCGCGGCCCGTCTGCGGATTCGACACTGACCCACGAGAGATTTGCCCCCAGAGCGCTGTTGATGGTTTCCAGCATTTCCACCGGCGAACACTGCGCGTTGAGTTGCGGCATCAGCTTCGCCAGGGCGTGCAGCGCCTGCATGCTGTCGTTAATAATCTCGCGTCTTTGTTCTTTCATTATCTTTTCGCAGGTCATTAATCGAGAGAGCAACCGCAATAACTCATATCTGAATAAAAGAATAAGACCACGAAATCAAAGAGCATGCTGAGTGTAAAACAAAGAATATAAAATCCAAAAAAGGCAATTAATTCAATGCGATGAATTATTTCTGCGGGTACATTTATTGTTCCACACAAGCATAATCCATAGACATACTGCTGTAAACGCTATACAGCCGAAGGTGTTTTGCAAAGGTTTTGCTATCTGAATGAATTAAAAATAAAAATTCCGACCAGACGCGGATACGAGCGACGACGATATATTTTCCCTGGTAATAAACCCACTTTTACCTCACGCGGATACTGGCTAATAAAACAGCAAATGTGATATAGTTCACACATCTTATGTAACGAGAAACATTGTTTCATTCCAGTTCGTCTGTTTTGTCGAGGATGAGTTTTATGGCAACCATTACCACCAGCATGGTGCTCCTGCGCTGGCCGTTGTTGAGCGCGGTTTTGATGTTCCTGGCCAGCACGTTAAACATTCAGTTCCGAAAGTCCGACTACGCAGGTCTTGCTGTGATTAGCACCCTGTTAGGGTTAGGCGCCGCATGCTGGTTCGCAACAGGTTTGCTCGGTATTACGCTGGTGGATATAGCCGCCGTCTGGGAAAACATTAAAGTGGTAATGGTTGAAGCCATGAGCCACACCCCACCAGACTGGCCGATGGTGATTACCTGATAGCCTGTTATAAAAAAACCCAGACATTATCTGGGTTTTTTGTGTTTCACGCGTCTGGATATCAGAACGGGATATCGTCGTCGAAATCCATTGGCGGTTCGTTAGACGGTGCCGGAGCAGACTGCTGCTGCGGACGGGACTGCGCGCCGCCGCTAAACTGATTGCCGCCCTGCGGCTGCTGAGGCTGGCCCCAACCGCCCTGCTGCTGGCCGCCACCTGCCGGTGCGCCGCCGCCCTGACGGCCACCCAGCATCTGCATGGTGCCGCCAACATTCACCACCACTTCCGTGGTGTATTTTTCCTGACCGGATTGATCGGTCCATTTGCGGGTACGCAGTTGGCCTTCAATGTAAACCTGAGAGCCTTTACGCAGATACTCACCGGCCACTTCAGCCAGTTTGCCAAACAGCACAACGCGGTGCCATTCGGTCTGCTCTTTCATTTCACCGGTCGCTTTATCACGCCAGGATTCGGAAGTAGCCAGCGTAATGTTGGCAACTGCGCCACCACTCGGCATGTAGCGTACTTCCGGGTCCTGGCCCAGATTACCGACGAGAATCACCTTGTTTACGCCTCTGCTGGCCATGTTCGTGTCTCCTGAATACGTTTCTTAATAGTGTAAACGCGCGAGTGTACCATTTCCATGCGACACTTTGATAGTTGCGTAGCATGTTCCAGAGTTCTCTCGCGGACTCGACATTGTTACACAGTGAATCAGAAAATGCATTCCAATACTGTATATTCAAACAGGTCATTTTGTGTCATAATTAGCCGTTTCTGACAGCCGTTTGTCCTTCAAACAAATCAGGCAATCCGTGTTCCAACCGGGAAAGGTGAATGGATAAGATCGAAGTTCGGGGCGCCCGCACCCACAATCTCAAGAATATCAACCTCATAATCCCTCGCGACAAACTCATCGTCGTGACCGGGCTTTCGGGGTCTGGCAAATCCTCACTGGCTTTCGACACTTTGTATGCCGAAGGACAGCGTCGTTACGTTGAATCGCTCTCGGCGTACGCGCGTCAGTTCCTGTCGCTGATGGAAAAACCGGATGTCGACCACATTGAAGGGTTGTCTCCTGCTATCTCCATTGAGCAGAAATCCACGTCGCATAACCCGCGATCCACGGTCGGTACCATTACCGAAATCCATGACTACCTGCGTCTGCTGTATGCGCGCGTGGGCGAGCCGCGCTGCCCGGATCACGACGTTCCGCTGGCGGCCCAGACCGTCAGCCAGATGGTGGATAACGTGCTGTCGCAGCCGGAAGGCAAACGCCTGATGCTGCTGGCGCCGATCATTAAAGAGCGTAAGGGCGAACATACTAAAACGCTGGAAAATCTGGCAAGCCAGGGCTATATCCGCGCCCGTATCGACGGCGAAGTGTGTGACCTGTCCGATCCGCCAAAGCTGGAGCTGCAAAAGAAACACACCATCGAAGTGGTGATTGACCGGTTTAAGGTACGTGAAGATCTGGCGACGCGTCTGGCGGAATCCTTTGAAACGGCGCTGGAACTGTCGGGCGGCACGGCGGTGGTGTCAGACATGGACGATGCAAAAGCGGAAGAGCTGCTCTTCTCCGCCAACTTTGCCTGCCCGATTTGCGGCTACAGCATGCGCGAGCTGGAACCGCGCCTGTTCTCGTTCAACAACCCGGCGGGCGCGTGCCCGACCTGTGACGGCTTGGGCGTTCAGCAGTATTTCGACCCTGACCGCGTGATCCAGAATCCGGAGCTGTCGCTGGCGGGTGGCGCCATTCGCGGCTGGGACAAGCGTAACTTCTATTACTTCCAGATGCTGAAGTCGCTGGCGGAGCACTACAAGTTCGACGTTGAAGCCCCGTGGGCCAGCCTGAGCGCGAACGTACATAAAGTGATCCTGTTCGGTTCCGGCAAAGAGAACATTGAGTTCAAGTACATGAACGATCGCGGTGACACTTCCGTGCGTCGCCACCCGTTCGAAGGGGTGCTGCACAACATGGAGCGCCGCTACAAAGAGACCGAATCCAGCGCGGTGCGTGAGGAGCTGGCGAAGTTCATCAGCAACCGCTCCTGCGCCACCTGCGAGGGCACGCGCCTGCGCCGCGAAGCGCGACACGTGTTTGTCGAAAACACGGCGCTGCCGACCATCTCAGACATGAGCATCGGCCACGCGATGGACTTCTTCAACAACCTGAAGCTCTCCGGCCAGCGCGCGAAAATCGCTGAAAAAGTGCTGAAAGAGATCGGCGATCGCCTCAAGTTCCTCGTGAACGTTGGCCTGAACTACCTGACGCTTTCCCGCTCGGCTGAAACGCTCTCCGGCGGTGAAGCCCAGCGTATCCGTCTGGCGAGCCAGATTGGCGCAGGCTTAGTCGGCGTGATGTACGTGCTGGATGAGCCGTCTATCGGCCTACACCAGCGCGACAACGAACGCCTGCTCGGCACGCTGGTTCACCTGCGTAACCTTGGCAACACTGTGATTGTGGTTGAGCACGACGAAGACGCCATTCGCGCCGCTGACCACGTGATCGACATCGGCCCGGGCGCTGGCGTGCACGGCGGACAGGTGGTGGCAGAAGGGACGCTGAAAGACATTATGGCGGTGCCCGAGTCGCTGACCGGCCAGTACATGAGCGGCAAGCGCAAAATTGAAGTACCAAAACAGCGCGTGGCGGCGAACCCGGAAAAAGTGCTGAAGCTAACCGGGGCGCGCGGCAACAACCTGAAGGACGTGACCCTGACGCTGCCTGTCGGGCTGTTCACCTGCATCACCGGCGTGTCCGGTTCCGGTAAATCGACGCTGATCAACGATACGCTGTTCCCGATTGCGCAGACGGCGCTGAACGGCGCGACGCTGGCTGAACCTGCACCGTACCGCGACATTCAGGGGCTGGAGCATTTCGACAAGGTTATCGACATCGACCAGAGCCCGATTGGCCGTACGCCGCGTTCCAACCCGGCGACCTATACCGGCGTCTTTACGCCCGTACGTGAACTCTTTGCCGGCGTGCCGGAAGCGCGTTCGCGCGGCTACACGCCAGGACGTTTCAGCTTTAACGTGCGCGGCGGCCGTTGTGAAGCGTGCCAGGGCGACGGCGTAATCAAGGTTGAGATGCACTTCCTGCCGGATATCTACGTGCCGTGCGACCAGTGCAAAGGCAAGCGCTATAACCGTGAAACGCTGGAGATTAAGTACAAAGGCAAGACCATCCACGAAGTGCTGGATATGACCATCGAAGAGGCGCGCGAGTTCTTTGACGCCGTCCCTGCGCTGGCGCGTAAGCTGCAAACCCTGATGGATGTGGGTCTGACCTATATCCGTCTGGGGCAGTCAGCGACAACGCTGTCCGGTGGTGAAGCGCAGCGCGTGAAGCTGGCGCGTGAGCTGTCTAAACGCGGTACCGGTCAGACGCTGTACATTCTGGATGAGCCGACCACCGGCCTGCATTTTGCGGATATCCAGCAGCTGCTGGACGTGCTGCACCAGCTGCGCGATCAGGGCAACACCATCGTGGTGATTGAGCACAACCTGGACGTGATTAAAACCGCGGACTGGATTGTCGATCTCGGCCCGGAAGGCGGCAGCGGCGGCGGTGAAATCCTCGTCTCCGGTACGCCAGAGACCGTTGCAGAGTGCGAAGCCTCGCACACCGCGCGCTTCCTCAAACCGTTGCTGTAATCGTCACACGGAGAGCTGCTGTCGGATCGTTTCCGGCAGCAGTTCAACCGCCTGTTGATACGACGCATCCACCAGGTAGTAAATTTGCGAATCTGGCAGCGAGCCGTCGAGAAACACCGTACTCCAGTGTGCTTTATTCAGATGCTTGCTAGGCCTGACATCATCGTGCTGCTGGCGCAGTAAGTCGGCCAGTTCAGGACTGGTTTTCAGTGATGCCGCTGGCCGCGCATCCACCTCTTTCACCATCGCGAACAACACATCCCCCACTTTGATCTGCGTGGCTTTCCAGTCGCTGTGAACGCTTTGTTCCGCCCCCGGCTTGCTCATGCAGTACTGAAGTATCTCCGAAATTGTCATCTTTATTCCCCTTGTAGCGTTGCGATAATTTTACGCGAACCACCGTGAATGCGATGTTCTCCCAGCCAGATCCCCTGCCACGTTCCCAGCAGTAACCGTCCGTTGTGGACCGGCAGCATCAGCGAGACGCCCAGCAAAGAGGATTTGATGTGCGAAGGCATATCGTCCGCCCCCTCGTAATCATGCTCATACGGGGCGTTATCCGGGACGGTTTTCAGAAAATGCCGCTCCATGTCAGACCGGACGGTGGGATCGCAATTTTCATTGAGCGTGAGAGAAGCAGACGTGTGCTGAAGCAGCAGATGCAGCAAACCCGTTTTGACGCGCGACAGGTCGCGGATTTGCCCGATGACTTCGTCCGTCACAAGGTGAAATCCGCGTGGTTTTGCGCTTAAGGTCAGGGTCTGTTGATACCACATGTGCTGCTCCATTATGAAAGGTGAATCTTTCTAAGTGTGCAGCAAGAAAGCGAAAGGTAAAACCCGCGCAGCGAGATTTGCTTAAAAAAGCATTCACCCCGCCGTTAATGCATCAGTATTCAGAGTTAACGATCACCTCTTCACCAAATTTTCCGGCCATCGGCAGCGGTCGGTAGGTGGAGTTCGAGGCGCGTAACACCCTGATGCCTCTGGCTCCCACGTCGTGCGCCGCGGTGATGTCGTTATCTGAATCCCCGTAGAACACTTTGATATTTTTCTTTTCCAGCCACTGGGTTTTGGTGTTTTGCCCTTCCTGGTCCCCGGCAAAAATGACCGGATTCATGCTGGCCGCCGGGATCAGAAAATCATCCTGTAGCGTTTTCGAGACGGTTTCGGTTTTAGTCTGGCTACGTCCGGTCACGAAGTAAATGCTGTCGCCGCGCTTTACGTGCATGGCGATCAGCGCGCGGGCAACCTCTTTCGGGATACTGAACTCATCCCAGCCGTTGTTCATCTTTTCCCAGAATTCCGGGTTTTTCAGATAGGCTTCGCTGTCCGGGGAGTACGTTTTTTTGCCGCGCCAGAAACCGGGGCTGGAGAAGAGAACGGTATCGTCAATATCGAAGCCCACGGCCATCGGCGGGCGACCCGTCAGGCTGTTTTCAATTTGTGCCACTGAAACCCAGTGAATGGGGGCCTGTTCGGCAAGAATGGCGGCGGTGGTGCCGGTGTAAAGCGGCGTGGGTGCAGAAGCCCGCGCAACAACGGTACTATTAAGCGAGAACAATAAGCAGGCGGCGCTGAGCGCCAGTGTGATCTTGCGCATATTTTCCCCTGAATATTCAGTTTGTTATCTTTTTATTTTGAGCGGATGGTCAAAAAACTATCCGACCATAACCCCAGCGGGAGGGGAAGGAAAGGAGTTTTTACTTATGAAGCGGAATAAAAAGAAGACGATCACAAAGTGTGGATGAGTGATGTAGGCCCGGTAAGGCGCAGCCGCCACCGGGCAAGATTTTCTGCGGCCTGATGCCCTCACCCCAGCCCTCTCCCACAGGGAGAGGGAGATAATAAGTAGTGAGTACTTACATCACAGCTGCAAACGCCTGCGCCACGCGCTGGACGTTGCTGGCATTCAGACCCGCCACGCACATACGGCCGCTGGCGATCAGGTAGACACCGAACTCTTCACGCAGGCGATCGACCTGCGCTGCGCTCAGTCCGGTGTAGCTGAACATCCCGCGCTGCTTGAGAAGATAATCAAAGTTATGCCCAGGCACGGCCTCTTTCAGGACGTTAACCAGCTCCTGACGCATCGACAGGATGCGCTTACGCATCGCTTCCACTTCCGCAAGCCAGGTGGCTTTCAGTGTTTCGTCACCGAGAACTGTCGCCACCACCTGCGCACCAAAGTTCGGCGGGCTGGAGTAGATCCGGCGGACCGTCGCTTTCAGCTGGCCGAGTACGCGTCCCGCGGCTTCGGCGTCTTCACACACCACGGACAGACCGCCAACGCGCTCGCCGTACAGGGAGAAGATTTTTGAGAAGGAGTTGCTGACCAGAGCGGGAAGCCCCGCGCTGGCAATCGCGCGAATGGCGTAGGCGTCTTCTTCCATGCCCGCGCCAAAGCCCTGATAGGCGATGTCGAGGAACGGGATCAGGTTACGCGCCTTCAGTATCTCGATCACCGCATCCCACTGGGCATTGGTGAGGTCCGCACCCGTCGGGTTATGGCAGCACGGATGCAGCAATACGATGCTGCGCTCCGGCAGGGTGTTCAGTTTTTCCAGCAGCGCATCAACGCGCACGCCGTTGGTTTCGCTGTCGAACCACGGATAGGTTTCAACCTTAAAGCCCGCGCCCTCGAAGATCGCAACGTGGTTTTCCCACGTCGGGTCGCTGACCCACACGCCGGAATCCGGGAAGTACTTTTTCAGGAAATCTGCGCCTACCTTCAGCGCACCCGAGCCACCCAGCGTCTGGATAGTCGCTACGCGCTTTTGCGCGAGCACCGCGTGGTCCGCACCAAACAGCAGCGGCGCGATAGTGTTGCGGTAGGTGTTTAATCCTTCCATCGGCAGATAAAGCGAAGCACCGTGCGGGGTTGCGTTAAGACGCGCTTCAGCTTCAGCAACGGCTTTCAACTGAGGAATGATGCCGTCTTCGTTGTAGTAAAGACCAATGCTGAGGTTCACTTTGTCGCTGCGAGGATCTTCTTTGAAACGCTCCATCAAGGAGAGGATAGGGTCGCCGGCGTAGGCGTCTACTTTCTGAAACACGCGATGTTCTCCGGATTATTATGAGGCAGGGAATTCAACAATAAACCGGAAGCGGAAGAAGATCGAGGGGATGTTAACAGAAGCGGGATGCACCGCATCCCGCTCATGCTTAGTCGACGTATTTCATCGCGACCCTTGAGGTAAGACGCGTGATAAGTTCGTAAGCACTCACTTTTGTTATTTCAGCAATACGTTCTACCGGCAGGCCTTCGCCCCACATCACCGCATCGTCCCCCGCTTTATCCTGCGCGTCGGGCCCCAGATCAACACAAATCATGTCCATCGCCACGCGGCCGACAATCTTCACTTCACGACCGTTGACCAGCACCGGCGTGCCCGTTGGTGCGGCGCGGGGATAGCCGTCACCGTAGCCCATCGCCACCACGCCAAGACGGGTATCGCGCTCGCTGATCCAGGTGCCGCCGTAACCTACCGGCTCTCCCGCTTTGTGCTCACGCACGGCAATCAGCTTTGAAACCAGCGACATCACCGGCTTAAAGCCAAAGTCCGGCCCCCAGGGTTTGTTCTCCAGTGGCGATACGCCGTAAAGAATGATGCCCGGACGCGCCCAGTCGAAGTGCGACTGCGGCCACAGCAGAATACCGCCGGATGCCGCGATCGAGCGCATCCCCGGTTTGCCTTCGCAGAAGGTGTTGAAGATATCAAGCTGCTGTTCCGTTGCGCCGCATTCAGGCTCATCGGCGCGGGCAAAGTGGCTGACGATGTTTACCGGCTGACGCACATTTTTGCACTGACACAGACGCTGATAAAACGCCTCCGCGCTTTCCGGCCGCACGCCCAGACGGTGCATGCCCGTGTCGAGCTTCATCCAGACGGTGACCGGCTCGCTCAGTTCGGCCGTTTCCAGCGCGGCCAGCTGTTCTTCGTTATGCACCGCCGTGTGCAGGTGCTGATCGGCAATGGTCGGCAGGTCCGAGGCTTCAAAAAAGCCTTCGAGGAGCAGAATCGGTTGCGTAATTCCACCTGCGCGCAGGCGGAGAGCTTCTTCGAGACGGGCGACGCCAAAAGCGTCGGCATCGGGGAGCGTTCGCGCGGTCTCAAGAAGACCGTGTCCGTAAGCGTTCGCTTTCACGACTGCAACGAGCTTACTGGCGGGCGCCAGTTCTCGCAGACGTTGCAGGTTGTGTCGCAGAGCGCGGCGGTTAATAACAACAGTTGCCGCTTGCATTTGAATTCCTTAGAAATTACTCATCATCATATTGAGGACCGGCATAGTTGTCGAAACGCGACCACTGGCCGTTAAAGGTCAGACGTACCGTACCGATGGGGCCGTTACGTTGCTTACCAATAATAATTTCGGCGATCCCTTTCAGGTCGCTGTTCTCGTGATAAACCTCATCACGGTAGATGAACATGATTAAGTCGGCATCCTGCTCGATGGAGCCGGATTCACGCAGGTCGGAGTTGACCGGGCGCTTGTCTGCACGTTGTTCGAGAGAGCGGTTAAGCTGCGACAGCGCCACCACCGGCACGTGCAGCTCTTTGGCTAACGCCTTGAGCGAGCGCGAAATCTCGGCAATCTCCAGCGTACGGTTGTCGGAAAGCGACGGAACGCGCATCAGCTGAAGGTAGTCGATCATGATGAGACCGATGCCACCGTGTTCACGGGCGATACGGCGTGCGCGGGAGCGCACTTCCGTCGGCGTCAGGCCGGAGGAGTCATCAATATAGATGTTCCGTTTTTCCAGCAAAATCCCCATGGTGCCGGAGATCCGCGCCCAGTCCTCATCGTCCAGCTGACCGGTACGGATGCGGGTCTGATCCACGCGCGACAGGGACGCCAGAGAACGCATCATGATCTGTTCAGAGGGCATCTCCAGACTGAAGATAAGCACCGGCTTATCCTGCAACATCGCCGCGTTTTCGACGAGGTTCATTGCAAATGTCGTTTTACCCATCGACGGACGTGCGGCCACGATAATCAAATCCGACGGCTGAAGACCTGCCGTTTTCTTGTTGAGATCGTCATAACCGGTGTTCACCCCCGTCACGCCATCGTGCGGCTGCTGGAAAAGCTGCTCAATACGTGCGACGGTGGCGTCGAGCACATCGGCGATGTTTTTCGGGCCTTCGTCTTTATTCGCACGGCTTTCGGCGATTTTAAAGACGCGGGATTCCGCCAGGTCGAGCAGATCTTCGCTGGTGCGCCCCTGGGGATCGAAACCGGCCTCGGCGATCTCATTCGCCACCGAGATCATCTCGCGGACAACGGCACGTTCACGAACGATATCAGCGTAAGCGCTGATGTTCGCGGCACTTGGCGTGTTTTTTGACAGTTCTGCCAGATAGGCAAATCCGCCGACGCTGTCGAGCTGTCCCAGACGCTCCAGCGATTCTGCGAGCGTAATCAGGTCGATCGGGCTGCCCGACTCCTGCAAACGCGCCATTTCCGTAAAGATGTGGCGGTGCGGGCGGGTATAGAAGTCTTCCGCGACAACGCGCTCGGCGACGTCGTCCCAGCGTTCGTTATCCAGCATTAAACCGCCCAACACCGACTGTTCCGCTTCAATCGAGTGCGGCGGGACTTTTAACCCGGCGACCTGATAATCACGCTCACGAGGTTCAGTCTGTTTGTTGAAGGGTTTGTTTCCTGCCATAGTGAATGGAGTTACCGAGATAAAGAGTGGGTCGAAAGATTACCACATTCTGGAGGAAGCATGGCAACACGTATTGAATTTCACAAGCATGGTGGCCCTGACGTACTCAAAGCGGTGGAATTTACCCCCGCTGCGCCTGGCGAGAACGAAATCCAGGTGGAAAACAAAGCTATCGGCATTAACTACATCGATACCTATATTCGCGGCGGCCTCTATCCGCCTCCGTCGATGCCGAGCGGGCTGGGCACCGAGGCGGCCGGCATCGTCAGCAAAGTGGGCAGCGCGGTTAAGCACATTAAGGAAGGCGATCGCGTGGTGTACGCGCAGTCGGCGCTGGGCGCTTACAGCTCCATCCATAACGTTCCGGCCGAGAAAGCGGCGCTTCTGCCAAATGCGATCGGCTTCGAGCAGGCTGCCGCCTCATTCCTGAAAGGGCTGACGGTCTATTATCTGCTGCGCAAAACCTACGAAATTAAGCCTGACGAGCAATTCCTGTTTCACGCAGCCGCAGGTGGCGTGGGGCTGATTGCCTGCCAGTGGGCGAAAGCCCTGGGCGCGAAGCTGATCGGCACCACAGGCAGCGCGCAAAAAGCGCAGCGTGCGCTGGACGCGGGCGCATGGCAGGTGATCAACTACCGGGAAGAGAGCATCGTTGAGCGGCTAAAAGAAATCACTGGCGGCAAAAAGGTCCGCGTGGTGTATGACTCGGTGGGGAAAGACACCTGGGAATCTTCGCTGGACTGCCTGCAACGTCGCGGGCTGATGGTGAGCTTCGGTAACGCCTCCGGGGCTGTCACCGGGGTGAACCTGGGCATTCTGAATCAGAAAGGATCACTGTACGTCACTCGCCCTTCCCTGCAAGGTTACATCACCAACCGGGAAGAACTTGAGGAAGCCAGCAACGAGCTATTCTCGCTGATCGCCAGCGGGGTGATTAAAGTGGATGTGGCAGAGGCGCAGAAATATCCGCTGGCCGATGCGCAACGTGCGCATGAGGTGCTGGAGAGCCGGGCAACGCAGGGGTCAAGTCTGTTAATTCCCTGAGCCATAAAAAGAAATTGGGCTTCCCGTGGGAAGCCCTTTCTTTTTTTAGTTCGGCTGTATGTAGGGTACAGCTCGATGAATTCTTTAGCGGCAGCCATAGTGACAGATTCGATAAGTAAATCCTATTCTGTTCTAAGGATTGCTGCCGGAAAAGTTGCAGGTATGTGACGTACCCCTCAATACCTTAGTAACGGAAGCGGTTATTGCGCTGATAACTGGGCACTTTTGGCGATTTAATCGCCCGTATCACCCACACCACCGCCACGGCCAGCAGTAACCACGGCAGCAGTTTGATCGTCAGGGCAAATAAACCGCCGACAAACATCACCACCGTGGCCACTACGAGCGCGGCCAGGATGCCGAGCAGCGATACGCCCGTGACCATCAGCATGATAAAGAAGCCAATCACAAAAAGTAGTTCCAGCATGGTGCTCTCCCACGAGTTCCCGAATGATGCTGCGATCGTTACAAGAAACATGCCAAAAATAAGTTGTTGTTCTGAAAGCAAAACGCCCCGCAATGTCTTGCAGGGCGTGGCGTATTTGACCATCTTTTAGCGAAATTTAACGTTTATCCGCAACCAGACGCAGCGCGTGTTCCAGGACCTCAATATCCGCACCGGCCTTATGCGCGTTCTCGCTGAGATAACGACGCCACTGGCGCGCACCAGGAATGCCCTGGAACAGGCCAAGCATATGGCGGGTAATGTGGCCCAGATACGTACCATGACTCAGCTCGCGCTCAATGTACGGATACATGGCGCGCACTACGGCCACGGGATCGGTGTCAGCACCCTCAACGCCAAAGATTTCCCGGTCAACCGTCGCCAGAATGCCCGGATTCTGATACGCCTCGCGTCCGACCATCACGCCATCCATATGTTCGAGGTGCGCTTTGGCCTCGTCCAGCGACTTAATACCGCCATTGATCGACATGGTCAGGTGTGGGAAGTCGCGTTTCAGCTGGTACACGCGCGGGTAGTCCAGCGGCGGGATCTCGCGGTTTTCTTTCGGGCTGAGGCCTGAGAGCCAGGCTTTACGGGCGTGGATGATAAACATCTCGCATTCACCCTTCCCTGATACGGTGTTGATGAAATCACACAGAAACTCATAGCTGTCCTGGTCGTCTATGCCGATACGGGTTTTGACCGTGACCGGGATAGAGACGACGTCGCGCATCGCTTTGATGCAGTCCGCCACCAGGTGTGCATTTCCCATCAGACACGCGCCGAACATACCGTTTTGCACACGGTCGGACGGGCAACCGACGTTGAGGTTAATCTCGTCATAGCCGCGTTCTTCAGCCAGCTTCGCGCACTGCGCCAGCGCAGCCGGATCGCTGCCACCCAGTTGCAGCGCAACCGGATGCTCCTCTTCGCTGTACGCCAGATAATCGCCCTTGCCATGAATAATTGCGCCGGTAGTGACCATTTCGGTGTACAGCAGCGTATGGCGGGAGAGCTGGCGCAGGAAATAGCGGCAGTGTCTGTCCGTCCAGTCGAGCATTGGCGCAATGGAGAAACGGTGTGCAGGGAAAGCGGTCTGGAATTCTGACGACATGGCGAAGTTTTAAGCATCTGGTGGAAAAGGGGCGCTACTATAGCATAAAGAAAAGCCGGAGGCGCAGCGCCTCCGGTGGACTTTAGAACGTCATGCTCAACTGTGCCCCTGCGCCCCAGGTCTCGTCTTCGCCATAAAGCCCCATCAGGTCAACGTGGACGGCGTTGAACGGCGCGAAACCGACACCGCCGGTAAAGACGTTGCTGTCGTTCCCTTTCATATCCGCACGATAACCGGCGCGTACTGCCAGCCAGCTCAGCGGCGTGACTTCGGCACCGACGCCAACGTACTGGGAGGTGTCTTCGCTTTTAAAGCCCTTGGTTTCGGTCAGATCGCCGTCTGCGGTAAGCGTGACCAGATCGTTATGCCAGGCGGCCCCGGCAGTGACCAGCGGACGGATCTGATAGGTGTCTTTATAACTCACTACCTCTCCCGTGCGTCCGTTGCGAATGCGGATATCTTTGGTATCGATATCGCGCGACATCAGGTTTTGTCCGCTCACACCGACCGTCCAGTTTTCACCGAAATCAGCCGCAATACCGGCATCGACGTTGAAGCCAGTGTCGTCGGTACGGTAGCGGCTGTCGTTCCACTTATTACTGTCGTAATCGTAGATTGAGGTGGTGTAGTTATAGAGCCAGGTTTTTTGCAACTTCGGCGTGACGCCAACGGAAACCGGAACGCCGCCAAGATCGAACTGACGGGCCACCGCAATACCGTAGTCGGACACAATCGCCGCCCGACCAGACGCCGTAGAGTTAAGGTTTTTGGTGATCTGATCGGTACCGTTTAGCGCGGCATCCAGCGCCACACCGGCAGCCACCGCATCGCTTCGTTGTATACCGCGCAGATAATCAATGTCCTGCTGATCGATTGAAGAGCTGACCCGGCCATGGGCATAGCCTTTTGCCATAAAGGCCACGGAAAGAAGATCGTTAGGGATACTGACGGCAATCCCCGCCCCTGCGGTGGCGTGTGCGGTCTTGCCTTTCAGGTAGTCCAGTTCATCAGCGAGATCTTTCGCTGCGCCCTGGAACTGATTGATCGAACCTAATGGATTGGTGATAACTTCAATGGGGGTCAGACTATCAACCACATCCTTGTAATGATTGATTTTGTCGTTAATGGTATCAATCTCGTCCTGAAGATTGTCTTCATCGGTCACCTGCACGCCAACGGACGGCAAAATAACCGTCACATCATCCTCGGGCTTAGATTTTGCCAGCAACGCGGGGTTGATTAACGCCCCGCTGCCATAGCTCCCTGCCGCGACACCCGTTCCGCCCATTGCGTCGCTACGCGCTTCCGTCCAGGTATTGGCTGCTCCCGCCTGATTTGCCATAAAAAAGGAGACAGCGATGCTAAACATCGAAAATTTAAAATGTTTTTTCACAGTGTGCTCGTAAATAGTTTGTTATTAGTTAACCCTGTCTGTTATCACCCAAACAGGAACGAACTATTGCTGTGAATAAGTGCAAAAAGACCCGCTATTTCCTTAAGTTAAATTCCATCCCGGCCTGTTGTAATATGTGACGACCATCAATATTTATAGAAGAGGAAATTATTTTCGCCCAGGTTTTCCATCGTGCGGCCCAAAAAACTGAGGCGGATGGTCGACCCAGCGGTCTTCGCGCGTCGCGGCATACACCGGATTGAGCGGATAGTAGATACGGTTATGTTTTTTATTGGCCTCACCCACCACCAGTAAGCGCACCTCTTCATCGGTATTGTTGATAAAGGTGTGACACACGCCCGTCCCGGCTGGAAATCCCACGCTGTCTCCGGGTTCGAGCTTCCATAAATAGCCATTGATCCAGGCCTCAGGGTAACCCTCCAGAACGTAAACAAACTCCTCTTCGTCGCTTTCCGCATGCGGATAAGATGTGCGGCGTCCGGGCGGCAGCCGTTCATGGTGAATACCAATGCGGCCGAGACCCAGTTTGCGGGCCAGCGGCGCGCCAATAGAAAAACGTTCGTTGCTGTCAGGATACGTTGCGTCATCAGCGCCTTCCACGTCCCTCCAGTGCCGAATACAGTCAGGTCTTTTCATTTTGCGATCTCCTGATTTGCGATGCGTCAGGTATAGCACAGCCTGGCGGATCTCGGTGTTTTTAGCAGAACATGATAAAGTGAGAGTTTTCACCCCTTACCACATCCGAGGTGCCCGATGGACAAGTCCACAAAAGAGCTGTTAGCGCAAGCTGAAAAGCTGTGCGCGCAACGCAATGTGCGCCTGACCCCGCAGCGCCTTGAGGTACTGCGTCTGATGAGCCTGCAACAGGGCGCCATCAGCGCCTACGATCTGCTCGATCTGCTGCGTGAAAGCGAGCCGCAGGCAAAACCGCCGACCGTTTATCGGGCGCTGGATTTTCTGCTGGAGCAAGGATTTGTGCATAAAGTGGAATCAACAAACAGCTATGTGCTGTGCCATCTTTTTGACCAGCCAACTCACACGTCCGCCATGTTTATCTGCGATCGCTGTGGTGTGGTGAAGGAAGAGTGTGCGGAAGGTGTGGAAGATATTATGCATACGCTGGCAGCCAGAATGGGCTTTGCGCTGCGACATAACGTGATTGAAGCCCACGGCTTATGTTCTGCCTGCGTGGAGGTGGAGTCATGCCGTCATCAGGATGACTGTCAGCACGATCACTCTATCCTGGTGAAGAAAAAGCCGCGTTAAAGCCAAAGAAAAAGGCGGCTCAGGGCCGCCCTTGGGGATAGTACCGGTTACCAGCGGTAGTCGTTACGGGTTTCCCAGTCTTTGACTTCGTTTTCCGCCTGATCTTTTTCGTAACCGTAGCGCTCCTGGATTTTACCTACCAGCTGATCGCGCTTACCTTCAATGACGGTCATATCGTCATCTGTCAGCTTACCCCACTGTTCTTTCGCTTTACCTTTGAATTGCTTCCAGTTGCCGCCGATTTCGTCTTTATTCATCATCGTGTCCTCGTGTTAAGCGTCTATGAGTATCGCCCGCTACGTTCTTTTCTGCTGGACGTGATTATTATTGTAGTTAAGGATTCGGTAGTTGTTTTTATATTCGGAATCTTTAACCGTTACGATATATCGTGCGGGGCTGGAAACCAGGTATTGTTTCGCCAGTGACGATGCCAGATAACGGCCAGCGAAAGGCCACGCAGTGAGAGAAACACCGCCAGCGCCAGCCACAGACCATGATTGCCGAGATACGGCAGGGTCAGCAGCGTCAGGCCAAACCCCGCCGCCGCGACGGCCATGCTGTTGCGCATCTCCGCCCCTCGCGTCGCACCAATAAACATGCCGTCCAGCAAATAGCACCACACACCCACCACCGGTAATACTACCTGCCAGAGGATGTAGCGATCGGCCAGCTCACGTAGCGCGGGCAACGAGGTGAGTAGCGCGACAATATGCTCACCAAAACAGGCGTATACCAGAGCAAAGGCCAGCGCCACCAGGCCCGCCTGACGACAGGCAGCACGCCAGACCTCACGTAACTGGCCGCTTTCACGCGCGCCATAGGCCTGCCCTGAATGCGCCTCGACGGCGTAAGCAAAACCATCCAGCGCGTAAGCGGTAAAGGTCAGTAACGTCATGAGCACTGCGTTGACTGCGACGATTTCAGGCCCAAGACGCGCACCAAAAACGGTTAAGGCGCCAAAGCAGAGTTGCAGCAGGAGCGAACGGAGCATGATGTCGCGATTAAGCGCCAGCAGCTTACGAATGTTGCCGCGCCAGGCCGATTTCAGCAGATCCAGGGTGATACCGCGCATCGCCAGCACGCGCCAGACCATCCCCAAACCGATCAGCAGCGTACCGTACTCGGCAATTGCCGTGGCCAGCGCCGCGCCCCGGACGTTCATGTGCAGCCCCATCACCAGCCACAGATCGAGCATAATGTTAAGCAGGTTGCCTACCACCAGCAGGATCACCGGCGCGCGGGCGTACTGCACGCCCAACAGCCAGCCCAGCAGGACCAGGTTTGCCAGTGATGCGGGCGCGCTGAGCCAGCGAATTTCGAGGAACCGCCGGGCCTGTTCCAGTACGGCATCGCTGCCGCCCACAATATGGAGCGCAAAATCAATCAGCGGCGTACGCAACAGAACGATTAACGCGCCAGCACCGAACGCCAGAATGAGCGGCTGAACCAGCGCACGCGCCAGACGCAGAGGATCTTTTGCACCATACGCCTGGGCCGTCAGGCCTGTCGTACTCATGCGCAGAAAAAGCAGCAGCATAAAGAGGAAGCTGGTCGCCGTTGCGCCGATCGCGACGCCGCCGAGATAAATCGGCGAATCAAGATGCCCGATAACCGCCGTATCCACCAGCCCCAGCAGAGGAACGGTAATATTGGAAAAAATCATCGGTAGCGCAAGACGCCACAACGCCTTATCGGCAGAAGTTAGCAATGCCATGGAAATTACCGGAATCAGAAAACAGGCCAGGCTGTAGAGGAACTACAGCCTGTCAGGAAGAGATTATAGCCATTCACCGTTGCGGATAACGCCGACCGCCAGCCCTTCAATAGAGAAGCTCTGCTCGCGGAGATCCACCACAATCGGGGAGAATTCATTGTTTTCAGGCAGAAGCTGCACGGTATTGCCTTGTTTTTTCAGGCGCTTAACCGTCACTTCATCATCAATGCGCGCCACCACGACTTGCCCGTTACGCACGTCCTGCGTTTTGTGTACCGCCAGCAGATCGCCATCCAAAATACCGATATCTTTCATGGACATTCCGCTAACGCGCAGCAGGAAATCGGCGCTCGGCTTGAACATGCCTGGATCAACCTGATAGTGCCCTTCGATGTGCTGCTGCGCCAGCAGAGGTTCACCTGCCGCTACGCGACCCACCAGCGGAATACCGCTCTCTTCTTCCACCAGCAGACGAATACCGCGTGAGGCGCCGGAAACAATCTCAATCACGCCCTTACGCGCCAGCGCTTTAAGGTGCTCTTCGGCAGCATTAGGAGAACGGAAGCCCAGACGCTGCGCAATTTCTGCACGCGTGGGTGGCATACCCGTCTGGCCGATATGATCCCGAATGAGATCAAACACCTCTTGCTGCCTGGTCGTTAACGCTTTCATACCGCCCCCTGGGTGTATATACAGTTATGCTGTGAGTATATACAGTCAAAGGCGATTTTGGAACCAAAAACTGCACAAAAAACCAGGGACTTAATTATTCCTCGAGGCTCATCGGAAATGCGACCAAAGCAGCGTGACCCAGGTGATCGCCGCAGTGATAATCGCCAGCAGTACGGCAGCGGAACCCATGTCTTTCGCCCGGCCAGACAATTCATGGAATTCCGACCCGATTCGGTCAACAACGGCCTCAATAGCGCTATTAAGAATTTCCACTATCATCACCAGAAAGACAGATCCGATGAGCAGTACGCGGGTGATAGCATCAACATCAAGGAAGCAGGCGATGACAACGGCAACGATTGCAGCAACCGCCTCCTGGCGGAAAGCGGCTTCATTAACCCATGCAGCGCGGAAACCTTTCCATGAATAACCGGCAGCTTTAATGATTCGAGTTAACCCAGTGGTATTATTGGCCATTAAAAGAACCTTTTATGATAAATAGCGTCTGTAACTAAAGCCGCAGCGCGTTTTGCTGCAACCTGAAGTATGACGGGTAACAACAGAAATTTTGCGCGCTTTCTGTTATCCTTGCGCCGCAATTGCATTATTAACCAGAGGCTTTACATCGTTTATGTCCGGCTGGCCACGAATTTACTACAAATTACTTAATTTACCATTAAGCGTCCTGGTAAAAAGTAAGTCTATCCCAGCAGAACCTGCGCTGGAATTAGGGCTCGATACGTCGCGCCCTATTATGTACGTTTTGCCTTATAACTCGAAGGCAGACCTGCTGACGCTTCGCGCACAATGTCTGGCGCACGATTTACCTGACCCACTTGAACCGCTGGAAGTCGACGGTACGCTGCTGCCACGCTACGTGTTCATCCATGGCGGGCCGCGCGTGTTCACCTATTACACGCCGAAAGAAGAGTCCATTAAGCTGTTCCATGATTACCTCGATCTGCACCGCAGCAACCCCGATCTGGACGTGCAGATGGTGCCGGTGTCGGTGATGTTTGGCCGTCGTCCGGGGCGCGAAAAAGGGGAAGAGAACCCGCCGCTGCGTATGCTCAACGGCATTCAGAAGTTTTTCGCCGTCTCCTGGCTGGGACGCGACAGTTTTGTCCGCTTCTCACCTTCCGTTTCACTGCGCCGCATGGCGGATGAACACGGCACTGACAAAATCATTGCGCAAAAGCTGGCGCGCGTTGCGCGTATGCACTTTGCACGTCAGCGTCTGGCGGCCGTTGGACCACGTCTCCCGGCACGTCAGGATCTGTTCAACAAGCTGCTGGCTTCCAAAGCGATTGCCCGTGCCGTAGAAGACGAAGCGCGCAGCAAGAAAATTTCGCACGAGAAAGCGCAGCAGAACGCAATCGCGCTGATGGAAGAGATCGCCGCGAACTTCTCCTACGAGATGATTCGCCTCTCTGACCGTATCCTCGGCTTCACGTGGAACCGCCTCTATCAGGGGATTAACGTCCACAACGCCGAACGCGTGCGTCAGTTAGCGCACGACGGCCACGAGATTGTCTATGTGCCCTGCCACCGCAGCCACATGGACTACTTGTTGCTCTCTTACGTGCTCTATCACCAGGGGTTGGTGCCACCGCATATTGCTGCCGGTATCAACCTGAACTTCTGGCCAGCAGGCCCGATTTTCCGCCGTCTGGGTGCGTTCTTCATTCGTCGTACCTTTAAAGGTAACAAGCTTTACTCCACCGTCTTCAGGGAGTATCTGGGCGAGCTGTTCAGCCGCGGTTATTCTGTGGAGTACTTTGTTGAAGGCGGTCGCTCGCGTACCGGTCGTCTGCTCGATCCAAAGACCGGCACGCTGTCGATGACCATTCAGGCCATGCTGCGTGGCGGTACCCGTCCTATCACGCTGGTGCCGATTTACATCGGTTATGAACACGTGATGGAAGTGGGCACCTACGCGAAAGAGCTGCGCGGTGCGACTAAAGAGAAAGAGAGTCTGCCGCAGATGCTGCGTGGGCTGAGTAAATTGCGCAACCTCGGCCAGGGATACGTGAACTTTGGCGAGCCCCTGCCGCTGATGACATATCTGAACCATCATGTTCCGGAGTGGCGCGAGTCTATCGATCCTATCGAAGCGGTACGTCCGGCCTGGCTGACGCCAACGGTCAACGGCATTGCATCCGAGCTGATGGTACGCATCAACAATGCTGGTGCGGCAAACGCCATGAACCTGTGTTGTACTGCGCTTCTGGCCTCTCGCCAGCGTTCACTGACCCGCGAACAGCTGACCGAGCAGATTGACTGCTACCTGGATATCATGCGCAACGTGCCGTATTCCGTGGATTCGACCGTGCCGTCTGCCACCGCCAGCGAGCTGATCGATCACGCGTTGCAGATGAACAAGTTCGAAGTCGAGAAAGATACGATTGGTGACATCATCATTCTGCCGCGCGAGCAGGCCGTGCTGATGACCTACTACCGTAATAACATCACGCACATGCTGATGCTGCCGTCGCTGATGGCGGCCATTATTACCCAGCACCGCCGTATTTCGCGTCAGGAGCTGCTGCGCCATATTCAGGCCATCTACCCGATGCTGAAAGCGGAGCTGTTCCTGCGCTGGAGTAAGGATGAACTGGCGGCAGAGCTCGATAAAATGACGGCAGAGATGCATCGTCAGGGGCTGATTACCATCAGTGATGATGAACTGCATATCAATCCGTCACGTTCACGTACCTTGCAGCTCCTGGCTTCCGGTGCGCGTGAGACGTTGCAGCGCTACGCCATTACCTTCTGGTTGCTGAGTGCAAATCCGTCCATCAACCGCGGTACGCTGGAAAAAGAGAGCCGGACGCTGGCCCAGCGCCTCTCCGTTCTGCATGGCATTAACGCCCCGGAATTCTTCGACAAAGCGGTATTCAGCTCCCTGGTGCTGACGCTGCGCGACGAAGGGTACATTAGCGATACGGGCGATGCCGAGCCGGAAGAGACGATGAAGGTTTACCAGATGCTGGCAGAGCTGATTACCGCGGATGTGCGTTTAACGATTGAGAGTTCGACGCAGGGCGAATGATGCTAAAGCCGGGTGACGCTAACGCTTACCCGGCCTACATGTTCCGCTAAATCGTAGGCCGGGTAAGGCGAAGCCGCCACCCGGCTTTTTTATGACCAGTAACTCATCGCCAGGCCCAGAAACAGCACCAGCCCGACGTAGTTATTATTCAGAAACGCTTTAAAGCAGGCTTCACGCTCGCGCTTCGCGATCAGCTTCTGCTGATACGCAAACAGCAGCCCCGCCACCAGTACGGACCAGTAAAACTCCCAGTTCAGCCCGTTCAGGCGACCAATCGCCACCATCAGCGCCAGCACCGCCACCTGTAATATGCCGATGATCAGCTTGTCGTGACGACCAAACAGGATCGCCGTCGATTTGATGCCAATCTTGAGATCGTCATCGCGATCGACCATCGCGTATTGGGTATCGTACGCAACGGCCCAGAGAATATTCGCCAGGAACATCAGCCAGCAGCTGAGCGGAACGGACTCGCTGACCGCGGCAAACGCCATGGGAATCGACCAGCCAAATGCCGCACCCAATACCACCTGCGGCAGATGGGTGTATCGCTTCATGAACGGGTAAACCCAGGCCAGCGCCAGAGCCGCAACGGACAGTAGAATGGTCATGGTGTTAAGGGTTAACACCAGCATGAAAGAGAGAAGCACCAGCACCACAAACAGGATGCGCGCCTCTTTCCCGGTCACCTGACCGCTCGGCAGAGGACGATTCGCGGTGCGCTTAACATGTCCATCAAATTTCCGGTCAGCATAGTCGTTGACCACACAACCCGCAGCGCGCATCAGCCAGACGCCCGCCACAAACACCGCCAGGATCCACAACGGCGGCACGCCCGGCGTGGCAACCCACAGCGCCCATAAGGTCGGCCACAGCAGCAGCAGCGCGCCAATGGGTTTATCAGTACGCATCAGGCGGTGATAGGCCAGCAGCTTATTCTGCGTCAGACTCCACTCCATTTTCTCTCCCTCTTAGTACAACGGCGATGCAGGCAAAAAGAGTTCCGTCAGTATTAACGGCTTGCCACTCAAACGAAGGCGGGAACGGCGCCCCCACAAATCGGCATCGCAACCAATTTCAATAAAATCACGGGTCAGTTCAGACGAGGTGAACAGATAGCGCCCCAGGGGCGTTTTGCCGAGGCGTTGCAATGCCAGCTCCGGCCCGGAAAGTGTAGACTCAGGAACCACCGTCCGCCCGGCAAGCCACGGCTCGCCATCCGCACAGAGTAAAATTTCACGCAGCCAGTAGCGTTCTTCCTGCGGCAGCAGCGGCAGCTCGCTGGCAATCTCCGCAGGCGAGACAAACCCTTCCTGAATCATCGTCACCGTGACCGTTTTACCCTGTTGCTCAAAACGTTTTGTCATGGAATCTTCCAGCAGCAGCCAGTCCAGCTGTTCCGGGTCAAGCGCAGGGATGTGGTCGAAATAGCGTAGCGCACGCAGCTGCGTGAGCGCGGGGTGTGACATGCCAGACTCTCCGATACATAACGTAAAAGCATTGTATCGCAGATTGGCAAAATGAGGACGGACAAACAGAATTTAACGATCACTATCGCAACAATGGTGCAACTTAGCCAAAAAAAGTGCGCCCGTGAAGGCGCACTAAACGACTAACAAAATCAGCACTGTGGGGAGACGGTTACCCCTTGCCTTTTACACTGCTGATAAAGGTGGAACGGGCAGTGGTTGAACCTAAACGCTCGGCCTCATCAAGCAGTTTCAGCGCTTTATCGACATCGCCGTTTTTAACTGCCTGCTTGATGGCGTTGTTAAAGTAAGTTTCAGTATCGTTAAGCACCGGCTCGGCTTTTTTCGCCGGGGCCGGAGCCGCGGCCGGTGTTGCGGCTGGCGCGGCATACACAGGCGCGGCAGTATTACCCACCGTTACCGGCCCCGGGCCAGATGAGCCAAACAGCGGGCCTACGAGTACGCTGGAGGCGCTGTTGGTGGAGACTTTCAGCTTGATCAGGCCGTCGGTAGTATGGCGAGCATGCGGATCCGGGATATCCGGGACAGCGTTACCGGTGCCTTTTGCGTAGGCTTTCGCCGGATCAACCAGCTTCGTTGTCTGTTGCAGATCTTTTTCAGTCGTGAACACCAGGACATAAATCTTCTGCTGACCCAGGGCTGGCGTCAGGCGCATAACGCCTTCCAGCCGATCGGCACTCATGACGCCAGGCTCCTGATAGCTGAAATAGTCGCTTGGGAAGAATGCGGATGGCGTCATGCTCTGATCGAGGATCAGCACGTTAGGCGCGAAGACGCTGGTCTGTTTATTGACTTCACTGGTTAACGTCAGGGTCAGCTCGCCGATATTCGCCGGCACGCTGAAAGCCGCAACCGGACCGCTGATACCCGGCACGTTCAGCGACTGACCGCCAGCGGCAAGCTGGGTGGTTTGCGTTTTCGACTGATCAACTGGCGTCCACACCAGTTGCTGAAGTGCCGCAGCCGGAATAGCTGGCGCAGCACTGGTATTTTGAGGAACAAAATTCACATCTGCATAGGTGAGCGCAGGCGCACAGGCCAACAGCCCCGCAGAGAGGCACAGCGCGACGAGACTTTTCTTCATTTTCATTGTTATTACCTCTGATAGCGTGAGCACTGCGGTGGCCAGGCAATAGCGCGCAGCACCCTAAGGAGAGAGGGGCTTACGCCCCTCTTTTCAGGTCATTACGTCAGGCTCGACGAATTACCACCAGATTTCCATCTGGGCGCCGAAGGTCCACTCATCGTTGTCGCCACGGCTGAAGGTTTTCGCGGAGGTGTCGCTATACGCTACGCCAGAGGTGTAACCTGCACCTGAGTCGTTGTTTGCATAGCCCCATTTCTCATCCCACTTCGCGTAGGTTGCGAAGACACGGATAGCCGGACGGGACCAGATGCTGTCGCCTGCCTGCCATTGCTGTGCCAGGGTGATTTTGTACTGGCTGTTTTTGTCGTCAGTTTTCTGAGACTTAACGTTGTCGTAGCCCACTTCCAGCAAGGTGCTCATGATCGGCGTCCATTTGAACATTGGACGAACACCCACGGTCCACCACTCGGTACCGTTGTTGTTGTCACGATCGATGTTCTGGTACATACCGACGTACATCAGGTCCCAACGGTCTGCCAGGGTGATTGCACCGTGGTCCAGCACGCGCCACATAGAGCCGTCGTTATCGATGCTGCCACCCTGTGGAATACCTTTACCGTTAGAGGTCATGGAATCCGTACCGTATTGCAGTACGAACTTGTTGAAGCCTTTCATCATGCTCTGGGTGTGTTCAGCGGTGAACAGCCAGCCATCTTTAGAGGCGCCAGGTTGCAGATAGTAGTCGTCAGGAATGTTGGTATGACCGTAGTCAACGCCCAGCTCCAGCGTACCGCCCGGGTTGGTTTCCAGACCGGCTAAACGGACGTCGAAGACATCGTTTGGTACCACGTTGTCATAAATACGGTCGCCGTTCGCATCACGATCGGCGAAGGTTGCAGAACCGCCGGACTCAGAAGAACGGGTCGCTGCCAGAGAGAGTTTACCAAAGCCCAGATCGATGTTTTCAATACCGGCACCAGGACCAGAGATATCCCAGTAGTAGAAGTCGATCATGTGTACGTCATGACGCTGATAGAAGCGCTTACCGGCCCAGATGGTAGAGCCTGGCAGCCATTCAATCAGGTTTTTACCCTGCACGTTAGCTTCACGGAAGGCCGGGCTGGTGGATTCCCAGTCATTCTGTTGAGAAACGGAGTACGCTACGTTGGTGTCGAAATAGAAGCTCTTGTCGCCTTCTTTCCACACTTCCTGGCCCAGTTTCAGTTCGGCGTAGGTTTCACATTCGTTACCGAGACGGTATTTACTTTGTGCGCCTGTTGCCTGGAAACATTGTTGTTCACCGCCACTTCCGGTCCAGCCAATGCCGGAACGAGCATAACCTTTAAAGTCTACGGCGCCCGCCTGGGCAGACAGGATGCCTGCCGCAATTGCGACAGCCAGAGGGACTTTGCGCAGAGTAATCATTATTCTATCTCCTGAGATCATTGCTTTTCTTTGTAATTGGAATGCTTAAACGCCTGGCTCTTTGTGCAACCGACGACATGCAGTGCCATCCTCACGGAACAGATGGCATCGCTCTGGCGGCAAACCGATAGCGAATGTGGCACCCTCTTCTACCAACACCACGTCATTCTGGCGGTAGACCAGGTTCTGACGGATGGCGGGGATCTGGATATGAATCTGTGTTTCGTGACCAAGCTGTTCGACGACCTGAACTTCACCTTCCAGCGTCACATCAGCGATGTGGCTCGGCAGTAAATGCTCAGGGCGGATACCGAGGGACATATTGGCCCCCACCTGTACGTTGGCGCTGTCGACCGGCAGCCAGACTTGCTGACGGTTTGGCAGCTCCACCTGTACCTGTTCGATTGCCGTCGCGGTCACTTTTACGGGCAGGAAGTTCATCTTTGGCGAGCCAATAAAGCCCGCAACAAAGCGGTCTGCCGGGTAGTGATACAGCTCCAGCGGTTTGCCCACCTGCGCCACGCGACCGGCATCCAGCACCACGATTTTGTCGGCCAGCGTCATCGCTTCGACCTGATCGTGGGTGACGTAAATCATCGTGCGTCCAAGGCGTTTGTGCAGACGGGAGATTTCGATACGCATCTGGACGCGCAGGGCGGCATCCAGGTTAGAGAGAGGTTCATCGAGCAGGAACACGCGCGGCTCGGCCACCAGCGTACGGCCGATCGCCACACGCTGACGCTGACCGCCGGAGAGCGCCTTCGGTTTACGCTCCAGCAGATGTGCCAGCTGAAGCACTTCCGCCACCTGGGTGACGCGCTGGTTAATGGTCTCTTTTTTCGCGCCGGCCAGCTTCAGGCCAAAGGACATGTTCTCGGCAACGGAAAGATGCGGATAAAGCGCATAAGACTGGAACACCATGCCCACGCCGCGTTCAGCTGGCGGGATGTCGTTCATTCGGGTATCACCAATAAATAAATCGCCACTGGTGATGGTTTCAAGACCGGCAATCATACGCAGCAGAGTCGATTTACCACAGCCTGATGGACCCACGAACACCACAAATTCACCTTCGTGGATGTCCAGATTGATGTCTTTTGACACCACTACGTCGCCCCAGGCTTTCGTTACATTACGCAGCTGTACGCTCGCCATGCCCTTCTCCCTTCGTTACAACCTGTCACCGACAGAAACATTCAAGATAAGTTCACTATGCGTGTTCCATTACTTTCGTGAATCCTCCACCCCCCAGCTTTTTTATGGGGGAGGAGGCGGGAGGATGAGAGAGCAGGCTCTGCGACCGCAGCTGAGGGGCCGAGGCGAAAATCGTGAAGCGGCCTGCAAAATTCAGTGGGTTTTTATGTGCGCCAGCACTCATAACTTAAATTTATGTTACAGGGATCACACAAACAGGGGGTGGGGCGTAGGGACTGGGAGGATGGAAAGAGGATGTCAAATAAGGAGACTGAGTCACGTTGAACCACCTTATGTATCCACGAGCACATCACCAATAAAGGATGGCAGATATGAAGATCAAGACTGGCGCACGCGTTTTCGCATTGTCCGCCCTCGCAGCAATGATGATTTCCGCACCGGCTCTCGCCAAAATTGAAGAAGGTAAGCTGGTTATCTGGATTAACGGCGACAAGGGCTATAACGGTCTGGCCGAAGTGGGCAAAAAATTCGAGAAAGACACCGGTATCAAAGTCACCGTAGAGCACCCGGACAAACTGGAAGAGAAGTTCCCGCAGGTTGCGGCAACGGGCGATGGTCCGGACATTATCTTCTGGGCGCATGACCGTTTCGGGGGCTACGCGCAGTCTGGCCTGCTGGCAGAAGTTACGCCAGACAAAGCCTTCCAGGACAAACTGTTCCCGTTCACCTGGGACGCCGTTCGCTATAACGGCAAGCTGATCGCTTACCCAATAGCGGTTGAAGCCCTGTCACTGATTTACAACAAAGACCTGGTGCCAAACCCACCGAAAACCTGGGAAGAGATCCCTGCTCTGGATAAAGAGCTGAAGGCGAAGGGTAAATCCGCTCTGATGTTCAACCTGCAAGAACCGTACTTCACCTGGCCGCTGATTGCTGCCGACGGCGGCTACGCGTTCAAGTTTGAAAACGGCAAATATGACGTGAAAGACGTGGGCGTGGACAGTGCGGGCGCGAAAAAAGGTCTGACCTTCCTGGTTGACCTGATTAAGAACAAACACATGAACGCGGATACTGACTACTCCATCGCGGAAGCGGCGTTCAACAAAGGCGAAACCGCGATGACCATCAACGGTCCGTGGGCCTGGACCAACATCGACAAGAGCAAAATCAACTACGGCGTGACCCTGCTGCCAACCTTCAACGGCAAACCGTCTAAACCGTTCGTGGGCGTGCTGAGCGCAGGCATCAACGCCGCCAGCCCGAACAAAGAGCTGGCGAAAGAGTTCCTCGAAAACTACCTGCTGACCGATCAGGGTCTGGATGAAGTGAACAAGGACAAACCGCTGGGCGCCGTTGCGCTGAAATCCTTCCAGGATCAGCTGGCGAAAGATCCACGTATTGCGGCCACCATGGATAACGCCCAGAAAGGCGAAATCATGCCGAACATCCCTCAGATGGCTGCATTCTGGTACGCCACCCGTACCGCCGTCATCAACGCTGCAAGCGGTCGCCAGACTGTCGATGCCGCGCTGAAAGATGCTCAGGGTCGTATTACTAAGTAAGTCTGAAAAACGGCGGGTGGCGCATGCGCTTACCCGCCCTACGACTACGGCACGATCCGTAGGTCAGGTAAGCGCAGCGCCACCTGACGATAAGTTTCCACCGTTGTAGAGGAAGAACCCCATGGATGTCATTAAAAAGAAACACTGGTGGCAAAGCGACGCACTGAAGTGGTCAGTGATAGGTCTGCTGTGTCTGCTGGTGGGTTACCTTGTTGTTTTAATGTACGTGCAAGGGGAATACCTATTCGCCATCATGACGCTGATTTTAAGCTCGGTTGGCCTGTATATTTTCGCCAACCGTAAAGCGTATGCCTGGCGCTATGTTTACCCGGGCGTTGCCGGGATGGGGCTGTTTGTCCTCTTTCCGCTGATCTGCACCATCGCGATTGCCTTTACCAACTACAGCAGCACCAACCAGCTCGCGCAGGAGCGTGCCACCCAGGTGCTTCTGGACCGTTCTTATCAGGCGGGTAAAACCTTTAACTTCGGCCTGTATCCTGCGGGTGATGAGTGGAAGTTAGCGCTCACTGACGGTGAGAGCGGCAAAACCTATCTTTCCGACGCGTTCAAATTTGGCGGTGAGCAGAAGCTGACCTTAAAAGAGGCTGCGGCCCTGCCGGAAGGTGAACGTGCCAACCTGCGTATCATCACCCAGAATCGCCAGGCACTGACTCAGCTCACCGCCGTACTGCCAGACGAAAGCAAAGTGATCATGAGCTCGCTGCGCCAGTTCTCCGGCACCCAACCGCTCTATACCCTGGCGGATGACGGCACGCTGACCAACAACCAGAGCGGCGTGAAGTACCGCCCGAACAACGATATCGGTTTCTATCAGTCTGTGAATGCCGACGGCAGCTGGGGGGATGACAAACTCAGCCCGGGCTATACCGTCACCATCGGCTGGGACAACTTTACCCGCGTGTTTACCGACGAAGGCATCCAGAAACCGTTCTTCGCCATCTTCGTCTGGACGGTGGTCTTCTCGGTGCTGACCGTGATCCTGACCGTGGCCGTGGGCATGGTGCTGGCCTGCCTCGTGCAGTGGGAGTCCCTGAAGGGCAAAGCGATTTACCGCGTGCTGCTGATTCTGCCGTACGCCGTGCCGTCGTTCATCTCGATTCTGATTTTCAAAGGGCTGTTTAACCAGAGCTTCGGTGAAATCAACATGATGCTGAGCGCGCTGTTCGGCATTAAACCGGCCTGGTTCAGCGACCCGACCACCGCTCGCTCGATGATTATCATCGTGAACACCTGGCTGGGCTATCCGTACATGATGATCCTGTGCATGGGGCTGCTGAAGGCCATCCCGGACGACCTTTACGAAGCCTCGGCGATGGACGGCGCGGGTCCGTTCCAGAACTTCTTCAAAATTACCCTGCCGCTGCTCATTAAGCCGCTGACGCCGCTGATGATTGCCAGCTTCGCCTTTAACTTTAACAACTTCGTGCTGATTCAGCTGTTGACCAACGGCGGTCCGGACCGTCTCGGCACCACCACGCCGGCAGGCTATACCGACCTGCTCGTGAGCTACACCTACCGCATCGCCTTCGAGGGCGGCGGCGGTCAGGACTTCGGCCTGGCGGCGGCGATTGCCACCCTGATCTTCCTGCTGGTGGGCGCCCTGGCGATTGTGAACCTGAAAGCCACACGTATGAAATTTGACTAAGGAGGGCACTGAACATGGCAATGGTACAACCCAAATCTCAGAAACTGCGCCTCCTCGCGACGCACTTAGGCCTGCTGGTTTTCATCGCGGCGATCATGTTCCCGCTGCTGATGGTTATCGCCATCTCCCTGCGTTCGGGGAACTTCGCCACCGGGAGCCTGATCCCGGACGAAATCTCCTGGGAGCACTGGAAGCTCGCGCTGGGCTTCAGCGTGGAACACGCGGATGGCCGCGTCACACCGCCGCCGTTCCCGGTGCTGCTGTGGCTGTGGAACTCGGTGAAGGTGGCAACCATCACAGCCATCGGCATCGTGACGCTCTCCACCACCTGTGCTTACGCCTTCGCCCGTATGCGTTTTCCGGGCAAAGCGACCCTGCTGAAAGGGATGCTGATTTTCCAGATGTTCCCGGCCGTACTGTCGCTGGTGGCGTTATATGCCTTGTTTGACCGTCTGGGCCAGTACGTGCCGTTCATCGGCCTGAACACTCACGGCGGCGTGATCTTCGCCTATCTCGGCGGTATCGCCCTGCACGTGTGGACCATTAAAGGCTATTTCGAAACCATCGACGGCTCGCTGGAAGAAGCGGCGGCACTGGATGGCGCGACACCGTGGCAGGCGTTCCGCCTGGTGCTGCTGCCGTTGTCGGTGCCGATTCTGGCGGTGGTGTTTATTCTGTCGTTTATCGCGGCGATCACCGAAGTACCGGTCGCCTCTCTGTTACTGCGCGATGTAAACAGCTACACCCTGGCCGTCGGTATGCAGCAGTATCTCAACCCGCAAAACTACCTGTGGGGCGACTTTGCCGCGGCGGCCGTCCTCTCTGCCATCCCGATTACCGTGGTGTTCCTGCTGGCCCAGCGCTGGCTGGTCAACGGCCTGACGGCGGGCGGTGTGAAAGGTTAAGTTTCATTTGTTATGCCACTGCAACCCTCAACTTTAGACGTATTGTATTGAACCAACTTGTGACTGTTGTTAGGCGCTCTTCGGAGCGCCCTTTTTTTATTCGCGTTTTAGCCGCTTTGAGTTGCACAGCCAGAGGGTGATCACCAGCAGCAGGATCGCCGCCGAGTAGATCAGCACGTCGAGCGGGGATTTATGATCGACGATGATCAGCCGCACAATGGCCGTGATGCCAATGTAGACGAAATAGCGCAGCGGGAAGTGAAAGCCGGACTGAAAGTACTTCACAATCAGGGCGATAAATTCAAAGTAGAGAAAGTAGACCACCAGGCCTTCCACCAGTGCGTATTTGCTGGTTTGCTCAGGAGCGAAGAGCACATCCGCCAGATGCACCGTCTCTTTACCCAGAAAAACGACCAGGATCAGGCCAAGGCTCAGCAGACCGAGGTTCAGTACGGTCTGGAGTATCGTTGAGATAAACTCAACGCGCGGACGAGTCAGGGATGTCATACAGCACCTCATTCTCCAGGGCGAGGTTCCTGTATAACGCAAAAATGTGACGGGGATCTATATTTTTTGTTTATGTTTGGCGCATTCGCCCGGTGGCGCTGCGCTTACCGGGCCTACAAAAACCGTAGGCCGGGCAAACGCAGTGCCGCCCGGCGTGAAGCATCAGCGGAAGTTAACGTTCTTATCGCTGGTCATATCATACAGCTGGAATTTACGTCCAAGCTGCTGACCGCCGTCGCGCGTCAGCGGCGTCCAGCCCACTGCCGCACGGCTGCGGGTTGGGCCTGATGAGAACAGATCCAGCGGAATCGACACGTACACCCCTTTGGTGAAGTCCCCTTCCCCGTACTCGTCTGGCGAAACGTTGGTGATGGTGGCATAGCCGCCCACCACAACGCCGCTGTCAAAGTGTTTGGAGATATCCAGCGTGCCGCCCTTATCGCCCGCCAGATACTGGCCGACGCTGGCTTTTACCAGCACGTCCTGCGCGAACGACGGCGTCCAGTAGGCGGTCAGGTGGCCGGTTTTGACGCTGTAGTCGGTGAACTTCATCATGTCCTGCGCGCTGCGCCAGTCACGCTGTTTCACGTAGTTGGCATCAACCCCAAACGCCCAGTTGCTGTCGACAGGACGATAAAGCACTTCTGCCCCGGCGCCGCCGAACATGGTTTCCAGATAGCCACCGTAAACCTGGCCGTAGAAGCCATTGCCGAAGTACTGGAAGTAGTTGGCCTGGAGGTTATTCACGTAGATATCGTTCTGCACGTATTCACGAACGCGGGTACGCACGCGCGGCAGTTTTGAATCGTTCGGCGGGTTGGTGTAGTTAAATTTGTCGTAGTTGTTGGCAATGTTGCCGAACAGACTACCGGTGGTCAACAGGTGGTCGGTCACCCACAGATCCGCCGTCGCCATCGCGCCCAGCTGATACATGTAGAAGTTTTCCGGCCCACCCACGGACTGGTTCAGCACCGGATCGATATGGAAATCGAAGCGCGATTTATCGATATACCAGCCCTGCTCGGTGGTTTCCGGCACCACCGGCTCAACGCGTTTTTGCACCAGCTCGGTTTCATGCCCGAGCGGTTCGCCTTCAAGATGACGCTTAAGGCTGGCAACATCGGTTTCGGTGGTGACCTGCGGCAGATTCAGGCGGTTCTCCGTCACGCGGATCGTGCGGATCCCCTCCGGCAGATCGTTCATGACGATCCGGTTGGCGCGCTCGATCCCTTCGCGGGAGTCGCGGTATTTCACCTGCTCGCCGGTAACATACAGCGTATCGCCTTTGGTCTGGATCTTCGGATCCGCCAGGCCCGCGTTATATTTCAGCAGCGTCAGCTGGTTCGCTACCACGGAGTGCTGAATGATCGCATCCTGCGGCTCCGGCTGATATTTTGGCCGCGGGTTGTCATTATAGTGCGGCCGCATGTCGTTAAAGTTAGTGCGCAGGGTAAAGCCAAACATCAGGGTATTACCGCGCTCATAGCTGAGGTTAACGTCGGCCCAGTCGGTGACGCGGTAAATGGCGCCGACGTTAAACTTGCTCTTCTGCTCAATTTTGCCGGCAAAATCTTCGCTGTAGTTATTACCTTCGTACTCCAGCTTCAGGCGCAGCGGCTGCCATGGCGTTTGATACTCTACACCACCAAACAGCGAGGCCGGGCCGTGGAACATCTGGTCGCCGTTGATGGAACCCGCTTTTTTGTAGCTGTTATCGCGGTAGCAGTATTTGTCGCTGTAGGTACAGAACGGGTTGGTTACGTTGCCGCTGGTACCCAGATAGCCCCATCCCAGACCGAGTGAGAAATCAAACGGTCCCCAGGCTTTGCTGGCCACGATGTATTCCGCGTCAAACAGGCCGGTCCCGCCAATGTCTTTCGCACCAACGGAGACCTGCGGCATCCAGTAACTCTCTTCCCACAGGCGCAGCTTCACGTCGAAGGCTTTGTCTTTGTAGGTCTGATCGCCGGAGAAAGCGTCTACGCTGCTGTACTGTTTTGTACGCACGTCGGTGTAGCGCAGCGTGGTCTCCAGCCAGGGGAACAGCTGCACGGACGCAGAGTAGTAACGGTACTGATCGTTATCGCGATAGTTAAGGCTGATTTCCCCCTCGCGGGCCATACGCGCGGTTGGGGTTTGCAGTAAGCCCACGCCGCCAAAATCGGACTGCGACGGGCCGATGGGTGCCGGATACGTTTCTGCATGACAGGCGGCACTCACGCACAGTGCAAGCATGCTGTAGAGATAGGTTTTTTTCATTATTCCGGTATCCGCTGTATCAGGGAGCGAAGGATATCGGCATTAAGCCCGTCATACGCTTTCGTCCAGAAATGGTCGGCAAAACCGACAAAAATGATGCTGCCCGGCATAGGTTCGATATGGCGTTTATTCCAGTAAGCCACCGGCGCTTTCTGCGTATGCCCGTCCGGATAGACCACCCAGGCATAGCTTTTATCCGCTCCGCTGAGCAGACTTTGCTCGTCGAGATAGCTCGCCACGTCCCGGCCCGGCGTAAACGGCTTTTTGCCAGGGCTGCTGAGAAGCCCCATCACGGTGACGGTGGAAGGCTGAGCCGGAAGCCACAGGGTATAGTCCCCTTCCAGCGACGGATTGCCGTTTTCCGCGACACGCACTTCGTCGGGATCGAGATTCACCTTCTGGCGCCCCGTCACCTTAACCGCCTGAAGCTGCTGACGCAGGCTAGTAATAGCCGCGGCATCGTCGGCATCTTCCTGTTGTGCCAGCCCGCTCAGTCGGGCGAGCAGCGCCTGATGTTTTTGTTCCGCTACAATCGTCGCCTGACGCTCGCTGATAACCGCCCCGGTCCACCAGCTTTTCGCCAGCCTCGGCTGCCCCACCAGATCGAGCAGATGCCCGGCATTGGTTAAGGTTTTAGGTTTTTCGCTGTCCGGGGTGTAGACCTGTACCGTTCCCGCAGACCACGCCAGCGGCGAGGCCAGGCTGGCGAGAAGCGCAATGTGGATGAACATTTTCATGATTTCGCCGCCTTGATCAGGGTGGTCTTCACCGGGAAGAAACCGGCACCGAGATACTGCAAGGACTGGCGGATTTGCCCCTCTTCGTCCACCCAGAAGCGGTTATGCCAGGTGGCCTGATCGGTTGTCACCTCTTCATCCAGCACGCGCACCTGCGTTTCGTCGCTGCCCACTTTGACACTGTCCGTACCGTCCCAGCGGAAGGTGGAGCGGGCCGTGGCGTAGCGCACCTGTTTGTGCTCGGTCCAGCCCATCGTGCGCGTCCAGCTTGCGCCATCGACAATCTGATTCGGCTTGATGAGCGGATCTTCAGCCAGGTTGTTCACCTCAAGCAGGTTGTCGCCGCCGAGCAACGTTTTCACGATGCGGGAATGCTGCGTCACGATGGTGGCCTGATCCTGCGTCACCCATTTCTGCTGCCCGTTTTCATCGAAAGCGAGCACCACAAACAGTTGCGGACCATCGTTTAGCTGCATGTACTGGCTGGCATACGGCATGTTCTGAAGTTCGTCATCGGTCAGATGCACGCCCGGCGTGCCGAACATGCTGTCCCACAGTGAGTGGCCCAGCCCTTTGGTGGTAGCTGAGCACGCCTGCAACAGCAGGCAAATCAGGATGATTGCAGGTCGCTTCACGACTCTTCTCCGAAGGGGCGAAATAACCACACCGAAGTGTGGTTATGATTAAAACACCCGGTATTACTGGGTGCTGGTCGTCGTAGTGGTCGTGGTTCCGGTATTGGAGCCATCACCGCCACCGGTTGCCGCCAGCGCGACACCCACGGCTGAACTTACGGCGCTGGTGCTGGCTGCGGTAGAACTCCCCGCAGACGCAGACGTCGCTGCCGACCCTGCTGCTTCCCCGACCTGGACCGGAGCTGCATAGACAGACGTCGCCGCAAGCGCAGATATGGCAAAAATGCCATACAGTACTTTCTTCATAACAATTTCCCTTCAATGAATGAATGGAGATTTGCCCGAAAAGAAATTCAGGCGGATTCGAGTATACACAACTAAAGCAGTGGGTTTACCGTGGGGGTAAATAGGGATGAGGTTTTCAGACTAATGGTTAAAAATGGAAGGAAAAAAGAATCAAGTAAATATATAATCAATATAAATCAATAAGTTATAATATAAGAACATTAAAGCATCACTCCGTATTTTCTTAAAATAAACCTCAGCAATTAACGGGGTTACCGTCTTTTTCGGATTAAACTCAGATTCAGAATTTGAGATAACTAACAGACATCAGGAATTATCCGATAAAAAAATGCCGGCATATCGCCGGCATTGTTCATGACATATTTATTACGCACGCCAGGCTTTATAACGGTTAATCAGACCATTGGTGGAGCTGTCGTGGCTGTCGATCGCTTTATCGTCACCCAGCTCTGGCAGAATGCGGTTTGCCAGCTGTTTGCCCAGCTCAACGCCCCACTGGTCAAAGGTGAAGATGTTCAGAATAGCGCCCTGAGTGAAGATTTTGTGCTCGTAGAGGGCAATCAGCGCCCCCAGGCTGAACGGCGTGATTTCGCGCAGCAGAATGGAGTTAGTTGGACGGTTGCCTTCGAACACTTTAAACGGCACCACGTGCTCCAGCGTTGCCGGATCTTTACCCTGATCACGGTACTCCTGCTCAACCACCTCGCGGGATTTACCGAACGCCAGCGCTTCGGTCTGGGCGAAGAAGTTAGACAGCAGCTTCGGATGGTGGTCTGACAGTGGGTTGTGCGTAATCGCCGGGGCGATGAAATCGCACGGTACCATTTTGGTGCCCTGGTGGATCAGCTGGTAGAACGCGTGCTGACCGTTGGTGCCCGGCTCGCCCCAGATGATTGGGCCAGTCTGGTAATCCACCGCGTTGCCGTTACGGTCAACGTACTTGCCGTTGGATTCCATGTTGCCCTGCTGGAAGTAGGCCGCAAAGCGGTGCATGTACTGGTCGTACGGCAGAATCGCTTCGGTTTCAGCGCCGAAGAAGTTGTTGTACCAGATCCCGATCAGCGCCAGCAGTACCGGCAGGTTTTTCTCAGGCGCGGTGGTGGAGAAGTGTTTGTCCATCGCGTGCGCGCCGGAGAGCAGCTCAACGAAATTGTCGAAGCCGACGGACAGAATGATGGACAGGCCGATTGCAGACCACAGAGAGTAGCGGCCGCCAACCCAGTCCCAGAACTCGAACATGTTCGCCGTATCAATGCCGAACTCGCCTACCGCTTTACCGTTGGTGGACAGCGCCGCAAAGTGTTTCGCCACGTGCTTTTCGTCGCCCGCGGTTTTCAGGAACCAGTCGCGCGCGCTGTGGGCGTTGGTCATGGTTTCCTGAGTGGTGAAGGTTTTAGACGCCACCAGGAACAGCGTGGTTTCCGGGTTCACCTTTTTCAGCACTTCAGCGATGTGGGTCCCATCGACGTTGGACACGAAGTGCATGTTGAGGTGGTTTTTGTACGGGCGCAGCGCCTCGGTCACCATGAACGGGCCGAGGTCAGAGCCGCCGATACCGATGTTTACGACGTCGGTGATCGCTTTGCCGGTGTAGCCTTTCCAGCTACCTGAGATGATCGCTTCGGAGAAGGTTTTCATCTTTTCCAGCACCGCGTTCACTTCCGGCATCACATCTTTGCCGTCAACGATAATTGGAGTATTGCTACGGTTGCGCAGCGCCACGTGCAGCACGGCACGGTCTTCGGTGCGGTTGATCTTCTCACCGGAGAACATGGATTTGATGGCATCTGCCAGTTCAGTCTCTTTCGCCAGATCTTGCAGCTTCGCCAGCGTCTCTTCGGTGATACGGTTCTTGGAGAAATCCACCAGCATCAGGTCATCGAAGGTGGCGGAAAACTTGCTGAAACGATCGGCATCTTTCGCGAACAGATCCGCGATGGTGACGTCTTTCATTTCATCAAAATGTTTCTGTAGTGCCTGCCATGCAGCGGTCTGCGTTGGGTTGATGTTTTTCATAGCAATACTCTTCTGATTTGAGAATTGTGACTGCGGTCGATTGTAGCGCCTGCAAATAAAAATTGTGATGGTTTTTATGCCATTGCCCTGGTCTGCATCAAACGCAGGTGAAAAGACCCGAAAAGTATAGCTGCTGTCGCGCCCTTCCGGCGTGGCGAAATGTTGGTCAAAAAGGGGTAAAAAGGAGCATAAAATATGGGCCTGTTATAAGTCCTGTTTCTGAGGGGTACCCCCCCATGAAAAATCCGCATAATCCCAGCATTGACAGGACCTCCCCCGCATTTTATTTATAGGGCCGTATTTTGCGCCTGCACCTGTTCTCGCTTCATTCTTGTGCCAAGGTCGCTCTATTCATTCCCTGACACGAGGTTGTTATGACGAGTTTTGTGGTCGCCAAGTTTGGCGGCACCAGTGTGGCAGACTACGATGCCATGAACCGCAGCGCCGATGTGGTGCTGGCCGATCCGAATACCCGCCTGGTGGTACTTTCCGCCTCAGCCGGCGTGACGAACCTGCTGGTTTCTCTGTCTGAAGGACTGGAAGCGACCGAGCGTTTCGTGAAGCTGGATGCACTGCGCAAAATTCAGTTCGACATTCTCGAGCGTCTGCAAAACCCGAACGTCATTCGTGAGGAAGTGGAACGCCTGCTGGAAAATATCACCACTCTGGCCGAAGCCGCGTCGCTGGCAACCTCTACCGCCCTGACCGATGAGCTGGTCAGCCACGGTGAACTAATGTCTACCCTGCTGTTCGTTGAGATCATGCGCGAGCGCAATATTCAGGCGCAGTGGTTCGACGTGCGTAAAGTCATGCGCACCAGCGACCGCTTTGGCCGCGCCGAGCCGGACGTGGAAGTCCTGGCTGAGCTGACTAACCAGCAGCTTGCCCCGCGCCTGGATGAAGGCATAGTGATCACCCAGGGCTTTATCGGCAGCGAAGCCAAAGGGCGCACAACCACGCTGGGCCGTGGCGGTAGCGACTACACCGCCGCCCTGCTGGGTGAAGCCCTGCACGCCACCCGCGTGGATATCTGGACGGACGTGCCGGGAATCTACACCACCGACCCGCGCGTGGTCTCTGCGGCAAAACGTATTGACGTGATCGCCTTTGAAGAAGCGGCTGAAATGGCCACCTTCGGCGCGAAAGTGCTGCACCCGGCCACGCTGCTGCCCGCCGTGCGCAGCGACATTCCGGTCTTCGTTGGCTCAAGTAAAGATCCAAAGGCGGGCGGGACGCTGGTCTGCAAGAAAACCGAGAACCCGCCGCTGTTCCGCGCGCTGGCCCTGCGTCGTAAGCAGACGCTGGTTACCCTGCACAGCCATAATATGCTGCATTCCCGCGGCTTCCTGGCAGAAGTGTTTGGCATCCTGGCGCGCCACAATATCTCTGTAGATTTGATTACCACTTCTGAAGTGAGTATTGCGCTGACGCTGGACACCACCGGTTCAACCTCAACGGGTGATACCCTGCTGACGCAGTCGCTGCTGATCGAGCTTTCCGAGTTGTGCCGTGTGGAAGTGGAAGAAGACCTGGCGCTGGTGGCCATCATCGGCAACAAGCTGTCGCGCGCCTGTGGCGTGGGTAAAGAGGTGTTCGGCGTGCTCGACCCGTTCAATATCCGCATGATCTGCTACGGTGCATCCAGCTACAACCTCTGCTTCCTGGTCCCTGCCGATCAGGCCGAGCAGGTCGTGCAGAAACTTCATCAGAATTTGTTTGAATAAAATTCGTTAGCACGTTAAACAATATCGATAAGCCGGGCACAGACCCGGCTTTTTTATAACAAAACAACACGACAATACTGCAAGGAATTCACTATGCTCTCCGCTATCACCCGGCTGTTCCCGTTATGGGCGCTGCTGCTCTCTGTACTCGCGTATTACACTCCTGCCACGTTCACGGGCATTGGTCCGTGGGTCACCACGCTGCTGATGCTGATTATGTTCGGCATGGGCGTGCATCTGAAAATTGACGATTTCAAACGCGTGCTGTCTCGCCCGGCGCCGGTTGCCGCAGGGATTTTCCTGCACTACCTGGTGATGCCGCTCGCGGCCTGGCTGCTGGCGATGGCCTTTAAGATGCCGCCCGACCTTTCCGCCGGGATGGTGCTGGTGGGGAGCGTTGCCAGCGGCACGGCATCTAACGTCATGATCTATCTGGCGAAAGGCGACGTGGCGCTTTCCGTCACCATCTCGTCCGTTTCCACGCTGGTGGGCGTGATTGCCACGCCTCTGTTAACCCGCCTGTATGTCGACGCGCATATCCAGGTGGACGTGATGGGCATGCTGCTCAGCATCCTGCAAATCGTGGTGATCCCGATTGCGCTGGGGCTGGTGATCCACCATCTCTTCCCGCGGGTGGTGAAAGCGGTTGAGCCGTATCTGCCCGCGTTTTCGATGATCTGCATACTGGCCATTATCAGCGCCGTGGTAGCCGGTTCCGCATCGCACATTGCTTCGGTGGGCTTTGTGGTGATCGTCGCGGTTGTGCTGCATAACACTATTGGTCTGCTGGGCGGTTACTGGGGCGGGAAGCTGTTTGGCTTTGACGAATCCACCTGCCGCACGCTGGCGATCGAAGTGGGGATGCAGAACTCCGGCCTGGCGGCGGCGCTGGGTAAAATTTACTTCTCACCGCTGGCAGCGCTACCGGGGGCGCTGTTCTCCGTCTGGCATAACCTGTCCGGTTCGCTGTTAGCAGGGTACTGGTCCGGTAAGCCGATTGATGACCAACCGAAAAAAGATGCGGTGAAACAGGGTTAATTGTCCCGGCTTGCTTTACACTGAAGCCTCCCCATCAGGAGGCTTCAGCAATGGCTACACCACGTTTGACCCAGAAAGACATGACCGAAGCCGAGCAGCGCGAACTTAAAACGCTTCTCGACCGCGCCCGCATCGCGCATGGCCGCACGCTGACGAACGCCGAAACCAATCAGGTTAAAAAAGAGTACATCGACAAGCTGATGGCGCAACGTGAGGCTGCGGCGAAAAAAGCCCGCAAGCTGAAAAAAGAGCAGGCTTATAAGCCGGATGCAGAGGCGACCTTTTCCTGGTCCGCCAATACATCAACCCGTGGAAGGCGCTAATTAGCGCCCTTTCTTTTTGCGCCCCGGCTGGGTAAAGCGTTTTCCGTTGCCCGGCTTGCCCCGCCCTTTCTCTTCCGCCTGCGGTGCCTTCACCACCGGACGCTTAATCGTCTGCGTTTTCGGTTTGGCTTTAGCTTTCGGCTTCGCCTCGGACGAGGAGTTTTCGATAAGTTTGAACAGCTCGATCAGCTCGTCGTCCGTTAAGTCACGCCACTCGCCCAGCGGGATCCCGGACAGGCTGACGTTCATGATGCGCGTGCGTTCCAGCTTCGTCACTTCATAACCAAAATACTCGCACATGCGGCGGATCTGGCGGTTTAAGCCCTGCACCAGGGTAATGCGGAAGGCAAACGGCGCCTCTTTTCTGACTTTACACTTCTTCGTCACGGTGCCCAGAATCGGCACGCCTGCGCCCATCCCGCGAATGAACTCGTCCGTCACCGGCTTGTTCACCGTCACGATGTACTCTTTCTCGTGGTCGTTACCGGCACGCAGAATTTTGTTGACCAGATCGCCGTGGTTGGTGAGGAAAATCAGCCCCTGAGAGTCTTTATCCAGACGGCCAATCGGGAAAATGCGGCTGCTGTGGTTCACGAAATCAACAATGTTGTCCCGCTCGCCATCTTCCGTGGTGCTGACAATCCCAACCGGTTTGTTCAACGCGATAAACACCAGGTCTTCGGCATCACGCGGTTCGATGACCTGACCATTCACTTTCACCACATCGCCAGGTACCACCTGATCACCAATGGTGGCGCGTTTGCCGTTAAGAAACACGTTACCCTGTTCAATGTAACGGTCAGCCTCGCGACGTGAGCAGATCCCGCTCTCGCTAATGTATTTGTTTAATCGGGTTGATTGAGTTGGCAGCATAGTTTCTCCTGTGAAGGGCGAAATATACCTTAGGTTTGGGCTGGAAAAAAAGATTAGCCGACGGTTACTGAGACGGGTTTTTTAGTTTGCGAGACGCTTTCAGGATTTAGCGTCAGGCTATTTATCCTTGAGCTAACTCCTTTTAGCTTTACTCTCCAGAGACAATTGCTTGTAGTTTATAAATCACAGGGAGTAATATGAAGGAGATCGTTCAGACAGAATCCTTCCGACGCTGGGAGCAAAATTTAAAGGACAGGCGGGCAAAGACGATTATCGCTTCCCGCCTCTTTAGGCTGGCAAATGGCTTAGCGGGCGACATTAGACCCGTGGGGGAAGGTATCAGTGAACTGAGGATCCACTTTGGCCCGGGCTACAGAGTCTATTTTAAGGACCAGGGCAATTGCATCATCGTGCTGTTATGTGGTGGTGACAAAAGCAGCCAGGCCAGAGACATACTTATGGCAAAAATGCTGAGCAATGTATCCCAATGGCAGGAGTGAATGAGCATGCATAAATTAACACCCTACGATCCAGCCAACGCACTGGTGGATGACGAGGAAATCGCTGTGTTTATGGCTGATGCATTAGAGACGGGTGACTCAGCGTACATTGCTAAAGCGCTGGGCGTCATCGCCCGAGCGAAAGGGATGTCGACCATTTCCCAGCAAACGGGCCTGTCACGAGAACAACTGTATCGATCATTCAGTGATAAGGGGAACCCAACGCTCAAAACCACGCTGGCGGTCATGAAAGCATTGGGCCTTGGGTTAACAATCAAACCCTCTGGGGATTAATACTCATCCCGCTCGTCATCTTCATCCGGTTGCTCCATCACGCTGTACGCCACCGCGCAGAACAACGAGTTGAGACGTTTCATATCGCCCAGCAGCCCCAGATGGAGCGAGCTGGTTTCGATACTCTGCACGTTCTGCTGATGCAGACGCTCAACGTGGGCGTGCGAGTAGCGGCGATTAAGGATGCGGAAACGATGCTTGTTGCGGCGCAGGCGGCGCGCGCTCGGCACGTCGCTGGAGAAGAAGACCGACATCGCCAGCTTCAGGTTGCTGACCAGCTGTTCGTGCAGCGCTTCCAGCTCTTTCAGCCCTTCCACAGAAAACGCCCGACGTGCGGCCAGGGATTTATCCGCGATTTCACTGCCCATACGCTCGACAATATCCGAAGCCTGCTCCAGGTTAAGCGACATCTCAATAATTTCCGCCCAGCGGCGGGATTCCTCTTCCGCCAGCTCGTCCTGGGGGATCCGCGCCAGATAGAGCTTGATGGCGGTATACAGCACGTTGATATCGTCCGCCAGCCTGCGCAGCTCTTTTTCTTCGCGCGGCTCGCCGTGCATCACCTTTTGCAACCCTTCCAGCATGGTTTCCATCGCGTCACCCATGCGCAGCGTTTCGCGGGCGGCATTGGCGATGGCCAGTGCGGGCGTGTCCAGCACAGAGGTGTCCAGATGCTTCGGTTTAAGGCGCGCGTCCAGCTCCGGTTCATCACGAATTAGCCGCTCGCAGAAGCGGGCCATCGGCGCGGCAAACGGCACCATCGCCAGACAGCGCACCAGGTTGTAGAAGACGTGGAAGTAGATCACCAGTTCCGCTTTCGGCAGAGAGAGATTATCCATCAGGTTCGCCAGCGGGTGCACAAACGGCAGAATGATCAGGCTACCCACCAGCTTAAACAGTAAACTCCCCAGCGCCACCCGGCGGGCGGCAGCGTTGGCGGCGCTGTTGTTGAGCATCGCCAGCAGGCCAGAGCCGAGGTTGGCTCCGATCACCAGGCACAGCGCCACCGGGAAGGAAATGACCCCTGCGGCGGTTAAGGTCGCCGTCAGCAGGACCGCTGCCAGGCTGGAGTAGCTGACGATGGCGAATACTGCGCCGATCAGCGCATCCAGCATAATATCGCCGGTTAACGAGGCGAAGATGACCTGTACACCGTTGGCCTGGGTGATCGGCGTGACAGCCTGCACAATCAACTCCAGCGCCAGCAGGATCAGCCCGAGGCCAATACCGACGCGGCCAAGCTGCCCGGCACGGCTTTGCTTACGGCCGAGGAAGAAAATGACGCCGATAAAAATCAGCAGCGGCGACAGCCAGGAGAGATCGAACGTCAGGATACGCGCCATCAGCGCGGTACCGACGTCGGCGCCCAGGACAATCACCAGCGCCGGGGCGAGCGCCACCAGATCCTGCGCCACGAACGAGGTGACGAGCATGGTGGTGGCGTTGCTGCTTTGCACCAGCGCCGTGACGCCAATACCCGCGCAGAAGGCGAGCGGCTTCTTCTCAACGCTGCCGCTGAGAACGGTACGTAAACGTGCGCCAAACACACGCATCACGCCGGTACGAACGATATGGGTGCCCCATACCAGCAGTGCGACTGCGGAGAGCAGGTGTAACAACGTCAACACGGTAGGCATTCCTCCTTATCGTTATTCGTTTTCCTGAGGTTCAGTATAAGGGTTTAAACGTAAGAAAGAGACAAGGCACCATAGCGGTGCCCTGTTTGTTGTAAGGAAAAGTGACGTTAGTCTGCGTCGTAGCCTAAATTCGGCGCCAGCCAGCGTTCCACCTCTGACACGCTCATGCCTTTACGCAGAGCGTAATCCTCAATCTGATCGCGCTGAAGCTGTGCCACGGCGAAGTACTTGCTGTCCGGATGGCTGAAGTACCAGCCGGAAACGGACGCGCCCGGCCACATGGCAAATGACTCGGTGAGCTTCATGCCCGTATGCGCTTCTACGTCCAGCAGTTTCCAGATAGTGCCCTTCTCGGTATGTTCCGGACACGCCGGATACCCCGGTGCCGGACGAATGCCCTGGTAGTTTTCGCGGATCAGCTCCTCGTTGCTGAGGTTCTCATTCGCCGCGTAGCCCCAGTGCACCTTACGTACGCGCTCGTGCAGATACTCGGCAAAGGCTTCCGCCAGGCGATCGGCAATCGCTTTCACCATGATTTTGTTGTAATCATCGTGCTGCGCGTCGTACGCATCCGCCAGCGCGTCTTCTTCCAGACCGCCGGTTACGGCAAAGGCGCCGATATAGTCGGCTTTACCGGAGAGTTTCGGTGCGACGAAATCCGCCAGGCAGTAGTTGGCAAAGCCCACTTTCTCGGTTTGCTGGCGCAGATGGTGGCTCACAGCCAGCACATGGGTGCGGGTTTCATCGCGGTAGATTTCCACGTCGTCGCCCACGCGGTTCGCCGGGAACAGCCCCACCACGCCGCGCGGGTTGAGGGCTTTCTCTGCGCTCAGCCTGTCGAGCATGTCGTTAGCATCTTTAAACAGGCGCTTCGCCTCTTCGCCCACCACCTCATCTTCAAGAATGCGCGGATATTTGCCCGCCAGCGACCAGGTCATGAAGAACGGCGTCCAGTCGATGTAGTTACGCAGCGTTTCGATGCTGGCCGTCACGTCCTGCACGCCCAGACGGTGTGCGACCGGCGGCGTATAGCTGGACCAGTCGAACGCCAGATCGTTTTCGCGCGCCGCCTGAAGCGAAACCGGCGGCGTGCGCGGTTTCTTACGTCCATGCTGAATGCGGACGGTTTCATACTCTTTGCGGGTGCGGGCGACAAAGTCATCGCGCTGGGTGTCGGACAGCAGCGCGGAGACCACGCCCACGGTGCGCGAGGCGTTTTGGACATACACCGTCGGCCCGCTGTAGTTCTGCTCGATTTTCACCGCCGTGTGGGCTTTCGAGGTGGTTGCCCCGCCAATCAGCAGTGGAATGGTGAAGCCCTGGCGCTCCATCTCTTTTGCCACGTTGACCATTTCGTCCAGCGACGGCGTAATCAGCCCGGAAAGACCAATCAAATCCGCATTCACTTCGCGCGCGGTCCTGAGGATTTTATCCGCCGGGACCATCACGCCAAGATCGATAATTTCGTAGTTATTACACTGCAACACCACGCCAACGATGTTTTTGCCGATGTCGTGTACGTCGCCCTTCACGGTGGCGATGACCATTTTACCGTTACTGGAGCCCTTCTCTTTGCTGGCTTCGATAAAGGGTTCCAGATACGCCACCGCCTGTTTCATGACGCGGGCGGATTTCACCACCTGCGGCAGGAACATTTTGCCCTCGCCAAACAGATCGCCGACCACGTTCATGCCGTCCATCAGCGGCCCTTCGATCACTTCAATCGGACGGGCGGCCTGCTGACGCGCTTCCTCAGTATCCTGCTCGATAAACTCGGTAATGCCTTTTACCAGCGAGTATTCCAGACGCTTATTCACATCCCAGGAGCGCCATTCGGCCTGTTGAACGTTGGCTGATTCGTCAGATTTACTGCCGCGGTATTTTTCCGCCAGATCCAGCATGCGTTCGGTGGCGTCGTCACGACGATTGAGGATCACGTCTTCTACGGCGTCGCGCAGCTCGGCTGGCAGATCGTCGTAAATTGCCAGCTGGCCGGCGTTGACGATCCCCATGTCCATCCCGTTGCGGATGGCATAGTAGAGGAACACGGCGTGGATCGCCTCACGAACCGGGTCGTTGCCGCGGAACGAGAACGAGACGTTTGACACGCCGCCGGAGATCAGCGCATGCGGCAGTTCGCGTTTAATGTCTTCACACGCGCCGATGAAGTCCTGGGCGTAGTTGTTGTGCTCTTCGATGCCGGTCGCGACGGCGAAGATGTTCGGGTCGAAGATGATGTCTTCCGGCGGGAAGCCCACCTCTTCGGTCAAAATTTTGTACGCGCGGCGGCAAATCTCAATCTTGCGCTCGCGGGTATCGGCCTGACCCACTTCATCGAAGGCCATCACCACCACGGCGGCCCCGTAGCGACGCACCAGCTTCGCGTGGTGGATAAAGGTATCGACCCCCTCTTTCATCGAGATGGAGTTAACGATGCCTTTGCCCTGAATGCATTTCAGCCCTTTTTCGATGACGTCCCATTTAGAAGAGTCAATCATGATCGGCACGCGGGCGATATCCGGCTCACCGGCAATCAGGTTGAGGAAACGCACCATCGCCGCTTCGGCGTCGAGCATCCCCTCGTCCATGTTGATATCGATAATCTGCGCGCCGCTTTCCACCTGCTGGCGGGCAACGTCCAGCGCTTCGCTGTACTTCTCTTCTTTGATCAGACGCTTGAACTTCGCGGAGCCGGTGACGTTTGTACGCTCACCCACGTTCACAAACAGGCTGTCGTCGCCGATGGTCAACGGCTCCAGGCCGGACAGGCGACAGGCAACCGGAAGCTCGGGTAGCTTGCGCGGTGGAAGCCCGGCGACGGCGTTGCTCATGGCGGCGATATGCTCAGGCGTGGTGCCGCAGCAGCCGCCGACGATGTTGAGGAAACCAGATTCAGCCCATTCGCGGATTTGCGCCGCCATGGTGTCGGCATCCAGATCGTACTCACCAAACGCGTTCGGCAGACCGGCGTTCGGGTGGGCGGTGACGTAGCATTCCGCGATACGGGAAAGCTCCTGCACGTACTGGCGCAGCTCGTCCGGCCCCAGCGCGCAGTTCAGGCCGAAGGAGAGCGCTTCGGCATGGCGCAGAGAGTTATAAAACGCTTCGGTTGTCTGGCCGGAAAGCGTGCGCCCCGAGGCATCGGTGATGGTACCGGAAATCATGATCGGCAGGTCGACGCCCAGCGACTCGAACTCCTCTTTTACCGCGTAAATTGCCGCTTTGGCGTTGAGGGTGTCGAATACGGTTTCAATCAGGATCAGGTCGGAGCCGCCTTCCACCAGCGCTTTAGTGGACTCCCGATACGCGGCCACCAGCTGGTCAAACGTGATGTTCCGAAACGCCGGGTCGTTCACGTCCGGAGAAATCGACGCGGTGCGGTTGGTCGGGCCCAGCACCCCGGCTACGTAGCGCGGCTTGTCCGGCGTACGGGCCGTCCATTCGTCGGCGCAGGCGCGCGCCAGCTTCGCCGCTTCAAAGTTGATCTCCGCCGACAGGGACTCCATCTGGTAATCCGCCATGGCGATGGTTGTCGAGTTGAAGGTGTTGGTTTCTACAATATCCGCACCCGCTTCGAAGTAAGCGTTGTGGATATCTCTGATGACTGACGGTTTACTCAACACCAGCAGGTCATTGTTCCCTTTCAGGTCACAAGGCCAGTCGGCAAAGCGCTCTCCGCGGAAATCGTCTTCACACAGACGATAGCCCTGGATCATGGTGCCCATGCCGCCGTCCAGCACCAGAATTCGTTCATTTAACTGCGCACGCAGTTGCTCTACTTTGCTGCTCACACTTGCTCCCGACAACGCTCAACATGGCCAAAAGGCTGCGTTCCATACTGGCACAATCTCGCAGGGTGGAAAAGTCGCTCAGCGGTAACATGAGACATGTTCACTATTACTCCTCCGATCAGTCAGGATAACGGTTGCAAATTCACCAAATAAAACGAAAATGATTTCCACGATACAGAAAAAGGAGATCGTCATGGTCGCGACCGTTCCCGCTAAACGCGGCAGAAAACCTGCTGCCACCACCGCTGCCGCACAACAGGGTGGACAGGTTCAATCGCTCACGCGCGGTCTGAAGCTGCTGGAGTGGATAGCCGAGTCGCACAGCAGCGTGGCCCTGACGGAGCTGGCCCAGCAGGCTGGCCTGCCGAACTCCACGACGCACCGCCTGCTGACCACCATGCAGCAGCTGGGCTTTGTCCGCCAGGTAGGCGAGCTGGGGCACTGGGCGGTGGGCGCGCATGCGTTTATCGTGGGCAGCAGCTTCCTGCAGAGCCGTAACCTGCTGGCGATTGTGCACCCGATTCTGCGCAAATTGATGGAAGAGTCGGGCGAGACCGTGAATCTGGCCGTGCTCGACCAGAGCGACCATCAGGCGATTATTATCGACCAGGTGCAGTGTACGCAGCTGATGCGCATGTCCGCACCGATTGGCGGCAAGCTGCCAATGCACGCCTCTGGCGCAGGGAAAGCGTTTCTCTCGCAGCTGAGCGAAGAGCAGGTAACGGGGCTGCTGCACCGTAAAGGGCTGCACGCCTATACCCACGCCACGCTGGTGTCGCCCGTGCATCTGAAAGAAGATCTGGCTCTGACCCGCAAGCGCGGCTATTCGTTTGATGACGAAGAACATGCCCTCGGGCTGCGCTGCCTCGCGTCCTGCATTTTTGACGAGCACCGCGAGCCGTTTGCCGCCATCTCCATCTCCGGGCCGATTTCACGCATGACCGACGACCGCGTCACCGAGCTGGGCGCGATGGTGATTAAGGCCGCGAAAGAGGTGACGCTGGCGTATGGTGGGATTCGTTAAACGTGCATTGCCGCCTGATGCCCTCACCCCGGCCCTCTCCCACAGGGAGAGGGAGAAAAGCGGATGCAAAACCGCTGCTTGCGGCGGTAAGCGTAGACATCTTCCACGTGTCCGTTTTTGATCCGCGTTTGCAGCCCGCGCCAGTAGCTGGCGCGGAACAGCTCGGCATGCATCTCTTCGAATAGCGGCCCGATGCGCGGGTCGGCACACAGCCAGTGGCGAAACTCCTCCGGAAACACATCGCCCGGCGATACGCTGTACCACGGCTCGCTGGACAGTTCATCTTCCGGATAGCGCGGCGGCGGGATATCGCGGAAGTTCACCTCGGTCATGTAGCAAATTTCATCGTAATCGTAGAACACCACCCGCCCGTGACGGGTGACGCCGAAGTTTTTAAACAGCATGTCGCCGGGGAAAATATTGGCGGCGGCGAGCTGGCGAATCGCATTGCCGTACTCTTCAATGGCGTCTCGTAAAGCCTGGCCTTCGGACTGCTCCAGCCAGATATTTAGCGGCACCATCCGGCGTTCGATATAGAGATGGCTAATCGCAATCTTATCGCCAAGATCGGTAATTTTCGTCGGCGCTTCCTGCATTAGCAGCGACATCAGCGACGGATCGATCTGCTGCTTATCCAGCACAAAGTTTTCAAACTCCTGGGTATCGGCCATTCGCCCGACACGATCGTGCTCTTTAACCAGCTGATAGCAGGCGCGAACGTGCGCGGCGCTCATCTCCTTCTGCGGGGCGAATTTATCCTTAATCACCTTAAACACGCGGTCGAAGCCCGGCAGTGTGAAAACCAGCATCACCATGCCGCGGATCCCCGGCGCTTCGATAAACTGCTCATCAGCCGTGGTGACATAACGCAGGTATTCCCGATAACTTTCCGTTTTGGCATGCTTCTGACAGCCAATCGCCATGTACAGCTCGGCGGTGGTTTTGCCCGGCAGGATCTCGCGCAGCCACTCCACCAGGGCGGCAGGCAGTGGGGCATAGACCATGAAATAGGAACGGGCGAAGCCAAATACGATACTGGCCTCAGCGCTGGTAGTCAGGCAGGTATCGACAAACAGTTCGCCGTCGTCGGTACGGTGAATGGGCAGCAGAAACGGCACGATGGCTGTCGGCGTAACCAGTTTGCCCACCAGCCAGGCGGCCTTATTCCGGTAGAAAAGCTCGTTGGCAACCTGCAAATGGCTGCGGCTGAGCACCTCCTCGCCGAAGGTTTCACTGAGATACGCGTGGATATAGCCGATATCCCGGGGTTTATTCTCCCACGGCAGGCGCAGCGGCAAATCCGTTAAGACGCGGTGCAGGAGCTTTTCCCAGCCGCGATCGGGAAAGAAATCTTTCGCCAGCGGACGCGGAATGGTACGGAAGCGGCGCTCCGGCTGGGAGCTGAAGATAAATAACCGCTCAGGAGATAATGAGCGGTGGTCAAACAACCGGCAATAGACGGAGTTGAAAAAGCTCTCCGCAATCTCGAAGCGCGGGTAGTCGGGTAACAGATGGGTGTAATGCTCTTTCACGCGCAGTAAAAAATCCGCATCCGGGCTTTTACCGTCGGTGATACAGCGCAGTTGCTCCACCACCAGACCTACATGGTGATCATAAAGATGGATACGCTGCTTCATGGCCTGCTGAACCGCATGCCAGTCGGCGTGCTCAAAACGCTGTTGCGCGCCGGAGGTGACTTCCAGAAAGCGGCCATATTGGGCATCGAAGCCCTGCAAAATAGTTTGGGCAATCAGTAATTCCAGACCACGCGACATATATTCCCCCTCACCCCAACCCTCTCCCCGAGGGGGGAGAGGGGGAAAAGATTAGAACTGTGCTTCTTCCGTTGAGCCCGTTAATGCCGTGACGGAGGAGGCCCCGCCCTGAATAATCGTGGTCACATTATCGAAGTAGCCGGTTCCCACTTCCTGCTGGTGCGAAACGAAGGTATATCCCTCTTTGCCTGCCGCAAATTCTGGCTGCTGCACCTTCTCAACATAGTGCTTCATGCCTTCGCCCTGCGCGTAGGCGTGCGCCAGGTCGAACATGTTGAACCACATGCTGTGGATACCCGCCAGGGTGATGAACTGGTACTTGTAGCCCATATCCGACAGCTGCTGCTGGAAGCTGGCGATGGTGGTATCGTCCAGATTCTTTTGCCAGTTGAAGGACGGCGAACAATTATAGGCCAGCAGCTTGCCCGGATACTTCGCATGAATCGCATCGGCAAAACGCTTCGCCAGCGCCAGATCCGGCGTGGAGGTTTCACACCAAACCAGGTCAGCGTAAGGGGCATAGGCCAGACCGCGGCTGATGGCCTGTTCGATACCGGCATGCGTGCGATAGAATCCCTCGCTGGTGCGCTCGCCGGTAATAAATTCGCTGTCGTACGGATCGCAGTCAGAGGTGATCAGGTCCGCCGCATCAGCATCGGTACGGGCAATCACCAGCGTCGGCACGCCGAGCACGTCAGCAGCCAGACGCGCGGCAACCAGCTTTTGGATCGCTTCCTGGGTTGGTACCAGCACTTTCCCGCCCATATGCCCGCACTTCTTGACCGACGCCAGTTGATCTTCAAAGTGAACGGCCGCTGCACCGGCCTCAATCATGGATTTCATCAGCTCAAAGGCGTTCAGCACGCCGCCGAAACCGGCTTCCGCATCGGCGACGATCGGCAGGAAATAGTCTATAAAACGCGGATCGTGGGGTTCGATACCCGCGGCCCACTGGATCTGATCCGCACGGCGGAAGGTATTGTTGATCCGATCCACCACTGACGGCACCGAGTTCGCCGGATAAAGAGATTGATCCGGATACATGCTGGAGGCAAGGTTAGCATCCGCCGCGACCTGCCAGCCGGAAAGATAGATAGCTTCAATGCCGGCCTTCGCCTGCTGCAATGCCTGACCGCCAGTCAGTGCGCCGAGGCTGTTGATATAGCCTTTTTTAGCTCTCCCGTGCAGCAGATCCCACATTTTTGCCGCGCCGTTCTGCGCCAGCGTACATTCCGGGTTAACCGAGCCACGTAACTTCACCACTTCCTCTGCGCTGTACGGGCGGCGAATGCCTTCCCAGCGCGGTTGGGTCCACTCTTTTTGTAACTCTTCGATCTGTTGGGTACGGGTTTTCATGTGCAGATGCTCCATATTGTTATGTGGTGAATTACGCCAGGAAGCGGTAGCCCGGCAGGGTCAGGAAGTCGATTAAGTCATCAGAGGTGGTGATTTGCTCCATCAGACGTGCAGCATCGTCAAAACGCCCACTGCTGAAGCGGTGCTCGCCCAGTTCGTCCTGGATGACCCGCATCTCTTCGGCCAGCATCTGACGGAACAGGGCTTTGGTTACCGGTTTGCCGTTGCTGAGCGTTTTTTGATGGTGGATCCACTGCCAGATGGAGGTACGTGAAATTTCCGCCGTGGCGGCATCTTCCATCAGGCCGTAGATCGGCACGCAGCCGTTGCCTGAGATCCATGCCTCGATGTACTGCACGGCGACGCGAATGTTGGCGCGCATGCCCTCTTCCGTACGCTCGCCCGCACACGGCGCGAGCAACTGTTCTTCTGCGATGGGCGCATCGTCTTCACGGGTGACAAACAGCTGGTTTTTGTTGTCGCCGAGTACGCGGTTAAAGACCTCCATCGCCGTGTCGGCCAGACCAGGATGGGCAATCCACGTCCCGTCGTGGCCGTTACGGGCTTCCAGCTCTTTATCGGCTTTCACCTTGTTGAGCACCTGGTTGTTACGCTCAGCATCTTTGCTCGGGATAAAGGCCGCCATGCCGCCCATCGCAAAGGCGCCGCGTTTGTGGCAGGTCTTAATCAGCAGGCGCGAGTAGGCGCTGAGGAAGGGTTTATCCATGGTCACAACCTGACGATCCGGCAATACCCGGTCGGCATGGTTTTTCAGCGTCTTGATGTAGCTGAAGATGTAATCCCAACGGCCGCAGTTCAGGCCCACAATATGGTCACGCAGCGCATGGAGGATCTCATGCATCTGGAATACGGCAGGCAGGGTTTCAATCAGCAGCGTGGCCTTAATGGTGCCGCGCGGCAGGCTGAAGCGGTCTTCTGCGTAGCTGAAAACTTCACTCCACCACGCCGCTTCCTGCCAGGACTGGGTTTTCGGCAGATAGAAATAGGGGCCGCTGCCTTTCGCCAGCAGGTTCTTATGGTTGTGGAAGAAGTACAGCGCAAAGTCGAACAGGCTGCCCGGAATCGCTTCTCCGCGCCAGGTGACGTGTTTTTCTGGCAAATGCAGACCGCGTACGCGACAGATCAGCACCGCCGGATTCGGTTTGAGCTGGTAAATTTTACCGGCTTCGTTGGTATAGCTGATGGTGCCATTGACGGCGTCGCGCAGGTTGATCTGCCCGTCGATAACTTTCTGCCAGTCCGGTGCCAGCGAGTCTTCAAAATCGGCCATAAAGACTTTGACGTTGGCATTCATGGCGTTGATCACCATTTTGCGCTCTACCGGGCCGGTGATCTCTACGCGACGATCCTGTAAATCCTCAGGGATTCCACGGATTTTCCAATCACCATGACGAATGGAAGCAGTTTCCGAAATAAATCCTGGCAACTTGCCGTTATCGATCCCCTGCTGTTGGTGAATGCGCGCCGCCAGCAGTTTATTACGCTGTGGCGTAAAGCGAGTCACCAGTTCAGTCAGAAACTCTACCGCTTCTGCCGTCAAAACTTGCTGTTCTTGCTCCCCATTCGGCTGGGTAAAGGTCAGTTCATCGACCGTTGTTGCCTGTTGAGTCATCGTTCTGCTCCTCATCAAAGATCCAAAATCACGCCCCCGATGCGAGCGAAAGATCGTTGTGTAGTTTTCGCTCAGCAGAATTAAGACTATCTATAAATTTTCCAAAATCAAAAACAATTTCCATTTTAATTTTAATTGCAGCGCAACTTCATGATTAATATAGAGTTAAAGTTTCCTGGTATGTTGAACAGGATTTCGGAAATAAAAAAGGCACCCGAAGGTGCCTGATCTGAATAGCTGAAACGCTTTAGGATCGTTTAATGCAGACGATTACTCCAGCGTCGGATTCATGTGGCGAAGATCGTACGGCGTAATCTGGTAGACGTAATAGTTGAGCCAGTTGGTAAACAGCAAATTTCCATGACTACGCCAGGTTGCCCGAGGCGTGTTTTGTGGATCGTTTTTCGGGAAATAGTTGTACGGGACATCCGGATTCAGACCCGCTTCAACGTCACGAAAATACTCTGCCGCGAGGGTATGCGGATCGTACTCAGGATGGCCGGTAACGAACGCGATGCGTTTGTCTTTACTGGCGAACAGGTAGGCATCGCCGTCTTCCGTTTCGGCCAGGATTTCCAGGTCGGTATAATCGCGGATCAGCTGTGCCGGAAAATCGGCGTAGCGAGAATGCGGGGCCAGGAAAGTGTCATCGAAACCACGCGTCAGCAGCGCATGCGGGTGAAGAATGTGGTGTTCGTATACGCCAGAAAGTTTGTCGCTGCGGGTTTGCTTGGGAATGCCATAGAGGATATTCAGTGCGGCCTGTACCGCCCAACAGACAAATAAGGTGGACGTGACGTGATCTTTTGCCCACTCCAGCACCTGCCTGATCTGTGGCCAGTAGGCAACGTCATTAAATTCCACCAGACCCAGCGGTGCGCCGGTGACGATCAGCCCATCGAAATTCTCATCGCGAATATCTTCAAAATTACAGTAGAAGTTATTCAGATGCTCAGCAGGCGTGTTGCGTGACTCACGCGCGTCAATGCGCAGCAGCTGGATATCAACCTGAAGCGGAGAGTTGGAGAGCAAACGCAGGAACTGGTTCTCTGTTTCGATCTTCTTTGGCATCAAATTAAGGATCAGCACCTTCAGCGGGCGAATTTCCTGACCAGAAGCACGCGAAGTTGTCATTACGAAGACATTCTCTTCACGCAAGAAATTGACGGCTGGTAGCTCGTCCTGCACCCGAATCGGCATAACCTTAAATCCTCACAGCATACGTATAAACGTTTAGACATCCAGACAGCTAACGATACCCAGAAACGGGGTTAATGTCGAGCCTGCAAGCGTAAGGTGAGAAAGTTTCAAGGAGGGGATGGTGCGGTTTGATGCCCTCACCCCGGCCCTCTCCCACAGGGAGAGGGAGAAAAACAAAAGCAAAAAACCCCGCACCTTACGGTACGGGGTTTTTCTTGTTTGATGCCTGGCAGTTCCCTACTCTCACATGGGGAGACCCCACACTACCATCGGCGCTACGGCGTTTCACTTCTGAGTTCGGCATGGGGTCAGGTGGGACCACCGCGCTAAAGCCGCCAGGCAAATTCTGTTAATCTGTATCAGGCTGAAAATCGTGTCTGTCTCTTCGCCAAAACACCTTCGGCGTTGTAAGGTTAAGCCTCACGGTTCATTAGTATCGGTTAGCTCAACGCATCGCTGCGCTTACACACCCGACCTATCAACGTCGTCGTCTTCAACGTTCCTTCAGGAGACTCAAGGTCTCAGGGAGAACTCATCTCGGGGCAAGTTTCGTGCTTAGATGCTTTCAGCACTTATCTCTTCCGCATTTAGCTACCGGGCAGTGCCATTGGCATGACAACCCGAACACCAGTGATGCGTCCACTCCGGTCCTCTCGTACTAGGAGCAGCCCCCCTCAATTCTCCAGCGCCCACGGCAGATAGGGACCGAACTGTCTCACGACGTTCTAAACCCAGCTCGCGTACCACTTTAAATGGCGAACAGCCATACCCTTGGG
>NZ_KQ089855.1:0-119782 GCF_001037565.1 Enterobacter sp. BWH52 | reverse complement strand
CCCAAGGGTATGGCTGTTCGCCATTTAAAGTGGTACGCGAGCTGGGTTTAGAACGTCGTGAGACAGTTCGGTCCCTATCTGCCGTGGGCGCTGGAGAATTGAGGGGGGCTGCTCCTAGTACGAGAGGACCGGAGTGGACGCATCACTGGTGTTCGGGTTGTCATGCCAATGGCACTGCCCGGTAGCTAAATGCGGAAGAGATAAGTGCTGAAAGCATCTAAGCACGAAACTTGCCCCGAGATGAGTTCTCCCTGAGACTTTAAGTCTCCTGAAGGAACGTTGAAGACGACGACGTTGATAGGTCGGGTGTGTAAGCGCAGCGATGCGTTGAGCTAACCGATACTAATGAACCGTGAGGCTTAACCTTACAACGCCGAAGGTGTTTTGGCGAAGAGACAGACACGATTTTCAGCCTGATACAGATTAACAGAATTTGCCTGGCGGCTTTAGCGCGGTGGTCCCACCTGACCCCATGCCGAACTCAGAAGTGAAACGCCGTAGCGCCGATGGTAGTGTGGGGTCTCCCCATGTGAGAGTAGGGAACTGCCAGGCATCAAACAAGTGAAGAGGCCATCCGCAAGGATGGCCTTTTTGCGTTTGTTTGCTGAAAAACGGCAGGCCTTAAGAAGCCGTCACCCGGCAGATTTCAGACTGCACACCACGCCGAAATAAACGCTGCAATCCCCTCCACATTATTCAAATCCAGAACCGGTACTTTCAGCGTCAACGCAACGTCACTGGCCACGGCAATCACATGTTCATCCAGCGTTAACTCACTTACGTCATGTCCGGCATCGCTTCTGAATAGCAGGATCTTCGCAACAGCCTCATGCTTAAACCCCTCAACCAGCACCAGATCCAGCGTGGAGTGATCCATCCGGCTGACAAGATAAGCGAGATCCAGCGGTGCTTCATCCGGTGTTTCTGTCATTAACGCCCAGCGCTGGTTACTCGCCACCATCGTTTGTGCAGCGCCAGCCTTACGCAGCTCATAGCTATCTTTCCCCGGTTTATCGACATCCATGTTATGGTGCGTATGCTTAATCAATCCGGGACGAATGCCTTTGGCGCAAAGTGCAGGTATCAGTTTTTTTAGCAGCGAAGTTTTCCCGGTGCCACTCCAGGCTGAGATCGCTAATACGGGTATCATTTTCTCTCCTGCATCATCTGCAAATCTTCCGTCGTGTTTACATTCACAAACGCCGATTTCATGTCGCTGAAATCAACGGAATGCCCTCCGGACTGGCGCATAAATACCATGACGCGTCGCTCTCCTGCGGCCAGGTAATCTTCCAGCGCGGATATTAACGAGCGATTAATCAATGCGATCGTTGGATGGTCGCGTTCACCGTCGTGTACCCAGACGACGGGAGCACCACCGCGCCGCTGCACCAGACGTTCAACCAGACAGGACGGGATGAAGGGCGTATCACATGGACAAAAGAGAAACCACTCTCCGTACGACTGCTGCATAACAGAAAGCATTCCCGCCAGCGGACCGGGGTAGTCCACCAGGTTATCCTGATAAACCGGATACCCGCTGCGCTGATAAATATCAACATGTCGGTTAGCGCTGATCGCCATCGATGACACCTGATCTGCAAGCGTATCAGCAACATGCTGCCATAATGGTGTGTTGTTCAGGAGCTGAAGTCCCTTATCCTTTCCACCCATTCGCGTTGCCCTGCCCCCGGCCAGAACAACCCCGATGATTTCCTGGCATTGATTCACGAATATCGCCTCTTTTATTGTGGGATTGACCCTGCTAACGTGTCTCTCTAAATGAAAGGAGCACTACCATGAAATGTAAACGTCTTAATGAAGTCATTGAGCTTCTCCAGCCGGCCTGGCAAAAAGAGCCAGAGCTGAATCTGATGCAATTTTTACAGAAACTGGCGAAAGAGTCAGGTTTTGATGGCGAACTGGCGGACCTTTCTGACGACATCCTGATCTACCACCTGAAAATGCGTGACTCGGCTAAAGATGCTGTTATTCCTGGCATTCAGAAAGATTATGAAGAGGATTTTAAAACCGCATTACTGCGCGCCCGAGGCGTAATTAAAGAGTAAAAGCTTGTAAGCGGAGCCACCGAAATCGCCACAAGATGATATCCTGAATCATTCGTATAATTTCCGGATGATCGGATGAACGACCAGGCTTTTACTTTCCAGACACTACACCCGGATACCATTATGGATGCGCTGTTCGAGCAGGGTATTCGGGTGGATTCCGGGTTAACCGCTTTAAACAGCTACGAAAACCGTGTCTACCAATTTCAGGACGAAGAGCGCCAGCGCTTTGTCGTAAAGTTTTACCGTCCACAGCGCTGGTCCGCAGAACAAATTCAGGAAGAACATCAGTTTGCCCACGATCTACTGGATGATGATGTTCCCGTTGCGGCACCGATTAAATTCAATAACCAAACGCTGCTGACCCATCAGGGCTTTTACTACGCGGTATTTCCGAGCCTGGGCGGAAGACAGTTTGAGGCAGATAATATCGATCAGATGGAATGGGTTGCCCGCTATCTGGGGCGCATTCATCAGACGGGACGTAAAAAACCGTTTGTTGCCCGTCCGACGATTGGTGTTCAGGAATATCTTATTGAGCCGCGACAGGTATTCGAAACATCGGCGCTGATCCCGAATGCACTAAAGGATAATTTCCTCACGGCGACCGATAAGCTTATTGATGCTGTAAAAGCCTGCTGGCGGGATGATATTACTACTCTGCGCCTGCACGGTGACTGCCACGCCGGGAATATTCTCTGGCGCGATGGGCCGCTATTTGTCGATCTTGATGACGCACGTATGGGACCCGCGGTGCAGGATCTATGGATGCTACTCAACGGTGATAAAGCCGAGCAGCGCATGCAGCTTGAGACCATAATTGAAGCTTATGAAGAATTTATCCCCTTTAATTCAGACGAAATTGCCTTGATAGAGCCTTTACGTGCGATGCGATTTGTTTATTATCTCGCGTGGTTAATCAGGCGTTGGGAAGACCCGGCTTTTCCCCGAAATTTCCCCTGGCTTACCGGGGAGGATTACTGGCGCAACCAGATATCCACATTTACCGAGCAGGTTAAGGTTCTACAGGAACCCCCTTTGCAATTAACGCCGATGTATTAATTGGACACACCCAGGAGAGAGTTGATCATGAAAAAAATTTGGCTGGCGCTGGCTGGTATGATTCTGGCATTTAGCGCAACTGCTGCGCAGTTTACCGACGGCAAGCAGTACATTACGCTAGACAAGCCTGTTGCTGGCGAGCCTCAGGTGCTGGAGTTCTTCTCCTTCTACTGCCCGCACTGCTACGAGTTTGAGCAGGTACTTCATGTTTCTGACAACGTGAAGAAAAAGCTGCCGGAAGGCACCAAAATGACGAAATACCACGTTGAGTTCCTTGGCCCACTGGGCAAAGATCTGACTCAGGCATGGGCGGTCGCGATTGCGCTGGGTGTGGAAGATAAGATCACCGCGCCTATGTTTGAAGCCGTACAGAAAACCCAGACCGTACAAACTACGGCAGATATCCGTAAAGTGTTCGTAGATGCCGGTGTGAAAGGTGAAGACTACGACGCTGCCTGGAACAGTTTTGTGGTGAAATCTCTCGTGGCACAGCAGGAAAAAGCTGCCGCTGACTTCCAGTTGCAGGGCGTGCCGGCGATGTATGTTAACGGCAAATACCAGGTGAATATGCGTGGTATGGACACGACCAGCATGGATATCTTCGTACAACAGTACGCTGATACCGTGAAATACCTGGTTGAGAAAAAGTAACAACCATAAAGAAAAACGCCGGTCACTGACCGGCGTTTTTGTATGAAGATTTAATCTTCGCTATCTGCTCGTCTTTCTCTTTCCAGAGTGTATTAAGCCAAAGCTGGAAACGACGTTTGAAGTTTTTATCGTTGACGTAATCCCCGTGCAGTTCAGTATTGACGGGCACCAGATCAACGCGGACAACGATACGCGTCAGCCTGCCGCTGAGCATGTCGTAGAATGGCGTCCTGTCGTTTTCCGGATAGCAGAGCGTTACGTTCAACAATTTATCGAACTGCTCACCCAGCACGTTGAGCGCCATTGCGATGCCCGCAGCCTTTGGCGGCAACAGGTTCTGATAAGGAGAGCGAGTTTGCTGGCGCTTCTCTTCGGTAAAGCGCGATCCTTCGACGAAGTTAACAATGGTGGTGGGATGCGCGCGAAACTTCTCGCAAGAACGGCGCGTGGTTTCCACGTCCTTACCGCGGCGTTCCGGATGACGAATCAAATAGCTGCGTGAATAGGGTTTCATAAACGGCATATCCAGCGCCCAGCAGGCCAGACCAATGAAAGGCACCCAGGCCAGCTGCTGTTTCAGAAAGTATTTATTCATCGGAATGTGTTTGCGAAACAGTACGCACAATACAACAATGTCGGCCCAGCTGTGGTGATTGCAGATCAGCAGATACCAGTTCTTTTTGTTCAGCTTCTCCAGACCCTGAACGTCCCACTTCAGCCAGGGGTTCAGATGCAGCAGGATCGCCAGGCCTTCACACCAGCAGTACATCATAAAATTACAAAAAGCAGACACCGCGCGCCATACCGGAGGGACAGGCAACAGGAGCTTAATTATTCCGGCAACGATGATTGGCACAGAACAGGCGATAGTAACCAGAATAGTTAAAATGACGCTTAATAATAATGTTATCGCAGCGAGTATTCTCGACATGATGAATTTTTTCAGATAGTTAGCTGTAATTGAGCAGCCGGCTATCCGGTGCTGGGCGCCGATCTTATCAGAAATTCGCTCAGACCAGGGCGCTTTCACACCAGGAGGTCGCGGCTTTTCCTGGCAGGCCTCGAATTTTTCCCTATAGACAAGGTGCTTAAGCCTTATATCCACATAGACTAAATAACCATCAGTGAGGTGTGATCTTAATTGATCTTGTATTAATTGTTTGATTTAAATAGATAAATAAGTTTTCAATATCACTTTTATCAAGCTGTTATTCACCTGTATTAAAAATATGCACAAACTTATCCACAGTTTTGTTTTGCGAGCGATCTTCCCGATCGCAAAATCTTTTTCTGTATAAAGCGCTAAAACCTGATGTTTTCATCCTTCTGTGGCATCCTTTACCCATAAATTCATAACAGGCACGGACATTATGGTTCAGATCCCAGAAAACCCACTTATACTCGTCGATGGCTCTTCTTACCTGTATCGGGCGTATCATGCGTTTCCTCCTCTGACCAACAGCGCAGGGGAACCTACCGGCGCAATGTACGGCGTGCTGAATATGCTGCGCAGCCTGATTCTGCAATACCACCCAACCCATGCGGCCGTGGTGTTTGATGCGAAGGGTAAAACCTTCCGCGATGAATTATTTGAGCATTACAAATCACACCGTCCCCCTATGCCTGACGATCTGCGTGCGCAGATTGAACCGCTGCACGCTATGGTGAAAGCGATGGGGCTGCCACTGCTGGCGGTCTCTGGCGTTGAAGCTGACGACGTTATTGGTACCCTGGCGCGCGAAGCGGAAAAAGCAGGCCGCCCGGTTCTGATCAGTACCGGTGATAAAGACATGGCGCAGCTGGTAACGCCAGGGATTACGCTGATCAACACCATGACAAACACCATTCTTGGCCCGGAAGAAGTGGTCGCCAAATATGGTGTGCCGCCAGAGCTCATTATTGATTTCCTCGCCCTGATGGGCGATTCCTCGGATAACATTCCTGGCGTGCCGGGCGTGGGTGAAAAAACAGCTCAGGCGCTGCTGCAAGGGCTGGGCGGGCTGGATACGCTGTATGCAGAGTCCGACAAAATTGCCGGTCTTACCTTCCGTGGCGCAAAAACCATGGCCGGAAAGCTCGCCGATAACAAAGAGGTGGCTTATCTCTCCTATCAGTTGGCCACCATCAAAACTGACGTAGAGCTGGAGCTTACCTGCGAGCAGCTGGAAGTGCAGGAACCCGCCGCCGACGAACTGCTTGGTCTGTTCAGAAAATACGAATTTAAACGCTGGACCGCGGATGTTGAAGCCGGTAAATGGCTTCAGGCGAAAGGGGCTAAATCTGCGGCGAAGCCGAAAGAGACCATCGTTGTCGATGCCGTAGAGCAGGCAGAAGAAGAGGCGATAGCGCTCTCCTTCGACAACTATGAAACCATCCTGGAAGAGTCACGGCTCGTCGCCTGGATTGAAAAGCTAAAAAAAGCGCCAGTATTTGCTTTCGATACCGAAACGGACAGCCTTGATAACATTACGGCTAATATGGTGGGTCTGTCATTCGCGACGGAGCCGGGTGTTGCCGCCTATGTTCCGGTTGCTCACGACTATCTGGATGCGCCGGAGCAAATCTCCCGCGAGCGCGCCTTAGAACTACTGAAGCCGATTCTGGAAGACGAGAAAGCACTGAAGGTCGGGCAAAACCTGAAGTATGACCGCGGTATTCTGCAAAACTACGGCATTGAGCTGCGTGGTATCGCTTTTGACACCATGCTTGAATCTTACATTCTGGACAGCGTGGCGGGCCGCCATGATATGGATTCCTTATCCGATCGTTGGCTGAAACACAAAACCATCACCTTTGAAGAAATTGCCGGTAAGGGTAAAAATCAGCTGACCTTTAACCAGATCGCGCTGGAAGAGGCAGGCCGCTACGCCGCGGAAGACGCTGACGTCACGCTACAGCTGCATCTCAAAATGTGGCCGAAATTGCAGAAGCACGAAGGGCCGCTGAATGTGTTCCGGAACATTGAGATGCCGCTGGTGCCTGTGCTGTCCCGCATTGAGCGCAATGGCGTTAAAATCGACCCAACGGTGCTGCATAACCACTCTGGTGAGCTGGCGCAGCGCCTGACCGAGCTTGAACAGAAAGCGCATGAGCTTGCTGGCGAGGCATTTAACCTGTCTTCACCGAAACAGCTGCAAACCATCCTGTTTGAAAAACAGGGTATCAAGCCGCTGAAGAAAACCCCGGGCGGCGCTCCTTCAACGTCTGAAGAGGTGCTGGAAGAGCTGGCGCTGGACTATCCGCTGCCAAAAGTTATTCTGCAATACCGCGGTCTGGCTAAGCTGAAATCGACCTATACCGACAAACTGCCGTTGATGATCAACCCGAAAACGGGCCGCGTGCACACCTCCTATCACCAGGCTGTGGCGGCGACCGGGCGACTTTCGTCAACCGATCCTAACCTTCAGAACATTCCGGTGCGTAATGAAGAGGGCCGCCGTATTCGCCAGGCTTTCATTGCGCCAGAGGATTATCTGATTGTCTCCGCGGACTACTCGCAAATCGAACTGCGTATTATGGCGCACCTGTCACGCGACAAAGGCCTGCTGACGGCCTTTGCCGAAGGGAAGGACATTCACCGGGCAACCGCTGCCGAAGTGTTTGGGCTGCCGCTGGAGAGCGTGACAAATGAGCAGCGTCGTAGCGCAAAAGCGATCAACTTCGGTCTGATTTACGGCATGAGTGCCTTTGGTCTTTCACGCCAGCTCAATATTCCGCGTAAAGAGTCGCAGAAGTATATGGATCTCTACTTCGAGCGGTATCCGGGCGTGCTGGAATATATGGAACGTACCCGCGCGCAGGCGAAAGAGAAAGGCTACGTTGAAACGCTGGATGGCCGTCGTCTCTACCTTCCGGACATCAAATCCAGCAACGCCGCGCGCCGCGCGGGTGCTGAACGTGCTGCGATTAACGCCCCTATGCAGGGCACTGCGGCGGACATCATTAAACGCGCAATGATCGCCGTCGATGCCTGGTTGGAAAAAGAGAAGCCGCGCGTGAAAATGATCATGCAGGTACACGATGAACTGGTCTTTGAAGTTCATAAAGACGATCTGGAGACGGTCTCTCAGAAGATCCATGAACTGATGGAAAACAGCATGAAGCTGGACGTTCCGTTGCTGGTGGAAGTGGGTAGCGGCGAAAACTGGGATCAGGCTCACTAAGGGCTAACGGAATAACGCGCGTTTTATGTAAGTAAGCAACATAAGTACGCGCGTTTTGTGACGATCATTAGAATTCCCTATGTAAAGAATGAAAAAAAACTACAAAAAGTGCTTTGTCCAGCGATAAAAAAAGAGTAGAGTTAACGACGTAGGGTACAGAGGTAAGATGTTCTATCTTTCAGACCTTTTACTTCACGTAATCGGATTTGGCTGAATATTTTAGCCGCCCCAGTCAGTAATGACTGGGGCGTTTTTTATTGCGGCAAAGAAAGTTTCAGGCGAAAAAAACGCGGTCATCGCCGCGCCTGTTATTACTCTGCTTCCGCTTCTGTCGCCGGTTCCAGATCGTTAAACCAGCTGTCGAGCTTCTGACGCAGTTTATCCACGCCCTGCTTTTTCAGCGAGGAGAACGGTTCAACCTGTACATCACCGTTGAATGCCAGCACCGCTTCACGAACCTTATTCACCTGTGCCTTGCGCGCGCCGCTCGCCAGCTTATCCGCTTTTGTCAGCAGTACCAGCACCGCAATATCGCTTGCCACCGCCCAGTCAATCATCTGCTGGTCGAGATCTTTCAGCGGATGACGAATATCCATCAGCACCACCAGGCCTTTCAGACACATGCGTTTTTCCAGGTATTCACCCAGCGCACGCTGCCATTTGATCTTCATCTCTTCCGGTACCTGCGCGTAACCGTAGCCCGGTAAATCGACCAGGCGTTTGCCTTCAGCCACTTCAAACAGGTTAATCAGTTGTGTACGGCCAGGTGTTTTTGAGGTACGCGCCAGGTTTTTCTGATTGGTCAGCGTATTCAGGGCACTGGATTTTCCCGCATTGGAGCGGCCAGCAAATGCCACTTCAATCCCTGTGTCTGAGGGCAGGTGGCGAATATCGGGCGCACTGGTGACAAAATGCGTCTGTTGGTAGTTCCAGGTAGTCACGTGGTCGTCTCCAAAAATCGTAATCTGCGGGGATTATACCTGAATGCGGGCAAAAGGCTTTTCCCTTCGTCATTGACATGTAAGTGAAAGCCCTGCGAAATGTAAGAGATTTGCCCTTAAGCGTATGAGAAATTTAAGAGAAATCGCAGGGGCTAAAAAACTCAAGATATTAAAATTCAAAGAGTTATTAATGAGTAATTATCTGAAAATCCGGTTTTGTACCTTTTCGTTGCTTGTTAGTTTAAAGGAACAAGGTAAAGTGTGTGCTACGGCGAGGATGCCAACAGGATAACGACTTAAGGATAAGGGTCAGGAGCGCCAGGAGGCGAAGACTCAGGATTGTCAGGACGACCGGCGCCTGGAGGCGTTTTTAACAGGAAACGGAACCGTATCACGGACGGTAGTAGCCAAGGGATAAACAGGGTTTGTTGCAGGCAAACAGGGAATGTCTGACCCGTTAAGGGTTGTGAGTCAGGAAAAAAGGCGACAGATTGCTCTGTCGCCTTTTTTCTTTGCTTGCTTTCTGCTAGATTTCGCCGCAATTCTATACTGAAGAAAACGACTTAAAGATAAAACATCATGAAAAAACCGACCTCCGCTGCGGGCGCGAAACGCCCTGCAAAAGCACGCCGCAAAACGCGCGAAGAACTGAATCAGGAAGCGCGCGATCGCAAACGCGATAAAAAACATCGTGGCCATGCTGCGGGTAGCCGTGCTAACGGTGGCGGTGCCGCAGGCGCTTCTGCAAAAGGCAAACAGCAGAAAGATCCTCGTATCGGCAGTAAAACTCCCATTCCACTGGGCGTGACAGACACCCCGGTCACTAAGCAGCACAAACCAAAGAGCGAGAAACCTATGCTTTCACCGCAGGCTGAGCTGGATTTGCTGGAGAACGATGAGCGCCTGGACGCGCTGCTGGAACGTCTTGAAGAGGGTGAAACCTTGACCGCCGAAGAGCAGTCATGGGTGGATGCCAAACTGGATCGCATCGACGAGCTGATGCAGAAGCTGGGTCTGTCTTACGATGACGAAGACGACGAAGAAGAAGACGAAAAGCAGGAAGATATGATGCGTCTTCTGAAGGGTGGAAACTAACATTTGCACCCGGCAGGTACACTCGTCCTGCTTATAACCCTTCCGGTTATATGTTATCTGGTGTGGTTATTCGTTAAACTACGGCGGTTGTCGCGGCGACAGAAGTGGCTGCGCACCCGAATGATGGCCCGCAACGGGACCAGAACGGGCCGCCGTATACGAACGCGACACCAACGGAAGGAGTGAGCATGTCTGTACCATCTATCGACTGGGATTTGGCCCTGATCCAGAAATATAACTATTCCGGGCCGCGTTATACCTCATACCCCACCGCGCTGGAGTTTTCTGACGCTTTCGGCGAGGCGGATTTTCAGCATGCTGTGGCGCGCTATCCCGAGCGCCCGCTGTCGCTCTACGTCCATATTCCATTCTGCCATAAGCTCTGCTACTTCTGCGGCTGCAATAAAATCGTTACCCGCCAGCAGCACAAAGCCGATCAATACCTCGATGCGCTCGAACAGGAAATTCTGCACCGCGCACCGCTGTTTAAAGGGCGTCACGTTAGCCAGCTTCACTGGGGCGGTGGTACGCCAACCTATCTGAATAAAGCGCAGATCAGCCGCCTGATGGCGCTGCTGCGCGACAATTTCAGTTTTAACGACGACGCCGAAATTTCGATCGAGGTCGATCCACGTGAAATCGAGCTGGATGTGCTGGATCATTTACGCGCTGAAGGCTTCAACCGCCTGAGTATGGGCGTACAGGACTTCAATAAAGAAGTACAACGCCTGGTAAACCGCGAGCAGGACGAAGCGTTTATTTTTGCCTTACTCAACCATGCGCGTGAAATCGGCTTTACCTCAACGAATATAGACCTGATTTACGGCCTGCCGAAGCAGACGCCGGAGAGCTTCGCCTACACGCTTAAACGCGTGGCTGAGCTTAACCCGGACCGTCTGAGCGTCTTTAATTACGCGCACCTGCCGACGCTGTTCGCCGCTCAGCGCAAAATCAAAGATGCGGATCTGCCTTCCGCCCAGCAGAAGCTGGATATTTTGCAGGAGACCATCGCCTCGCTGACCGAAACCGGCTATCAGTTTATCGGGATGGATCACTTTGCCCGCCCTGACGACGAACTGGCAATTGCCCAGCGCGAAGGTGTTCTCCACCGTAACTTCCAGGGTTACACCACCCAGGGCGATACCGATCTGCTCGGAATGGGCGTCTCCGCCATCAGCATGATTGGCGACTGCTACGCTCAGAACCAGAAAGAGCTGAAGCTGTACTACCAGCAGGTTGATGAAACGGGTAACGCATTGTGGCGCGGCATTGCGTTAACGCGTGACGACTGCATCCGTCGTGATGTGATTAAGGCGCTTATCTGCAACTTCCGTCTCGAATTCCGCGAGGTGGAGTCGCAATGGGATCTGCAATTCAGCGATTACTTTGCCGAAGACCTGAAACTCCTTGCGCCGCTGGCGAAGGACGGGCTGGTGGATGTGTCGGAAAGCGCGGTGGTCGTCACGCCGAAAGGACGTCTGTTGATTCGTAATATCTGCATGTGCTTCGATGCCTATCTGCGTCAGAAGGCGCGTTTACAGCAGTTCTCGCGGGTGATTTAAGTTGAAAAGCCGGGTAAGCGAAGCGCCACCCGGCTTTTCATCAACAGCTCGTTAGCTAAACAGCCCAACCAGCGCCGCACACAGCACCGCCGCAACGGCAGTTTGTGGCGTGTGGCTTTCTGCTGCTCCGCTCGAAAGCAAAGTCACTAATGATTCCAGCATGATGCTCCCCCCTGTTTCCGGGCACGATCATACAAAACTCATCGGAACAGTAAAGCGCAAAATAACGGCACTTTGCGCTCAATTAGTAACCTTTACACAGCGGAGTAAGATCACTCCATTCCCAGCTCTTTCAGCTTGCGCGTCAGGGTGTTTCGACCCCATCCCAACAGGCGAGCCGCTTCCTGTTTGTGGCCCTGGGTATGACGAAGCGCGGTAGTTAACAGCGTGCGCTCCATCTCCGGCTGCGCTTCGGAGAGCAGATTTTGATGACCGGAACGCAGCGCGCGATCTGCCCACTGCGCCAGCAGCGTCGCCCAGCTGTCCGGCAGCGCATGTCCGGCGGTGCTTTCGGGCACGGTGGCTTCAAACAGCTCGGCGGGGAGATCCTGAATCAACACTTCCTGTCCGGCGGCCATCACGGTCAGCCAGCGACAGGTGTTTTCCAGCTGACGCACGTTGCCAGGCCACGCCAGACGGGTGAGGGCGGCATCCGTTTCCGGATGAAGCTGCTTGGCTTCCACGCCCAGCTCGCGGGCCGCCACTTGCAGGAAATGGCGCGCCAGACGCGGGATATCTTCCCGACGCTCGCGCAGCGGCGGCAGGTGGACACGGATCACGTTCAGACGATGGAATAAATCCTCACGGAATTTCCCCTCCTGCACGCGCAGCTCCAGGTTCTGGTGCGTCGCGGCAATAATGCGCACGTCCACCTTCACCGGCGCATACCCGCCCACGCGGTAAAACTGGCCATCTGCCAGCACGCGCAGCAGTCGGGTCTGAACATCCAGCGGCATATCGCCGATTTCATCCAGGAATAGCGTTCCGCCGTCAGCCTGTTCAAAGCGTCCCTGACGAATGGTATTTGCCCCGGTAAACGCCCCTTTTTCGTGGCCGAACAACTCAGATTCAATCAAATCTTTGGGGATCGCCGCCATGTTCAGGGCGATGAAAGGCGCTTTCGCCCGCGGGCTGTGGCGATGCAGGGCGTGCGCAACCAGCTCTTTACCGGTCCCTGATTCACCGTTAATCAAGACGCTGATAGACGAGCGCGACAGACGCCCGATGATGCGAAACACGTCCTGCATGGCCGGCGCTTCACCGATGATGTCCGTCGTAGGCCCGAAATCCGGCGCGTGGCGGGGCTGCTGTTGCTCCTGATAGTGGCTGATGGCGCGTTCGACCAGGGCAACGGCTTCGTCGATATCAAACGGTTTTGGCAGATAATCAAACGCCCCCTGCTGGTAGGCGCTAACGGCGGCATCCAGGTCGGAGTGGGCGGTCATTATGATGACCGGAAGCATGGGGTGGCGCTGTTTGATCTGCTTTAAGAGCGCCAGTCCGTCCATGCCCGGCATGCGAATATCCGAGAGCAGAACGTCCGGCGTTTTGGTGGTGAGTGCGTCGAGCACCTCGCTGCCGCTCTCAAACGTCGTGCAGCTTAATCCCGCTCCTGTGAGTGCGCGTTCAAGCACCCAACGGATGGAGCTATCGTCATCGACTACCCAGACTATCCCTCGTTGCATAAACGTCACCTTTATTTTTTAATCGGCAGGAAAACCGAAAACTCGGTATGTCCCGGCCAACTGGTAAATTCAATTTTGCCGGAGTGTTGGTCAATCAAATTACGGGCTATGGATAACCCCAGCCCGGTGCCGCCTTCGCGACCGCTGACCATCGGGTAGAACAGAGTGTCCTGGAGATGCGGCGGGATCCCCGGCCCGTTATCTTCCACATCAATACGTGCCGCCAGACGATAACGCACGCCGTGCAGCGTCAGCTGGAACGCGGTGCGGGTACGCAGAATAATTTCGCCACCCTCCGGGCCCAGCGCCTGCAACGCGTTACGCACAATGTTCAACAGCACCTGTTCAATCTGGTCCGGATCGTGCGCCAGCTCCGGCAGGCTTGGGTCGTAATCACGCACCAGCGTGACGTTATCCGGCAGCTCCATAGAGACGAGTTTCACCACCCGCTCCGCGACCTTGTGAATGCTTTCTGAAACATGCATCCCCGGCTGCTGTGGCCCGAGCAGGCGATCGACCAGATTACGCAGACGGTCCGCCTGCTCGATAATGACGTTGGTATACTCCGCCAGGGCAGGGTCAGGCAGCGCTTTGGTCAAAAGCTGTGCCGCACCGCGTAAGCCGCCCAGCGGGTTTTTGATCTCATGGGCCAGCCCGCGCACCAGGTCGCGCGCCGCAATCTGCTGCGCATGCTGAAGCTGCTCCTGGCTGAGACGACGCTGGTTATCCATCGGCGCCATTTCCAGCAGAATCATGCCATCTGGCAGGCGCTGTGCGGTGAGGGACAAAATATGCGAGCGTCCGTCAATCACCAGCGTCACTTCGTTATCGGTGAAGCCCTGACCCGCCTGCAAACTCTCCTGCATCAGACCAATATTCAGCGAGAAATAGCTCAGCAGTTCCGGCAGCGGCGTGCCAAACAGTTTTCGGGCGCTTTGGGCGAGCAGCTGTTGCGCCGCCGGGTTGGCGTAATGGACCGCCAGCTCGTCGTCGACCAGCAAAATACTGTTAATCAAAGAATTGAGGATCTGCCCAGCATCGGGCAGCGTGCCAGTTGCCATTCAGCAGTCTCCTGGAGTCGTTGCACTATTTTAGTGCAGTATAGCGTTTTAGAGGTAAAAAGCGCGTGAGATCAGGTTGTTGGTGGAGAAAAAAGCCCATCCGAAGATGGGCTAAAGTTTCCACGGCAACTACTCCCGACGCGTATGCGCCGGGTAAAACAAATCAATTAAACGCTGTAGTACAGTTCGAACTCAACCGGGTGCGGCGTCATGCGAACGCGGTCGTTTTCTTCGGTACGCAGCGCGATGTAAGCGTCGATAGCTTCATCGGTGAACACGCCGCCAGCGGTCAGGAACTCGCGGTCTGCGTCCAGCGCTTGCAGGGCTTCTTCCAGAGAGCCGGCAACCTGTGGGATCTCTTTCGCTTCTTCTGGCGGCAGGTCGTACAGGTTTTTGTCCATGGCTTCGCCCGGGTGGATCTTGTTCTTGATACCGTCCAGACCGGCCATCAGCAGTGCTGCGAAGCACAGGTATGGGTTAGCCGCCGGGTCCGGGAAGCGCACTTCGATACGACGCGCTTTCGGAGACGCAACCACCGGGATACGGATAGAAGCAGAACGGTTACGGGCAGAGTACGCCAGCATCACGGGTGCTTCGTAGCCTGGAACCAGACGCTTGTAGGAGTTCGTGGTCGGGTTCGCCAGGGCGTTGATCGCTTTAGCGTGTTTGATAACACCGCCGATGTAGTGCAGCGCCTGCTCAGACAGACCCGCATACTTGTCACCAGAGAACAGGTTGGTGCCGTTCTTGGACAGGGACATGTGGCAGTGCATGCCGGAACCGTTGTCGCCAAACATTGGTTTTGGCATGAAGGTCGCGGTTTTACCGAAACGGTGCGCAACGTTGTGTACAACGTATTTGTAGATCTGAATCTCATCCGCTTTTTTGGTCATGGTGTTGAAGCGGGTAGCGATCTCGTTCTGGCCAGCCGTTGCCACTTCGTGGTGGTGCGCTTCAACAACCAGGCCCATCTCTTCCATGATCAGACACATGGTAGAACGGATGTCCTGTGAAGAATCGACCGGAGGAACCGGGAAGTAACCGCCTTTCACGCCCGGACGGTGACCTTTGTTACCACCTTCGTACTTGGTGGAAGAGTTCCATGCGCCTTCGATATCATCGATAGCGACGTGGGAGCCAGAAATGGAAGCACCAAAACGGATGTCGTCGAACAGGAAGAACTCTGGCTCTGGCCCGAACAGAACGGTGTCTGCGATGCCGGTAGAGCGCAGGTACTCTTCAGCGCGTTTTGCGATGGAGCGTGGGTCACGGTCATAGCCTTGCAGCGTGCCAGGTTCCAGAATATCGCAGCGGATGATCAGCGTAGGTTCTTCGTAGAACGGGTCAATGAGCGCAGTGGTTGCATCTGGCATCAGAACCATGTCGGATTCGTTAATGCCTTTCCAGCCGCCAATGGAGGAGCCGTCAAACATTTTGCCTTCTTCAAAGAATTCGGCGTTCACCTGATGAGCAGGGATCGTGACGTGCTGTTCTTTACCTTTGGTATCGGTGAAGCGCAGATCAACAAACTTCACTTCATGTTCGTTCAGCATCGTCAAAACGTGTTCAGCGGACATACTTAACTCTCCAGATTGGTCATTGTCGTCGTGGTAACGAGGTCTTCAAATCGGCTGGGCTGCCATATTTTTACTGTATTTCTGTAAAGCGAAATCTGTGCCAACTTTTAAAACACCCCAAAAAGGCGTTATCATGCGCACCATAGTGCAGAAGGGCTGCACCACATTGGATTTGTTGCACCATTATAGTGCTTCTGTGTGAACATCGAGCACCATATTGGTGCAATTTACGTTAAAGTGCCCTTTTACCGCTCCGTGAAAGCGATCACAAAGCATCTCTGCAATACTTGTTTGCGGGGGATGTTTGTGATCCTGTTTTGTAGTGCGATTAATCCGTGTACAATAACGCGCTATTTCTAAATGCCTGAGGCAAAGTTGTGATCGAAAAATTGCGTAATATCGCCATCATCGCGCACGTCGACCATGGTAAAACTACCCTGGTTGATAAGCTGCTACAGCAGTCCGGTACGTTTGATGCTCGTGCCGAAACTCAAGAGCGTGTGATGGACTCCAACGATTTGGAGAAAGAGCGTGGGATTACCATCCTCGCCAAAAACACCGCTATCAAATGGAATGACTACCGTATCAACATCGTTGATACCCCAGGGCACGCCGACTTCGGTGGTGAAGTTGAGCGCGTGATGTCCATGGTGGATTCCGTGCTGCTGGTGGTTGACGCATTTGATGGCCCTATGCCGCAAACGCGCTTCGTGACCAAAAAAGCATTTGCCCACGGCCTGAAACCTATCGTTGTGATCAACAAGGTTGACCGTCCTGGCGCGCGTCCTGACTGGGTTGTTGACCAGGTCTTCGACCTGTTCGTTAACCTCGACGCGACCGATGAACAGCTGGACTTCCCTATCGTTTATGCGTCTGCGCTGAACGGTATCGCCGGTCTGGATCACGAAGACATGGCGGAAGACATGACTCCGCTGTACCAGACGATTGTTGACCGCGTTCCTGCGCCAAACGTTGACCTGGAAGGCACCCTGCAAATGCAGATCTCTCAGCTCGACTACAACAACTATGTTGGCGTAATCGGCATTGGTCGTATCAAGCGCGGTAAAGTGAAGCCTAATCAGCAGGTCACTATCATCGATAGCGAAGGCAAAACCCGTAACGGTAAAGTCGGTAAAGTGCTGACTCACCTGGGTCTTGAGCGTATCGAGAGCGACATCGCTGAAGCGGGCGACATCATCGCTATCACCGGTCTGGGTGAACTGAACATCTCCGACACCATCTGCGATCCGCAGAACGTCGAAGCGCTGCCAGCCCTGTCCGTTGATGAACCAACCGTATCCATGTTCTTCAACGTCAACACCTCTCCGTTCTGTGGTAAAGAAGGTAAGTTCGTTACCTCTCGTCAGATCCTTGACCGCCTGAACAAAGAGCTGGTGCACAACGTTGCGCTGCGCGTTGAAGAAACCGAAGACGCTGATGCATTCCGCGTTTCGGGTCGTGGTGAGCTGCACCTGTCTGTTCTGATTGAGAACATGCGTCGTGAAGGTTTCGAGATGGCGGTTTCCCGTCCGAAAGTTATCTTCCGCGAAATCGATGGCCGTAAACAAGAGCCGTTCGAAAACGTAACGCTGGACGTTGAAGAGCAGCACCAGGGTTCTGTGATGCAGGCACTGGGTGAGCGTAAAGGCGACCTGAAAAACATGAATCCAGATGGCAAAGGCCGCGTACGTCTCGACTACGTGATCCCAAGCCGTGGCCTGATCGGCTTCCGTTCTGAGTTCATGACCATGACTTCCGGTACCGGTCTGCTGTACTCCACCTTCAGCCACTACGACGACGTTCGTCCGGGCGAAGTGGGCCAGCGTAACAACGGCGTGCTGATCTCCAACGGTCAGGGTAAAGCGGTTGCGTTTGCGCTGTTCGGTTTGCAGGATCGCGGTAAGCTGTTCCTGGGTCATGGTGCTGAAGTTTACGAAGGCCAGATCATCGGTATTCACAGCCGTTCTAACGACCTGACGGTAAACTGCCTGACCGGTAAGAAACTGACCAACATGCGTGCGTCCGGTACTGACGAAGCAACGGTTCTGGTTCCACCGATCAAGATGACGCTGGAGCAGGCTCTGGAATTCATCGATGATGACGAACTGGTCGAAGTGACGCCTCAGTCAATTCGTATCCGTAAACGTCACCTGACTGAGAACGATCGTAAACGTGCAATGCGCGGTGCGAAAGAAGACTAATTCGGTTATGCCGTAGGCCGGGTAAGCGCATGCGCCACCCGGCAACGAAAAAGCCGCTGAGCGATCAGCGGCTTTTTTATTAGAACGAATACCGTAATCCTAAACGGATCCGGTACTGCTCCCGGTTGTAATCATTCCATCGGTCCAGCCACTGTAGCTCAAGATACGGCAGCCAGTTTCTGTCGATTTTATAGCTGAACTTGTTAGTAATTTCCCAGTGATGATCTTTGCCATTTTTGCTGTGGTAATCATTCACCCGCTGGAAAAAGTGCGGCTCAAATGTGTAGAAAAACGCATCCGTCACTTTGAAATTCCAGTAGTTGGCGAATTCATGCGTGTCGTTCTTATCCATCTGCCCGTTATAGTCCGGCGTATCATAATTGTTATGGTTATAGCGATAGCGGAACGTCAGATTAAACCAGTCCGTAAATTTATAGTTAGTATCTAAATAAACCGCGCCACCTGATCCTGCGCTGCTGTCATTAATCAAGCCGCCGGGCTGGAAGGTCAGTTTGTCGGTCGGTTTGAAGAGTGGATACCACCCCTCAATTTCGTTATAGCTGTGCTTCAGTTCGTCCCATTTCCCCACGTTATAAGCGTTGGTGAACATCAGTCCCGCGCCCATATCGAAGTTATAGCCCGCACGCAGGATCACTTCGTGCAGCTCAGAGGCGGTGTTGTAGGCTTCGCGCGTTTCGACATAGGCCCCGGCAAAAACCGGGCAGGACACAGACGACACGATCAGTACGGTGATGATTCTTTTCATAATTTGTCCATGTATCAGGTACAGAAAGGCCTCCCTCCTGATAAACAGGAAGGACATACTGGCCGGATTTATTGTTATAAAGTGACTGCTGACGCTTTATTGTTGGTGGTTATCTCAGGGGTATTCGCGGTCTGTTTTTTCCGTTTTCCAATCTCCTCGATAATAAAGGCGAAGCGCGCTTCGTTGAGTTTATAAAACAGCCCCATGGTCACGGCGGCAACGATCGCCAGGCCGCACGGCCAGAGGAAAATAAGCTGACGCAACCCAAGCAGCGTGCCCGCGCTCTGCACGGCATGGGGAACGTAGCCAATCTGGGTCAGCATAATACCGGGCAGAAAACCGGCCAGCGCCGCGGAGATTTTGCGCGAGAAGGTATAGCCGGTATACACCGACCCTTCGGCGCGTATCCCGGTTTTCCACTCGCCGTAATCAACCGTATCCGGCACCAGCGCCCAGTTCAGGCTGTTCACAAACGCGGTGCCGAAAAAGGCCATGCAGGAAAAGAGCACGAACAGCAGGGAACTGGTCCCCCAGACGAAGTTCAGCACGTCGCCCACCGCCCACAGCGTCAGCCCGCCCAGATAGACCGGTTTCTTGCCAAAGCGCTTCACCGCGCCAGGCACCAGAAACACGCCAATCAGAATGCAGCCCATGCTGAAAAAGCCCATCCACGACAGGAGATGCACATCGTTCAGCACGTACTGGGTGTAATAGACCTGAATCGCCAGCTTGATGTTAAACGCGGCGAGGGTACATAGGTTGGCGATGCACAGCACCAGCAGCGGCGGGTTACGGAAAATCGCGCAGAACGATTTCAGAATGCCGGGCTTATGGTGATCGGGCGTAAGCTCGACGTAGCGCTCTTTCACCCCGCTGTAGCACCACCACATGCAGAACAGCCCCCCGGTGACAAACACCAGCGCGGCCACCAGATAGCCGAGTGAGGGCTGGCTGACGAACAGCGCCTGAATCGGCATAAAGCCGACGGTGCAGAGCAACAGTCCTACCGTTGCGCCGCCTTGACGCCACGCCGCAAGCTGCGCGCGCTCGTTCGGGTTTTTGGTGATGGCCGGAACCATTGCACCGTAGGCGCAGTTCATCAGGCTGTAGCAGAGGCCAAACATCATGAAGAGCACGGTGGCGAGGGCCGTTTTCACCGTCAGGCTAAAGTCGTTGGCCATAAACTGCGCCGTCGCGACCAGCGCCACCGGAACGGAGGCGTAAAGTATGAATGGCCTGAACTTCCCCCTCGGGCCAATGTTACGCCGGGAATCCAGCAGCACCCCGGTCAGCATGTCGGTGAACGCGGTAAAGAACTTGGCGACCAGAAAAATGATGCCGCCGTAGAACGCGGGCATGCCCAGCTCGTCCGTGTAAAACTTAAGCAGATACAGCGTGCCAATACACAGCATCAGGTTCGAGCCAAAATCACCCATCCCGTAGGCGCACTTCTCTCGCAGGCTCAATTTCAGGGTTAACGGATCAGTATTATGTGTCATGGTCGATCCTCAAAGCGCCCCGCAGGGCGCTCAATCACGTCATTTATGCCGTACGTTTGCGCAGTTCGATCTCTTCCACTATGCGCACATACATTTTCTCGTTGAGGTTGTAGAAGCAGCCCATCGCCACGATGGTGATGACCGCCAGCAGGCTCGGGTAGATAAATATCAGCTGCCGCAGCCCTTCAACCGTCCCGGCGGACTGCACCACGTTCGGCACATAGCCGATCTGGGTGAGCATGATCCCCGGGAAGAAGCCCGCCAGCGCCTGCGAGACCTTCCTGAAGAAGGTAAAGCCGGTGTAGACCGTTCCCTCGGAGCGCACGCCGGTGCGCCACTCGCCGTATTCCACGGTATCGGACACCAGCGCCCAGTTCAGGCTGTTCACGAACGCGGAACCGAAGAACGCCAGGCAGGAGAACGCCACAAAGCTCACCGAGCCGCCGCCGAAGAAGTAGTTAAGCAGATCGCCCGCCACCCAAATCATCAGCCCGCTGATGTAGACCTTTTTCTTGCCGAAGCGCCGCACCGCGCCGGGCATCATAAAGACGCCGATAAAAATACAGCCCATGCTGAAGAAGCCCATATACGACAGCAGGATCGGGTCGTTCAGCACGTACTGCGTGTAGTAGACCTGAATGGCGAGTTTGACGTTAAAGGCGCCCAGCGTGCACAGGTTAGCGATGCACAGGATAAACAGCGGACGGTTCCCGGCGATGGCGCGAAACGACTGCAACAGCCCCGGTTTCTGCGCCGGGTTAGCAGGCTGCGTCTCGACGTAACGCTCGGTAACGCCCTTATAGCACCACCACATAAAGAACAGCCCGAACAGCGAGAAGAGGGTGGCGGCAAAGATGTAGCCAAGCTGGTCGTTGCCCTCAATCAGGTTCATCACCGGGACAAAGCCCACCGTACAGAGCAGCAGACCCAGCGTGGCGCCGCCCTGGCGCCAGGCGGCCAGCGAAGCACGCTCGTCCGGGTTTTTGGTAATGGCGGGCACCATCGCGCCGTAGGAGCAATTCATCATGCTGAAGAACAGGCCGTACAGCATGAACAGCACCGTCGCCATCACCGTTTTACCGGTGATTTCAAACGGTGTTCCGACGAAGTTGGCAATCGCCAGCAACGTTACCGGGAAGGCTGCATACAGCACAAACGGGCGGAATTTCCCTTTCGGGCCGATCTTGCGCCGGGAATCGAGCATGATCCCGGTGCCCATATCGGTGAAGGCGGTAAAAAACTTCGCAATCAGGAAGATAATCCCGCCGTAGGTGCCCGGCAGCCCCAGCACGTCGGTGTAGAACTTCAGCAGATACAGCGTGCCGATATCAAGCAGGATGTTAGAGCCGAGATCGCCCATCCCGTAGGCGAGTTTTTCTTTAAACGGCAGGCGCAGGGTTGCCGGATCAGAAGTATGTTGACTCATTATTGTTCTCCGTCTGCCCGCAGGTTTCCCCGCGGGCGAGCCTTATCAGATATGACGTAAGGTGCTAAACAGATCGGCCCATTCGCTTTGCTGGCGATAGAAGACCGGCGGTTTGCCGAGCGGGGCATCAACGGTGATGTCACCGCCCTGGCAGGTTTCTCCGGTCCACGCATTGACCCAGGTGTCCTGCGGCAGATAGAGCGACCAGTCGCGGCGTCCCTCTTCATGGACCGGCGCCACCAGCAGATCGCGGCCAAACAGATACTGGTATTTCAGCGTGTAGGCGCGCGCGTCGTCCTCGTAGTGCAGGAAAAGCGGACGCATCACCGGCAGGCCGCTTTTCGCGTTCTGCGCAACCGCAGCTTTGATATACGGCTTCAGGGTGGTGAAGACGGTGGTCATGCGCGCGAAGTGCGCAATGGTTTCCGCGTCGCCGTCGAACTGCCAGTTATCGCCAGGGCGGTTGCCCTCGTGGGTACGCATCATCGGCGTAAAGGCGCTGAAATCACACCAGCGCAGCAGCAGCTCTTTGCTGCGCTTCATCTCGAAGAGCGTCGTATAGCCGCCAATGTCGCTGTGGTGCAGGCCGTGCCCGGTCATCGCCAGCGACAGCGCCGCCGGTACGACGGAAGCCAGACCGTCGTCCAGGCTCCAGTCGACGTTCTGATCCCCCGCCCACATCATCACCGAGTGCTTCTGGCTACCGGTGTAGCCTGCGCGCATGAAGAACAGGATCTCCCCGAGCTTGCCGGTCTCCTCCAGCGCTTCGAAGTTACATTTCGCCCACAGGGCAGGCCAGGCGTTATGCATGATCTCCGCGCTCACGCCGTTGTGCAGGAAGGTATCGGTCGGCAGATATTCCCCGAAATCGGCCATCCAGCCGCCGCAGCCCAGTTCGATCAGGTTCTTTTTAATGACCTCTTTGTACCAGTCGTAGGCTGCCGGGTTGGTCAGGTCGATAACGCCCGCGTAGAACTCGCCGAACTCGACGTGGTAGTCCTTGCCGTCGGCGTTTTTGGTCAGATAGCCGCGTTTCGCGGCCTCTTCGCAGAGATCTTTATCGCTGGCGACGTACGGGTTGATATAGGAGAGGAACTGCACGCCTTCCTCTTTCCACTGCGCAATACGCGCATCAAGCTGCGGATAGAGCGCGCTGTTCCACTTCCAGTTCCACATTACGCGTTTGCCAAAGGAGGTCATGCGGATGCCGGACCAGTCCTGCGCCCAGATGCCGTTCACCTTTACGCCGCCGTTACGCATGGTGTCGAGCTTCTGCTGGCACACCTCGGTGCCGCCCTGGATGCCCAGCGTCACGCCGTCGTACACCCAGTCCGGCAGCTCCGGCTGGCGTCCCAGCAGGCCGGTCAGTTTTTCCAGCAGATCGACGTACGTTTCCGCACATTCGAAGCGCAGCGTGGCGTTATCTTCCCAGAACGCCAGCTCGTGGAAGTCAGGGGCGCTGAAGTCAAAGTTCATGTAGCAGCTGTTATCCACGTGGCAGTAGTACTTCTGGGTGCTCACGAAGGTGGGCTGCGGGAAGAAGGTCCAGTAGTAGTCACCGCCCGCGTTCTCTTTGCAGTCGGCCTGCCAGGTGACGTAGGTCTGCTTATTGCGGCCCACGCCCTGCTCGCTGGTCCACAGCGGGAACGGCTTGCCGCGCAAATCGAAATACGAGAACTGCTCGCCGCAGCCGTAAATATGATCGTCAGGCTGAGCTGCCAGCCGCAACCAGATGCGGTTATGGCCGGGAGCATCATTTTTCAGCTTCAGCTCCAGACGGCCTTCACCATCCACGCCCACCAGCAGCGTCGCGCTCACCGCGTCGCCGCGGGTAAAGCGGATCGCCCAGCCCGCGCTTTGCTGCGTAACGGTCGCGTTCGTCAGGGCAATCTTTTCGTTGAGCTTGTCTTTAATGCTGAAGTTGCCGCGAAACATCTCGATATCCGCCTCACCTGCGCCAATCCACAGGCAAGGGGCATCCGCGGTGTGGGATAAAATCAGACGGTCCTGCCAGCGCAGGGTGAAGCCACTTTCGTTATTTTTCAGGTCAATATTGTGTAGGGTACGCATAAAAACTCCGTCTTAATTATTTGGCCAGGCTATCCAGTAATCCGGCGGCGACGGCAGGCGCTAAGCCCGGCGCCAGCGGCAGGCGGGGGATCACCAGGCAGTGCAGCAGATGGTAAATATCCTGCTTGCCGTCCCAGACTTTGGTGGTCACTTCGTTATTGGTGTCCAGCTCCTGCCACCAGGATCCGTTTTCGTAATCCATCAGATACTTGATGCAGTAATCCCACCATTTCTGATACCAGGCTTCGTACTGCGCCTCGCCGGTCACGGTATAGAGGGCATAGGCCGTGCCCATCGCCTCGACGATTGGCCAGCGCACGCGTTCGCGCACGATTGGCTTGCCGTCCCAGCCCACGGAGTAGACAAAGCCGTCCGCCCCGTCGGGTGCCCAGGCGTCGCGGATGGTGGCGTGGAACAGTCCTTTCGCATCTTCCAGCAGCCACTCCGGCGGGGTTTCAAAGCGCGCTTCCAGGGCGGCGCGCAGGTGCAGCATCAGGCGGCCCCACTCGATCCAGTGCCCCGGCGTGCCGCCATAGGCGCGGAAGCGGTGGGCGGGGTTATCGATGTTATAGTCGCGGATCGGGTTCCAGTTGGTGTCAAAATGCTCGTTAACGCGGTACTCCCCTTTGCGCGCCACGTCGTGAATAATCACCGAGGCGATGCGCAGGGCGCGGTCGAGCCATTTGCGGTCGTGGGTCACGTCATAAACGATGAGGAAAGCTTCCACGGCGTGCATGTTGGCGTTACCGCCGCGATAGTCTTCCGTTTTGCTGAAGGCTTCGTCCCAGGACTCCAGGCACATCTGCTCCTGTTCGCTCCAGAAGTAGCGCTCAATCACCTCGATGGCGTCGTCCAGCAACTTGCGTGCCTGCGGGTGACCCGTGGTCACGGCGCTCGCCGCGCCCAGCAGGACGAAGAAGTGCTGATAGCCCTGCTTGGACGCATCAATGACGCCTTCATCGTTAACGCAGGCGTACCAGCCGCCGTGCTGCTTGTCGCGCAGCGGACCGTTCAGGGCATTAATGCCGTGCTCAACCAGGGCGTACGCGCCGGGGCGCCCCATGTTCGCCGCCACCGCGTATACATGCAGCATGCGGGCGGTGATCCACAGATGTGTGCCCATATCGCTACGCACCTGCCCGTTATTGCCCAGCCAGCCAAAGCCGGTCGGTACGGCGGCGTTTTTACCGAAATCGAGAATGCGGTCGGTCTCTTGTTCGAGCCAGCGGTTATGGCTCAGGGTGTTAAACCATTTCATGTTCGGATCCTTTCTTAACGGCGAGCCATCATTTCGTCGACGATCTCACCCAGACGCTGAAGTTTTGGTACGGAAATATCACGCAGCATCAGCTCGGTGTCCGGCAGGCCAATCACAGAGGACCAGACGGCGCGACCGGCTAAAAAGCCCGATGCCCCCGCCTGCATCGCCACGCTCACCGCGCGCGGGAATAACTTATCGTCAACGCCGGACGAGAGGATCACCCACGGCATGGCGATGTTCTCGTTAAGCTTTTGCGAGGCCGCCAGCAGCTCTTGCTGCGTGCCCTTGCCAAACAGTGGCATCTCCACTTTGTAGAGGTCGGCACCGCTGTCGCCCAGCTCTTTGGCCGCGTCGATAATCGCCTGTTCGCGGTTAAACGCGGCACCGCGACGCGGTGGACGCACCACCGGCTCGATAATGCTCAGCAGACCGTTATCGTGGCACAGCGTATTGAACGCTTTCACCATCTCCAGGCGCTGCTGCGGATCTTCATCGCTGCGCCACAGCACCAGCAGCTTCAGTGCTTTGCCGCCATCGCGCTTGACCGCCTGCGCGTCGACGTTCTTGTCGATCGCCACGCTGTCGACCGGAATACCGTTCCCCGGGATAAATTCGTCGGCGGCCACAATCATCGCGCAGCTTTTGGCCACGGCCTGCTGCTCGACAATCTGGCGATAGCAGAACTGCTGGTCGACAAGGATCGCAGAGGCGTACGGCGACAGAATTTTTGCCGCGTTGACTTTAAAATCCGTCAGGTGCTGGTCGGTTACCGGTACCGGCGCGCCTGCCGCCGCAAACATCAGGCGCATCGCTTCGCGCTGATCCACGGCCAGCATCGCAAAACCGCCGGAAGGTCGGGTGATATCTTTCAGGGTGTACATCGTCATTCCTCAGTCCTTTCGTATCAGTGTGATTTTTTCAGCCCGGCAGATGCGCGAACCTGTTCAAGAATGGCCGTCCAGTCCTCGCGCCCGCGCCCGGCGGCGCGAGCCTGGTTGTAAACTTCGCGGGAGGCCGCGCCCAGCGGCATCGGAACGTGGAGCTGGTTGGCCACGTCGAGGGCGATCCCCAGGTCTTTATGCGCAAGGTCGATCATGAAGGCGGGAGAAAGATCCCCTTTCAGCACCTTGTTCGGCCAGGATGTCGTGAAGTGGCCTTTACCCGCAGGCGTACCGCTCATGACCTTGAGCGCCACGTCAAAGGAGAGGCCAAGCGCTTCGCACAGCACGGCGGCCTCGGCGGAAAGGGCGTTCAGGGCAATGCTCATGTAGTTATTGATAAGCTTCACGCGGATGCCCATGCCTGGCCCGCCGGCGTTAATCAGCTCATTGCCCATCGCCATTAAGACCGGGGTGGCGCGCTCAACCTGCTGGGCCGTGCCGCCTGCCAGCAGGAGCAGCGTGCCGGCGATGGCATGGTCAGAGGTGCGTCCGACGGGCACGTCCATCAGGCTGAAGCCTTGCTCAGCCATGTCGCGTATCAGCGCGTCGGTTTGCAGCGGGTGAATGGTGGACATATCAATGACCAGCGCGTCGCGGGATAATCCTTCGCACACGCCGTGCTCGCCGAACAGGACGCTGCGCACCAGGTCGCCGTTGGGCAGCATGGTGATGACGAACTCGGCATCCGTTGCGGCCTGTGCTGGCGTAGCCGCCGCCCGAGCGCCGCTCTCTACCAGCGCCTGAACCGCCTGCGGGTTCACATCAAAAACGTTAAGCTGGTGGCCCTGTTTCAACAGATTCTTCGCCATGGGCGCGCCCATCTGTCCTAAGCCGATAAATGCGATTGCTGACATGCCTCTCTCCTGTCACATCGTGTCAATTTTTGCGCGTTTTTAGTGTCTGTTTTTGATCGTATTTGTAATTTATAGTCAAAAAATTGACACGGGTCACTTTTTAAACATTTGGTGAAATTAAAATGAAGGCATCAGAAATCGCAGAAGGAATCACCATGACTCGCATCGTTTGTGTCGGCATTACCGTGCTGGATCGCATCTGGTATCTCGATGATTTACCGAAAGAAGGTGGGAAATATGTCGCAAAAGACTATACGGAAGTGGGCGGTGGCCCGGCGGCAACGGCGGCAGTGGCAGCCGCGAAACTGGGCGCGGAAGTGGATTTTATTGGCCGGGTGGGGGACGACGATACCGGCAGACGACTGCTTGCGGAGCTGGAATCCCTGGGGGTGAACACCCGCTATACGCGCATAGTTAAGGGAGCCCGATCGTCGCAATCGGCGGTGCTGGTGGACGCAGGTGGGGAAAGAGTGATTGCCAACTACCCCAGCCCCGATCTCCCTGCGGCGGCAGACTGGCTGCATGAAATCGACTTCTCGCAGTGGGACATTCTCTTAGCCGACGTGCGCTGGCATGACGGGGCAAAACAGGCATTTACCCTGGCCCGCCAGCAGGGCGTACCGACGTTGCTTGATGCGGATGTCACCCCGCAGGACATCGCGGATCTGATTGCCTTAAGCGACCACGCGGCCTTCTCCGCGCCGGGATTGCGGCGTTTAACGCAGCGGGATGAAACCGAAAACGCGCTGAAGAAAGCACAAACGCTCACAAATGGACATGTGTATGTTACGCAGGGGCGAGACGGCTGCTTCTGGCTGGAAAACGGTGCACTGTGTCATCAGCCCGGCTTTGAGGTGAACGTGGTGGATACCACGGGGGCGGGCGACGTGTTCCACGGTGCGCTGGCGGTCAGTCTGGGGCAACAATCGTCCACTTCAGACGCCGTGCGTTTTGCCAGCGCCGTCGCAGCACTGAAATGCACAAAGCCCGGTGGACGCGCGGGTATACCCGACTGTGATCAAACCCGCTCTTTTTTGTCACTTTTTGTATAAAATGCGGGGCGTGATGGTTTTCAGAGGACAGCCCATGAGCCTTACCGAACTGACCGGCAACCCGCGTCACGATCAGCTGCTGACGCTGATTGCCGATCGCGGCTATATGAACATTGATGAACTGGCGCAGCTGCTGGATGTGTCGACGCAAACCGTGCGCCGGGATATCCGTAAGCTCAGCGAGCAGGGGCTGATCACCCGTCATCACGGCGGCGCGGGCAGGGCATCCAGCGTGGTCAACACGGCGTTCGAACAGCGTGAAGTCTCGCTTACCGAAGAGAAACGGGCGATTGCCGAAGCGATTGCGGACTATATTCCCGACGGTTCGACCATTTTTATCACCATCGGGACGACCGTGGAGCACGTTGCCCGGGCGCTGCTTAACCATAATCATCTGCGCATCATCACTAACAGCCTGCGGGTGGCGCACATTCTTTATAAGAATCCGCGCTTTGAGGTGATGGTGCCCGGCGGTACGCTGCGCCCGCATAACGGCGGCATTATCGGTCCTGCGGCAACGGCGTTCGTGTCAGGATTTCGCGCAGATTACCTGGTCACCAGCGTCGGGGCGATAGAGCACGACGGCGCGATGATGGAATTTGACGTTAACGAAGCCAGCGTGGTGAAAACCATGATCGCTCACTCCCGCCACATTTTACTGGCGGCCGATCATACGAAATACCACGCCTCCGCGGCGGTTGAAATTGGCAACGTGGCGCAGGCGACGGCGCTGTTCACCGATGAGCTGCCCGGCCCGGCGCTGCAAAATCACCTCAAATCCAGCAAGGTTGAGGTTGTCGAAGTCAATTCCGGAGAAGAGCAGCAGGCTGGCTGATCATCCTATGGCCCGATATTGCGATTCGGGCCTTTCCTTTCTCTAAGCTGAATCTGGCGCATAGCTAAAGTTTCTCTTTCCCGCTACAGTTACTTCTCCACGGCGAAAGGAGATAAACATGCTTTATATCTTTGACTTAGGAAATGTAATCGTCGATATCGATTTTAACCGGGTGTTGGGCGCATGGAGCGATTTTAGCCGTGTTCCGCTGGCGACGTTAAAGCAGAATTTCGCGATGGGTGAGACTTTCCATCTGCACGAGCGAGGTGAGATCAGCGACGAAGCGTTCGCAGAGCGTTTCTGCCAGGAAATGGGTCTTTCGTTAAGCTACGAGCAGTTTTCCCACGGCTGGCAGGCCATATTTGTCGCGATCCGCCCGGAAGTGATCGACATCATGCACAAGCTGCGCGAGCAGGGGCATCGTGTTGTCGTGCTGTCTAATACTAACCGCCTGCATACCACCTTCTGGCCGGATGAATACCCGGAAATTCACGCGGCGGCAGATAAAGTGTATCTCTCCCAGGAGATGGGGATGCGTAAACCTGAGGCGCGCATCTATCAGGCAGTATTGCAGGAAGAAGGATTCACGGCAGCGGATGCGGTCTTTTTTGACGACAACGCCGATAATATAGAAGGGGCTAATCAGTTAGGTATCACCTCCATTCTGGTGACCGGAAAAGAGACGATACCGAACTACTTTGCGAAGCAGTTATGCTAAAAACCGTTCATCAAAAAGCCAATCACCACACGCGCCCGCTGAGGGCGTGGTTGAAACTCCTCTGGCATCGCATTGATGAGGACAACATGACCACGCTGGCGGGCAATCTCGCTTACGTGTCGTTGCTCTCGCTGGTGCCGCTGGTGGCGGTGATTTTTGCGCTTTTTTCGGCATTTCCAATGTTTGCCGATGTGAGCATGCAGCTTCGCCATTTTGTTTTCGCAAACTTTATTCCTGCCACCGGCGATGTGATCCAGAACTACATTGAGCAGTTTGTCGCAAACTCCAGCAAGATGACGGCGGTGGGGGCGTGTGGGCTTATTGTTACCGCGCTGCTGCTGATGTACTCCATCGACAGTGCGCTCAACACCATCTGGCGGAGCAAAAAAGTCCGCCCGAAGGTTTACTCCTTTGCCGTCTACTGGATGATTTTAACCCTTGGCCCATTGCTGGCGGGGGCAAGCCTGGCGATCAGCTCCTACCTTCTTTCGCTGCGCTGGGCGACCGACTTAAACAGCGTGATCGATAACGTGCTGCGTATCTTCCCGCTGATTTTATCGTGGCTTTCGTTCTGGCTGCTCTACAGCGTGGTACCAACCACGCGCGTACCCAACCGGGATGCCGTGGTGGGTGCTCTGGTCGCGGCGTTGCTCTTTGAGCTGGGCAAGAAAGGATTCGCGCTTTATATCACCATGTTCCCCTCTTATCAGCTGATTTACGGTGTGCTGGCGGTGATCCCCATTTTGTTTGTCTGGGTCTACTGGACGTGGTGTATCGTCTTGCTTGGCGCCGAAATAACTGTCACTCTCGGGGTCTACCGCGAACTCAAAAAAGCAGCAGAAGCTGAAAAACAACAAGAAGCAGACCAACCATGATTGCATTGATTCAGCGCGTAACCCGTGCCAGCGTCACCGTGGCGGATGAGGTGACGGGTGAAATTGGCCCAGGACTTTTGGTGCTCCTGGGTGTCGAAAAAGATGACGACGAACAAAAAGCTAACCGCTTATGTGAGCGCGTGCTGGGCTACCGCATTTTCAGCGATGCGGAAGGCAAGATGAACCTGAACGTTCAGCAGGCGGGCGGCAGCGTGCTGGTGGTTTCCCAGTTTACGTTGGCTGCGGATACCGAACGCGGCATGCGGCCGAGTTTTTCGAAGGGCGCGGCACCGGATCGCGCAGAAGCCCTATACGAGTACTTTGTTGAGCGCTGTCGCCAACAGGACATGAATACACAAACCGGACGATTCGCTGCGGATATGCAGGTTTCGCTGGTGAACGATGGCCCCGTCACATTCTGGCTCCAGGTATGAGCCAACTGGCGGTATGGCCGCGGGTAACAAGAGAGAGTACAGCTATGTATCACCTTCGAGTACCGCAAACGGAAGAAGAATTAGACGCTTATTACCATTTCCGCTGGGAAATGCTGCGCAAACCACTGCATCAACCGAAAGGCTCTGAACGCGACGCCTGGGACGCGATGGCGCACCACCAGATGGTGGTTGATGAAGAGGGCAACCTCGTTGCCGTGGGACGTCTGTACATCAATGCCGACAACGAAGCTTCAATCCGCTTTATGGCCGTTCATCCCTCCGTGCAGGACAAAGGCCTTGGAACGCTGATGGCAATGACGCTGGAATCCGTTGCCCGTCAGGAAGGGGTCAAGCGCGTCACCTGTAGCGCCCGCGAAGATGCCGTTGAGTTCTTTGCCAAGCTTGGTTTCGTGAATCAGGGGGAAATCACCGCCCCGCAAACTACGCCGATTCGTCACTTTTTGATGATCAAACCCATCGCCACGCTGGACGATATTCTCCATCGCGCCGACTGGTGCGGGCAGCTCCAGCAGGCGTGGTATCAGCACATACCGCTCAGTGAAAAAATGGGCGTGCGTATTCAGCAGTATACCGGACAAAAATTTATCACCACCATGCCGGAAACCGGCAACCAGAACCCGCACCATACCCTGTTTGCCGGCAGCCTGTTTTCACTCGCCACGCTCACCGGATGGGGACTGATCTGGCTGATGCTGCGCGAACGTCATCTCGGCGGCACCATTATTCTGGCCGATGCCCATATCCGCTACAGCGCGCCGATCAGCGGCAAGCCGAGCGCGGTAGCTGACCTGGGCGCACTGGGCGGCGATCTCGACCGTCTGGCGCGTGGACGTAAAGCACGCGTACAGATGCAGGTTGAGCTGTTCGGCGATGAAACGCCAGGCGCGGTGTTTGAAGGCACCTATATCGTTCTGCCTGCGAAGCCGTATGGCGCGTATGAAGAGGGTGGGAACGAGGAGGAGTAGTCTCCTTCTCACTCTCGCCCGGCATGGTTAATGCGCCAGGCAATATCTCGCATAATGTCTCGCGCTGACTGGCTAATTCCACCCAACTGGAAGAAGCCGTGAATTACACCCCGCCATTGTTGAGCGGTACACTTCACGCCTTGCGCCGTGAGGCGCTGATAAAGCGCCTCGCCTTCGTCACGTAACGGATCATACTCAGCGGTAACAATATGGACCTTCGGCAGACCGCTAAAGTCGTTGCGCCACAGTGGACTGACTTCAGGATGCTGACGGTCGGCTCCAGCCAGATACATTTCATAGCCGCTCAAAAGGGTATCGCGAGTAATCACGTAATCCATGCCATTGAGGGTATAGCTTTCAAGACTGGCCGTAGCGTCGAGCATGGGATAGATAAGAATGAGCTGCGCGGGATCCCAGAGCCCTTTTGCCTTAAGCCGCAATGACGTTACCAGCGCCAAATGCCCTCCTGCGCTGTCTCCACAGAGGGTGAGTCGGTTCTTATCCACGCCTAATTCGTCTGCATACTGCCAGACCAGATTCGCACCTCTTTCAGCATCGTCATGTGCGGCGGGGAAGGTATGCTCCGGCGCCAGTCTGTACTGAATCGCAATCACCCGGCAATTGCCGTAGTAGGCTAACTGACGGAGCTGGTTGTCATGGGTATCAAAGCCGCCGCTGATAAAACATCCGCCGTGGTAGTAGATGGCAGCAGGCAATATTTCAGGCGCATTGAGAGGTGAAAATACCCGAATGGTAAGACCCTCAAGAACAAGCGTCTCCAGCTGAACGCGCGTTTCGGTCTTCCCGGCAAGCTCCGTGCTGGCAATATAGCCTGCTCGTCGTACCTCAATTGTCTGGCGACGCGATGAGGGGCGACCTGCAGCGATAAATCCTTGAACCAGCCGTTCAATACCCTTTTCCAGTGCCATGAAAACACCTTTTAACTGTATGAATGTACAGCTTTATAGCCTGGTTTGATTCAAAAGAAAACAAGAATATTATTGAGGGGAAAAGTCTTGAAAGCTGCTCGCAAAGGCGAGAGCTTTTTTATTATCTGCTTTCGTCACAGACATAAAGTGCGGATGTTGCCTGAGATTTGCCGTGGAAGCGATGCTAAAGCGATAACGCGTCTTTAGACGGATCCTGGACTACGGGCTGAAGAGCATCTGGCATATAAGACGGCAGGTATTGCTGTCGAGGTGTAGGCCGGGCAAGCTCGCGCCGCCCGGCACTGTCACAGGAGATTACTCCCCTTCACCCGGGAACAGGAACGGGTTGATAGAGCTGCGGGCAAAGCCCTCCTGCTCCATTTTGGCATCCAGAATCAGCGAGGCGAGATCGTCGGCCACCGCTTCGACTTTCGGGTCTTTTTCCTGATACAGAATCTTCAGGTAAGTCCCGCAGTCGCCGCAGCTTTCGGCTTTCACCGCTGCGTCTTCGTTTTCCAGCGACCAGTAGTTCAGATCGCGGGTCTGCTCGCAGTTGCTGCACTTCACGCGCACCACGTGCCACTCGGTTTCACACAGGTTGCAGTGCAGGTAGCGCAGCCCCTGTGTCGTACCAATCTGTACCATGCTGGAGACCGGCATTGAACCACACACCGGACAGAACTGGCGCGCTTCGCCGTATTCGGCGCGGGCTTTGCCTGGGATCAGGCTCGCCATTTGCGCCCAGTAGAGCGACAGCGCAGCCCAGATGAACGGCGCTTTATCGCTGCTCACCAGCGAGAAGTCGGAAGCAAACAGCGCGCTCGCCATCTCTTCCAGCTCTTGCTCTGAGGCTTTTTCCAGGTTCTCAATGACCGCCAGCGCCGTGCCGCTCATCTCGGGCTTCAGCTCGGCAATCAGCGAATGCAGCAGCTTATGCCAGTGCTTGTCGCGCGGCAGGACGTGAATATCCAGCGGCGGTTTGCCCTGCTCGTTGGCTTCTTTGATGCGTGCGGTCAGGTCCATTTGCAGCGGATGGTCGTACAGCACCACTTCCTGCGCATGGGCGACCAGCGCGGCAAAACGCAGAAAATCGCCCAGCGGGTTGTTCTCTGCCAGCTCGCGCAGACGCTCTGCGCGGCGGTTGTAGAGGTTCTTGAGTCTGGGGAATAACAACGGCGGAATATACTCCGCCGTACGTTTCTCGCTCGACCCCAGCTCATCTTGCGGGATTATGCGAATACTCATTCAGATGACTTTTCCTGTTTCTGGCGGACTTCACGGTACCAGCGCGGGTGATGTTTCTTCGCCCACGTTTTGGTGACCCAGCCTTCCACCATCGCGGTAATGGTGCCTTTCACCCAGAGGGCGGCGTAAATATGCACCATGATAACCACAATTAACGCCACTGCGGCAAATGAATGCAGCATTAGCGCAAATCGGATCACCGGGATTGAGAAAGCAGGCGCAAAGTACGGACGCCAGATGATCACGCCGCTCACCAGCAACAGGACCAGGAAGATAATCGCCGCCCAGAATACGCATTTCTGGCCGAAGTTATAACGCCCGGTATCACCCACTTCCTCGTTGACGACGATCTTACGAATATTCTTCGCCCAAAAGATATCATCCCGATTGATTAGGTTATGGTGCCAGTAACGGAAAAACATGATGATGAACGACGCGAACATGATGACGCCCACAAACGGGTGCAGTATACGCGCCAGCTGTGGTGTCCCCATGATCTGCATCAGCCAGTTGAAGGACGGGAAGAAGAACCCCAGCCCGCTTATCGCCGCCAGCATGAAGCAGAAGGCGGTGACCCAGTGGTTGATACGTTCCGGCGCGGTGTAGCGCACGATGGTGTCACGTTTTCTCATTTGCGCACCTCGTCTTTCTCTTCATGCAGGTTGTCGTCTTCCTCTTCCGCGCGGTTCGGACCAACGCCGACGTAGTGGAAGATGCTCGCTGCGAAGGTGGCAGCAAAACCGACCGCGGCCAGCGGTTTCCAGATACCTTTCCAGAACTTCACGGTGGCGCTGATTTCCGGGTTCTCCGGCAGGCCGTGATACAGGTTCGGCTTGTCGGCGTGGTGCAGCACGTACATGACGTGCGTACCGCCAACCCCGGCCGGATCGTACAGGCCCGCGTTATCGTAACCACGGGTTTTCAGCTCGCCCACGCGCTCTGCCGCCAGCGTTTTCATATCCTCTTTGGAGCCAAAGTGGATAGCGCCGGTTGGGCAGGTCTTCACGCACGCTGGCTCCTGGCCGACATTTACGCGGTCAACGCACAGCGTACATTTGTAGACGCGGTTGTCTTCCGGGTTCATGCGCGGCACGTCGAACGGACAGCCCGCAATGCAGTAGCCGCAGCCAATGCACTGCTCGGACTGGAAGTCGACGATGCCGTTGGCATACTGAATGATAGCCCCTTCTGACGGACACGCCTTCAGGCAGCCCGGATCCGCACAGTGCATACAGCCGTCTTTGCGAATAAGCCATTCCAGCTTGTCGTTCTGCTCCACTTCCGAGAAACGCATTACCGTCCAGGACTTGGCGGTCAGGTCCGCCGGGTTGTCGTACACCCCGACGTTGTGACCCACTTCGTCACGGATGTCGTTCCACTCAGAGCAGGCCACCTGACAGGCTTTACAGCCGATACAGGTGGTCACGTCGATAAGCTTCGCCACTTCCTGCTGGTGGTCCCGCGCCTGAGGCGCGGGCGTGAAACCGTTAGTCGCGGAACGACGGATAATGTCTTGAGATTGATAAGCCATAAGTCGTCTCCGTTACACCTTTTCCACGTTCACGAGGAAGGCCTTAAACTCCGGCGTCTGCGTGTTCGCATCACCGACGAACGGCGTCAGGGTGTTCGCAATGAACCCTTTCTTCGCCACGCCCTCATAACCCCAGTGAATCGGGATGCCGATGGTATCCACCTGCTGACCGTGAACGTTCAGCGTGCGAATACGCTTGGTCACCACCGCCTTGGCTTTGATGTAGCCGCGGTTAGAGGAGACCTTCACGGTATCGCCATGGGCAATGCCGAGTTTGTTCGCCAGCTTCTCGCCGATCTCCACAAACTGTTCCGGCTGCGCGATGGCATTCAGCAGCGCGTGCTTGGTCCAGTAGTGGAAGTGCTCGGTCAGACGGTAAGTGGTGCCGACATACGGGAACTTGTCCTTTTTACCCAGCGCTTCAAAATCGCTCTTGAAGATACGGGCTGCCGGGTTAGAGACCACGTTCGGGTGCAGCGGGTTAGTACCCAGCGGCGTCTCAAACGGCTCGTAGTGTTCCGGGAATGGCCCTTCCGCCATCTTATCGATAGCAAACAGACGGCCCATCCCTTCAGGCTGCATGATAAACGGCCCGACATCGCTGCCTGGTGCGGCAGTGCTGTAGTCCGGAATATCCACGCCGCCCCATTTCGCGCCGTCCCACTTCAGAAGCTGACGCTTCGGATCCCACGGGTTGCCCTGCGGATCAGCGGAGGCACGGTTATAGAGGATGCGGCGGTTAAGCGGCCACGCCCATGCCCAGCCCAGCGTATTACCGAGGCCCGACGGGTCGGCGTTATCGCGGTTGGCCATCTGGTTGCCTTTCGGCGTCCAGCTCCCGGCAAAGATCCAGCAGCCGCTGGAGGTCGTACCGTCATCGCGCAGGTGCGCAAAGGTGCTGAGCTGATCGCCTTTCTTCGCCAGCACCGCACCGGTCGCCGGGTCGATAACGTCCGCCAGCGCCTTACCGTTGCTCTCCATGGCCACTTCTTCCGGCGCTGGGTTTTCCGGCGTCGAGTAGTTCCAGGTCATGTTCAGTACCGGCTCAGGCGTTGCGCCGCCCTCAGAGGCGTACATCTTACGCAGGCGTAAGAAGATGCCGGCCAGGATCTCGCCGTCATTCAGGGCGATGCCCGGGGCGTCTGCGCCTTTCCAGTGCCACTGCAACCAGCGGCCGGAGTTGACGATAGACCCGTTCTCTTCCGCGAAGCAGGTGGACGGCAGACGGAACACTTCGGTCTGAATCTTCGACGGATCGACGTCGTTCGACTCACCGTGGTTCTGCCAGAACGTAGACGTTTCGGTATTGAGCGGGTCAATCGTCACCAGGAACTTCAGCTTCGACAGAGACTCGACAACCTTGTTCTTGTTCGGGAACGATGCCACCGGGTTAAAGCCCTGGCAGATATAGCCGTTGACCTGGCCCTGGTGCATCATTTCGAAGTACTGAAGTACGTCGTAACCTTTGTCCCACTTCGGCAGCCAGTCAAAGCCCCAGCTGTTTTCCGCCGTCGCCTTGTCGCCGTAGAAGGCTTTCATCAGCGAGACGAAGAACTTCGGATAGTTGCCCCAGTAGTTCACCTGGCCTTCGAGCAGCGGTTTTGGCGTGCTGGCCGTCAGGTAGGTTTGCAGGTCAGTCTGTTTCTCGCTCGGCAGGTTCATGTAACCCGTCAGGCTCTGAGACAGCAGGCCGAGGTCGGTCAGACCCTGAATGTTGGAGTGACCGCGCAGGGCGTTCACGCCGCCGCCTGCCATCCCCATGTTGCCGAGGAGCAGCTGAACCATCGCCATGGTGCGGATGTTCTGCGCGCCGATGGAGTGCTGCGTCCAGCCGAGCGCATACAGGAACGACGCGGTTTTATCTTTCGCGCTGGTTTCCGCAATCAACTCGCACACCTTCAGGAAATCCGCTTTCGGCGTCCCACAGATGTTTTCGACAACCTCCGGCGTGTAGCGGGAAACGTGCTCTTTCAGCAGGTTCCACACGCAGCGCGGGTGTTGCAGGGTGGTGTCGCGCTTCGCAAAGCCGTTTTCGTCCAGCTCGTAGTTCCAGCTGGTTTTGTCGTACTTGCGTTTTTCGGCGTCGTAACCGCTGAACAGGCCATCTTCGAAGTGGTAATCCTCACGCACGATCAGGCTGGCGTTGGTATAGGCTTCGGTGTACTCGCGGTTATATTTTTCGTTGGTCATCAGGTACAGCAGTACGCCTGACAGGAAAGTGATGTCAGTACCTGAACGAATAGGGGTGTAGAAATCCGCCACTGACGCTGTACGCGTAAAGCGGGGATCGATCACAATCAGCTTCGCGCCGTTGTGGATTTTGGCTTCCATCGCCCAGCGGAACCCGACAGGGTGCGCTTCAGCGGCGTTACCGCCCATCACCACAATAAGGTTGGCGTTCTTGATGTCGACCCAGTGGTTGGTCATCGCACCGCGACCAAATGTTGGAGCAAGACTTGCTACCGTTGGTCCGTGTCAGACACGCGCCTGGTTGTCGACCGCGAGCATACCGAGTGCGCGCGTAAATTTCTGGGTTAAATAGCCGGTTTCGTTACTGGACGCTGAAGCACACAGCATGCCGGTGGAGAGCCAACGGTTAACGGTGGTGCCTTCGGCATTCTTCGCGATAAAGTTGGCATCGCGGTCTTCTTTCATCAGCTTAGCGATGCGATCGAACGCTTCTTCCCAGCTGATTTGCTGCCATTTGTCAGAGCCGGGAGCGCGATACTCAGGAAACTTCAGGCGGCTTTCGGAGTGGATAAAATCTACCAGACCGGCCCCTTTCGGACAGAGTGCACCACGGTTTACCGGGTGATCCGGATCGCCTTCGATGTGGAAAATAGATGCTTTGGCGTTTTTCGCACCGTCGCCGAGGCTATACATTAACAGCCCACAGCCGACGGAGCAGTACGTACAGGTGTTACGGGTTTCGCGGGTGCGCAGCAGTTTATACTGCCGTGTTTCCGCCAGCGCTACACCGGGCGCAAAGCCCAGTGCCGCCGCCGTGGTGCCTGCCATACCGCCAGCGCAGATCTTAAAGAACTGCCTTCTGCTGACCTGCATGGGTCACTCCTTGGTTCATTACGACATTGCTATGTAGTTTTACTCTGCGGTTGAGAATTAACCGCAAAGGAGAAAAATTTGCGTTAATCCCTCATTTCTCCGAGGGATAAGCCCAGAATACCACAATGTCGGTACGCCTGTTCCAACGGGGTTAAAACAAAGTGAACGTATTATCACGGCATTGATTATAAAATGTGATATCAATCACATTTTACCCTGTGCATGTTAAAGAGGTGTAGCAGGTGATCGGTTGCACCCCTCCGTATTGAGTAGGAGAATGGTTGCTGAAAAGTTGATCCATACTATGCGTAAGGCCTGCCGTTTGTGTTGCAATAGCAGGCTCACTTCCGTGGTTGTTCAGGAATACCGTTGTGTCTAAACAAAACCGTGTTGCCCACGCGTCGCCACTGCCTGCGGGTATTGTGGAACTGTCGGTACACAGACCGCCTCACATTTCACATGCCACGCCGGATTTTCTGGCGGAAGAGGTCCCCGTTGCCCTGGTTTACAACGGTATTTCGCATGTGGTGATGATGGCCTCGCCGAAAGATCTGGAGCTGTTCGCCATAGGTTTTTCCCTCTCGGAAGGCATCATTGCGCATCCGCAGGAGATCTACGGCATGGATGTGGTTCATGCCTGTAATGGTCTTGAAGTGCAAATCGAACTCTCCAGCCGCCGCTTTATGGGGCTGAAAGAGCGCCGCCGGGCGCTGGCCGGACGTACCGGCTGCGGCGTGTGCGGCGTTGAACAGCTTAACGATATCGGCAAACCCATTATCCCGCTGCCGTTCACCCAGACGTTCAATCTGGCGCACCTTGATCGGGCGCTTGAGCACCTGAACGACGTGCAACCCATCGGTCAGCTCAGCGGCTGTACCCACGCGGCGGCATGGATATTGCCGTCAGGCAACATTGCCGGCGGTCATGAAGATGTGGGCCGCCACGTCGCGCTGGATAAGCTGTTAGGTCGCCGCGCTCGGGAAAGCAACGTCTGGCAGCAGGGCGCGGCGTTAGTCTCCAGCCGCGCCAGCTATGAGATGGTGCAAAAGTCCGCCATGTGCGGCGTGGAAATTCTGTTTGCGGTGTCAGCGGCAACCACGCTGGCGGTGGAAGTGGCGGAGCGCTGCAACCTGACGCTGGTGGGGTTCTGCAAGCCGGGTAGAGCAACTATTTACACCCATCCGCAGCGATTGATAGTTGATCAGTAATTTTGAATGAGTATAGCAAATCCTTCCGCTTTTAGTTGTTCATGATGAGGTCTAATATTTATCTCATCAAGGCACGGCGCCTTATCTAAACAACTTAACGAAAGGGTTTATCTCATGAAAAGCATCAAAACTTTTGTCGCAGTAATCGCTCTGGCTACCTCTTTTGGTTCTTTCGCTGCGCAGACAGTGACCGCATCCGCCTCTACCCTGGATGGTGCAGAAGCTAAAATCGCTGCACAGGCTCAGGAAGCGGGCGCGTCATCCTACAAAATTACCCAGGCATTCACCGGTAACCGCGTACACATGACCGCTGAACTGAACAAATAATTCCGCTATACCGTCGAAAGAGCGCCCCTGGGGCGCTTTTTAGTTTATGCCTGCCAGACGCAGCAGTGCGGTCACCACCGCCGCCGCGACGATCACCACAATTAACGGCATTTTGCGCCAGGCCAGAAACACCGCGAACCCCACGCCCAGCACACGTGCCATCCCGGCAAAATGGTCCCCTTCATAAAACGTTGTCGCCAACGCGACGGAGAACAGCAAAACGGTAGCCGCGTCTGAAAGCAGCGCCTGCGACCGTTCTGAAAGCGCCAGCCGGTTGCCAAGCTTCGCTCCGCCAAGACGCATCAGATAGGTTCCGGCAGAAAGAATGGCGATGCCGAGAATAAAGACCGTCATGTTTTCCATTATTTTTTCCTCGCGGCAAGGCCGAGCAAAGAGAGCAGTACCGGCAGACCCACCGGCGCAAACGGTACGGCGGCCAGCGACAACACTGCGCCGCTACAGGCGCGGATCAGCGTGGTACGGTTTTTAAATGCCGGCACCACTAACGCCAGCAGGATCGCCGGGAACACCGCGTCCAGCCCGATGGTTTCCGGATCTGGCAGCAGCTTGCCGACCATCGCCCCCAGTACCGCCCCCAGCGGCCAGATAATTGCCACGCCCAGGCCGCACAGCCAGTAGGCCGCTTTACGCTGCTCGGCGGTTTTTTGCGAAAGGCCGAACACCACGCTTTCATCGTTCATAATATGACAGCCCAGAAAGCTCAGGCCGCGCTTGCCCACCAGGTCACGCACCGTTACGCCGAACGGCACATGGCGTGCGTTTACCAGTAAACCGGCCGCGGCCGCTGCCAGCGGATTGCCGCCGCTTGCCACGATGCCAATAAACATAAACTCGGATGCGCCTGCCAGCACCGTGAGGGAGAGGACAAACGGCACCCACAGCGGGAAACCGTAGGCCATCGCCAGTGAGCCATAAGACATGCCGACCACGCCCACCGCGAGGCAGACCAGGACGATCGCTTTTATCGTGTCGCCTTTCAGACAGGAGAGGTGTTTCTTCATACCATTTTAGCCATATCGAACGTATTTCCATTATAATGAACGCATCAAAATCGTTTTACAAGGCGAACGATTCGTTCGTTATAGAGAGAAAGAGGCCGTTTTTATGACGCAGCCAATCAGCGTGATCGCCAAAAGCCTGGTACGAGAACGCCTGCGAACCGGGCTCTCACTGGCGGAAATTGCCCGCCGTGCCGGGATCGCCAAATCCACGCTTTCACAACTGGAGTCTGGCAACGGCAATCCTAGCCTGGAAACGCTGTGGTCGCTTTGCGTGGCGCTGGATATTCCGTTTGCCCGGTTACTGGAGCCGCAGCAACCCGTCACGCAGGTGATCCGCCGCGGCGAGGGCACAAAAGTCGTCGCCGGGCAGGCGAACTACGAGGCGATTTTGCTCGCGGCGTGTCCGCCGGGCGCGCGTCGTGATATCTATCTGCTGCTGACTCAGCCGGGGGCAGACCGTATTTCCCAGCCCCATCCGCCTGGTTCGGTTGAGCATATTATCGTGACCCAGGGGCGGGCGATGGTCGGTCTGATCGACGCGGCGGAAGAACTCGGCCCGGGAGATTACATTTGCTACCCCGCTGACCAGCCGCATATCTTTAAGGCGCTGGAGCCCGATACGCACGCGCTGCTGGTGGCGGAACAAAACTAAAGAAGATACGGAAAATCATGTCGCTTAAAGCCATTGCCAAAGAACTGGGGCTGTCTGTTACCACCGTCAGCCGCGCCCTCAACGGATATGACGACGTTTCTGCTGAGACGCGCGCCCGCGTGGAAGCGGAGGCCCAGCGCCGTGGCTACCGACCAAATACCTTTGCCCGTCGCCTGAAGATGGGCAAAATCGACGCCGTCGGGCTGGTATTTCCGGTGCATCCTGTTCCGCTCAATAACAGCGTTTTTATGGACATGGTCGGCGAAATTAGCCACGAACTGGCGCGACATGAGATTGACCTGCTGCTCATCGCTGACGACGATCTGGCGGACAAACACAGCTATATGCGCATGGTGCAGAGCCGACGCGTGGATGCGCTGATAGTGGCGCATACGCTGGATCACGATCCGCGTCTTGAGCAGCTTCAGGCCGCCGGGTTTCCGTTCCTGGCGCTCGGCCGCAGCCAGCTCCCGCAGCCGTACGCGTGGTTCGATTTCGACAACTATGCCGGTACGTATCAGGCCACCCGCTGGCTGATCGAGAAAGGCCATCAGCGCATTGCGCTGCTGGGCGAAAGCAACAACCAGGCATTCATCACCCAGCGCCGCCAGGGCTACCTGGACGCGCTGCGGGAAGCCGGACTTTCCAGCGAATGGCTGCGCGCCATGCCCCCTTCGCGCCGCGTGGGTTATGCCACCACGCAAGAACTTCTCTCCCTGCCGCAGCCGCCCACGGCCATCATTACCGACTGCAACACCCACGGCGACGGCGCAGCGATGGCCCTGGCGCAGATGGGACGCTTAACCGGTGAAAATGCCGTCTCGCTGGTGGTCTATGACGGCTTACCGCAGGACAGCATTGTCGATATCGACGTCGCGGCGGTGATCCAGTCTACCCGTCAGGGCGTCGGGAAACAGATTGCCGATATGGTGCGCCAGCTGATTAACGGCGACGACATTGACACCCTTCAGGTGCTCTGGCAGCCAGAATTCTCTCCAGGCCAGACGGCCTAATCACGCGAAAAATTCCGAACCCGATCACAGATCCGAAACGTTTTGGTTTGTATCCGAAACGTTTCGGATCAAAACTCAGGACATCCCGATGACAGGAGATGTCCGATGCAAGATGCCATTTTTCGACTTGAAAGCAATACGGTTGACGTGGTGCTAAAAACCCACCCGTTCGCCGAAATTCTCTACTGGGGGCCGCACCTTCAGCACTTCTCGCCGCAGGATGTCCTGAGTATTGCGCGCCCGGTTGCTAACGGCAGGCTGGACGTCGACTCCCCCGTCACGCTGATGGCAGAGCTGGGGCATGGGCTGTTTGGCTCGCCGGGCATCGAGGGGCATCGCCAAGGGCTGGACGGATCGCCGGTATTTAAAACCACGCAGGTGCAGCAGGCGTTAAACGCCCTGACAATCACTGCTGAAGACGAGCATGCAGGCTTGCGCCTGACCAGTGAAATAACGCTGGATGCCAGCGGCGTACTGGTGGTGCGCCATGGGTTAACCAACCTGAAAACGCTGGCGTGGCAGGTGGATCGCTTTGCCGTGACGCTGCCGGTGGCCGAACGCGCGCAGGAGGTGATGGCCTTCCACGGACGCTGGATCAGGGAGTTTCAGCCGCACCGCGTTACGCTTGAGCACGACAGCTTCGTGATTGAAAACCGCCGGGGTAAAACCTCCCACGAACATTTCCCGGCACTGATTTCAGGTACGCCGTCATTCAGTGAAATGCACGGCCACGTCTGGGGTGTGCATCTGGGCTGGAGCGGCAACCACCGCCTGCGCGCAGAGGCGAAAACCGATGGCCGCCGTTATATGCAGGCCGAAGCGCTCTACCTGCCGGGTGAAATGGCGATTGAAGAGGGGGAAACGCTCTGGACGCCACGCCTGTATGCCAGCCACTCCCCGCACGGGCTGAACGGCATGAGCCAGCAGTTCCACCGCTACCTGCGCGATAACGTTATCCGCTTCCCGGAAGATAAACCGCGCCCGGTGCATCTCAACACCTGGGAGGGGATCTACTTCGACCACGATCCGGACTACATCATGCGCATGGCCGACGAGGCCGCAGCGCTGGGCGTGGAGCGCTTTATCATTGACGACGGCTGGTTCAAAGGCCGCAACGACGACCACGCCGCGCTGGGCGACTGGTATCTGGACGAGAAAAAATACCCGAACGGCCTTAAGCCGGTGATCGATCACGTTAAACAGCTCGGCATGGAGTTTGGTATCTGGGTTGAGCCGGAGATGATTAACCCGGATTCCGATCTGTACCGCGCGCACCCTGACTGGGTGCTGGCGCTGCCGGGCTACGCCCAGGCGACCGGGCGACACCAGCTGGTGCTCAATCTTAATATTCCTCAGGCCTTTGATTATCTGGTCGAGCGCATGAGTTGGCTGCTGGGCGAACACGCGGTCGACTACGTGAAATGGGACATGAACCGCGAGCTGGTGCAGCCAGGGCACAAGGGCAAAGCCGCCGCCGACGCCCAGACGCGCCAGTTTTATCGCCTGCTGGACGTGCTGGGCGAGCGTTTCCCGCACATTGAGTTTGAATCCTGCTCCTCCGGCGGCGGGCGAATCGATTATGAAGTGCTGACCCGCTGCCACCGCTTCTGGGCGTCCGACAATAACGACGCGCTGGAGCGCAACACTATCCAGCGCGGCATGAGCTACTTCTTCCCGCCGGAGGTGATGGGGGCGCATATCGGTCATCATAAATGTCACGCTACCTTCCGCCAGCACAGCATTCAGTTCCGCGGGCTGACGGCGCTGTTTGGTCACATGGGGCTGGAGCTGGATCCGCTCACCGTCGACGCGCAGGAGTGTGAAGGCTATCGACATTACGCCGCGCTGTATAAGCGGTGGCGCGGGGTCATTCATCACGGCACCCAGTGGCGCGTGGATATGCCGGACGCCACCACCCTGGCGCAGGGTATAGTGAGCGAAGACAAGACGCAGGGGCTGTTTTTGGTCAGCCAGCTCGCGATGCCGGATTACACCCTGATGATGCCGCTGCGCATGCCGGGGTTAGACGCCAGCGCGCAGTACCGCATCACCCTGCTCGATCACCCGAACATTCAGATTACGGGCGAGGGCGGGCACACCATGCGCAAGCTGCCGGCGTGGATGGACGCGCCGCAAACGGTAAGCGGTGAATGGCTGATGCAGGCGGGTATTGCGCTGCCGATTCTGGATCCGGAAACCACCATTCTGATTGGTGTGGAACGCGTGTAAGGGTGACGGGCCGGGCAACCGGCCCTCCGTTGAGGATAAAAATAATGAACACAACAACCTGTACCCACAAAGACAACCCTAACTTCTGGATCTTCGGGCTGTTCTTCTTTCTCTACTTCTTCATCATGGCCACCTGTTTTCCGTTCCTGCCGATCTGGCTGTCGGACATCATCGGCCTGAACAAAACCCATACGGGGATTGTTTTCTCCTGCATCTCGCTGTCGGCCATTGCCTTCCAGCCGGTGCTGGGGGTCATTTCGGACAAGCTGGGGCTGAAAAAACATTTGCTTTGGATCATTTCGGTGCTGCTGTTCCTGTTCGCGCCGTTCTTCCTGTACGTCTTCGCCCCGCTGCTGAAAACCAATATCTGGCTGGGGGCGCTGAGCGGTGGGTTGTATATCGGCTTTGTCTTCTCAGCGGGTTCGGGGGCGATTGAGGCCTACATTGAACGCGTGAGCCGCAACAGCTTTTTTGAGTACGGCAAGGCGCGCATGTTCGGCTGTCTCGGCTGGGGGCTGTGCGCCTCAACGGGCGGCATCCTGTTCGGCATCGATCCGTCGTATGTTTTCTGGATGGGATCGGCGGCGGCGCTGTTGCTGATGCTGCTGCTGGTGGTCGCGAAACCGAAGCCCAACCAGACGGCGCAGGTCATGAACGCCCTGGGCGCGAACCAGCGGCAGATCACTGCTAAAACCGTGTTCAACCTGTTCCGCCAGCGCAGAATGTGGATGTTCATCCTGTACGTGATTGGCGTGGCCTGCGTATATGACGTCTTCGACCAGCAGTTTGCTACCTTCTTCAAAACCTTCTTCGCCACGCCGCAGGAGGGGACCCGCGCCTTTGGTTTCGCCACCACAGCGGGGGAAATCTGTAACGCGATCATCATGTTCTGCTCGCCGTGGATCATTAACCGCATCGGTGCGAAAAACACGCTGCTGATTGCCGGGGTGATCATGGCGACGCGCATTATCGGATCGTCGTTTGCCACCACCGCCGTGGAGGTGATTGCCCTGAAGATGCTGCACGCGCTGGAAGTCCCGTTCCTGCTGGTGGGGGCATTCAAGTACATCACCGGGGTGTTTGATACGCGCCTGTCGGCCACCATCTACCTGATTGGCTTCCAGTTTGCCAAACAGTCGGCGGCGATCTTCCTCTCCGCCTTTGCCGGAAATATGTATGACCGGGTCGGCTTCCAGGAGACGTATCTGATACTGGGCTGTTTCGTGCTGGCGATCACGGTGGTGTCGGCGTTTACGCTGAGTGGCAGGCGGGAGATTGCTGCTACCGCTGGGGCAGCAGCGTTAACACATCAGTCCAGGTAAAACACCTCTTCCAGCTCCGCACTCACCGGGCTGTTATCCGGGTTCGACGGCATAACGTCACCCATATGCTTCCACCAGCGCTGGCAGACGTCGGTATTCGCTACCGCGTTCCAGCGCTCCTCCGATTCAATCTCCACCGTTGCAAACAGCAGGTTGCGGGCTTTGTCGAGGTAAATGGCGTAGTGGTGCGCACCGTGGGCTTTCAGTACCGCCTCCAGCTCAGGCCAGATCGGGTTGTGGCGACGCGCGTACTCCTCGTGCGCGTCCGGGTTTACCTGCATCACAAACGCTTTGCGGATCATAAAGCCTCCAGGTACAGCTCGCGGACCTCATCGCGGCTGGCGGTGCGCGGGTTACACGGCGCGCACGGGTCGGCGAGAGCTTTATCCAGCCAGCCTTCAATATCGGCTTTGGTCACGCCGAGCTGGCTAAATCCGGACGGAATGCCGACCCGGGCGCTCAGGTCGCGAATCGCCTGAATGGCTGACATGCTGGCCGCTTCATCGCTCATGCCGCGCGTGTCAACGCCCATCGCCTGCGCCACGCGGGCAAATCGGGCAACCGCGTTCGGGCGGTTAAAGTTTTCGATGATCGGCAGCAGAATGGCGTTGCACACGCCGTGCGGCAGGTTGTGCGTCGCGCCCGGCTGGTGCGCCAGGGCATGCACCAGCCCCAGACCGGCGCTGTTAAACGCCATGCCCGCCAGATACTGACCAAAAGCCATCTGCTCGCGCGCTTCCAGGTTGTGACCGTCGTCGACCGCTTTCGGCAGCCAGAGGTTGATCAGGCGAATCGCCTCCAGCGCGTTGGCATCGGTCAGCGGGTGCGCGCCGACGGACACGTAAGCTTCAATGGCGTGAGTCAAGGCATCCATGCCGGTTGCGGCGGTCACGGAGGCCGGAATATCAAGCATCACGCTGGCATCGTCCACGGCGATATCCGGGATGATGTTCGGGTCGATAATCACCTCTTTCACCTGTCGTGCGGCGTCAATGATCACCGCGTTGCTGGTCATCTCCGCTGCCGTGCCTGCGGTGGTGTTGATTGCCACCAGCGGCACGCCCGCGTTTTTCACCTTGCCGACGCCAGAGTAATCGGTTGACGGACCGGGGTTGGCGGTGAGGATTTTGATTGCCTTGGCGGTATCAATCGGGCTGCCGCCGCCAAAGGCAATCAGGTAATCACACTCCGCATCCTGATATGCCGCATAGCCTTTTTGCACCAGCGCTTCCGTCGGATTCGGGAATACCTCATCGAACAGGTGATACGACATCTGATGGGCGTCGAGCGCGGAAAACAAACTGTCGAGCAGGCCCAGCTTCACCAGCTGACCGTCGGTGACAATCAGCGCTTTTCCCCACTGTTTGTTTGCCACCAGATTGACCATATCGCCGATCGCGCCCGCGCCGTGCAGGCTGATTTTGGGGAGTGCCAACATAAAGCTCATGATAATTCTCCTTAATTACTGTGAATTTTATGCCCGGCGGCGCTGCGCTTGCGCGGGCCTACGGTTAAGCAGGCCGGGTAAACGCAGTGCCACCCGGCTATGAGATCCGTCTTCGCTGCATAATCCGGCGGGTAATAATCGGCAGCGAAATCACCACGATCAGCATCGCGCCGATAATCACCGACATCACAATGCCGGGCACGTTGAGCAGGCTCAGGCCGAAGGTCACCAGCCCCATCAGGAAGGCGGCGATAATCACGCCCACCATGCTGCCGGACCCGCCGAGAATGTTGACGCCGCCGAGCACCGCCATCGTCACCACCGCCAGCTCCCAGCCCATCGCGATGGTCGGACGGGTGCTGCCCAGACGCGAGGTGAGCAGCACCGACGCCAGGCCGGACATCAGCCCCACCAGCGCGAAGAGGATCAGGTTGTGGCGCTTCACGTTGATGCCGGAGTACCACGCGCCGGTCGGGTTGTTGCCGATGGCGTAGGTGCGGCGGCCAAAGTTGGTACGGTGCAGCACAAAGGCAAACAGAGCGGCCAGGACGATAAACAGCGCGAACTCAAACGACAACGCGCCCCAGACGTAGCCCTGGCCGAACCAGGCAAAGCTCTCCGGGTAGCTGTTCAGCGCCTGGTCCCCGAGCAGGATGTAGGTGATCCCGCGGTACAGGCTCATGGTGCCGATGGTGATGACGATGGACGACAGGTTAAAGCGCGTCACCAGAATGCCGTTGAACAACCCGCACAGTAGCCCGACGCCTAATCCCACGCACACCAGCAGTGGCGTATCGACGCCCGCCGCCGCGCAAAAGCCCATCACCGTGGAGCTGAGCGCGATGGTGGAGGCCACCGACAGGTCAATTTCCCGGGCGATAATCAGCATCGCCATCGGCAACACAATGATCGCTTTTTCCGTGAAGTTGAACGTCGCGTCGGAGAGGTTCCAGATATTGAGGAAGTAGGGCGAGGCGAGCGCGTTCACCACAAACACCGCCAGCGTCACCGCCAGCAGGAAGCCCTCCCAGCACAGCAGACGCTGGAAGATGCCCGGCGCAGAAGTGGGTTTGAACTCTTCAGATGTCATCATTTTGCTCATGGTTTCACCGCCAGTTTCTGACGTGCCAGCGCCGCGTCGCGCAGGATCAGCCTGCCTTTGCGTTTGTTGCCGCGCTCGTTCAGCAGCACAGCGATGACAATGACCGAGCCGGAAATCGCCATCTGCCAGAACGGGGAGACGCCGATCACCGGCAGGGCGTTGTTGATGACGCCAAGGAACAGCGCCCCGAACAGACAGCCGAGCACGCGACCGGTGCCGCCCATGGTGCTGATCCCGCCAATCACGCAGGCTGCCACCACCTGCAATTCAAAACCGTTAGCGACGTCAACATACGCAACGGCAAAGCGCGATATCCACAGGTAGCCGCAGAACCCGGCCAGCAGACCGGAAAGGCAGAAGCTGATGAACTGCATTTTCCCGGTGTTGATCCCGGTGTAGTACGCTGCCGTGGCGTTACCGCCTGCGGTGTAGAGCGCCCGTCCGGTGCGGCTGTAGCGCAGGAAGTAGCCCACCAGCAGCAGTACGGCGATGGCGCACCAGCTCAGCACCGGCAGGCCCAGCACTGACGCACGCGGCAGGCCGAGGAAGTCTGCACCCATCTGGTTGGAGTTCACCCAGCCGCCGCCGGAGAGCAAAAAGATCATTCCGCGGTAGATGCTCATGGTGCCGAGTGTTACCACAATCGCCGGAATGCCCAGCTTCCACACAAGCAGGCCGTTTATCGCGCCCATCAGCAGCCCAAGCGCGCTGGCGAGGATCAGCAGCGCCCAGACGGGCACGTCCGGGTAATGGAAGTTAATCAGGGCGACAATCATCCCGGTCAGGGCCAGATTGGCCGCCATCGACAGGTCGATGCCTTTAGTGAGCAGCACCATCATCTGCCCGAGCGCGAGGACGATCAGAATGGCGGTGTCGTTAAACATCTCCACCAGGTTGCCCGGCGCGATAAACGATGGCACGCGGCTGCCAATGGCGACGATCATCAGGATAATCACCGCGCCCAGCAGGGCTTCGCGGTGTTTTAAGAGTGAGCTAAGCATTTATGCCGCCTCCTGTTTTGCACCGCTGGCGGCGCTGACGATGGTTTCCGCCGTCGCGTCTCCCGCCTGGTATTCGGCCACCATCAGCCCCTCGTGCATGACGATAATGCGATCCGCCATGCCCATCACTTCCGGTAGTTCGGACGAGACCATAATCACCGCCAGCCCCTGACTGACCAGCTCGGACATAAACTGATGAACGGCTGCCTTTGAGCCGATATCGATGCCTTTTGTTGGCTCATCGAGGATGATCACGTCAGGGTGCGTCGCCAGCCATTTGCCGATCACCACCTTTTGCTGGTTGCCGCCAGAGAGGGTCTCCACCGCCTGCTTCCAGCTGAAGGCTTTCACTTGCAGGCGTTTGGCGTACTCGTTCGCCAGTTTCCATTCACGGTCGTCATGCAGCACGCCGTTCGGATTGAGCGTGCTAAGCTGAGGCAGGCTGATGTTCTGGGCAATCGGCAGGGCGATAATCGCCCCCTGTTTCTGCCTTTCTTCCGGCACGCAGACAATACCGGCTTTGATCGCATCCGCAGGCTGGCGGAAGCGCCGGGGCTGTCCGTTGAGGATAATTTCCCCGGACGATGGCCGCGTGACGCCGGAAAGCGCCTGCATCAATTCGGTACGCCCGGCACCCACCAGCCCGTAAAAGCCGAGGATTTCCCCTTTACGCAGGGAGAACGAGATATGCGCAAACTCGGTCGGATGGCAGAGGTTTTGCACCTCCAGCACCGTCTCGCCTTTTTCGCAGTCGATTTTCGGGAAGGTTTGGGTAATGGCGCGCCCGACCATCATCGACACCATCCGCTCCTCGGTGATCTCATTTATTGCCCCTGCACCGACGAACACGCCGTCGCGCAAAATGGTGTAGTGATCGGCCAGCTCAAAAATCTCGTCGAACTTGTGGGAGATAAACAGGATGGCTTTTCCCTCCTGCTTTAAGCGCTCCACAATCTGGTAAAACTCGAGGATTTCATGCTGCGACAACGCCGCCGTGGGTTCGTCGAGGATCACCACCTGCGCCTCAAACGACAGCGCGCGGGCAATCGCCACCATGTGACGCTGGGCGATGCTTAGGGTTTTCAGCGTTGCGCGCGGGTCGATTTGCACCTCAAGGCGGGCGAGAATAGCCTGCGCCCGGCGGTGCATTTCCGGCCAGTCGAGCTTTTTCAGGAAGCCTTTGTGAAGGTACTGACCAACAAAGATATTTTCGGTGACCGAGAGTTCATCAAACAGGACGGTTTCCTGGTGTATGGCGGTGATACCCATTTTATGCGCCGACTCCGGCGTTGGAAGGTGAACGGGGATCGCCTTGTAGAGAATTTCGCCCTCGTCGGGCTGGTATATGCCGGTCATCACTTTGACCAGCGTCGACTTGCCCGCGCCGTTTTCGCCGATAAGCGCCGTCACTTTGCCGGGCCACAGCGCAAGCTGCACGTTCTCAAGAGCACGTACGCCGGGGAACACCTTGGTGATGCCAGAAAGCTGTAGCAATGGGGTCATGATAGTTCTCCGTTTGGTTCACCCTCACCCCGACCCTCTCCCTTTGGGAGAGGGCTAGGGTGAGGGGGGAAAGGATCAAAAGATTTTCGAGAACTTATCAATATTGCTGGCATCGTAGACGAACGGCTCGGCCATCGCGCCGTTGCCGTCCGCATCCAGCTTCACTTTGCCCAGTTTGCCCATGCTGGCCTCACCTTTCGTGGCCGTGCCTTTCACCAGATCGTCCGCTAAGTAAGTCGCGGCATAGCCCAGGTCAATCGGGTTCCAGATGGCAAAGCTCTTGCTCGCGCCGGATTTCACCGCGCCCGCCATCTCAGACGGCAGGCCTAAACCGGTGACGTACACTTTGCCAATCTTGCCCTGGTCCTTCACCGCCTGCGCGGCAGCCACAATGCCCACGGACGACGGCGAGACGATGACTTTCAGCTCCGGGTAGGTTTTCAGCAGGCCGACCGCTTCGCGGTAGCTTTTGTCAGAGAGATCGTCTCCGTAGGCCACGGTCACCAGATTGACGGACGGGTACTTCGGCAGCACCTTTTTCATCTCCGCAATCCAGGTGTTCTGGTTGGTGGAGGTTGGCGTGGCGCTCAGCACCGCTACTTCGCCCTTCTCCACGTTCAGCGCTTTCAGGGCATCGGCGGCGAGCTTGACGTTGGTTTCGCCAATCAGGGCGTTATTGGACGGGTTGAGATGGATCTGACGCCCGGCTTTCGCCACCCCGGAATCCCACGACACAACCTTAATGCCGCGCTGCATCGCTTTTTTCAGCACCGGCACGACGGCGTCCGGATCGTTCGCGGAAATTGCGATCGCATCCACGCCCTGGGCGATCAGCCCGTTCAGCACCTCGATCTGCGCTTCCGCCGTGGTGGTGGTCGGGCCGGTATAAATCACTTTTACATCGCCTAACTCTTTGGCCGCCTCCTGCGCGCCGACGTTCGCTGCCTCGAAGAATCCATTCCCTAAGGACTTCGCCACCAGGGCGATTTTCACTTCTGCTAAAGCGGAACCGGACAACGCCAGAGCGGCAACGGTGAGGATCAAGCTTGCTTTTATTTTCATTGCTTTTACTCCACTGACTTGAGTTAGTTGTAGGGATTGCAGGTGGTTTTCGCCCCGTCTCGGTGAGCGGGGCGCGATGTTGTTATTGGTACAAATCTAACGCCGACTGCATCGGGGTGACGCCAAAGCGTTTGCCCAGGGCAATCAGCTCTTCCCGGGTGATGGTCTGCTTCATGCCGCCCATGGAATAGACCTTCACCAGCACCTCCGCGGATTTCTCGGCGGTGTCGATCAGGCCGAAGGTTTCATCCAGTGTCGGGCCGCTGCCGAAGACGCCGTGGAACGGCCACAGCACCAGTGAGTGCTTCTGCATGTCCGTCGCGGTCGCCTGGCCGATTTCGTCGGTACCCGGCACCATCCACGGCAGAATGCCGACGCCGTCCGGGAACACCACCAGACACTCGGTGCTGCCTTCCCACAGTTTGCGGGTGAAGAAATCAGAATTGTTTTCCAGCACGTAGGTCAGGGCGATCAGGTTGGTGGCGTGGCAGTGCATGATCACGCGGTCCTTGCCATTGGTCGCCTTGATGCGCTCGCAGTGGGAGAGGAAGTGCGCCGGCAGTTCGGATGTGGGTACCGCGTCGTCCGTCAGTCCCCAGAGAATGTGGTAACCCGCGCCGTCGCTGTCCACCTTCACCACGCCGAGGTTGGCTTCCGGGTCCAGCTGTACGTTGCGGAAAAACTTCCCGGAACCGGTGACGATAAACGGCGTGTTGGCGAGCAGCGGCATCGGCTGGCTCAGGGCGATATAGCGCGGCTTCTGGTGGAAATCGGAGGCAAATGGCTCGATATCCGCGTCGTCCAGGCGTAGCGTCAGGTTGCCGCCGTTGCGCTCGTCCCAGCCCTTCAGCCAGGCGTCGGAGGTGGCTTTGATCATGCCCTGGACGAACCAGGAGGTGGTGATAGTCTGCATACTGTGTTTCCTTTGAAAATGCCGGGTGGCGCGTTGCTTACCCGGCCTACTTTTACCTGTAGGCCCGGCAAGCAACGCGCCGCCGGGCGATGTTTTTTACTGACGAGCGGCAAGAACCTCTTTCTCATACGCCCGCACGTTATCCAGCCACTGGCTGCCCGCAGGTGCATCGTGACGCTGGCAGTACATCTCCCACACCGCCTGCCACGGCAGGGATTTCTGCTCTTCCAGCAGCGCCAGGCGCGCGGTGTAGTCGCCGTTTTCTTCCAGCTGTTTCAGGGCGGCGACAGGCTCCAGCAGCGCGCGCAGCAGGGCTTTCTTCATGTTACGGGTGCCGATAACCCAAGCCGCGATGCGGTTGATGGAGGCGTCGAAGAAGTCGAGGCCGATATGTACGCGGTCAAAGAGGTTGTGGCGGATGATTTCGCTGGCAATGGCCTGGGTTTCGTCATCCAGCAGCACCACGTGGTCGCTGTCCCAGCGCACCGGGCGGCTGACGTGCAGCAGCAGGCGCGGCACGTAGAGCATGGCGGCGGAGATCTTGTCGGAGATGACTTCCGTTGGGTGGAAGTGGCCGGCATCCAGGCACAGCGCGGTCTGGCGGCTGGTGGCATAACCCATGTAGAACTCGTTTGAGCCCACGGTGTAGCTCTCTGCGCCAATGCCGAACAGCTTGCTCTCGACGGCGTCGATGTGGTGCGCCGGGTCCAGCTTCTCGCTGATGGCTTCATCCAGCGCGGCCAGCAGGCGCTGACGCGGGGCCAGTCGGTCTACGGTGATGTCCTTCATGCCGTCCGGGATCCAGATATTCATTACCGATGGCGTGCCAAGCTGCTCGCCAAAATAAGCCGAGACGCGGCGGCTGGCTTTGACATGGTCGATCCAGAACTGGCGGATTTCATCGTTGGCATGCGCAAGGGTAAACCCGTCCGCGCTCAGCGGGTGCGAGAAGCAGGACGGGTTAAAATCCAGACCCAGCCGGTTGGCTTTCGCCCACGCCACCCAGTTCGTAAAGTGTTCCGGTTTGATTTCGTTACGCGCGACCGGCTCATCGGATTCGAGATAAATGGCGTGCAGGTTCAGGCGCTTTGGCCCGGGGATCAGGCTCAGCGCCAGCTCCAGATCCGCACGCAGTTCGGTGGCGTTGCGCGCTTTGCCAGGATAGTTACCCGTGGCCTGAATACCCCCCGTCAGAGAACCGCCCGGGTTCTCGAAACCGGCGACATCATCACCCTGCCAGCAGTGCATGGAGACGGGCAGACGATCGAGCTGGCGCAGCGCCTCTTCGACATCCACGCCGACGGCGGCGAAACGCTGTTTAGCCAGATCCCAGGCTTGTTCAAGTTGAGTGGTCATGCGCAAAGCTCCTTAGTCAGTCGTTTTTGCTGAAACTGCGCCCGGTAGCGGGCAATTTCATGGCAGGGATGGGGGGTGAAGGTGGTCAGGCTGTTATTCGCCGTCACCACCGAACGGAAATCGTCGACGTTGGACAGTTCGTCCAGGGTCATCAGCTGAATGCCGATATTGCCGAGCGTGGAGGCTTCAATCGGACCTGCCACCACGGTAATGCCGCATGCATCCGCGCAGAGCTGGTTCAGCAGCTGGTTCTGGCAGCCGCCGCCCACGATATGCAGTTGTGTGAACGGTTTGCCGCGAAGGTCAGCCAGCTCGCTCAGGATGTCGGCATACAGCAGGGCGAGACTGTCAAAAATGCAGCGTGCCAGCTCGGCGGGGCGGGAAGGTACCGGCTGCCCCGCTTCAAAACAGGCGGCCTGGATTTCGGCGCTCATGTGCGCCGGGTTGATAAAGCGGTCATCGTTCGGGTTAATCAGGAAGGTACAGGCCTTCAGCGTTTCGGTTTCGGCGATAAGCTCGGGCAGGTCGGTGATGTTCTGCTCTTTCAGCACCCGCTGGAGCAGCCACAGGCCCATGATGTTCTTCAGCACCCGGTAGCGCCCTTCGGCACCGCCTTCGTTGGTGATGTTCGCGGCCAGCGCGGCATCGCTGGTGTAGGGCGTTTTGCTCTCAAAGCCCATCAGCGACCAGGTGCCGGATGAGAGGTAGGCCGCATCTTTGCCGGCGAGCGGCGAGGCAATGACCGCGCTCGCGGTGTCGTGGCTGGCGACGGCGACAACGGGGATTTTATTCCCCTGCGGGCAAAGCCAGTGGCCGATCACATTGCCCGGATGGGTTGGCGCGCCAAACCAGGACGGCGAGGCGCCCGTCCAGGCCAGCAGATGTTCATCCCAGTTATCGGTGTTGATGTTGACCAACTGCGTGGTGGTGGCGTTGGTGTATTCCCAGTTCATGTTGCCGGTCAGACGGTAGCTTAAGTAGTCCGGGATCAGCAGCGAATGCGCCACCTTTTCGACCAGCTCTGGCTGTTGCTCAACCAGCGCGCGCAGCTGATACAGCGTGTTAAACGGCAGAAACTGAATGCCGCTGCGACCATAGATGTTCTCCTTGCCAAGCTGGGCGATGGCGTGCGCCATTAGCCCATCGGTGCGGCTGTCGCGGTAGGAGACGGGCAGGCCGACGCGTTCGCCGTGACGGTCCAGCAGTACGTAATCCACACCCCAGGTATCAATGCCGATACTGTCGATGCGAATACCGTCTTCGCAGACGTTGTGAAGTCCGGTGCGGATCTCTGCTTCCAGGGCGTCGATATCCCAGGTAACAAAACCGTCCTGTTTTTGCAGACAATTGGCGAAACGGTGCATTTCGCGAAGCGTAAGGGTGTGCAGGTCGCAGTCCCAGGTGGCGAGCATTACACGGCCGCTGGATGCGCCTAAATCGACAGCCACACAATGGCGAAAAGTCATGGTCGGGTCCTTTCTTAAGTCATTAGCGAGGAGTGTAAGAAAGGGAAGAAATAGCCACCTTCTCGCCACTGACAGCCCAAATCTCGCGCTGGCAAGAAAGCAAAGATGAACGTGAGGGAGTTCACAGTTTCCAGTAATGGCGGGGTTTGCAGGCAGTGTGACGCTGACCGCATTTCCCGATCTTTCCGCCTGTTTCTTGAAAAACCGACAGCTTTTGCGCGGTTTGCTGTCAAAAATTTAAGGTGAGCGTGAAAGGCCTTAATTACTATTTTGAGAACTTTTCTCATTGGTGGGGGCCGTTATGACCGTACTGCACAGCGTCGATTTTTTTCCTACTGGGGCTTCGCCGGTCGCGATTGAGCCACGGCTGCCTCAGGCTGCGTTCCCGGAGCATCATCATGATTTTCATGAAATTGTGATTGTTGAGCACGGAACGGGCATCCACGTGTTTAACGGTCAGCCGTATACCATCAGCGGCGGTACGGTGTGCTTCGTGCGCGATCACGACAGGCACCTGTATGAACATACCGACAACCTGTGCCTGACCAATGTGCTCTATCGTTCTCCGGATGCGTTCCAGTTTCTTTCCGGGCTGAATCAGCTGTTGCCGCAGGAGAAGGACGGCCATTATCCGTCGCACTGGCGGGTGAATCAGTCCACGTTGCAGCAGGTGCGTCAGCTGGTGAGCCAGATGGAGCAGAGCGAGGATGGACAGGAGACGCACGCCATTGCTACCCGCGAGCTGCTGTTTATGCAGCTGCTGGTGCTGCTGCGGCGCAGCAGCCTGGTGGAAGGGCTGGAAAATAACGACGCGCGCCTGAATCAGCTGATGGCATGGCTGGAAGATCATTTCGCCGAAGATGTCTGCTGGGAAACGCTGGCGGATGACTTTTCGCTCTCGCTGCGCACGCTGCATCGTCAGCTCAAGCAGCATACCGGCCTGACGCCGCAGCGTTACCTTAACCGTCTGCGCCTGATCAAAGCGCGTCACCTTTTACGTCATACCGACGAAAGCGTCACCGATATCGCCTATCGCTGCGGTTTCGGCGACAGTAACCACTTTTCGACGCTGTTTCGCCGGGAGTTTAGCTGGTCGCCGCGCGATATTCGTCATGGGAAAGACGCGTTGCTTCAGTAACGCGAGGGCAGTCACCGTTTTTTTGCTGCAAAAAGGCTAATAATGTCCGGTTATTCGCCGTAGAGGTTGTGGTGTGGCTGCTCAGCTCATTCTTCGCAAAGATGATTTTTTTGCCTCCGCGAGTCAGGCCGTCGCGGTGGCCGACCGCTACCCGCAAAACGTCTTCGCCGAGCACACCCACGAGTTTTGCGAGCTGGTGCTGGTGTGGCGGGGCAATGGCCTGCACGTCCTCAACGACCGTCCCTACCGCATCACGCGCGGAGACCTGTTCTACATCCGCGCTGAAGACAAACACTCCTACGCCTCGGTTAACGATCTGGTGTTGCAGAACGTCATCTATTGCCCCGACAGACTTAAACTGAATGTCGACTGGGCGGGCAATATCCCCGGTTTTCATGATGCCAGAGGCGAACCGCACTGGCGCTTAAGCAGCAACGGCATGGCTCAGGTGCGCCAGACGATTTCCCAGCTGGAGCAGGAGAGCCAGAAGAGCGATCCGGTGGCAAACCAGATGTCGGAGCTGCTTTTCGCCCAGCTGGTGATGACCCTGAAGCGCCATCGTTACGCTACGGATAATCCCTCTGCCACCATGCAGGAAGCGTTGCTGGATAAGCTCATCACCCGGCTTGCGGGCAGTCTGAACAAGAGTTTCGTGCTGGAAAAATTCTGCGAGCAGGAGCAGTGCAGCGAGCGCGCGCTGCGCCAGCAGTTCCGCACCCAGACGGGGATGACGGTAAACCACTATCTGCGCCAGCTGCGCATCTGCCACGCCCAGTACCTGTTACAGCATACGGAGCTGATGGTGAGTGAAGTGGCGATGCGCTGCGGCTTTGAGGACAGTAACTACTTCTCGGTGGTGTTTAACCGTGAGGTGGGGATGACGCCGGTTCAGTGGCGTCATCGCAGTCGAAAGGCAGCGTAATCAGTTCGCCATGCCGAGGCCGACGATATTGGCCGCAATGATAATCACCACGCAGCCCAGGCTCAGCACGCCAACCGGACGACGCCCGGCGTTGTTCCACTCTTTCAGCACCAGCCCAACCAGCCCGCCGCACAGCACGTAGAAGCTCATGTGCAGCATCCAGCTCATGTAGTCATACTGCGCCGGAATACTGGCGTGACCCCAGGCGTAGAAGAAGAATTGCAGATACCACATCAGGCCGCCAAGGGCGGAGAGCAGGACGTTGGTGACGATCAGCGGTTTTGCCAGCGAGAAGTCGGCTTTTACCGACAGGTTGTTCACTTTTGCCAGACGAATAAAGCAGAAGCCGAGGTTTACCAGCGCGCCGCCGCCCATGATCACCACGTAGCTTGGCAGGGCAGCGTACAGCGGATCGACGCCCAGCGCCGCAGCGGCGTCGTGCATCGGTTTGGCGGCATTCATGGCGAACGACATGCCCGCCGAGAAGACGCCGCACATCACCGCCAGCAGCAGCCCTTTCTTCAGGTTGAACTCTTCGGCTTTGATGCCCATCTTGCGTTCTTTCAGCTGGCCCGCGCGGGTGACGATGCCCACGCCGATCACCGCCACCAGCACGCCCAGCAGGGTCATTCGCCCTCCCTGGGTGTTGATCAGCACATCGAAGTTGCCGTTGAGGATTGGCGTCATCAGGGTGCCAACAATCAACGTTATGCCAATCGCGATGCCAATCCCCATCGACATGCCGAGGTAGCGCATGGTGAGGCCGTAGTTGATATTACCGATGCCCCACATCGCGCCGAACAGGAATACCGGCAGCAGGGTGGAGGCGTTGAAGGAGGAGAAGTAGCCCCAGAAATCGGGCAGCAGCATGGCGCTGATTGTCCACGGCAAAATCAGCCAGGACACGGTACCGCCAACGGACCACATGGTTTCCCATGACCAGCCTTTCACCTTTTTAAACGGGGCATAGAAACAGGCCGCACTGGCCGCGCCTATCAAATGCCAGAAGATACCCATCGTAATCGCATGATTCATTTTTACATCCTCATCGTTTTTATAGCCGGAGGCTTCCCGCCGACTTGATGAGTGTAAAAATGAGGCGGTTTGGGAACCTTCAGAAGGTTGCCGCACTTTTGTTCAGGATGGCAATCAGCACGTTAAACACGTGAGCAGACTCACAATTTTGTCATTTATCAAAAACCGAATAACCTTATAAAAACTACGGCATTGATAATCATTTTCAATATCATTTAATTAACTATAATGAACCAACTGCTTACGCGGCATTAACAGCTGTGCCGCCCGACAATAATGGAGAGGATTATGAGTTATACACTGCCATCCCTGCCGTATGCCTACGACGCACTGGAACCGCATTTCGACAAGCAGACGATGGAAATCCATCACACTAAACACCACCAGACCTACGTGAACAACGCGAATGCTGCGCTGGAAAGCCTGCCAGAGTTCGCTAATCTGCCTGTTGAAGAGCTGATCACCAAACTGGACCAGCTGCCAGCAGACAAGAAAACCGTGCTGCGCAACAACGCGGGCGGTCACGCTAACCACAGCCTGTTCTGGAAAGGCCTGAAAACCGGCACCACCCTTCAGGGCGACCTGAAAGCGGCTATCGAGCGTGACTTCGGTTCCGTTGACAACTTCAAAGCGGAATTCGAAAAAGCCGCTGCAACCCGTTTCGGCTCTGGCTGGGCGTGGCTGGTTCTGAAAGGTGACAAACTGGCGGTCGTTTCTACCGCTAACCAGGATTCCCCGCTTATGGGTGAAGCTATCTCTGGCGCATCCGGCTTCCCAATTCTGGGTCTGGACGTGTGGGAACACGCTTACTACCTGAAGTTCCAGAACCGTCGCCCTGACTACATCAAAGCCTTCTGGGACGTGGTGAACTGGGACGAAGCAGCAGCGCGTTTCGCCGCTAAAAAATAAGGTTGCATTGACGCCTGTGAGAAGCGAGTCTGATGACTCGCTTTTTTTGTATCTGAAGGAGTGGAGATGCATTACCCGGTGAATGTGTTTACAGGCAAGGTAAGGGAGTACGAAGGCAGCCGCCCGAGTGCCATCGCCAAAGTGCAGGTCGACGGTGAGCTGACGTTGACCGATCTCGGGCTTGCGGGTGACCAGCAGGCTGAAAAGAAAATCCACGGCGGGCCCGATCGCGCGCTGTGCCACTATCCGCGCGAGCACTATCAGCACTGGAAAACCGAATTTCCTGAACAGGCTGACCTCTTCGTCGCCCCCGCGTTTGGCGAAAATCTCTCAACGGAGGGGCTGACGGAGAAGAACGTCTTTATCGGCGATATTTACCGCTGGGGCGATGCTTTGATTCAGGTCACCCAGCCGCGCTCACCGTGCTTTAAGCTTAATTACCATTTCGGCATTCAGGATATGTCGGCCCAGTTGCAAAACGCGGGTAAAACCGGCTGGCTGTATCGCGTTGTGCAGGCGGGACAGGTTTCGGCGGATGCGCCGCTTGAGCTGGCTTCGCGTTTGAGTGAGGTGTCGGTGTACGAGGCCTGCGCAATTGCCTGGCATATGCCGTTTGATGACGATCAGTATCACCGTCTGCTGTCAGCGGCGGGATTATCCACCAGCTGGACCAGAACGATGCAGAAGCGGCGGATAAGCGGCAAGATCGAGAGCAGTTCGCGGAGATTATGGGGGAAATAGTTCCCGCAGAAAGTAGGCCGGGTAAGGCGAAGCCGCCACCCGGCACATACGGTTACGAACGCTTATACAGCGGCAGCCACAGCGTTAACCTGAGCCCGCCCAGCGGGCTGTCATCGGCTTTCACCCAGCCACGGTGCTGTTGCATGGCGGTTTCAACAATCGCCAGACCCAGTCCCGTACCGCCAGATTCACGGTCGCGCGCCTCGTCGGTACGGTAGAACGGACGGAAAATCTGCTCGCGATCTTCCGGGCTGACGCCAGGACCGTCGTCGTCGACAATGACGGTTATCCCGTCTTTATCCACCGAGAACGCCACCTCAATCTTCGTGTGCGAGTAGCGCAGGGCGTTACGCACGATATTCTCCAGCGCGCTTTCCAGCGTGTTGGGGTTACCGTAGAGCGGCCACGGGCCCGGCGGGAAGTTGACGGTGAAGGATTTGCCCATCTGCTCCGCTTCAAACGCCGCGTTGTCCAGCACCTCATGCCACAGATGATTGGCTTTCACCGTTTCGCTCACCAGCGCGTTTTTCTGCTGATTGCGCGACATGACCAGCAGATCGTTGATCATGCTGTCCAGACGATGCGCTTCGGTTTCGATGCGCTCCAGCTCTTTGCTTTCTCCGCTGCGGCGACGCAGCAGGGCGGTACCCAGCTGTAAGCGCGTGAGCGGGGTACGCAGTTCGTGCGAGATATCCGACAGCAGGCGCTGCTGGGCCGTCATCATGCGATCGAGCGCGCTCACCATCTGGTTAAAACTGGTCCCGGCGGCCAGGAACTCCTGCGGCCCGGATTCCAGCTCCGGATGCTGCCTCAGGTTGCCCTGCGCCACTTCGTCCGCCGCATTTTTCAGCTTACGCGCCGGTTTCGCCAGGCTCCACGCCAGCCATAACAGCAGCGGGGAACTGACCAGCATCGTGACAATCAACAGCAAAAGCGGACGGTCAAACAGCAGGTTGATGAAGTCGGACTGGGAACTGCTCGCAGGGCGAATCAGGTAGAGCTGATAATTGTCTTCCCCGTCCCGAACCGAGAAAGGACCAACCATCTCTACCCGACCATATTTCTTTTTCTGTGGGTGATCGGCGTTATCCGCCTGGCCAATAAAGTTGCGGATAATCTGCATTTCATTGCGATCGGCCCCAATCACGCGGCCTTCACTGGTGACCAGTAAAAGACGTTGTCCGGGGGGCGCCCACTTGTCGATAGCGCGAAACAACCTGCGCCACCACATTAAATCGTTCGGCGGATCGTTTGCCAGCTCCGCTTCCACGTGCTGCTCGATCATCACGCCCTGACGTTGCTCGCTGTCTAGTAGCTCCGTCATCTGGCGTGAGTCGAGTTTTGGCAACATCAAAACGAGCATTAAAACCAGTGCCAGCGTCAGCCAGAAGATGGCGAAGATGCGGGCGGTTAAGCTGCCTATCATGAAGCGGAAACCATCAGATAACCACGACCACGCAGGGTTTTGAACCAGGGATGACCGTCTTTACGCTCCGGCAGCTTACGGCGCAGGTTCGAGATATGCATGTCGATGGCGCGGTCAAACGGGGTGAGGCGTTTGCCCAGCACTTCCTGGCTTAAGTGTTCACGCGACACCACCTGGCCGAGATGCTGCGCCAGCAGATACAGCAGGGTGAACTCGGTGCCGGTTAGCTCCAGCGTTTCACCGTCGAAGCTCGCTTCCTGTCGGCCCGGGTTCAGGCTCAGGGAGTCCACTTCCAGCGTAGGTGAGCTGTTGTCGGTATTCTGCTGCTGCTCGCTCCAGTGAGAGCGGCGCAGGATCGCGCGAATACGGGCCACCAGTTCACGGTCGTTGAACGGCTTAGGTAAATAGTCATCCGCACCCAGCTCAAGGCCGAGTACGCGGTCAAGCTCGCTGCCGCGTGCGGTCAGCATAATGACGGGGGTCTGGTGTGTCTGGCGAAGCTCTTTCAACGTATCAATACCGTTTTTCTTCGGCATCATGACGTCGAGCAAAAGTAAATCGATGCTGTCGTCAAGGAGACTCAGCGCCTGCTCGCCATCATGGGCAACCAGGACGTTGAAACCTTCCATGTCGAGCAACTCCTTTAAAAGAGATGTGAGCTCTCGGTCATCATCAACTAACAGGATTTTATTCATTGTTTAAATACCTCCGAGGCAGAAATTACGACATCAAGGCTATCTAATCCATGACTTTACGTTGTTTTACACCCCCTGACGCATGTTTGCAGCCTGAATCGTAGACTGTCTCTCGTTGAATCGCGACACGAAAGATTTTGGGAGCAAGTGATGCGCAAAGTTACCGCTGCCGTCATGGCCTCAACGCTGGCCTTCAGTGCGTTTAGCCAGGCTGCTGTAGCTATCATCAGCGATAACGGTTCCTCAGCAGAGGGCGCAACGCAGCACAGCAGCCAAAGCCATATGTTTGACGGCATAAGTTTAACCGAACATCAGCGTCAACAGATGCGAGATCTGATGCAGAGGGCAAGACACGACCAGCCCCCTGTTAATGTTAGCGAAATGGAGACAATGCATCGCCTTGTCACCGCAGAAAATTTTGACGAAAGCGCTGTACGCGCTCAGGCCGAAAAAATGGCGCAGGAACAGGTTGCCCGCCAGGTAGAGATGGCGAAGGTTCGCAACCAGATGTTCCACCTGCTAACGCCCGAGCAGCAAGCGGTTTTGAATACCAAACATCAGCAACGTATGAACCAGTTGCGTGAGGTTGCACGGATGCAGCGAAGCTCAGATATGACGCTTTTCAGTAGCAATAGCAGTACCCGTAGTAACCAGTAAACCCTGTTTTCCTTGCCATAGACACCATCCCTGTCTTCCCCCACATGATGTGGGGGTTTTTTTTGCCCATCGTTCCGGTTTGTTAACGCTTTATTCATCCTTTCACTCCACCACCATCCGTTATACTAGCGCCATGGCATGACAGGAGTGTTTATGAATCAATCCTATGGACGGCTGGTAAGCCGGGCCGCAATAGCCGCGACGGTGATGGCGTCGTGTTTACTGATCATTAAAATTTTCGCGTGGTGGTACACCGGATCGGTCAGTATTCTGGCGGCGCTGGTGGACTCACTGGTGGATATTGCCGCCTCGCTGACCAACCTGCTGGTGGTGCGCTACTCGCTGCAACCGGCGGATGAAGAGCATACGTTTGGCCACGGCAAAGCGGAATCGCTGGCCGCGCTGGCACAAAGCATGTTTATTTCGGGCTCTGCGCTTTTCCTGTTTTTGACAGGCATTCAGCATCTTGTTTCGCCGTCACCGATGAACGATCCGGGCGTTGGCGTGGTCGTAACGGTAGTTGCACTTATAAGCACACTTGTTCTTGTAACGTTCCAGCGCTGGGTTGTACGCAAAACACAAAGCCAGGCTGTACGGGCCGATATGCTTCATTATCAGTCTGATGTTATGATGAATGGGGCTATTCTTATTGCGCTTGGTCTGGCCTGGTATGGCTGGCATCGGGCCGATGCGTTGTTTGCGTTAGGGATAGGGATCTATATTTTATACAGCGCCTTGCGGATGGGGTATGACGCGGTACAGTCGCTTCTTGACCGTGCGCTTCCGGATGCAGAACGTGATGAAATTTATGCCATCGTGACCAACTGGCCCGGCGTCAGTGGTGCTCACGATCTTCGTACGCGGCAGTCAGGGCCGACCCGCTTTATTCAGATTCATTTGGAAATGGAAGACAACCTGCCACTGGTTCAGGCGCATATGGTCGCTGAACAGGTGGAGCAGGCGATTTTGCAGCGTTTCCCTGGGTCAGACGTCATTATTCACCAGGACCCATGCTCTGTCGTACCCAGGGCGTTTTGAGCTTTCGTAATTCGTTGTAAAAAAGTGAGCCAGAGCAGCATTTTGTGGATAAATTACCACCATATGGCCTGACCTGAATCAATTCAGCTGGAAGGGATTGATATACTATTTGCAGTATTCGACGGTTGAACAGTTTCTTCCGGCAGCAGATTTCAATTTTGCATTCCTAAGTTCAGAGGTAGTCATGATTAAGAAAATCGGTGTGTTGACAAGCGGCGGTGATGCGCCGGGCATGAACGCGGCAATCCGTGGGGTTGTCCGTGCAGCGCTGACGGAAGGTCTGGAAGTTTTTGGTATCTATGACGGTTACCTGGGTCTGTATGAAGACCGCATGGTTCAGCTCGACCGCTACAGCGTGTCTGACATGATCAACCGTGGCGGTACTTTCCTCGGTTCTGCACGCTTCCCGGAATTCCGTGACGAACACATCCGTGAAGTGGCTATCGAAAACATGAAAAAACGGGGTCTGGATGCGCTGGTGGTTATCGGCGGCGACGGCTCCTACATGGGTGCAAAACGTCTGACTGAAATGGGCTTCCCGTGCATCGGCCTGCCTGGCACCATCGACAACGACATTAAAGGCACCGACTACACCATCGGTTACTTCACCGCGCTGGGTACCGTTGTGGAAGCGATTGACCGCCTGCGTGACACCTCTTCCTCTCACCAGCGTATTTCCATTGTTGAAGTGATGGGCCGTTACTGCGGTGACCTGACTCTGGCAGCGGCAATTGCCGGTGGCTGTGAGTTCGTGGTGGTGCCGGAAGTGGAATTTAGCCGTGAAGATCTGGTCGCTGAAATCAAAGCCGGTATCGCGAAAGGTAAGAAACACGCCATCGTTGCTATCACCGAGCACATCTGTGACGTTGACGAGCTGGCGAAGTACATCGAAACCGAAACCAAACGCGAAACCCGCGCGACCGTTCTGGGTCACATTCAGCGTGGTGGTTCCCCAGGCCCGTACGACCGTATCCTGGCGTCCCGCATGGGCGCGTACGCGATCGAGCTACTGCTTCAGGGACACGGCGGCCGCTGCGTCGGTATCCAGAACGAGAAACTGGTTCACCATGACATCATCGATGCCATTGAAAACATGAAGCGTCCGTTCAAAGGTGACTGGCTGGACTGCGCGAAAAAACTGTACTGATTGGCTCTGTTGCCCGGTGGCGGCAAGGTAAATGCAAAACGGTAACCCTTGGGTTACCGTTTTTTATGGTTGCTCCCTCTCCTGTGGGAGAGGGTTGGGGTGAGGGCATCAGTCCGCTCATTCACTTTTTTTATTCCTCCACGTTATAGCCAATCTTTTTTTATTCTTTAATCATCGGTTAGCTTTCTGGCACGCTGCATTCATCAAAACACTACACAAGAGAGCTGGGCGATGAATAAATGGGGCGTGGGGTTAACATTATTGCTGGCATCAACCAGCGTTCTGGCAAAGGACATTCAGTTACTGAATGTGTCGTACGATCCGACGCGTGAACTGTACGACCAGTACAACAAAGCTTTCGCGGCGCACTGGAAACAGGAAACCGGCGATAACGTGGTGGTTCGCCAGTCTCACGGCGGTTCCGGTAAGCAGGCGACATCGGTGATCAACGGTATCGAAGCCGACGTGGTGACCCTGGCGCTGGCTTATGACGTGGATGCGATCGCGGAGCGTGGCCGTATCGACAAAAACTGGATCAAGCGCCTGCCGGACAACTCTGCGCCATACACCTCGACCATCGTCTTCCTGGTGCGCAAAGGCAACCCGAAACAGATTAAAGACTGGAACGACCTGATTAAGCCTGGCGTGTCTGTCATTACCCCGAACCCGAAAAGTTCCGGCGGCGCACGCTGGAACTACCTGGCGGCCTGGGGCTACGCGCTGCACCACAACAACGGCGATCAGGCCAAAGCACAGGACTTCGTCAAAGCACTGTTTAAAAACGTCGAAGTGCTGGACTCCGGCGCGCGCGGCGCAACCAACACCTTCGTCGAGCGCGGCATCGGCGACGTGCTGATCGCCTGGGAAAACGAAGCCCTGCTGGCGACCAACGAGCTGGGTAAAGACAAGTTCGAGATCGTCACCCCGAGCGAATCCATCCTCGCTGAGCCGACCGTCTCCGTCGTCGATAAGGTTGTTGATAAGAAGGGCACCAAAGCGGTGGCGGAAGCCTACCTGAAGTACCTCTACTCACCGGAAGGGCAGGAAATTGCGGCGAAAAACTTCTACCGCCCACGCGATGAGGCCGTCGCGAAGAAATACGAAAACGCCTTCCCGAAACTGAAGCTGTTTACTATCGATGATGTTTTTGGCGGCTGGACCAAAGCGCAGAAAGAGCACTTCTCTAACGGCGGCACCTTCGACCAGATCAGCAAGCGCTAAGCGTTTTACAAAGAACGACACGGTAACCCGGTGTGAGAAATCCGCCGGGTTTTTTATTTGGTCATCATTTTGCGTTACTCTTTTGCCTCTATTGAAAACAGGGAACGCGTTGTGAAAAAAATTATCTTACTGATTCTGATCGTTATCGCCCTTGCCGCAGGCGGCGTGTACTGGATGAAAGCGGGTAATCCGAATGCGTTGCGTCATATCGTTCTCGACCAGTGTGTGCCCAACCAGCTGCATAACCGTAACCCGGCACCGTGCGCGCAGGTGAAGCCAGATGCGGGCTACGTGGTGTTCAAAGACCGCAACGGACCGCTGCAATACCTGCTGATGCCCACGTACCGTATCAACGGCACTGAAAGCCCGCTGCTGACAGAGCCGCAGACACCGAATTTCTTCTGGCTGGCATGGCAGTCTCGTCATTTTATGAGCATGAAACGAGGGGCCGACGTGCCTGACAGCGCCGTTTCGCTAACCATCAACTCCCCGACCGGGCGCACGCAAAACCATTTTCATATCCACATCTCCTGTCTGCGCCCAGACGTGCGCGAGAAGCTGAACGCGTCGCAGGGGCAAATCAGCACCCAGTGGTTACCGCTTCCGGGCGGGCTGGAAGGGCATGAATACCTTGCCCGTCGGGTGACGGAGAACGAACTGGTGCAGCGCAGCCCGTTTATGATGCTGGCGGAAGAGCTGCCAGAAGCGCGCGACCATATGGGACGCTTCGCGCTGGCGATGGCGCAGCAGTCAGACGGCTCGTTTGTATTGCTGGCGACAGAGCGTAATTTGCTTACCTTTAACCGCGCGTCAGCTGAGGAATTGCAGGATCATCAATGCGATATCCTGAAGTGACCCCACCATAAATAGCGTTTACTCGCCCTGCCTGTCGCCGTAGACTTGCTGAAAAATTCTACAGGAGACAGGTATGTCGCTCTGGTTAACGCATCCTCTGCTGCTTCCCTCGCTGATCGTCGGCGTCACCATCGTGCTGTGGGCGACGTCGCTGTTGCCCGAATTTATCACCGCGCTGCTGTTTTTCACGGCGGCGATGACCGCCAGAATCGCCCCGCCGGAAGTGATCTTCGGCGGCTTCGCCTCGTCTGCCTTCTGGCTGGTGTTCAGCGGCTTTGTGCTGGGTGTGGCGATTCGGAAAACCGGCCTGGCGGACAGGGCCGCCCGGGCGCTGTCGGCAAAGCTTACCGACTCCTGGGTGCTGATGGTGGCGAGCGTTGTGCTGCTGAGCTATGCCCTGGCATTCGTGATGCCGTCGAACATGGGACGTATTGCGCTGCTGATGCCGATTGTCGCCGCGATGGCGAAGCGGGCCGGCATTCCTGATGGCTCGCGGGCCTGGTTTGGCCTGGCGCTGGCGGTCGGGTTTGGCACCTTCCAGCTCTCGGCCACTATTTTGCCCGCCAACGTGCCCAACCTGGTGATGAGCGGCGCGGCGGAAGGCTCATACGGTATCCACCTCAACTATGTCCCGTATCTGCTGCTGCACACGCCGGTGCTGGGTATTCTCAAAGGCCTGATTCTGATTGGCCTGATCTGCTGGCTGTTCCCCGGCAACCCGAAACCGGCGAAGGATCTCGCGCCATCGGAACCGATGGGGCGTGACGAAAAACGGCTCGCCTGGCTGCTGGCGGTGGTGTTGACGATGTGGGTGACGGAGAGCTGGCACGGCGTGGGCCCAGCGTGGACAGGGCTGGCGGCCTCGGTCGTCGTTATGCTGCCGCGTATAGGTTTTATCACCGGGGAGGAGTTCTCGGCGGGGGTGAATATGCGCACCTGTATTTACGTCGCGGGTATACTCGGGCTGGCCATTACGGTGACGCAGACCGGTATCGGTGCGGCCGTAGGCGAGGCGTTGCTCCATATCATGCCGCTGGATGCAGATCGCCCGTTTACCAGCTTCCTGGCGCTGACGGGGATCACCACGGCGCTCAACTTCATTATGACCGCCAATGGCGTTCCGGCGCTGTACACCACGCTGGCGCAGAGCTTCTCGGACGCGACCGGCTTCCCGCTGCTGTCGGTGATCATGATTCAGGTGCTGGGGTATTCCACACCGTTGCTGCCGTATCAGGCGTCGCCGATTGTGGTGGCGATGGGCTTAGGGAAAGTGCCTGCGAAGGCGGGGATGCTGCTCTGCCTGGCGCTGGCGATTGCGACGTATCTGGTGCTGCTGCCGCTGGATTATTTGTGGTTTAGCGTATTAGGACGTTTGTAGTGGTTTTGTAGGGCGGGTTAGCGAAGCGCCACCCGCCCCAAAGGCAATTACGCCTGCTTAGCCGCTTCTGCCGCTTTAACGATCACCGCGAAAGCGTCTGCTTTCAGGGATGCGCCACCAACCAGCGCGCCATCGATGTCTGGCTGGGTGAACAGCTCAGCTGCGTTTGATGCGTTAACGGAACCGCCGTACTGGATGATGACCTGCTCCGCCACTTTCGCGTCTGCTTTTGCAATGTGGTCACGAATGAACTTGTGCACCGCCTGTGCCTGCGCTGGAGTTGCAGATTTGCCGGTACCGATCGCCCAGACTGGCTCGTAAGCGATAACCGCGCCTTCGAACGCTGCCGCGCCCTGGGTTTTCAGCACAGCGTCGATCTGACGTGCGCACACTTCTTCGGTTTTACCCGCTTCGTTTTCTGCTTCGGTTTCACCGATGCACAGAACCGGGATCAGACCCTGCTCTTTCAGCACAGCGAATTTCTTCGCGATGAACTCGTCAGATTCTTTGTGGTAGGTGCGACGCTCAGAGTGGCCGATGATGATGTATTTCGCGCCGATGTCTTTCAGCATTTCAGCGGAGGTTTCACCGGTAAACGCGCCAGACAGGTTAACGTCAACGTTCTGCGCGCCCAGAATGATGTGGCTGCCGTCAGCGGCACGTTTAGCCAGATCCAGGTACATATCCGGCGGAGCGATAGCAACCGCGCAGCCGGTCACGCCAGCCAGCTCTTTACGCAGGTTAGCAACCAGTTCGTTTACCATGTGGCGGCTGCCGTTCAGTTTCCAGTTACCCATCACTAAAGGATGTCGCATTTCAATTCTCCACGCTCAATAAGCGAATTAAGGAATATGGCCACCCTTAAGGGCAGCATGGTCTGTGAATCAGTATAGAGATTTTCCCTCGAAAGGCTTTGCTTTTTGTCATTAATTCGCCCCCTCGAGTGCGTCTGATAGGGCCAGCTTAATCGGTTCAACCGCGAAGGTCAGCCCCTTTTCGCCGTTATCTGCGACGACATAGCGAACGGCACCTTCCGTATCGGCGTAATAGCGTTTGTTTTTCCCCGCGGTAAGTAGTTTTTGCAGCTTTTGCTGGCTTTGTGCTTTCGTGAAGGTGGGGGTAAAGGCGCGCAGAATAGCGCTCATGTACTCCAGCGCTTTCGCTTTCGCCGCTTTCTGCTCTGGGCCCTGAATCGGCAGCCAGGTGATCTGCATGCTTTTGATTTTTAACGTTCCGCGCTCAAGGGCGGTAGAGGCATACAGATTCTCGTTAATTTTGCTGGCCGCGCGGGTCAGGGTCGGCGTATCGCGGGCGCTGTCAATCGCTCGGAACTCTCCCAACGGAAGTGAGGGGTTTTCTTTGTTGAAGGCTTCGCGGAACTGGCTGATAGATTGATCGAAAGAGGGAGCGCCCGCCAGAAGATAGGGGGCGGTGACCGGGGAAGCCGTTTCCGTGGCGTACAGGGAAAAACTGGCGCTCAGCATCGCTAAACACAAATAAAGAGAGTGTGCCGAACTTTTCATCAACATTGCCCCTGGCCGTCATTGCCCATGATTAAAACGATATCTGGTCGGCTTGTCAAAAGGTCACAACTCCAGGGTAAAATGCGGGCTAAACAATAATAAGGAACCTTACATGACCATACAGCAGTGGCTGTTTTCATTCAAAGGGCGTATTGGGCGCCGTGACTTCTGGATCTGGATTGCAACGTGGGTTGTCGCCATGCTGCTTCTGTTTTTTGTTGCCTACAACGCATGGCTGAGCACGCAAACCGCGGCATTTGCGCTGGTCTGTTTACTGTGGCCAACCGCCGCCGTGGTGGTGAAACGTCTGCACGATCGTGGCCGCTCCGGCGCATGGGCTTTCCTGATTATTCTGGCGTGGATGCTGGTGGCGGGGAACTGGTCATTGCTGCCCTCAATCCTCCCATGGGTGGTGGGCAGACTGCTGCCGACGGTTATCTTTGTAATGATGGTTGTCGAACTGGGCGCGTTTATCGGCACCCAGAGCGAGAACAAATATGGAAAAGATACCCTTGAGGTGAAGTACCGCTGATCACCAGTAGTGTTCAGCGGTCATGTGGCCCGGCCGGCGGCGAAGGTGCTTCGTCATCTGTCGGGTATCTTTCAGCAGCTGCTGCGTATCGCGTACCATCTGCGGGTTACCGCACAGCATCACATGGCTGGTTTCGGTATTCATCGGTAAACCCACCGCCTCTTCCAGCGCGCCGCTTTCAATCAACGCCGGAACGCGACCGGTTAACGAGCCAGCTGCGGTTTCGCGGCTGACCACCGTCTGAATTTTTAACTTTCCGCCATATCGCTGTTCCAGCGCCTGCATCTGCGGCAAATAGCTCAGGTCTGCGGCGTAGCGCGCGGCGTGAACCAGCACGATATTTTTAAAGCGCTCCAGATCTTTGCCGTATTGCAGAATGGAAAGATACGGGCCGATGGCCGTGCCGGTCGCCAGCATCCAGAGCGTGTCACAGTCGGGGATTTCATCCAGCACGAAGAACCCCGCCGCGTCGGAGACAATCTGCACTTCATCGCCTGGCTTCAGCGCAGCGAGGCGCGGGCTGAGCTTACCGTCCGGGACGGTGACCAGATAGAACTCAAGGTCCGGGTTATCAGGCGCATTAACGTAAGAGTAGGCGCGCTGTACGCGTTCACCGTCGATATCCAGCCCGAGTTTGGCAAACTGCCCGGCAGTAAACGGATGAACGGGAGCGTGCAGCGTGAGGCTAAATAGCGCATCGGTCCAGAACTGTACCTTTGTGACTTTACCTGTTACCCAGTCCGCCATGATCTTCTCCTGTGCTGTTTCTCTCTTCTATCTTCCGTACTTGTGGGAAACATTTCCAGCCCATTCGGGCCGGAAAGCTCTATCGATCAAACGGTTTTACAGAATGTGCGTCTGTACGTCCGGATCTTTACGATCGAGATAATGAATGGACTTAATGCGGCGAATAGTGCGGGATTTACCGCGGATCAGCAGGGTTTCAGTGGTGGCCATGTTGCCCTTGCGGGTGATGCCGTCCAGCAGATCGCCTTTGGTGATGCCGGTTGCGGAGAAGACCACGTTATCGCTGCGGGCCATCTCGTTTAGCGCGAGCACTTTATTGGCCTCGATGCCCATCGCCGCGCAGCGCGCCAGTTCGTCTGCACCAATGCGAAGGTTCTCGTCGCTGTCGCCTTTCACCTCATGGCGTGGCAGCAGACGCGCCTGCATATCGCCGTCCAGCGCGCGGATCACTGCCGCAGAGACCACACCCTCCGGCGCGCCGCCGATGCCGTAAAGCACGTCGACTTCGCTGTCAGGCATGCAGGTCAGAATAGAGGCGGCAACGTCGCCATCCGGAATAGCAAATACGCGCACGCCAAGCGTTTGCAGGTACGCGATGGTGGCGTCGTGGCGCGGTTTTGCCAGAATGGTCACGGTGAGTTCGCTGAGCGCTTTACCCAGCGCCGCAGCGATATTGCGCAGGTTGGCGTCCAGCGGCAGACTAAGGTCGATAGCGCCTTTAGCGCCAGGACCGACGATCAGCTTTTCCATGTACATATCGGGCGCGTTGAGGAAGCAGCCCTTATCGCCCACCGCCAGTACCGCCAGCGCGTTGGCCTGGCCCATCGCCGTCATGCGCGTGCCTTCGATCGGGTCGACCGCGATATCCACCGCATCGCCTTTGCCGGTCCCGACCTTTTCACCGATGTAGAGCATCGGCGCTTCGTCGATCTCGCCTTCACCGATGACGATAGTGCCGTCGATGTTAACCTGATTAAGCACAATGCGCATGGCGTGGACGGCTGCGCCGTCTGCGGTATTTTTGTCGCCACGGCCCAGCCACTTGTAGCCTGCGAGGGCGGCAGCTTCGGTGACGCGGGAAAACTCGATAGCAAGTTCACGTTTCATGAGGTACTCGTACAATCAAAAGGAATTGCACGAAGTTTATCACAGAGTGGGGAGGGGCGAGGGGACCGGTGCGGTTGGAGCCCCTCACCCTAACCCTCTCCCCAGGGGAGAGGGAATATAGGCTTACTCGTCGTGCTCTTCCCACGCCAGGGCACGTTTCACCGCTTTCTTCCAGCCGCTGTAGCGGTAGTTGCGCTCGGTGGTTTCGATGCCAGGACGGAATTCGCGTTCGATAACCGCTTTTTCCTGAAGCTCGTCGAGGTTTTGCCAGAAGCCAACCGCTAGACCTGCCAGATACGCCGCGCCCAGCGCCGTCACTTCTCGCACCTCAGGACGTTCAACGCGAGTGCCCAGAATGTCGGACTGGAACTGCATCAGAAAGTTGTTGGCTACTGCACCGCCGTCCACGCGCAGGGCGTGCAGACGAATGCCAGAGTCAGCCTGCATCGCTTCCAGCACGTCGCGCGTCTGGTAGGCGATGGATTCCAGCGTCGCGCGAATGATGTGGTTTGAGTTCACGCCGCGCGTCAGGCCGAAAATCGCGCCGCGGGCGTACGGATCCCAGTACGGTGCGCCCAGACCGGTGAACGCTGGCACCACGTACACGCCGTTGGTGTCTTTCACTTTGGTCGCGAAGTATTCGGAGTCAAACGCGTCGCTAATCAGCTTCATCTCGTCGCGCAGCCACTGAATGGAGGCACCCGCCATGAATACCGCGCCTTCCAGGGCATAGTTCACTTCGCCGCGCGGGCCGCAGGCGATGGTGGTCAGCAGACCGTTTTCTGATTTCACCGCTTTCTCGCCCGTGTTCATCAGCATAAAGCAGCCGGTGCCGTAGGTGTTCTTCGCCATCCCTTCTTTTACGCACAGCTGGCCGAACAGGGCTGCCTGCTGGTCACCGGCGATACCGGCGATAGGAATACGCGTGCCGCCTTTACCGCCAATGTTGGTCTGGCCGTACACTTCTGAAGATTTACGCACGTCTGGCAGCATCGCTCGCGGAATGTCCAGCGCGTCCAGCATCTTGTCATCCCACTCCAGAGTGTTGATGTTGAACAGCATGGTGCGCGAGGCGTTGGTGTAGTCGGTGACGTGAACGCGTCCCTGAGTCATCTTCCAGATAAGCCAGGTATCGACGGTACCGAAGAGCAGCTCGCCACGACGTGCGCGCTCGCGTGAACCTTCCACGTGGTCGAGGATCCACTTCACTTTGGTGCCGGAGAAATAGGGGTCAACCACCAGGCCGGTGGCGCTGCGCACGTACTCTTCCATCCCGTCGCGCTTCAGCTGTTCGCAGATCTCTGACGTACGGCGGCACTGCCAGACGATGGCGTTGTAGATGGGCTTACCGGTTTCGCGCTCCCAGACCACAGTCGTTTCACGCTGGTTGGTGATACCGATAGCGGCAATCTGGTCAGAACTGATGTCGGCTTTCGCCAGCACTTCCACCAGCGTGGAGCTTTGTGACGCCCAGATCTCCATCGGGTCGTGTTCAACCCAGCCTGGACGCGGATAAATTTGCTCAAATTCGCGTTGAGACACGCTGACAATGTTCGCGTCATGATCCATTACGACAGCGCGGGAGCTGGTAGTGCCCTGGTCGAGCGCAACGATATATTTTTTTTCGGTCATGGTATGTGTCCCGTAGTCAGATTACAGCGAAGCTTTTTGTTGTGTGGTGGAAGTTGTCTCTTTTTCCTCTTCCACACAGGTGTCGCACGGTAAGTGGCGACCAATTAATTTGCGATAGCCGAATGCGCCCAGCGCCGCTCCTACAATTGGCCCGAACAGCGGAACCAGGAAGTAAGGAATGTCTTTGCCGCCCGTAAAGGCGACATCGCCCCATCCCGCAAAGAAGGCGAAGGTTTTTGGACCCAGGTCACGCGCCGGATTCATCGCAAAACCGGTCAGCGGACCCATGGATGCGCCAATCACCGCAATCAGAAGGCCAATCAGAAGTGGTGCCAGCGGGCCGCGCGGAATGCCGTTTCCGTCGTCGCCCAGCGCCATAATGACGCCCATCAGAATAGCGGTAATCACCATTTCAACTGCGAACGCCTGCACAAAATTGATATGCGGATTCGGATACGTTGAGAAAATGCCTGCCAGATCCAGACTTTCGACACTGCCACGCACCATATGATGCGTCTGTTCGAAGTCGATGAAAAGATTGTAATAAAGCCCGTAAACTAACGCCGCTGCGCAAAAGGCGCCGGCAAATTGCGAAATGATGAAAGGAACAACTTTGCGTCCGTCAAAGCACGCGAATAGCCACAACGCGATGGTCACCGCCGGGTTAAGATGTGCGCCGGAAACCCCTGCGGTCAGGTAGATGGCCATCGCCACGCCCAGACCCCAGATAATACTGATTTCCCACTGACCAAAACTGGCACCCGCCACTTTCAGTGCAGCGACACAGCCTACTCCGAAGAATATCAACAACCCGGTACCCAGGAACTCGGCAATGCACTGGCCTTTTAAGGTTGATGTCTGACTCATAATCGGAATCCTGCAAAAGAGTAATGTTTATTGTTTGCGTGACCGCCCGTGACAGTCACGATGCCCTGTAGACATAGTGTTAATTTATCGTTAACGAGCACAAACGAGAAATATCGAAATCGAAATGTGTGGTCTGTGTCAATAAAATGAGCGTTTTCGCGCCATAAGGCGCGTTTTTGCATCAGGTAATGATTGTGGGTTGAATCATTTCTTTAACTTATGGGTTAACAACTTAGGGGTATATGCGGCGAACGCACCAGGACGAGGCCGAAAAGTGTTGCAAACCGCGATCTGCGTGGCATGCCGCTGGACAGGGGCGACGGCGCTCCATACAATCGGAACATATGTTGTGCGCGTTTACGTTAAAGCGTCGCCTTGCAATTCAGGAGAGGTAGGATCATGTCTTTAGAAGTGTTTGAGAAACTGGAATCGAAAGTACAGCAGGCGATTGACACCATCACGCTGCTGCAAATGGAAATTGAAGAGCTGAAAGAGAAGAACAACTCCCTGTCTCAGGAAGTTCAGAACGCTCAGCACAGCCGCGAAGAACTGGAGCGCGAAAACAACCAGCTGCGCGAACAGCAGAACGGCTGGCAGGAACGCTTGCAGGCGCTGCTGGGACGTATGGAAGAAGTCTGATTTCCTTGGGAATGAATTGAACAGGCCGGGTAAGGCGTAGCCGCCACCCGGCTTTTTTATGCATCTCGCTTACCGATTAACTACTCAATATCCAGCGCATCCTCAGAAAGGATAATGCCGGTATTGTCAGCATAAAGGTGGTCACCCGAGAAGAAGGTCACGCCGCCGAAGTTAACGCGCACGTCGCTTTCGCCGATGCCTTCACCCGCTGCGCCAACCGGAATGGCGGCAATGGCCTGAATACCGATATCCAGATCTTCCAGATCGTCCACCTGGCGCACGGAGCCGTAGACCACAATCCCTTCCCACTCGTTTTGCACCGCAAGGCGAGCGAGGTCCGCATCGATCAGTGCACGGCGCACTGAACCGCCACCATCCACCAGCAGAACGCGGCCACGACCATTCTCTTCGAGCAGATCGTACAGCAACCCGTTGTCCTCGAAACATTTCACCGTGATGATTTGTCCGCCAAACGACGACCGTCCACCAAAGTTGGAGAACAGGGGTTCAACGACGTTGACATCTTCCTGGTAGATGTCACAAAGCTCGGAGGTATCGTATTTCATAGGTTTAACGCTCTGTTGCTGCGAATGTGTTCAGTATATCGTGCGAAATGCGTTGTTGGCAAAATCATCAATTGTTAATTGATATTTGTCAGCTAACTCAGCGTCTGGCTTAAGACAATCCCGATGACGAACAGCAGGTTAGTCAGTAACGCGCCTTTTACCGTACGTTCCAGCATCGGTGGCATGGCGGCCGGGCTGCGTTCACGCATGACATAGCGGGCCTGCTTAATCAGCAGCGGTGCGGCGAGCACAAACAGCCAGCCCCACAGGCTGTGCAGAGAGATCAGATTGAACAGTGCCAGGCAGACCAGCGCGCCGATGAGCAGGAAGGCGTGATAGCGGCGTGCATTTACAGGACCCAGACGCACGGCCAGCGTGTTTTTACCGTTCTCGCGGTCGCTGTCGATGTCGCGCAGGTTATTGATATTCAGCACCGCCGTCGCCAGCAGACCGCAGGCGGTCGCCGGCAGGAACAGGGCAGGTATCACCGTATGCGCCTGCAAGTACCAGCTTCCCATCACGCTCAGCCAGCCGAAGAACACCAGCACGGAGATGTCGCCCAGACCAATATACCCGTAAGGACGCGTCCCGACGGTATAGGTAATGGCTGCAATAATGGCAAGCAAGCCCAGCACCAGGAAGCCAATGAAATCACTGGTGGTTTTCGACGCGACCGTCACCAGCGCCAGCCCGGACAGGCAAATCAATACCACGGTGATAATCAGCGCCCGTTTCATCTGTGCCTGGGTAATCACCCCTTTTTGCATCCCGCGCAGCGGCCCGATACGGTCAGGCTTGTCGCTGCCCTTTACCGCATCGCCGTAATCATTGGCGAGATTAGAGAGGATTTGCAGCAGCCCGGCGGTGACAAGCGCCAGGCCTGCTACCAGCGGATCGAAATGACCCTGCCACCAGGCAAGCGTGGTACCGACAATAATGGCGGCAAAAGCCAGAGGAAGCGTTTTAGGGCGCAGACTTTCGAGCCACGCCTGCGTACGGCTGATATCAGTCATAGTTATTTAGCCAATAAAAATGGGGGCCATAGCCCCCATCAACAGTGATGAAAATGCATTGAACGCGATTATAGAATAAAACGGCTCAGATCTTCATCTGCCACTAACGCATCCAGGTGTTTGCCCACATAGTCTGCGTCAATGGTAATGCTTTGACCGTTAAGGTCGCTCGCATCATAAGAGATGTCTTCCATCAGGCGTTCCAGCACGGTGTGCAGACGACGCGCACCGATGTTCTCGGTGGTTTCGTTGACCTGCCACGCGGCCTGGGCGATGCGCTTGATACCGTCATCGGTAAATTCAATGTTCACGCCTTCGGTCGCCATCAGCGCTTTATACTGTACGGTCACAGAAGCGTTTGGCTCAGTCAGGATACGTTCGAAATCTTCGGTGGTCAGCGCCTGCAACTCAACGCGGATTGGCAGACGACCCTGGAGTTCCGGGATCAGGTCAGACGGGCTGGCAATCTGGAACGCACCGGAGGCGATAAACAGAATGTGGTCAGTTTTAACCATGCCGTGCTTGGTGGAGACGGTGCACCCTTCCACCAGCGGCAGCAGGTCGCGCTGAACGCCTTCGCGGGAGACATCCGGGCCGGACGCGTTGCCGCGCTTACAGATTTTGTCGATTTCGTCGATAAACACGATACCGTGCTGCTCAACCGCGTCGATAGCGTCCTGTTTCAGCTCCTCCGGGTTAACCAGCTTCGCGGCTTCTTCTTCAATCAGCAGCTTCATCGCGTCTTTGATTTTCAGCTTACGCGCTTTCTGCTTCTGCCCGCCCAGGTTCTGGAACATGGACTGCAACTGGCTGGTCATCTCTTCCATGCCCGGAGGCGCCATAATTTCCACGCCCATTGGCGCGGCAGCGAGATCGATCTCAATCTCTTTATCGTCCAGCTCGCCTTCGCGCAGTTTTTTACGGAATGCCTGACGCGCAGCAGAAGGTTCAGACTGCTGTTCAGCCTGTCCCCAGTTGTTTTTTGCCGGTGGGATCAGCACGTCGAGAATACGCTCTTCGGCCATCTCTTCGGCGCGATAGCGGTTTTTCTCAATCGCCTGGACGCGCACCATCTTAATCGCCGAATCGGTCAGATCGCGGATGATGGAGTCCACTTCTTTACCCACATAGCCCACTTCGGTGAACTTAGTGGCTTCAACTTTGATGAACGGCGCGTTAGCCAGTTTGGCCAGACGACGGGCGATTTCGGTTTTACCCACACCGGTCGGGCCGATCATCAGAATATTTTTTGGCGTCACTTCGTGGCGAAGCTCTTCGTCGAGCTGCATGCGACGCCAGCGGTTACGCAGTGCGATAGCCACGGAGCGCTTGGCATTGTCCTGGCCGATAATGTGTTTGTTCAGTTCGCTGACAATTTCGCGTGGGGTCATTTCAGACATGGGCGATCCTTACGCTTTAGACGGTAATTCTTCGATGGTGTGATTGTGGTTGGTATAGATGCAGATATCACCTGCAATATCCAACGCTTTCACCGCGATATCGCGCGCGTTCATGTCGGTATTTTCCAACAGCGCACGGGCTGCGGCCTGGGCGTACGGGCCGCCAGAGCCGATGGCAATCAGGTCGTTTTCAGGCTGAACTACGTCGCCGTTACCGGTGATGATCAGCGAGGCGTTTTCGTCAGCCACGGCCAGCAGCGCTTCGAGCTTGCGTAGCATGCGGTCGGTACGCCAGTCTTTTGCCAGCTCAACGGCGGCTTTCACCAGATGACCCTGATGCATTTCCAGTTTGCGTTCAAACAGTTCAAACAGCGTGAAGGCATCAGCCGTGCCGCCTGCGAAACCGGCGATCACTTTGTCGTTATAAAGACGACGTACTTTCTTCACGTTGCCTTTCATGACGGTATTACCCAGCGTGGCCTGGCCATCACCGGCAATTACCACCTGGCCGTTACGGCGTACACTTACTATTGTTGTCACGAGCAGACCCCCTGGTTACAGATTCGGGAAACAGAAGCCCTGAGCCTGTGCTCAGGGCTGAATTAAATGATAGATGGGGGGGATTTTGGGGGTTTCAACCCCCGGAGGCGAGTCGAATGCAGTTTGTGTGGCCAGCCACTTTCAAACGGGAAATGGTGCCATCGGCATTTTCTTTGCCTTTGACCGGTCCAATCACTACGCGATTCCAGCCGTTATTGGTGGTAATGCGTGAGTCAAATCCTTCAAATGCCAGCTGAGCACGCACCGTTTCTGCCTGTTCGGCGCCTTTAAACGAACCGCACTGAACCATCCAGCGGCGTTCATCTTTTTTCTCAGCCGTCTGCTTCGGCACCTCGGTCTCTTTGGTGACCGGCGCAGCCTGCTGCGTTTTTGGCTGTTGCGCAGTGGTATGCGCAGGCGTCTGCAACAGATCCTGATACGGCTGTGCCGTTTGCTTCTGCGGCTGCGCCTTCGGTTGCTGCTGGACAGGCTGAGTTTGTACGGTACGCGTCTGCTGCTGCGGTTGTGAACGCGGCTGCTGTACCGGCTGCGTCTGCGTCCACTGCTGCTGTTGCGTTTGCTGCTGAGCCTGACGCTGGCGCTGCAATGTTTGCTGACGCTGCGCCGGGGTTTGTTCGTTCCACGGCACTTCGTTCAACTGCGTAGGCTGCTGGCGCATGTCCGCCTGCATCTGAGCGAGCAATTGACGCTGTTCGTCCGTCAGCTGATCGGCATTCTTCACTTCACCCCCGGCAGAAGGCTCGGTAGGCGCACGTACGCCAGGCTGGCGGCTTTCCAGCTCTTTAATGTAGCGCCAGCGCTCTTCAGGCTTAGGAGGAAGGCCGTTGCCGACGACCTTGTTACCCTGAAGGGCTTCAGACTCTTCTTTTTTATGATGCGTAATGAAGTAGAGGCCGCCAATAAAGGCCACCAGCACGGCCGCAGCAATGGCGACCATGGCTGGGGAGACAGCAGACAGGCTACGTTGCTTGCTTTTTGAACTACTCTTTTTGCGTCGCGAAGGTGCCGGCTGGCCGCGACGTACATAATCTCGTTGTGCCACTATCGTTTCGCTGTATTTATTCGTTCGTCAGCCCGCCATGTTACTTAAGCGACGGGGCTTTGACCAGATAAGGGTGTCGAAAGGTATTTACTTTAAGTTAATGCCTGGGTAGAGCCGCGCACAATTAGCTCACAATCCAGTAGCCGTGACCCACTGCTAACTGTTTGACCGTGCAGCTGATCCAGCAAAAGCAGCATCGCTTCCCGGCCAATGTCATACCGCGGCTGTGCAACGGTCGAAAGCGGCGGATCGCAAAACTCCGAAAGCGAAATATTATCAAAACCGATTATCGACAGGTCCTGCGGCACACGCAGGCCGTGACGTTTGGCGTAGGATAACGCCCCCAGCGCCATCACGTCGCTGTGGCAGAAGACCGCGGTAGGCGGTTCTGGCAAGGCCAGCAATTTTTCCAGCGCCTGCCCGCCCGCTTCAAAGGTGAAATCACCGCGCGCAATGTAGTGCGGATCGACGATAGCCCCGGTACGGCGCAGCGCCTGAACGTAGCCCTGCAAGCGGTAATGACACAGCGGCATCTCTTCTGGTCCGGCGATACAACCGATGCGCTTATGCCCCAGTTCCTGAAGATAGTTCACGGCGTTGAACGCGGCGGTGAGGTTATCGATATGAACGGTTGGCAGCTCCAGCTCCGGCGCGAATTCGTTCGCCATGACCATCGGCGGTAAATTGCGCTGTTCTTCAATGCTGGCATCAAACGGCAGGCGTGAGCCAAGCAGCAGCATGCCATCAATCTGCTTGGTGATGATCAGGTCGATGAACGTTTTTTCCTGCTGGTTCTGGTGGGCACAATCGCCAATCAGCACCAGATAGCCCTGGGCGGCGGCCGTGACTTCAATGCCGCGGATGATTTCGCTGAAAAAGGGATCGCAGATGTCGGGCACGATCACCAGGATGGTGCGGGATTCGTTGCGTTTTACGTTACGCCCCATGGCTTGCGGAAAATAACCGACCTCAAGCGCCGCCTTTTCAACCCGGTTTCGGGTCGCCTGGGAGACTTTGTCAGGGTTCATCAATGCGCGGGACACGGTTGCTGTTGAGACTTGTGCTTTCTCGGCAACGTCTTTCATGGTCGCCGAGGCAACCTCTTTCCTGGACTTCAACGTCTTCTCCTCGCCTGAACACCGAACTGCGGACCGCACCATTTTTACAGATAGTTAATGGAATCGGTTACAGAATTTTCATAAAAAGTGTGAGGCGCATTAAATTTTTCGATCCGTCTTCAGCCTTCAATCGGATCGACGTCCAGAACCCACTTCACTTTTCGCGCTTCCGGCAGGGTATTGATCAGCGCCAGCGTGCCGCTGACGATCTGCTGTAAACGGATACGCGAGGGGTGCTGAAGTAAGAGTTGCCAGCGGAAACGGCCGCCGCGTTTCGGGGCGAGCGCGGGTACCGGGCCTAAAATCCACAGCTGATTATCCACCAGCGGGCTGGCTTGCAGGAGGTTTCTCAGCTGTTGCAGGAACAGCGGCGCCTGCTGGTTATTATGGTCTTCCGCACGGATGATAACGTGGCTGGTCCACGGGGGAAGCTGCATCGTCTGACGTTCGGCCAGCGCCTGGTCCGCGAAGGCGTCATAGCCTTTGTGCAGCAGGGTTTGCAGCAGCGGATGTTCAGGGTGGTGCGTTTGCAGCACCACCTCGCCCTGCTTACCCGCTCGACCAGCGCGACCGGCAACCTGGGTATAAAGCTGGGCGAAACGCTCGGCGGAGCGAAAATCCGCGGAGAACAGCGCGCCGTCGACGTCCAGCAGGGCGACCAGCGTCACGTCCGGGAAGTGGTGCCCTTTCGCCAGCATCTGAGTACCAATCAGGATACGCGCGCCGCCGCGATGTACTTCCGCCAGTTGCTGCTCCAGCGCCCCTTTACGGCTGGTGGTATCCCTGTCGATACGGGAGATGGGCACATCCGGGAAGAAGGGCGCGAGCGCCTGTTCAAGCTGTTCCGTTCCCAGACCGACCGGCACGATGTGCGTTGAGCCGCAGGACGGGCACTGACGGGGGACCGGACGCTGGCTGTCGCAGTGGTGGCAGCGCAAATGGCGCTGAGCCTGGTGGAAGGTGTAGTAGTGATCGCAGCGCGGGCACTCCGCGATCCAGCCGCAGTCGTGGCACAGCAGCGCAGGCGCAAAGCCGCGGCGGTTCAGGAACAGGATCACCTGGTTGCCCGCCTGCAAATGCTGACGCATGCGGCTAATCAGCGCAGGCGCTAACCCGGCCTGCACCTGCTGACCTTTCAGATCCAGCACATGCTGAATGGCCGGGCGGGCATTTCCCGCGCGGCGCGTCAGGCGCAGCATGTGGTATTTACGCTGGCGAACGTTGTGCAGCGTTTCAAGCGCGGGGGTGGCAGACCCGAGAATAATGGGGATTTGCTCGCTGTGGGCGCGGTACACGGCTAAGTCGCGGGCGTGATAGCGCCAGCCTTCCTGCTGTTTATAGGAGCTGTCATGCTCTTCATCGATCACGATAACGCCGAGATTTTTAAACGGCGTAAACAGCGATGAACGGGTGCCGATCACAATCGCCGCTTCGCCGTTTTTCGCTTTCAGCCAGGCGCTGAGGCGCTCGCTGTCGTTCAGGCCGGAGTGCAGAACCTCAACGGGCGCATTAAAACGTTCACGGAAACGCGCGATGGTTTGCGGCGTCAGGCCGATTTCCGGCACCATCACCAGCGCCTGTTTGCCCTGCGCGAGCACGTTTTCCAGCACGCTCAGATACACTTCGGTTTTACCGGAGCCGGTGACGCCCGCCAGCAGCCAGGCGGAAAAACGATCGGCAGCGCTGTGAATCGCGCCTACGGCGGTGGCCTGCTCGGTATTCAGACGCAGACGATCGCCCGAGACGGAAAAGCCGTCGCGCCAGTCGTGAAGGGCAGGTGCTTCACTGGCCAGCTCGCTCAGCCCTTTCTTCCTTAATGCCTGCAACGCGGTTTCGCTTACCTCAAGCTCGTCGACCTGATGGCGCCAGATTTTTCCCTGGCGCAGCGCGGCCAACGCCTGCTGCTGTTTTTGCGAGCGCTTCAGGCTGTTAATGTCCACCGCCTGGCCCTGCTCGGTGGCAAACCAGTACCACATTGGCGCGTGGCTGGCGCTCTTACCCTGGCGCAGCATAATGGGCAGGGCATGGAACAGGACGTCGCCAATCGGATGATGATAATAATCTGCCGCCCACAGCAGCAGTCGCCAGGTGCTGGTGGAGTAAACCGGCTCGCTGTCCAGCACCTCAACAACCGATTTCAGCTCGTTAAGCGGCAGTTCGCTTTTGTCGCTGACGGACACCACGATCCCCACGCGCTGCTGTTTGCCAAACGGCACGGTCACGCGACAGCCCGCTTTGGCGCTCATGCTGTCGGGCAGCAGGTAGTCAAAGGTGCGGGGAAGCGGAACGGGCAGGGCAACGTGAGCGACGGGCATCGAATCTTCCTGACTTGAAAAGTGGCGCGTTAGTATACACATTAGTGAAAGCGGCGTGCGGATCAGTTTGCATACGTTGGTCAAATTCTGTATGATTCGCCGCCTTTGGTGTATTTTACGCCAAAGAACTTACATTCAACATCGCGTGGTGTCTGGCGTTAGGGCTGGAAGAGCGACGCGGCCTTAACTGAGGTTCTCCCATGAAAAAAGATATTCACCCGAAATACGAAATGATTACTGCAAACTGCTCTTGCGGTAACTCTATCCAGATCCGCTCTACCGTGGGTCACGATCTGAACCTGGACGTGTGCGGCAAATGCCACCCGTTCTACACTGGTAAGCAGCGTGATGTTGCAACCGGTGGCCGTGTTGACCGCTTCAACAAGCGTTTCAGCATCCCGGGCGCTAAATAAGCATCCAGAAGAAACCGCCTCCGGGCGGTTTTTTTGTGCCTGTAATATCTCTCCTGAATTAATTCTGTATTTATATTTTCTCTTCAAATATATATTTTAATTTTTCCGAAAAATAATCACCGTGTCTTAATATATTCCTATTTATACGGATAGTGAGCTTTATCTCTGTATTCTTGGCCTGTTTGCCATTTTATTGCCGGATATGGCAATAAATAAAAGGTTTCCCTCTGGGTGTAAAATTACACTGCGCTCGACATAAATTCTTATTTGCCATTTCAACAGCGATGGCTTTCAGGGTGTATTTACTTTGAGGGAAAAAGGATGAAACTGAAGCAACTTTTATTCGTGCTTCCATTACTATCGTGCGCGGCGCAGGCGGGATATGTTGATTACCGACACGAGTATTACGACGATGGACGTAACTATGACCGTGTATACATGTCACACCGTTTCGGGACGGGCTTTGGTGTGGCCGTAGAGGCCGTCTCACGCTCAGACGAAAAGCAATCTAATGATGCGCTCAATAATATGGAGAGTAACAGCAACGAATATACTGCCAGCTACCAGTTTACCTGGCAGGGATTTATCTGGCAGCCGGGTGTCGCGGTTGAAATGGGTGACGACATGGCTATTTATAAACCCTATTTACGCGTACAGTATAATATTAATGACAGCTGGTGGACGGCGTTCCGTTATCGTACCGAATATACCCGCCGTAATGCAGACGGTAAAGATGACAGACTGGTATATCGCCCGGAAATGTGGCTGGGATATAATATTGATAACTGGATGTTTGAGCTGAACGGAATTTATAAATTCGCCGACAACGAAGATCTGTATAACAACAAAAAAGAGGATTACGAATATAACTTCCGCGTGGCGTATAACATCGATTCGTGGGTGCCATTCGTGGAGGTGGGTAATGTCTCTTCCGGCTATAACACTGCTACCACTGACGACCGACAAACGCGTCTGCGTGTCGGCTTAGGTTACAACTTCTGAGAAACCATCCCGCTGAGCACCCTCAGCGGGACCGCATCGCTGTTAGTATTCCCAGGTCTCCGGGTCGATACCCAGTTCACGCATGATCACCTTCGCCTCTTCCGGGATTTCGTCACTGCGTTCTTTACGCAGATCGTCATCGTTCGGCAACGGTTGGCCGGTAAACGCATGCAGGAACGCTTCGCACAGCAGTTCGCTGTTAGTGGCGTGACGCAGGTTGTTCACCTGACGACGCGTACGTTCATCGGTGAGGATCTTCAACACCTTCAGAGGAATGGACACCGTGATTTTCTTGACTTGCTCACTCTTCTTACCGTGCTCAGCGTATGGGCTGATATATTCGCCGCTCCATTCAGCCATGAGATACCTTTAATCCTCTCAGTCATTAATCTAAAGGTGCAAAACCCGTAACCATCAGTTTTGAACCGTAATCTTGCGTAGTTTACCGTAGAGACGATACCGAGGCACGGATATTGCCGCTGTAGCGTGTCCTAAAGCATATAATTTTAACGGCTATTTGCGCATTGCTCAATCTATACGCAAAGAAGTTTAGATGTCCAGATGTATTGACGTCCATACTTTCAATGTTTACTCTGGTGCCTGACTTTTCACCTCATTCGCCAGGAAGCCTCACCATGACGCGTAAACAGGCCACCATCGCAGTGCGTAGCGGATTGAATGATGACGAGCAGTACGGCTGCGTTGTCCCGCCAATTCATCTCTCCAGTACCTATAATTTCACCGGATTTAATGAACCTCGCGCGCATGACTACTCGCGTCGCGGCAATCCTACGCGCGACGTCACCCAGCGCGCGCTGGCGGAACTGGAAGGCGGCGCAGGGGCGGTATTAACCAATACCGGCATGTCTGCCATTCACCTGGTAACCACAGTGTTCCTGAAACCTGGCGATCTGCTGGTGGCGCCACACGACTGTTACGGCGGCAGCTATCGTCTGTTTGATAGCCTGGCGAAACGTGGCTGCTACCGTGTGCTGTTTGTCGATCAAAACGACGAACAGGCGCTGAAACAGGCGCTTGCCGAGCAGCCGAAGCTGGTTCTGGTGGAAAGTCCAAGCAATCCATTGTTGCGCGTAGTCGATATTGCGAAAATTTGTCAGCTCGCAAGGGATGCGGGAGCGATAAGTGTAGTGGATAATACGTTCCTCAGTCCGGCCCTTCAGAACCCACTGGCACTGGGTGCCGATCTGGTGTTGCATTCATGCACGAAATATCTGAACGGCCATTCTGACGTGGTGGCGGGCGTGGTGATTGCCAAAGATCCCGACGTTGTCACCGAACTGGCATGGTGGGCCAATAACATTGGCGTCACCGCGGGCGCGTTCGACAGCTATTTGCTGCTGCGCGGTATTCGCACGCTATCACCGCGTATGGACGTGGCGCAGCGTAATGCCCAGGCGATCGTGGATTTCCTGAAAACCCAGCCGCTGGTGAAAAAGCTTTATCACCCGTCGCTGCCGGAAAACCAGGGGCACGAGATTGCCGCGCGCCAACAGAAAGGATTTGGCGCGATGTTAAGTTTTGAACTGGACGGTGACGAGCAAACGCTGCGTCGCTTCCTGAGCGGGTTGTCATTGTTTACGCTGGCGGAATCCTTAGGGGGAGTAGAAAGCTTGATCTCCCACGCCGCAACTATGACGCACGCAGGTATGGCACCCGAAGCACGTGCCGCCGCCGGGATTTCCGAGACGCTGCTACGTATCTCGACCGGTATTGAAGATTCTGAAGATTTAATTGCCGATCTGGAAAATGGCTTCCGGGTCGCAGCCAAGGGGTAATCATGAGTGTGATAGCGCAGGCAGGGGCGAAGGGTCGTCAGCTGCACAAGTTTGGTGGTAGTAGTCTTGCTGATGTGAAATGTTACCTGCGTGTCGCAGGGATCATGACCGAGTATTCACAGCCGGGGGACATGATGGTTGTCTCTGCGGCAGGCAGCACCACCAACCAGTTGATTAGCTGGCTGAAACTGAGCCAGACCGATCGCCTCTCTGCGCATCAGGTGCAACAGTCCTTACGTCGTTACCAGAGCGAACTGATTGCCGGTTTGCTGCCTGCGGACGTGGCGGACGGGCTGATTAGCGCTTTTACGCACGACCTTGAGCGTCTGGCCGCTCTGCTGGACAGCGGCATTACCGATGCGGTGTATGCCGAAGTGGTTGGCCACGGTGAAGTGTGGTCTGCGCGCCTGATGGCCGCCGTGCTGCAACACCTGGGTGTGGAAGCCGCCTGGCTCGACGCGCGTGATTTCCTGCGTGCCGAACGTGCCGCGCAGCCGCAGGTGGATGAAGGGTTGTCCTACCCACTGCTGCAACAGCTGCTGGTGCAACATCCCGGTAAACGTATTGTCGTCACCGGCTTTATCAGCCGCAGCAATGCCGGCGAAACCGTTCTGCTGGGCCGTAACGGCTCTGACTACTCGGCAACACAGATTGGTGCCCTGGCGGGCGTGTCCCGCGTCACCATCTGGAGCGACGTGGCCGGTGTGTACAGCGCGGACCCGCGCAAAGTGAAAGATGCCTGCCTGCTGCCGCTGCTGCGTCTCGACGAAGCGAGCGAGCTGGCGCGTCTGGCGGCCCCGGTGCTGCACGCGCGCACGCTACAGCCGGTTTCCGGCAGCGACATCGACCTGCAACTACGCTGTAGCTACACGCCGGATCAGGGTTCCACCCGCATCGAGCGCGTGCTGGCATCCGGTACGGGCGCGCGCATTGTCACCAGCCACGATGACATCTGCCTGATTGAGTTCCAGGTGCCTGCGGGCCAGGATTTCAAACTGGCGCACAAAGATATCGACACCATCCTGAAACGTGCCCAGGTGCGTCCGCTGGCCGTTGGCGTACATAACGATCGTCAGCTGTTGCAGTTCTGCTATACCGCTGAAGTGGTGGACAGCGCCCTGAAAATTCTGGATGAAGCGGGCCTGCCGGGCGAGCTTCGCCTGCGTCAGGGGCTGGCGCTGGTGGCGATGGTGGGCGCGGGCGTCACCCGTAACCCGCTCCACTGCCACCGCTTCTGGCAGCAGCTGAAAGGCCAGCCGGTGGAGTTCACCTGGCAATCAGAAGAGGGCATCAGCCTGGTTGCCGTTCTGCGTAAAGGGCCAACCGAAAGCCTGATTCAGGGCCTGCATACCTCCCTGTTCCGTGCGGAAAAACGCATCGGCCTGGTGCTGTTTGGTAAAGGCAACATCGGTTCCCGCTGGCTGGAGCTGTTCGCCCGCGAACAGGTCACGCTCTCGGCGCGTACCGGGTTTGAATTTATTCTGGCAGGGGTGGTGGACAGCCGCCGCAGCCTGCTGAACTACGAAGGGCTGGACGCCAGCCGGGCGCTGGCCTTCTTTAACGATGAAGCGGTTGAGCAGGATGAAGAGTCGCTGTTCCTGTGGATGCGCGCGCACCCGTACGACGATCTGGTGGTGCTGGATGTGACTGCCAGCGAACAGCTGGCCGATCAGTATCTGGATTTCGCCAGCCACGGTTTCCACGTCATCAGCGCCAACAAACTGGCGGGCGCGAGCAGCACTGATAAATACCGTCAGATCCATGACGCATTCGAAAAAACGGGTCGTCACTGGCTGTATAACGCCACCGTTGGCGCGGGCCTGCCGGTGAACCATACCGTGCGCGACCTGATTGAAAGCGGCGACAGCATTCTGGCGCTGAGCGGGATCTTCTCCGGCACGCTCTCCTGGCTGTTTTTGCAGTTTGACGGCACCGTTCCGTTCACCGACCTGGTGGATCAGGCGTGGCAGCAGGGCTTAACCGAGCCGGATCCGCGCGTTGACCTTGCCGGTAAAGATGTGATGCGTAAGCTGGTGATCCTGGCGCGTGAAGCCGGCTACGACATTGAGCCGGGTCAGGTACGCGTTGAGTCTCTGGTGCCTGCGGGCTGCGAGGAGGGGTCCGTCGATCACTTCTTCGAGAACGGTGACGAGCTGAACGAGCAGATGGTGCAACGTCTGGAAGCGGCTAACGAGATGGGCCTGGTGCTGCGTTATGTGGCGCGTTTCGAGGCGAACGGTAAAGCGCGCGTGGGCGTGGAGGCGGTGCGTCCTGAACATCCGCTGGCGGCGCTCCTGCCATGCGACAACGTCTTCGCCATCGAAAGCCGCTGGTACCGCGATAACCCGCTGGTGATCCGTGGCCCGGGCGCGGGGCGCGATGTCACCGCCGGAGCCATTCAGTCCGACATTAATCGTCTGGCTAAGCTGCTGTAACGTCTGCATTTCCCTCTCCCTGTGGGAGAGGGTCGGGGTGAGGGTATCAGACCGCACTCACCCCCATCATGAATGCCCTTCATCTTCCCTGAACAAACCTCACCGTTAATGTTGATTATTTCTGTTGACGTCATCCCGCTTTTCCGTCATTTTTACATCTGGACGTCTAAACGTATAGAAGTTCACAACACAACAGACAATGACACGCGATTGATAGGGGTAGGGTATGAGCTTTTTTCACGCCAACCAGCGGGAAGCACTGAACCAGAGCCTGGCCGAAGTAAACGGCCAGATTAACGTCTCTTTTGAATTTTTCCCGCCGCGCACCAGTGAAATGGAGCAAACCCTGTGGAGCTCTATCGATCGCCTGAGCAGCCTCAAGCCGAAGTTCGTCTCCGTGACCTACGGCGCCAACTCCGGTGAGCGTGACCGCACGCACAGCATCATTAAGGGCATTAAAGACCGAACCGGTCTGGAAGCGGCGCCGCACCTGACCTGTATCGACGCCACCCGTGATGAACTGCGCGCCATTGCCCAGGACTACTGGAATAACGGCATTCGCCACATTGTGGCCCTGCGCGGCGACCTCCCGCCAGGCAGCGGTAAGCCAGAGATGTTTGCCGCCGATCTGGTCGGCCTGCTGAAAGACGTTGCCGACTTTGATATCTCCGTGGCCGCCTACCCTGAAGTTCACCCGGAAGCCAAAAGTGCCCAGGCGGATCTGCTCAACCTGAAGCGTAAAGTGGAGGCTGGTGCTAACCGTGCGATTACTCAGTTCTTCTTTGACGTTGAAAGCTACCTGCGCTTTCGTGACCGCTGCGTCTCGGCAGGTATTGATGTCGAAATCATCCCTGGTATTCTGCCGGTCTCGAACTTCAAACAGGCGAAGAAATTCGCGGATATGACCAACGTGCGCATTCCGCTGTGGATGTCCAAAATGTATGAAGGGCTGGACGACGACCCGGAAACCCGCAAGCTGGTGGGAGCCAATATCGCGATGGACATGGTGAAGATTTTAAGCCGCGAAGGGGTGAAAGATTTCCATTTCTATACCCTGAATCGCGCGGAAATGAGCTATGCCATTTGCCATACGCTCGGTGTTCGCCCGGCGCTGTAAAGTAAAAAGCCCTCATAAAACGAGGGTTTTTTAATCGAACAGAGAGTTAAAAGGTATTAGCTATCGAATCTGTGGATTAATTCAACTATCTCTTATCGCTAGTGGTGTATATCGTAACGGTAACACTGTAAAGGGAGCATAGCGATGAGCATGTCAGACGAGACCAATAACGCGGCATCCGCCGGCAAATGTCCGTTCCACCAGGGCGGCGTCGATCACAGCGCGGGTGCAGGTACCGGCAGCAAAGAATGGTGGCCTAAACAACTCCGCATCGATCTTCTAAACCAACATTCCAACCGTTCGAACCCGCTGGGTGAAGACTTCGACTACCGCAAAGAATTCAGCAAGCTCGACTATTCCGCCCTTAAGGGCGATCTCAAAGCCCTTTTAACCGACTCACAACCGTGGTGGCCTGCCGACTGGGGAAGCTATGCGGGCCTGTTTATTCGTATGGCCTGGCACGGTGCGGGTACCTATCGCTCCGTTGACGGTCGCGGCGGCGCGGGGCGCGGCCAGCAACGTTTTGCGCCGCTGAACTCCTGGCCTGATAACGTCAGCCTGGATAAGGCTCGCCGTCTGCTGTGGCCAGTTAAGCAAAAATACGGACAAAAAATCTCCTGGGCCGACCTGTTTATCCTCGCGGGTAACGTGGCGCTGGAGAACTCCGGCTTCCGCACTTTTGGTTTCGGTGCCGGGCGTGAAGACGTCTGGGAACCGGATCTGGACGTGAACTGGGGCGATGAAAAAGCCTGGCTGACCCACCGTGACCCGGAAGCGCTGGCGAAGCGCCCGCTTGCGGCCACTGAAATGGGCCTGATTTACGTTAACCCCGAAGGGCCAAACGCCAGCGGTGAACCGCTGTCTGCGGCGGCGGCGATCCGCGCTACCTTTGGCAACATGGGCATGAACGACGAAGAGACCGTCGCGCTGATTGCAGGCGGCCATACGCTCGGTAAAACGCACGGCGCAGGCGAAGCCACGCATGTGGGCACTGACCCGGAAGCGTCACCGATTGAAGCGCAGGGCCTGGGCTGGGCCAGCACGCACGGCACCGGTATTGGCGCTGACGCCATCACCTCCGGGCTGGAAGTTATCTGGTCTCAAACCCCGACCCAGTGGAGCAACTACTTCTTCGAGAACCTGTTCAAATACGAATGGGTGCAGACGCGTAGCCCGGCGGGCGCCATTCAGTTTGAAGCCGTGGATGCGCCGGAAATTATGCCTGACCCGTTTGACCCGTCGAAAAAACGCAAGCCAACCATGCTGGTCACCGACCTGACGCTGCGTTTTGATCCGGAATTCGAGAAAATTTCCCGTCGCTTCCTGAACGATCCGCAGGCCTTCAACGAAGCCTTTGCGCGCGCGTGGTTCAAGCTGACCCACCGCGATATGGGGCCAAAAGCGCGGTACATCGGCCCGGAAGTGCCGAAAGAAGATCTGATTTGGCAGGATCCGCTGCCGCAGCCGGTGTTCCATCCGACGCAGGAAGATATTGAAAGCCTGAAAGCGGAAATCGCGGCCTCTGGTCTCTCCGTGAGCGAGCTGGTTTCCGTGGCCTGGGCGTCGGCATCGACCTTCCGCGGCGGCGACAAGCGTGGCGGCGCTAACGGCGCGCGTCTGGCGCTGGCGCCTCAGCGCGACTGGGATGTGAACGCCGCGGCGGTACGGGCGTTACCGGCTCTGGAAGCTATTCAGCGCACCACTAATAAAGCCTCACTGGCCGATATCATCGTGCTGGCAGGTGTTGTGGGCGTTGAGCAGGCGGCGAAAGCGGCAGGCGTTTACGTCAACGTACCGTTTACCCCAGGCCGCGTAGATGCGCGTCAGGACCAGACGGACATCGAGATGTTTAACCTGCTCGAACCGGTTGCCGACGGTTTCCGCAACTACCGTGCGCAGGTGGATGTATCCACCACCGAGTCGCTGCTGATCGACAAAGCCCAGCAGCTGACCCTGACCGCGCCGGAACTGACGGTGCTAATCGGCGGTCTGCGCGTACTGGGTGCAAACTTCGATGGCAGCAAGAATGGCGTGTTTACCAACCGCGAGGGCGTGCTGAGCAACGACTTCTTCGTTAATCTGCTGGATATGAACACCCAGTGGAAAGCGACCGATGACTCAAACGAGCTGTTTGCCGGTAGCGATCGCGCCAGCGGAGAAGTGAAATACACCGCCACCCGCGCCGATCTGGTCTTCGGTTCAAACGCCGTCCTGCGTGCGCTGGCCGAAGTATACGCCAGCAGTGATGCACACGAGAAGTTCGTCCGTGATTTTGTTGCCGCGTGGGCGCGAGTGATGGATTTGGACCGGTTTGACGTGAAGTAACCCATGTGCCGGGTGGCGGCTACGCCTTACCCGGCCTACAAATTAAAGTGCCATGTAGGCCGGGTAAGCGCAGCGCCACCCGGCTTTTTTCGTTACTCCCACTCCTGCAAGAATCGCTGTCCATACTGGTCGGCCACCAGCAGCGCCGCATAGACCTGATCCGGCGTGACGCCGCCAGGCATGTTGTGAATGGTTTCACCTTCGGCGCAGGACGCTTCCGCGATCAGCCGCATTTTGGCCGGAATATCCTCTTTGATGTTCAGCTGCGCCAGGGTGATCGGCAGCCCAACGCTGTGGCAAAGCGCGGCGACGGTCTCAATTTCTTCAACCGGCGCGTTCTCCAGTACCAGCTGTGTCAGCGTGCCGAACGCGACCTTTTCACCATGGTAAAAATGATGCGCATCCGGCACCGCCGTCATGCCGTTGTGAATGGCATGCGCCGCCGCCAGCCCGCCGCTTTCAAAGCCCACCCCGCTGAGATAGGTGTTGGCTTCGATAATGCGTTCCAGCGCCGGTGTGACGACATGCTGCTCTGCCGCCAGCATCGCTTTCTCGCCCTCTTCAACCAGCGTGTTGTAGCACAGCTCTGCCAGCGCTAACGCTGCCTGCGTGCACTTGCCACCCGCCATGGTCGTGGCGCCGCTGCGCGAACAGGCGCGCGCTTCAAACCAGGTTGCCAGTGCATCGCCAATCCCGGCGGCCAGCAGGCGCGCAGGTGCGCCTGCCACCACTTTGGTATCGACAATCACCATGTTCGGGTTGTGCGGCAGCATCAGGTAGCGATCGAACTCACCGCTGTCGGTATAAATCACGGAGAGGGCGCTGCACGGCGCATCGGTGGAGGCAATGGTCGGGGCAATAGCCACCGGCACGTCCATAAAGTGCGCCAGCGCTTTGGCGGTATCCAGCGTTTTTCCGCCGCCGATACCCAGCACCGCCAGGCAGTCGGCGCTGTCGGCCAGCTTTTTCAGGCGATCGATTTCATTTTGCGAACATTCGCCACCAAACGGTGCGATTTCGGCATGGAGTCCGGCTTTTTTAAAACTCTGACGCAGGGTTTCTTCAGCAAAACCCAGCACAAATTTATCGCCCACCACCAGCCAGCGATTCGCCAGCGGCTTCAGGTAGTCGCCGAGGCGAGTAAGAACATCTGCACCCTGGATGTATTTCCCCGGCGATTGAATAATACGGTCCATAACAGTTCTCCCTTAGAGGTTGAGGTTACCAAACGCGTTTTTCCAGTCCTGCTCGAACTTCTCTATGGCTGACTCTACCGCTGGTGTGTCGAGCATTTGTTGCGCTACGTCTAAGGGAAGCGTGATTGCCTCACATCCTGCCAACAGGCAATCCAGCGCCTGGCGCGGCGTTTTAAAGCTGGCAGCCAGCACCATGCTTTCCGGCGCATGCAGTTCCAGCAGGGACTGCAGCTCCTGTACCATGCCAATACCGTCGCCGCCCTGTGCGTCGACGCGGTTGACGTACGGCGCAACGTATTTCGCGCCTGCCAGCGCGGCCAGTAAACCCTGAGCGGCGCTGTAAACGGCGGTGCCCAGCGTGGTAATTCCCTCTTTCTTCAGCGCCTTAATCGCGATGAGCCCCTGTGCAGTGACGGGAATTTTTACCACGATGTCCGGCAGGGCATTGTTCAGCCGTTTTGCTTCCGCCACCATTTCTTCGGCATCGCGGCTCATGGTTTGAGCAAACAGCATGCCTTCCGGCCCAATGGCTTTTTGCAGGCGCGGCAGCACGTCCCAGATGGATTCACGGCTGGCGGCAATGATGCTCGGGTTGGTGGTAACGCCCGCAATGGGAAAAATGCGCGCCAGGCGTTCAACTTCCGCTACGTTGGCGGTATCCAGGTACAGTTCCATCACTCTTCCTCGTTTTACAGTTCTAATTCGTGTTGTAGCAGGGAAGCAATCGCCTCCCCTGAGCTGGCGTTAACCAGCGCATTGCGGAAATCCTCATGCATGATGCGGCGTGCCAGTCGGGAGAAAATACGCATATGCTGATCGCCCGCGGCGTGTTTATTCAGCGTTAGCATGATGATGAATTGTGCTTCTTCATCTCCCCACATGACGGGGGCTTTCAGGCGTGCAACGCTGATGGTGGATTGCTCAATGTGCTCCGATTTGCTGTGCGGGATAGCAAAGCTAAAGCCGAGCCCGGTGGAGAAGACCGCTTCGCGTGCCCACAGATCGGCCTCCAGCTTGCGTGGATAGCGGCAACGTCCTGCGAGCAGCAGGTTATCGGTCATTCCCTTCATGACCTCTTCTTTGCTGTTCCAGTCATTGTCCAGTGAAATGCAGCGAGGTGTAACCAGAGGTGTGTCCTGCTGATTCATGCGGAACTGCGCCAGCAGGTGCTCCACTTCAAGTGAGGTGCGACACGCCATGGCCTGATTCAGCAACTGGCGGCAGGCGCGGCTATCAAGCTGAGCCAGACGCGCTTTGGTTGCCGGGATAGCGGGCGACCCCATGCTCAGCTCGTCCAAACCCAGACCCACCAGCAATGGCAACACCGAGCCTTTTGCACCCAGTTCGCCGCACAGGCCAATCCATTTCCCCTGGCGATGGACGGCTTGTACCGCGTAATCCAGCGCCCTCAGGAAGGCCGGGTTCAGGCTGTTGTAATGGCGTGTGACTTTGGCGTTATCGCGATCAACAGCCAGCAGATACTGCGTCAGGTCATTGCTACCGATGCTAAAGAAATCAATCTCTTCGCAGCACTTGTCGATGATAAACATCACCGAAGGGACTTCCAGCATGATGCCAAGCGGGATTTTCTCATCAAACGGAATATGCTCAGCGCGGAGCTGTTGTTTCGCTTCGGCAAGTTTCTCTTTCACCCACAGGATCTCTTCCATGGAAGAGATCATCGGGATCATGATCTTCAGGCTGCCGTGAGCAGAGGCGCGCAGGATCGCCCGAAGCTGGGTGGTGAAAAGCACTGCATACTCTTCGTAAATACGTACGGCGCGGTAACCGAGGAACGGGTTATTTTCGGCCGGGATCTTCAGGTACTCTACCGGCTTATCGCCGCCGATATCCATGGTCCGCACGATGATGCTGCGCCCGTTTGCACTTTCCAGTGCCTGACAGAAAATGTTGTAGAGCTCGTTTTCACCGGGCGCGCTGCTGCGGTCCATATAAAGCATTTCGGTGCGAAACAGGCCAACGCCCTCGGCGCCGTTCTCAAAGGCTGCCTGCGCTTCCACCGCATGGGCGATGTTCGCGGCAATCTCAACCCGCAGGCCGTCGGCGGTTCTGGCTTCCCGGTCCAGCCAGATGCCCTGCTGCTCGCGTAGTGCCTGTTGTACCCGTGCTTCCTGTCGGTAGTAGCGCGCCACCGCATCGCTGGCATCGACCACGACGGCACCAGCATTGCCATCGATAAATACGGATTGATTGCGCCACTGCAGCAGGCTTTCATTGTCGACGCCCACCAGCGTCGGAATATTAAAGGAACGTGCAAGAATAACCGTATGCGAGGTTGTTCCACCGCTTTTTAACAGCAGCCCTTTTAGCAAGGTTTTATCCAGTTCCAGGAACTGGCCGGGCGTGAGGTCGTCAGCAAGGCAGACGCTCGGCTGCGTCAGTTGCCCCGGAGACGGGAAACGCGCTTCACCGTAGATATGCTGTAAAAGCTGATAGCAGACGTCGCGTACGTCCAGCACACGTTCCTGCAAATACGTGCTGCTGGAACGAGAGAACGTATCGCAGAAATGGTTCGCCGTGGCGATGATGGCCTGAGCGCAGCTTAAGCCCCGGTTGACCCCTGACAGGAGGTGCTGGCGCAGCGAGGTATCCGTAGCCAGCGAACGATGGGCTTCAAGAATGGCGCTGGCGGTGCTGTCGCTGTCCAGCGCGCGCAGCTCAATGTTTTTCACCATCAGGGTGAGACCATTATCCAGTGCTAACTGCTCATCTCCTTCGTCTTTCGCTTCGGCTAAATCTGACAGTGCGTTGAGATCCAGCGAGGCCAGCAAGGTCAACACGCCCTGGGCGCTACCGCTGCAAACGGGCAGGGCGCGGAAAAGCGTTGGATTAAGGCGCGCGAGGGATTCTGGCAGCGGATCGCGCTCAATATTAATGGCTTCTGCGAGCGGCGCATCACAGTGTGGGAACTCTTCCCGGAGCCATTGTTCCAGTTGCTGATAGGCGTTCTGCTCATCTTCACCTTGGATCACCAGACGACAGGCATCGCCTGCCAGCGTATCGGTGCCAATGACTGCCAGTGCGCTCTTGGCATTCCCTTTACGGTCTGTGCGCAGGTTGTGCCATTCGATTTGCGAGATAAACGTATTGCACAGCGTTTCCACATGACTTGCCGGACGCGCGTGAACACCGTTGGGTAATTCACAGGTAAATTCCACTACGAGAGCCATACACACTCCTGAAATCAATCCTCATTCATTGGGCAACAGCATACGAGTGTGTTGATGACGCGCGCCATGTGACAAATCTGCCAAAAGCTGGACAAATGTAATGTCACGTGGAAAGTGAGATTTGACTCACAGGTTGTGGTCCTTTGTCTTATGCGTAACGTCTATCAGAAATGTCGAGGCGGATCGCATTTTTATTTCGACATTACAAAAATCCAGTAAATGGCCTTTTTGTCTCCTGTCCGCCGTCTTCCTGATTGCCTATTGTTTGCCACAACATCTTTATGGTTTTAGGCCAGGAGCGACATATGAAAGAGTTGGTGCATATTCTCAAGAACACGCGGCAGCATCTGATGACTGGGGTGTCGCACATGATCCCGTTTGTGGTCTCGGGCGGCATTTTGCTGGCGGTTTCGGTCATGTTGTATGGCAAAGGCGCGGTGCCCGATGCCGCAACTGATCCCAACCTGAAAAAGCTCTTTGATATCGGCGTGGCGGGGTTAACGCTGATGGTGCCATTCCTCGCCGCCTATATCGGCTACTCCATTGCAGAACGTGCCGCGCTGGCTCCCTGTGCAATTGCCGCCTGGGTGGGCAACAGCTTCGGTGCCGGGTTCTTTGGCGCGATTATCGCCGGGATTTTCGGTGGGATTGTCGTTTGGTACTTGAAAAAACTGCCGGTCCCGAAAGTGCTGCGCTCCGTCATGCCTATCTTCATCATCCCGATTATCGGCACGTTTATCACAGCAGGCATCATGATGTGGGGGCTGGGCGAGCCTGTAGGCGCACTGACCACCGGCCTTACCCAGTGGCTGCAAGGAATGCAGCAGGGCAGCATTGTGGTACTCGCCATTATTATCGGTCTCATGCTGGCGTTCGATATGGGCGGCCCGGTCAACAAAGTGGCGTATGCCTTCATGCTGATTTGCGTTGCGCAGGGCGTCTATACCGTCGTTGCAATTGCCGCCGTGGCTATTTGCATACCACCGCTAGGATTAGGCCTGGCGACGCTGATTAATCGCAAGAATTTTACCGGTGAAGAGCGTGAAGCGGGTAAGGCTGCATTAGTGATGGGCTGCGTGGGGGTCACCGAAGGGGCCATTCCGTTCGCTGCTGCTGATCCTCTGCGCGTTATTCCCTCCATCATGCTGGGATCCGCATGTGGCGCAGTGACGGCCGCCGTGATGGGCGCACAATGCTATGCCGGTTGGGGCGGGCTCATCGTTCTCCCTGTGGTGGAGGGCAAGCTGGGCTACATCGTGGCGGTTGCCGTGGGGGCTGTTGTGACGGCCATTAGCGTTAACGTGCTGAAGAGTTTTGCCCGCAAGAATGCAAAACAGGTCGAGGAAAAAGAGGACGACCTGGATCTGGATTTCGAAATTAACTGATTGAGGAAAAGAACATGGCCCGAATTATCGCAGTAACAGCTTGTCCGTCAGGCGTTGCCCATACCTACATGGCGGCCGAAGCGCTGGAAAGTGCCGCCAAATCTAAAGGTTGGGAAGTGAAGGTTGAAACGCAGGGGTCAATTGGCCTGGAGAACGAACTGACGGCAGAAGACGTTGCCGCCGCCGATATGGTGATCCTGACCAAAGATATCGGCATTAAATTCGAAGAGCGCTTTGCCGGGAAAACCATTGTACGCGTCAATATCAGCGACGCGGTAAAACGCGCCGACGCCATCATGAACAAAATTGATGCCCACCTGGCGCAAATCGCCTGACGCTCTCCCGCCCTTCGGGGCGGGTTCGTTTTCCGTTACAGGAGTTCCCTCATGACGAATCGTATCCAGCGTTTGAAAGACGCACTTTTTGCCAGTCCACGTGAAATCTCGCTTGAGCGTGCTTTGCTCTATACCGCCAGCCATCAACAGACGGAGGGCGAGCCGGTTATCCTCAGGCGAGCAAAAGCCACGGCGTACATTCTTGACCATGTGAATATCGCGATTCGTGATGAGGAACTGATTGCCGGAAACCGCACCGTTAAACCGCGCGCGGGCATTATGTCCCCTGAGATGGATCCGTACTGGCTACTTAAGGAGCTGGACCAGTTTTCCACACGTCCGCAGGACCGCTTCGAGATCGGCGAAGCGGATAAGCAGATCTACCGCGACGTGCTGTATCCCTATTGGGAAAAACGGTCGATGAAAGATTTCATCAACAGCCAGATGACGGATGAGGTGAAAGCCGCTGTAGGGACGCAAATTTTCAGCGTCAACCAGACGGACAAAGGGCAGGGGCATATCATTATTGATTATCCGCGCCTGCTGAATAACGGGCTGGGTGCGCTGGTGGAGCAAATGCGAGAATATTGTGCCCGCGATGCTCAGAACACGTTCTATGCCGCCGCGCTGATTCTGCTTGAAGCCTCCCAGCGCCATATTCTGCGCTATGCTGCGCTGGCTGAAACGCTTGCAACCGTCTGTGATGACGCTTCACGGCGTGAAGAGCTACGAAAGATTGCCGAAATCTCGCGGCACAACGCGGAGCATAAGCCGCAAACGTTCTGGCAGGCGTGTCAGCTGTTCTGGTATATGAACGTCATTTTGCAATACGAATCTAACGCCAGCTCGCTTTCTATTGGGCGCTTCGACCAGTATATGCTGCCGTTTTATCAGGCCTCGTTAACGCAGGGAGACGACCCGGCATTTCTGAAAGAGCTGCTGGAATCGCTGTGGGTGAAGTGTAACGACGTGGTGCTCTTGCGCTCGACCAGCAGCGCCCGTTATTTTGCCGGCTTCCCGACCGGGTATACCGCGTTATTGGGCGGACTGACGGAAAGCGGGCGTAACGCGGTGAATGTGCTTTCCTTCCTGTGCCTGGATGCTTACCAAAGCGTTCAGCTTCCTCAACCGAACCTTGGCGTACGGGTTAATGAACTTATCGACCGACCTTTCCTGCTTAAAACGGCAGAGACGATCCGCCTGGGCACTGGTATTCCGCAGATTTTCAATGATGAAGTGGTGGTACCCGCTTTCCTGAATCGGGGTGTGTCGCTGGAGGATGCGCGCGACTACGCGGTGGTAGGCTGTGTAGAACTGTCAATTCCGGGTAAAACCTACGGTCTGCACGATATCGCGATGTTTAACCTGCTGAAAGTAATGGAAATCGCGATGCTGGAGAACGAAGGTAATTCAACGCTGAGTTATGAAGGCTTGCTGGACCATATTCGGGCCAAAATTAACCACTACATTGCGCTGATGGTTGAGGGGAGCAACATTTGCGATATCGGCCATCGAGACTGGGCACCGGTACCGTTGCTCTCTTCATTTATCAGCGATTGCCTTGAATCAGGGAAAGATATTACCGACGGCGGGGCGCGATATAACTTTTCTGGCGTTCAGGGGATCGGGATAGCCAACCTGAGTGATTCACTGCACGCCCTGAAAGGGCTGGTCTTTGAACAGCATCGCTTAAGTTTTGATGAGCTCTTAGCCGTGTTAAAAGCGAACTTTGCCACCCCTGAGGGAGAAAAGGTGCGTGCAAGGTTGATCAATCGCTTCGAAAAATACGGCAATGATATCGATGATGTCGACAATATCAGCGCTGAACTGTTGCGCCATTACTGTAAAGAGGTCGAAAAATACCGGAACCCGCGCGGCGGACAGTTCACGCCAGGCTCTTATACCGTATCGGCACACGTGCCGCTGGGGGCAGTGGTGGGAGCTACACCGGATGGCCGCTTTGCCGGAGAGCAACTGGCTGACGGTGGGCTCTCGCCGATGCTTGGGCAAGATATGCAGGGCCCAACGGCGGTACTTAAATCGGTAAGCAAGCTGGATAACTATCTGTTATCTAACGGTACGCTGTTAAACGTTAAATTTACCCCTGCGACGCTGGAAGGCGATGCCGGGCTGCAAAAGCTGGCGGATTTCCTTCGTGCTTTCACCCAGCTTAAGTTGCAGCATATCCAGTTCAACGTGGTGAACGCGGAAACATTGCGTGAAGCGCAACAGCGTCCACAGGATTTTGCCGGGCTGGTGGTGCGCGTTGCTGGCTACAGCGCCTTCTTTGTTGAGTTATCGAAGGAGATCCAGGATGACATTATCCGCCGCACAGCGCATCAGCTGTGACGTGGTTGAAACGCACGCCGAGGTGGCGCGTATTTTCAATATCCAGCGCTACTCATTGAATGACGGTCGCGGCATCCGTACGGTGGTCTTTTTTAAAGGTTGTCCTCACCGTTGTCCGTGGTGTGCGAATCCGGAGTCAATTTCACCGAAAATCGAAACGGTGCGCAGAGAAAGCAAATGTCTTCACTGCGCACCCTGTTTGCGGGACGTCGATGAGTGCCCCTCCGGCGCATTTGAGCCTATTGGGCGGGATGTTACGCTGGAGGAGCTGGTAAGCGAGGTAATGAAAGACGATGTTTTCTTTCGTTCCTCGGGAGGTGGGGTGACGCTCTCGGGTGGCGAAGTGTTGCTGCATGCGCCTTTCGCGACAAAATTTCTACAGGGTTTACGCCGTTTCGGCGTGCATACGGCCATCGAAACGGCAGGCGATGCCCCTTTGTCCCGATTAATGCCGCTGGCTCGCCAGTGTGATGAAGTGTTGTTTGATTTAAAGATCATGGACGCGGATCTGGCCCAATCGATTGTGGCAATGAATCTTCCCAGAGTGCTGGATAATTTCCGCCAGCTGGTGGCTGACGGGATAAACGTGATTCCTCGTGTGCCGCTTATTCCTGGCTATACGCTTAACGAAACGAACATGGCGCGCGTGCTGGCTTTCCTGCTACCTTCAGGAATACGGCAACTGCATTTATTGCCCTTTCATCAGTATGGGGAGCCAAAATACCGTCTGCTGGGACAGGAGTGGGGAATGCGGCAAGCGACCCCTCCGACAGAAGATGAGGTGTCAGCGATGCGTCAACTGGCAGAGCGCGAAGGTTTCAATGTTACCGTGGGAGGCTGAACATGACAGTGATAACGGGACGTCATCTGGTGGCGGTGACCGCGTGTGTCAGTGGCGTCGCACATACCTATATGGCTGCCGAACGTCTGGAAAAGCTCTGCCAGCAGGAGAAGTGGAGCGTTAACATTGAGACGCAGGGAGCGCTGGGTGTTGAGTGCGAGCTTACGGAAGACGACATACGGCGAGCCGATGTCGTATTGCTCATTACCGATATCGAACTGGCGGGCAGCGAACGTTTCGAGCATGCGCGCTACGTGAAGTGCGGTATTAGCGCCTTTTTACGCGACCCACAAAAGGTGATGGGGGCGGTGCGTAAAATGTTAGCCGCTCCGCAGCATACTCAGGTCATTCTGGACTAATGACCTTCCCGGTGAGCTGGCTGTGATACTGGCGACGGTATTCTGACGGCGAACGCTCGGTGTTTTTACGAAACAACCGGCAGAAATAGTTGCTGTCGACAAATCCGCAGGCATGCGCCACCTCTTTCACTTTCAAATCATATCCTTTCAGTAACTGGCGCGCGTGTTCCAGTCGGGTGTGCGTCAGGTACTCATTGAAACCCACTGCGCCCGTTTTCTGGAACAGATGCGACAGGTAGTTTGGGGAGATATAAAACGCCTGCGCGACGGATTCCCGGGTAAGGGGAGTGGCGTAGTGTTCGTCAATATAGACCCGAATTGCTTCAAACAAAGCCTGGCTGCGGGAGGCGGTTTGGATCTGACTACCCAGCAGGTCGACGCAGTGGCTAAGCAGGCTGGCAATAATCAGCCGCGCGGTTTGTTGCTCATGCGGTTGCATCTGCATTTCATGAAGCGTCTGTAAGAGTAGCGATCCAATACGGGGACCGCGGCGGGCAACGTGCTGCTTTGTCAGGTTTCGAACGTCTATACCATTCCAGTGCAAAAGGCTAAACCCAAGCTGCTGTTTGCCAAACAGGATGCTCAGCGTTGTTGCGGGTGCTTGCCATTGTGGATTATTCCAGCCGCCAGCCGGGACGTATAAAACATCACCCTGCTGTAAAACGCAGCCAGCCTGGTCTTTCATCGAACCTTCGATCGCGATCTCCAGACGTGGAAAATCGACCTGCAAGGCAAGTTCGGGGGCGGAGGTAGCGGAGTTTGCAAAATGCACCTGACGCAGCGGCGTTGTGCCGTTGATCAGGTTAGTCAGGATCTGGGTAATGTCGTGGTGCATGGTGTGGATACCAGGGTATTGCCCGGCGGCGCTGGTGCTTGCCGGGCCTACGAAAAGCCTATTTTAGGGCGGGTAAGCGTAAGCGCCACCTGGCAAAACCGATCAACCGGTGTTACGCATACCTGCCGCAACGCCTGCTATCGTTACCATCAGCGCCTGTTCAACGCGTGGATCCGGCTCTTTACCTTCCTCTTCCGCCAGACGCGAACGGTGCAGCAGCTCTGCCTGTAAAACGTTCAGCGGGTCGGTGTAGATGTTACGCAGCTGGATAGACTCGGCGATCCACGGCAGGTCTTCCATCAGGTGGGAGTCGTTAGCGATGTCCAGCACCACTTTGATGTCGCCTTCCAGCAGTTCGCGCAGTTCTTTGCCCAGCGCCCACAGCTCCGGCTTCACCAGGCGCTGATCGTAATATTCCGCCAGCCACAGGTCGGCCTTCGAGAAGACCATCTCCAGCATTCCCAGACGGGTTGAGAAGAATGGCCAGTCGCGGCACATGGTTTCCAGTTCGCTCTGCTTACCGTCTTCCACCACTTTTTGCAGCGCCGCACCGGCACCCAGCCAGGCTGGCAGCATTAAGCGGTTTTGCGTCCAGGCGAAGATCCATGGAATGGCGCGCAGGGATTCAACGCCACCGGTCGGGCGACGCTTTGCAGGACGCGAGCCCAGCGGCAGTTTACCCAGCTCCTGTTCAGGCGTGGCCGAGCGGAAGTAAGGGACAAAATCTTTGTTTTCACGCACGTAGCCGCGGTACAGATCGCAGGAGATGTCAGACAGTTCGTCCATAATCCGGCACCAGGATTCTTTTGGCTCCGGCGGCGGCAGCAGGTTGGCTTCGAGGATCGCGCTGGTATAAAGCGACAGGCTGCTGATGGTCACTTCCGGCAGGCCGTACTTGAAGCGGATCATCTCGCCCTGCTCGGTCACGCGCAGGCCGCCTTTCAGGCTTCCTGGTGGTTGAGAGAGCAGCGCCGCGTGTGCAGGCGCACCGCCACGACCAATTGAGCCACCGCGTCCGTGGAACAGGGTCAGCTCGATACCGGCTTTCTCACAGGTTTTGATCAGTGCATCCTGCGCCTGATACTGCGCCCAGGAGGCTGCCATCACCCCCGCATCTTTCGCGGAGTCGGAATAGCCGATCATCACCATCTGTTTGCCCTGAATAAAGCCGCGATACCAGTCGATGTTCAGCAGCTGGGTCATCACGTCGTTAGCGTTGTTCAGGTCGTCGAGAGTCTCAAACAGCGGTGCTACCGGCAGAGCATAGTCAATGCCCGCTTCTTTCAGTAGAAGGTGAACGCCCAGCACGTCGGACGGGGTCTTCGCCATGGAGATCACGTAGGCGGCCACAGATCCTTTCGGCGCATCGACGATCGCTTTACAGGTGTTGAGCACTTCGCGGGTGTCATTGCTTGGCTCCCAGTTGCGCGGCAGCAGCGGGCGCTTGGAGTTCAGCTCGCGGATCAGGAACGCCTGTTTGTCGGCTTCTGACCAGCTTTCATAGTCGCCGATGCCGAGGTAGCGGGTCAGCTCGCCCAGCGCTTCGGTATGACGGGTACTTTCCTGACGAACGTCGATACGCACCAGCGGCACGCCGAAACACTTCACGCGGCGCAGGGTGTCGAGCAGTTCGCCGTTGGCAATGATGCCCATCCCACAAGCCTGGAGCGATTTATAGCAGGCGTATAGAGGCTCCCAGAGCTGTTCGTTCTGGCTCAGCAGACCTTCCGGCTTCGGCAGGCGCTGGCCTTTCAGGCGCGCTTCCAGCCAGGCCTGAGTGGCCATCAGCTGACCGCGCAGCTTTTTCATCAGGAAGCGGTACGGCTCGCTGGCGCCTTCTTCACCGGCCAGCGCGCGCAGTTCCGGCGTCGCTTCCACCATCGACAGCTCGGAGATCAGTACCTGGATATCTTTCAGGAACAGGTCGGTCGCTTTCCAGCGGCTCAGCAGCAGGACGTGACGGGTGATTTCCGCCGTCACGTTCGGGTTGCCGTCGCGGTCGCCGCCCATCCAGGAGGTGAAGCGAACCGGCACAAAGTCGACCGGCAGGCGATAGCCCAGATTTTCTTCCAGCTGTTCGTTCAGCTCGCGCAGGTAGTTGGGTACCCCTTCCCACAGGCTGTTTTCCACCACCGCAAAGCCCCACTTGGCTTCGTCGACCGGGCTTGGGCGATGCTTACGAATTTCATCGGTGTGCCAGGACTGGGCAATCAGCTGGCGCAGGCGGCGCATAAGCTGGTTACGTTCGTAGTCGGCGATGTCTTTGTTATCCAACTGCTTCAGACAGTTGTTCACTTCCACCATTTTGTGGATCAGCGTACGACGGGTGATTTCGGTTGGGTGTGCGGTCAGCACCAGCTCCAGCGAAAGGGATTCCACCGCTTTTTTGATGGTCGCTTCGTTGAGGTCGGGCTGGTCTTTGAGTTTACGAAGGGTGCGGGCAATGACTTCCGGGTTGCTGGCCGCTTCGCCTTTTGGCGAAATGCTGTGGTATTGCTCAGCGGTGTTTGCCAGGTTCAGGAACTGGCTGAAGGCGCGGGCAACGGGCAGCAGCTCATCGTTGGAGAGGTTCTGCAAGGTGGTAAGCAGCTCCTGACGGTTGGCCTCATTACCGGCGCGGGAAGATTTGGACAGCTTGCGGATGGTTTCAACGCGGTCGAGGATGTTCTCCCCCAGTGCGTCTTTGATGGTATCTCCAAGCACTTTGCCGAGCATACTGACATTACTACGCAACGCGGAATATTGTTCGTTCATAAAAACCCAGTCACCCCATCATTTTTGTTTATGCCCAGGCGAAAATCTTCTGGACATTATTTTGTCATCTCCCTTTATAAAGCCACGTAAAACCCCCGTCGTCAATTGCTGCGAAAACGGTTCAGCAGACGAATAAATGCGGACAATTTACGAAATTTAATTCGCATTGCGTCAGATAAGAGATGCTTATGGAAATGTGACGGTGATCATGCGATTTGTTGCCCTCACCCTAACCCTCTCCCACAGAGAGAGGGGACTTTTCGGTGCGGTTTTAATGCCAGCAGAAGTGATGCACAACCTGGGTAATGAGTTCGCGGGTGGGCTTGATGAAGCGGGTTTCGAGATATTCGTCCGGCTGGTGTGCCTGGTTGATGGAGCCAGGGCCCAGAACCAGCGTCGGGCACAGCGTCTGAATAAACGGCGCTTCGGTGCAGTAGTTCACCACGTCGGTTTTCTCGCCGAGCAGTTTTTCCACTACCTGAACCAGCTGATGGTCAGGCGGGCATTCGTAGCCTGGAATCGGCGGATGCAGTTCGGAGACCGTCAGACGGCCCGGCCAGCGCTCGCTGACCGGTGCCAGCGCTTCGTTCAGTAAGCCATCCAGATCGCTCAGCGTCATACCCGGCAGAGGACGGATATCCATATGCAGTTCGCAGCAGGCGCAGATACGGTTGGACGCATCACCGCCGTGCAGGCTGCCGAGGTTAAGCGTTGGGTAAGGCACGGTGAACGCCTCGTAGTGATAGCGCTCTTTCAGATCGTCGCGCAGGGTCATGATGCGGCCAATCGCGTCATGCATCAGCTCAATGGCGTTCACGCCGCGCGCCGGATCGCTGGAGTGGCCAGACTGGCCCAGTACGCGCACCGCGGTAGAAATATGGCCTTTGTGCGCCCGAATCGGTTGCAGAGAGGTCGGTTCGCCGATGATCGCGCAGTCAGGACGAATCGATGTGTTTTCAGAGAAATAACGTGCGCCCGCCATGCTGGTCTCTTCATCGGCGGTCGCCAGAATGTAGAGCGGTTTTTTCAGCTTCGTCACGTCCACGTCACGCAGCGCGTCGAGGATAAAGGCGAAGAAGCCTTTCATGTCGGCGGTGCCCAGACCATAAAGCTTGTTGTCATGCTCGGTCAGCGTGAACGGATCGCGCGTCCAGCGGCCATCATCAAACGGCACGGTGTCAGTGTGCCCAGCCAGCAGCAGGCCGCCCGCGCCATGTCCGGTACTGGCGAGCAGGTTAAATTTGTGACGTGTTCCGGGGACGGGCTGAACCTCAACGTTAAACCCAAGATCGCTAAACCAACCCGCCAGCAGATTGATTAAAGACTCATTGCTCTGATCCAGGGCTTCTTCCGTCGCGCTGATGGAGGGTGTGGCGATCAGGGCGCGGTAAATCTCGATAAATGGCGGTAAGTTCATTTTCATTGTTGACACACCTTAGGTCGTGATAGTATCAATATTCATGCAATAAATGTGAATAAAAATACATTAACGTTGAGCATAAAGGAACCCGATGTTGAATACGCTGATTGTAGGCGCTAGCGGTTATGCGGGCGCAGAGCTTGTAAGCTACGTAAATCGCCACCCTCATATGACCATAACCGCTTTGACCGTGTCAGCGCAAAGCAATGATGCCGGAAAGTTAATTTCCGATTTGCATCCACAACTTAAGGGCGTGGTTGATTTGCCTTTGCAGCCCATGTCTGACATCAGCGAGTTTACCGACGGCGTTGACGTGGTGTTTTTAGCCACCGCACACGAGGTCAGTCACGACCTGGCGCCGCAGTTCCTGGCAGCCGGATGCGTGGTGTTCGATCTCTCCGGCGCGTTCCGCGTTAACGACGGCGCGTTCTACGAAAAATATTACGGTTTCACCCACCAGCATCCGGAACTGCTTGAAAAAGCGGTGTACGGCCTGGCGGAGTGGAGCGCAGATAAACTGAAAGAAGCGAACCTGATTGCCGTTCCGGGATGCTACCCGACGGCGGCGCAGCTTTCCCTGAAGCCGCTGATCGACGCCGGGTTGCTGGATCTGAACCAGTGGCCGGTGATCAACGCCACCAGTGGCGTGAGCGGCGCCGGGCGCAAAGCGGCGATCTCCAACAGCTTCTGCGAAGTGAGCCTTCAGCCGTATGGCGTGTTTAATCACCGTCATCACCCTGAAATCACCACCCATCTGGGCGCGGACGTGATTTTCACCCCGCACCTCGGCAGCTTCCCGCGTGGGATCCTCGAAACCATTACCTGCCGCCTGAAGCCGGGTGTGGCCAAAGAACAGGTGAGCGAGGTCTTCACGCAGGCGTATGCGGATAAACCGCTGGTGCGCCTGTATGACAAAGGCGTGCCGGCGTTGAAAAACGTGGTTGGCCTGCCGTTCTGCGATATCGGCTTTGCCGTGCAGGGTGAGCATCTCATCGTGGTGGCAGCAGAAGATAACCTACTCAAAGGCGCTGCCGCACAGGCAATGCAGTGTGCAAATATTCGTTTCGGCTTCCCTGAAACGCAGGCTCTTATTTAAGGTGTGATGATGAACCCATTAATTATCAAACTCGGTGGTGTACTGCTGGACAGCGAAGAAGCGCTGGAGCGCCTGTTTAACGCACTGGTGAACTATCGTGAATCACACCAACGTCCGCTGGTGATTGTGCACGGCGGCGGCTGTGTGGTGGATGAGCTGATGAAAGGGCTCAACCTGCCGGTGAAAAAGAAAAATGGCCTGCGCGTCACCCCTGCTGACCAGATTGACATCATTACCGGCGCGCTGGCGGGCACGGCGAACAAAACGCTGCTGGCATGGGCGAAGAAACACCATATCGCTTCCGTTGGCCTCTGTCTGGGCGACGGTGACAGCGTAAAAGTGACCCAGCTTGACGAAGAGCTCGGCCATGTTGGACTGGCGCAGCCAGGTTCGCCTAAGCTGATTAACACCCTGCTGGAAGGCGGTTTTCTGCCGGTGGTGAGCTCAATCGGCGTGACCGAAGAGGGCGAGCTGATGAACGTTAACGCTGACCAGGCGGCAACCGCGCTGGCGGCCACGCTGGGCGCAGACCTGATCCTGCTCTCCGACGTGAGCGGCATACTGGACGGCAAAGGCCAGCGTATTGCGGAAATGACCGCCGCAAAAGCCGAGCAGCTGATCGATCAAGGCATTATCACCGACGGCATGATTGTTAAAGTGAATGCGGCGCTGGATGCGGCCCGCACGTTGGGTCGCCCGGTGGATATCGCCTCCTGGCGGCACGCGGAGCAACTCCCGGCGCTGTTTAACGGTACGCCGATTGGTACGCGTATTCTGGCTTAAGATTCTGTGCCGGATGGCGCTTCGCTTATCCGGCCTACGTGAATTTTGTAGGCCCGGTAAGCGCAGCGCCACCGGGCAAAAATATCATCATTAAGGAAATTCGTTATGGCACTTTGGGGTGGGCGTTTTACACAGGCAGCGGATCAGCGGTTCAAACAGTTCAACGACTCTTTGCGCTTCGACTACCGCCTGGCCGAACAGGATATTGTCGGCTCTGTGGCCTGGTCCAAAGCGCTGGTGACCGTTGGCGTGCTGACCGCAGACGAACAGCAGCAGCTGGAAGAGGCGCTGAACAATCTGCTGGAAGAGGTGCGTCTGGATCCGCAGCAAATCCTCCAGAGCGATGCTGAAGATATTCACAGCTGGGTGGAAGGCAAACTGATCGACAAAGTCGGCCAGTTGGGTAAAAAGCTCCATACCGGGCGTAGCCGTAATGACCAGGTGGCGACCGACCTGAAGCTGTGGTGCAAAGAGACCGTCGGCGAACTGCTGGCGGCGAATCGTCAGTTGCAGGGCGCGCTGGTGGACACCGCGCAGAACAATCAGGACGCGGTGATGCCGGGTTATACCCACCTGCAACGCGCGCAGCCGGTGACGTTCGCGCACTGGTGTCTGGCCTATGTTGAGATGCTGGCGCGTGATGAGAGCCGTTTACAGGATACCTTAAAGCGTCTGGACGTGAGCCCGCTGGGCAGCGGCGCGCTTGCCGGCACGGCTTATGAAATTGACCGTGAGCAGCTGGCAGGCTGGCTGGGCTTTGCCTCCGCCACCCGCAATAGTCTGGACAGCGTCTCTGACCGTGACCACGTGCTGGAACTGCTCTCAAATGCGTCTATCGGGATGGTGCACCTGTCGCGCTTTGCCGAAGACCTGATCTTCTTTAACTCTGGCGAAGCCGGGTTTGTGGAGCTGTCCGACCGTGTGACGTCCGGCTCCTCCCTGATGCCGCAGAAGAAAAACCCGGACGCGCTGGAGCTGATCCGCGGGAAATGTGGCCGCGTGCAGGGTGCGCTGACCGGTATGATGATGACCCTGAAAGGGCTGCCGCTGGCGTACAACAAAGACATGCAGGAAGACAAAGAGGGGCTGTTCGACGCGCTCGACACCTGGCTGGACTGTCTGCATATGGGCGCGCTGGTGCTGGACGGCATTCAGGTGAAACGTCCGCGCTGCCAGGAAGCGGCGCAGCAGGGGTATGCTAACTCTACCGAGCTGGCGGACTACCTGGTGGCGAAAGGCGTACCGTTCCGCGAGGCGCACCATATTGTGGGTGAAGCGGTAGTGGAAGCGATTCGTCAGGGTAAAGCCCTTGAAGAGCTGGCGCTTGCCGACCTGCAAAAATTCAGCGCGGTTATCGGGGATGATGTCTACCCGATTCTGGCCCTGCAATCCTGCCTGGATAAGCGTGCAGCGAAAGGCGGCGTGTCACCGAAGCAGGTAGCGCAGGCGATTGCGGATGCGAAAAACCGGTTGGTTTAAACCGTGCGGGCTGGTGCCCTCACCCCGGCCCTCTCCCACTGGGAGAGGGAGAAAAACGGAGCCTGGCTTAGTGCTGGGCTTTTTTTTACGCAAAAAAAAGCGGACCACGGGGTCCGCAAAAGTTCACGTTGGCTTTAGTTTTTTCGAGTTTTGAGAGAAACTCGCTGACGGTGCGGGGACGTCAAGGGTCAAACACGTGCCGCCTCGTCTATGTGATGTATTATTCAACAGAATGCTTGATAGGGATAATCGTTCGTTGCTATGCTATCTATCGCCATGAACTATCGTGGCGACGGAGGATGAATAATGAATATTCGTGATCTTGAATACCTGGTAGCGTTAGCTGAGCATCGCCATTTTCGCCGCGCGGCAGACTCCTGCCATGTCAGCCAGCCAACGCTGAGCGGTCAGATCCGCAAGCTGGAAGATGAGCTGGGCGTGATGCTGCTGGAGCGCACCAGTCGTAAAGTACTGTTCACGCAGGCAGGTCTGCTGCTGGTGGATCAGGCGCGCACCGTACTGCGCGAGGTCAAAGTGCTCAAGGAAATGGCAAGCCAGCAGGGGGAAGCGATGTCCGGCCCGCTGCATATTGGCCTGATCCCAACCGTTGGCCCGTACCTGTTGCCGCACATCATTCCGATGCTGCACCAGACGTTCCCGAAACTCGAAATGTACCTGCATGAAGCGCAAACCCATCAGCTGCTGGCGCAGTTAGACAGCGGTAAGCTCGACTGTGCGATTCTGGCGCTTGTTAAAGAGAGTGAAGCGTTTATTGAAGTACCGCTGTTCGATGAGCCGATGATGCTGGCGATCTATGAAGATCACCCGTGGGCGAACCGCGATCGCGTACCGATGGCCGATCTGGCCGGTGAAAAACTGCTGATGCTGGAAGACGGCCACTGTCTGCGCGATCAGGCGATGGGCTTCTGCTTCGAAGCGGGTGCCGATGAAGATACCCATTTCCGCGCAACCAGCCTGGAAACGCTGCGTAATATGGTGGCGGCGGGAAGCGGTATTACGCTGTTGCCGGCGCTGGCGGTGCCGCACGAGCGTAAACGTGATGGCGTGGTCTATCTGCCGTGTATTAAGCCGGAGCCGCGTCGCACCATTGGTCTGGTTTATCGTCCGGGGTCACCGCTGCGCAGCCGCTATGAGCAGCTGGCAGAGGCCATCCGCGGTGCGATGGATGGCCATTTTGACAGCGCGTTAAAACAGGCGGTTTAAGCCGTTCAGCGCAGCGACCCGATAAGCTTCCGCCATGGTCGGGTAGTTAAAGGTGGTGTTAACGAAGTACTCAATGGTGTTGCCACCACCTTTTTGCTCCATGATCGCCTGGCCGATATGAATGATTTCCGCCGCGCGTTCACCGAAGCAGTGAATACCGAGGATCTCTTTCGTCTCGCGATGGAACAGGATCTTCAGTGTACCCACGCTCATTCCCACGATTTGCGCCCGCGCCAGATGTTTAAACTGGGCACGACCCACCTCGTAAGGCACCTTCATGGCCGTAAGCTGCTGCTCGGTTTTGCCGACAGAACTGATTTCCGGAATGGTGTAGATCCCCGTCGGGATATCTTCAATCAGATGCGCCGTCGCTTCACCTTTCACCAGCGCCTGTGCGGCGATGCGGCCCTGATCGTAAGCGGCGGAGGCCAGGCTTGGGTAACCAATCACGTCGCCCACCGCGTAAACGTGCGGCAGCGCAGTCTGGTACATGCTGTTGACCTTGAGCTGACCGCGGCTGTCGGTTTCAAGCCCGATATTCTCCAGCTGCAATGAATCCGTGTTGCCGGTACGGCCGTTGGCATACAGCAGGCAGTCGGCTTTCAGCTTCTTACCGGATTTCAGGTGCATGATCACACCGTCATCGCAGCCTTCGATTTTCTCGTACTCTTCGTTGTGGCGAATCACCACGCCACTGTTCCAGAAGTGGTAGGAGAGGGAATCTGACATCTCCTGATCGAGGAACGCCAGCAGCCGGTCTCGGGTGTTGATCAAATCAACTTTGACCTCCATTCCGCGGAAGATCGACGCATATTCACAGCCAATCACCCCCGCACCATAAATGATCACATGGCGTGGCTCGTGGTGCAGGCTGAGGATGGAGTCGCTGTCGTAAATGCGCGGGTGCGAGAAATCCACGTCTGCCGGATGGTAAGGACGGGAGCCGCAGGCGATCACAAATTTTTCAGCGGTGAGCGTCTCAACCGAACCGTCGTGGCACTCCAGCGCCAGGGTGTGTTCATCCACAAAATGCGCGTTCCCTTGCAGAATTTCACAGTGGTTGCGCTCATAGAAACCCTGACGCATGCGCGTCTGCTGGTTAATGACCGTGTCTGCGTGATTCAGGATATCGGCAAAGGAGGAGCGAAGAAGTCGGGAGTGGTCGCTGTAAAGAGGGTTCTGGTTAAATTCGATAATGCGGCTAACGGCGTGGCGGAGGGCTTTCGAAGGGATGGTGCCCCAGTGGGTGCAACCGCCGCCGACATTATGGTAGCGCTCAATAACCGCTACTCTGGCTCCCTGTTTTACCAGACCCATAGCAGCACCTTCGCCGCCGGGGCCGGAACCAATAACTATTGCGTCGTAATCGTAGGAATGTGGCATGGCAAGGCTTACCTGTTCTTATACATAAAAGCAACAGAATCATAACATCATTGCCAGGGTAACCCAATTATCGTTGTGCTTTTTTCGGGCAGTGGAGCACAAACCGCGCGTAAACAATCATTCACAAAGTCAGGTAAACAGATTAATTTTATTCTCTGGTATAGTGCCAACGGGCCTTTGGAAGGATTCAACTATCGTGATGGGCGTAAGAGCACAACAAAAAGAGAAAACCCGGCGTTCGCTGGTGGAAGCCGCATTCAGTCAACTGAGTGCTGAGCGGAGTTTTGCCAGTTTGAGCCTGCGTGAAGTGGCGCGCGAGGCCGGGATTGCGCCAACGTCCTTCTATCGTCATTTCCGTGATGTGGATGAACTGGGCCTGACCATGGTCGACGAGAGCGGTTTGATGCTGCGCCAGCTTATGCGTCAGGCGCGTCAGCGTATCGCCAAGGGCGGCAGCGTGATCCGCACTTCCGTGTCGACATTTATGGAATTTATCGGCAATAACCCTAACGCGTTTCGCCTGCTGTTGCGTGAGCGTTCCGGAACGTCAGCCGCGTTTCGTGCCGCCGTCGCGCGTGAAATTCAGCATTTCATCGCGGAACTTGCCGACTATCTTGAACTCGAAAACCATATGCCGCGTGCGTTTACTGAAGCACAGGCTGAGGCGATGGTGACGATTGTGTTCAGCGCGGGTGCTGAAGCGCTGGATGTCAGCATTGAACAACGTAAGCAACTCGAAGAGCGACTGGTATTGCAGCTGCGGATGATTTCTAAAGGCGCGTACTACTGGTATCGCCGTGAACAAGAGAAGTTGGCACATCAAAACGATGAGTGAAGGTGAGTAATGAAACAGTCAGGTCAGGATAAAGGAACGCTGTTGCTGGCATTGATCGCTGGCTTATCCATTAATGGTACGTTTGCGGCGGTTTTCAGCTCAATTGTACCGTTCTCGATTTTCCCGATTATCGCGCTGGTGCTGACGGTGTACTGCCTGCATCAACGTTATCTGAACCGCACGATGCCAGTTGGGTTACCGGGACTGGCCGCAGCCTGTTTTATTCTGGGTGTATTGCTTTATAGCACGGTGGTGCGCGCGGAGTATCCGGATATTGGCTCTAACTTCCTGCCTGCGGTACTGTCTGTGGCGCTGGTGTTCTGGATTGGCTCTCGCATGCGTAGCCGCAAGAGCGAGTTGCCGGAGTAATGAGGTCTGAGTAGGGCAGGTAAGCGAAGCGCCACCTGCCAAAAACGCCGGCTAGTTACTTCGCCGTGAGCAGTACACCGCACTCCATATGGTGCGTATACGGGAACTGATCGAACAGCGCCAGACGTTCAACCTTGTGCGTCTGGCTCAATGTTTCCAGATTCTTGCACAGCGTCTCCGGGTTACAGGAGATGTACAAAATACGCGGGTACGCCTGCACCATCTTCTCGGTTTCGCTGTCCAGCCCGCTGCGTGGCGGATCGACAAAAATCGTCTCACACTGGTAGCTCTTCAAATCAATGCCTTGCAGGCGGTTAAACTCGCGTACGCCGTTCATCGCCTGGGTAAACTCTTCTGCCGCCATACGAATAATTTGTACGTTATCAATATGGTTAGCGGCGATGTTGTACTGCGCGGCTGCCACCGACGGTTTGGCGATTTCCGTCGCCAGCACGCGTTCGAAGTTACGCGCCAGCGCCAGCGAGAAGTTGCCGTTACCGCAGTAGAGTTCCAGCAGATCGCCCTTAGACCCTTCCGTCGCCTTCAACGCCCACTCCAGCATCTGCACGTTCATGGCGGCATTCGGCTGGGTGAAGCTGTTCTCCACCTGACGGTAAACCATCTCTTTTCCTGCCACCGGCAGACGCTCGTCGATGTAATCCTGGTCCAGCATGATTTTGGTTTTGGTCGCGCGGCCAATCAGATGCACGTTGATATTCTGCGCGCGCAGCGCATCGCGCAGGGCTTCTGCCTGCTCGCGCCACTCGTCAGTCAGTGCTTTGTGATAGAGCAGAGAAACAATGGCCTGATTGCTTTGGGTGGTCAGGTAGTCAATCTGGAACAGCTTGTTGCGCAGTACCGGATTGTTGCGCACACCGTCGATCATCAGCGTCATCAGCTGGTTGATGAGCTCACTCGCCGCCGGAAAACTGTCTACGCGAATACGGGATTTCGTCTGCTGATCGAAAATGATGTGGTACAGGTCATCGCCATCGTGCCAGATGCGGAACTCAGCGCGCATACGGTAGTGGCTGACCGGAGAACGAAACACCTCGGGAACCGGCGCGTTGAAAGGCGTCATCATACTTTGCAGGCGGACAACTTTTTCTGCCAGCTGTGCGTCGTACTGTTCTGTCGGGAGGTGTTCGGGGGTCATGATGCGTCCTGAGTGATAAAGAATTACGCGGGGATTGTAGGGATTGTGCAGTGGATGTCCAGATTTAATGGCTAATAGCTATCTGGACATCTATACGTGTCTAATTGTAGCATTCTGTTTCCGGTCTCCTGAGAGTGAAAAGGGAATCCAGTGCAAATCTGGAGCTGACGCGCAGCGGTAAAGACTGGCGGGATGAGAGTTGTAGACACTGTGAAAATGGGAAGTCTTCATCCGTATAACGCCACCCAGCCCGAAGACCTGCCGGGATCACGTCGCATTTGGTTTCATCATCGCGTGCTATCGGTGAGGCCTGCGGCATCCTTCTTATATTGTGGATGCTTTAACAATGATTAAAAAAGTATCGCTGTTGACGGTGTTTTCCGTCACGGCATTTTCGGGCTGGGCGCAGGAAAGCGCCGACTCGTTGGTGGTGACAGCAAACCGTTTCGAACAACCAGCAAAAACCGTTCTGGCTCCGACCTCCGTCGTGACGCGTGAGGATATTGAACGCTGGCAGGCAACGAGTGTTGTGGAAATCATGTCACGCCTGCCGGGTGTGGACATCGCACAAAGCGGCGGGATGGGGTCGACCTCTTCAACGTTTATTCGCGGTACGGAATCCCGCCATGTTCTGGTACTGATTGATGGTATCCCTCTGAATAATGCCGGGATCAGCAACGTTCCCGATTTAAGCCAAATTCCGACGTCGCTGATTCAGCGTATTGAGTACATTCGCGGCCCACGTTCGGCGCTGTATGGCTCCGACGCGATTGGCGGTGTGATTAACATCATTACCGGGCGCGACAAGCCGGGTGCGGAAATTTCTGCGGGTGTCGGTTCAAAGGGGTATCAAAACTATAACGGTGCCTTCCAGCAGGTGTTCGATAAAACCAAAATCACCATGGCCGGTGATTATACCTATACCCGTGGTTTTGATATTGCCGCAAAAGATGCCCCGCGCCAGCCAGACCGCGATGGTTTTATGAGTAAATCGCTGTTTGGCTCGGTGGAGCAGCAGTTTACCGACAGCGTCAGCGGATTCGTCCGTGGTTTTGGCTACGATAACCGCTCCGCGTATGACGGTTACGATCACTATGGCGCGACCGGCATTGATGGGCGGCCGGACACGCGTCAGGTTTACAGCCAGAACTGGGACACCGGGTTGCGCTATAACCAGGGTATTTTCCAGTCACAGCTGGTGGCAGGGTATGGCCGTAGCAAAGATCAGAACTATGATCCGAAAAAAGGCCGCTACGCTGACTCCGCAACCATGGATGACGTGAAGCAGTACACCACCCAGTGGCTGAATACGGTTGAAGTGGGGCACGGCAATATCGGCGCGGGTCTGGACTGGCAGAAGCAGAAAACCCAGGCGGGTACGGGCTATCTGGAAAAAGGTTACGAACAACGTAATACCGGCGTGTTCCTTTCGGCGATGCAGCAGTTCAACAGCGTGACGCTGGAAGCGGCGGCGCGTAATGACGATAACTCTAATTTTGGCAATCACGCCACCTGGCAGACCAGCGCCGCATGGGAGTTCATCGAGGGGTATCGCATCATCGGTTCTTACGGTACAGCGTATAAAGCACCGACCATGAGCCAGATCCACAGTAAAGATTACGGTAATCCGGATCTGAAGCCAGAAGAGAGTAAGCAGTGGGAAGGCGGCTTTGAAGGTCTGACGGGGCCGGTAAACTGGCGCGTGACGGGTTATCGTAATGATATTGATAACCTGATTAACAGCGACCCGCGGACCTACCGTTATTACAACGTGGATGAGGCTCGCATCAAAGGGATTGAGGTGACGGCGCAGTTCGATACCGGACCGGTAGGGCACCAAATTTCCTATGACTACGTTGACCCGCGCAATGCGAAAACCAACGAAGTCCTGGCACGTCGCTCAAAGCAGCAGGTTAAGTATCAGCTTGACTGGCAGGTGTGGGATCTCGACTGGAATCTGGCGTACCGTTATCTGGGCACTCGCTATGACGTTGCCGTTGATCCGAATACCTATGCAACAGAACGCGTGAAAATGGGCGGCGTCAGCCTGTGGGACGTCGCGGTTTCATATCCCGTCACCTCTCATCTCACAGTTCGTGGTAAAATAGCCAACCTGTTCGATAAAGATTACGAGACAGTTTATGGCTACCAAACTGCAGGACGGGAATACACCTTGTCTGGCAGCTACACCTTCTGATCCGCGTCCCACCGTGCTGGTGTTTGATTCCGGCGTCGGTGGGCTTTCGGTCTATGATGAGATTCGGCAGCTCCTGCCGGATCTCCATTACATCTACGCCTTCGATAACGTCGCGTTCCCGTATGGGGAAAAGAGTGAAGACTTTATTGTTGAGCGTGTGGTTGAAATCGTCACCGCGGTACAAAAGCGTTATCCCCTGGCGCTGGCGGTCATTGCCTGTAATACGGCAAGCACGGTCTCTCTTCCTGCCCTGCGCGAAAAATTCCCGTTCCCGGTTGTGGGCGTTGTTCCGGCAATCAAACCTGCGGCGCGTCTGACGGCGAACGGCATTGTGGGGTTGCTGGCTACGCGTGGTACGGTAAAACGTCCTTATACGCGTGAGCTTATTGAGCGCTTTGCCAATGAATGCCAGATCGCCATGCTCGGCTCCGCGGAGCTGGTGGAAATGGCGGAAGCGAAACTGCACGGCGAGACGGTATCGCTTGAAGAGCTGCGTCGTATTCTGCGTCCATGGCTGCGGATGCAGGAACCACCGGATACGGTTGTTCTCGGCTGTACCCATTTCCCGCTATTACAGGAAGAGCTGTTAAAGGTTCTGCCTGAAGGGACCCGGCTGGTGGATTCCGGTGCTGCGATTGCGCGTCGGACGGCCTGGCTGCTGGAACACGAGGCGCCGGATGCGAAATCCGCTGATGCGAACATCGCTTTTTGTATGGCGATAACAAAAGAAACTGAACAACTTTTGCCCGTTTTACGTCGTTATGGCTTTGAAACGCTCGAAAAACTGGCGCTGTAGCACGGTTTTGAGCAAAAAAGAGACGGTTGAACGTTTTTTTTCAAAGAGGGGTTGTCAACGTCTGAGAACTCCCTATAATGCGCCTCCACTGACACGGAACAACGGCTTGCAAGCCGCCGGGGCAGCGGGGTTCAGAGATGAACACCAACAGAGAAAAGTGAAAATAATTGCTTGACTCTGAATGAGGAAAACGTAATATACGGGACCTCGCAACGATGTGCTGAAAGCCGCGTTGCAACTGCTCTTTAACAATTTATCAGACAATCTGTGTGGGCACTCAAAGTGACATGGATTCTTAACGTCCTCGGACGA
>NZ_KQ089854.1:4161800-4386662 GCF_001037565.1 Enterobacter sp. BWH52 | reverse complement strand
TTGGTGCCTTCGGGAACTCTGAGACAGGTGCTGCATGGCTGTCGTCAGCTCGTGTTGTGAAATGTTGGGTTAAGTCCCGCAACGAGCGCAACCCTTATCCTTTGTTGCCAGCGGTCAGGCCGGGAACTCAAAGGAGACTGCCAGTGATAAACTGGAGGAAGGTGGGGATGACGTCAAGTCATCATGGCCCTTACGAGTAGGGCTACACACGTGCTACAATGGCGCATACAAAGAGAAGCGACCTCGCGAGAGCAAGCGGACCTCATAAAGTGCGTCGTAGTCCGGATTGGAGTCTGCAACTCGACTCCATGAAGTCGGAATCGCTAGTAATCGTGGATCAGAATGCCACGGTGAATACGTTCCCGGGCCTTGTACACACCGCCCGTCACACCATGGGAGTGGGTTGCAAAAGAAGTAGGTAGCTTAACCTTCGGGAGGGCGCTTACCACTTTGTGATTCATGACTGGGGTGAAGTCGTAACAAGGTAACCGTAGGGGAACCTGCGGTTGGATCACCTCCTTACCTTAAAGAACCTGCCTTTGCAGTGCTCACACAGATTGTCTGATGAAAAACAGCAGTAAAAAACCTCTACAGGCTTGTAGCTCAGGTGGTTAGAGCGCACCCCTGATAAGGGTGAGGTCGGTGGTTCAAGTCCACTCAGGCCTACCAAATTTTTGCTGATGCTGCGTTGCGGCGACACTCACATACCTGAGTATGCTTCGTGTCACCACGCCTTGCCTCAACAAAAATTACCGGTACAGAGGTGACTACGATGGGGCTATAGCTCAGCTGGGAGAGCGCCTGCCTTGCACGCAGGAGGTCTGCGGTTCGATCCCGCATAGCTCCACCATCTTTTACTGCGAACACAAGAAAACTTCAGAGTGAACCTGAAAAGGTGCACTGCGAAGTTTTGCTCTTTAAAAATCTGGATCAAGCTGAAAATTGAAACGACACACAGCTCATGTGTGTTCGAGTCTCTCAAATTTTCGCAATCAGAAGTGAAACATCTTCGGGTTGTGAGGTTAAGCGACTAAGCGTACACGGTGGATGCCCTGGCAGTCAGAGGCGATGAAGGACGTGCTAATCTGCGAAAAGCGACGGCGAGGTGATATGAACCCTTGACCCGTCGATGTCCGAATGGGGAAACCCAGTGTGTTTCGACACACTATCGTTAACTGAATACATAGGTTAACGAGGCGAACCGGGGGAACTGAAACATCTAAGTACCCCGAGGAAAAGAAATCAACCGAGATTCCCCCAGTAGCGGCGAGCGAACGGGGAGCAGCCCGGAGTCTGAATCAGCTTGTGTGTTAGTGGAACGGTCTGGAAAGTCCGACGGTACAGGGTGATAGTCCCGTACACGAAAATGCACATGCTGTGAACTCGAAGAGTAGGGCGGGACACGTGGTATCCTGTCTGAATATGGGGGGACCATCCTCCAAGGCTAAATACTCCTGACTGACCGATAGTGAACCAGTACCGTGAGGGAAAGGCGAAAAGAACCCCGGCGAGGGGAGTGAAAAAGAACCTGAAACCGTGTACGTACAAGCAGTGGGAGCACCTTCATGGGGTGACTGCGTACCTTTTGTATAATGGGTCAGCGACTTATATTCTGTAGCAAGGTTAACCGTATAGGGGAGCCGAAGGGAAACCGAGTCTTAACTGGGCGTTAAGTTGCAGGGTATAGACCCGAAACCCGGTGATCTAGCCATGGGCAGGTTGAAGGTTGGGTAACACTAACTGGAGGACCGAACCGACTAATGTTGAAAAATTAGCGGATGACCTGTGGCTGGGGGTGAAAGGCCAATCAAACCGGGAGATAGCTGGTTCTCCCCGAAAGCTATTTAGGTAGCGCCTCGTGAACTCATCTTCGGGGGTAGAGCACTGTTTCGGCTAGGGGGCCATCCCGGCTTACCAACCCGATGCAAACTACGAATACCGAAGAATGTTATCACGGGAGACACACGGCGGGTGCTAACGTCCGTCGTGAAGAGGGAAACAACCCAGACCGCCAGCTAAGGTCCCAAAGTCATGGTTAAGTGGGAAACGATGTGGGAAGGCACAGACAGCCAGGATGTTGGCTTAGAAGCAGCCATCATTTAAAGAAAGCGTAATAGCTCACTGGTCGAGTCGGCCTGCGCGGAAGATGTAACGGGGCTAAACCATGCACCGAAGCTGCGGCAGCGACACTATGTGTTGTTGGGTAGGGGAGCGTTCTGTAAGCCGTTGAAGGTGTGCTGTGAGGCATGCTGGAGGTATCAGAAGTGCGAATGCTGACATAAGTAACGATAAAGCGGGTGAAAAGCCCGCTCGCCGGAAGACCAAGGGTTCCTGTCCAACGTTAATCGGGGCAGGGTGAGTCGACCCCTAAGGCGAGGCCGAAAGGCGTAGTCGATGGGAAACAGGTTAATATTCCTGTACTTGGTGTTACTGCGAAGGGGGGACGGAGAAGGCTATGTCAGCCGGGCGACGGTTGTCCCGGTTTAAGCATGTAGGCGGAGGTTCCAGGTAAATCCGGTACCTTGTTAACGCTGAGGTGTGATGACGAGGCACTACGGTGCTGAAGTGATAAATGCCCTGCTTCCAGGAAAAGCCTCTAAGCATCAGGTAACACGAAATCGTACCCCAAACCGACACAGGTGGTCAGGTAGAGAATACCAAGGCGCTTGAGAGAACTCGGGTGAAGGAACTAGGCAAAATGGTGCCGTAACTTCGGGAGAAGGCACGCTGATATGTAGGTGAAGCCCCTGCGGGCGGAGCTGAAATCAGTCGAAGATACCAGCTGGCTGCAACTGTTTATTAAAAACACAGCACTGTGCAAACACGAAAGTGGACGTATACGGTGTGACGCCTGCCCGGTGCCGGAAGGTTAATTGATGGGGTTAGCGGCAACGCGAAGCTCTTGATCGAAGCCCCGGTAAACGGCGGCCGTAACTATAACGGTCCTAAGGTAGCGAAATTCCTTGTCGGGTAAGTTCCGACCTGCACGAATGGCGTAATGATGGCCAGGCTGTCTCCACCCGAGACTCAGTGAAATTGAACTCGCTGTGAAGATGCAGTGTACCCGCGGCAAGACGGAAAGACCCCGTGAACCTTTACTATAGCTTGACACTGAACACTGGTCCTTGATGTGTAGGATAGGTGGGAGGCTTTGAAGCGTGGACGCCAGTCTGCGTGGAGCCGCCCTTGAAATACCACCCTTTAATGGCTGGTGTTCTAACGTAGACCCGTGATCCGGGTTGCGGACAGTGTCTGGTGGGTAGTTTGACTGGGGCGGTCTCCTCCCAAAGAGTAACGGAGGAGCACGAAGGTTGGCTAATCCTGGTCGGACATCAGGAGGTTAGTGCAATGGCATAAGCCAGCTTGACTGCGAGCGTGACGGCGCGAGCAGGTGCGAAAGCAGGTCATAGTGATCCGGTGGTTCTGAATGGAAGGGCCATCGCTCAACGGATAAAAGGTACTCCGGGGATAACAGGCTGATACCGCCCAAGAGTTCATATCGACGGCGGTGTTTGGCACCTCGATGTCGGCTCATCACATCCTGGGGCTGAAGTAGGTCCCAAGGGTATGGCTGTTCGCCATTTAAAGTGGTACGCGAGCTGGGTTTAGAACGTCGTGAGACAGTTCGGTCCCTATCTGCCGTGGGCGCTGGAGAATTGAGGGGGGCTGCTCCTAGTACGAGAGGACCGGAGTGGACGCATCACTGGTGTTCGGGTTGTCATGCCAATGGCACTGCCCGGTAGCTAAATGCGGAAGAGATAAGTGCTGAAAGCATCTAAGCACGAAACTTGCCCCGAGATGAGTTCTCCCTGAGACCTTGAGTCTCCTGAAGGAACGTTGAAGACGACGACGTTGATAGGTCGGGTGTGTAAGCGCAGCGATGCGTTGAGCTAACCGATACTAATGAACCGTGAGGCTTAACCTTACAACGCCGAAGGTGTTTTGGCGAAGAGACAGACACGATTTTCAGCCTGATACAGATTAACAGAATTTGCCTGGCGGCTTTAGCGCGGTGGTCCCACCTGACCCCATGCCGAACTCAGAAGTGAAACGCCGTAGCGCCGATGGTAGTGTGGGGTCTCCCCATGTGAGAGTAGGGAACTGCCAGGCATCAAACAAGTGAAGAGGCCATCCGCAAGGATGGCCTTTTTGCGTTTCTACACCTGCTTCCTTTCCATAAACAAATCACCTATCCCCCCATATATACGGTAAACTATCCCGGTTTTTGCATCAGGATAGCGTCTATGAATCACTCCCTTAAGCCCTGGAATACCTTTGGTATTCAACGGAATGCTAATCAAATTGTACGTGCCGAAAGTGCTCAGCAGTTGCTGAATGCATGGCAAAACGCAACAGGAAACGGTGAACCCGTACTTATTCTGGGCGAAGGAAGTAATGTCCTGTTTCTCGATGATTTTGCGGGGACGGTAATCGTCAATCGCATCATGGGGATTGAGTGTAAAGAGAGCGCTGAAAGCTGGCATTTACACGTGGGTGCTGGCGAGAACTGGCACCATCTGGTGCAATATACCCTTGAAAAAGGGATGCCCGGACTGGAAAACCTGGCCCTGATCCCGGGCTGTGCAGGATCATCTCCTATTCAAAACATCGGTGCCTACGGCATCGAACTGAAACACGTCTGCGAATATGTCGATTGCATCGAACTCGCGACCGGAACGGCGAAGCGCCTGACCGCAGAGCAGTGCCGCTTTGGTTATCGCGACAGCATTTTCAAGCACGATTATCAGGATCGTTTCGTCATTGTGGCCGTTGGTCTGCGCCTGGCGAAAGCCTGGAAACCCGTTCTGACTTACGGCGATCTGACCCGTCTTGACCCGGCTACCGTCACACCGCGTGAGGTATTTGATTCCGTATGCCACATGCGCATGACCAAGCTCCCGGACCCGAAAGTCAACGGAAATGCGGGCAGTTTCTTCAAAAACCCGGTGATCAGCAGCGAAAATGCAAAAGCATTTCTCGCTGGCTGGCCAACGGCCCCGCATTATCCTCAGGCGGATGGCAGCGTGAAGCTGGCCGCAGGCTGGCTTATCGATCAGTGTGAATTAAAAGGTACTACTCTTGGTGGCGCTGCTGTTCATCGTCAGCAGGCGCTGGTACTGATCAACCAGTCCAACGCGACAAGTGAGGATGTCGTCAACCTGGCGCACCATGTTCGTCAGCGCGTGGGCGAAAAATTCAACGTCTGGCTGGAGCCTGAAGTTCGCTTTATTGGCCGAACGGGCGAAGTGAATGCCGTGGAGACCATTGCGTGAAGGACAATACTATTCCGTTAACTCTCATCGGTATCCTTGCTGATGGCGAGTTTCATTCTGGCGAGCAGCTGGGCGAACAGCTGGGCATGAGCCGCGCTGCCATCAATAAACATATTCAAACGCTCCGCGACTGGGGCGTGGATGTGTTTACGGTGCCGGGAAAAGGCTACAGCCTGCCGGAACCGATCCAGTTACTGAATGAAGAGATCATCCGCAGCCAGATTGGGCACGGTAACGTCGCGGTATTGCCGGTCATTGATTCGACGAACCAGTATCTGCTGGATCGCCTGAGCGAGCTGAAATCCGGTGATGCCTGCGTTGCCGAGTACCAACAGGCAGGACGTGGCCGCCGGGGGCGTAAGTGGTTCTCACCATTTGGCGCCAACCTCTACCTTTCCATGTACTGGAGGCTTGAACAGGGGCCAGCTGCGGCCATAGGGCTGAGCCTGGTCATCGGCATTGTGATGGCAGAGGTGCTGCACGATCTGGGTGCCGATCAGGTGCGGGTAAAATGGCCCAACGATCTGTATCTCAACGATCGGAAGCTGGCGGGGATCCTGGTCGAACTGACGGGAAAAACAGGCGATGCCGCACAGATCGTTATTGGAGCGGGGCTGAACATGGTGATGCGAAACGTGCAGAACGATGTCGTGAACCAGGCCTGGACCAACCTACAGGAAGCGGGGATCACCATCGATCGCAATACGCTTGCCGTCCGCATGATCAATGAGTTGCGTAGTTCGCTGACGCTCTTTGAACAGGAGGGGTTAGCGCCATTCCTGTCCCGCTGGGAAAAGCTGGATAACTTTATTAACCGACCGGTGAAGCTGCTGATTGGGGATAAAGAGATTTACGGCACATCACGCGGCATTGACGCGCAGGGTGCGTTGCTTCTTGAACAGGATGGTGTGATTAAGCCCTGGGTGGGCGGTGAAATTTCGTTACGAAGTGCAGAGTAACCCTCTCCCCACAGGGGAGAGGGTGTAGCAGCTCATCACTGCGGATACGGCACCCAATCCCCGGCATTCAGTCGGACATAAGGCTTATTCTGATACTGGATCACCACCGCATTGGCGTTTTCCGATACCTCCGCCGTCTGCGGCAGCCCGCTGGTGAGCTGATCCCAGTTCACGCTATCTTCCACAAACAGCTTACCGTCTACTGCGCGAGCGACCAGTTCCGAGATAGCCAGATAGCTGCTTGGCTGGGTGATCTCAACTGGCGCTCCCTGATGCGGCGCCTTCATGCCAAAGAACTTAATCCCGGCCGGAACGTTAGTGATGGACGGGCTTGGGATATCGCGCAGACCAGACACCTGCATCCTGTCGCCTTTCAGCGCTCCCCCATGTTCCGGTACTACCACCACCATCACTTTGCGGCCTGATTTTTCCAGCTCGTTGAAGAACGCGTTCAGCTCGTCAAAGAACTTCTGCGCACGGGCCTTATAATCGGCCGTTTTACTCACGCCGGGATAATGGTTCCCGTCGTGCAGCGGCAGCGTGTTATAGAACGTCGCACTACGTGTCCCTTCCTCTTTGCCGACGGTATCTAACCAGCGCTGAAGCACGGCGGTATCGTCATACACCGGCGAGCCATCAAAGCCCAGCAACGTGACCGGCAGCCCTTTCTGGTCCATCAGCGGGGCCTGCATGCCACCCTGTTCACGTACTTCTTTCAGGAAGTTACCGAACTGACCGTTATGACCCATCATCAGGTGCTGGGTAAAGCCCAGTTTTGCCAGGTTATCAAACAGATAACACTGGTTAGCTGCCGGCTGGTAGAGGTTCTTATGCGAAGGCTGTCCGCAGCTGGCGCGCAGCAGGCGGATAGCCGCCGGGCCGCTGTACGACGTGGCCGAGTTGAAGTCCTTGAACTGAATATCGAAATGCGACCACAGCGGGTGCGACATCAAACCAGCCGCGTCAACGTCAGCCCAGGACAGAGAACAGATGTTAATGACCAGCAGCTCAAACGGCTGAGCATCGGCAGGCAGCGCGTCCGGGAATTTCGTCTGACGCTTATCTTCCGCAGCGTAAAAACTGGAGAGCCACGCGTTCAGGTTCGTGGATGTCGGCGGTGCAGTCTGCGCTGGAATATCCCCAACCACAGGCGTATCCCCTGCTGTCGCGACGGTCGCGGCGGCGGAACCGCCCGTGGTGGTCACGGTTGTCGTCGGCTGACCGGCTGGCCACAGCGAGAAGCTCGGGCCCGTCAGCGTCAGGACGTTAAGCCAGATCATAATCGCGACGACAAACACCGTCACCCGGATCCACTGAGACAGGAACAGCCAGGCGACCAGCAGGACAAATACCGCGCCAATCATCTGCCAGTTAATAAAGCGCTCAACCAGATCGAGCATATAGTCCGCACTGAAACCTGCGACCTGGGAGCCCTGGCTCATGATGCTTTCAGGGCCGGGCAGCCAGGTATCATGCCAGAACAGGGCGAAACCGATGGGAATAGCGACCCAGTGACGTATACGGTGCAGCCTGAGGTTCGGGATTGGCATCAGCAGGAATGCCATAAACACCAGGTTAAGCAGAGGGTGGAAATTAAGATAGCCTGCCCACAGCAGACCAAACTTCACCAGAAAGTAGAAATTCCAGCCGGACAGGCCGCGCCAGTATTGCCAGAGTGGCGATGGCGCCGAAGAGGTATAGGTAGAATTAGTCATGTTTTCGGTTTGCCTTGACGTTCGGAGCGCGACTCAGTGTTCCGGCGGGTTTAATATAGCGAGGTTTGACGAACAGTAATCTGACCGTATCGCGAATACGGCGCAGGGAATGGCGTGCATAGTAGCCAAGCGGCAAAAAAATCAGCGCGCACAGAACAACCAGTTGGATGATATCGCTGATATTCATAATGGCGCGCTCTCCTTGTTCTCATCCAGTAAGCGTAGCGGCTCAGGTACCCGACGCCAGACATGCCCGTCATGTTTCGCGTTCAGAACCGGTTTGGCACCGCTTGTCACAGGCAACGGTTTCGCCCACTTTTCAGGAGCCAGGGCACGCATCTGGACAAGCTCAGCGCTGATCAAATTATCTTCAAACCAGACCATGCGGTTCGAGAAGATATCCCCGGTAGGAAGCGGGAAGATATGGTTAAGCGCCGTATCCAGATCGTTCACCCGGCAGAAGGAGAGGAACAGCACCAGGCGGTTATCGCCAATGGTCATGATATCCCCGATACGGTTAGGGCGGCACAGAGTAAGCGCCTGCTCAACGCGAATACCCGGCACGGGGCGCAGGGCAACCATCACCCCTTTTCCGTCTGCCGGTAACAGCGTATTGCTCATCATGTTGCCCACCGCATCGCAGAAGGTGTCCCATTTCTGGTAGCCGCGCAGTTTCATCGGCTGCGTCATTGAAAGCAGGGTGCTGATATCTTCCGGAACATGTCGATTAAACTGCTGGCCCTGGATGCTTTCGATCAGCGTCAGACAGCGCGACAGGGGAGCATTCCACGGAATGACCATATTCGCGCCGCAGCCCAGTAATAAGCGCTCATCGGTGGCGCGCAGGCTGGTATTATTTTCACGCACCACAATTTTTAACGCGCTGCCGCGCTGGCGACGTAATGTGTGAATGTGCCTTGCCAGCGTTTCGATTTGGTTATTCTGGATCAACGAGAAAATAATGGTCGCCGCCTGCGTGGTGCGCGCCTCATCAAATAAGGCTTCATTGGTATCGAACAGTGACCAGTGCTCAGACAGTGCAGGCGCACCTTCCAGTACCGCAATATGACTCAGAACGCGTTTTTCATCACTGCGTGGCTGAACTACCGTCTCTTCCTGTTGAGCAAGATGCCACTCATCCCCGACATGTTTGAGGGTAAGTTGTTGTCGGGAGCTCACCCCTTTTTCATTGCACCAGAAAGCCACGTCGTAAAGATGGCTGTCGGTCTGGACACGAATACTGGCCAGGCCATAGAGAGAACGGTATTCACTCATTAAAAGTGAAAAAAGCTTGTCATTATTACTGCCTGGGTTAACAACCAATAAGGTGCAATTTTGATTTTTTGCCCATCTGTTGATTCTTTCCAGCCATTTCAGCAGTTTTTCAGAGGGGATATTTTGCAGGCCGTTATTAGAGCATTTTAGAATCAGTAAATAGTGTTCAGGAACAATAGAACACTGAATATCGCGGGGTAAAAAGTATAGACTGTCAGCCTCCGCAGGCATGGAAAATAATCGTACTGTCTGGGGTCCACGGTCACTGTCGAGCCTGATGATTGACTTCGGCTCTTCGCCCATCGTAATTATGGCCACGCGGGAATCCTTCCCCTGCGCCGCTATCGTCTGGTTTACCAGACTGATGGCATCTTCATTACGATCCGTATTAACCCACCAGACTCCTCCGACTGGCATGTGGCGCAATTCGTCCCATAATGACTGGATGCCAATAGAAAATATGGAGTCCACGGTGTCCCTCTTTTCGTCGAATTTCTATGTCTCTCAGTTTACTAGCGAAAGCGTAGAAATAAACCTAACATTGAAATTAAAGAACATCAGATTTAGCATGTAAATGAAATTTAGTGGGCAGGACGCCTCGCTGCATCTGAATCTTATGATTTTACTCAAAGGGATGAAAAAAGAATGCAAAATAACGAACCCGCAACCCCAGTCGACTCAAGTCTGGGTTACACATTCCAGAACGATTTTTTGGCACTCACGCAGGCTTTTTCTTTGCCTGAAATAGATTACACCGATATTTCCCAGCGGGAACAGTTGGCGGCGGCTATTAAACGTTGGCCGTTATTAGCTGAGTTTGCCCAACAACAATAAGGAAGCCATTGATGGCTGTACTAGGATTACAGGGCGTCCGTGGTGGGGTGGGTACAACTTCCGTTACCGCGGCGCTGGCGTGGTCATTGCAGGTATTAGGTGAATCGGTACTGGTCATTGATGCCTGTTCCGATAATTTGCTGCGCATGTCATTCAATGTCGACTTTACGCATGCAAACGGCTGGGGACGTGCGCTTCTGGACGATAAAGACTGGCGGGATGCGGGTTTGCGTTATACCTCCCAGCTCGATTTGCTTCCCTTTGGTCAATTGACCGAAACCGAGCGCGGGAATGAAGCCGCGTACCAGCGCCTGTTCTCTCGCTTCATCACCGCATTGCAGAGCCTGAAAGAGAGCGGGCACTATCAGTGGATCCTGCTGGACCTGCCGCACGGTGCCGCGTCGCTGACCCGCCAGCTGCTGGCGCAGTGCGACCATGTGCTCTCCATCGCGAACGTAGATGCGAATTGTCATATCCGTCTGCATCAGCAGCCGATGCCTGCCAATGCCCATATTCTGATCAACGATCTGCGCATTGGCAGCCAGATCCAGGACGATCTCTACCAGGTCTGGCTCCAGAGTCAGCGCCGCCTGTTGCCGATGGTGATCCATCGTGACGAAGCGATGGCGGAGTGCCTCGCGTCCAAACAACCCCTCGGGGAGTACCGTAGCGATTCACTGGCGGCGGAAGAGATCCTGACGCTGGCCAACTGGTGTCTGCTGCACTTTGCTAAACGGCCGGAGCCTGCCGGGAGTTCAGTATGAGCCGCCTGACTAACTGGCTGCTCATTCCGCCGGTCAGTTCGCGCTTAAGTGAACGCTACCGCCATTACCGTCATCACGGCGCCTCGTCGCTGAGCGCAGCGCTGGGCTGTTTGTGGATGATTCTGGCGTGGATGTTCATCCCCCTCGAGCATCCCCGCTGGCAACGCATTCGCGCGCGCCACGGTGAACTCTATCCGCATATCAACCCTGACAAGCCGCGTCCGCTGGATCCCGCGCGCTACGCTATTCAGTCCATCTGGCTACTGGCGACCTCAACGGGCGCGGAGAAAAAAACGTCCCGCTGGCGCAGCTTCGATCGTGTGCAGAACCTGCGTGAACACTACCACCAGTGGCTTGACCGGCTACCCGACCGGGTGGGCGACAAAACGGGTCATTTAGATAACCAAAAAGAGCTCGGGCACCTACACCCGGGCTTGCGGCGTTTTATTCTCGGCGTGGTTGTGGTGTTCTCGCTGATTCTTGCGCTGGTCTGTATTACCCAGCCTTTCAACCCGCTGGCGCAGTTCACCTTCCTGATCCTGCTGTGGGGCGTGGCGCTGCTGGTGCGGCGCATACCAGGGCGTTTTTCTGCCCTGATGCTGATTGTGCTATCGCTGACCGTTTCCTGCCGCTACATCTGGTGGCGATATACCTCAACGCTGAACTGGGACGATCCGGTCAGCCTGGTGTGCGGCTTAGTGCTGCTGTTTGCTGAGACTTACGCCTGGATCGTGCTGGTGCTGGGTTACTTCCAGGTTATCTGGCCGCTGAATCGACAGCCGGTGCCGCTGCCAAAAGACACGACCCAGTGGCCTACGGTGGACCTCTTCGTGCCGACCTACAACGAAGACCTGTCGGTGGTAAAAAACACCATTTACGCCGCGCTGGGTATCGACTGGCCGAAGGATAAAATCAAAATCTGGATCCTCGATGACGGTGGCCGCGCCGAGTTCCGCCAGTTCGCGGACGAAGTGGGGGTAGAGTACATCGCCCGTACCACGCATGAACACGCGAAAGCCGGTAACATCAATAATGCGCTGAAATATGCCAAAGGGGAGTTCGTCTCTATTTTCGACTGCGACCACGTGCCAACGCGCTCGTTCCTGCAAATGACCATGGGCTGGTTCCTGAAGGAGAAAGAGCTTGCGATGATGCAGACGCCGCACCACTTCTTCTCACCGGACCCGTTTGAACGTAACCTCGGTCGTTTTCGTAAAACCCCGAACGAGGGCACGCTGTTCTATGGCCTGGTGCAGGACGGGAACGACATGTGGGACGCCACGTTCTTCTGCGGCTCCTGTGCGGTGATCCGCCGGAAACCGCTGGATGAAATTGGCGGGATCGCCGTCGAGACGGTCACGGAAGATGCGCACACCTCGCTGCGTCTGCACCGTCTTGGCTATACCTCGGCCTACATGCGTATTCCTCAGGCGGCGGGGTTGGCCACGGAATCCCTGTCGGCGCACATCGGCCAGCGTATTCGCTGGGCCCGCGGCATGGTGCAAATTTTCAGGCTCGATAACCCGCTGATGGGTAAAGGGCTGAAGCTGGCGCAACGGCTGTGCTACGTCAACGCCATGTTCCACTTCCTGTCGGGTATTCCACGGCTTATCTTTCTCACAGCGCCGCTGGCGTTCCTGCTCCTTCACGCTTACATCATCTATGCGCCTGCGCTGATGATTGCCCTGTTCGTTCTGCCGCACATGATCCACGCCAGCCTGACGAACTCGAAGATTCAGGGGAAATATCGGCACTCCTTCTGGAGTGAAATTTACGAAACGGTGCTGGCCTGGTACATCGCGCCGCCAACCATGGTGGCGCTGATTAACCCGCATAAAGGGAAATTCAACGTCACCGCGAAGGGCGGGCTGGTGGAAGAGGAGTATGTCGACTGGGTGATCTCCCGGCCCTATATCTTCCTGGTGCTGCTGAATATTGTGGGCGTGATTGTTGGGATCTGGCGCTACTTCTACGGCCCGGAAAACGAAATTCTGACGGTCTTCGTGAGTATGGCGTGGGTGTTTTATAACCTGATTATCCTCGGTGGCGCGGTGGCGGTATCGGTGGAGAGCAAACAGGTTCGCCGCGCGCATCGCGTCGAAATCAGCATGCCAGCGGCCATTGCCCGCGACGATGGACATCTCTTCTCCTGTACCGTACATGACTTTTCGGATGGCGGTCTGGGTATCAAGATCAACGGTCAGGCGAAGGTGCTGGAGGGGCAGAAGGTCAACCTACTGCTTAAGCGCGGCCAGCAGGAGTATGTCTTCCCGACGCAGGTGGTGCGTGTGAGAGGAAATGAAGTGGGTCTGCAACTGATGCCGCTGACCAAAAAACAACACATTGATTTTGTGCAGTGTACGTTTGCCCGCGCGGATACGTGGGCTCTCTGGCAGGACAGCTTCCCTGAGGATAAGCCTCTGGAAAGCCTGCTGGATATTCTTAAGCTGGGGTTCCGTGGCTATCGTCACCTTGCAGAATTTGCCCCGTCGTCGGTGAAATTAATTTTCCGGTCACTTACTTCACTGGTTTCCTGGGTCGTGTCGTTCATTCCGCGTCGACCTGAGCGAGATGAAGCGAAGCAGGCGGACCCGGTTATGGCTCAACAATGATGATAACGCGATGAAAACAAAACTTTCCTGGTTATGTGCAGTGGCAATGGGGATGAGTGCGCTCCCTGCAACAGTGGCTAACGCGGCGCCTGATAACGCAGCGACCACGCCCGCGCCAACGGTGCCTGTCGTCGCGCAAGCGACCGATCCGGTTGTGACGGCCGCGCCGGGGCAGACGGAGAACGTTGTCCCGAATCAGCCGACGACGGGGAATACGCTGCCCGGCGACAACCCGGTGGTTGGGCAGGTCATGCCTGGCGTGCCGGGAGCCAGTGCGCCGGTGGTTGCCGAAAATACGCCGTCGCGTGACGTTAAGCTGACGTTTGCCCAGATCGCGCCTCCTCCGGGCAGCATGGTTCTGCGCGGCATCAACCCAAATGGCGGTATCGAATTCGGTATGCGCAGCGATGAAGTTGTGTCAAAAGCGATGCTCAACCTGGAATACACCCCATCGCCGTCGTTGCTGCCGGTGCAGTCCCAGCTTAAGGTCTATCTGAATGACGAGCTGATGGACGTCCTGCCCGTCACCAAAGAGCAACTGGGTAAGAAAACCCTGGCTCAGGTGCCGATTAATCCGCTGTTTATCACCGACTTTAACCGCGTGCGTCTGGAGTTTGTCGGCCACTACCGCGATGTCTGTGAAAACCCGGCCAGCAGCACCCTGTGGCTGGATGTCGGGCGTAACTCTTCGCTTCAGATGACCTATCAGCCGCTGGCGTTGAAAAACGATCTCTCCGCCTTCCCGGTGCCGTTCTTCGACCCGCGTGATAACCGTCCGCTGAATCTGCCGATGGTCTTTGCCGGCTCGCCGGATGTGACCGAACAGCTGGCGGCCTCTATCGTGGCATCCTGGTTTGGTTCCCGCTCCGGCTGGCGTGGTCAAAGTTTCCCGGTCATGTACGACAAAATGCCAGACAAAAACGCGATTGTGTTTGCCACCAACGCCAAACGCCCGGCATTCCTGCGTGACCATCCGGAGGTGAAAGCACCCACCATCGAGATGATCAGCCATCCGGACAATCCGTACGTGAAGCTGCTGGTGATCTTCGGCCGTGATGACAAAGATCTGGTGCAGGCGGCGAAGGGCATTGCGCAGGGAAATATCCTGTTCCGCGGTAACAGCGTTGTGGTGGATGAGGTGAAACCGCTGCTGGCGCGTAAGCCTTATGATGCGCCGAACTGGGTACGTACCGACCGGGCAATCACCTTTGGCGAGCTGAAAACCTATGAAGAGCAATTGCAGTCAACCGGGCTTGAACCTTCTCCTGTCAGCCTGTCGCTGAACCTGCCGCCGGATCTCTATCTGCTGCGCACCAACGGCATTGATATCAACCTGAACTACCGTTACACCGCGCCGGCAACCAAAGACAGCTCGCGCATGGATATCAGCCTCAACAACCAGTTCCTGCAATCGTTCAGCCTGACCAGCAGCCAGGAGACAAACCGGTTGATGCTTCGTCTGCCTGTATTGCAGGGGCTGCTGGACGGCAAAACCGATGTGTCGATCCCGGCGCTGAAGCTCGGTGCGGTGAACCAGCTGCGGTTTAACTTCCAGTATATGAACCCCATGCCGGGTGGATCGGTGGAAAACTGTATTACCTTCCAGCCGGTGCAAAACCACGTGGTGATTGGCGATGATTCCACGATCGACTTCTCGAAGTATTACCACTTTATCGCGATGCCGGATCTGCGTGCCTTTGCTAACGCCAGCTTCCCGTTCAGCCGCATGGCTGATCTCTCTGAATCGATTGTCGTGATGCCAAAAGCGGCCAACGAAGGTCAGGTTGCCACGCTGCTGGACACCATGGGCACCGTTGGGGCGCAAACCGGCTTGCCGGCTATCAACGTGACGGTGACGGATGACGGTAGTCAGATCCAGAACAAAGATGCCGATATCATGGTCATCGGCAACATTCCGGACAAGCTGAAAGACGAGAAGCGCGTCGATCTGCTGGTGCAGGCGGCTCAGTCATGGGTCAACACGCCGCTGCGTCAGACCGAGTTCCCGAGCATCATGCCGGACAGCGGCGATCGTCAGGCCAATATCAGGACGACCGTAAGTTCAACGGGTCCGATGGCCGCGATTGTCGGCTTCCAGTCGCCGTATAACGACCAGCGCAGCGTTATCGCCCTGCTGGCGGACAGCCCACGCGGCTATGAGCTGCTCAACACGGCCATGAACGACAGCGGTAAACGGGCAGCAATGTTCGGTTCCGTCTCGGTGATCCGTGAGTCGGGGGTAAACAGCCTGCGCGTGGGAGATGTCTACTACGTCGGTCATCTGCCGTGGTTCGAACGCCTGTGGTACGCCCTGTCTAACCACCCGGTGCTGCTGGCCGTGCTGGCTGCGCTCAGCGTCGTATTGCTGGCGTGGGTACTGTGGCGTCTGCTGCGAATCATCAGCCGTCGTCGTCTTAACCCGGACCATGAGTAAGCGGTGATGAAAATCTTTCGCGGGTGTGTAGTCGCAGCGTTGATGCTGACGGCGGCGAATCTTCACGCCGCCTGTCGCTGGCCTGCCTGGGAGACGTTCAAGCAGGATTATATGAGCGAAAGTGGGCGGGTCATTGATCCCAGTGACGCGCGCAAAATCACCACCTCCGAAGGGCAAAGCTACGGGCTGTTCTTTGCCCTCGCGGCAAACGATCGCAAGGCGTTCGATCTGCTGCTGGCATGGACGCGCGATAACCTTGCCGAGGGAGATTTAGCCCAACATCTCCCGGCCTGGCTGTGGGGAAAAAAGGACGACGAAACCTGGGCGGTTATCGACCCTAACTCCGCGTCTGATGCCGATATCTGGATTGCCTGGTCGCTGCTGGAAGCCGGGCGGCTGTGGAAAAATCCCGATTACACGCGCACGGGTAAGGCGCTGTTGACGCGCATTGCCAGTGAGGAAGTGGTGAAGGTGCCGGGGCTGGGTTCTATGCTGCTGCCGGGTAAAGTCGGTTTTGCCGAAGAGAGTGTCTGGCGCTTTAACCCCAGCTACCTGCCGCCGCAGCTTGCGAGCTATTTCACTCGTTTTGGCGCGCCGTGGACGACGCTCCGTGAAACTAACCTGCGTCTGCTGCTGGAGACCGCGCCTAAAGGATTTTCCCCGAACTGGGTGAAATACCAGAAAAAGGGCGGCTGGCAGCTGTCGCAGGATGCATCCCTGATCGGCAGCTACGATGCGATTCGCGTCTATCTGTGGGTAGGGATGATGAACGATAACGATCCGCAGAAAGCCCGGCTACTGGCGCGTTTCAAGCCCATGGCGACCACCACAATCAAACAAGGCTTGCCGCCGGAGAAAGTGGATGTAGCAACCGGGAAACGCACCGGAGATGGGCCGGTAGGGTTTTCTGCCTCTCTCCTTCCGTTTTTACAAAACCGGGACGCGCAGGCGGTGCAACGCCAGCACGTCGCCGATCGTTTTCCCGATAACAATGCTTATTACAGCTACGTTCTGACCCTCTTTGGACAAGGGTGGGATCAGCATCGTTTTCGTTTCACCGTGCAAGGTGAATTACTACCGGATTGGGGCCAGGAATGCGCACGTTCACACTGAATCTACTCACCTTATCGCTTGGCCTGGCGCTAATGCCCCTGGCCCAGGCCGCCAACTCCCCGCAGCAGAGACAGCTGCTGGAACAGGTCCGTCTGGGGGAATCCACCCAGCGTGAGGATTTAGTGCGCCAGTCGCTCTATCGCCTTGAGCTGATCGATCCCAACAACCCGGATGTGATTGCCGCGCGCTTCCGCTACCTGTTACGACAGGGCGATACGGCGGGCGCGCAAAAAGAGCTGGATCGCCTGAAAGGAATGGCACCCGATTCCAGTGCCTACCAGTCCTCCCGTACTACCATGCTGCTCTCCACGCCGGATGGTCGCCAGGCCCTCCAGCAGGCTCGCCTGCTTGCCACCACCGGGCACACGCAGGAAGCCATTGCTGCGTATGACAAACTGTTTGACGGTAAGCCGCCCAGCGGCGACATCGCGACGGAGTACTGGAACGTGGTGGCGAAAGAGCCAGCCCGCCGCAACCTGGCCATTAATCAGCTTAAGAAAATAAACGCCAGCAGTCCGGGCAACGTCCCGCTACAGTCCTCGCTGGCACAGCTTCTGTTCCAGAGCGGACGGCGTGATGAAGGGTTCGCGGTGTTGCAGGAGATGGCCAAATCGAATAATGGCCGCAGTCAGGCGTCGGACATGTGGTACCAGCAGATCAAAGATCAGCCGGTCAGCAGCGCCAGCGTCACCGCGCTGCAACAATACCTGAGCGTATTCAGCGATGGCGATAACGTGACGGCGGCGCGCACCCAGCTTGAAGCACAGCAAAAACAGCTCGCCGATCCGGCGTTCCGCGCCAAAGCCGAAGGGTTAGCCGCAGTGGATGCCGGGCAGGGCAGTAAAGCGGTAACGGAGTTGCAAAAAGCAGTCAGCGCCAACCACGCTGACAGTGAAGCTGTAGGCGCGCTGGGGCAGGCCTATTCTCAGAAAGGCGATCGCGCGCGTGCGGTTGCGCAGTTTGAAAAGGCGATCGCCCTCGATCCGCAGAGCGATAACCGGGGCAAATGGGACAGCCTGCTGAAGGTCAACCGATACTGGCTGCTGATCCAGCAGGGGGATAACGCCCTGAAAGCCAATAATACGACCCAGGCCGAACGCTATTACCAGCAGGCGCGCAATATCGACAATACTGACAGCTACGCGGTTCTGGGGCTCGGTGATGCGGCGGCGGCGCGCAAAGATAACGACGCGGCCGAGCGCTATTACCGCCAGGCGTTGCGGATGGACAGCGGCAACAGCAACGCGGTGCGCGGTCTCGCCAATATTTATCGCGCGCAGTCTCCGGAGAAGGCGACGCAGTTTATTCAGTCGCTCTCTGCCAGCCAGCGCCGCAGCATTGATGATATTGAACGTAGCCTGACGAACGAGCAGCTGTCAGCCCAGGCTGAACAGCTGGAAAGCGAGGGGAAATATGCGCAGGCCGCAGAAATTCAGCGCCGACGCCTTGCGCTTTCCCCGGGCGACGTGTGGATCACCTACCGACTGTCACGCGATCTGTATAGCGCGGGTCAGCGCAGCCAGGCGGATAACCTGATGCGTCAGCTGGCAAGTCAGAAACCGGGCGATCCGGATCAGGTTTACGCCAGCGGGCTGTACCTGTCCGGTAACGATCAGGACCGGGCGGCGCTGGCGCATCTGAACACGCTGCCGCGCGACAAGTGGAACGGCAACATTCAGGCGCTGGCGGACCGCCTGCAAAGTAACCAGGTGCTGGAAACCGCCAACCGCCTGCGCGACAGTGGAAAAGAGCAGGAGGCGGAAACGTTGCTTCGCCAGCAGCCTCCGTCCACCCGTATCGACCTGACGCTGGCGGACTGGGCTGAACAGCGGGGCGATCATGAGGCCGCGAAAACCGCCTACAACACCATTCTGCAACGCGAACCGCAGAACGAAGACGCGATCCTCGGCCTGACCGAGGTCTCTCTTGCCCAGGGCAACAAGGACGCGGCGCGCGCGGCGCTGGCGAAACTGCCCGCGGCACAGAACGGCGAACCGCTCTCCATCAATATGCAGCGCCGGCTTGCCATGGCGCAGGCCGGACTGGGTGATCCTGCCGCGGCAGAAAAGACCTTCAACGCCATTCTTCCGCAGGCCAAATCGCAGCCGCCTTCGATGGAAAGTGCGCTGGTGATGCGCGATGCCGCCCGTTTCCAGGCACAAAATGGTCAGCCTCAGCAGGCGCTGGACACCTGGAAAGATGCGATGGTCTCATCGGGCATCACAACGACCCGTCCCACCGATAACGACAGCTTTACGCGACTCACGCGTAATGATGAGAAAGATGACTGGCTGAAGCGCGGCGTGCGCAGCGATGCAGGCGATCTTTATCGTCAGCAGGATCTGAACGTCACGCTGCAACACGACTACTGGGGCTCCAGCGGCACGGGAGGCTATTCCGACCTGAAAGCGCACACCACCATGCTCCAGGTTGATGCGCCGCTGTCGGATGGACGTATGTTCTTCCGTAGCGATCTGGTCAATATGAACGCCGGTTCCTTTGACACCGATAACGGAACTTACGATCCGACATGGGGTACCTGTGCCGAAACGCCATGTCACGGCAGCACGAACCAGTCGGCCAACGGCGCCAGCGTGGCCGTCGGCTGGCAGAACAAAACCTGGGCGTGGGATATCGGTACAACGCCGATGGGCTTCGACGTGGTCGATGTGGTGGGCAGCCTGAGCTACAGCAACGATTTAGGGCCGATTGGCTACACCCTGAACGCCCATCGCCGTCCGATTTCCAGCTCGGTGCTGGCCTTCGCCGGGCAAAAAGATCCCAATACCGACACCACCTGGGGCGGCGTGCGTGCCACCGGTGGCGGCGTGAGCATGAGCTACGACAAAGGCGAAGCTAACGGTATCTGGTCAAGCCTGAGTGCCGACAGCCTCACCGGGAAGAATGTCGAAGATAACTGGCGCGTCCGCTGGATGACCGGCTATTACTACAAGCTCATCAATCAGAACAACGAACGCCTGACGGTGGGCGTGTCCAACATGCTCTGGCATTACGATAAGGATTTAAGTGGCTATTCGCTGGGCCAGGGCGGTTACTACAGTCCCCAGGAGTATGTGTCGTTCGCCTTACCGGTGAACTGGCGTAAACGCACAGAGAACTGGTCATGGGAGCTGGGCGGCTCCGTCTCCTGGTCTCATTCAAAAACAAAAGATGTGATGCGTTATCCGTTACAGGGGCTGATCCCGGACAATGAGCCAGGCCGTTATACCGATAAAGGTGTGATGGAAACCGGAAGTAGCTCGTCAGGCACGGGTTATACCGCAAGGGCGATTGTTGAACGCCGCGTGACGTCCAACTGGTTTGTCGGTCTGGGCGTCGATATTCAGGAAGCAAAAGACTATACCCCGAGCCATGCGCTGCTCTACGTTCGGTATTCTGCCGCGGGCTGGCAGGGTGATATGGACTTACCACCGGAACCGCTGGTGCCTTATGCAGACTGGTGATCGGATTTTTACTTAATCTAATTGTAAGTCTCTCTTAAAAGTGCAGCTATCGGGTATACTCGGACGCACCAGGTTTACACCCTGGTGCGCCCTGCGCTTCGAGTTTTGTGGAGAGTCATTTTGCGTGTCAGCCGTTCCTTAACGATCAAACAGATGGCGATGGTGTCTGCCGTCACAATGCTGTTTGTCTTCATCTTCTGCGTCATTTTGCTGTTTCACTCCGTACAGCAGAATCGCTACAACACGGCTTCGCAACTGGAAAGTATTGCCCGCTCGGTGCGGGAACCCCTGTCAGCCTCGATCCTGAAAGGGGATATCCCCGAGGCGGAATCCATCCTGAAGCGCATTCAGCCCGCTGGTATCGTGAGCCGCGCGGATGTTGTACTGCCGAACCAGTTCCAGGCGCTGCGGATGAGCTTTATCCCGGAGCGTTCCGTCCCGATGATGGTGATGCGCCTGTTTGAACTGCCGGTGCAAATTTCCCTGCCTCTCTATTCCCTGGAAAGACCGGCTAACCCGCAACCGTTGGCCTACCTGGTGCTACAGGCCGACTCGTACCGCATGTATAAATTCGTCATGAGTTGGGTTGCTACATTAGTGACCACTTACTTACTTTTGACATTAATGCTGAGCGTGGCGCTGACGTGGTGTATCAACCGGTTAATTGTGCATCCGTTGCGCCGCATAGCCCGGGAGCTGAACGACCTCTCTCCACAGGAGCACATGGGGCATCAGCTTCCGTTGCCGCGCCTGCATCACGATGATGAAATTGGCATGCTGGTCCGCAGTTACAATATCAACCAGCAGCGTGTCCTGCGTCAGCAGGAAGAGCTCAGTAGCAACGCCACCCGTTTTCCGGTATCTGATCTGCCAAACAAAGCGTTTTTAATGGCCTTGCTGGAGCAGACCGTCGCCCGCCAGCAGACCACCGCGCTGATGGTGATTGCCTGCGAAACCTTGCAGGACACGGCGGGCGTGCTGAAAGAGAGCCAGCGCGAAATGCTGTTACTAACGCTGGTGGAAAAGGTGAAATCCGTTCTGGCGCCGCGCATGGTGCTCACCCAGGTCAGCGGCTATGACCTGGTGGTGATCGCGCACGGTGTTAAAGAGCCGTGGCACGCCATTACGCTAGGTCAGCAAGTACTCACTGTCATTAATGAGCGGCTGCCCATTCAGGGTATCCAGCTTCGCCCGAGCGCCAGCATCGGTATTGCGATGTACTACGGGGGGCTGACCGCCGAGCAGCTTTATCGTCGGGCTTTCTCGGCCGCGTTCACCGCGCGCCGGAAAGGGAAAAACCAGATCCAGTTCTTTGATCCGGAGCAGATGGAAAAAGCCCAGCAGCGCCTGACGGAAGAGAGCGACATTCTGACGGCGATGGACAATCGCCAGTTTGCGCTCTGGCTACAGCCCCAGGTCAATTTGCGCACGGGTGAAGTGACCAGCGCCGAAGCGTTGCTGCGTATGCAACAGCCGGACGGCACGTGGGAGCTGCCTGAAGGGATGATCGAACGTATCGAGTCCTGCGGCCTGATGGTCACCGTCGGCTACTGGGTGCTGGAAGAGTCTTGCCGCCAGCTTGCGGCCTGGCAACAACGGGGCATCACGCTGCCGCTGTCGGTGAATCTCTCTGCGCTACAGCTGATGCACCCGACCATGGTGCCGGAGATGCTTGAGTTGATCCATCGCTACCGCATCCAGCCCCACACGTTGATCCTGGAAGTCACCGAGAGCCGTTGTATCGATAATCCTGACGACGCTGTCGCCATCCTGAAACCGCTGCGTAATGCCGGGATCCGCATTGCGCTGGACGATTTCGGTATGGGGTATTCCGGCCTGCGTCAGCTCCAGCACATGAAAACGTTGCCGGTGGACGTCCTGAAAATCGACAAAACCTTTGTGGAAGGGCTGCCGGAAGATTGCAGCCTGGTGCAGGCCATTATTCAGATGGCGCACAGCCTGAATCTGCACGTCATTGCCGAGGGTATTGAAACCGACGCCCAGCGTGAGTGGCTGGCTGCGGCGGGCGTAGAGAGCGGACAGGGCTTCCTGTTTGATCGCGCCGTACCGACGGATATCTTTGAGCAACGCTATCTCGCCGACGCTGGCAATAACGCAAAAGTGTAATTTTGTTGCTGGCTTGTGCGAGCCAGCTCAAAGTTCTTAACATTTGTGTTTCAAATTTGAACCCCGTTTATTTCTGTCCTGTTATGTGGGTGTTATTTTAAAGCCGCAGGTTAACCATAACCTTACAAAGCCTGTAGTTTTTCTTTCCAGGGACACCCTATGAAAACCTCACTCTTCAAAAGTCTTTACTTCCAGGTCCTGACAGCCATCGCCATCGGTATTCTGCTCGGTCACTACTACCCGGAGCTGGGCGCGCAGATGAAACCGCTTGGCGACGCGTTCGTTAAGCTCATCAAAATGATCATCGCGCCGGTCATTTTCTGTACCGTGGTGACCGGTATCGCTGGCATGGAAAGCATGAAGGCGGTCGGGCGTACGGGGGCGGTTGCCCTGCTGTACTTCGAGATTGTCAGTACCATCGCGCTGATTATCGGCCTGATTATTGTCAACGTGGTACAGCCTGGCGCGGGTATGAACGTTGACCCGGCCACGCTGGATGCGAAAGCGGTGGCGGTTTACGCTGAACAGGCGAAAGATCAGGGGATTGTTGCCTTCCTGCTGGACGTGATCCCGAGCAGCGTGATTGGCGCGTTCGCCAGCGGAAACATCCTCCAGGTACTGCTGTTTGCCGTGCTGTTTGGCTTTGCCCTGCACCGTCTTGGCAGCAAAGGCCAGCTGATTTTTAACGTCATTGAAAGCTTCTCGCAGGTTATCTTCGGCATCATCAACATGATTATGCGTCTGGCCCCGATTGGCGCCTTTGGCGCGATGGCCTTCACCATCGGGAAATACGGCGTCGGCACGCTGGTACAGCTGGGCCAGCTGATCGTCTGCTTCTACATCACCTGTATTCTGTTTGTGGTGGTGGTGCTCGGCTCCATCGCCCGTGCGACCGGCTTCAGCATCTTCAAATTTATTCGTTACATTCGTGAAGAGCTGCTGATTGTCCTCGGCACATCCTCTTCGGAGTCCGCGTTGCCGCGTATGCTCGATAAAATGGAAAAGCTGGGCTGCCGTAAGTCAGTGGTGGGGCTGGTTATTCCTACGGGCTACTCTTTTAACCTGGATGGCACCTCGATATACCTGACGATGGCGGCGGTCTTTATTGCCCAGGCCACTAACAGCCACATGGATATCTTCCATCAGATTACGCTGCTGGTGGTGCTTCTGCTCTCTTCAAAAGGGGCGGCGGGCGTAACGGGCAGCGGATTTATCGTGCTGGCGGCCACCATTTCGGCGGTGGGCCATCTGCCGGTAGCGGGCCTGGCCCTGATCCTCGGTATTGACCGCTTTATGTCTGAAGCCCGTGCGTTAACCAACCTGGTCGGCAATGGCGTGGCGACGATTGTGGTGGCGAAGTGGGTGAAAGAGCTGGATCACAAGAAGCTTAACGATACGCTGAATAACCGCACATCTGAGGACAAAACCCCCGGTTTATCCTCTTAATCCCTCATAAATGCCCGTATTCCCTTGTGGGGATGCGGGCACCTGCGCATAATAACCGTTCATACCTGTCATAATTCGACAAGATTTTTTTTGGGTATATTTCACTTCCGCCCGTGACGTTTAGCTGAACACGCTGTCTAATCGGAAGGTTTTCATCGTCATCTTTGAGTGCTCACGTCGCGAGACACTCTCTTTAACCAGGAATGTTGATCAGGGGTTCACATGCAGGGCACAAAAATTCGACTCTTAACCGGCGGTTTGCTGATGATGGCAGCAGCCAGTTATGTGCAGGCAGATGCGCTCCAGCCAGACCCGGCCTGGCAACAGGGAACACTGGCGAACGGTTTCCAGTGGCAGGTATTATCCACTCCGCAACGTCCGAGCGATCGCATTGAAATCCGTCTTTCTGTGAATACCGGCTCCCTCACTGAAAGCACCCAGCAGACCGGCTTAAGCCACTTTATTCCTCGACTGGCGCTCACCCAGAGCGGCAGTTTGCAGGCGGTTCAGGTGCGTTCTTTATGGCAACAGGCCATCGATCCGAAACGCCCGCTGCCCCCGGCTGTGGTCTCCTATGACTACACCATGTTTAACCTGAGCCTGCCCAACAACCGTAACGATCTGCTTAAAGAAGCGCTTACCTATCTATCCGATGCCACCGGCAAACTGGCGATTACGCCTGAGACCGTAAACTATGCGTTGAGCAACAGCGACATGGTGGCGACCTGGCCGACGGATACCAAAGAAGGCTGGTGGCGCTACCGCCTGAAAGGGTCCACGCTGCTTGGCCACGACCCGGCAGAACCGCTGAAACAGCCGGTGGATGCAGAGCAGGTGAAATCTTTCTACCAGCAGTGGTACACCCCGGATGCCATGACCCTCATTGTAGTGGGCAACGTGGACAGCCGTGCGGTGATAGAGCAGATCAACAAAGCCTTTGGCGATCTGAAAGGGAAGCGTGAAACGCCTGCCCCTGTTCCTACCTTGTCCCCGCTGCGTCCTGAGACGGTCAGCATCATGACGGATACCGTGCGTCAGGATCGTCTTTCAATGATGTGGGATACGGCCTGGCAGCCGATCCGTGAGTCTTCTGCGCTGCAGCGTTACTGGCGTGCGGATCTCGCGCGTGAAGCGCTGTTCTGGCACGTTCAGCAGACGCTCAGCAAGAACAACGTGAAAGATATTGGCCTGGGCTTTGACTGCCGTGTGCTGTTCCAGCGCGCCCAGTGCGCCATTAACGTGGAATCGCCGGGCGATAAGCTCAATGCCAATCTCGGCGTGGTGGCGAAAGAGCTGGCTAAAGTGCGTAAAGAGGGCCTGTCTGAAGAGGAGTTTAACGCGCTGGTGGCGCAGAAATCCCTTGAATTGCAGAAACTGTTCGCCACCTATGCCCGCGCCGATACCGATATCTTAATCAGCCAGCGCATTCGCTCCTTGCAGAATCAGGTGGTGGATATCGCGCCGGAGCAGTATCAGAAACTGCGTCAGGACTTCCTGAACGGTCTGACCGTGGAGATGCTGAATCAGGATCTGCGCCAGCAGTTGTCGCAGGATATGGCGTTGATTCTGTTACAGCCGAAAGGTGAGCCGGAATATGACATGAAAGAGTTGAAGGCCACCTGGAACGCCATCATGGCGACGGCGCCGCAGCCAGCGCAAACGGCAGCCGATGATTTACATCAGGATGCGAGCGATATTCCGCAGGGCCAGTAAGCCCTGCGTCCCCTCTCCCTGTGGGAGAGGGTTAGGGTGAGGGCATCAGCCCGCCCAGTCCTTAAGCAGGCATCGCCTCGCGCGGAATAATCGCTCCGCGATACTGAATCACCGTGCTGGCCGTTAAATGACCGCGCTGCGCCGCCGCTTCCGGCGTACCTCCCGTCAGACGTACCGCCAGATACCCCGCGCTGAAAGAATCTCCCGCCGCAGTGGTATCGATCACTTTCTCTTTCGCCAGCTTCACCGCCGGGACCTCTGTCACGGCTTCACCTGCAACCGCCACCAGGCAAGACTCCGCCCCACGCTTGATCACCACTTCGCTGACCCCGGCAGCCTGCGTCCGGGCGATGACCTCATCAACCGGTTTTTCGCCCCACAGAGCATCTTCATCATCCAGCGTCAGGAAGGCGATATCGGTGCATTCGAGCATCTGCTGGTAGACCTGCTGCGTCTCTTCGCGGCTGGCCCACAAACGTGGACGGTAGTTGTTATCGAAAATCACCTTACCGCCATTGGCACGGCATTCGCGCAGCAGTGACAGCAGCTTTTCACGGCTCTCCTGGCTCAGGATCGCCAGGCTGATCCCGCTCAGGTAGAGATAATCGAAGGTCGCCAGTTCTTCGCAAATGGCAGCGGCGGCCTCGCTTTCCAGCCAGAATTTGGCGGCCGCTTCATTACGCCAGTAATAGAAGGTGCGCTCGCCGGTGCTGTCGGTTTCGATGTAGTACAAACCCGGCAGGCGGTTTTCCATTCGCTGGATCAGCGAGGTCCCAACGTTTTCACCCTGCCAGGCTTCCAGCATCTGCTGGCTGAAGCTGTCCGTTCCCAGCGCGGTAACGTAGCTCACGCTCAGCGCGTCGGGGGAGACCTGACGGGCAATGTAAACGGAGGTGTTCAATGTATCGCCACCAAAACCGCGGCTGACTTCCGCGCCTTTCTGGGACAGCTCAATCATGCATTCGCCAATCACGGCAATTTTTTTAGACATAGTCGTGAACCTGAACAAAGTAATTAAGGGTAGTGTGCGCTGTGTGTTTTTTATGGTCAACTATATTAAAACGACGTTCCATTATTTTTTTTGAGCCAGCGCGTATTCCGGCATATTTCTGTCATCTTAATTTCATTTTCCCGGTGAATTGAACATAAAGTTCTCACCTGGCGGGCCGATAACTCAGTGACGAGTCCAGAAAGGCTATCCCATACAACAGGACATCCGAAATGAAGTCAGAGCAGGTTATCCAGCGGCTGAGCACTACGCCTGAGGCAAGTATTGAGAACTTGCAGGAGCATCGCTACTGGCTGCAATGTGAGCGAGCGTACACTTATCAGCCCATCTACCGTACCGACGGTCGGTTAATGGCGATTGAGGTGTTAACGGTCGTCACTCATCCATCGAATCCTTCACAGCGTATTGCACCGGACCGCTATTTTGCGGAGGTTGCCGTGCGTCAGCGTATCGACGTGCTGGAAGAGCAGCTGAGAATGCTGGCGACGAAGCAGGCGTTCTTCGAGCAGCACGGTATTCTGGCGTCGGTGAACGTGGATGGCCCCACCCTGATGGCGTTACGTCAGAATGCGACGTTGCAGGCGCTGATTGCTACCTTGCCGTGGATGCGCTTCGAGCTGGTGGAACATGTTCAGCTGCCGCAGGACTCCTCGTTTGCCTCGATGTGTGAGTTTGGCCCGCTGTGGCTGGATGATTTCGGTACCGGTATGGCCAATTTCTCCGCCCTGAGCGAAGTGCGTTATGACTACATCAAAGTGGCCCGCGATCTGTTTATCATGCTGCGCCAGACGCCGGAGGGACGGAACCTGTTTACGATGCTCCTGCAACTGATGAACCGCTATTGCCAGGGCGTCATTGTGGAAGGCGTAGAAACGCTGGAGGAGTGGCGCGACGTGCAAAATTCCCCGGCAGCGGCGGCACAGGGTTATTTCCTCTCTCGTCCTGTCCCCATGGATACCCTGGAAAAGGTGATAACCAGCCTCTGATCTGCCCGCTTCCCTTTGTCTGAACTATAGTTTTAGAGGCAAGTTCATCAGGAAAGGGGACAACAATGACAAAAACAACCAGGGTGATTTCCTGGACAGCAGGGATTTTCTTGTTGCTGATCGTGGTCTTAATCATCATTATCGCCACGTTTGACTGGAACCGCCTCAAACCGACCATCAACCAGAAAGTCTCAACCGAGCTGAACCGCCCCTTCGCAATACGTGGCGATTTGGGCGTCGTGTGGGAGCGCCAGAAAGAGGAAACTGGCTGGCGGAGCTGGGTGCCCTGGCCGCACGTTCATGCCGACGATATTATTCTCGGTAACCCGCCCGACATTCCCGAAGTAACCATGATCCACCTGCCGCGAGTGGAAGCCACGCTGGCGCCGTTAGCCCTGTTAACCAGAACGGTGTATCTGCCGTGGATCAAACTCCAGCAGCCCGACGCGCGGCTGATTCGCCTGTCAGAGAAAAACAACAACTGGACGTTCGATCTCGCCAGCAGCAGCGATAAAGATCAGAATGCGCAGCCCTCTTCGTGGTCTTTCCGCCTCGACAATATTCTGTTCGATCGGGGGCGGATCGCCATTGACGATAAAGTGAGTAAGGCTGACGTGGAGATCCTCGTCGATCCGCTGGGCAAGCCGCTGCCGTTTAGCGAAGTAACGGGCAGCAAAGCCAAAGGCGATGACAGCAAAGCGGGCGATTACGTCTTTGGCCTGACGGCGAAAGGGCGCTACAACGGCCAGCCGCTCACCGGTAAAGGCAAAATCGGCGGCATGCTGGCGCTCAGGAGCGAGGGCACGCCGTTCCCGGTGCAGGCGGATTTCCGCTCGGGCAATACCCGCGTGGCGTTCGTGGGCACGGTTAACGACCCGATGAACATGGGCGGCGTCGACCTCCAGCTTAAGTTTGCCGGTGATTCGCTGGGGGAACTGTACGATCTCACCGGCGTACTGCTGCCGGATACTCCGCCGTTTGAAACGGACGGGCACCTGGTTGCCAAAATCAACACCGAAAAATCGTCCGTCTTTGACTACCGTGGATTCAACGGCCGCATCGGCGACAGCGATATCCACGGCACGCTGACCTACACCACCGGTAAACCGCGCCCGAAACTGGAGGGGGACGTTGAATCCCGCCAGCTGCGTCTGGCCGATCTTGGTCCGCTGATTGGCGTAGATTCGGGCAAAGGCACGAAGTCTAAAGAGGTTAAAAAGGACGTTCAGCCTGCGGGTAAAGTGCTGCCCTATGACCGCTTCGAAACCGACAAATGGGACGTGATGGATGCGGATGTGCGCTTCAAAGGACGTAAAATCGAGCATGGCAGCACGCTGCCGCTGAGCAACCTCTCGACCCATATCATCCTGAAAAACGCCGACCTGCGCCTGCAACCGCTGAAGTTTGGCATGGCCGGGGGAACCATTTCATCGAATATCCACCTGGAGGGGGATAAAAAGCCGATGCAGGGAAGGGCGGAGATCCAGGCGCGTCGGCTGAAGCTGAAAGAGCTGATGCCGGACGTGGAACTGATGCAGAAAACCCTCGGTGAGATGAACGGCGACGCGGATATTCGCGGCACGGGTAACTCCGTAGCGGCGCTGCTGGCCAGCGGAAACGGCAACCTGAAACTGCTGATGAACGACGGGCTGGTGAGCCGTAACCTGATGGAGATCCTGGGGCTGAACGTCGGGAACTTTATCATCGGGCAAATCTTCGGTGACGACGAAGTACGCGTTAACTGCGCGGCGGCAAATCTGGATCTGGTCAACGGCGTGGCGCGTCCGCAGATCTTCGCCTTCGACACGGAAAACGCGGTTATCAACGTCACCGGTACCGCCAGCATGGCGTCCGAGCAGCTCGATTTAACCATCGATCCGGAAAGTAAAGGCATTCGTATCATCACCCTGCGCTCGCCGCTGTACGTTCGCGGAACCTTCAAAGATCCGCAGGCGGGCGTGAAGGCTGGGCCGTTGATTGCGCGTGGTGCGGTCGCCGCCGCGCTCGCTACACTGGTGACCCCTGCGGCGGCGCTGCTGGCGTTGATTTCGCCGTCAGAAGGCGAAGCGAATCAGTGTCGGACGATTTTGTCGCAGATGAAGAAGTAGTCCCGTTTCTCCCTCTCCCTGTGGGGTGAGGGATCCCCACAAAATAATGCCTGCACAGACGGCCCCCTCTCCCTTGAGGGAGAGGGCTGGGGTGAGGGGGAACATACGGCTCTGGTGGTCATTCCGTTCACGTTATGTTCCTTACTACTCTGTCACAACATAACCGGTGAACGTGCCAGGGTGGCTCAGTCGCCACCACCCTGGCGACCCGCCCTCTCGGCGCATCCCCGCGCCTCGCCCCGGCATTCACTTACAGCGCCTGATGCTTCGTCTCATGCGTCAGCAGCAACGCAATCAGCGTCAGCGCTGCCATTGCCGCCAGATAGACACCCACATAGAACAGGCCATAGTTTGCCTGAAGCCAGGTGGCGATATACGGGGCTACCGAGGCGCCCAGAATCGACGAAACGTTATAGGAGAACGAGGCGCCGGTGTAACGCACTTCAGTCGGGAACAGCTCCGGCAGCAGCGCGCCCATTGGGCCAAAGGTCAGCCCCATCAGGCTCAGGCCAATCAGCAGATACGCCATCACCAGCGCAGGGCTACCTGAACCCAGCAGCGGCGGGAAGACAAACAGCGCGAACAGAATAATCAGGGAGGTGATGACGATCATGCTTGAACGACGGCCAAATTTATCCGCCAGCAGGCCCGCGATAGGCACCATCACACCAAATCCGATGACCGCCATCATCAGCATCCACAACACTTCGTTACGTGGCAGGCCCAGGCCGACCGGCGCGGCGGCAGTACTGAAGGTCATGGAGTAAACGGTCATGATGTAGAACAGCGTGTAGGTCGCCAGCATGATGAACGTGCCCAGCACGGTCACGCGGAGGTGTTTGGTCAGCAGCGTCCCCAGCGGAACTTTAACCTGCTTTTTCGCTGCGGCGACTTTAGCAAAGACCGGCGTCTCGTGCAGCGACACGCGCACGTACAGGCCAATCAGCACCAGCACAGCAGAGAAGACAAACGGAATACGCCAGCCCCAGCTCATGAACTGTTCATCGGTCAGCAGCCAGGAGAGGAGCAGGAAGGTGCCGTTAGCAAAGAAGAACCCAATCGGTGCGCCCAGCTGCGGGAAAGAGCCATACAGGGCACGCTTGCGCGCCGGAGCGTTTTCGGTCGCCAGCAGTGCCGCGCCGCCCCATTCCCCGCCCAGCCCCAGACCCTGACCAAAGCGCGCCAGCGCCAGCAGCACAGGCGCCAGAATGCCGATAGTTTCATAGGTCGGCAGCAGGCCGATGGCGACGGTGGAGATCCCCATCGTCAGCAGCGAGGCAACCAGCGTCACTTTACGGCCAACGCGATCGCCAAAATGCCCAAAGACCGCTGAACCAATCGGACGCGCAACGAAGGCGATAGCAAAGGTGGCTAAAGACTGTAGCGTGGCTGCCGTCGGGTCGCCCTGAGGGAAGAAAATATGCGGAAAGACAATGACCGCAGCGGTGGCGTAAATATAAAAGTCGAAGAACTCAATGGCGGTGCCAATCAGCGATGCGACGACGACTTTATTGCGCGAGTTGACCGGAACGTGTTCCGCCCCTTCGTTAAGTGTGGTGGCTGTTGCTTGCATAATATTTTCTTATTTTTGGACGAACGAAGGGCCATATTAGGCATAGCAAAAGCGACATTTCAATCTGTAACAAAGGCGTGGCGTGGTCATAAAAGCAACAAAAAGCGGATAATTTTCAGACCAGCGAAAACACTTCTATGAAATGCTTCACACTTTTTAAATATCAGTCATTAAAACTGGTTTTGCGTTAAATAAAAGTTACGGACTGGATTTATATGCTGAAATGGCGGATCGGGCTGAAATATCAGCCCGACAGGACATCAGCGGTGGGTTTTACCCGGCATGCGCGGGTCATCTTTATACTCAGCCGTGGCGATCCACGCGGCGCAGAACAGCGTCAGGCGAGCGAAGAAATAGAAGAAAGCCATCAGCCCCAGCACCGAACCAAAGGCCGCGCCGGAGGGCGACTTCACCAGCGACGGCAGCGTATAGGTCATCACAATTTTGATCACTTCAAAGCCAATGGCGGCAATCAACGTCCCACGGATCAGCGCCTTCTTGCGCGGCCGATGGCGGGGCAAACGCCAGAAGATCCAGAAGAACAGCAGGTAGTTAGCAAAGATGGAGATGGCAAGCCCTATACCGCGCCAGGCCGGTTTCAGCCATTCAATGTAATCCAGGTACAGCGCGGAGATAATCATCTGCTGCGCGGAACCGGCGACCGAGGTGATAGAGAGCGTGATGACCAGCGCCACCAGCAGCCCAATCAGCGAAATAAAGTCGCGCAGATACTTCACCCATATCTTCTCCTGATCCTGCGGTCTACGCTCCCAGACGTCACGCGACTGGGCGCGAATAGCCTCACGCAGGTTGCCCATCCAGTTCACCCCGGAATAGAGCGCAATCAGTAACCCGACGATACCCACGGTGGTACGCTGCTGCACGGCGGTATTGATGGTGCTTTTGAGCGTTGTGGCGAGCGTCTGGTCGCTGACGTTGGTCAGGATCTTATTGAAGATGTCCTGCAACAGCGTCGGGTGAGACGCCAGCACAAAACCGGCGGCGGCAAATGACACCATCAGAATGGGGATCATCGACAGGAACGAGAAATAGGTAATCGCCGCGCCAAACTGATTTCCCATGCGGTCGTTAAAGCGCTCAGCGGCGCGTATCAGGTGAGCAATCGCGGGTATCTGCTGAATTTTTTCGGCTATGCCGGTCACGGTACCCAGCGCTTTGCTGGCCGTTCCAGGCTCTTTCGGCGCTTCAGGCTCGTTATCCATCTTTTTGATGGGTTCATAATCTAAATGTTGAGTCGGTCGTTGCGGGTTATTTTCCGGCGTCACGCGCATTTTCCTTTTCGTTGAGCTGGATGTTACTGAATTATAGCTTGCGACTAGTCCACGTAACCTTTTGTGAGTTCGGTAAGCCACTCCATAAACACATGCACCCGACGGGAGAGGTTACGGCGGTGGGGATAAATGAGGGAGACGGGCATTGGTTCAGCCCGATATTGCGGCAGGATCTCAACGAGTTTTTTCGTGCGCAGGGCATCACGCACCCCGACGCGCGGGACCTGAATAATCCCAAGCCCGGCGATACAGGCGGCCTGGTAGGTTTCTGTGCTGTTAACCGACAATACGCCTCCCGTTTTTACCCACCGGGTCGCGCTGCCGTTGTAATACTCAAAACCCTGCGGACGGGTGCCCAGCGTGGCGGAGTAGTGAATGAGGGCATGCGAAGCCAAATCGTCCAGCGTCTCAGGGTAGCCGAATCGCGTCAGATAATCCGGGCTGGCGCAATTAATCACCGAGAGTTTCCCAAGCGGCCGGGCGATAAGCCCGGAGTCCTTTAAGTTTCCCACGCGAACCACGCAGTCAAATCCTTCGCGGATGACATCGACCAGACGATCGCTGCTACTCAGCTCCAGTTCAATGCCGGGAAACTGTTGTAAAAATGCAGGCAGTTTCGGAATGACGACATTTCGCGCAATGGCAACGGGCATATCCACACGTAGCCGACCACTGATGGTTGAAGGGTCGTGCAGAAACATGCCGTCCAGTTCGTCCAGATTCATCAGCAGATCTTTGGCGCGCTCGTAATAAACCATGCCGTCCTGCGTCAGGCTGACGCGGCGGGTAGTGCGGTGCAGCAGCTGCGTGCCCAGCGCGTTTTCCAGTGCCTGGATCTGTCGCGATACGCTCCCCTTCGGCAGGCTTAACGTCTCCGCCGCGCGGGAAAAACTCTCCAGTTCCGCGACCCGAAGGAAAAGCTGCATTGCGTGTATTTTATCCATAGATGTTGGTCATTGTTGTTAAGAATGAAACAGTGAAGCGCTCACGGCACTATTTATTGATTTTCTACCATCTAATAAGCTCTTTCTCAATCTTCATCACAGCCGAAACGAGGTGAATTATGAGTGAACGTATTGCTTTAGTGACGGGCGGTAGCCGCGGCCTGGGTAAAAATGCCGTTTTGAAGCTGGCCGCGGAAGGGACAGGCATTATCCTCACCTGGAACAACAGCCAGCAGGAGGCGCAGGAAGTTGTGCGCGAAATCGAGGGAAAAGGCGGAAAAGCGGCAGCATTGCAGCTTAACGTCGGCGATACGGCAAGCTTTTCGCGCTTTGCTCAAAAGGTGAAGGATACCCTTAAACACGTCTGGCAACGTGACACCTTTGACTATTTAGTGAACAACGCAGGTACAGGGTTATATGCACCCTATACCGAGACGACCGAGGCGCAGTTTGATGATGCGATGAACATTCACTTCAAAGGACCGTTTTTCCTCACGCAACAGCTGCTGCCGCTCATAAAAGACGGAGGGCGGATCCTGAACGTCTCCAGCGGACTGGCCCGTTTTACTCAGCCCGGTTCAGGAACCTACGCGGCAATGAAAGGGGCGATGGAGGTGCTGACCCGCTATCAGGCAAAAGAGCTTGGCGCGCGCGGAATTTCCGTCAATATCATCGCGCCCGGCGCGATTGAAACCGACTTTGGGGGCGGGCGAGTGCGGGATAATGCGGAGCTTAACCAGCTGCTGGCCTCGCAGACAGCGCTGGGACGCGTGGGCCTGCCCGATGATATTGGTGACGCCATTGCGGCGTTGCTCAGTGACAAACTGGGCTGGATGAATGCGCAACGTATTGAAGTTTCAGGCGGTATGTTTCTGTAATGTTCAGTCTTAAGGGGAAGGAACCCTCTTAAGGAAATCCTTAAAACAGGTATGTCTAAATGCTGGAAGATATAAAGAGAGCTGGGTGATTTGTAACCTCTCCATTCATTGAGTTTTTTCTTAAAAAATGCCTCTGTAGAATCCCCCTTCGCTATTCTCAGAGGAGTAAAACGATGCGAGTAATCATGTTTGACAGGCAGTCATTATTTATTCATGGAGCGATGTATAGTTTGCAGAAGTTAATTCCGAAAATAGATATGACAGGAACTCGTCAGACTGATGAATTATGGGCGCAATTATCCGCGTCACCCTCCGCTATCGTCATGATAGATGGGTATTTAATTCGTGATAATGGTGTGGCTTTACTGGAAGAGATTATGGATCGCTTTCCAACGTCGCGCGTGGTGTTGGTGTTAACGAAAAAAGAGCGGCGTTGGGTTGAGCAAATGTTTCAGCGCAACGTGGTGGCGATAATTCCTCGCAATGCGAATCCCGAACGCTTTTCCGCAGTGCTGGATTCTGTATCGCGAGGAATGGTCTGTTTTCCCGGCGAGTGGCTGAAGAAGCACACCTCTCAGGATGAACTGGCAGTGTTAAGCGAGCGCCAGCGTGAGGTATTGAAGTTACTGGCGGCCGGAGAGTCCAATAAAGAGATTGGACGTAATCTCAATATCAGTGCGGCAACGGTAAAAGCCCATCTTGAGGCGCTTTTCCGGCGTCTTGATGTCAAAAACCGGACGCAAGCCGCGATGTACTACACCCGGGCGACGGCCTGAAGGATCTTCTCTGGCAGAGGGGACTCTTCCCCAAAACTGAAGAGGGTTAATATCAGTGCGTCATGCTGCTGTTGGGTTAATGGGCGTTTGTTCATTTCCCGCAGCAGCGCCTCACATAATTGAATATCATTACAAAGCAAATTCTCCGCCTCAGTCGGCGTGATGAGACCGTTAAATTTTTCCCACTGGCGAATTACGTGACCATAACCAATAACCCATATTCCCTTTTCGTCACGGTATTTCTCCAGGGAAAGACCCTGTTGTTTTTTAATTAATGCGATTGCAGCAGAAGATATCTGCATTGCATAACCCGTCATAAGCGTTTCCTCTTAATGACGCGACTATAGAGGAAACGCCGCCGGGGAAATATCCGCCAAATGGCTGTTGATCAGGTTTAACTGAACGGGAATTCCTTTTTCAGTAAACCGAATAGCCAGTCGTTATGCCATTGCCCTGAAAGGAAATAACTCTCGCGCAACTCACCTTCCAGCTGAAAACCTGTTTTTTCCAGCAGTCGCCTGGAGGCGATATTTCCCGCCGTCACGGTCGCGGTGAGCCGACGGATATTGCCCTGAGTCAGCGCAAAATCACACACAGCCCGCAGAGATTCAAAGCCGTAACCTTTCCCCTGCGCAGAAGGCGCAAAGAGAAAACCGACTTCAGCACAATCTGCCTCCCGGTGCACATATCCGGTTACGCCCAGCGGCGTCCGGCTGGCCGTCTCACGCACCATAAGGCAGAGCCAGTGCGAACTGCCCGGCGTCCACGGCAACAGACGAGACTCAAAGGCTTCCCGAATGTCCGCCTCGCTACGCGCAGGGGCGACAAAACGCATTACCTCAGGATTTTGCTGTAGCGACAGAAAAAAGGGCCAGTCTTGCTCTTGCAGCGGCGAGCAGGTGAGACGCGCGGTGGTTAAGGCGGGCATGACGATCCTCCGGAGACATTGCAAATGATTATAAGGTTGTCACTTTATTTCAACAGAAAGTCAGGTATGTTTAACCTCATATAAATAAAAAGAAAAACGACTTTTAATGCCGCTTTAGCGGTACTCATTGTCTCTCAAGGAAAACAATGATGATTAGCTCATCGCATCATACCCGCGAACAGTTTGAACACTGTCTGGCGGCGATCCGTCAGGCGTCTGTTGAAATTTTACTTCTGTTGAATGTACATGTTTCTGAAGGAAAAGATCCACGCTGGTTTCTGGAGCAACTGGATAGCGCCCGCCTGGGGCTGGGCGGGTGGGGCGCTGTAGCCAGGAAGCTGAACCTGAATGATGCGGAAATGACAGCCTTTACGCTGCAATTACGCTTGCTTCAGCAGCGCGTTCCCCAGTATGAAAGCGGGCAGGATGTCAGCGAAAACCAGCTGATTGCGGCGATGCGCTTCGTCACCTCCCTTGAATATCTGCGTCTGCAACAGCCCCTCCTGACCTACGAAACCGGGAGGGTGCCAGAGAAGGAGAGCCAGCTTCAGGCGCAGAAACAGGTGCGTGCCATTGAGCTGATGATTAAAGGGCTGATACAGCAGGCGTGGCCCGACCCGGTGCGGCTGAATAATCATCTTAAGACGTTGTTTAACGCTGAACGCGTGCGTCGCTGGCTGAAAAACGGTGAAATTAATGATGTTCTGAGCGGCATGTTGTTCAGCGAACTGGCCCAGCTGCTGGTAGATAAAAAAGAATTTAGCCGCTACTACGCGCCGCTGTTTAACGCCCCGGACATGCTGACACTGCTGGTAGAGCCCCGCAAAACCCTGCAAACCTTCCTCGAAGATATTCGACAAATCCGCAACAGCATCACCGTGCAGCAGCCGTTAAGCGGAGCGCAAATCCAGCTGCTCGACTGCTATTACACGCAGATCACCCGCTCCGTTCAGCGCGCGTTTGAGGAAGGGCGGACACGCGTTAACCCGGCGGCGCTGATGGCGGTGGACGAAAGCGAGCTGCACGCGTTCTGGGAAAAGGCGCAAAAAATGGACCGCACCACAGGCGGCGATCTTTTTGAAGTGCGCGACAGTATAGAAAAACCGACTCAGCGTGCCACGCGTACGCCAGAGCAGCGCGAACAGCTGATTTCCGGCGTGCTGTGGGGAGCGGTTGGCGTGATGGTTATCGCGATTGTCGTGGGGGGATTCTGGCTGGTGAACAGCAGTAAACCGCAGCCGGCTGTGGCCAGTACGGCATCTCCCGCACCGGTGCAGGAGATGCGCGAAACGCCTTCCTCGCGAGAAACGCTGACGCGGATGGGTGTCACCTGGGATGAAAACAACTTCCGTTCAGCGATTAGCCGCAACGATACCCGGGTGGCGCTCCTGTTTTTGCAGGGCGGGATGGACTGGAAAATGTCATGGACGGAGGAGGCGTTGTCGGCAGGCTACGACGATGTGCTGGAAGTAATGTTGCGCTACCGCCTGCAAATGACAGAGCAAAAGCCCTGCCGACGCTTTATTAATACGCTTAGCCATGCGATGGCGAACGGGGAATCGCTGACGCCTATGCGTAAGCAGTACCTGAAAGCATTCTGTACCGTCCCTGCGGTGGTGAAACGCCAGCAGCACGACGCCGATATGGCAACGCGCCGCGCGAAGACGCAGCCCGATGCCAGCACAAAAAAATGGCAGTCCATCCAGACTGCCATTTATGAGGTGATTCGTTAACTTTTCCCTCTCCCCTCAGGGGAGAGGGTTAGGGTAAGGGGCAAGGCTCAAGGTTCACCATATAACCCAATCAACCGCCGCACCACGCCATTCGTCCAGCCGAAGCCATCCTGCAACGGATACTCCCCCCCGCCACCTTCGCGTGGCGTGCTGCTGGCGATGTGGTACTTCTCAATCAGCTTATGATGGGTTTTGTAGTAATGGTTCACCGTGTGCAGCCAGCTCCAGGCGATCTCATCTCCCAGCGAGTCGTTGCCGTACTGCTTGAACCCCTGGATCGCCATCCACTGGAGCGGCGCCCAGCCGTTCGGCTTATCCCACTGCTCCCCGGTTTCATATTCGGTGGCGAGAATACCGCCCGGCGTGAGCAGACGGGCTTTAACGGCATCGGACAGCCGTTCAGCCTGCTCATGCGTCGCCATGCCCACATACAGCGGCACAATGCTGGCCGCAGAGAACAGCGCCAGGGCTTCACGCCGCCAGTCGTAATCACGATAACAGCCGTTCTCTTCGTCCCACAGATAGCGGTTTACCGCCGCGCGCCGGTCGCTGGCTTTCTGGCGGAACAGATCAGCCGTCTCTTTATCCCCTTTCGACGCGGAGATGTTGGCGATAGCGCTCTCCAGTTTGAACAGGAATGCGTTCAAATCGATGGGGATAAATTGTGTTGTGCGGATGCTGGCCAGCCGCGCAGGATCGCGCAGCCAGCGGGATGAGTAATCCCATCCTGAGGCTGCCCCGGCACGCAGGTCACGGTACACCTCGTTCGGCGGACGACCAGAATGACGGGCAGTTTCAACGTCCTCAATCCACGATTCATCCCGCGGCGTATCGCGATCGTCCCAGTAACGGTTGAGCAATGAGCCATCCGGCATACGAACCGCACTGCGATAGGCCTGATTGAGCAGCAGCGATTCCGCCCCGTCCATCCAGAAGGCGTACTCCATCTTGAGGTGCTCAAGATAGCGCTTCGCCCCGCGCACGCCGTCCTCTTCAAACAGCTCCACCATCAGGGCAAAAACGGGCGGCTGGGAGCGGCTGAGATAGTAGGTGCGGTTGCCGTTCGGGATATGGCCGTAGCGCTCAATCAACCAGGCGAAGTTATCGGCCATACATTTCAGCAGATCGTTACGACCGCTTTCTGCCAGCCCCAGCATGGAGAAGTAAGAGTCCCAGTAGTAGGTCTCGCTGAATCGCCCGCCGGGCACAATATAGGCCTGCGGCAGCGCCAGCAGCGACGACCACGGGATGTGATCCTGCGGCTCGCGCGTCAGCACCGGCCACAGATTATCGATATGTTCTTTCAGGGACAGGCCGGGATCAGAGACGTACTCTTTGCTGTAGTCCTCCGGTAGCCAGAAGTGATTCTCTACAAAGCGCGCCAGGTCAAAATCACGGTGGCGACGCACCTTGCGATAGCGGATCAAAATATCCAGCGGATCCATCTTCGGCGCGCAGTCGGGAAAGGTTTTGCTGTCCGCAAACAGCCGCGACGACTGGACGTGTTCAAACAGTTCAAGGTAGCGGTCAGCGGGCGTAAGGGCATCGGACGCCGGCAGCCCTTCAATCATTTCCGGTTCCGGCTCTGCCTCGATCATCTCATCCAGTTTTAACTCACAGGGATCGGTTTCATAGCGCAGCTCTTCTGCAATATCGAACTCGATATCCTCGGCAGTCTGTAGTTTCTGGTTGAACATGGTGTTCAGGACCTCCGGTTTTTGTCGTAACAAATACGGGTTTTTCCCGGCTATCTTTTAAGCGTAGACATTCGCTTCGGTTAATGCGGTGCGAAGTGTGCGGTAGATCACGCTTTCAAAATGGATTTAAACACGCTGAAAATCAGATATCCCTTTGATTATGAAATCATTAAATCAGAATCTTTGGAAACAGAGCAGGAATAAAATTCAGAGCATTCGGTATTCTGCATTTACGCAGGGATTAATGTGCCTGACGCGCATTGCCTTGAAGGCTGTTGGCGGTTTGATTGGCTTTCTGACTGGCGCCTTCGCTTTTATCCATCGCCTTGCTGGCCGCTTTTTCTGCATGGGCGGCGCTGTACGCAGCCAGATGGGAAATCACGATAGCGTAAATGCTCATTAACGACACCCACAGAATGCTGTTTTTCCACCACAGCAGGGTAGGAATAGTCAGTATCGCCCATACCAGCGCGAGAACAAGGTGCATTTTGGCCATCAGTTTTGCGGTGATCTTTACGTGCATTTTCATATCTCTAATCTTTTTCCGTAGTAACAGGCGAACGCGTAGCGCTTTCTAAGATTAGTTAATTCCACCGCGGGTAGCGGGTTATTTTGTTACCGTTTGTACACCCGTTGGGTTTACCTGCCCAGGGCATAAAAAAACCGGCCAGTTGGCCGGTTTTGTTGCGGATCAGACCGATCAGCGCATGGTCACAAATTCTTCCGCCGCAGTCGGGTGGATTGCCACGGTGTTATCGAAGTCTTTCTTCGTTGCGCCCATCTTCAGCGCCACCGCGAAGCCTTGCAGAATCTCGTCCATGCCGAAGCCAATGCCGTGGATGCCGACGATCTTCTCTTCCGGGCCCACGCAGACCAGCTTCATGCGGCACGGCTGACGGTGCGAGGTGACCGCGGTATACATCGCGGTAAACGCCGATTTATACACTTTCACCTGATCATCGCCGTACTGCTCACGCGCCTGCGGCTCGGTTAAGCCGACGGTACCGATTGGCGGGTGGCTGAAGACCACGGTCGGAATGTTGCTGTAATCCAGATGTTCGTCCGGCTTGTTGTTAAACAGACGCTCGGAAAGACGACGCCCCGCCGCCACGGCAACCGGCGTCAGCTCTACGGCACCGGTGTTATCACCGACGGCATAAATGCCCGGTACGCTGGTGTTCTGGAATTTATCAACGACAATGTAGCCTTTTTCATTGGTTTTCACCCCGGTTGCGGCCAGGTTGAAGTTGTCGGTGGCCGGTTCACGGCCAATCGCCCAGATCAGGCAGTCAACGGTCTGGCTGCGGCCATCTTCCAGCTCCAGCGTCAGGCTACCGTCCGCATTTTTCACCACCGCTTTTGGCACGGCGTTGGTGTGCAGGGTTGGGCCTTCGGCGTTCATCACCTCGACCAGCGTGTCGACGATCAGCGGGTCAAAGCTGCGCAGCGGCGCGTGTTTACGCACGAACAGGTGCGCTTCCGCCCCCAGGCCGTTAATCACGCCGGCCAGTTCAACCGCGATGTAACCTGCGCCCACAATGGCAACGCGTTCTGGCAGAGCAGGCAGCTCGAAGAACCCGTCGGAGTCAATACCGTATTCCGCGCCCGGAATGTGCGGGTGGCTCGGACGGCCGCCGGTGGCGATCAGGATGTGATCGGCGGTGATCGTCTCGCCGTTCACTTCGATGGTCTTCGCATCCACGAAACGGGCAAAGCCGCGGATCACGTCGACGTTATTCTTGCCCAGCACGTTATCGTATGAGGTGTGAATACGGTCGATGTAGGCGGTACGGCTGGCGATCAGTTTATCCCAGTCGAAGTGGTTGATGGTGGTGTCAAAGCCGTAGTCCGGGCCATACATATGGATAGCTTCACGGATTTGCGCGGCATGCCACATCACTTTCTTCGGTACACAACCCACGTTCACGCAGGTGCCGCCGAGTTCTTTGGCTTCAATCAGCGCACACTTCTGGCCGTACATGGCTGCACGGTTGATGGAGGCGATGCCGCCGCTGCCGCCGCCGATTGCGATGTAGTCATAATGCTTAGTCATAGCGTTGTCCTTAATCGTGAATTGCCGCGATTGTATACCTGAAATCAATAGTTTCCACCGATGGCTGCGATTACTCCGGCACGATCCAGCTCACGGTGGCGTGACCCGTACCGGCTGGCACCAGCGTTTTGTGCAGCCACGGCAGCACGTTGTTCATCTGTGCTTCGAGCTTCCACGGCGGGTTAATGACGATCATGCCAGACGCGGTCATGCCGCGCTGGTCGCTGTCAGGGCGCACCGCCAGCTCAATTTGCAGGATTTTGCGAATGCCCGTCGCTTCGAGGTCTTTGATCATGCGTTTAATTTGCGCGCGCAGCACTACCGGATACCACAGAGCATAGGTGCCGGTCGCAAAGCGTTTGTAACCTTCGTTAATGCCGGTCACCACCGCCTGATAGTCGGTTTTGATTTCGTACGGTGGGTCGATCAGCACCAGGCCGCGACGGGAAACCGGCGGCAGTTTGGCTTTCAGCTGCTGGTAACCATCGGCTTTGTCTACGCGGGCGCGGTTATCTTTCTGAAACTCAGAACGCAGCAGCGGGAAGTCGCTCGGGTGCAGCTCGGTTAACTGGAGGCTGTCCTGCTCGCGCAGCAGCTGGCGGGCAATCAGCGGGGAGCCAGGGTAGTAACGCAACTGGCCGTTGCGGTTAAAGTGATTCACCACGCCAATGTACGGCTCCAGCTCGGCAGGCAGATCGTCCTGCTGCCAGATACGCGCAATCCCTTCCAGATATTCACCGGTACGCTCGGCATGCTCGCCGCTCAGCTGATAACGGCCCGCGCCCGCGTGGGTGTCCAGATAAAGGAACGGTTTATCCTTTTCTTTAAGCGATTCGATGATCAGGCTCTGAACGGTGTGTTTGAGGACGTCGGCGTGGTTGCCTGCGTGGAAGCTGTGGCGATAACTGAGCATGGGTAATGATATTCCGCTGAATTGACGATTTGCCACAGTTTACAGCAGAACGGCACAGATTACCCGCAGGCCCGGTAAGCGCAGCGCCACCGGGCTCTTTTCCGCCACGTCTGGCATTGAAATCCTCTACACTTAACCCCATTACTGAACAATATGCACAGCGCCGGATGCGCGCTTCATTCACCTATTTCAACAGGACAGCGTTTATGACCAATCCATTACTGACGCCTTTTTCGTTGCCACCGTTTTCTAAAATCCTCCCCGAGCATGTGGTTCCAGCGGTTACGCAATCGCTGGACAACTGCCGCGCGGCGGTAGAAAACGTGGTCGCGCAGGGCGGGCCGTACACCTGGGAAAATCTGTGTCAGCCGCTGGCCGAAGTGGACGACGTGCTGGGGCGCATCTTCTCCCCGGTGAGCCACCTGAACTCGGTAAAAAACAGCCCGGAGCTGCGCGAAGCCTACGAGCAAACCCTGCCGCTGCTCTCTGAGTACAGCACCTGGGTCGGCCAGCATGAGGGGCTCTACAAAGCCTACCGCGACCTGCGCGACGGCGACCACTATGCCGAACTGAACACGGCGCAGAAAAAATCGGTCGATAACGCCCTGCGTGATTTCGAACTGTCCGGGATTGGCCTGCCAAAAGAAAAACAGGTTCGCTACGGTGAAATCGCTGCGCGCCTGTCCGAGCTGGGCAACCAGTACAGCAATAACGTCCTCGACGCTACCATGGGCTGGACGAAGCTGATTACCGATGAATCTGAACTGGCGGGCATGCCGGAAAGCGCGCTGGCGGCAGCAAAAGCCCAGGCCGAAGCGAAAGAGCAGGAAGGCTTCCTGTTAACGCTGGATATCCCAAGCTATCTGCCGGTGATGACCTACTGCGACAACCAGGCCCTGCGCGAAGAGATGTACCGCGCCTACAGCACCCGCGCCTCCGATCAGGGGCCGAATGCGGGCAAATGGGATAACAGCCCGGTGATGGCGGAGATCCTCGCCCTGCGCCACGAGCTGGCACAGCTGCTGGGCTTCGACAGCTACGCGGATAAATCCCTCGCCACCAAAATGGCCGAGAACCCACAGCAGGTGCTCGACTTCCTGACCGATCTGGCGAAACGCGCCCGTCCGCAGGGTGAAAAAGAGCTGGCTCAGCTGCGCGCCTTTGCGAAAGCGGAGTTCGGCGTAGACGAGCTTCAGCCGTGGGATATCGCGTACTACAGCGAAAAACAGAAACAGCATCTCTACAGCATCAGCGACGAACAACTGCGTCCGTACTTCCCGGAAAACAAAGCCGTTAACGGCCTGTTCGAGGTGGTGAAACGCATCTACGGCATTACCGCGAAAGAGCGTACCGACATCGACGTCTGGCATCCGGACGTGCGCTTCTTTGAGCTGTATGACGAGAAAAATGAACTGCGCGGTAGCTTCTACCTCGATCTCTACGCGCGTGAGAACAAGCGCGGCGGGGCGTGGATGGACGACTGCGTGGGCCAGATGCGTAAAGCGGATGGTTCCCTGCAAAAACCGGTCGCCTACCTGACCTGTAACTTCAACCGTCCGGTGAGCGGCAAACCTGCGCTGTTTACCCACGATGAAGTGATCACCCTGTTCCACGAGTTCGGTCACGGCCTGCACCACATGCTGACCCGCATCGAAACCGCTGGCGTCGCCGGTATCAGCGGTGTGCCATGGGATGCGGTCGAGCTGCCTAGCCAGTTTATGGAAAACTGGTGCTGGGAGCCGGACGCGCTGGCGTTTATCTCCGGTCATTACGAAACGGGTGAACCGCTGCCGAAAGAACTGCTGGATAAAATGCTGGCAGCGAAAAACTACCAGGCGGCGATGTTTATCCTGCGCCAGCTGGAGTTCGGCCTGTTCGACTTCCGCCTGCACGCCGAGTTCAGCCCGGAGCAGGGGGCGAAAATCCTCGAAACCCTGGCTGAGATTAAAAAGCAGGTTGCCGTTATTCCAGGGCCAACCTGGGGACGCTTCCCGCACGCGTTCAGCCATATCTTCGCAGGCGGGTACGCCGCAGGCTACTACAGCTACCTGTGGGCCGACGTGCTGGCGGCGGATGCCTTCTCGCGCTTCGAAGAAGAGGGGATTTTCAACCGCGAAACCGGTCAGTCGTTCCTCGACAACATCCTGACCCGCGGCGGTTCAGAAGAGCCTATGGAGCTGTTCAAACGCTTCCGTGGCCGCGAGCCGCAGCTGGATGCGATGCTGGAGCATTACGGAATCAAAGGCTGATTGCTACGTGAAGATCTGCTTAGTAAATGAAACAGGCGCCGGGGACGGCGCCTTATCTGTTCTGGCGGCCCGCTGGGGGCTGGAACATGATGAAGACAACCTGATGGCGCTGGTGATGACGCCGGAACATCTGGAGCTGCGCAAGCGCGATGAGCCAAAGCTTGGCGGGATTTTTGTCGATTTTGTCGGCGGCGCGATGGCGCACCGGCGTAAGTTCGGCGGCGGTCGCGGCGAAGCGGTGGCCAAGGCGGTTGGCATTAAAGGGAACTATCTTCCGGACGTGGTGGACGCCACGGCGGGGCTGGGGCGCGATGCGTTTGTGCTGGCCTCGGTGGGCTGCCGGGTGCGGATGCTGGAGCGTAATCCGGTTGTCGCCGCGCTGCTTGACAACGGGCTGACGCGAGGCTATGCGGACCCGGAAATCGGCTCGTGGTTACAGGAACGTTTGCAACTTATTCATGCCTCCAGCCTGACGGCGCTCACCGACATCACCCCGCGCCCGCAGGTGGTTTATCTCGACCCCATGTTCCCGCATAAGCAGAAAAGCGCGCTGGTGAAGAAAGAGATGCGGGTGTTTCAGTCGCTGGTGGGGCCAGATTTAGATGCCGATGGCCTGCTGGAACCGGCTCGTCAGCTGGCGACGAAGCGTGTGGTGGTGAAGCGGCCGGACTATGCGCCGCCGCTGGCGGACGTTGCGACCACTAACGCGGTGACCACGAAAGGGCACCGGTTTGATATTTATTCGGGTACGCCGGAATAGAAAAAGCCGGGTGGCGGCTTCGCCTTACCCGGCCTACATCCTCGATCTATTCCCTCTCCCTTTGGGAGAGGGTTAGTGAGGGGAATTTAACGCACTTACTCGTCTTCTTCGTCACGCAGTGGAACAATCAGCATATCCACGTGAACGGTGTTAATCAGCTGGCGCGCGGAAGACATCAGTTTGCTCCAGAAGTCCTGATGGTGACCACATACCACCAGGTCCATATCGTATTTCTTAATCGCATCAACCAGCACCTGGCCCAGATCGCCGCTACCGCTTAAGGTTTCAGTGATCGGATAGCCCGCGTTGGTAGAAAGCTCGCTCAGCGCGTGGTGAGTCTCTTCGGAGATGCGTTTCTGCATATCGCCGAGATTCACGTCGATCAGACCGGTGTAGAGGTCGGAGTAATTCACATCAACGTGAATCAGCGAAACTTTCGCGTTGTAGGGACGTGCCATGGATACTGCTTTATCAACCAGCACTTTACTCTCCGGGGAGAGGTCTACCGCGATAAGAATGTGTTTGTAAGCCATAGTGTTACTCCTTCCTTAAGTTATCGATGACTAAATGGGAAAGCCGTCGTCTGATGCTTTCATTACGGCCCAGTTAAACATATTTTTCAAGCTTTGGTGTTGATAACGATTAACCTTGTGGCAAAAAAATTAACGGATCTCCTACACTATTTAATGAGCCGTTCGGATATTAAAACGCGAACCGGATCGACTTTTGGTCATTCTTTCACTGAACTGTCTGTCAGGGCATTGGGGTGCGGTAGCTCAGGAGCCTTGCTTCGTGGGCGGACGCCGGGGAGGATGTATGATTAGCACCGTCGCATTGTTTTGGGCGTTATGCGTGGTTTGCATAGTGAATATGGCGCGCTACTTCTCATCGTTACGTGCGCTGTTAGTGGTACTTCGTGGTTGCGATCCGTTGCTTTATCAGTATGTGGACGGTGGAGGGTTCTTCACCTCGCACGGACAGCCCAGCAAGCAGATGCGTCTGGTGGGGTATATCTACTACCAACGCTACCGCGATCACCACGATGAAGAGTTTATCCGTCGCTGCGAGCGCCTGCGTCGTCAGTTCATTTTGACCAGCGCCCTCTGTGGTCTGGTTGTGGTGAGTATGATTGCGCTGATGATTTGGCACTGAGCATAAAAAAAGCGGGCCAGTTTCCTGACCCGCTTTTTTGTCGCCTTCAGCCGATTAAATCAGCTTCAGCGAAATCCAGTACAGACCGCCAGACAGCAGGATGGACGCCGGGAGGGTGAACACCCAGGCCATCAGGATGTTGGTCACGGTTTTACGCTGCAAACCGCCGCCGTCAACAATCATTGTACCTGCCACGGACGAAGAGAGTACGTGGGTGGTGGAGACTGGCATACCGGTGTAACTCGCCAGACCGATAGATACCGCTGCCGTCATCTGCGCGGACATACCCTGCGCATAGGTCATGCCTTTCTTACCGATCTTCTCGCCGATGGTGGTCGCCACACGACGCCAGCCAATCATCGTACCGATACCCAGCGCCAGCGCGACCGCCATGATGATCCAGATTGGCGCGTACTCAATGGTATTGAGCATATCGCCTTTCAGTTTCTTCAGCAGACGTTGGTCGTCAGCATTAACCTCTGGCAGCTTCGCGACTTTATCGGTCACGTCGGAGATACAGAGCATGATGCGACGCAGCTGACCACGCTGTTCAACAGCCAGTTTGTCATAGCTTTCGATATCGGCCAGCATGCCTTTCGCACGTTCCAGCGCGTTAATCGCGTTTGCCGGATGGCAATGGAACTCGCCCGGTGCCGTCGTTGCGCCTGACTCCGGAGAAGGAATCAGCTGGTCCACGCCGGTCGCTTTCTTCAGCAAATCAGGATGCTGCTGGAAGTAAGTCTCAACGTTGTTTACCGCATCACGGGTACGGGTGATTTCGTAACCGGAGGCGTTCATGTTAACCACGAAGCCCGCCGGTGCGACGCCAATCAGAACCAGCATCACCAGGCCGATACCTTTCTGACCATCGTTCGCGCCATGAGAGAAGGCGACGCCGATAGCGGAAATGATCAGCGCGATACGCGTCCAGAACGGCGGCTTTTTCTTGCCGTCTTTCTTCTCACGCTCTGCTGGCGTCAGGTGGATACGCGCACGTTTTTTCGTGTTGCTCCAGTAGCGACGCAGGATGAAAATCAAGCCACCCGCCACCACCAGACCGACGATAGGGGAGATGATCAGAGAGCCGAAAATGCCGAGAACTTTCGGGATATTCAGCGCATCAACGACGGAGGTCCCGGTCATCAGGGCATTGGTTAACCCGATACCGATAATCGCGCCGATGAGGGTGTGAGAGCTGGATGCCGGCAGGCCGAAATACCAGGTACCGAGGTTCCAGATAATCGCAGCAAGCAGCATAGAGAACACCATGGCCAGGCCATGACCGGAACTCACGTTAAGCAGCAGATCCGTTGGCAGCATATGCACAATGGCATACGCAACGCTCAGTCCGCCCAGGAGGACACCAAAAAAGTTAAATACCGCCGCCATAACAACCGCAAGCTGCGATCGCATTGCGCGAGTGTAGATAACCGTTGCTACTGCGTTTGCAGTGTCGTGGAAGCCGTTGATCGCTTCGTAAAACAGCACAAAAACCAGAGCAAGCAATAATAAAAGCCCGGTATGTAAATCCAGGCCGGCAAACAAATGTAGCATAGGACGTTACGCCATTTTGAGGACATGAACGCGGCGCATTATCCAGGACAAATGCGCAACGGGCAAAGTGAAATATAGACTTTTTTTGACATACCACCTGATTTGAGAAATGTGCCTTAAAGGATAATCTTTAAATATCAATGAAATGGCTTTGTAATATCTTTTTACGCTGGTGCGACCACTGAGGAAACTTTACAATCCGCGGCAGTTAACGAAGAGGATTTTGACGTGGAAAGGTTTGATGCCGTAGTAATTGGCGCCGGTGCGGCGGGTATGTTTTGTGCGGCGATGGCCGGACAAGCGGGTCGTCGCGTGCTGCTGCTGGATAACGGAAAAAAGCCTGGCCGCAAGATCCTGATGTCTGGCGGCGGGCGCTGCAACTTTACTAATCTTTATGTCGAGCCTGCGGCCTATTTGAGCCAGAACCGCCATTTTTGCAAATCTGCGCTGGCGCGCTATACCCAGTGGGATTTTATCGAACTGGTGGGTAAACACGGTATCGCGTGGCATGAGAAGACGCTGGGACAGCTGTTCTGCGACGACTCCGCGCAGCAAATTGTCGATATGCTGGTGGCCGAGTGCGAGAAAGGCGGCGTAGTAATGCGCCTGCGCACCGAAGTGCTGGACGTCGCCCGCGACGAGCAGGGCTACACGCTGCAACTCAACGGTGAGACCGTCAGCGCCGATAACCTGGTGATCGCCAGCGGCGGCCTCTCGATGCCGGGGCTGGGCGCCTCACCGTTCGGCTATAAAATTGCCGAGCAGTTTGGCCTGAAGGTACTGCCCACCCGCGCCGGGCTGGTACCGTTCACGCTGCATAAGCCGCTGCTGGAGCAGCTTCAGACACTCTCCGGCGTGTCTGTACCGTCGGTCATTACGGCCGAAGACGGCACGGTGTTCCGCGAAAACCTGCTCTTTACCCATCGTGGACTCTCGGGGCCGGCGGTATTGCAGATCTCCAGCTACTGGCAGCCGGGGGAGTTTGTCTCCGTAAACCTGGTGCCGGACTGCGATCTGGACGCCTTCCTCAACGAGCAACGCGCCGCGCACCCGAATCAAAGCCTGAAAAATACCCTGGCGATGCAGTTGCCGAAGCGTCTCGTGGAGTGCTTGCAGGTGTTAGGGCAAATTCCGGATGTTGCGCTCAAGCAGCTCAACAGCCGCGAGCAGGAAACGCTGGTGGAGACGCTGACGAACTGGCGCGTACAGCCAAACGGCACCGAAGGCTACCGCACGGCGGAAGTGACGCTGGGCGGCGTGGATACAAACGAACTCTCATCCCGCACGATGGAAGCCCGCAACGTGCCGGGTCTTTATTTCATTGGTGAAGTGATGGACGTGACCGGCTGGCTCGGCGGGTATAACTTCCAGTGGGCGTGGGCCAGTGCCTGGGCATGCGCGCAAGCGCTGGCTGAAAAGAACGGTTAATATTTATTTTTTAGCGTGATGCCTCCTTAACGGGCCCACGCTTTTTATTGTGTGCATGGTGTTTTGTCTTCTTAAAAGGGTTGTCTATGTCTGCTGCTCATCTCGGTTTCCCGACGGAAACCGTTGTTGTCTTCGTGGTGATGGCCGTTGGGGCGATGTTTATCGACCTCTTCATGCACCGTCACGATAAACCGATCTCGCTGAAAAGCGCGGTTATGTGGTCCATCTTCTGGGTCATGATGGCGATGGCCTTCGCCGGATTCTTATACGTGCACCACGGCGCGGAGATGGCCAGTCTGTTCCTGACCGGCTATGCGCTGGAAGAGGTGCTCTCCGTCGACAACCTGTTTGTGATGATGGCGATCTTCGCCTGGTTCGGCGTGCCGGATAGATATCGTCACCGCGTGCTCTACTGGGGCGTGCTCGGGGCGATTGTGTTCCGCGGTATTTTTGTTGCCATCGGCACCAGCCTGCTGAGCCTGGGGCCGTATGTTGAGGTCATTTTTGCGCTGGTCGTCGGCTGGACGGCGGTGATGATGCTGAAACGCAATGAAGAGAGCGATGAAGTAGAAGATTATTCCAACCATCTGGCGTACCGCCTGGTGAAACGCTTCTACCCGGTGTGGCCAAAAATCAGCAGCCATGCGTTTATCCTGACCCAGAAAGAGGTGGATGCCGAACTGGAGAAGCCTGAAAACAAGGATGTAATGGTAGGCCGCGTGAAGAAGGCGAAGCGCTACGCGACGCCGCTGCTGCTCTGTGTTGCGGTGGTGGAGCTGTCCGACGTGATGTTCGCCTTCGATTCCGTACCCGCAATCATTGCCGTCAGCCGTGAGCCGCTGATTATCTACAGCGCAATGATGTTCGCGATCCTCGGCCTGCGTACCCTCTACTTTGTGCTGGAAGCGCTGAAGCAGTATCTGGTGCATCTGGAGAAAGCGGTGGTGTTACTGCTGTTCTTCGTGGCGTTCAAGCTGGGGCTGAATGCGACCGACCACTTCTGGCATCACGGTTATAACATCGGCGCCACGGCAAGCCTGTTTGTGGTGCTGGGGGTACTGGCGCTGGGGATTATTGCGAGCGTGATGTTCCCGGGAAAACGTGAGGCCTGATGTACCGCTTTTCTCCCTCTCCCTGTGGGAGAGGGCCGGGGTGAGGGCACCGGGCCGCACCTAACCCTTAATTGGTGAATTTCGGCGCTTGCTCGGATGATGAAAATGCCGCCAGTGTGGATCCTGCGCCGCCGCCAGCAACTCGTGGTCGCCACGCGTGTCGCCCCAGGCGCGCAGGTGATACGCGTTCAAATCCCCATACACCTTCTCCAGCCTCGCCACCTTCTGGGCACACCGGCAGTTGTGGCCGGTGATCCGCCCGGTCAGCTTGCCGTCTTTCACTTCCAGCTGCGTGCCAATCAGCTTAATGCCGAGCTTATCGGCCCACGGCTGCAATACCAGCGCCGGGGAAGCAGAGCAAATCGTCACTTCCGCACCGGAATTGACCTCGTTGGCGACGGCCAGCACACCTTCCGGGCGCATCAGCTTGTTCCAGTATTTTTCACAGAAGGCTTCCGCCTGCTGACGTAACCAGTGTTCATCCACCCCCGTCAGGAAGGTTTTGATCAACACCTCTTTCAGCTCATCTCGCGTCAGCTTGCGGCGCACACAGTGCAGCGTAGGCAGGGCCATGCGCACCAGTCGGCCAGCAAAGTAGCGCTTGCCAAAGGCAAAGCGCAGGAACGGGATAAAACTGTCGTGGTGCGTCAACGTACCATCAAAGTCAAAGACAGAGAGCACGCTGGACTTCGCCACGGCTTCGTCGGCAATCATATTGGTCATAAATACGTCTTAGCTGAAATACACATTCTGTTCACTAGTTTACCTGCTTTACCTTCATAGTCCTTATATCAGGCCGCATTTTTTCCTGAACCTGTGGCCTGACGGGTCAAACTATGTCATCCACCACGCCACCGTCAACGCGCAGCGCCGCGCCGGAAGTCGCGGAGGCCTGCATGGAACAGACATACACCACCATATTCGCCACTTCTTCTACCGTTGCGGCGCGCTGAATAACCGAGCTGGGACGATTCTCCATCACGAACGCTTTCGCCAGCTGCTCCAGCGATTTACCGGTTCTTTCGATTTCGTCTTTCATCATCGCGGCAAAACCGTCCGACATTGTCGGGCCCGGCAGTACGCTGTTCACCGTCACGCCGCTGCCTGCCACGAACTTCGCCAGACCGCGCGCCAGCGAGAGCTGGGCGGTTTTTGTCACGCCATAGTGGATCATATCCGCAGGAATATTGCAGGCCGATTCTGACGAGATAAACACTACCCGACCCCAGCCCTTTTGTACCATGCCGGGCAATAGGGCACGGGAGAGGCGCACGCCGGACATCACGTTGGTTTGCCAGTAGCGTTCCCAGGTCTCGTCGTCGGTGGAATAAAAATCCTGCTGGCCATAGATCCCGGCGTTATTCACCAGAATATCGACGTGCGTGGCGACCCTGAGCAGTTCGTCAACGCCCTCCTGCGAGCTCAGGTCGGCGATGGCGGCACGGACCTGTACGCCAGGCACCACCTGCTGTAGCGCCTGAATGCCTTTATTCACCGAGTCGACGCTGCGTCCGTTTACGATCACTTCCGCACCGCTCTCCGCCAGCCCGCGGGCGATGGCAAACCCAATACCGCCGGTGGACGCGGTCACCAGCGCTACTTTCCCCGTTAAATCGATTTTCATCGTTCACTCCTTGTCGTTTTATGGTTCAAAACTTAAAGCGTAGCAGTTGACGATGACGGCTCCTGCTTAAAAAGGCGCAACAGCGTCTCAACCTGCTCGTCCAGCGGGCTGAGGGAGCGTTTGACGATGAGGTGCAGCGGCGTGGCGCGACGTACGCCGTGGCTGAGCGGCAGCGTTTTAAGGATGCCCTGCTGGAGCGGGGTCTGAATGCGTTCTTCCGGTAACCAGCCGTATCCAACCTGATACATCACCGCTTCGATCGCGGCATCGATAGTGGAGAATGTCCACGACTCCCCGGTGGGGTGAGTGGTGGGCTGGCTGTCTGCGATCTGAATGCGCGGCCACGGCCGTAGCATCTCGTCATTAAGCGGCGTATCCAGCGAAAACAGCGGGTGCGCGTGATGCGCGACGGCAACAAAATCGATATTCATCAGCCATTCGCCCAGGCCGGTAATGTCCTGGCGGCGGGTTAAGACCATCACGTCGGCTTCATCATTGAGCGCATCTGCGCGGCTGTTTTCCAGAACCTCGGTAAGCCGCACCTGCGTTTGCGGGTACAGCTGCTGAAACTGGCGCAAAATCGCGAACAGCCGGCTACGCGGAAAAATACTGTCTACCATCAGGTCGATACGGGTTCGCATCCCGCAGCGCAGGGTCGCAGCGCGCGTTTCAACATAGGCGAAGGCTTTCAGCAGCGGTTTAACCTGATTCAGCAACAGCTCACCCGCCGGGGTTAGCACGGCACGCCGTCCCTCTGTCATCAGGAGCGCCACGCCCAGCCGCTCCTGCAAAAGCGACAGGTTATAGCTGACCGAGGACTGGCTGCGGTAGGTCTCTTCCGCCGCCTTAGCGAAGCTGCCAGCCTCGATGACTCTCTCCAGCAAGGCCCACTGTTCGAGCGTCGTCTTGTGCATAATTAATCTAAATTTTGGATGAATTTGATTCAAACATAGCGTTATTCATTCATTTTTTGAAGGGGTACGATCGTCTCATCAAAACAAAGGAGACATCGTATGAGCACCTTCGATAAACATGATTTAAGCGGCTTCGTCGGCAAACATCTTGTATATACCTACGATAATGGCTGGAATTACGAAATTTACGTTAAAAACGAAAACACCCTGGACTACCGTATTCACAGTGGTCTGGTTGGCAACCGTTGGGTGAAAGATCAGCAGGCCTACATCGTCCGTGTTGGGGAGAGCATCTATAAAATTTCCTGGACGGAGCCAACCGGTACTGACGTGAGCTTGATCGTGAACCTGGGCGACCGCCTGTTCCACGGCACCATCTTCTTCCCGCGCTGGGTCATGAATAATCCGGAAAAAACCGTCTGCTTCCAGAACGATCACATTCCGCTGATGAATAGCTACCGTGATGCCGGACCAGCGTATCCAACCGAAGTGATTGATGAATTTGCCACCATCACCTTCGTGCGTGACTGCGGTGCGAATGACGATAGCGTGATCAATTGCGCGGCCAGCGAGCTGCCTGCAAACTTCCCGGAAAATTTAAAATAAGATCGAGAACAACGTGAACGGGACATTGGCCATGTTGGTTTTAACCGGCATGGCCGTTTTTTATGCCGCAGGAATACCGGAGTAAGTAACCGCTTCCGCCGTTAAGGTGAAAGGCGTAGGGGTACAGACCGCCAGGCTCAGCGAGCCGAAGCGTAGCTGACTGACCGGGAGCGACTGGGCGGTGCTGTCAATGCTGACTATCTGCCACGCGCTGCCGCCACGCTGTTTGACGATTGCCTCTTTGCGTGTCCAGATGCGCCAGAATGCGGAAAGCTGCTCTTCCGGCGCTTCACGTTCCAGCTCGTCATGTTCGGTGAGGCTGAAAACGGCATTTGCCAGCGCCTGCCAGTTCTCCCGCGGGCGGATCACTTCGATATCGCAGCCCACTTCACCTTCATCGCTCATCAGCAGGGCAATATCGTCCCCGCTGTGGCTCAGGTTAAACCACAGCGGATGGCCGTTAGCGAAGGCCGGTTTTCCCTGCTCGCCGTAAATTATCTCGGGAAGGGGCGAGGGGGATAAGGTTCTGGCGAGCAGCGTCCGGCCTGCAAGCCAGGAAGCGTGTCGTGCACCCTGAGGTGCCATGTCTGCGAGCGTTGACGCCAGCGGGTCCGCGCTAAGGGTGGAGATCTTTCCCAGTACAAACTGGTACATAGTTACGCCCAGCGTTTAATGATTATCGAGGTATTGATGCCGCCAAAGGCAAAGTTATTGCTCTGAATAAATTCGCAATCAATCGGGCGGGTTTCCCCCATAATATAATCTAAAGCGCCGCATTGCTCATCCGGTTGTCTTAAATTGAGCGTCGGCGTGAACCAGCCCTCCCGCATCATATGCAGACTCAGCAAGGCTTCCAGCGCGCCGCAGGCACCCAGGGTATGACCGAAATAACTCTTTAAGGATGAGATGGGCACGCTGTCGCCGAAAATGGCGGCGGTCGCCTGACTCTCGGCGATATCCCCGCGATCGGTTGCCGTGCCGTGGGCAGAAATGTAGCCAATGTCCTGAGGGCCAAGACCCGCCATCGCCAGCGACTGCTCCATACACACCTGCATGGTTTCACGCTGGGGCTGGGTGATGTGCGCCGCATCGCAGTTGGTGGCAAAGCCCACGATCTCGCCATAAATTGTCGCTCCGCGCGCTCTGGCGTGATCCAGCGCTTCCAGCACCAGCGTACCCGCCCCTTCGCCAATCACCAGGCCATCGCGCTGAACGTCAAACGGCGACGGCGTGGTTTTTGGCGCGTCGTTACGCTGGCTGGTGGCAAACAGGATATCGAAAACCGCCGCTTCCGACGGGCACAGCTCTTCCGCGCCGCCTGCCACCATCACCGTCTGGTAGCCGTGACGAATCGCTTCCCAGGCGTAGCCAATCGCCTGGCTGCCAGAGGTACAGGCGCTCGAGGTGGGGATCACCCGTCCGCGCAGGCCAAAGAACAGCCCGGTATTCACCGCCGTGGTGTGCGGCATCATCTGCACATAAGTGGTGCCGGTGATGTTGTGGGTGTGCTTTTCGGTGAGCATAGAGGCAAACTCGCTGACCGGCCCGGTGCTGCCGGTCGACGAGCCGTAGGCGATGCCGGTCTGACCGTTGGTCAGCACCGCGTCGTCGATTAGTCCCGCCTGCTCCAGCGCCAGCTCGGTGGCGCGGGTAGAGAGCAGCGACACGCGGCCCATGGCGCGAATGCGCTTACGGGTATAGTGAGCGGGGAGAGTGAAGTCTTCAATCGGCGCGGCGAGCAGGGTTTGCAGGCCGTCATACGCCTGCCACTCCGTCATGGTACGCACCGCATTTTCATACTCGCGCAGACGGCGCGAGATGGTCGGCCAGTCCTCGCCGAACGCGGTGACGCCGCCCATGCCCGTAATCACTACCCGGCGGGTCATAGCATGCCTCCGTTAATCGAAATCACCTGACGCGTCACATAGCCTGCTTTATCCGACATCAGGTAACTCGCCAGCCCCGCGACCTCCTCGGCCTGGCCCATACGCTGCATCGGGATCATCGACATCGCCGCGTGCAGTGCGGCTTCGTCCATCTCGATCATGCCGGTATCGATCAGCCCCGGCGCGATGCAGTTGACGGTGATTTTGCGTTTTGCCAGCTCGGTGGCGAGCGCTTTGGTGGCGCCGATGATCCCGGCTTTCGCCGCGCTGTAGTTCACCTGCCCACGGTTGCCCATAATGCCTGACACCGACGACAGGGTGATGATCCGCCCGCCCTTGCGGGTGCCGATCATCGGCATAATGCAGGGATGAATGACGTTATAAAAACTGTCGAGATTGGTGTGGATCACGCTGTCCCAGTCATCGTCGCTGAGCGCAGGAAATGCGCCGTCGCGGGTAATACCGGCGTTACTGACCACGCCATACCACGCGCCGTGGTCAGCGATCTCCTGTTCCAGCACCGTGCGGCACTGCTCGCGGTTGCCCACGTCGAAGGTGAGTAAACGGCCCGCGCCGCCTGCCTGGACAATCGCTTCCAGCGTCTCCTGCGCGCCCGCTTCATCACGATGGTAATGCACGCCGACGGTGAAACCGTCCGCCGCAAGCTGAAGGGCGATAGCGCGGCCAATGCCTTTGCTGGCGCCAGTGACCAGTACGGATCTCATGATGGTGTTCCCTGGTTGAAAAGTGTGGTTAATTCTTCCTCGCTCGGCTGGAAGGTGTTCACGCGGCCCGTGGCGAGGGAGACACTATCCGCATGAATGGTGCACTCGAAGCTGCCAAAGCGTTCATCCTGCATCAGACGTTCGATGGTGATGGTCAGCGTGCTGCCTGCGGCAAAATGCCCTGCGTCGCACACCAGCTCGCGCGCGCCCAGCACCATGCCCAGCGCACAGTGCGGCAGCCCTTTTTGCATCCGGTGCCATTCAGACCAGACGCCCACGGTCTGGGCCATCAGCTCCAGCGCAAACCAGCCAGGCAGGTTGCCGTCCGCGTCCAGGAACGGGGCCAGAACGCCCCGTTCGTTCACCGTCACGCTGCAAACGGCGCGGTCATTGGTGACGCTTTCCACGCTCTCAAGCAGCAGCATCGGCGTGTCGTGAGGAAGATAATCCCCGGGAGGTAAGTAGTGCATCATACTCTCCCCAGCAGAAGGCTGGCGTTGTTGCCGCCAAACGCGAAGGAGTTTGACAGGATCACCGGTTTATTCAGCGGTGCGCTCTGGTGCAGTAGGCCGAAGGCGGGCAGGGTGTCGTCCGGCGCGTAGCGGGAAAAATCCTGCGGCGGCAGCGGCAGGCTTCGGGTCAGGATCAGCCAGCTCAGGGCGGCCTCGGTGATCCCCGCGGCGCCCAGCGTGTGGCCGGTAAGATGTTTCGTGGAGCTGCACGGCACGCGGTCGCCAAAGAGATCGTGGATAACCTGCGCCTCAATGCGATCGTTCAGCGGCGTGGCGGTGCCGTGCAGGTTGATATAGCCGACGTCCGCCGCCGTTATGCCCGCCTCGTTCAGCGCCTGGTTGATGGCGCGGATCGCCCCTTCGCCCTGCGGATGTGGGGCGGAAATATGGTACGCATCGCTGGATTCCCCCGCGCCCAGGAGCGCAACCTCGCCCGGCTCGCGGGTCAGCACCATCAGTGCCGCCGCTTCGCCAATGGTGATCCCCCGACGGTTGCGGCCAAACGGTTCGCACAGGGTCGGGGAGAAGGACTCCAGGCTGTTGAAGCCGTTGACCGGCATGCGGCTCAGGCTGTCGGCCCCGCCGACGATGGCGACGTCCACCAGCCCGGCGTCGATCAGGCGACGACCGCTGATGATCGCCCGCGCGCTGGAGGAGCAGGCGGTCGAAATGGTATACGCCGGGCCGTCCAGCGCAAGCCAGCTGGCGAGAAAGCGCGACGGATCGCCCAGCTCCTGCTGCGGATATTGCCACTGCGGGCTGCGCTCGCCGTTCTGCGCGCGGCGCACGTACTCATCACCCTCGTCCAGTCCGGAGGTGCTGGTGCCCAGCACAACCGCCACGCGGTCTCGCCCCACGCGCGCAATGGCCGTATCGACGGCGGGCCGGATTTGCGCCAGCGCCGCCAGCAGCAGCTGGTTGTTGCGACTTCGATGCGCAGAAAAAGGCCCGGGGACAGGGGGAAGATCACCCTCCACCCCGCCCAGCACGGCCTCGGGTAAGCCCTGTAGCCAGCCCGCACGCTGGCGCATCCCGGGGGCCACGCCAGCGATCAGGTTCGCCGCTATTTCATCAGCCGAGTTGCCGAGTGCGTTGACCATGCCAACGGCAGAAAGGTAAATCATCTCAGTCACCCAGATATTGAATGGTGATGTGGTAGTGAAAAGCGTGCTGCACAATGCTAATCGGTTCGCGCCTGCCGTTACGATTCAGGTAGGCAATTTCCGTGACCAGCTTGCCATCGGGGTTGCGCAGTTCGCGTCTGGTGTCAGTATCGTTCAGCGTCCAGCCTTTCGGCAACTGCGGCTGCCAGGCGCTGAGCGGCCAGTGGCTCAGCATCACGTCGGCCAGCACCTGGCTGGCGGGCGGCAGCTGCGGCATCACAACCGACTGCTCGGTGTGGATCCCGGTGTCGTCGTAGGTGGCGAGGAACAGGCGGATCCCGACGGAGGAGAGGCCGGCAAGCGTCACTTTATTTCCGTCGGCGTTCAGCATCACCAGCAGCGACTGGGTCTGGCCTTTAAAACTGCCGGTAAGCAACTGCTGCGCGCGGATGGCAGGCGTGATGCCCGGCGGGGGCAGCGTGACGCGGGTACCGGGCTGGAGCCAGGCCTGAGGGCGCGCGTCATCGCGGTTCGTCGTATGGCTACACCCCGCCAGCAACAGGGCCATCATCACTGCCGCCAGGCGAATGAAACGGGTCATGGTAAGTTCTCTTTGTTAGACGGCATCGCCAGCGGGGCGAGCAGGAACGCGGTGAAGATACCGCTCACCAGCACAATGCCAAAGCTGCTGATGGCCTGAGTGGTGCTGAATACCAGCATCCCCAGCGTCAGCAGGGTGGTCATCATGGCGAGGGTAATCGCCAACATGGAGGTCAGCGGCGTGCCGCGCGGGTTGCTGAAAAACAGCGTGTAGTTGATGCCAATGCCGAGGACCAGCACCAGCGCCAGCAGGGAAAACAGGTTCACCGGATGGCCCGTCACGGCCAGCGCCGCCAGCCCGCCGCCCAGCGACAGCACGGATGGCACCAGCGCCACCAGCCCTTTTCGCCAGCCGAGACGTAGCTTCGCGCCGCCGGCAATCACCGCCAGCGCCACGCCCAGCAGCCCCGACAGCAGCGAGCGGTAGAGCGCAAACAGGCTGTCGAAGCTGGCCTTACGGTCAACCCAGACGACCCCGGGATGGCGGGTGGCCAGCTCACCGAGCGCGGCGCTGTTTCTGACGCCATCGACCGGGACCAGCACACCGCTTTTGCCGTCCGGCAACGTCAGCCACAGCAAACGCCAGCCCTCGCTGGCCGGGCTGGCGAGCCACGCTTCCACGCTGACAGGCATGGCGTTCAGGTTCGGAGGGACGGCATTCAGCCCCGTGCTTTGCAGCATTTTCACCACCGTCGGTGCGGCGTTGCGCAGCAGATGCAGATCGCTGTTCTGTCGCGCCAGCGAGTTCAGCGGCAGGGTACGCCAGCGGGTTAATTCACCGGCTTTTTGCGCCTGCGCCAGCGCCGGGGTAAATGCCTCCAGCCGCTCCAGCGTTTCCTGAGCCGACGCGCCATACACCACGAACCACTTCTGATCGACATTTTGCCCGGTCAGGGCGGTGATGGTTTTTTCCTGCGCCAGAATGTCCTGCGGCAGCGCCTGAAGCCGGGCGATATCGTCATCCACCCGCAGGCTGGCGATCCCGATGGCGGAGAGCAGCGCCAGTGCTACCGGCAGCCCGACGGAGAGGGCTTTACCGTCGCGCCAGGCGTCCAGCCAGCGCTGCATTATCCGTCTCAGGGGGACCGGGCGGACCGGCATGCCACGGCACAACCACGGATGCCAGAACATTACCGTCAGGCACGAGGCGCTCAGTCCTGCGGCGGCGAACACCGCCATCTGACGAATGCCGGGGAAGGGGGCCAGCATCATGAAGAGATACGCCACGACGGTGGTCAGCAGCGCCAGCAGCAGCGCGTTACGCACTTTTGCCAGGCTTTGCCAGGGCGAGTGTTCCGCGCCGTGCACCATCCGCTCCGTGAGGTAGTAAATCGTATAGTCCGCCGAGATGCCGATAATGCTCATGCTCATCACCAGCGTCATCAGGTGCAGCTCACCGAACAGCAGGAGCGTCACGACCGTCCCCGCCAGCGCGCCGATGGCAATGGAGAGCAGGCTCAGCAGCAGCGGACGCACGGAGCGAAACACCGACACAATCAGCAGGATCACCCCGAGCACCGTGGCGACGCCAAGCGTGGAAATATCGTTTTTAGCCTGCTGGCTGGCGTAATCGCTGTAGAACACCGTCCCGCGCGAGAGCAGCTGCGCCTGTGGATACTGGCTTTTCAGCGTCTGCTGCAACGCGTTGAGGGTGGTCACCAGCTGGTGGGTTTGCTGCATGTCAAACGACGAGCCCGCCAGCTCGCCGTGTAGCAGATACCAGTAGTTCCCGGCCGCATCTTTTGTCACCAGCCAGCCGTCCATCAGCTGCATCTTCTGGCTGTTCTTCGCCAGCGCGAGCTGCGCGCCGCGCATCAGCATCAGCGGATCGTTTTGCAGCTCCTTGCCGCTCACGCCGGAAAAGGCGGAGTAGAGCTGGGACAGGATCCACTGAGCCTGCGCTTCACCGCCGTTTTGCAGGCGGGCGCGGGTGGCCGGATCGACCAGACCATTGCGGTGCTGCCAGAAGAAATCTCCCCAGGCCTGTTGCCCGGCGGCATCCAGCGGACCTTTTACGACACTCAGCGCCTGGCTGCGTTGCAGCAGGGTTAACCACTGCTGCGCCACGCGCGGGTCCGGCTGTTTGCCGGGGCTGACCAGCCAGATGAGCTGGCGGTCGAGGCGCTGCATAAATCCGTCGTTAAGAGCGGGAGGGATCGCGCCGAGCGTCTGTTTCGGCAGCATGGCGAGCACGCTGCTGTTCAGCCGCGCGCCAGGCAGCAGCAACAGCAGCACGCCCAGCAGGATCAGGCATACCGCGGCCCACAGCAGCGCCGGGCGCAGGGCGTTACGGTGCGGCAAAGCGCTGGCGTTCTGCATCAGTCAGGCGCGCGGGCGTCAGTTGGTGGCGGGAGAGGGCGATATCCGTCGTGTCGCCCTGCTTATCGTTCAGGCGAATGGATTCCAGATAGATCGCGCCCTTCAAATCAAGGGTGGAGAAAATCTTGTCCAGCGGCGTGGTGACGGGCGTCAGCACCAGCGACCAGCGGCCTTCGCCCAGGTCTTTGAAATCGACGCGGAAGTTCTCTTCCAGTACCTTGCGGTCGGCCTGGAACAGCGCCCGCAGCAGATGGTTGAACTGAAACATCTGCGGGTTAGTGTCGGCGGTAATGGTCTGCGGCGACTGACCGTTGAAGATCTGCACCATCCGTTTGTCATCCAGCAGCAGCGTCATCGGGAATGGCGCTTTTTGATCCCACAGCAGGCCATTGTCACGGGCGATTAGCATCTCCCCCTGCGAGCGCAGGGGCTGAGGCATATCCTTGATCGTGCGGGTCTGTTCGAAGTGTGCGCGCACTACCGGTTGCTCCGCAAACCGCTGTTGCAGTTCATCCAGCGTGACCGCGTTCACCAGCGGGCTTACCAGCAGCGCGAGTAGCGTTATCCATTTCATGGCGCGATCCCCATGCGTTCGAACAGAATGGCCGGGCTGACAAAGCACATCTCCCGGCTTGCTTCTTCCACCGCCACCTGAATGGTGTAGCCGGTGGTGGTGCGTTTCCCGGTTTGCGCGTCGAAGATTTGATAGGCGATGCGCAGACGGTTTTCAACCTCTTCAATGTGGGCGCGGATGCGAATGCGCTGCTCGAAGGTCACCGCGTCGCGGTATTTCACCCGGGTATCCACCACCGGCCAGACGTAGCCGGACGCTTTCATCTGGCGATAGCCGTAATCAAACTGGTTGAGCAGCGCTTCGCGAGCAATCTCAAAGTAGCGGAAGTAGTTGCCGTGCCACACCACGCCCATCATATCGACGTCGTGGAACGGAACGGTGATTTCAACTTCAGCCGTAAAGCGGGGATCGGTCAGCACCCTTTACTCCTTCTCGTTGATCTCTGGCAGCTGCCAGAAATCGAAAAAATTAAACCAGTCGAGCGGCGACAAGAGCGCGTAATGCTCCAGCCGCTCCGCATAGCGGTCGACGGTCTGCTGTAGCGCCTGCTGGCGTTCGCCGCGCGGCAGCAGCAGCGGGTCGGCAAACGGCTCGCAGTGCAGGGTCAGCTTTCCCTGCTGACAGAGGGCAAAAATCAGCACCACCGGGCAGCGCAAAATGGACGCCAGGATAAACGGCCCCTGCGGGAACGGCGCGGGCTGGCCCATAAATTCGCTCCATATCACCCGCCAGCTACCGCCGCGCTGCGGGGTGACGGCAATGCGATCGCCCACGATCGCCACCCATTCGCCGCGATCCAGCTTCTCTTTGATGAGGATGGCGGTCTCCGGGCCAATGTCGGTGACCGGCATCAGGTGAATGCCCGCCTGCGGCGCCATCTCCTCCATCACCTGCTTAAAACGTCTGGCGTTGTCGCTAAAGACCAGCGCGTTGATGGTTTTCGCCCCTTCGCGCTGGGCCAGCGCCCGGCAGGCTTCCACATCGCCAAGATGCGACGCGAGTAGCAGTTTGCCCTGAGGATCGTCGAGCCCCAGCGCCTCCTGCGCGCCTGGCGCAAAGACCAGATCGCGATGGAGTTTCATTTCGCCGCGCCAGCTGGCCACTTTGTTCAGCATGGCATGACCGAAGCGCAGGAAGTGGGAAAAACTGTTAAGCCGCGCGGGTTGCGGCATTTGCCGCTGTGCCATCACCGTTTTAACCCGCGCCAGCCACTGCTGCGACGCCTGACGCGCAGCGCGGGCGGTTAGCCAGTAGACGGCCGTAACCGGCCATAGCAGGGCGGTAAACGCCTTACGCCCCAGCAGTTGCCAGACGCGCAGCATCAGGCGCATGCCCCATAATCCTTTTACCTCCTGCTGCTGCGCCCAGTGCTGCGAGCGGCGACGCATCAGCAGGGAAGGAATGCGCGGCAGCATGCCGAGAAACAGACGGGTATGCATCAACGAGATGCGCACGTTGTCTTTCAGGGCATCAAAATGGGATACCCCGTCCGGCGGATAGGTCACGCGGGTGGGCAGAAAATAGCTGGTGTTGCCCTGCCAGTAGAGGCGCACCATCACTTCGGTATCAAAATCCATTCGCCTGCCGAGCGGCGTGGTTGCTGCAAGGCGCAGAACCGGGGCTATCGGGTAAACGCGAAACCCGCACATACTGTCTTTCAGTTGCAGGGAGAGGGTTTCAATCCAGACCCAGACGTGCGTTATCCAGCGCCCGTACAGGCGCGAACGGGGGATTGAGTCATCGTAAACGGGCTGCCCGGAAATGAGCGCATCGGGATGACGCCCGGCCAGCGCCAGCAGTTTGGGAATGTCCTCGATAGCGTGCTGGCCGTCAGCGTCCACCTGAACGGCGTGGGTGAAGCCGCGATCGGCGCAGGCTTTCAGCCCCAGCATCACCGCCGCGCCTTTGCCGCTGTTTTCGGCCAGCCGCAGCAGTGTCATCTGCGGACGATCCGCCGCCAGCGCTTCAAGCGTGCGGCGCGTGGTTTCATCGCTGCCGTCGTCCACCACCAGACAGGGCAGATCGAAAGGCGCCAGGCGCGCCAGCACCGAAGCCATCATCGCCCCGTGGTTGTAGCAGGGGATCAGCACGCAGGGACGGAAGGTTACTGACATAAGCGAATCTTCCCGCTGCTGGCGGTGTGGCGCTCGTTACCCGCATGGCGCTGGTAGCTAAAGGTCAGCAACTGGCGTTCAGGCTGCCAGGCAAGGAGCAGCGTGACCGTGTTCTCCGGCAACAGCGGGGCGGCGAACTTCACGTTCTGAATACTGTGAAAACGGTAGCCCGACGCCAGCGCGGCGGCGTAATGCATCACCCAGTCGAGCTGCGCCACGCCCGGCAGCAGCGGCTGTACGGCGAAATGTCCCTTAAACCAGAGCAGGTCAGGATCAAGATAAAAGGTTATCTCCAGATGCTGTGGATCGGGCTGGAGGCGCCCGATTTCAGGGATCTTCATGAAACAACTCCTGTAGCTGCGCAGTCACGCGCTTGTTCATGCTGTTGACCGGGATTTCATCAACGATCCGCCAGTAGCGCGGTACGGCAACCGGTTCAAGCCAGGGGCGAAGGGCGCGTCGCCAGGCGAGCTCCTGCGCTGTTTTGCCCTGTTCGTGTTGCTGACGCACCGCTTCATTCAGCACCAGCAATACGCCAATGCCCTGACGCCCGCCGCGCGTCACCGTCAGCGCGGCGGCCTCGCGGATGCCGTCCAGCGCCAGCAGGCGGTGCTCAATGTCATCGAGTGAAATGCGCTTATCTTCAATTTTGACCACCCGACCACGACGCCCGACGAGGCTGAACTGCCCGTCAGCCGTGAAGTGCAGGATATCATCCAGCACGATTCCCTCCGCCTCGGGGATCAGCGGCGACGTCACGCGATCGCCGTGAAACGCCACGCCGGGAAAAGGCTGCCAGCGCGTGCTTTCCTCCTGACGGTAGCGCCAGGCCATTACGCCCGTTTCCGTGCTGCCGTATATTTCATCCGGCCAGACGTTGAGCCAGGCCTGAACCGCGGCGACCTCCAGCCAGGGCAGCGCGCCGCCGGCGGAGACGAGCAGGTTGACGGGGGGCGGCGTCAGCGACGCGTCCAGCCGCTTGAGAAACGCCGGACTGCTGATGAAAAGATAGCGTTTATCGTCGGGAAGGGCAGAGAGCTGCTCGGCATAGTTGAGCAGGCTGGCATGCAGCGGCAGGCCGAGCGCCATGGGTAAGACAACACGAAACGTCAGGCCATACAGGTGGTGCAGCACCACGGAAGCCACGACGTGACAGCCCGCCAGACGCTCGCCAAAATGCGCCGCCAGCAGACGAGCCTCACGATCAAGGCTGACCACCGGCTTACTGACCCGCTGCGGCGTGCCGGTCGAGCCGGAGGTGTAAAGCTCGATCGTGCGCATCTCACCGATGGCAGGCAGCGGTGAAAAGGGATGGCCTGCCCGCTGCGCGGAAGCCACCCGCAGCTGTCGCCCCTGAAAATCGAGCGTGGTGTCGCTCAGGACGCCGCTGAACAGCGCCCGCTGTTCGTTAAGCTGCGCCGCCCGGCTGTGCCCGGGGAGGACCGGCGTTTTACCCGCATGCAGCGTCGCCAGCAGCGCGACAATAAACAGATAACCGTTTTCGATGCACAACGCCCAGCGCTCGCCATCTTCACGACGCAGCGTGTCGACCAACTGAGTGACGTCGTGGCGCAGATCGCCAAGCGTCCAGAGATGGTCGTCCTGCCAGGCGACAGGGGTGTCGTCAGGGCGGGGCGCACTGAGCCACTGGCTAAGCGGAAGAGGGTTAAGCATCGTTTTTCATCGCCCGTTGTCGCACCACCCACTCGCCAGCCATCAGCGTGCCCATCAGGAGATAGGCAATCATCCCATTCCACAGCGTCCACAGACGGATATCGGCGTGTAATACGGTAAACAGCGCGATCGCCCCGTTGATAATAAAAAAGCCGCACCAGACCTGGGTAACCCGGCGCGTGTAACGTACCCCGACGGGGGAGAGATCCGGTTCACGCAGGCGCGCCAGCCGTTCAACGACAGGCATTGCCGTCCACAGCGAACCGCCAAACACCACCAGCATCACCAGATTCACCACCACTGGATATAACAGCACCCACTGGTGCGCGTGCAGGACGTAGCTCGCCGCGCAAAGCGCTATGCCAGCCAGCGCCACGCTCACGAACAGATAACGCAGGGGGCCGCCCTGCCGACGGGCCTGGCAGACGCGCAACAGCAGCACCAGCGCCATCACGGGCAGTATCCCGTGCAGGCTATTATTCGCCAGCCCGAAGCCGATCAAAAACGGCCATGCCAGCAGCATCAGCCCCGTCAGGGCGGGAAGAACTGGAATCGAACGCACGTTACGCGTCGCGCTGAAGCTGTTCCACAACGTCCACGACGTCCTGCACCGTGCGCACCGCTTTGAAGGTTTCGGGCTTGATTTTATGGCCCGTTTTCTTTTGCAGGTGCACCACCATATCGACGGCATCAATGCTGTCGAGGTCCAGATCCTCGTAAAGACGTGCCTCAGGGGTAATATCCTCCGGGGCGATTTCAAACAGCGTAATAAGAAGCGCAGAGACTTCCTGATAAATCGTTTGTTGTTCTGTCATAGCGGTCATTCTCAGGCGCGTTGTTGATGGATAAAAGCCGCGAGCGTGGCAACGGAATAGAAGTGCTGACGCATCTCGTCACTTTCGGCAGAAAGCACTACGCCGTACTGATTTTTTACCGCCAGCCCCAGCTCAAGGGCGTCGATTGAGTCCAGACCGAGGCCGTCGCCAAAGAGCGCGGCGTCTGTATCAATATCCTCTGGGGTAAGTTCTTCCAGATTCAGCGTAGAGATAATGAGATTCTTAATTTCAAGATAGAGCGCTTGCATCTTTCGTTCCTGACAAAGATTGAAGACCGGTTGTTAACTGATGCTGCATATGCCGGTTTAACTGCCTTGCTGCCAGCGCGGGTTCGTGCTGACTCGCATCATAAAAATCATGAATGTTGATGCGTTCGCGAACATCCACGGTGAAAACAGGTTTGTTGGGGGGCACGTTATACCAGCTGCTCTGTTTATCAAGCATCCGTTCGCTACAGTGGATCACCACCACGCGCACGGCGCTGTTGCAGCGAACGGCGATATTCGCCGCCCCACGTTGCAGGGTCATGGCTTCCCCCACCCGGGTGCGGGTGCCTTCAGGGAAGATAAGCAGGGTGTCGCCCTGGGCCAGACGCTGCTGGCTTGCGGCAAGCAGCGTGTCGGCTTCGCTGTTAATCAGATAGTCAGCCGCGCGGATCACGCCGCTGACGAACGGGTTACGCAGCAACGCGCTTTTCACCAGACAGTCGGTTTCGTTCATCACCGACGCCAGCAGAACGTAGTCCAGCAGCGAGGGATGATTCGCAATCACCAGACAGCCCCGCTCGGCGCGCAGAACGTCCAGGTTGTTGAAACGGTAATCCAGTACCCCTGCACCGCGTACCACCGCGAGGAACAGGCGAAAACTGGCAGAAATAGTGCGGCGTGCCAGGCGGCGACGTTGAGTGCGGTCGCGCTGGAAAATCAGCAGCAGGTTAAACCACACCAGCGACAGCGTCAGCCCGCCGAGGCCGAACAGGACGAAGCACAATCCGGTCATCAGCATCCGCCATATCCGATCGAGGCGGGAACGTAACCCTCTCATTGGCGCGTCCATTGCCACAGCAGGCGCTCGCCCGGCAGGGTAAACTGGCGCTCGTCCCGCAGGTAATGGCGCAGGAACTGGAGGCTTTGCGGCAGCGCGGGCTCTTCAGGCGTGCGGTTGACGTGCGTTTCACAGCTGAGCGTATTTCCCGCCTCAATCACCAGCGCCAGCGCGTAGGGCCAGACGGGCATCTGCGGCGGCAGCCCGGCGTGATAAAAATCAGGCAGCAGACCGTCGAAATCCACCAGCAACACGCGGGAGTAGCCCGCATGCAGCAGGCTCAGCACGTCGCACAAGCTCTGCTGGAAGGTATCCATACCGGCGGAAACCGACGAAGAGACAACAGGCTGACGCGCGGCGATAGTGAGATTGCCGACCGCCGAGTTGTGTACCGACATGGCAAAATCGGTGGGGGAAACGGGCTGTTCTGCCGCCAGGGCCTGGAGAATACGGAAATTGCGCTCCAGCTCCCCATGACGGCTGCTGTAGACGACGGCATCGATGCGGTGTTTGCGCAGCATCATCAGGCCAAGATCGACGGCCAGCCTGCTGCCTGAATTCAGGCGGCGGGCGGTCATCATCGGCAGATCGGTCAGTTTCGCCAGCGGTGCAGCGGGATCGATGGCGTCAGACCGGCGTGACCATGCCTGCCATTCGTCGGCATCGCTGAGTCCTGGCGCTCTTGCCTGCCAGTCGATAAGGGTAAGTGTAAATTTCATCTACGCGCGTCCGCGATAAACCTGTTTCTGTGACTTTTTCTTCGCCAGCGCGATTTGCTGCGCACATCGTACAATGTTGTCGTCGCGCTGGCGAATAAACGTCACTTTTGACCCTTTCCACCCGGTTATCCCGGCAAACGGCTTTTTGGCCGACCCGGACCCAGAAGAATGGCGAGTTTACTGCCTCCTTTCGTGGTTTCCATCCAGATTTTACAGACGCTGGTGAGCGGCACGGAGAGCAGCATGCCCACCGGACCCAGCAGCCATCCCCAGATCAGTAACGATAAAAACACCACCATCGTCGACATGCCCAGACGGTGGCCCATCATGCGCGGCTCAAGAATGTTACCCAGCACCATATGCACGACGAGGAACAGCGCCCCTACCAGCATGCACTCATAAAAACCGTTAAACAGGAACGCCTGGATCATCGGCGGAACGGCGGAAAGCACCGCGCCGATATTGGGTACGTAGTTCAGTAAAAACGCCAGCACGCCCCACATCAGCGCGAACTGCACGTCCAGCAGTACCAGCCCCAGCCAGACGATCACGCCGGTCCACAGGCTTAACAATGTTTTCAGCGCCAGATATTTGGACACGCCCTTCAGCGCGCGGTGCAAGCCGGCAATGTGGATCTGCGGATTGTTCAGGGCAAAACGCAGCTTATACGGCACGTGGCGCACTTCGAACAGCATAAACACCACCGTCATCACCAGCAGCAGAATGCTGGCCATTGCCCCTGAAAGCCCGGTCATCAACGTGGTGGCGTAGGTCATCACCTTCTCGGAATCCATCCGGCGCAGCATCCGTTCCGGTGAGATATGCAGATTCACGAACGGCAACATGCGCTGAAGATCGACCAGCTTGCGCGTCAGCTCTTTATTGTACTGCGGCAGCATGGTGGAAAATTCGCTCAGCGAGGCGGCGAGCACGCCGAACAGCGCCGTCAGGACAACCAGCATCACCATCACCACAATGGTAATCGCGACCGGGCGGCTGATGCCCCGGCGTAAAAACCATGTCACCAGCGGGTTGAGCACAATGGCGAAAAACAGCGCCAGCAGAAGCTGAACAATGATATCCGCCGCCGCGTGGATACCCGCAAGGATAACCACCAGGCAGGCAAGTTTTAATAAAATATGAAGTCCGGCTTTGTCGGGCGGGCTGGCAGTCATAAGAATTCCTTTTTCCGGGGGGCGTGTTAATTGTAGTGCGCCGGATGGGCTTCGTCTGGAGCGTTAGTCTGAAAGTCGTGGCAAAAAAATGGCCCCCGGCGCAAGCGACGGAGGCCACGGCATCCCGGTGAACGATTACTGGATCACGAGGGTGTTAATGATGTTTTCAGCGGCGGTCTGCGCTTTCTGCTGATTATCTGCCGGCAGGGTGATCTGCATGGTCAGCAGTTTATTGTCCACCTTGCCGAGCACCACGGAGGAGTACGCGGTCTGGCCTTTGGCAGAGATGATGCTGTCCAGCTGTTGCAGCGTGTGGCCTTTCAGTTCAACAGACTTGTTGGTGACCACCTGAAGCTGCGGGTCGCGGCTGCGCTGCTGATCTTCCAGGCGTTTGGCCAGCACGCCCAGATCTTCGCTGGTATCGTCACCGACGATCACAATCACCGCTTTTTGGCCGGTGGCATCGGAATAGACGTGCATATTGTTCGCCTGGGTACCCAGCTTACCGCTCTGGTCGGTCATGTCCGCGGGCAGAGAGAAACTGAGTTTGCCATCCATCAGGCTCACCGGCTGACCGGTGGCGTTGCTTTCTGCTGACGCGCCCTGAGCAGGCGTTTTGGTGTCGCTGTTATCACAGGCTGCAAGGCCAACAACCAGCAGGCCAATCCCGACATATTTAACCAGATTGCGCATTGACTTCTTCCTTTCGATAAACGGCCATAACGGCTCATTCGTTCATCTTATCACAACTGATAAAGCGAACCCTTAACCTGCCTGCAATGCGGAGATTTCAGATTTATCTGCCAGCCTTTTCAGCAGCATATTCAACAGTACGCCGTACATCGGCAGGAAGAAAACCAGGCTGATAAGCACCTTAAAGGCGTAGTCCACCAGAGCGATTTCCATCCAGTGTTCTGCCATGAAGGCGTCCGGGCTGCGCCAGAAGGCGATGAAGAAGAAGGCCAGCGTATCGCTCACGTTACCGAACAGCGTGGAGGCCGTTGGCGCCATCCACCAGCGATGGTTCTGACGCAGGCGGTTAAACACGTGGACATCGAGGATCTGCCCCAGGGCGTAGGCCATAAAGCTGGCGGTGGCAATACGCGCGACGAACAGGTTGAAGTGCGTCAGCGCTTCGAAGCCCTGCCAGCTTCCCATGTAAAACAGCGAGGAGATGGCGTAGGAGACAAACAGTGCCGGGATCATCACCGCAAAAATAATCCGCCGCGCCAGCGGTGCGCCAAAAATACGCACGGTTAAATCCGTCGCAAGGAAAATAAACGGGAAACTGAACGCGCCCCAGGTGGTATGGAAACCAAAAATGGAGATGGGGAGCTGTACCAGATAGTTACTGGAGATGATCACCAGCAGATGAAATAGCGAAAGCCAGAACAACGCCTTGACGCGCTGCGATTGTGTAAAGGAGTTCATATTGTACCTTTTTGATTAATATTTGGGGTGAGGGAACCCAATAAAGCCGCCGCATGATACTGCTTTGACGACACTTTGCAATGGCTAATTTTCACGCAATCGTTAACCTGGTTTGCATTGGCGATAGCGGGGCGTAAACTACAGCCGTTTTTACCTGAACGAGAAGAAAATGACCGACCTGTTTTCCAGCCCAGACCACACGCTTGATGCTCAGGGCCTCCGTTGCCCGGAGCCGGTAATGATGGTGCGTAAAACCGTCCGTAACATGCAGAGTGGCGAAACGCTGCTGATCGTTGCCGATGACCCGGCTACCACCCGTGATATCCCCGGCTTTTGTACCTTTATGGAACATGAACTGGTGGCGCAGCAAACCGAGACCTTGCCGTACCGGTATTTGATTCGTAAGGGGTAAGTGCGGCCTGACGCCCGGCGGCGCTTCGCTTGCACGGGCCTACGGGTGTAGTAGGTCGGGTAAGGCGCAGTCGCCACCCGACAAGTACTCATCACAATTTCGAACCATCGTTTCAAAATTTCGCGCTTTTTGTGAGGCGCTTCACCCTCCCTTTTCCAGCCGTAGTCTAATTTTTAAGCGTCAAAAATTAAAACATCGTTTTAACGCTTATCTCACTACCCTGGAGTTGACTTAATGAAAACGACCCTCAAGCCGTTACTGGCCGCGCTGTGTCTGACTGCTTTCGCCTGCACCGTTTCTGCCCAGACCATTAAAGCCGCCGATGTGCATCCCGAAGGCTACCCGAACGTGGTGGCGGTCCAGCACATGGGTGAAAAACTCAAACAACAAACCGATGGCAAGCTGGAGATTAAGGTCTTCCCCGGCGGCGTGCTGGGGGATGAAAAGCAGATGATTGAGCAGGCGCAGATGGGGGCGATCGACATGATCCGCGTCTCCATGGCGCCGGTGGCCGCCATCCTGCCGGATATCGAAGTGTTTACCCTGCCCTACGTATTCCGCGATGAAGACCACATGCACAAGGTGATTGACGGGGATATCGGCAAGCAGATCGGCGACAAACTCACCGCCAACCCGAAATCGCGTCTGGTCTTCCTTGGCTGGATGGATTCCGGCACCCGCAACCTGATCACCAAAGAGCCGATCGTCAAACCGGACGATCTGAAAGGGAAGAAAATCCGCGTGCAGGGCAGCCCGGTGGCGCTGGCCACGCTGAAAGCGATGGGGGCGAACTCGGTGGCGATGGGCGTCAGCGAGGTTTACAGCGGCATGCAGACCGGGGTGATCGACGGCGCGGAGAACAACCCGCCAACCTTTATCGCCCACAACTATATGCCGGTCGCCAAAAACTACACGCTGAGCGGCCACTTCATCACCCCGGAAATGCTGCTCTACTCCAAAGTGAAATGGGACAAGCTCAGCGCTGACGAACAGCAAAAGATCCTGACGCTGGCCCGCGAAGCGCAGTTCGAGCAGCGCAAGCTGTGGAATGCGTATAACGACCAGGCGCTGGCGAAAATGAAGGCCGGCGGCGTGCAGTTCCACGACATCGATAAAACGGTGTTTATCAAGGCGACAGAGCCGGTGCGCGCGCAGTATGGCGATAAGCATCAGGATCTGATGAAAGCCATCGCTGACGTTCAGTAAGCCGGAGTACGTATGTCCGAACTCTACCTGAAGTGGATGGACCGTCTGTACCTGCTCGCCATGGTGGTGGCGGGTCTCTCGCTACTGGTGATGACGATTGTGATCCCCATTGGCATCTTCTCTCGCTATGTGCTCAATCGCGGCGAATCCTGGCCGGAGCCGATCGCCATTATCTGCATGGTGACGTTTACCTTTATCGGCGCGGCGGTGAGCTATCGCGCCGGGTCGCATATCGCGGTCAACATGCTCACCGACCGCCTGCCCGCGTCGCTGCAAAGAGTATGCGCGCGAGTGGTGGATCTGCTGATGCTGCTCATCTCCGGCCTGATGTGCTGGTACAGCTACTGGCTGTGCGTCGAGCTGTGGGAGCAGCCGGTGGCGGAGTTTCCGCTCCTGACCTCCGGCGAAAGCTATCTGCCGCTGCCTGTCGGGTCGGCCATTTGGATCCTGTTTGTGCTTGAACGCCTGCTGTTTGGCTCGCAGGAAAACCGTCCCGTCGTGCTGATCGGCAATCACAGTTAAGGGGTGAACAATGGATGCGTTTGTTTTGTTATTCACCCTCGCCATTTTGCTGGCGCTGGGGATGCCGGTGGCCTTCGCCGTCGGCTTAAGCGCCGTGGCGGGCGCGCTGTGGATTGACCTGCCGCTGGAGGCGCTGATGATCCAGATCACCAGTGGAGTGAATAAATTTACCCTGCTGGCGATCCCGTTCTTCATTCTTGCCGGGGCGATCATGGCGGAAGGGGGTATTGCCCGACGGCTGGTTAACTTCGCGTACGTTTTTGTCGGCTTTATTCGCGGCGGGCTGTCGCTGGTGAACATCGTGGCATCAACGTTCTTCGGCGCGATTTCCGGCTCGTCGGTGGCGGATACGGCGTCTATCGGCAGCGTGATGATCCCGGAGATGGAGAAGAAGGGCTATCCGCGCGAATACGCGGCGGCGGTGACGGCCAGCGGGTCGGTGCAGGCGATCCTGATCCCGCCCAGCCACAACTCGGTGATTTACTCCCTGGCGGCAGGGGGAACGGTTTCCATCGCCACGCTGTTTATCGCGGGCGTGCTGCCGGGCCTGCTGCTGGGCGTGAGCCTGATGGTGCTCTGCCTGTGCTTCGCCCGCAAGCGCGGCTATCCGAAGGGGGACAAAATCCCGTTCAGGCAGGCGCTGAAAATCATGCTCGATGCCCTGTGGGGGCTGATGACGGTGGTGATTATCCTCGGCGGGATCTTGTCCGGGATATTCACGGCGACCGAATCTGCCGCCGTGGCCTGCCTGTGGGCGTTTTTCGTCACTATGTTTATCTACCGCGACTATAAATGGAGCGAACTGCCGAAGCTGATGTGCCGCACGGTGAAAACCGTCACCATCGTGATGATTTTGATTGGCTTTGCCGCGGCGTTTGGCGCGGTAATGACCTACATGCAGCTGCCGATGCGCATCACCGAATTCTTCACGTCGCTCTCCGATAACAAATACGTGATCCTGATGTACCTCAATATCATGCTGCTGCTGATTGGCACGCTGATGGACATGGCGCCGATCATCCTGATCCTGACCCCGGTGCTGCTGCCGGTGACCAACTCGCTGGGGATCGACCCGGTGCATTTCGGGATGATCATGATGGTGAACCTGGGGATTGGGCTGATCACGCCGCCGGTCGGATCGGTGCTGTTTGTGGCGAGCGCGGTGAGTAAGCAGAAGATCGAGCACGTGGTGCGGGCGATGCTGCCGTTTTACGGTATGTTGCTGGTGGTGCTGGGGATGGTGACGTACATCCCGGCGATTTCATTGTGGTTGCCGGGGCTGCTAGGGATGCAGTGATGCGTGCGGCCTGATGCCCTCACCCCGGCCCTCTCCCGCGGGGAGAGGGGGCAAACACGAGAAACGGCAACCCGGTTGCCGTTTCACTTTTACCTTTGGCGCAACAGCCGCAACGCGTTCGCCGTAACCAGCACCGTCGCCCCCGTATCCGCCAGTACCGCCAGCCACAGTCCGGTCATGCCGAGCAGCGTGGTGACCAGGAAAATCCCCTTCAGACCCAGCGCAATGCTGATGTTCTGCCGAATATTGGCCCGCGTCGCCCGCGCAAGATCTATCATCTGCGCCAGCCCGGTCAGGCGGTTGTGCGTCAGCGCCGCGTCGGCGGTCTCCAGCGCCACGTCGGTGCCGCTGCCCATCGCAATGCCGATGGTGGAAGCTTTCATTGCCGGGGCATCGTTTATCCCGTCCCCGACCATCGCCAGCGGGGCGTTGCTGTTCAGCTCGGTTACCGCGCTGACTTTATCCGCAGGCAGCAATCCGGCCTTAAACGCCAGCCCCAGCTCACCGGCAATCGCCGCCGCCGCGCGCGGATTATCGCCGGTCAGGATCACACCCTGTACTCCCAGCCTGTGCAGCGCGTCGACGGCGTCTTTCGCATCGTCGCGCAGGGTGTCGCGCAGCGCCAGCATGCCCATCGGTACACCGTCCTGCATCACGGCAACGACCGTCTGCCCGGCCTGCTCCAGCGCCTCAACCTGTGGAGTAGAGCGCGAGTCCGCCGCGGCAATCAGCACTTTTTTGCCTTCGACCACAGCCTCAATCCCTGACCCGACCAGCGCTCGCTGGGCGGTTGCCGGAGGGATGTTCAGCCCGCGCGACTGCGCTTCTCGCACAATCGCCTGCGCCAGCGGGTGAGTGGAGCCTTGCTCCACGGCGGCGGCCAGCGTCAGCAGATCGTCTTCACTGACATCCTGCGGATACACGCCGGTCACCTGCGGTTTGCCGACGGTGAGCGTTCCGGTTTTGTCGAAGGCAACGTGCCGGATCTGGCTCAGTTGCTCCAGCGCCGCGCCGCCCTTAATCAACGCCCCGCGACGTGCCGCTGCCGCCAGCCCTGAGGTAATCGCCGCCGGGGTGGAGATCACCAGTGCACACGGACAGCCTATCAGCAGCAGCGTCAGCCCTTTGTAAATCCAGCCCTCCCACGGCGCGCCGAAGCACAGCGGCGGGACGACGGTGACCAGCAGCGCCACCAGCATGATGGCGGGGGTGTAAATCCGGCTGAAGCGATCGATAAAGCGTTCTACCGGCGCGCGGCGCTCCTCGGCCTCTTCAATCAGCCTGAGGATGCGGTCGATGGCGCTGTCGCCCGGTTCGGAAAGGACCGTCAACTGCACCAGTCGGTCGACGCTGGTGGCGCCCGCAGGCACCTTTTCACCCGCCGCGCGCGCAACCGGGATGGATTCCCCGGTCAGGGCACTTTCGTCAAAACTTGCGGTGGCGGTAACGAGGGCCCCATCGGCTGGCAGACGTCCGCCTGCGGGCACTTCAATCACGTCGCCCGGGCGCAGGGTGTTGATGGCGACCGTTTCACGCTGACCATGAATAACCCGCGTGGCGGTTTCCGGCTTCAGCGCCATCAGCGCGCTCACCCCTTTACGCGCCCGGCTCGCCGCCCAGCCCTCAAGGCGTTCGCCAATTAAGAACAGCAGCAGCACCATCGCCGCTTCCGCCGTCGCGCCAATAAACAGCGCCCCGATAGCCGCCACGCTCATCAGCGTTTCGATGGCAAACCAGCTGCCGCTTCTCATCAGACGCAGCGCCTGACGCGCAATCGGGAACAGGCCAACCAGCGTGGTGGCGATAAACGCCAGGTTGCCGAATGGGTGGTTGATCTGCTCCAGCCCCCAGCTCAGGGCCATCATGATGATGAGGGTGATAAGGGGCAGATTTTCTTTTAGCGGGGACGTTTTTTCTGCGGGCGCCGTTTCGCTGCGCAGGGTATAACCCGCTTTGCTGACGGCGGCTTCAACCTGTCTGCTGACGTCGTTTTCGGCGCTGACCAGCAGCTTTTCGGTAGCGAACAGCACCTGAACGTGATTCACGCCTGGCACCTGCTTCACCGCATTTTCCACTTTGCGGGCGCAGGCCGCGCAGTCCATGCCGTTGACCACCCAACTGTAGCGGTTGCCGCTTTCAGGCAGCGCTTCGGTCTGGGTTTCGCACGCGCCCTCGCAGCAGCAGTCCTCTTTTGGCGGAACCGGGCTGAGCTTAAGTGCCGAGAATTGGGGAACTTTTTTAGGTGTTTCTGGAGTCGACATGGCAGTCTCCGGTAATGATAATTTTCTCATTAACCGCAGCATACACTCTGGAGTCGACTCCAGAGTCAAGCGTTATTTAGATATACAGCGAACGCACAATCAGGAAGTGTCCGGCAAAGTAACAGGCGGCGGAAATCGCATTATCCGCACGGAAGCGGCGACGATAGTGGCTGCCCAGCCAGACGATATTACCCAACAGCAACAGTGCGGCACCGAAGAACGCAGACATTGCAGGCGCCGTCGGACGGAAGAACCACAGCTCGCCCGCCAGCCACACCATCACCAGCGTCATAGCGATAAACGTACAGACCGGCAGACGCATCTCTTCCAGACGCGACCAGATCACCGCGATCAGCAGGGCGCCAATCACCAGCAGCACCAGCGGCAGCGGCCAGAAGAAGGAGAGCGTCATCTGGCTGGCAAAGTAGATGGTATAGAGCAGATGTGACAGGAAGAACGCCCCCACGGCGTACAGCAGGCGCTGACGCGGCAGCAAGGTTAAGGCATCGCCAATCAGGGAAGCACACAGCCCCGCGAGGACAAGATAGCTAACGGCGTTAAACATCGGGGCCTGCCAGGCAAGCAACAGCAGGAGTAATAGCGTGACGGGTTTAAATAACCAGCGCTGCCAGGCTGGGCCACGGTAGGACGCATCGACGTAAAGCCATGCGGAAAAACAGACAGCGATAAATGACCAAAGCATATTAACTCCCTGTAACTGTTGAGGCTGAATGATCAGTTCCTGATCCAGTGTAGTGACGCGAGCGGTCGTTTGGCAATGCCGGGGCAGGCGAGGTATCCTGAATTCCGCATAATCTGATGGGATTTTTCAATGAGCAAGATGCCGCTGTTTTTCATTATCGTGGTGGCGATTATCGTCATTGCCGCCTCGTTCCGCTTCGTGCAGCAGCGCCGCGAGAAGGCGGATAACGATGCCGCGCCGCTGATGCAAAAGCGCGTGGTGGTGACGAACAAGCGCGAGAAACCGCTTAATGACCGCCGATCCCGCCAGCAGCAGGTGACGCCTGCGGGCACAACAATGCGTTATGAAGCGAGCTTTAAGCCGGAAACCGACGGGCTGGAGATGACCTTCCGCCTGGAGGCGCAGCAGTACCATCAGCTGACGGTGGGAGAGAAAGGCACGTTGAGCTATAAAGGGTCGCGTTTTGTAGGTTTTAGGGCTGAATAATGCGCGATCGGTCCCCTCTCCCAGTGGGAGAGGGTTAGGGTGAGGGCATCACACCGCACCTTACTTCTTCACCTGCGCCTTAAACTTCTTCATCCACACCAGCAGCTCAAATACGCCGAAAATAAACACCCGCAGCTGCTGCCAGCCGGTCATCGGTGGGCTATCTTTCGGCAGTCCGTTTTTCAGCATCACCATCTGTAAGGCATGCATGAACGCGGTAAAAATCAGCGCCACGTTAATGAAGATATTCAGCGGACGCGGGAACGGGTGCACCAGATTCAAAATCAAAAATGCCCAGACGCCCAGCATCAGCAAGCGCCCTACGTTAATCAGTACTGGCATCGGATCCTCCTTGTGCCTGACGGTGATACAGACGATAAGCCACCTGGCCGGCGACCTTCTCGCGGTGCAGATCCCAGTGAACGGGAACGGACGGCAGACCATTTTCCACTTCGCTTTCAACGTAAATCAGCGCGTCGTCCGCCAGCCAGCCATTTTGCTCCAGCAGGGATAGCGTCTCTTCCAGCAGCCCTTTACGGAACGGCGGGTCAACAAAAACCACGTTGTACGGCGTCCCCTGTTGGGCGAGGAAGCTCAGCGTGTTGGTATTCACCACTTTGGCGTTGGTTGCCTTCAGCGTAGCCAAATTTTGCTGCAACGTCTGCGCGACGCCGCGCTCCATCTCCAGCAGCGTGGCGCTGGCAGCATAGCGCGACAGCGCTTCCAGCCCTAATGCACCGCTTCCGGCGAAGCAGTCCAGGCAGTTGGCGTCTACCATAGACGGGGCGAGCCAGTTAAACAGCGTCTCGCGAACGCGGTCCGTGGTGGGGCGTAAACCGGGGCTGTCCGGCACCGGTAATTTCCGGCCTCGCCACTGACCGCCGATAATGCGAATTTGACCGGCCGGGGCGCGGGTGGGTTTCTTCATCTCAGGAAAGCTCTGTTAACCATAGCCCTGCGATTGCGGGCGGTGATGTCAATTAAGTAAAGTGTTAGACTATTTCATCATTTTTTTAGCTTCCCTGTATATAGCGCCGCGAGGAGTGTAGTCGCAGATGGCAAAACAAAAAAAACGTGGCTTCTTTTCCTGGTTGGGTTTCGGTGAAAAAGAGCAAGAAACAGAACAGAAAACCGAAGAACAGCAGGTTGTAGAAGAGCAGTCACAGCCTGAAACGCCTGTCGAAACCGCTGCGGTTGTCGAAGCGGAAGAGCCAGCCCACAGTAAAGAAGAGATTGAATCCTTTGCTGAAGAGGTGGTTGAGGTCACTGAGCAGGTTCAGGAGAGCGAGAAGCCAGAGCCGGTTATCGTAGAAACCCTTACCGAAGCGCCGCAGGCCGCTATCGAACACGAAGCGCTGCCGCTGCCCGAAGAGGTTAAAGCTGAAGAGGTTTCTGCCGAAGAGTGGCTGGCCGAAGCGGAAACCGTTGAAATTGTTGAGGCGGTGGAAGAAGAAGCGGTCCTTGAGCCAGAGCTGACCGACGAAGAGCTGGAAGCCCAGGCGCTGGCGGCGGAAGCGGCTGAAGAAGCGGTCATCGTCGTACCGGTGGAAGAGCAGGCCGAAGAAGAGATCGTTCAGGAGCAGGAAAAACCGACAAAAGAAGGTTTCTTCGCGCGCCTGAAGCGCAGCCTGCTCAAAACCAAAGAAAACTTAGGTTCCGGATTTATCAGTCTTTTCCGCGGCAAAAAGATCGACGACGATCTGTTTGAGGAGCTGGAAGAGCAGCTGCTGATTGCGGACGTGGGCGTGGAAACCACCCGGAAGATCATCGCCAACTTGACCGAAGGGGCGAGCCGCAAACAGCTGCGCGACGCCGAGGCGCTGTACGGCCTGCTGAAAGACGAGATGGGTGAAATTCTCGCAAAAGTTGACGAACCGCTTAATATTGAAGGCAAAATGCCGTTTGTTATCCTGATGGTTGGCGTCAACGGCGTGGGTAAAACTACCACCATCGGCAAGCTGGCGCGCCAGTTTGAGCAGCAGGGCAAATCGGTGATGCTGGCGGCGGGCGATACCTTCCGTGCGGCAGCGGTGGAACAGCTCCAGGTGTGGGGCCAGCGCAACAATATTCCGGTCATTGCTCAGCACACCGGCGCGGATTCCGCGTCCGTGATTTTCGATGCCATCCAGGCGGCGAAGTCGCGTAACGTGGACGTGCTGATTGCGGATACCGCGGGGCGTTTGCAGAACAAATCGCACCTGATGGAAGAGCTGAAGAAAATCGTTCGCGTCATGAAGAAGCTGGACGAAGATGCACCGCATGAAATTATGCTGACTATCGACGCCAGCACCGGACAGAACGCCATCAGCCAGGCGAAGCTGTTCCATGAAGCGGTAGGACTGACCGGGATCACGCTGACCAAGCTGGACGGCACCGCGAAAGGCGGGGTGATCTTCTCCGTGGCCGACCAGTTCGGCATTCCTATCCGTTACATCGGTGTGGGCGAGCGTATTGAGGATTTACGTCCGTTTAAAGCGGACGACTTTATTGAGGCACTATTTGCCCGAGAGGAATAACAATGATTCGCTTTGAACACGTCAGCAAGGCCTATCTCGGCGGGAGACAAGCGCTACAGGGGGTGACATTCCACCTCCAGCCAGGCGAGATGGCATTCCTGACCGGCCATTCCGGCGCGGGGAAAAGTACCCTGCTCAAGCTGATCTGTGGGATCGAGCGGCCAAGCGCCGGGAAAATCTGGTTCAGCGGCCATGAAATTAGCCGTCTTAAGAACCGTGAAGTGCCGTTCCTGCGTCGTCAGATTGGCATGATTTTCCAGGATCACCACCTGCTGATGGATCGCACGGTTTTCGATAACGTCGCGATCCCGCTGATTATTGCCGGCGCCAGTTACGATGATATCCGCCGTCGCGTTTCGGCGGCGCTGGATAAGGTCGGGCTGCTGGACAAAGCGAAGAACTTCCCGATCCAGCTCTCCGGCGGTGAGCAGCAGCGCGTGGGTATCGCCCGTGCGGTGGTGAACAAGCCTGCCGTTTTGCTGGCGGATGAACCGACCGGTAACCTGGACGATGCCCTCTCTGAAGGGATCCTGCGTCTGTTTGAGGAATTTAACCGCGTGGGGGTCACGGTACTGATGGCGACGCACGACATGGGGCTGATCTCCCGCCGTTCGTACCGCATGCTGACCCTGAGCGACGGGCATTTGCACGGAGGCCACGGTGAATAAGCGTGATGCAATGAACCAGATTCGGCAGTTCAGCAACCGGTTTGACCGTTTCCGCAAGCCTCAGGGCGGTGGTGACGGCAATCGCAATGCGCCTAAGCGTGCCAAAGCGACACCGAAACCGAACTCCCGCAAAACCAACGTCTTTAACGAGCAGGTGCGGTATGCCTTCCAGGGCGCGTTGCAGGATCTGAAAAGCAAACCGCTGGCGACGTTCCTGACGGTGATGGTGATTGCCATCTCCCTGACGCTGCCCAGCGTCTGCTACATGGTTTACAAAAACGTAAACCAGGCGGCGTCCCAGTACTATCCGTCGCCGCAGATCACCGTTTATCTGGATAAAGCCCTCGACGATAACGCGGCGGCTCAGGTAGTGGGGCAGATTCAGGCCGAGCAGGGCGTGGAGAAGGTGAACTATCTTTCCCGCGATGAAGCGCTGGGCGAATTCCGCAACTGGTCCGGATTTGGCGGCGCGCTGGATATGCTTGAAGAGAACCCGCTGCCCGCGGTGGCGGTGGTGATCCCGAAACTCGATTTCCAGGGCACAGATTCGCTCAACACCCTGCGCGACCGCATTACCCGCATTAACGGGATTGATGAAGTGCGCATGGACGACAGCTGGTTTGCCCGTCTTGCCGCCCTGACCGGGCTGGTAGGACGCGTGTCGGCGATGATCGGCGTGCTGATGGTGGCGGCGGTGTTCCTCGTCATCGGTAATAGCGTGCGCCTGAGCATCTTCGCCCGTCGCGATACCATCAACGTGCAGAAACTGATTGGCGCAACGGATGGTTTCATCCTCCGCCCGTTCCTTTACGGCGGCGCGTTATTAGGTTTTTCTGGTGCATTTCTTTCATTGATATTGTCAGAAATTTTGGTGATGCGGCTGTCGTCAGCCGTCACCGAGGTGGCGCAGGTTTTCGGAACTAAGTTTGATATCAGTGGTTTAGGTTTCGATGAGTGCCTGCTGTTACTGCTGGTGTGCTCCATGATCGGCTGGGTGGCGGCATGGCTGGCAACGGTTCAACATTTACGCCACTTTACTCCCGACTAATAAAAGCGTGATATAATCTTTCCCTGCACCGAGATGTTCGCTTGCAGGGAAAGCGTCCCTGTTGTCTCTTCCCCTGTAATCATCTTCATGTCACATTTTGTGCGTAATTTATTCACTGTTGCACCTGGAACTTGTGGATAAAATCACTGTCTGATAAAAGAGTGAATGCTAATCTCGTTGCTCAAACGCTTTGGCATGGTTGTTGCCTGACGGGGACAACCTGGACCAGAAGAAACATTGAGAGGAATGAATGACCAAAGAAATGCAAACTTTAGCTTTAGCCCCTGTTGGTAACCTGGAATCTTACATCCGGGCTGCGAACACCTGGCCGATGTTAACGGCTGAGGAAGAAAAGGAGCTTGCTGAAAAGCTGCATTACCAGGGCGATCTGGAAGCAGCTAAAACGCTGATCCTGTCTCACCTGCGCTTTGTTGTTCACGTTGCTCGTAATTATGCGGGCTACGGCCTGCCGCAGGCGGACCTGATTCAGGAAGGTAATATTGGCCTGATGAAGGCGGTACGTCGCTTCAACCCGGAAGTGGGCGTGCGACTGGTCTCCTTCGCCGTGCACTGGATCAAAGCGGAAATTCACGAATACGTCTTGCGTAACTGGCGTATTGTGAAAGTCGCCACGACGAAAGCGCAGCGCAAACTGTTCTTCAACCTGCGTAAAACCAAGCAGCGTCTGGGCTGGTTCAATCAGGATGAAGTGGAAATGGTGGCGCGCGAGCTGGGCGTTTCCAGCAAAGACGTCCGCGAGATGGAATCCCGTATGGCCGCTCAGGACATGACGTTTGATATGTCTGCCGACGATGACGCGTCCGACAGCCAGCCGATGGCCCCGGTTCTGTATCTACAGGATAAAACCTCTAACTTTGCTGACGGCATTGAAGAGGATAACTGGGAAGACCAGGCGGCGAACAAGCTGACCTTCGCGATGGAAGGCCTAGACGAGCGTAGCCAGGATATCATCCGTGCCCGCTGGCTGGACGAAGATAACAAGTCCACGTTGCAGGAACTGGCCGACCGCTACGGCGTCTCCGCTGAACGTGTGCGTCAGCTTGAAAAGAACGCCATGAAAAAACTTCGCGCCGCTATCGAAGCGTAATTTTCGCGAAGTACACCGAGAACCCCTGGATGAGAGTCTGGGGGTTTTGTTTTTTTAGCGCCCGCTCTGGCGAATTCCCTGCCCCTGGCAAACACTTACTGATGCGCTAAGCAGGCGACTTTCAGAGGGTGACAGGGTGAAAAATAACGAACTGAACGACCGGCGTTTACAGGCGACGCCGCGCGGTATCGGCGTCATGTGTAACTTCTATGCCGATAAAGCCGAAAACGCCACGGTGTGGGACGTGGAAGGTAACGAGTATATTGATTTTGCCGCCGGGATCGCCGTGCTGAATACCGGGCATCGCCATCCTAAAGTTATCGCCGCCGTCGAAAAACAGCTTCACGCCTTTACCCATACCGCTTATCAAATCGTCCCTTATGAAGGCTATGTATCGCTTGCCGAGCGCATCAACCAGCGCGTACCCATAGAGGGGCCAGCCAAAACCGCCTTCTTCTCAACGGGGGCGGAAGCGGTCGAAAACGCGGTGAAAATCGCCCGCGCGTACACCAGACGTTCCGGCCTTATCACCTTCGGCGGCGCGTTCCACGGCCGTACCTTTATGACCATGGCGCTGACCGGCAAAGTGGCGCCCTATAAGCTCGGCTTCGGCCCGTTCCCCGGCTCGGTGTACCACGCGCAATTCCCTAACAGCCTGCACGGCGTCAGTACCGCCGAAGCGTTAAAAAGCCTGGAGCGCATCTTCAAAGCCGATATCGCGCCCGATCAGGTGGCGGCAATCATTATTGAACCGGTTCAGGGCGAGGGCGGATTCAACGTCGCGCCCGCTGATTTTATGCAGGCGCTGCGTGCCCTGTGCGATACCCACGGGATTTTACTGATTGCCGACGAAGTGCAAACCGGCTTCGCCCGTACCGGCAAGCTGTTCTCCATGGAAAACCACTGCGTGAAGCCCGATCTGATCACTATGGCGAAAAGCCTGGCGGGCGGGATGCCGCTCTCTGCCGTCTCTGGCCGGGCGGAGGTAATGGATGCGCCGGCCCCGGGCGGACTTGGCGGAACCTACGCAGGTAACCCGCTGGCGATTGCGGCGGCCCATGCGGTGCTGGATGTGATTGACGAGGACGATCTCTGCACCCGCGCGGCGCATCTCGGGCATCATCTGGTCGAGGTGCTGAATAAAGCGAAGGATGGCTGTCCGTATATCGCCGATATCCGTGGGCAGGGGTCGATGGTGGCGGTGGAATTTACCGATCCGCAAACCGGACAGCCGTCGCCGGAATTTACCCGTCAGGTTCAGGAGCGCGCGTTGAACGAAGGGCTGCTGCTTTTGAGCTGCGGCGTTTACGGCAACGTTATTCGCTTCCTCTACCCACTCACCATCCCCGAAGCGCAGTTTCGTAAAGCGCTGGATATTATTTCCGCCTCGCTGACACGATAAAGCCAAAAGCCCGGCTGAAATGAAGGCCGGGCTTATCATATTTTCATTTCAAATTAGCTATTCCAAAATCATAAAAATGGGGTATGTTTTAGCAGAGTATGCTGAAAAAGCGCGAACAGCACGCCTATAACTGAAATAAAGCGCTACACAACAACATCACAACAATCGTTATAACCATAATAATGGGGAATCTCAGGATGAACATGAAGGGTAAAGCGTTACTGGCAGGATGTATCGCGTTGGCATTCAGCGCCATGGCGCAGGCCGATATTAAAGTGGCCGTGGTGGGCGCAATGTCCGGTCCGGTAGCACAGTACGGCGACCAGGAATTTACGGGCGCAGAACAGGCGGTTGCAGACATTAATGCTAAGGGCGGCATCAAGGGCGAAAAGCTGCAAATCGTAAAATATGACGATGCCTGTGACCCGAAACAGGCGGTCGCGGTGGCGAACAAAGTGGTAAACGACGGGATCAAATACGTTATTGGTCACCTGTGCTCCTCTTCCACCCAGCCCGCGTCTGACATCTACGAAGACGAAGGCATTCTGATGATCACGCCGGCCGCGACGGCGCCAGAGCTCACCGCGCGCGGCTATAAGCTGATCCTGCGTACCACCGGTCTGGACTCCGATCAGGGGCCAACCGCCGCGAAATACATCGTGGAAAAAGTGAAGCCGCAGCGCATCGCGATTGTTCATGACAAACAGCAGTACGGCGAAGGCCTGGCCCGTGCGGTGCAGGATAACCTGAAAAAAGCGAACGCCAACGTGGTGTTCTTTGACGGTATCACCGCCGGTGAGAAAGACTTCTCGACCCTGGTCGCGCGTCTGAAGAAAGAAAACATCGATTTCGTTTACTACGGCGGCTACCACCCGGAAATGGGGCAGATCCTGCGTCAGGCGCGTGCGGCGGGTCTGAAGACGCAGTTCATGGGGCCAGAAGGTGTCGCGAACGTTTCCCTGTCTAACATCGCGGGTGAATCCGCTGAAGGTCTGCTGGTGACCAAGCCGAAGAACTACGACCAGGTGCCTGCGAACAAACCTGTTGTCGATGCCATCAAGGCGAAGAAACAGGATCCAAGCGGTGCATTCGTCTGGACCACCTACGCAGCGTTGCAGTCTCTGCAAGCGGGCCTGAACCAGTCAGCCGATCCGGCGGAGATTGCCACCTGGCTGAAAGCGAACTCGGTGGAAACCGTGATGGGACCGCTGTCCTGGGATGAGAAGGGCGATTTGAAGGGCTTCGAGTTCGGCGTGTTTGACTGGCATGCCAATGGCACTGCTACTGATGCCAAATAATGCTGGTGCGGGTTGATGCCCTCACCCTAACCCTCTCCCACGGGGAGAGGGGATTACCCGGTTTTCTCCCTCTCCCTTAGGGAGAGGGCCGGGGTGAGGGTATCAGGTCGCACAGATCTAGCGCTTCTCCCACCCGTTCGCCTGCGCCGTAAACCCTAACGCCTGCATAAACGCTGCCATCACGCCGCGATCCTCCACGCCCACGTCGGCCATCCACCAGGAGGTTACGCTCGGGTTTTCGCGGATCACCTCTTCAATCAAATACTGCCCGACCCCGCGACGACGGGTCACGTCGCGCACGCGCAGGGAGTCCAGCGCCCCTTCCGTGCCGCTCAGCGTTACGCGGACGGCGGCCAGCAGACGTTCATTAAAACGCGCGGCATAGATGCGGTGGTTTTCATCGACGGCCAGCGATGAAGGGGAATATTCCGGCCAGATCTTGCCCAGGTCGATATGATCCTGGTCGCTAAAGGTCACCAGACGCACGATAGTCAGTTTCATTAGCTGCTTGTCCAAATCAAAAAGAGTAGGGCCAGTGTACTCAATTTATTTGCTCAGGCGCTTTCTCTTTTTCTTCCCATTTACCAGGTGATTAGTTTTTTGACAGCGTAATGCGCAGTTTGAAAACACATGGATCGAAAAATAAGCAGAATTTTAACCTGAAGGGCAGTGATTTATTCGGCGCTTTGTACCGTTATTTTATGCTGCCAACTGCGCTTTTATTTGTTTATCTCCGCCTGATTTCAGAATATTATCTTTGCTTAATCGCCTGAAAAATAGAGATATTAGTCTGGTTTTTGACAAAAAACTGCGCTAAACCATTAAAGGCACTGGTAAAAATAGCGTTGTTCATTAAAAGTACAGAATGCTTTTTAACCATAATAAAACAAAATATAAACACGACATCACGAATGGGGATTCAGAGATGAAAAGGAACGTGAAGACGTTAATCGCGGGGATGGTCGCACTGTCGATCTCGCATGCCGCTATGGCAGACGACATTAAAGTTGCGGTAGTGGGGGCGATGTCCGGCCCTGTTGCCCAGTGGGGTGACATGGAGTTCAACGGCGCGCGTCAGGCCATCAAAGATATCAACGCCAAAGGCGGGATCAAAGGCGACAAGCTGGTGGGCGTGGAGTATGACGACGCCTGCGATCCAAAACAGGCCGTCGCGGTCGCCAACAAAATTGTTAACGACGGTATCCAGTACGTCATAGGGCACCTGTGTTCCTCTTCCACGCAGCCTGCGTCTGATATCTACGAAGACGAAGGCATTCTGATGATCACCCCGGGCGCCACCAACCCGGAACTGACCCAGCGCGGCTACCAGCACATCATGCGTACCGCCGGTCTGGACTCCTCTCAGGGGCCAACCGCCGCCAAATACATCCTCGAAACCGTTAAGCCGCAGCGTATCGCCATCATTCACGATAAGCAGCAGTACGGCGAAGGCCTGGCGCGTTCCGTACAGGACGGCCTGAAAAAAGGCGGGGCAAACATCGTCTTCTTCGACGGCATTACCGCCGGTGAAAAAGACTTCTCCGCGCTGATCGCCCGCCTGCAAAAAGAGAATATCGACTTCGTTTACTACGGCGGCTACTACCCGGAAATGGGGCAGATGCTGCGCCAGGCGCGCGCCACCGGTCTGAAAACCCAGTTCATGGGGCCAGAGGGCGTGGGCAATGCCTCCCTGTCCAACATCGCGGGGGATTCTGCCGAAGGCATGCTGGTGACGATGCCAAAACGCTATGACCAGGATCCGGCGAATAAGGCTATCGTGGATGCGCTCAAGGCGCAGAAGAAAGATCCAAGTGGTCCGTACGTCTGGATCACCTACGCGGCCGTGCAGTCTCTGGCCACCGCGCTGGATCGTACCGGCAGCAAAGAACCGCTGGATCTGGTGAAAGATTTAAAAGCGCACGGGGCGAACACCGTGATTGGGCCGCTGAACTGGGATGAGAAAGGCGATCTGAAGGGATTTGAATTTGGTGTCTTTAAGTGGCACGCCGACGGTTCGTCCTCGGTCGCCAGATAATCATCCCACCGCCCGGCTCACCGGGCGGGTATAAAAAGGTTTGCATATGTCCGAGCAGTTTCTCTACTTTTTGCAGCAGATGTTTAACGGCGTCACGCTGGGAAGCACCTACGCGCTGATCGCCATCGGCTACACGATGGTTTACGGCATTATCGGCATGATTAACTTCGCCCACGGCGAGGTGTACATGATCGGTAGCTACGTCTCCTTTATGATCATCGCCGCGCTGATGATGATGGGCATCGACAGCAGCTGGCTGCTGGTGGCCGCCGGGTTTGTCGGCGCGATTGTGATCGCCAGCGCCTACGGCTGGAGTATCGAACGGGTAGCCTACCGACCGGTGCGCAGCTCCAAGCGCCTGATCGCGCTGATCTCCGCCATCGGGATGTCCATTTTCCTGCAAAACTACGTCAGCCTGACTGAAGGTTCACGCGACGTGGCGCTGCCAAGCCTGTTTAACGGCCAGTGGATTGTGGGGGCCAGCGAAAACTTCTCCGCCTCTGTCACCACCATGCAGCTGGTAATCTGGGTTGTGACCTTTATTGCGATGCTGGCCCTGACCCTGTTCATCCGCTACTCCCGCATGGGACGCGCCTGCCGCGCCTGCGCGGAAGATCTGAAGATGGCGAGCCTGCTCGGGATCAACACCGACCGCGTGATTGCCCTGACCTTCGTGATCGGCGCAGCGATGGCGGCGGTGGCTGGCGTGTTGCTCGGTCAGTTCTACGGCGTAATCAACCCGTACATCGGTTTTATGGCCGGGATGAAAGCCTTCACCGCAGCGGTACTGGGCGGCATCGGCAGCATTCCGGGCGCGATGATCGGCGGCCTGATTTTGGGCGTGGCCGAAGCGCTCTCCTCTGCGTATCTGAGCACCGAATATAAAGATGTGGTGTCGTTTGCCCTGCTGATTCTGGTTCTGCTGGTGATGCCTACCGGTATTCTGGGCCGTCCGGAGGTAGAGAAAGTATGAAACCGATGCATTTTGCGATGGCGCTGCTCTCTGCCGCCATGTTCTTCGTCCTGGCGGGCGTCTTTATGGGCGTCCAGTTAGGGCTGGACGGCACGAAGCTGGTGGTGGATACCGCCCCCGACATCCGCTGGCAGTGGGTGTTTATCGGCACCGCTGTGGTGTTCCTGTTCCAGCTGCTGCGTCCGCTGTTCCAGAAGACGCTGAAAAACGTCTCCGGGCCGAAATTCGTCCTGCCGGCGATCGACGGTACAACCGTGAAACAGAAGCTGTTCCTTGTGGCGCTGCTGGTGGCTGCCGTGGCGTGGCCGTTTATGGTATCGCGCGGGACGGTGGATATTGCCACCCTGACCATGATCTACGTGATTCTGGGGCTGGGTCTGAACGTGGTGGTGGGGCTGTCTGGCCTGCTGGTGCTGGGCTACGGCGGGTTCTACGCCATCGGCGCGTACACCTTCGCGCTGCTGAACCACTATTACGGCCTCGGCTTCTGGACCTGTCTGCCGCTGGCGGGGCTGGTCTCTGCCGCGGCGGGCTTCCTGCTCGGCTTCCCGGTGCTGCGCCTGCGCGGTGACTACCTGGCGATTGTGACCTTAGGCTTCGGCGAAATCGTCCGTATCCTGCTGCTCAACAATACCGAGGTGACCGGCGGTCCGAATGGCATCAGCCAGATCCCGAAACCGACCTTCTTCGGCCTGGAGTTCAGCCGTACCGCCCGCGAAGGCGGCTGGGATACCTTCAGCAACTTCTTTGGCATCAAATACGATCCGTCCGACCGCGTGATCTGGCTCTATCTGGTGGCGCTGCTGCTGGTGGTGATTACGCTGTTTGTGATCAACCGTCTGCTGCGCATGCCGCTGGGTCGCGCGTGGGAAGCGCTGCGCGAAGATGAGATCGCCTGCCGCTCCCTGGGCCTGAACCCGACCCGCATCAAGCTGACCGCATTTACCATCAGCGCCGCGTTTGCCGGTTTCGCCGGAACGCTGTTTGCCGCGCGTCAGGGCTTCGTCAGCCCGGAATCGTTCACCTTTGCCGAATCGGCCTTCGTGCTGGCGATTGTGGTGCTCGGCGGAATGGGCTCGCAGTTCGCCGTGATCCTCGCGGCTATCCTGCTGGTGGTCTCCCGCGAGCTGATGCGCGACTTTAACGAATACAGCATGTTAATGCTGGGTGGTTTGATGGTGCTGATGATGATCTGGCGTCCGCAGGGTCTCCTGCCGATGACCCGTCCACAGCTGAAGCTGAAACGCACACAGGCGAAAGGAGAGCAGGCATGAAGCCTTTATTATCCGTTAACGGCCTGATGATGCGTTTTGGCGGCCTGCTGGCGGTCAACAATGTGAATCTGGATCTGCACAAGAAAGAGATTGTCTCCCTGATTGGCCCGAACGGCGCGGGAAAAACCACGGTCTTCAACTGCCTGACCGGCTTCTACAAGCCGACGGGCGGCACCATCATGCTGCGCGATCAGCATCTTGAAGGGCTGCCGGGCCAGCAGATTGCCCGCATGGGCGTGGTGCGTACCTTCCAGCACGTGCGTCTGTTCCGCGAGATGACGGTGATTGAGAACCTGCTGGTGGCGCAACATCAGCAGCTGAAAACCGGCCTCTTCTCCGGCCTGCTGAAAACCCCGGCCTTCCGCCGCACGCAGGAAGAGGCGCTCGATCGCGCCGCGACCTGGCTCGACCGTATCGGCCTGCTCCAGCACGCCAACCGTCAGGCGGGCAACCTCGCTTACGGGGATCAGCGTCGCCTGGAGATTGTGCGCTGCATGGTGACCCAGCCGGAGATCCTGATGCTCGACGAACCAGCGGCAGGTCTCAATCCGAAAGAGACCAAAGAGCTGGACGAGCTGATTGCCGAGCTGCGCGACCATCACGACACCACCATCCTGCTGATTGAGCATGACATGAAGCTGGTGATGGGCATTTCGGACCGTATCTACGTGGTAAACCAGGGCACGCCGCTGGCAAACGGCACGCCGGAAGAGATCCGCAACAACCCGGACGTGATCCGCGCATACCTTGGTGAGGCATAAGATGGAAAAAGCGATGTTAACGTTCGACAAGGTCAACGCGCACTACGGCAAAATTCAGGCGCTGCACGATGTCAGCCTGCATATTAATCAGGGCGAAATCGTCACCCTGATTGGGGCTAACGGCGCGGGCAAAACCACGCTGCTCGGCACCCTGTGCGGCGACCCGCGCGCCACCAGCGGGCGGATTGTGTTTGACGGCAAAGACATTACCGACTGGCAGACCGCCAGAATCATGCGTGAAGCGGTGGCGATTGTCCCGGAAGGGCGTCGCGTATTCTCCCGCATGACGGTGGAAGAGAATCTGGCGATGGGCGGTTTCTTCGCCCACCGGGATGAATACCAGACCCGCATCAAGTGGGTGTACGAACTCTTCCCGCGCCTGTGGGAGCGTCGTATTCAGCGCGCGGGCACCATGTCCGGCGGCGAGCAACAGATGCTGGCGATTGGCCGCGCGCTGATGAGCCAGCCGCGTCTGCTGTTGCTGGATGAACCGTCGCTCGGTCTTGCGCCAATCATCATCCAGCAGATTTTCGATACCATTGAGCAGCTGCGCAAAGAGGGGATGACCATCTTCCTCGTCGAACAGAACGCCAACCAGGCGCTGAAGCTCGCTGACCGCGGCTATGTGCTGGAGAACGGGCGCGTGGTGCTCTCCGATACCGGCGATGCGCTGCTGGCGAACGAAGCGGTGCGGAGCGCGTACCTGGGCGGATAGGTAAAAGCAAAAAGGCAACGCAAGTTGCCTTTTTAGTGTTTTCTCCCTCTCCCTGTGGGAGAGGGCCGGGGTGAGGGCACCAGACCGTACCCAACATCTAAACCCCTTCACACAACCATCATCCCTCTGACGCCTGGCTGTCACCTGTCTGTAAACAAACAGTTATTTTTCTGTCATTCGAGCATGTCATGTTACCTCGCGAGCATAAAACGCGTGATATCGCGCATCCGGCACAATAAGAGAGATGACAATGACATCGTTACGACACACAGCTTTGGGTCTGGCACTGGGTCTGGCTTTTGCGACGAACGCAATGGCTGTGACGACCATTCCGTTCTGGCATTCCATGGAAGGGGAGTTGGGTAAAGAAGTTGACTCCCTGGCGCAGCGTTTCAACGACACCCATCCGGATTACAAAATTGTGCCGGTGTACAAAGGCAACTACGAGCAGAGCCTGAGCGCGGGCATCGCCGCCTTCCGTACCGGCAACGCGCCTGCGCTGTTACAGGTTTATGAAGTGGGCACCGCGACCATGATGGCCTCCAAAGCCATCAAGCCGGTGTACGAGGTGTTCAAAGAGGCGGGCATTAACTTTGACGAGTCCCAGTTCGTGCCAACCGTGGCGGGATACTACACGGATTCCAAAAGCGGGCATCTGCTGTCCCAGCCGTTTAACAGCTCCACGCCGGTGCTGTACTACAACAAAGACGCCTTCAGGAAAGCCGGTTTAGATCCGGAGCAGCCGCCAAAAACCTGGCAGGACCTGGCCGAATACACCGCGAAGCTGAAAGCGGCGGGGATGAAGTGCGGCTACGCCAGCGGCTGGCAGGGCTGGATCCAGATTGAAAACTTCAGCGCCTGGCACGGCCTGCCGGTTGCCACCAAAAACAACGGCTTCGACGGTACCGACGCGGTGCTGGAGTTCAACAAGCCGGAGCAGGTGAAGCACATCGCGCTGCTGGAAGCACTCAATAAGAAGGGCGACTTCAGCTACTTCGGGCGTAAAGACGAATCCACCGAGAAGTTCTACAACGGCGATTGCGCCATTACCACCGCCTCATCTGGCTCGCTGGCAGACATCCGTCACTACGCCAAATTCAATTACGGCGTGGGCATGATGCCGTACGACGCTGACGTCAAAGGCGCGCCGCAGAATGCCATCATCGGCGGGGCGAGCCTGTGGGTGATGCAGGGTAAAGACAACGGCACCTACAAAGGCGTGGCCGAGTTCCTCGACTTCCTGGCGAAGCCGGAAAACGCCGCCGAGTGGCACCAGAAGACCGGCTACCTGCCGATCACCAAAGCCGCGTACGACCTGACCCGCGAGCAGGGCTTCTACAGCAAGAACCCGGGCGCGGATATCGCGACGCGTCAGATGCTGAACAAGCCGCCGTTGCCGTTCACCAAAGGCCTGCGTCTGGGCAACATGCCGCAGATCCGCACCATCGTCGATGAAGAGCTGGAAAGCGTCTGGACCGGGAAGAAAACGCCACAGCAGGCGCTGGATTCCGCGGTAGAGCGCGGGAATCAGCTGCTGCGCCGCTTTGAGCAGTCGACGAAGTCTTAATCTTTTTGCCCTCACCCTAACCCTCTCCCAAAGGGAGAGGGAACATATCCCCCTCCCTTTGGGAGAGGGACGGGGTGAGGGGAAACCAACCTGAGCTAACCTATGTCATCATCCCGTCCGGTGTTCCGTTCCCGCTGGCTGCCGTACCTGTTGGTCGCGCCGCAGCTGGTCATCACCGTCATCTTCTTTATCTGGCCTGCGGGCGAAGCGCTGTGGTACTCGGTACAAAGCGTCGATCCGTTCGGGCTTTCCAGCCAGTTTGTCGGGCTGGACAACTTTACCGCGCTGTTCCACGACAGCTACTACCTGGATTCCTTCTGGACGACGATCAAATTCAGCGCGCTGGTCACCGTCAGCGGTCTTGTCGCGTCGCTGTTTTTCGCCGCGCTGGTGGATTACGTAGTACGGGGCAGCCGTCTGTATCAGACCCTGATGCTGCTGCCCTACGCCGTGGCTCCCGCCGTGGCCGCCGTGCTGTGGATCTTCCTGTTTAACCCGGGCCGCGGGCTGATTACCCACTTCCTGGGTGAGTTTGGCTATGACTGGAACCACGCCCAGAATAGCGGTCAGGCGATGTTCCTGGTGGTGTTCGCCTCGGTGTGGAAGCAGATCAGCTATAACTTCCTGTTTTTCTTTGCCGCGCTACAGTCTATCCCGCGTTCGCTGGTGGAGGCCGCCGCCATCGACGGCGCAGGGCCGGTGCGCCGCTTCTTCCGGCTGTCGCTGCCGCTGATCGCCCCGGTGAGTTTCTTCCTGCTGGTGGTGAACCTGGTGTACGCCTTCTTCGACACCTTCCCGGTGATCGACGCCGCCACCGCGGGCGGCCCGGTGCAGGCAACCACCACGCTGATTTACAAGATCTACCGCGAGGGCTTTGCCGGGCTTGATCTCTCAGCCTCTGCTGCACAGTCGGTCGTGCTGATGTTCCTCGTCATCATCCTCACGGTGGTGCAGTTCCGCTATGTCGAAAGTAAGGTGCGCTACCAATGATTGAGAACCGTCGCGGGCTGACGATTTTCAGCCATACCCTGCTAATCCTGGGCATCCTCGTCATCCTGTTCCCACTGTACGTGGCCTTTGTCGCCGCCACGCTGGACACCAAAGCGGTGTTCGACACGCCAATGACGCTGATCCCAGGCACGCATCTTTTCGAGAACATGAAGACTATCTGGACGCAGGGCGTGGGCGCTAACAGCGCGCCGTTCTGGCTGATGATGCTCAACAGTTTCATCATGGCGTTCGGCATCACCGTCGGCAAAATCACCGTGTCGATGCTTTCGGCCTTCGCCATCGTCTGGTTCCGCTTTCCGTTGCGTAACCTGTTTTTCTGGATGATTTTCATTACCCTGATGCTGCCGGTGGAGGTGCGTATCTTCCCGACGGTGGAGGTGATCGCCAACCTGAAGATGCTCGACAGCTACGCGGGCTTAACCCTGCCGCTGATGGCCTCGGCGACCGCCACCTTCCTGTTCCGCCAGTTCTTTATGACCCTGCCGGATGAGCTGATTGAAGCCGCGCGCATCGACGGGGCCTCGCCGATGCGCTTCTTCCGCGACATCGTGCTGCCGCTGTCGAAAACCAATCTCGCGGCGCTGTTTGTGATCACCTTTATCTACGGCTGGAACCAGTATCTGTGGCCGCTGCTGATCGTTCAGGACGTCAACCTCGGCACCGCCGTGGCAGGCATCAAAGGCATGATCGCCACCGGCGAAGGCACCACCCTCTGGAACCAGGTGATGGCGGCGATGCTGCTCACCCTTATCCCACCCGTAGTCATTGTTTTAGCCATGCAGCGCGCGTTTGTCCGCGGCCTGGTCGATAGCGAGAAATAAGATGGCAGGTTTAAAATTACAGGCAGTAACCAAAAGCTGGGACGGCAAAACCCAGGTCATTCAGCCGCTGACGCTCGACGTGGCGGACGGGGAATTTATCGTGATGGTCGGCCCGTCCGGCTGCGGAAAATCCACCCTGCTGCGTATGGTGGCCGGGCTGGAGCGTGTGACGTCCGGGGATATCTGGATTGACCGCCAGCGCGTTACCGAGATGGAACCCAAAGATCGCGGCATCGCGATGGTATTCCAGAACTACGCCCTCTATCCGCACATGAGCGTGGAAGAGAACATGGCCTGGGGGCTGAAAATTCGCGGTATGGGCAAAGGCCATATCGAGGAGCGCGTGAAAGAGGCCGCGCGCATTCTGGAGCTGGACGGCCTGCTCAAGCGTCGCCCGCGCGAGCTCTCCGGCGGCCAGCGCCAGCGCGTGGCGATGGGGCGCGCCATCGTGCGCGATCCGGCGGTATTTCTGTTCGACGAACCGCTGTCAAACCTCGACGCCAAACTGCGCGTGCAGATGCGTCTTGAGCTACAGCAGCTGCATCGGCGGCTGGGAACCACGTCCCTCTATGTGACCCACGATCAGGTTGAAGCCATGACCCTCGCCCAGCGCGTGATGGTGATGAACAAAGGCATCGCCGAGCAGATTGGCACCCCAGTGGAAGTCTACGAGAAACCGGCCAGCCGTTTTGTGGCGAGCTTTATCGGCAGCCCGGCGATGAACCTGCTGGACGGGCGGATCAATGCGGCGGGAACCCATTTTGAGCTGGAAAGCGGGATGGCGTTGCCGATCAACTGGTACTATCGTGGCTACGCCGGGCGTAAGATGACGCTTGGTATCCGCCCCGAGCATATTGGTTTGACGTCTCAGGCGGACGGCGGCGTGCAGCTGGTGATGGACACGCTGGAGATGCTGGGCGCAGACAACCTGGCGCACGGACGCTGGGGCGAGCAAAAGCTGGTAGTGCGTCTGCCGCATCAGGAGCGCCCGAAAGCAGGCAGCACGCTGTGGCTGCATATGCCGGAAAATCACCTGCACTTATTTGACGGTGAAACAGGACAACGAGTATGAGCAACTGGCCTTACCCCCACATCGTCGCCCACCGTGGCGGCGGTAAACTGGCGCCGGAAAACACCCTGGCGGCAATTGACGTTGGCGCACGCTACGGCCACACGATGATCGAGTTCGACGCCAAGCTGTCGAAGGACGGCGAAATTTTCCTGCTGCACGACGACAACCTCGAACGCACCAGCAACGGCTGGGGCGTGGCGGGTGAACTGCCGTGGCGTGACCTGCTGAAGGTGGACGCCGGAAGCTGGTTCAGCGGCGAATTCAAAGGCGAACCGCTGCCGCTGCTGGCGGAAGTGGCGGACCGCTGTCGTCAACACGGCATGATGGCCAATATTGAAATCAAACCGACCACCGGCACCGGGCCGCTGACGGGTAAAGTGATTGCCCTTGCCGCGCGTGAGCTGTGGGAAGGGATGACCGCGCCGCTGCTGTCGTCGTTTGATATCGACGCGCTGGAAGCCGCACAGGCCGCCGTTCCGGAGTTGCCGCGCGGGCTGCTGCTGGATGCGTGGCGAGAAGACTGGCGCGCGCTGACGACCCGCTTAGGCTGCGTGTCGATCCACCTCAACCATAAGCTGCTGGATGAAGCGCGCGTGACGCTGTTGAAGGAGGCCGGTCTGCATATCCTGGTGTATACCGTCAACAAACCCCAGCGTGCAGCCGAGCTGCTGCGCTGGGGCGTGGACAGCATCTGTACCGATGCGATTGACCAGATCGGGCCGAACTTTATTTATTAAGCATACTGCCGTTCTGCTGGGTCGGCAGCATGTGCTGCTGACCGCTGCTTTGCGATACTCCGCCTCCTAACATCCCACCGTTTGTATTAGGCAGCGGCTGTTCAAGCATCTGGCCCTGCTGTACGCGCTGGGTGTTGGTATTCATCTGGTTTTGCAGGTGCTGCTGCTGCACCTGGGTCTGCGTCTTTAACTGCTGATTGAGCATCCCTTTCTGCTGCTGTTGCTGGCTCATCATCTCCGTCTGCATACGCTGCTGGCTCGGAATGACGTAGCCCGGCTGGTTCGGGTTGTTCAGGGTGTTGATTGGCTGTGCGAGCGCGGCGAACGGAAGCAGCGCGGTCAGGATCAGTAATCGTTTCATGGTTATCTCCTCCTTTGAGGCTTCTCTTAAGTTTATCCTCATTCCTGCATAACGATGATTTTTTAAGAGTTGTGAACCAGGCTTAAGCGGGGAATATGGGCCCCTTCACCTGGAGAACAATAATGATGAAACCAACCTTTTTGCGCTGGGTCGCCATCGCTGCGCTGATGGCAGGCGGCACATTTACCGTGGCGGCCAACCCGCCCGCTGCTCCACCGGTCTCTTACGGCGTGGAGGAGGATGTTTTTCACCCCGTGCGGGCGACGCACGGCATGGTGGCCTCGGTTGACGCGCTGGCAACGCAGGTGGGCGTCGATATTCTTAAACAGGGCGGTAACGCGGTGGATGCGGCGGTCGCGGTGGGATATGCGCTGGCGGTGACGCATCCACAGGCGGGGAACCTGGGCGGCGGCGGGTTTATGATGCTGCGCACGAAAGACGGTAAAACCACGGCCATCGACTTCCGTGAGATGGCGCCGAACCAGGCCTCCCGCGATATGTTCCTCGACGATCAGGGTAATCCGGACAGTAAAAAATCCCTGACCTCGCACCTTGCCTCCGGCACGCCGGGTACCGTTGCGGGGTTCTCGCTGGCGCTGGAAAAATACGGCACGCTGCCGCTGAATAAAGTGGTGCAGCCTGCCATCAGGCTGGCGCGCGACGGCTTCGTCGTCAACGACGCGCTGGCGGACGACCTCAAAACCTACGGCAGCGAAGTTATTCCCAATCATGAGAACAGCAAGGCTATCTTCTGGAAAGACGGCGAGCCGCTGAAGAAGGGCGATAAGCTGGTGCAGAAGAACCTCGCAAAAAGTCTCGAACTGATTGCCGAAAACGGTCCGGATGCCTTCTATAAGGGGCCGATTGCCGATCAGATTGCGGATGAGATGCAGAAGAACGGCGGGCTGATCACCAAAGCGGATCTGGCGGAATATAAGGCGGTGGAGCGCGAGCCGATTAGCGGCACCTATCGCGGCTACGAGGTCTTCTCCATGCCGCCGCCGTCTTCCGGGGGCATTCACATCGTGCAGATCCTCAATATTCTGGAAAACTTCGATATGCACAAGTATGGCTTCGGTAGCGCCGATGCCATGCAGGTGATGGCCGAGGCGGAAAAGCGCGCCTACGCTGACCGCTCGGAATACCTCGGCGACCCGGACTTCGTAAAGGTGCCGTGGCAGGCGCTGACCAACAAAGCCTATGCCAAATCGATTGCCGATGAGATCGACATCAACAAGGCTAAACCGTCGAGCGAGATCCGCCCGGGCAAGCTGGCGCCGTATGAAAGTAACCAGACCACCCACTTCTCGGTGGTAGATAAAGACGGTAACGCGGTGGCGGTGACGTACACGCTTAACACCACTTTCGGCACCGGGATTGTGGCGGGCAACAGCGGTATTTTGCTGAACAACGAGATGGATGATTTTTCTGCCAAGCCGGGCGTGCCGAACGTCTACGGCCTGGTCGGCGGCGATGCAAATGCAGTAGGGCCAAAGAAGCGTCCGCTGTCGTCCATGTCGCCCACCATTGTGGTGAAAGACGGCAAAACCTGGCTGGTGACAGGCAGCCCTGGCGGGAGCAGGATTATCACCACCGTACTGCAAATGGTGGTGAACAGCATCGACTTTGGGATGAACGTCGCCGAAGCGACCAATGCGCCGCGTTTCCATCACCAGTGGCTGCCGGACGAGCTGCGCGTGGAGAAGGGCTTTAGCCCGGACACCCTCAAGCTGCTTGAGCAGCGCGGGCAGAAGGTGGCGGTGAAGGAGGCGATGGGCAGCACCCAGAGCATTATGGTCGGACCGGATGGCGCGCTGTTTGGCGCGTCGGACCCGCGTTCGGTGGATGATTTAACGGCGGGGTATTGATTTTGTTGCCCGGTGGCGCTGCGCTTACCGGGCCTACAACGGCACGGACGTAGGCCGGGTAAGGCGAAGCCGCCACCCGGCAACTCATTACTTCATCCTCGCCATATAATACGCATCCACATACTCGCCGTTGCGCAGGGCATAGCGCCTGCCGGTGCCTTCAATCTCAAACCCGTGCTTTTTGTACACCGCGATTGCCGGTTCGTTATCCACAAACACCGTTAACTCGATGCGGTCGACGCGCAGCCAGTTGTCGCACATATCGATCATGGTGCGAATCAGCGCGCTGGCCACGCCGCGGTTATGCCACTCTGCGCCAACGCATATACCGAAATCGGCAACGTGGCTGCGGCGTGGTCGCTGGGCGACATCAATGGTGAGGTGGCCGACCACGATATCATCAATGCAGGCAACCAGCTGTTTAATGCCCGGCTGTTCGCCTAGCCGCATTTGCCACATTTCCATTGAAGGATGAGGAACCTGTAGCGTGTTGTGGTACACCTCCGGCTGGGCGTGGATCTGACGAATGGCGTCGTAATCTTTCGGTTCAGCGTGGCGTATCACTATCTCACTCATTCCTTGTTCCTCAGTCAGTTAAAAGTCCCCTCCAACATCAGTGACTTTAAAAGTTGAGTCAATCGCTATTTTTTGCAAAAAGTGTTGGACAAGTGCGAATGAGAATGATTATTATTGCTCTGCGTTCAGGAAGACCTCCTACGGGAACCTGAAAGCACGACATTGCTCACATTGCTTCCAGTATTACTTTAGCCAGCTTTTAGCTGGCTTTTTTTTTGTTATGGTTAGACTCAGCAACCTTCGAAAAAGGACTGAGCCATGACACTACACTGCGCATTTATTGGATTTGGCAAAAGCACCACGCGTTACCACCTTCCGTATGTTCTCAACCGTAAAGAGACCTGGCACGTCGCTCATATCTACCGCCGCAGCGCGAAGCCGGAAGAACAGTCTCCGCAGTATTCCCATATTCATTTCACCAGCGATCTTGATGAAGTGTTAAATGATCCGCAGGTGAAGCTGGTGGTGGTCTGTACCCACGCCGACAGCCACTTTGACTACGCGAAACGCGCGCTGGAAGCAGGTAAAAACGTGCTGGTGGAAAAACCGTTCACTCCGACCATCGCCGAAGCGAAGGAACTCTTTGCGCTGGCGAAAAGCAAAGGCCTGACCGTCACGCCGTACCAGAACCGACGCTTTGACAGCTGCTTCCTGACGGCGAAAAAGGCGATTGAGAGCGGCAAACTCGGCGAGATCGTGGAAATCGAAAGCCACTTCGATTACTACCGCCCGGTGGCGGAAACCCAGCCCGGACTGCCGCAGGACGGGTCGTTCTACGGTCTGGGCGTGCACACCATGGACCAGATTATTTCCCTGTTTGGCCGCCCGGACCACGTGGCGTATGACATCCGCAGCCTGCGCAATAAGGCCAACCCGGACGATACCTTTGAAGCACAGCTGTTCTACGGCGATCTCAAAGCCATCGTGAAAACCAGCCATCTGGTGAAAATCGACTACCCGAAATTTATCGTTCACGGCAAGAAAGGCTCCTTTATCAAGTACGGCATTGACCAGCAGGAGACCAGCCTGAAGGCCAATATCATGCCGGGTGAACCGGGCTTTGCGGCAGATGATTCCGTGGGCGTGCTGGAGTACGTGAACGACGAGGGCGTGACGGTCAGGGAAGAGCTGAAGCCGGAAACGGGCGACTATGGACGCGTCTATGATGCGCTGTTTGAGACCCTCACAAACGGCACGGCGAATTACGTCAAGGAATCTGACGTTCTGACCAACCTGGAAATCCTCGAACGGGCCTTCGAACAGGCTTCTCCTGCCACGGTAACCCTCGCGAAATAAGCAAAAACGGCTCCTCTGCGCTTGTTCACAATTTTTGAACAGAGGAGTCAATTTTCACCCTCTATGATCCCAGGGCGTTTGCGTCCACACTTACTCCATCGAAACGAACTGAGGGTGAAAACAATGATCTACTTACGCAAAGCAAACGAACGTGGTCACGCGAATCATGGCTGGCTGGACTCATGGCATTCATTCTCGTTTGCCGACTACTACGACCCGAACTTCATGGGCTTCTCCGCACTGCGCGTGATTAACGATGACGTGATTGATGCAGGCCAGGGCTTCGGTACCCACCCGCACAAAGACATGGAAATCCTGACCTATGTGCTGGAAGGGGCGGTTGAGCACCAGGACAGCATGGGCAACAAAGAGCAGGTTCCGGCGGGCGAGTTCCAGATTATGAGCGCGGGGACCGGGGTGCGTCACTCTGAGTACAACCCGAGCAAAACGGAAAAACTGCACCTGTATCAAATCTGGATCATTCCAGAAGAGACCGGCATCACGCCACGCTACGAGCAGCGCCGCTTCGACGCGAAACAGGGCAAACAGCTGGTGCTCTCGCCGGATGCGCGTGAAGGTTCCCTGAAAGTGCATCAGGATATGGAGCTGTACCGCTGGGCGCTGGCGAAAGATGAACAGTCTGTGCACCAGATCGCCGCCAACCGCCGCGTGTGGATCCAGGTGGTGAAAGGGGAGGTGTCCATCAATGGCACCAAAGCGACAACCGCCGATGGTCTGGCCGTCTGGGATGAGCAGGCGCTCTCCGTGCATGCCGACAGCGAAAGTGAAATTCTGCTGTTTGACCTGCCGCCGGTCTAAATAATTTCTCAACCTTCCCTTTAAACGGGGAAGGTTGAGCTTTGTCCGTGATAAACTGAGCAAATCTCTCACTTCAAGATTTCTCAGGACGATGAAAAAGAAACGCCCCGTACTTCAGGATGTCGCCGATCGCGTCGGTGTGACCAAAATGACGGTCAGCCGTTTTTTACGTAACCCGGAACAGGTTTCCGTGGCGTTGCGTGGCAAGATTGCCGCCGCCCTTGATGAACTGGGTTATATCCCCAACCGCGCGCCCGATATTCTCTCCAATGCGACCAGCCGTGCGGTGGGTGTCCTGCTTCCTTCCTTAACCAACCAGGTATTCGCCGAAGTGCTGCGTGGCATCGAAAGCGTCACCGATGCGTTTGGCTATCAGACCATGCTCGCCCACTACGGGTACAAGCCGGAACTGGAAGAGGAACGTCTTGAATCGATGCTTTCCTGGAACATCGACGGCCTGATTTTAACGGAACGTACTCACACCCCGCGCACGCTGAAAATGATTGAAGTGGCAGGCATTCCGGTGGTGGAGCTGATGGACAGCCAGTCGCCGTGCCTCGACATCGCCGTGGGGTTCGATAACTTTGAAGCGGCGCGTCAGATGACAGCGGCGATCATCGCCCGCGGTCATCGCCATGTGGCCTATCTGGGTGCGCGTCTGGATGAACGTACTATCATCAAACAGAAGGGATACGAGCAGGCGATGCTCGACGCCGGTTTAACCCCGTACAGCGTGATGGTGGAGCAATCTTCTTCTTACACGTCGGGTATTGAGCTGATGCGTCAGGCGCGACGCGAGTATCCGCAACTGGACGGTATTTTCTGTACCAACGATGACCTTGCGGTCGGCGCGGCGTTTGAGTGCCAGCGTCTGGGTTTAAAAATCCCGGATGATATGGCGATTGCCGGTTTCCACGGCCACGACATTGGCCAGGTGATGGAGCCGCGTCTGGCGAGCGTCCTGACCCCGCGTGAACGCATGGGCCGCATTGGTGCAGAACGCCTGCTGGCGCGCATTCGTGGTGAGGCAGTTACCCCTAAAATGTTAGATTTAGGTTTCACCTTGTCACCGGGTGGATCTATTTAATCCGACAAATTTGAAGTAGCTCACACTTATTCACTTCGCGCACGTTTGGATATTGCTTCTCTTATGCCCCGGCAGGACAATGTTACCGATAACTGTTACCCGTAACAATTGACTGAGGGACACCCTTTGAGCACGACTAATCACGATCACCACGTTTACGTCCTGATGGGCGTGTCCGGTAGCGGTAAATCTGCCGTGGCGAGCGAAGTGGCGCATCAACTCCAGGCTGCGTTTCTTGATGGTGACTTCCTCCATCCGCGTAGCAACATCATGAAAATGGCTTCCGGCGAGCCGCTGAACGACGACGACCGCAAACCGTGGTTGCAGGCGCTGAATGACGCCGCGTTCGCGATGCAGCGCACCAATAAAGTCTCCCTGATCGTCTGTTCCGCGCTGAAAAAAACCTATCGCGACCTGCTGCGCGACGGCAACCCGAACCTCTCTTTCATCTACCTGAAAGGCGATTTCGGGGTGATTGAAAGCCGCCTGAAGGCGCGTAAAGGCCACTTCTTCAAAACCCAGATGCTGGTAACGCAGTTCGAAGCGTTGCAGGAGCCGGGTGCTGACGAGCAGGATGTCTTAGTGGTTGATATCGATCAGCCGCTGGAAGGTGTTGTTGCCAGCACCATCGAGGTTATTAATAAAAGGCAGTAAGTTTTGAGTACATTAACGCTAGTTTTGACAGCAGTGGGTTCCGTATTGCTGCTGCTGTTTTTAGTGATGAAGGCACGTATGCACGCCTTCGTTGCTTTGATGGTGGTTTCTATTGGTGCTGGTCTCTTTTCCGGCATGCCGCTCGACAAAATCGCGGCGACGATGGAAAAAGGGATGGGCGGCACGCTCGGCTTCCTGGCCATTGTGGTGGCACTGGGCGCGATGTTTGGCAAGATTTTGCACGAGACGGGCGCGGTCGATCAGATTGCGGTCAAGATGCTGAAATCCTTCGGGCACAGCCGTGCGCACTACGCGATTGGTCTGGCCGGTCTGATTTGCGCGCTGCCGCTGTTCTTTGAAGTGGCCGTTGTGCTGCTGATAAGCGTCGCATTCTCCATGGCGCGCCATACCGGTACTAACCTCGTGAAGCTGGTCATTCCGCTGTTTGCGGGCGTGGCGGCGGCGGCGGCGTTCCTGCTGCCGGGGCCTGCGCCGATGCTGCTGGCCTCCCAGATGCATGCTGACTTTGGCTGGATGATCCTGATTGGCCTGTGTGCGGCGATACCGGGGATGATTATCGCCGGTCCGCTGTGGGGAAACTTTATCAGCCGTTACGTTGAGCTGCACATTCCGGACGACATCACCGAGCCGCACCTGGGCGAGGGTAAAATGCCGTCCTTCGGCTTCAGTCTGTCGCTGATCCTGCTGCCGCTGGTGCTGGTGGGCCTGAAAACCATCGCTGCACGCTTTGTGCCGGTGGGGTCAACCGCTTACGAATGGTTCGAATTTATTGGTCATCCGTTCACTGCGATTCTGGTGGCGTGTCTGGTCGCGATTTACGGCCTGGCAATGCGTCAGGGCATGCCGAAAGACCGCGTGATGGAGATCTGTGGTGCCGCGCTGCAACCGGCGGGGATTATCCTGCTGGTGATCGGGGCGGGCGGCGTGTTCAAGCAGGTGCTGGTGGATTCCGGCGTTGGCCCGGCGCTGGGCGAAGCGCTGACCGGAATGGGCCTGCCGATTGCGGTCACCTGCTTTGTGCTGGCCGCGGCGGTGCGTATCATTCAGGGCTCCGCGACCGTGGCGTGCTTAACCGCCGTGGGTCTGGTAATGCCGGTGATTGAACAGCTGAACTACTCCGGCGCGCAGATGGCGGCGCTCTCTATCTGTATCGCGGGTGGTTCGATTGTGGTGTCTCACGTGAACGATGCAGGCTTCTGGCTGTTCGGTAAATTTACCGGCGCAACCGAAGCGCAAACCCTGAAAACCTGGACGCTGATGGAAACCATCCTCGGCACGACGGGTGCGGTTGTCGGGATGATTGCGTTTACGCTGCTGAGCTAATCCCGGTTTTCTCCCTCTCCCACGGGGAGAGGGAGCAAACACTAATAACGGCAATCAAGGATTGCCGTTTTGCTTTTACCTATCCTTTCATCCACGCTCGGATCCCGTCCAGGAACATCTGCGTTGCCATCATCACCAGAATCAGCCCCATCAGGCGCTCCAGCGCGTTCACCCCTTTCTCACCCAGCAGGCGCAGGAACAGCGACGACTGCAACAGGATAATAAACGTCCCGCCCCAGGCGATCAGCAGGGCAATCACCAGATGGCTCATCTGATTCGGATACTGATGCGACAGCAGCATCAGCGTGGCCAGAATCGTTGGCCCGGCGACCAGCGGAATCGCCAGCGGCACGATAAACGGCTCTTCACCCGCAGGCAGGCCGCTGCTGCTGCCCTCCGCGCTCGGGAAAATCATCTTAATGGCAATCAGGAACAAAATGATCCCGCCGGAAATGGAGACCGTTTCGGCGCGTAAGTTCAGGAAAGCGAGAATTTTTTCACCGGCGAACAGGAAGATAAACATCACCAGCAGGGCGATGAGCAGCTCGCGGATCATGATCGCCCGACGGCGCTTCGGCTCGGTGTGCTTCAGCACCGACATGAAGATCGGCAGATTACCGAGCGGATCCATAATCAGGATCAATAAAACCGCTGCGGAAATGATTTCACTCATCTTAAATTATCCCTGATACTTATTGTGGTCATTGCGATGATTAGCACTTTTTCTGATTGCCGGGCAATCATCGATTAATTTCGCTTGCGACTTTGGCAGCATTTTGTAATGTGAAGCATATCCCAGTTCAATACTGGCTTGCACAATCAGCACACACCCCTTGCAGGAAAAAAATGCTATGAAAAACGTTGGTTTTATCGGCTGGCGCGGTATGGTCGGCTCTGTACTCATGCAACGCATGGTTGAAGAGCGCGATTTCGACGCCATCCGCCCGGTCTTCTTCTCCACTTCCCAGCTCGGCCAGGCTGCACCGTCCTTTGGGGGTACCACAGGCACGTTGCAGGATGCTTACGACCTGGAGGCGCTGAAGGCACTCGACATTATTGTGACCTGCCAGGGCGGCGATTATACCAACGAAATCTATCCGAAGCTGCGTGAAAGCGGCTGGCAGGGCTACTGGATTGACGCGGCCTCTTCGCTTCGCATGAAAGACGATGCCATCATTATTCTCGACCCGGTTAACCAGGGCGTCATCACCGACGGCCTGAACAACGGCGTGAAAACCTTTGTTGGCGGTAACTGCACCGTCAGCCTGATGCTGATGTCTCTCGGCGGTCTGTTCGCACAGGATCTGGTGGAGTGGGTCTCCGTGGCGACCTACCAGGCGGCGTCCGGCGGTGGCGCGCGTCATATGCGCGAGCTGCTGACCCAGATGGGCCAGCTGCACCAGAGCGTCGCTGCCGAGCTGGCAGACCCGGCGTCCGCGATCCTCGATATCGAGCGTAAAGTCACTCAGCTCACCCGCAGCGGCGAGCTGCCGGTGGATAACTTCGGCGTACCGCTGGCCGGCGGCCTGATCCCGTGGATAGACAAACAGCTGGATAACGGCCAGACCCGCGAAGAGTGGAAGGGCCAGGCTGAGACCAACAAAATCCTCGGCACCGCGAACACCATTCCGGTTGACGGTCTGTGCGTGCGTATCGGCGCGCTGCGCTGCCACAGCCAGGCCTTCACCATTAAACTGAAAAAAGATGTGTCTATTCCGACCGTGGAAGAGCTGCTGGCCGCGCATAACCCGTGGGCGAAAGTGGTGCCAAACGATCGCGATATCACCATGCGCGAACTGACCCCGGCAGCCGTCACCGGCACGCTGACCACCCCGGTTGGCCGCCTGCGCAAGCTGAACATGGGGCCGGAGTACCTCTCCGCGTTCACCGTTGGCGACCAGCTTCTGTGGGGTGCTGCCGAGCCGCTGCGCCGCATGCTGCGCCAGCTGGCGTAATAATTTGTTAAACACGGGGGGTGATTGTCACCCCCTTTTTTTGCGTACTACATGGAGTAAAACGCAGATGTCTTATTTTTTATCAGGAGGACCCACGACGTTGGCTATGCTTTAAGGAAGATTTATTTCTCACCTGAGGGTAGGGCGGAGCAGAGAGGATTAACTGCACCGTTTAGGTCACATTAAAAGTCGTCCCGGAGCGCGTAAAAAGGGCGACATAAAAAAACAGGATGAATACCATGTCCGATCGTATTTCGAGAGACGTGATTAATGCGCTTATTGCGGGTCACTTTGCCGACCCCTTTTCTGTGCTAGGGATGCACCGTACAGAGGCCGGACTGGAAGTTCGTGCGCTGTTACCGGATGCAACAGAAGTGTGGGTTATCGAACCCAAAACCGGCCGCAAGGTGGGTAATCTGGAATGCCTCGACTCGCGTGGCTTCTTCTCGGGCGTCATGCCCCGCCGTAAAAATCCTTTTCGTTATCAGCTTGCCGTTATCTGGCACGGTCAGCAAAACCTGATTGACGATCCCTATAGCTTCGGCCCGCTTTTAAAAGAGATGGACGCCTGGCTGCTGTCCGAAGGGACCCATTTACGCCCTTACGAAACGCTGGGTGCCCATGCGGATACCATGGACGGTATCACCGGCACGCGTTTTGCCGTATGGGCGCCAAACGCCCAGCGCGTCTCCGTTGTCGGGCAGTTCAACTACTGGGACGGTCGTCGTCACCCCATGCGCCTGCGCCGGGAAACCGGCATCTGGGAGCTGTTTATCCCCGGCGCGCACAACGGTCAGCTCTACAAATTCGAGATGATCGATGCCAACGGCAAGCTGCGCATTAAATCTGACCCGTACGCCTTTGAGGCCGAACTGCGCCCGAATACCGCCTCGCTGATTTGCGGCCTGCCGGAGAAGGTTGTCCAGACGGAAGAGCGCAAGCAGGCTAACCGCTTTGATGCGCCGATCTCCGTCTATGAAGTGCATCTCGGCTCGTGGCGTCGCCACACCGATAACAACTTCTGGCTGAGCTATCGCGAGCTGGCGGACCAGCTGGTGCCGTACGCCAAATGGATGGGCTTTACGCACCTGGAACTGCTGCCGATCAACGAGCACCCGTTCGACGGCAGCTGGGGCTATCAGCCAACCGGGCTGTATGCGCCTACGCGCCGCTTTGGTACGCGCGATGACTTCCGCTATTTCATCGATGCCGCGCACGCCGCCGGGCTGAACGTCATCCTCGACTGGGTGCCGGGCCACTTCCCGTCGGATGATTTTGCGCTGGCAGAGTTCGACGGCACAAAGCTTTACGAGCACAGCGACCCGCGCGAAGGCTATCACCAGGACTGGAACACGCTGATCTACAACTACGGTCGCCGTGAAGTATCGAACTACCTGGTCGGGAACGCGCTGTACTGGATCGAGCGTTTCGGCATTGATGCCCTGCGCGTCGATGCGGTGGCGTCGATGATTTACCGCGACTACAGCCGCAAAGAGGGTGAGTGGATCCCGAACGAGTATGGCGGGCGTGAAAACCTCGAAGCGATTGAGTTTCTGCGCAACACCAACCGCATCATCGGGGAGCAGGTGGAAGGTGCCGTGACCATGGCGGAAGAGTCCACCGACTTCCCGGGCGTTTCCCGTCCACCGTCAATGGGCGGACTGGGCTTCTGGTACAAGTGGAACCTCGGCTGGATGCACGACACGCTCGACTACATGAAGCTCGACCCGGTTTATCGTCAGTATCACCACGATAAGCTCACTTTCGGGCTGCTCTACAACTACACCGAAAACTTCATGCTGCCGCTGTCGCACGATGAAGTGGTGCACGGCAAGAAATCCATTCTCGACCGCATGCCGGGGGACGCGTGGCAGAAGTTTGCCAACCTGCGCGCCTACTACGGCTGGATGTTCGCCTTCCCGGGCAAAAAGCTGCTGTTTATGGGCAACGAATTTGCGCAGGGGCGCGAATGGAACCACGATACCAGCCTTGACTGGCATCTGCTGGAAGGCGCGGACAACTGGCACCACGGCGTACAGCGTCTGGTCCGTGACCTGAACCTGACCTATCGCCACCACAAAGCGCTGCACGAGCTGGACTTTGATCCGTACGGCTTTGAGTGGCTGGTGGTGGACGACCACGAGCGCTCGGTGTTTGTCTTTGCGCGCCGCGACAAGGCGGGTAACGAGATCATCGTCGCCAGCAACTTCACGCCAGTGCCGCGTGAACACTACCGCTTCGGCATTAACCAGCCGGGCAAATGGCGCGAAATTCTCAATACCGACTCCATGCACTACCACGGCAGCAATGCGGGTAACGGCGGGCTGGTGCAGAGCGATGCCATTGAAAGCCATGGCCGTCCGAACTCCCTGAGCCTGACGCTGCCGCCGCTTGGCACAATCTGGCTGGTGCGGGAGGGAGAATGACGCAGCTTACGGCAGGTAAACCCGAACCGCTCGGGGCGAGTTTTGACGGAAAGGGGGTGAACTTCACGCTCTTTTCCGCCCATGCGGAGCGGGTGGAACTCTGTGTGTTTGACGGGGAAGGTAACGAGCACCGTTACGATTTACCGGCGCGCACGGGGGATACCTGGCATGGCTACCTGGCCGGAGGACGGCCGGGGATGCACTACGGTTTTCGCGTACACGGCCCCTGGGAGCCCTCTCAGGGGCACTGGTTTAACCCGGCGAAGCTGCTGATTGACCCTTGTGCGCACCGGGTGGACGGTGAGTTTAAAGATGACCCGCTGTTCCACGTTGGCTACGGCGAACCTGACCACCGCGACAGTGCGCCCGTCGCGCCCAAAAGCGTGGTGGTGCACGATCTCTACGACTGGGAAGACGATGCCCCGCCGCGTACGCCTTGGGGCAACACCGTTATTTATGAAGCCCACGTCAAAGGGCTGACGTATCTGCACCCGTCAATTCCCAAAGAGATGCGCGGCACCTACAAAGCGCTTGGGCATCCGACGATGGTCGCGTACCTGAAGCACTTAGGGATCACCGCGCTGGAGCTGTTGCCCGTGGCGCATTTCGCCAGCGAGCCGCGGCTACAGCGTCTCGGGTTAAGCAACTACTGGGGCTACAACCCGCTGGCGTTGTTCGCCCTCGATCCGCGTTATGCGGTGAATCCTGAGAAGGCGCGGGATGAGTTTCGCGATGCGGTGAAAGCGCTTCACGCGGCGGGTATCGAAGTCATTCTGGACGTGGTGTTGAACCACAGTGCGGAAAGCGATCTTGACGGCCCGACGCTCTCACAGCGCGGAATCGATAACCGTAGCTATTATTGGATCAGGGACGACGGCGATTACGAGAACTGGACCGGGTGCGGTAACACCCTCAACCTCAGTCATCCGGCCGTTACGCATTACGCGTACGAGTGCCTGAAATACTGGGTTGAGACGTTCCACGTTGACGGTTTTCGCTTCGACCTGGCGCCAGTGATGGGGCGCACCCCGGCGTTCAGCCAGCAGGCGCCGCTGTTTGAGGCCATCAAAAACTGCCCGGTGCTTTCAAAGGTGAAGCTGATTGCGGAGCCCTGGGACATCGGCGAGGGCGGTTATCAGGTGGGGAACTTCCCGCCGCTGTTTGCCGAGTGGAACGACCACTTCCGCGATGCCGTCCGCCGCTTCTGGCTGACGCGCGATCTGTCGCTGGGGGAGTTTGCCGGTCGCTTTGCCGGCTCCAGCGATCTCTTTAAGCGTGACGGCAAACGTCCGTCGGCCACCATTAACCTGGTGACGGCGCACGACGGTTTTACGCTGCGCGACTGCGTTTGTTTCAATCAGAAACACAATGAGGCAAACGGCGAGGAGAATCGCGATGGGACTAACAATAACCATAGCTTTAACCATGGTATAGAAGGGTTAGGCGGAAGTCTGGATGTGATCGAGCGGCGACGCGCCAGCGTTCATGCGCTGCTGACGACGCTTTTGTTGTCGCAGGGCACGCCGATGCTGCTGGCGGGCGATGAGCACGGCCACAGCCAGCACGGCAACAACAACGCCTATTGCCAGGACAACACCCTGACCTGGCTCGACTGGGGAGAAGCGAACAGCGGGCTGACCCATTTCACCGCGGCGCTGATCCATCTTCGCCAGCGCATCCCCGCGCTCACCGCCGATCGCTGGTGGGAAGAGGGCGACGGCAACGTTCGCTGGCTGAATAAAGACGCGCAACCGTTAAGCGCGCAAGAGTGGCAACACGGCATACCCTGTCTGCAAATCCTGCTTTCGGATGCGTGGCTGGTGACGCTGAACGCGACGGATGACGTCGCAGAGATTGTTTTACCTGACGGGGAGTGGCGAGCCATTCCTCCCTTTGCCGGAGCGGATAATCCGGTTGTTATGGCTGTCTGGCACGGGCCTGCGCACGGAGTGTGCGTATTCCAAAGATGATAAAAAAGGAGTTAGTCATGGTTAGATTAGAGAAGAACGATCCGTTAATGTTGGCGCGCCAGCTACCATTAAAAACAGTTGCCCTGATACTCGCGGGCGGGCGTGGTACCCGTCTGAAAGATTTGACCATCAAGCGCGCTAAACCGGCCGTTCACTTTGGTGGTAAGTTCCGTATTATCGATTTTGCACTGTCAAACTGCCTGAACTCAGGCATTCGCCGTATTGGCGTCATTACCCAATATCAGTCGCACACGCTGGTGCAGCACATTCAGCGCGGCTGGTCATTCTTCAGCGAAGAGATGAACGAGTTTGTCGATCTGCTCCCGGCGCAGCAGCGCGTTCACGGGGAGAACTGGTACCGCGGCACGGCGGATGCCGTGACCCAAAACCTCGACATCATTCGCCGCTACAACGCGGAATACATCGTTATCCTCGCCGGGGACCACATCTACAAGCAAGATTACTCCCACATGCTGATCGACCACGTCGAAAAAGGGGCGCGCTGCACCGTGGCGTGCCTGCCGGTGCCTGTTGCGGAAGCAACCGCGTTTGGCGTGATGCATGTAGATGGCGACGACAAGATTATCGACTTTGTCGAAAAACCGGCGAACCCGCCAACCATGCCGGGAGACGACACCAAATCGCTCGCCAGCATGGGGATCTATGTCTTTGACGCCGATTATCTTTATGAACTGCTGGAAGAGGACGACAAAGACGAGAACTCCAGTCACGACTTCGGCAAAGACATTATCCCGAAAATTACCAAAGCTGGCATGGCGTATGCACACCCCTTCCCGCTGTCCTGCGTGCAGTCCGATCCGAATGCGGAACCTTACTGGCGCGATGTGGGAACGCTGGAAGCGTACTGGAAAGCCAACCTCGATCTTGCGTCCGTCACGCCTGAGCTGGATATGTACGACCAGAACTGGCCGATTCGCACCCATATGGAATCGCTGCCGCCGGCGAAGTTCGTCCAGGACCGCTCCGGCAGCCATGGTATGACGCTCAACTCGCTGGTCTCTGGCGGGTGCATTATCTCCGGTTCGGTGGTGGTGCAGTCCGTGCTGTTCCCGCGCGTGCGTATAAACTCATTCTGTAATATCGATTCGGCAGTCCTGCTGCCGGATGTATGGGTAGGGCGCTCATGTCGTCTGCGTCGCTGCGTTATCGACCGTGCCTGCGTCATTCCCGAAGGGATGGTGATTGGGGAAAACGCGGAAGAAGATGCGCGTCGTTTCTACCGTTCGGAAGAGGGGATCGTGTTAGTAACACGGGAAATGTTGCGGAAGCTGCAAATCAAACAGGAGCGATGATGCAGGTTTTACACGTATGTTCTGAGATGTTCCCGTTGTTAAAAACGGGCGGACTGGCGGATGTTCTTGGTGCACTACCGGCGGCGCAAATTGCCGGAGGGGTGGATACCCGCGTGTTGTTGCCCGCTTTTCCGGATATCCGGCGTGGTATTCCCGATGCAAAGGTTGTTACCCGTCGCGAGACCTTCGCGGGACGTATCACCCTGCTGTTTGGACATTACAATGGCACAGGGATTTACCTGATTGATGCCCCGCATTTATACGATCGACCCGGCAGCCCGTATCACGATACCAACCTGTACGCCTATACCGATAACGTGCTGCGCTTTGCCCTGCTCGGCTGGGTGGGGGCGGAGATGGCCGTCGGGCTGGATCCGTTCTGGCGTCCGAACGTGGTGCACGCGCACGACTGGCACGCGGGGCTGGCACCTGCGTATCTGGCGGCGAAGGGGCACCCGGCCAAATCGGTGTTTACGGTGCACAACCTGGCGTATCAGGGCATGTATTACGCGCATCATATGAATGACATCGATCTGCCATGGTCGTTCTTTAACATGCACGGGCTGGAGTTTAACGGACAGATTTCGTTTCTGAAGGCGGGTCTGTACTACGCCGACCATATCACGGCGGTCAGCCCAACCTACGCGCGTGAAATTACCCAGCCGGAGTTCGGTTACGGTATGGAAGGGCTGCTGCAACAGCGCCACCGTGAAGGTCGTCTGTCGGGCATTCTGAACGGCGTAGATGAACAGATCTGGAATCCGGAAACGGACCTCCTGCTGGCGGCGCGCTATGGTCGCGACTCCGTGGAGGACAAAGCGGAGAACAAGCGCCAGCTACAGATTGCGATGGGGCTGAAGGTCAACGACAAGGTACCGCTGTTTGCGGTGGTCAGCCGCCTGACCAGCCAGAAAGGGCTGGATCTGGTGCTGGAAGCGCTGCCGGGATTACTGGAGCAGGGTGGGCAACTGGCGCTGCTCGGCGCGGGCGACCCGGTATTGCAGGAAGGTTTCCTTGCGGCCGCGGCGGAACATCCGGGGCAGGTGGGCGTGCAGATTGGCTATCACGAAGCGTTCTCGCACCGCATCATGGGCGGCGCGGACGTGATTCTGGTGCCGAGCCGTTTCGAGCCCTGCGGCCTGACGCAGCTCTATGGTCTGAAATACGGCACGTTGCCGCTGGTACGCCGCACGGGCGGGCTGGCGGATACGGTGTCTGACAGCTCCCTGGAAAACCTGGCGGATGGTATCGCCAGCGGGTTTGTTTTCGAGGACAGTAATGCCTGGTCGCTGCTTCGGGCGATCCGGCGTGCTTTCGTCTTGTGGTCCCGTCCATCCCTGTGGCGTTACGTACAACGTCAGGCGATGTCCATGGACTTTGGCTGGCACGTTGCGGCGCAGTCCTACCGCGACCTTTATCAACGCTTGATGTAACGAGGCGAAGTTACTGATATGAATGCTCCATTTAGCTACTCTTCCCCCACGCTCAGCGTTGAGGCGTTGAAACACTCCATCGCCTATAAGCTGATGTTTACCATTGGGAAAGATCCCGTTATTGCCAACAAACATGAGTGGCTGAACGCCACGCTGTTTGCGGTGCGCGACCGTATGGTCGAACGCTGGCTGCGCTCCAACCGCGCCCAGCTTTCGCAGGAGACGCGACAGGTGTATTACCTGTCGATGGAGTTTCTGATTGGTCGCACCCTCTCCAATGCGCTGTTATCGCTCGGGATTTATGACGACGTCAAAAACGCACTGGAAGAGATGGGGCTGGATTTAGAAGAGCTGATTGACGAAGAGAACGACCCGGGGCTGGGTAACGGTGGTCTCGGGCGTCTTGCCGCCTGCTTCCTCGATTCACTGGCGACGCTGGCGCTGCCGGGGCGCGGCTACGGTATTCGCTACGACTATGGCATGTTCAAGCAGAACATCGTGGATGGCCGTCAGAAAGAGTCCCCGGACTACTGGCTGGAGTACGGTAACCCGTGGGAGTTCAAGCGCCACAACACGCGCTACAAGGTGCGTTTTGGCGGGCGTATTCAGCAGGAAGGTAAAAAATCCCGCTGGGTGGAAACCGAGGAGATCCTGGCCGTGGCCTACGACCAGATCATCCCCGGCTACGACACCGATGCGACCAATACGCTGCGCCTGTGGAACGCGCAGGCCAGTAGCGAGATCAACCTGGGTAAATTCAACCAGGGCGACTACTTCGCGGCGGTGGAAGATAAAAACCACTCTGAGAACGTGTCCCGCGTCCTGTATCCGGATGACTCGACCTACTCAGGCCGCGAGCTGCGCCTGCGTCAGGAGTATTTCCTCGTCTCGGCAACGATTCAGGATATCCTTAGCCGTCACTATCAGCTGCACAAAACCTATGCGAATCTGGCGGAAAAAACCGCTATTCACCTCAACGATACCCATCCGGTGCTGTCGATCCCTGAGCTGATGCGCCTGCTGATTGACGAGCATAAGTTCAGCTGGGATGACGCGTTTGAAGTAACCTGCCAGGTGTTCTCGTACACCAACCATACGCTGATGAGTGAAGCGCTGGAGACGTGGCCGGTGGATATGCTCGGCAAAATTCTGCCGCGCCATCTGCAAATCATCTTCGAGATCAATGACTACTTCCTCAAGACCTTGCAGGAGCAGTACCCGAACGATACCGGTCTGCTGAGCCGCGCCTCGATCATTGATGAATCCAACGGGCGTCGCGTACGCATGGCCTGGCTGGCGGTGGTGATCAGCCACAAGGTCAACGGCGTATCAGAGCTGCATTCGAACCTGATGGTGCAGTCGCTGTTTGCGGACTTCGCGAAGATCTTCCCGACGCGTTTCTGCAACGTGACCAACGGCGTCACCCCGCGCCGCTGGCTGGCGCTGGCGAACCAGCCGCTCTCCGACGTTCTGGATGAGAACATTGGCCGCACCTGGCGCACCGATTTGAGCCAGCTGAGCGAGCTTGAGCAGCACATCGATTTCCCGACGGTGAACAAAGCGGTACGGGAAGCCAAGCTGCTGAACAAGAAGCGTCTGGCGGTCTGGCTGGCGATGCATCTGAACGTGGTGGCGAACCCGAAAGCGCTGTTCGACGTGCAGATCAAACGTATCCACGAGTACAAGCGTCAGCTGATGAATGTCCTGCACGTCATTACCCACTACAACCGCATTAAGGCTGACCCGACGGCGGAGTGGGTGCCGCGTGTGAAAATCTTTGCCGGTAAGGCGGCCTCCGCGTATTACATGGCGAAGCACATCATTCATCTCATCAACGATGTTGCGAAGGTGGTGAACCACGATCCGGACATTGGCGATAAGCTGAAGGTAGTGTTTATCCCGAACTACAGCGTGAGCCTGGCGCAGCTGATCATTCCGGCGGCGGATCTCTCTGAGCAGATTTCCACGGCGGGGACGGAAGCATCCGGCACCAGCAACATGAAGTTTGCCCTGAACGGCGCGCTGACTATCGGCACGCTGGACGGCGCAAATGTCGAAATGCTGGAGCATGTGGGCGCGGAGAATATCTTTATCTTCGGGAATACGGCGGAAGAGGTGGAGGCGCTGCGCAAGCAGGGCTACTCGCCGCGTGAGTATTATGAAGAGGATGAAGAGTTACGCCAGGTGCTGACGCAAATCGCCACCGGAGTGTTTAACCCTGAGGAGCCTGGGCGCTATCGTGACCTGGTGGACTCGCTGATTAACTTTGGCGATCACTATCAGGTGCTGGCGGATTACCGCAGCTACGTGGATTGTCAGGATAAGGTGGACGAACTGTACCGTCAGCAGGAGAAGTGGACCAGCACCGCGATGCATAACATCGCCAACATGGGCTACTTCTCGTCAGACAGGACCATCAAAGAGTATGCCGAGAATATCTGGCATATTGATCCGGTGCGGTTGTAAAAACAAAGCCCGGTGGCGCTGCGCTTACCGGGCCTACGGGATCGAGTAGGCCGGGTAAGGCGGAGCCGACACCCGGCTTTTTTTCAATTACGACGCCAGCGACAATTCACGCTTTCCCGCATGTTGCGCCAGCCACTGCGCCACGCGAGACTGCTGCTCGGCATTCAGCCACATCCCTTCTTTAGTACGACGCCAGATGGCATCGTCCAGACGGCGCACCCACTCGTGTTCCACCAGGTAGCGCAGCTCGGCTTCGTATAGCTCATGGCCAAAATGCTCGCCCAGATCGGCAATCTCTTTCGCGTCGCCGAGGAACAGTTCGGTGTTGCTGCCGTAGGTGCGGGCGTAGTGGCGCGCCATGCCTTCGGTAATGAACGGGAAGCGGCGACGCAGCTTCGCGGCGTAATCGTCGCGGTTATCGCCGATATCGCCGCCAGGCAGCACGGCGCCTTTCGTCCACGCCGGGCCGATGCCTTTGTAATACGGCGCCAGTTTCTCCAGCGCGTGCTCCGCCAGTTTACGGTAGGTGGTGAGCTTACCGCCAAACACGGAGAGCAGAGGCGCCTGACCGTCAACGTCGTGAATATCAAGCGTATAGTCACGGGTGATGGCCTGCGGTGAGTCAGACTCGTCATCACACAGCGGACGCACGCCGGAGTAGGTCCAGACCACGTCATCGCGCGCCAGCTGTTTCTTAAAGTGCGCGTTGTACACTTTCAACAGGTAGCTGACTTCACTCTCGTCGATCTCAACGTTTTTCGGATCGCCTTTGTACTCCACGTCGGTGGTGCCGATGATGGAGAACTCGTCCATCCACGGGATCACAAACACAATGCGCTTGTCTTCATTTTGCAGGATATAAGCCTGTTTCTGGGTATGCACGCGCGGCACCACGATGTGGCTGCCCTTAATCAGGCGGATGCCGTACGGTGAAGGCAGGTGCATGCCGTCGTCGAAGAACTGTTTCACCCACGGGCCGGTGGCATTCACCAGGCCGCGCGCTTTCCAGCTAAACTTCTCGCCGGTATCCACGTCTTCCGCTTCCACAATCCACAGGCCGTTTTCGCGGCGTGCGGCGGTGGCGCGGGTGCGGGTTTTCACCTCGCCGCCTTTCTTCTCGACCATCTGCGCGTTAGCCAGTACCAGACGCGCATCGTCCACCCAGCAGTCGGAATATTCGAAACCGCGCACGATTTCAGGCTTAAGGACCGATTCTGAGCCAAAACGCAAACCGGTTGAACCCGGCAGGCTGGTGCGTTTACCCAGATGATCGTACATAAACAGACCGATGCGGATCATCCACGCCGGACGCAGATGCGGGCGATGGGGCAGGCGGAAGCGCATCGGGATCGCCAGATGTGGGGCCATTTTCAGCAGCACTTCGCGTTCGGCCAGCGCTTCGCTGACAAGGCGGAATTCGTAGTGTTCCAGGTAGCGCAGGCCACCGTGGATCAGCTTGGAGCTGGCGGACGACGTCGCGCAGGCGAGATCGTTAGCTTCCAGCATCAGCACGGATAAACCGCGTCCTGCGGCATCAACCGCAATACCGGCACCGTTGATGCCACCGCCTATCACAATCAGATCTTTGGTTTCCATAACACCCTCATGCACTTTCGTTAAAGCTCAAAAATGTTCGATATCGCTCATAATAGCAAAGGAACGCGCTTTTGGTAACATCAAAAAAACAATTTAGAGTGATATGGATAACATAATGGCGTTTACCCGCCGCCAGGACGTACACTACGGGGTAAAATCGTGCGGTCTGATGCCCTCACCCCAGCCCTCTCCCTCCGGGAGAGGGTAGGGTGAGGGGAAAACCGCACCACACCTGAATATAAGATGAGAACACCATGGATCAGTTTGAATGTATTAACGTAGAAGAAGCCCACCAGAAGATGCACCAGGGAAAAGCGGTGCTGGTGGATATCCGCGATCCGCAGAGCTTTGCGATGGGCCACACGCCGGGCGCGTTCCATCTCACCAACGACACGCTGGGCGCGTTTATGCGCGATAACGACTTCGATACCCCGGTGATGGTGATGTGCTATCACGGCAACAGCAGTAAAGGCGCGGCGCAGTATCTGCTCCAGCAGGGTTACGAGGCGGTATACAGCGTCGATGGCGGCTTCGATGCCTGGCATCGTCATTTCCCGGCAGAAGTTGAATACGCGTTTGAGCGCTGATCCCGCTATACTGTCCCCTTTTGTGTGGAAATAAGCGACCGCTGCCCATGTTGATGATCACCTCTTTTAGCAACCCGCGCGTCGCCCAGGCGTTTGTCGACTATATGGCGACGCAGGGCATTATCCTGACTATTCAGCAGCATACACAGACGGATGTCTGGCTGGCAGACGAAAGCCAGGCTGGGCGTGTGAACGCCGAGCTGGCGCGTTTCCTGGAAAACCCGGGCGACCCGCGTTATCTGGCGGCAAGCTGGCAATCCGGCCAGACCGGCAGTGGCCTGCACTATCAACGTTTTCCGTTTCTCGCCACCCTCCGCGAGCGCGCAGGACCGTTTACGCTGCTTTTGATGGTAGCCTGCATCATCGTCTTCATTATTATGAGCGTGGTGGGTGACCAGAGCGTGATGATTGCCCTCGCATGGCCGTACGATCCCTCCCTGCAATTTGACGTCTGGCGCTACTTCACGCATGCGCTGATGCACTTCTCGGTGATGCATATCCTCTTTAACCTGCTGTGGTGGTGGTATCTCGGCGGGGCGGTGGAGAAGCGGCTCGGCAGCGGCAAGCTGATTGTGATCACCCTTATCAGCGCCCTGTTAAGCGGCTACGTGCAGCATAAATTCAGCGGTCCATGGTTTGGCGGGTTATCCGGCGTGGTGTACGCCCTGATGGGTTACGCCTGGCTCAGAGGCGAGCGCGACCCGGATAGCGGCATCTATTTACAACGTGGATTAATAACCTTTGCGTTAATATGGCTTATTGCCGGATGGTTTGATCTGTTTGGTATGTCTATCGCCAATGGTGCGCACGTTACCGGCCTGGCGGTCGGGCTGGCGATGGCGTTGGCCGATACGCTCCATGCGCGAAAGCGAACATAATTCCCAGGGATATTTCATGAAACAAACACAACGTCATGACGCCATTATCGAACTGGTAAAAAAACAGGGATACGTCAGTACTGAAGAGCTGGTGGAGCAGTTTGCCGTTAGCCCGCAAACCATCCGTCGTGACCTCAACGACCTGGCCGATCAGAACCGTATTCTGCGTCACCACGGCGGTGCCGCGCTGCCGTCCAGCTCGGTGAACACCTCATGGCATGACCGTAAGGCGACGCAAACGGCAGAGAAAGAGCGTATCGCCCGTAAAGTGGCGAGCCAGATCCCGAACGGCGCGACGCTGTTTATTGATATCGGCACCACGCCGGAAGCGGTCGCCCATGCGCTGCTGAACCACGAGAACCTCCGCGTGGTGACCAACAACCTGAACGTGGCCAACACGTTGATGCAGAAAGACGATTTCCGCATCATCCTCGCGGGCGGCGAACTGCGCAGCCGCGACGGGGGCATTATCGGCGAAGCGACGCTCGATTTTATCTCTCAGTTTCGCCTCGATTTCGGCATTCTGGGGATCAGCGGCATCGACACCGACGGCTCGCTGCTGGAGTTTGATTACCACGAGGTGCGCACCAAGCGCGCGATCATTGAGAACTCACGCCACGTAATGCTGGTGGTGGATCACTCCAAGTTTGGTCGTAACGCGATGGTGAACATGGGCAGCATCAGCATGGTGGATGCGGTTTATACTGATGTGATGCCACCGGCGGGCGTGATGCAGGTGATTAAAGATAATAATTTGCAGTTAGAGTTATGTTGAGAAGCCATTCTCCCTCTCCCTGTGGGAGAGGGCCGGGGTGAGGGCATCAGACCGCAAAGGATTTACACTCCGTACCCCATCATCTTCAACAGCTGCTGCGCATGCTGCACCGCATCCTGACGGTGCGCCACGCCCAGCTTCTGATACAGATTGCGAATGTGCGTTTTGATGGTGGTCGCCGCCACCGCCAGCTCACCGGCAATCTGCTCGTTGCTGTAGCCTGAATAGATCAGCCCCAGCACCTGCCATTCACGCTGGGTGAGCGGGCTGGTACGGATAAGCTCCGGCACTTCCGGATGGTTCAGCAGACGTTCAACAAAGTTCTCATCGAAGTGCGCAAACTTGTGGCGATGATGCTGGTTAATCTCGCGCAGAATGCGCTGGGCGCGATGCTGATCGAGTTCCGGCAGTGTGTTGAGTTGAATCAGCTGGCGCAGCTGCTGGGCCATCACTTCACCCTCAATCACAAAGTGGCTGATAAACCCGGTGCGGTTCGCCAGCTGCAACGCTTCCAGCAGTACGCGCTGGGCATCGTTTTTACGTCCTGCCTGCCAGTAAAGCTGGTTTAACAGCAGCAGGTTGCGGTTTAAATCGCTCATCAGGCGCAGGCTGCGGGCGTTTTCGTTTAACTCTTCCAGCACGATATCGGCAGGCTCAAAGTCACCCAGCAGGATCTGCACGCGGGCAATATTGCGCCACTGGCTTTGCAAGAAGTGGTTATTGGCAAATTCCGGTTTAGGCGTGTGACGCAGCCAGTTGGCGGCGGACTTTTTATCGCCGGTCATCTGCCAGTAAATCACCCTGACCTTATCGGCGTTGGAGACCCAGTCGCTATGGTACTGTCCGTTGCCGAGCAGATTTTCCAGGCGGTTAAGGTGGTTACGGGCATTATCCAGGTCGCCGCGTGCCAGCGAGCACTGCACCAGCAGAGCCAGACACTGGAGCTGCTGCTGCGGCTGGAAGCTCGAAAGGACATTCAGACCCTGGCGGGCGCAGCTTTCTGCTTCATCCAGACGCGACCATGCCCACAGCAGCTGAGCGCGAATACGCAACAGGAACTCGTGCATCGGCAGCTGTTCCAGATGTTGTTCACGGATCAGCTGGAACGCTTTCTCCTGGTTTTCCCAGGCTGCTTGCAGAAACCCCTGAGCAAATAAAATCTCGCTTTGCTGGATCAGGCTCCACAGGGCGTAATGCCAGACATCGTGGCGGCGCGCCATCTGTTCGGTTTGCTGCATGAGTGAAAGCGAACGCGTGAGATCGCCCTTACAGTGCAGCACTTCGCCGTGTACCGAGGTGGCCACAATACGGCTGTAAAAATTCGCCAGCGGCAGCTCATCCAGCGCGACCATCGCCAGCCGTTCAGCTTCATCCGGGTCCCCGTCGTTAATCGCCACCTGTGCGCGCAGGGCGTTAAATTCGCCGTGCAGGGTGGTATCCATCTCGCTTTCCATCTCCTGCTCGGCGCGCGCCAGCAGGGTGTTCACTTCGCTGTAGCGATGCTGGCTCTGCATCAGCCAGGCCTGGAGCAGCACCAGACGCGGATTCTCCAGCAGGCTTTCCCACGGCAGCGCTTTTAACGACTCTTCCAGCAGCGTCAGTTCGCTGTGGTTGAACAGTCCCCACGCGTGGTTGAGCAGAATATCGCGCAGCATACCGGCATCCCCGGCGGCCAGCGCATGGTGGATAGCCTCGCTCGGGAAACCTTGCGCCATCCAGCTTTCGGCGGCGGCGCGGTGAATGTCAGGCAGCTCTGCGGCCAGCTCCCACTGGCAACGCTGGCGCAGGAAGCTGCCAAACAGCGGATGGTAGCTAAACCATTCGCCGTGATCGTCCATGCGCGTCAGGAACAGACCCTGACGTTCAATCTCTTCGAGCTGGAGCTGCCCGTTTTCAATACCGGTGACGCGCACAATCAGCGCGTCGTTCATGGAGCGCAGCAGGGAGCTTTTCAGCAGGAAATGGCGGGTGGAGAGGTCAACGCTGTCGAGTACCTCATCCACCAGATAATCCGACAGGTGGCTGGCGTTGATGCCCGCCAGGCGGCGTGCGGACTGATGCGTCGGGCTGTTGTTTTGCCGCGCGGAGAGGGCAATCAGCTGCAGCGCCGTGGCCCAGCCGGCAACGTCATCGCACAGGCGGCTGCTTTCAGACGCCTCAATCGGAGACGTCAGACGGCAGTCAAAGAACTGCTTCGCTTCCTGATGGGTAAAGGCCAGCTGCTGACTGCCGATTTCCAGAAGCTGATCGCGCACCCGCAGGTTGGCAATGCCCAACTGCGGAAGGTTACGCGACAGGACAACCAGCGTCAGGTTTTCCGGCTGATGGCGCAGGAAGAAACGCATGGACTCGTGAATAACCGGGTTGGTGATCAGATGATAATCATCAATCACCACATACAGCGGGCGATGCCATTCGGCCAGCTCGATAAACAGCTGGGAGAAAAGAGAGGACAGGCTGGCGTACTGGCGCTTTTGCACCATCACCTCGCTGGTGACGCAGTGTCCGTTGGTCGCCTGCTGAATCGCGGCAATTAAATAGCTGGCAAAACGCTCCTGCTGGTTATCACCCTCATCCAGGGAGTACCAGCCAAGATCGCTTTTACCTGCCGCCCATTGCGAAATGAGCGTTGTTTTTCCATAACCCGCAGGACTCGTAACCAGCGCCAGTCGGAAATTATGCGCACCGGAAAGTTTAGCCAGCAGGCGCTCGCGGACCACAGTATGGTCAAGACGAACCGGGCGACTTAATTTGGACGGAATCAACATAGTTTTCACTTCACTGTGGGGAACGAGAGAATTTATTTTTTTTGCGCTTCGTAATTAATATCTATAAGTTCGGCCAATAGAGGAACTATTGCAAGTTATGTCTGGGTTTGGAGGCTCTGAATTTGCACTCTGTCACAAAACATTCTCATCACTGATGGAACTTTCCGTAAATGGCTGGATGCCGCGCTGCTTCTGGCTTGTCTGCATGACGCTCGGTTGCGCTGAAACTGGTTTCAGAAAGAGATAATGACGGTGAAGTTAATTAACTTTGGGGAAAGTTGCATGGGCTTAATAGTGGTGCTGAATAATCCCGACGCGCGGAAATATTATTCTACGTAAGTAATCATTTCAGCGATGATTAATTTCTTCCGAAACTGCATTTCATTTCTTTGACGTTCTTCCGGGATCGCTTTTTCCGCGAAGCGCACACTTACACAGTGGCCTCGATCACACTTTTATGCTCATCCCCGCTACTCCTCCCTGCCTAATCCCCGACAGGAGGAGGAAGAGGCGCAATGAGCCAGGCACACTAGCGCCAAATGTGTTTTCTCTCTACAGGATGCCGATTCCCTATGTCACAGCCTACTTTCAACAAAGCTCAATTTCAGGCTGCCCTGACGCGTCAGTGGCAGTGTTTTGGCCTTCATGCTGCAAACGAGATGACGCCTCACCAGTGGTGGCAGGCGGTGAGCGGGGCGCTCGCAGAACAGCTGGACGCTCAGCCTGTGGCGAAGCCTGTGAAAGGCCAGCGTCACGTCAACTACATTTCGATGGAGTTCCTGATTGGCCGTCTGACGGGTAACAATCTGCTGAACCTTGGCTGGTATCAGGAGGTCGGTGACGTGCTGAAAGAACACGACATCAACCTGACCGATCTGCTGGAAGAAGAGGTTGACCCGGCGCTGGGTAACGGCGGTCTGGGACGTCTGGCAGCCTGCTTCCTGGATTCCATGGCAACGGTGGGCCAGTCGGCGATTGGCTATGGCCTGAACTATCAGTACGGCCTGTTCCGTCAGTCATTTGCCGACGGCCATCAGATGGAAGCGCCGGACGACTGGCACCGCAATACCTATCCGTGGTTCCGCCACAACGCGCAGCTGGATGTGCAGGTCGGGATTGGCGGGAAAGTCACGAAGCAGGGACTCTGGGAACCGGCGTTCACCATTACCGGTGAAGCCTGGGACCTGCCGGTACTCGGCTACCGTAACGGCGTGGCGCAGCCGCTGCGTCTGTGGCAGGCGAAGCACGCGCATCCGTTTAACCTGACCAAATTCAACGACGGTGACTTCCTGCGCGCCGAGCAGCAGGGGATCGACGCCGAGAAGCTGACCAAAGTCCTCTATCCGAACGATAATCATCTGGCGGGTAAAAAGCTGCGTCTGATGCAGCAGTACTTCCAGTGCGCCTGCTCCGTGGCGGACATTCTGCGTCGACACCACCTGGCGGGCCGCAAGCTGGCTCAACTGCCGGACTTCGAAGTTATTCAGCTTAACGACACGCATCCGACCATTGCCATCCCGGAACTGCTGCGCGTGCTGATCGACGAGCATCAGCTGAGCTGGGACGACGCCTGGGCCATCACCAGCCGCACCTTCGCCTACACCAACCACACCCTGATGCCGGAAGCGCTGGAGTGCTGGGATGAGAAGCTGGTGAAAACGCTGCTGCCGCGCCATATGCAGATCATCAATAAGATTAACGACCAGTTCAAAACGCTGGTGGAGAAAACCTGGCCGGGTGACAAAGCCGTCTGGGCGAAGCTGGCCGTGGTATACGACAAACAGGTGCGCATGGCGAACATGTGCGTGGTCAGCGGCTTTGCGGTGAACGGCGTGGCGGCGCTGCACTCGGATCTGGTGGTCAAAGATCTCTTCCCGGAATACCACCAGCTGTGGCCGACCAAATTCCATAACGTGACCAACGGCATCACGCCGCGTCGCTGGATCAAGCAGTGCAACCCGCTGCTGGCCGGCCTGCTGGACAAAACCCTGAAGAAAGAGTGGGCCAACGACCTGGACCAGCTCATCAACCTGGAAAAACAGGCCGACAACGCGAAGTTCCGCGAGCAGTACCGCGCTATTAAGCTGGAGAACAAGGTTCGCCTGGCGGCGTTCGTGAAAGCGCGCACCGGGATTGAGATCAACCCAAATGCGATTTTCGATATCCAGATCAAACGCCTGCACGAGTACAAACGTCAGCACCTGAACCTGCTGCACATTCTGGCGCTGTATAAAGAGATCCGCGAGAATCCACAGGCCGACCGCGTTCCGCGCGTGTTCCTGTTCGGTGCGAAAGCGGCGCCGGGCTACTACCTGGCGAAAAACATTATCCTCGCCATTAATAAAGTGGCGGCGGCGATCAACAACGATCCGAAAGTGGGCGACAAGCTGAAGGTGGTGTTCCTGCCGGACTACTGCGTTTCTGCGGCTGAAATGCTGATCCCGGCGGCGGATATTTCCGAGCAGATCTCTACCGCCGGTAAAGAAGCGTCCGGTACCGGCAACATGAAGCTGGCCCTGAACGGTGCGCTGACCGTCGGCACGCTGGACGGTGCGAACGTCGAAATTGCCGAGAAGGTCGGCGAAGAGAACATCTTTATCTTCGGCCATACTGTTGAAGAAGTGAAAGCCATCAAAGCCAAAGGGTACGACCCGGTGAAATGGCGTAAAAAAGACAAAGTGCTGGATGCGGTGCTCAAAGAGCTGGAAAGCGGGAAGTACAGCGACGGCGACAAGCACGCGTTTGACCAGATGCTGCACAGCATGGACAAACAGGGCGGCGACCCGTACCTGGTGATGGCTGACTTCTCGGCTTATGTTGAAGCGCAGAAGCAGGTCGACGTGCTGTATCGCGACCAGGATGCCTGGACCCGCGCGTGTATCCTGAACACCGCGCGCTGCGGTATGTTCAGCTCTGACCGCTCAATCCGTGATTATCAGGCTCGTATCTGGCAGGCAAAACGCTAAGGAAGCGCGATGGAGAGTAAACGTCTGGACAGTGCCGCGCAGGCGGCGGGAATTAGCCTCAGTTACATCAATGCGCACGGCAAACCGCAGTCTATTGGTGCGGACACCAAAAGACGTTTGCTGGATGCCATGCACAAAACCGACGCGAAAGCGTCGGGTGCGCCGGTGCCGAACGTGAAGGTCTTTACCGCGGGCAAAAAGATGCCGCTGGCGGTGGAAGGGCGCGGCGAGTTCAGCTGGCTGCTCACCACCGAAGAGGGGCATCAGCACAAAGGCCATGCCACAGGCGGCAAAACCCTTAACCTTCCGGCGAAGCTGCCGGAGGGCTACCACACGCTTACGCTTACCCGGGACGACCAGCGTTTTCACTGTCGGGTGATCGTGGCGCCAAAGCGTTGCTATGAGCCGCAGGCGCTGCTTGAAGGCAAAAAGCTGTGGGGCGCCTGCGTGCAGCTCTATACCCTGCGTTCGGACAGCAACTGGGGCATTGGCGATTTTGGCGACCTGAAAAAGATGCTGGCATCCGTGGGCGAGCGCGGCGGCGCGTTCATCGGCCTCAACCCGATCCACGCCCTCTATCCGGCCAACCCGGAAAGCGCCAGCCCGTACAGCCCGTCTTCCCGCCGCTGGCTGAACGTGATCTACATCGACGTTAACGCGTTAGACGATTTCAAAAACAGCAAAGAGGCGCAGGCGTGGTGGAAGCTTGAGACCACCCAACAGATGCTGAAACAGGCCCGCGATGCGGACTGGGTCGATTATGCCTCCGTGACCGCGCTGAAAATGGCGGCGCTGCGTCTGGCATGGAAGGGCTTTGCGAAGCGTGACGACGAGCAGATGGCAGCCTTCCGCCAGTTTGTGATGCAGGAAGGCGAGAGCCTTTACTGGCAGGCAGCGTTTGATGCGCTGCATGCGTATCAGGTCCAGGAGGATGAGATGCGCTGGGGCTGGCCGGTGTGGCCGGAAGCGTATCAGTCCGTGGATACCCCGGAAGTGAAGGCGTTCTGTGAGACGCATGCCGACGAGGTGGATTTCTATCTCTGGTTGCAGTGGCTGGCGTACAGCCAGTTTGCCGCCTGCTGGCAGGTGAGCCAGGGCTATAACATGCCGATCGGGCTGTATCGCGATCTGGCCGTCGGCGTGGCGGAAGGCGGGGCGGAAACCTGGTGTGACCGCGAGCTTTACTGCCTGAATGCTTCGGTGGGTGCGCCGCCGGATATTCTGGGCCCGCTTGGTCAGAACTGGGGCTTACCGCCAATGGATCCGCACGTGATGGCGGCGCGTGCCTACGAGCCGTTTATCGACCTGCTGCGCGCTAACATGCAGAACTGCGGCGCGTTGCGTATCGACCACGTGATGTCCGTGCTGCGCCTGTGGTGGATCCCGTACGGTGAAACGGCTGACCACGGGGCGTACGTGCAATATCCGGTGGACGATTTGCTCTCAATCCTCGCGCTGGAGAGTAAACGTCATCAGTGCATGGTGATTGGCGAAGATCTCGGAACCGTGCCGGTGGAAATTGTCAGTAAGCTCCGCGACAGCGGCGTCTACTCCTACAAAGTGCTGTATTTTGAAAACGACCATGAGAAAACCTTCCGCGCGCCGAAAGCGTACCCTGAACAGTCAATGGCAGTCGCGACGACGCATGATCTTCCTACGCTCAGAGGCTACTGGGAAAGCGGCGACCTGACGCTCGGCAAAACGTTAGGTCTCTACCCGGATGAAGAGGTTCTGCGCGGGCTATATCAGGATCGCGAGCTGGCGAAGCAGGGGCTGCTGGACGCGCTGCATAAACATGGCTGTCTGCCGAAGCGCGCCGGGCATAAGGCGTCGCTGATGTCGATGACGCCAACGCTTAATCGTGGCTTACAGCGCTATATTGCCGACAGCAACAGCGCATTGCTCGGTCTGCAACCGGAAGACTGGATTGATATGGCGGAGCCGGTAAACATCCCCGGCACCAGCTATCAATACAAAAACTGGCGACGCAAACTGTCCACAACGCTTGAAGCGATGTTCGCCGATGACGGGGTGAACAGGTTGATTAAGGATTTGGACAAGCGCAGAAGAGCGGTGGGTAATAAGCGGTAGTTTCACCCTCACCCTAACCCTCTCCCAGAGGGAGAGGGAATAGAATGTAGGCCGGGTAAGCGTCAGCGCTACCCGGCTTTTTACATCAAACCACCATATTCAACAGCAGCACTCCGACCAGACCGCACACCGAAATAATGGTTTCCAGCGCGGACCAGGACTTGATGGTTTCACCGATGGTCAGGTTGAAGTACTCCTTGAACAGCCAGAAGCCCGGATCGTTCACGTGGGAGAAAATCACGCTGCCCGAACCGACCGCGATAACCATCAGTTCAGGGCTGACGCCCGTCGTGGCAATCAGCGGTGCCACGATGCCGCCTGCGGTAATCGCCGCAACGGTCGCAGAGCCCAGCGCAATACGCAGAACGGCGGCGATAGACCACGCCATCAGCAGCGGCGATACGTTGGTTTCATGCATCATGGCAGCGATGTATTTATCCACGCCGCTGTCGACCAGCACCTGCTTGAACGCGCCGCCACCGCCGATGATCAGCAGCATCATGGCAATGATTTTGATGGAAGAGGTCAGCGTGTCGTTGATCTGATCCATGGAGCGACCGCGGTTAAGACCGAAGGTAAACATCGCAATCAATACCGCAATCAGCGTTGCCATTACCGGGTCGCCCAGGAACTCCGCAACGGACAGGAACGCGTGACCTTTCGGCAGAACCATCTCTGCTATGGCACGCATCGCCATCAGGATCACCGGTACCAGTGAGGTCCAGACGCTGACGCCAAAGCCTGGCATCTCTTCTTCAGTAAAGGTTTTGGCGCTGTACAGCCCTTCCGGGATAGGCTTATCGATGCCTTTCAGGAAGCGCGCATACACCGGGCCTGCCAGAATCACCGTCGGGATCGCCAGAATCGTACCGAACAGCAGGGTTTTACCCATATCGGCGTGGAAGATGGTGGCGATAGCCGTTGGACCCGGGTGCGGCGGCAGGAAACCGTGGGTGACGGACAGCGCCGCAGCCATCGGCACGCCCACGAACAGCAGCGGGATGTTGGCGGCAGCGGCGATGGTGAACACCAGCGGCAGCATCAGGACGAAGCCCACTTCATAGAACAGTGCGAAACCGACGGTAAAACCGGTTAACACCACCGCCCACTGAATGTTCTTCTTACCAAATTTGTCGATCAGCGTGGTGGCAATACGCTGCGCGCCACCGCAGTCCGCGAGCATTTTACCGAGCATGGCGCCGAAGCCCATGATCAGCGCCAGGCTGCCGAGCGTACCGCCGACACCGGCTTTAATGGAGCTGATAACTTTAACCAGCGGCATTCCCTGCATCAGACCGACTGCAAGTGCCACCAGAACCAGAGCGATAAATCCGTTCATTTTGAAGCGGATCATCAAGAGCAGTAATAACACAACACCGATAGCGACGATGACTAATGGCATGATTGACCTGGCCTTTGAATTGTTATGGGTAACGTCATTGTTTCAACGACAAATTCCGGTTGTCCCAACTGGGAACAGAGTGTTAACGGCACTCATACTGATGCCTGCGAAAACGTTAAGTTTAGTCGGCTGTTATAAGGGTGTTGAGTGCCCACGAGAATGATACGGGTAACATGACGTGATTGAGAATCACCCAGGGAGGCAAAATTTGAATTATGAGACGCAGGTCAACATATAGAGGGGGAGGCAAGAAAATATAGGCCCGGTAAGCGCAGCGCCACCGGGCAATACAGACGGGCACTGAATCAGTAGTAGGAGTGCTCGCCGCGCTGGTGCTCAGTCAGATCGCGCACGCCTTTCAGTTCCGGGAATTCGTTCAACAGCTGCTTCTCGATCCCTTCTTTCAGGGTGACATCGACCATGGAGCAGCCGTTACAGCCGCCGCCGAATTGCAGGATCGCCAGACCATCTTCGGTGATTTCCATCAGGGAAACACGTCCCCCGTGGCCGGCCAGCTGCGGGTTGATCTGCGATTGCAGCAGATATTCCACACGCTCCATCAGCGGGGCATCGTCAGAGACTTTACGCATTTTCGCGTTCGGCGCCTTCAGCGTCAGCTGAGAACCCAGCTGGTCGGTGACGAAATCAATCTCCGCATCTTCAAGATACGGCGCGCTCAGCTCATCAACGTACGCGGTGAGCTGTTCAAATTTAAGGGCAGTGTCAGTTGCTTCCACGGCATCCGGAGGACAATAAGAGACACCACATTCTGCATTCGGAGTGCCTGGATTGATCACAAACACGCGGATCTGCGTCCCTTCTTCCTGATTTGCCAGCAGTTTGGCAAAGTGCGCTTGTGCAGAATCGGAAATACGGATCATAGCTTTGGCCTAATAGTTGACTAAATTACCTGGGTATAATCATACGCCCATTGAAGAAGGGCTACAAGGTACGGCACAGACACCATACCTGAACTGACGCGGCGCCGCTTTGCAAAAGCAGTCGGGAAAGTTCAGCCACGGTACTGCCCGTGGTGACGACATCATCCACAATCGCGATATGGAGGCCGTTGACCGGCAATTCAAGGCGAAAGGCGTTTTTCAGGTTCCTTTTGCGCGACCGGGCGTTGAGCCGGTGCTGAACGGCAGTGGCATGAGTACGTTTCAGCGCAGAGGCTGGGTACCGGCAACCCAGCCAGTGGGCGAGCGGACGACACAGCAGGTCGCTTTGATTGTATCCCCGCCGCCAGTGGCGGCGCTGAAACAGTGGCACGTTCACAAGCGTGTCGACCGGCGGCAGTCCTCGCGTTCTTCGCGCCTGCAATACCGCCAGTAATAACAGGCGTGCCAGCGGCTGCGCCAGCGCGATCTGGCTGGAAAACTTGAACTGATGAACCAGACGACTCAGCGGCAATACATAATCATCCACCGCCACCAGCGCGCTCCACGGCGGCGCTTTTTTCAGGCATCGGCCGCAGGGAAGCGTCTGGCTGACGGCAGGCAAGCCGCATTGCGGACAGCCCTTCAGGTAACCCAGCGCTCGCGTGCAAACGGAACAGACGCCCCACGCGCTCATCGCAAGTGGCATTCGGCATAGCCAGCACAAGCCGGGCACTGTTAGCATACGCAACCTCCATGTGAAAAAAGAGAACGTTAACTGATGAAGACGCTGTGGTGGCAGACCGTTGGGACGGGAAATTGTCATCTTGTGCTGCTGCACGGATGGGGACTGAACGCCGAAGTGTGGCGTTGCATAAGTGAGGAACTGGCCTCGCAATTCACGGTACACCTGGTGGATCTACCGGGCTATGGCCGTAGCCACGGCTATGGCGCGATGACGCTTGACGACATGGCGGAGCAGGTTCTGGAAGCGGCGCCGCAAAAAGCCGTCTGGCTCGGCTGGAGCCTGGGCGGGCTGGTGGTAAGCCAGATTGCGCTGCGCCATCCTGAGCGGGTCCAGGCGCTGATCACCGTTGCCTCATCACCCTGTTTCAGCGCCCGCGAGGCGTGGCCGGGCATTAAACCCGAGGTGCTGGCCGGGTTCCAGCATCAGCTGAGCGAAGACTTCCAGCGGACGGTGGAGCGTTTTCTGGCGCTACAAACCATGGGAACAGAAACCGCCCGTCAGGACGCACGGACGTTGAAGCAGACGGTGCTTTCTCTGCCGATGCCGGAGGTTGAGGTGCTGAACGGTGGACTGGAGATCCTGAAAACGGCCGATCTGCGCGAGCCGCTGGCGTCGTTAACGGTGCCGCATCTGCGTATTTATGGCTATCTGGATGGACTGGTTCCGCGCAAGGTGGTTCCGCTGCTGGATGCGCTGTGGCCGGAGAGTAAATCAATGGTGGTTGCCAAAGCGGCACATGCGCCGTTCATCTCTCATCCTGCTGAGTTTTGTTCGGCGCTGTCCGGTTTTATCAGCGAAGCGTCCACCACTCCCTGAGACAGGCTTTGCCTTCAGGACAACTCTTACAACTGCCGGACAGACAACCGTCCGGCTCTTCCTGAATGCGCACGGCTTTCCCCATCGCCTCCAGCCTTTCCAGCATAGCATCGATCATCGGCTGCGGCGTATGCAGGCTGAGGCTGAGCTGCTTCGCCTCCATTCGTCCCTGTAACGCCAGTAAGTCACGAACCTGAATCAACGATGCCATCTTTTTCCCCTCAGTGACAGTCGCCTGCTGGGCTGTTACAGCAGGTCGTTGGGGTTTTGCGCGTTGCCAGCAGGTTAACGTCAACGCGGCTACGCGCCCGGCGCAGCAGGCCAATCACCATTACGTTAAACAGGATCACCGCGAGGATACAGACCAGGCTGTAGCGCGGATGCTGGCTGTAATTGACGGCCTGATAAAACACGGTCGCCAGCGAGTAGGCAATGTTCAGCCCCCACAGAATGGAGAAGCCCATCCAGCCGCGGCTGGACTCACGGGCAATGGCGCCCATGACCGAGATGCACGGAATATAGAGCAGGACGAAGATCAGGTAGCTGTAGGCCGCCGACGCGCTGCCAAATTTCTGGCCCATCACGCCCATTGCTCCGGTCGCCATTTCGCCGTCGCCTTTGCTGGCTTCAATCGGGTTCGCCAGTACGCTCAGGCTGAAGGTGTCTTTCAGGCTCTGCCAGGTCTCTTCCACCGCGCCAAGCAGTTCATCGCCGAGGTTGAACGCTGCCGGGTTGAACTCCTCTTCCTGGATGTTTTCCGCGGTGTAAAGCGTGTTCAGGGTGCCGACAACCACCTCTTTTGCCATCGCGCCGGTGAACAGGCCCACGGTTGCCTGCCAGTTGTCTTCCTGAACGCCAATCGGTTTGAAGACCGGCGTAATGATCCTGCTGACGGAGGCCAGGGCAGAGTCATTAATGTTGTCCGCGGCCTGGCCGCTCAGGGTGAAGCTGTTCAGGGCGCTCAGGAAAATGCTGACCACCACAATCACCTTACCGGCGCGCAGAACGAAGCCCTTCAGGCGCTGCCATGTCTGAATAATCAGGCTTTTCAGATGCGGAACGTGATAAACCGGCAGTTCCATCACGAACGGCGACGCTTCGCCACGCATGATGGTGTGCTTCAGCATCAGGCCGGTGAGAATAGCCATCACGATACCCAGCACATACAGGGAGAAGACGGCCAGCGCCCCTTCCTGACCAAAGAACGCCGCGGCAAAGACCGCGAAGATCGCCAGACGCGCGCCGCAGGACATGAACGGCGCCATCATGATGGTCATCAGGCGTTCGCGCGGGGCATCCAGCGTACGCGCGCCCATGACTGACGGCACGTTGCAGCCAAAACCGACAATCAGCGGCACGAACGATTTGCCCGGCAGCCCCAGCGCCTGCATCAGGCGGTCCATCACGAAGGCCGCGCGCGCCATGTAACCGGAATCCTCAAGGAAGGAGAGGAACAGGTACATCATGCCGATCTGCGGCACCAGCGGCAGGACGGTGTTGATCCCGCCGCCGATCCCCTGCGCAAGGAAGATGGTCAACCATTCCGGGAAGTGGAGGGTGTAGCCCAGCCACTGAATACCGTGTACGAAGATAGCGACAGAGCCGCCATCAAAAATAGGTTGTAATGCACCGCCGATGTTAATGGCGAGCAGGAACATCACGTACATCACCAGTAAAAAGATCGGCAAACCGAGGAAGCGGTTGAGCACAATCTTATCCACGGCGGCGGTGAAGCGGCTGGGTTCAGCGGTTAATGCATTGCTGACCACGTCACAGATAGCGGCGATGGCCTGATAGCGCGCATCCGCAATATGCAGAGCGGGATCGTCCAGCTCGTCGCTCAGGCGAGCCTGCGCGAAGCCCAGCTTATCCGCCGCATCGCCTGCGTAGGCGCGGCTGTAGATATCGCCTTCCAGCATTTGCAGGCCAAGCCACAGACGTTGTCTGGCGGGCATGCTGTTGTCCATCTCCTGCGCCAGTTGCCCGGCTTCGCGCAGCAGCGGCTGGGCGTAGTGGACCAGTTCGACGTCGGCATTGCCCGTGTGGCGGTCAATCGCCAGCTTCAGGGCGTCAATGCCGCGTGCGCGGGTAGAAACCAGCGGAACCACCGGGCAGCCCAGGCGTGCGGAGAGGGCATCGACGTCGATGCGCAGCTTTTGCTTCTCGGCGATGTCGAGCATGTTAAGCGCCACGATGCAGGGAATACCCAGCTCCAGCAGTTGTAACGTGAGATACAGATTTCGTTCGAGATTGGAGGCATCCACCACATTGATGAGCAGATCCGCGTCGCCGCTCAGAATATAGTGGCAGGCAATTTGCTCATCGAGTGAGGTCTGGGATGAAATCGTGGTGAGTGAATAGGTCCCCGGTAAATCAACCAGCGTGACCTGATTATCTGTTGTAGTGAACTGGCCCTCTTTGCGTTCAACCGTTACGCCTGCCCAATTTCCCACACGCTGGCGTGCGCCGGTTAACTGATTAAATAAGGTTGTCTTGCCGGAATTAGGATTGCCAATTAAGCCAATAGTTAATTTTTTCATTGTAATAGACTCACTGAAACCGATGGCTTGTTAACGGGATAAAGATTCAACTTCAATTAATGCGAGGTCTTTTTTACGCAGAACCAGATTAACGCGTCGGGTTTCGATATGAACAGGATCGCCCAACGGCGCAACGCGCACCACCTGGAACGATGAGCCGGGTAGCATGCCCAGGGACAGCAGCTTCTGCCGATAGGCCGGGCTTATCTCACGGGTAAAACCGATAATTTTCCACGCACTGTCTGGAGTGAATTGCATAGCGCCTGATTCCACGAGAGGTTAAATAATCTACACTGCGATGATAATGAGAATAGTTTTTATCAGCAATAATAAAAATGTGACGGGATGTTGTTAATCGTATTAATTTGCGGTCTGCTTGACCTTGCTCAATATTTGCGAAATTGAGGTGAAAATAAAAAGAAGGCTATTTGTTAATGAGGTGATAATTCGTGGTTTAAATATGGATACAACTTATTTATTTTAATTCCCTGCGGCCTGCTTGCCGGGCGGCACTGCGTTTGCCCGGCCTACAAAACCGTAGGCCCGGTAAGCGTCGCGCCTCCGGGCATTTACAGTATTAGCGTTTCTTACCCATCGCCGCTGCCAGCGCATCCATCATCGCGCTGTTGCCTGCTGGCTGTGCGTCACGTCCGCGTGGCTTCGCGGCTTTCGCTGCCGGACGCTGCTGTTCACGGCCACCGCCATTACCGCCACGGCGCGCGTTAGTGTCGCCCGGCTGCTCGTCCAGACGCATGGTCAGGGCAATACGCTTGCGCTGGAGATCCACTTCCAGCACTTTCACCTTCACGATGTCGCCCGCTTTGACCACGGTGTGCGGATCTTCAACGAACTTGTCTGCGAGGGAAGAGATATGCACCAGACCGTCCTGATGCACGCCGATATCCACAAACGCGCCAAAGTTGGTGACGTTGGTTACCGCCCCCTCCAGCACCATGCCCGGCAGCAGGTCGTTCATGGTTTCCACGCCGTCAGCAAAGGTCGCGGTTTTAAACTCAGGACGCGGATCGCGGCCCGGTTTTTCCAGCTCTTTGATGATGTCAGTGACCGTCGGCACACCGAACTGTTCGTCGGTGAAATCCACCGCTTTCAGGTTACGCAGCGCGCTGCTGTCGCCCATCAGGTCTTTAAGCGCCTGCTGAGTCGCGGCCAGGATGCGCTCAACAACAGGGTACGCTTCCGGGTGAACGGTAGAGGCATCCAGCGGGTTATCGCCGTGGTTGATGCGCAGGAAGCCCGCGCACTGCTCAAATGCTTTCGGCCCCAGACGGCTCACCTTCAGCAGCTGCTGGCGGTTCTGGAACTGACCGTTCTCATCACGCCAGGCGACGATATTCTGTGCCATCATACGGGTCAGGCCCGCCACGCGGGTCAGCAGGGGAACGGAAGCGGTGTTCAGGTCCACGCCGACGGCGTTAACACAGTCTTCCACTACCGCATCCAGCTTGCGCGCCAGCTGCGTCTGGCTCACGTCGTGCTGATACTGGCCCACACCGATGGATTTCGGGTCGATCTTCACCAGCTCCGCCAGCGGATCCTGCAAACGACGGGCGATAGAGACCGCGCCGCGCAGGGAAACGTCCAGATCCGGGAACTCCTGCGCTGCCAGCTCAGAGGCGGAGTAGACTGATGCCCCCGCTTCGCTGACGATCACTTTCTGCGCCGTCACTTTCGGGAACTGCTTCTGCACGTCGAGATAGAAACGTTCGGTTTCGCGGGACGCCGTACCGTTACCGATGGCAACCAGCTCAACGTTGTACTTCTCGCACAGCGCGGCGACGACGACAGCCGCTTTCGCTGCCTGACCGGTGTGCGGGTAAATGGTGTCGGTGGCAACGAGCTTGCCGGTGCCGTCAACCACGGCCACCTTCACGCCGGTACGCAGACCCGGATCGAGACCCATGGTGGCGCGCAGGCCAGCTGGCGCAGCCATCAGCAGGTCGTGCAGGTTACGGGCGAAGACGTTGATCGCTTCGTCTTCGGCGCGCTCGCGCACGGTGCCCATCAGCTCGGTTTCGAGGTGCATCAGCACCTTGATGCGCCAGGTCCAGCTCACCACGCCTTTGCGCCAGCTGTCCGCCGGGGCGTTGTTCAGGCGCAGACCGAGGTGATCCATAATGATCTGCTCGCAGTGGCTCTCTTTTGGCGGCTCGTCAAACTGCGGATCGGCATTCAGGGAGAGTTGCAGCACGCCTTCGTTACGGCCGCGGAACATCGCCAGCGCGCGGTGAGACGGCGCGGTAGAAATGGGTTCGTGGTGATCGAAATAGTCGCGGAATTTCGCGCCTTCTTCCTCTTTGCCGGACACCACGGTGGAGACGATATGCGCGTTCTTCCACAGGTAATCACGCACTTTGGCCAGCAGCGCCGCGTCTTCGGCGAAGCGCTCCATCAGAATATAGCGAGCACCGTCCAGCGCGGCTTTGGTGTCTGCTACGCCTTTATCGGCGTCGATAAACTTGGCGGCTTCGGTTTCCGGATCGTGAGACGGCTCGTTCCACAGCAGATCGGCCAGTGGCTCAAGGCCGGCTTCGATCGCAATCTGCCCGCGCGTGCGGCGCTTCGGTTTGTACGGCAGATAGAGGTCTTCGAGTTCGGTTTTACTCAGGGTACCGTTAATGGCTTTTTCCAGGTCACTGGTCAGCTTGCCCTGCTCGCCGATAGATTTGAGGATCGCCTGACGTCGGTCTTCCAGCTCGCGCAGATAGCCCAGACGGGTCTCCAGGTTTCGCAGCTGCGTGTCATCCAGACCGCCGGTGACTTCCTTACGATAACGTGCAATAAACGGCACGGTGTTCCCTTCATCAAGCAGGCGAACGGCAGCTTCTACCTGTTCGGCTCTGGCCTGAAGTTCACCCGCAATAATGCGGCAGAGCGACTCTTTCATCATGGTCAGTTCATCTTGTGGATCGAAAATCAGGGGGATAGTTATACGGGCTGACACCAAAAAATGCCAGCCGGGGAGGGCGCTCTCGGACTATTTAACATACACGATTTCGTTGACGTACCAGCTTGCTTCACCTGCGGGCGTCTGGACAACGGCTAAATCGCCCACCTCTTTTTTCAGCAGGGCGCGGGCCATGGGTGAATCGATAGAAATGTAATCCTTACGACCGAAAATTTCATCATAGCCGACGATACGAAAACGCAGGGTATCGCCGTTGTCGTTTTCAATTTCGACCCACGCGCCGAAGAACACTTTACCTTCCTGCTGCGGGGAGTAATCGACAATTTTGAGATTCTCGAGACACTTCGTCAGGTAGCGTACCCGGCGATCGATTTCGCGCAGTCGCTTTTTATTGTACTGATAGTCCGCATTCTCGCTGCGGTCGCCCAGGCTTGCGGCCCAGGTGACTTTTTTGGTCACTTCCGGACGCTCTTCGCGCCACAGGTAATCCATCTCTTTTTTGAGTTTCTCGTACCCTTCGCGGGTGATCAGAGGCGTTTTCATGGTGCAGCCTTTAATGCCGGTTAACTGTCTTTGCGCACAATACGTAGCGCACAGTGTAACAGACAAGATTAATAATGATTTATGTGATGAAATGAACAGATAAGCTGCTGTTAAATATGCTTTGTAACAATTTCGTCTAGAATTTATACCAGAATTTGCTGGTCGAACCCGTGCACTTTTTTAGAATACGCTGTTCCAGGCTTATCCGAACCTTTGGGAGTACACACAATGCAAGAGAACTACAAAATTCTGGTCGTAGATGACGACATGCGCCTGCGTGCGCTGCTGGAACGTTATCTGACCGAGCAGGGCTTCCAGGTTCGTAGCGTCGCGAACGCGGAACAGATGGATCGTCTGCTGACGCGTGAATCTTTCCACCTGATGGTGTTGGACCTGATGCTGCCTGGCGAAGACGGGCTCTCTATTTGCCGCCGTCTGCGCAGCCAGAGCAACCCGATGCCGATCATCATGGTGACGGCGAAGGGTGAAGAAGTCGACCGTATTGTCGGCCTTGAGATTGGCGCTGATGACTACATTCCAAAGCCGTTTAACCCGCGTGAACTGCTGGCGCGTATTCGCGCCGTGCTGCGTCGTCAGGCGAACGAACTGCCGGGCGCGCCATCTCAGGAAGAGGCCGTCATTGCATTCGGTAAGTTCAAGCTGAACCTCGGCACCCGTGAGATGTTCCGTGAAGATGAGCCAATGCCGCTCACCAGCGGTGAGTTCGCGGTGCTGAAAGCGCTGGTCAGCCACCCGCGTGAGCCGCTCTCCCGTGACAAGCTGATGAACCTGGCGCGTGGTCGTGAATACTCCGCGATGGAGCGTTCTATCGACGTGCAGATCTCTCGTCTGCGTCGCATGGTGGAAGAAGATCCGGCGCATCCTCGTTATATTCAGACCGTTTGGGGTCTGGGCTACGTGTTTGTCCCGGACGGCTCTAAAGCATGAGGCGAATGCGCTTCTCGCCGCGAAGTTCGTTTGCCCGCACGCTGTTATTGATCGTCACCCTGCTGTTTGTCAGTCTGGTGACGACCTACCTGGTGGTGCTGAACTTTGCAATCCTGCCGAGCCTTCAGCAGTTTAATAAGGTGCTGGCATACGAAGTGCGTATGCTGATGACCGACAAACTGCAACTGGAGGACGGCACGCAGTTGGTTGTTCCCCCGGCGTTCCGTCGGGAAATCTACCGTGAGCTGGGCATTTCTCTCTACTCGAACGAAGCGGCGGAAGATGCTGGCCTGCGCTGGGCGCAGCACTATGAATTCCTCAGCCAGCAGATGGCGCAGCAGCTTGGCGGCCCGACGGAAGTGCGCGTTGAGGTCAATAAAAGCTCGCCGGTTGTCTGGCTGAAAACCTGGCTGTCACCCAACATCTGGGTGCGTGTTCCGCTCACCGAGATTCATCAGGGCGACTTCTCACCGCTGTTCCGATACACCCTGGCGATCATGCTGCTGGCCATCGGCGGCGCATGGCTGTTTATTCGCATCCAGAACCGACCGCTGGTCGACCTGGAGCATGCGGCATTACAGGTCGGTAAAGGTATTATCCCACCGCCGCTGCGCGAGTATGGCGCATCGGAAGTGCGCTCGGTAACGCGTGCGTTTAACCACATGGCGGCAGGCGTTAAACAGCTGGCGGACGACCGTACGCTGCTGATGGCCGGGGTCAGCCATGACCTTCGCACGCCCCTGACGCGTATCCGGCTGGCGACGGAGATGATGGGCGAGCAGGATGGTTATCTTGCAGAGTCCATCAACAAGGATATCGAAGAGTGTAACGCCATCATCGAGCAGTTTATCGACTACCTGCGCACCGGGCAGGAGATGCCGATGGAGATGGCGGATCTGAATGCGGTTCTGGGCGAAGTGGTTGCTGCCGAAAGCGGCTACGAACGTGAAATTGCGACCGACCTTCAGGCAGGTGAGATTCAGGTACGTATGCACCCGCTCTCCATTAAACGCGCGGTGGCGAATATGGTGGTCAACGCGGCGCGCTACGGCAACGGCTGGATCAAAGTCAGCAGCGGTACGGAACTCAACCGCGCCTGGTTCCAGGTGGAAGACGATGGCCCGGGCATCAAGCCTGAGCAGCGTAAGCACCTGTTCCAGCCATTTGTGCGCGGCGACAGCGCGCGCAGCACCAGCGGAACCGGCTTAGGCCTGGCGATTGTGCAGCGTATTGTGGATAACCATAACGGACTGCTGGAAATTGGCACCAGCGAGCGGGGTGGTTTGAGCATTCGTGCGTGGTTACCGGTGCCGGTTTTACGGGGTCAGGTGAAAGAGAGTTAAAAAAGGGTGGGGCCTGATGCCCTCACCCCGGCCCTCTCCCACGGGGAGAGGGAAAAAACATTAAAAAAGGCAACTTTCGTTGCCTTTTTGCTTTTACCTACAGCTTCGGTCCAGCACTCACCAGCGCAGCACCCGCCGGGGTGTCGGTATACTTCTCGAAGTTTTCGATAAACAGTTTCGCCAGCGATTCAGCCTTCTCACGCCACTGTTCCGGTGAACCGTAGGTGTTACGCGGATCCAGGATACGCGTATCCACGCCCGGCAGCGCTGTTGGGATCGCCAGATCGAACATCGGCAGCGTAAAGGTCTCGGCGTTATCCAGCGAACCATCCAGAATCGCGTCGATGATGGCGCGTGTATCTTTGATGGAGATACGTTTGCCCGTACCGTTCCAGCCGGTGTTTACCAGGTATGCCTGGGCGCCGGATGCCTGCATGCGTTTCACCAGCACTTCCGCGTACTGCGTTGGGTGCAGCGACAGGAACGCCGCGCCGAAGCAGGCGGAGAAGGTTGGGGTTGGCTCGGTCACACCGCGCTCGGTACCCGCCAGTTTAGCGGTAAAGCCGGAGAGGAAATGGTACTGCGTCTGGCTGGCGGTCAGGCGGGAAACCGGTGGCAGCACGCCGAATGCATCTGCGGTCAGGAAAATCACCTTCGTGGCGTGACCCGCCTTCGATACCGGCTTGACGATGTTCTCGATGTGGTAGATCGGGTAAGAGACGCGGGTGTTTTCGGTTTTAGACGCATCGTCGAAGTCGATAGAGCCATCGGCACGCACGGTGACGTTTTCCAGCAGCGCATCGCGGCGAATCGCGTGGTAGATATCCGGCTCTGCCTCTTCCGACAGGCGAATGGTCTTCGCGTAGCAGCCGCCTTCAAAGTTAAACACGCCGTCATCATCCCAGCCATGTTCATCGTCGCCAATCAGACGACGTTTTGGATCGGTGGACAGCGTTGTTTTACCGGTGCCGGAAAGGCCGAAGAACACTGCTACATCGCCTTTTTCCCCGACGTTCGCCGAGCAGTGCATGGAGGCGATACCGCGCAACGGCAGCAGGTAGTTCATGACCGAGAACATCCCTTTCTTCATTTCGCCGCCGTACCAGGTACCGCCGATCAGCTGGATACGCTCGGTCAGGTTGAAGGCGATAAAGTTTTCGGAGTTCAGACCCTGCTCTTTCCACTGCGGGTTGGTGCATTTCGCGCCGTTCATCACGATAAAGTCAGGGGTGAAGTCTTGCAGTTCTTCATCGGTTGGACGAATGAACATGTTCTTCACAAAATGCGCCTGCCAGGCCACTTCGGTGATAAATCGTACGGAGAGACGGCTGTCGGCGTTAGCGCCGCAGAACGCATCAATAATAAACAGACGCTTGCCGGAAAGCTGATGGGTGACAAGTCCTTTCAGATGCTGCCAGGTTTCCGGGGAGAGCGGTTTGTTATCGTTCTTTCCTTTGCCCTTATCAGCCCACCACAGCGTATCGCGGGTGGTGTCGTCTCGGACGATATACTTATCTTTCGGCGAACGACCGGTAAAAATACCCGTATCGACGGCGATAGCACCCAGGTTCGTCAACACACCACGCTCGTATCCTTCCAGTGCCGGATTGAGCTCTTCCTGATACAGCGTATCGTAATCGGGGTTGTAGACCACTTCCTGGACGTCGTGAATACCATAAGCCTTGAGATCTTGCGGGGTTAAACCATTAACACGCATATCACTGCTCCTTAGCCAATATGTACTGCCTGAAATTGTAGGGTTTTTCTGAGGATGTTAACCGCGACGGGGCTCATAGATTTACGTATCTGGTCAAAACCCTTACTAACGGAAAACGCTGCGACTCCAGTCACAGGGCGGGCAGATTATCGCAGGAATCGCTTTTTGGATGGGGAAAATGTTCTTAAAAGGTTAATCTCTGGTGAATTTATCCAGAGGAATGTGAATGTAATCGCATACATGTAAGAAAATTACGTAAGGGTTACACTGGGAAAACGATTCAGGTCTCTTGGGTCAGCTATTTTCAGAGTTTGAGGTGGGGGCCAGAGTTTTGCTTTGATGAGACAATAGATTTTTCATGAACAAGGGATGAGAAATGGAAAACCGTGAGACGTTATCCGCTTTAACGCGCGTAGCCGTCGTGCTGGCGGGGGCTCTACAGGGCGTAATTTGCTATGTAATTACGTGGTATATCGAGTACGCAAAATTGCCATCGGATACGCTGTGGCTGATGTGTGTAGTACCTGCCACCGTGGTAATGACAACCACGTTGTCTCTTGCCATGACGTCATTCAGAAAGCCATTTTTGTGGCTGTCACTCGGGATGATCGGCGCGGCAGTCGCGGGTATGGGCGGCTGGCTTAAGTGGAGCGTTGCAGGACTCGAAAGCTGGAGTCTCAGAGATGAGATGCTCGTTTTCGGCTTTCATCTGCTGCTGATGACGCTGTTCGTGTTGCCATGGCTTCAGCGGCGTCTGGATCCCGTCCCGACTACCTCGTTCTACAGCGACTTTTATCAACGAAACTGGCATAACGCGCTGACACTGCTCATTATTTTTGTTTCGAATGGTCTCTTCTGGCTGGTGCTTTTCCTCTGGGCCGAGCTTTTCGAACTTATCGGCATCGGCTTTTTTGATCGTCTTTTCTTTCATTCTGACGGGTTTATTTCAGTGGCGATTGGCGTGGTTTCAGCCAGTGCGGCCGTGCTCACGCGTATGCAGGTAAGGTTAATCCATGCCTTGCAAAATCTGCTGACCCTCATCGCCACCGGTCTGCTTCCCCTAATGGCGGCGCTGGCGCTGCTCTTTATTGGCGCGTTGCCTTTTGTCGGCTTTGAATCCATTTCAGCCAGAATATCCGCCGCGGGCTTGCTGACCACCTTAGCGCTGCTGCTGTTATTCCTGGTGACGATAGTGTGGCATCCACAGCGTCAAACACTGCCTTACTATGCCCCGCTGCGAGGGATGATTCGCCTCGCTGTGGCTATCGTACCCGCGTATCCGGTTCTGGCGGGGTGGGCGCTGTGGCTACGCATTTCGCAATACGGCTGGTCACCCGAGCGTCTGTACGGGGTATTGATAACCATCGTGGCGCTGGTCTGGGCGATCGGTTTTTGCGCCAGCGCTCTGATTCAGCGCCGTGAACCGCAGAAGATCCATGCGTACGTCATCCCGGCGACCGGGCTGCTTTCCCTCATTTTCCTGGCGTTGGTCCATACCCCCGTGCTGGATCCGTGGCGAATAAGTGTTGCAAGCCATATGGCCCGCTATCAGGACGGCAGAATAACTGCGGATCAAGTCAGCCTGTATATGCTCAGTAACGCTGGACGAAAGGGGCGGGAGGCGATGCTCACGCTGCAAAACGATCCGCAGTTTATCTCTAACCCAAAACGCCAGCGTGAAATAAAAGGTCTTCTCTCTAGGAATGCTGGCGGAGCAGGTAAGATGACCGCCGCGATGCTGGAAAAACAGGTCCAGCTCGCACCGGGAATGGCTCATCCTGATAAGACATTGTGGCAAGCCATGCTCAGCAATCAGTATCGCTTCGAGAGCTGCGATAGCGCCCAGAGTAACTGTTTACTTATGCCGCTGGATCTTAACAGCGACGGCAAGCCGGAAGCCGTGCTATTTCAATTTACCGATCGCACGATCGTGGCTTACACACAAACTAACACGGGCTGGAGGATCGCCGGGGACGCGTGGAAAATGCCGGAGGCATTGACCAGAGGAGAACTTGACCGCGCATTAAGGCAGAGGAAAGTGAAATCTGTCGTGAAGCCCTGGGCGGATATTGAGATTTTTGGGGAGCGTGTCGATATGAGCTACGACAGTTACAATAATGCGCAGTGGCGTTAGTGCTTTTTCTTGCCGGGTGGCGCTACGCTTACCCGGCCTACAATTAGCAATCATATCAAAAAATTGCACAATTCATTGTAGGCCCGTGCGAGCATAGCGCCGCCGGGCATCAGGCTCAGAGCTTAGTGAACCTGCGGATCCGCCGGAGAGGCGTTATTGCGGATCTCCGCGATATCCATCGAATTGAACACGTAGTGCGTACCGCAGTAGTCACAGTGCATATCGATTTCACCGTCTTCCGCCATGATGCTGTCGATCTCTTCATCCGGCAGCGTTTTCAGGGCACCAGCACAACGCTCGCGGGAGCAGGTGCACTTAAATTCCACCGCCTGCGGATCGTAAACCGTCACTTCTTCTTCGTGGTAGAGACGCCACAGCACGTCGGTCGCCGACAGGGTGAACAGCTCTTCCGCTTTGATGGTTTCCGTCAGCGTTGCCAGATGCTCGAAATCATTGGTCTGTGCATCCTGCGCAGGCAGAACCTGAAGCAGCATACCACCGGCAGCAGGCTGACCATCTACTTCACCGGTGCGGATGAACAGGCGGGTTGGCAGCTGTTCGGAACGCATGAAGTAATCTTCCAGGCAGGCGGCAAGCGTATCGCCTTCCAGACCGACAACGCCCTGATAGCGCTCACCCTCTTCAGGCGAAATCGTGATAACCAGGTAGCCATTTCCGACCAGCGTTTTCAGATCCGCATTTTCAGGGATATCGCCCTGAACGCGCGCCACGCCGCGCATTTGCTGCTGGTTATTACCGTTGATCACCGCCAGCGACATCGGGCCATCACCCTGCAACTGAACGGTAATATCGCCAGCGAACTTCAGCGTGGCGGTCAGCAGGCTGGTGGCAACCAGCAGTTCGCCCAACAGGGTTTTCACCGGCAGCGGGTAGTTGTGGTTTTCCAGAATCTGTTTCCAGGTTTCGGATACGGTGACCAGCTCGCCGCGCACGGCGAATTGTTCAAACAGATAGCGGTGTAATTGGTCGTGTTGGGCCATTTTCATCTCTCGTGCAGGTGAGGGTTACTCGCTCTCACCGTGTTTAAATTTCATCAGATCGCGGCGCTCTTTTTTATCCGGTCGCCGGTCCGGGTGAGGCATAGTTAGCGCGTTCATTTTGCGCGCCAGCGCGGTTTTCTCGCGCTTCTCTATGCTTTCGGCCGTCTCTTCATACAGCAAAACGGCTTCGGTTGCGGGCCGCCGTTGTTCGGTAATGGCTTTCACCACCACCGTTTTCTCATCGTTGCCCTGGCGAAGCGTTAACGTGGCATTCAGTTCAACCAGCTTGCTCGGTTTGCTGCGCTGACCGTTGTAATGCACCTTTCCGCCGTCAACCATTTCACGGGCAAGGGCGCGCGTTTTGTAAAAACGGGCGGCCCACAGCCATTTATCCAGTCTTACCCCATCAGAGGGTTTTTCTTTCATGGCGTCTCCTTCACGGTGAGTGAGGGGATCATCCGGCGATAGTCGTTCAGCCCCGGATGTCGCAGATAGCTTTTTTCAGCCAGGCCGGAATCCGGATTGGTCACGCCCAGACAATAGCGAATGCCAAAAGCGGCCGCAGAATCCAGAATCGGCTCGCTGTCGTCAATAAACAGCGTGCGTTCCGGCTGTAAACCGGTTTCTTCTACCACGGCATGCCACAACCGCTGATCCTCTTTCGGATAACCAAATGTGTGGGTGGAAAGCAATAAATCAAGGTGTGAAGCAAGCCCGGTATGCTCCAGCTTCACGGCCAGGTTATGGGGATGCGCATTTGTCAGCAAAATACGGCGCTTACCGCAGGCTTTCAGCGCGTCCAGGAACGGGACCGTATCTTCGCGCAGTACGGCGCGTGCGCCCTGGGCGGTGGTCATGGCACAAATATCCAAACCGAGTCGCTCGCTCCAGTAGTCAAGACAGTACCAGTTTAGCGTATGCTGCACCGCGCTATATTGCGAACGAATGAATTCCTGCGCTTCTGCCGGGGAGATCCCCTGCTGTTCACCGTAAGTTTCCGGGACCAGCTTTTGCCAGAAATAGTTATCAAAGGCGAGATCAAGCAGCGTGCCGTCCATATCAAGCAGGACGGTATCGACCGCCTGCCAGTCGATATCAAGATGCATAAGGGGGAACTCCAGCCAGAAGAAACGTGCGCGACAGGGTAGCACAACTTGTCGCGCAGGGACGTTATCCGATCAGGCTCTCAGAAGAGGAGATCAGTTTCGGGTTAAGGCAATTTTCGTAGTAGGCCTGGATTTCTGCCAGCCGCGTGCGGGAACGCTGATAGCGGCGTACGGCCTGATAACCGTTCCAGACGATGCACGCCAGCATCGCAATCAGCAGCAGGGATGTCCCTATATAGCGCCACAGGCCAGCGCTATCCGGCATACGGTGCAGGCCAATATGACGCGTGCCGTTGGCGTCGGTGAAGAGGGTGGTGACGATCCCTTCCGCGCTGAATGGCGTCTGCATCAGCATCTGCGCCAGACGCTGGAATTCGCTCCACTGCTCCTGGGCAGGATAGTCATACAGCGAAACCTGCGGATAAGGTTGATCCACCAGGTCGCTGCCTTCATCGCTGGCAATCACAAAACCGCCCGGCGCCGGGCTGTTAAGCGCCTGGGCGGCACGGGTGGTTTCACGCATCACGAAGGGGGCGGTAGAGGTCGCCACCAGATTATCCAGCGACTCGGCGCTGACCGGACGCAGAAGCACGTTCACACCGTCCAGGCGTCCCGCTTCGGCGCGTTTCACCAGCGCGTCCCAGTCTTTGCTGTTGCCGAGGTTGACCAGCGCGTTCTTCAGCCGGATACAGTCATCCTGGGCGGAACAGAGATCCTCTGTTTTCAGGACGATTTCGCCAAAGTCATCCAGCAGCACCATACCCGACTTCTGAATAGCCGAACGCAGGGCAGGGCTGACGCGAGAATCATCATCCGGTTTTGGATGGAGCTGGCGATTAATCGTCTGGGTGAGCGCAGTGGCCTTATTGACCACATCCGATTCCGGCAGCGGCAGCGGAGAGGCGTCATTCCAGATGATCTGAGAGCAGTCGAACGGCGCGAACGGCGAGTTCTGGCGCGTGTTCCAGGCACCCGGTGAGTGGATATTACACATCCCGGTGCCTTTGAGGCGCAACGTATCCCCCACGCGTACACCCGCTTCTTCGAGCTGCTGTACGCTGGTGGCTTCCACGGTTTGCGCCCCTTTAATCCATGACAGGGTAAATTTAATTGGCATATCCAGCGGCACGAAAAGCAGCAGCATGAGGAAGATTAACGCGGCGCCACCGGCAATCACCGCGCTGCGAAGCCAGTGCTGAAGCGGGAAGTTTTTTACTTCGTCGTGCAGGGATAAGTAACGTCCCTGGCGTACAACGTGGCGGTCGAGATAGATATCAATATCCGTTTTGTGGCCCAGGTCCTGCGCAATCCACGGCTGCCAGTGGCGTGGATAGATAAGATCGATGATCCCGAGCGAGATATTGTTGATATGTTCCTGATCGTTCTCACCGAACAGTCCCCAGCGTTTTGGGGTTCCGCGCAGGCAGTGAATTTCGCGTAATGACGTTTTTGCCGGCGGGGCAAATATGCCCCACAGCCCGGCGGCCAGAAGCAGTACTGCGCCACCCGCGAGCCACGGAACAAACACGTCCGGCGTCAGCAGGCAGATGAAAAAGAGCAGGAACGAGGCGACAATCAGCACCGCTTCGCGAATGCCATCCGGGCGGCTCAGGACGTACTCTTCATGCGTTTCCTGGCGGATGTTGAGCAGTTCAATCTGCTCTGTCTCTTCACCACGAATAGAGGCCTGCGTTCCGCTCGCGCGTTCCAGCGCAAAGCGTGGCGCTTCCTGAACATATTCGCTCAGAGTATGACCATTGAGGGAGATAACCAGCGGCAGCGTATCGGTATGGATGAGCTCGACGCTGTTTTCGTCGTTAATATACTGTTCCCAGAAGGGAGGCAGGTGTACTTCAACAGAGTCGAGATAGTAACGCCATTTGTTGGGATCGTCGGTTGTGATGCCGTAGCGGGTAATGGAGCGCGTCACGCACAGAACGGTGTCGCTTTGGGCGTTTAGGTTGAGCGATACGGGGGCGGCGCTGGCGCCGGTAGGGCCAGGCGAAAGCCGGGATCGGTTCAGCGTGTCGAGATACTGCTCAACGGTGCTGCGTTCCTCTGGCGAAAGCTTGCGCGTGTTTGCTCCGGCGAACGCGTTTAAAAAGGGCAGCCGATAACGGCGATGTACGCGGCGCCTGAATACCCACACCGCAATCGACGCGCAGGCCAGCACAGCAGCGAGAAAAATCAAAATGGTGCTCATGCTTTCCCCATCTTACTTATCTTCTTACAGGTGTTGTCAGTCGCACCTTTTGTACAATGAATGAGATTCTGTGGTCGGCTATCGGCAAGTATGGAGTCTAACTTGAGCATGTTGACGCGCATCCCAGTGACCGGTAATGATAACAAAGCCTGTTCCGGCGCGATATCAGCAAATTCCTGGAAACATTTCAACCTCTTGACATTTGTTTTGAAATGAGAATCGCATTCAATTACGTTGCATAAATGTAAATAAAGAGCAATTGACATTGCCGAAACCGTGCGGCGTATCGCACAATAAAGCCAGTTCACCCAGCAAAGACCCGTCAAGATGACCAAACCCTTACAAAAGCCCACCATTCTGAATGTTGAAACCGTCGCGAAATCGCGTCTGTTTAATGTCGAAAGCGTGGATCTGGAGTTCAGCAACGGTGTGCGTCGTGTTTATGAGCGTATGCGCCCCTCCTCGCGTGAAGCGGTGATGATAGTGCCTATCGTCGACGAGCACCTGATCCTCATTCGTGAATACGCCGTGGGCACTGAATCCTACGAGCTGGGCTTCTCCAAAGGACTGATCGATCCGGGCGAAACGGTGTTTGAAGCGGCAAACCGGGAGCTGAAAGAAGAGGTCGGTTTTGGCGCGAAAGAGCTGACGTTCCTGAAAAAGCTGAGCATGGCGCCGTCCTATTTCTCCAGCAAAATGAACATCGTTGTCGCGGAAGGTCTCTATCCTGAATCGCTGGAAGGAGACGAGCCGGAACCGCTGCCGCAGGTTCGCTGGCCGCTGGCTCATCTGATGGATTTGCTGGAAGATCCTGACTTTAACGAGGCACGCAACGTGAGCGCACTGTTCCTGGTACGAGAGTGGCTGAAGGGGCAGGGTCGTTTGTAGCGCCACCATTAAAAACGGCAACCGAAGGTTGCCGTTTTGCATTGATGTTGTAGGCCGGGTCAGGCGTAGTCGCCACCCGGCTTTTTAGTTGGCGTCAGAACAGTTCGTGCGTCTCGCCGTTATCAATGATCTCTGTACCCACCTCATGCACCGCCTGCGTGGTTGGCTGCGTACCCTCGATGAAATACTCGGCACGGCTATTACCGCCATTCGCGAGCTGTCCAGTGCTGCGGTCAATATTGATCGTGACAATGCCCGGCGGAGGCGTTAGCGGCTGCTCCGGCACGCCCTCGAGAGCGGCCTTCATGTAAGCATCCCAGGCCGGTTGCGCACTCTTAGCCCCACCCTCGTAACCGGAAATCTGATCTTTAATCGCGCCAGAAGCGGTTGTGCGCCCCAGAGTGCGGCGGTGATCGTCAAAACCAATCCAGACCGAGGTGACAACGCCCGGGCCATAACCTGAGAACCAGGCATCTTTTGAACTGTTGGTTGTCCCGGTTTTGCCGCCGATGTCGTGGCGCTGCAAATCGCGGCCCGCTCGCCAGCCGGTGCCTTGCCAGCCCGGTTCGCCAAAGATGTTGGTGTTCAGTGCGCTCTTAATCAGGAACGACAGCGGCGTGCTGATCACGTGCGGGGCGTACTCCTGCGCGCCACTCTGGGCGACCAGCGCCTGATTGGCCTGTTCCAGCTGAGGCTGCGGCACCGCCAGATTCTGACGTTCCTGAGAGATCGCCACATCTTCCATATCCTTGTTTTCCAGGACATTGGATTTTGGCGTGTCGCCGTAAATCACCGGAATATCGCATTCAGGGCAGGCAATTTTCGGTTTCGCTTCAAACAGTACGCCGCCCTGATCGTTCTCGATTTTGCTGATGAAATACGGATCGACCAGGAAGCCGCCGTTCGCCATCACCGAATAGCCACGCGCAACCTGGAGCGGCGTAAAGGACGCGGAGCCGAGCGCCAGAGATTCAGTATGAACGATGTTTTGCGCCGGGAAGCCGAAGCGTTGCAGATACTCTGCCGCATAATCCACGCCCATCGCACGCATCGCGCGAACCATGACCACGTTCTTCGACTGGCCAAGGCCCTGACGCAGACGGATAGGGCCAGCGTATTGCGCCGGAGAGTTCTTCGGCTGCCAGTCAGAGCCCGCACCGGCATCCCAGCGGGAAATTGGCACGTCGTTGAGAATGCTGGCGAGAGTCAGCCCCTTATCCATCGCCGCGGTATACAGGAATGGTTTGATGTTAGAACCAACCTGACGCAGCGCCTGGGTCGCGCGGTTAAATTTGCTCTGGTTGAAATCGAACCCGCCAACCAGCGCCATCACGGCGCCGTTCTGCGGATTGATGGAGACCAGCGCAGAGTTTACGTCCGGCACCTGCGCCAGCCACCAGGCATCACCGACCTGACGCACCCAGATTTGTTGTCCGGTTTGTACGACATCGGTCACTTTACGTGGCGTTGGCCCCTGAAGGGTGTCAGAACGGTATGGACGCGCCCAGCGGACACCCTCCATGCGCAGCGAAACGGATGTGCCATCGGCCATCATCGCCACCGCTTCCTGTGGATCGGCCTGGGTGACGACCGCCGGACGCAGCGGGCCATAGGTCGGCAGCGCTTTCAGGGAATCCGTGATTTTTTTACTGTCCCATGCGCCTTCACCCACTTTCCACAGCACGTTGGACGGGCCGCGGTAGCCGTGACGCATATCGTAATCCATCACGTTATTACGCACCGCCTGCTGGGCAGCCTGCTGCACCTTGCGGGTCACGGTGGTATAGACGCGATAACCATCTTCATACGCTTTATCACCGTAGCGACTCACCATCTCCTGGCGAACCATTTCAGTGAGATACGGGGCAGAGAAAGCGATTTCCGGCGCATGGTAATTGGCGTCAATAACGTCGCTGCGCGCCTTATCGTACTCAGACTGGCTGATATAGCCTTCGCTCAACATACGCGACAGCACCACGTTACGGCGCGCGGTGGCGCGGTCCAGCGAGTAGAGCGGGTTAAAGGTGGATGGCGCTTTTGGCAGGCCGGCAATGGTCGCCATTTCGCTCAGCGTGAGCTGATCGATCGGCTTACCAAAATAGACCTGAGCCGCAGCCCCTACGCCATAGGCGCGGTAGCCCAGATAGATCTTGTTGAGGTAAAGCTCAAGGATCTCGTCTTTGCTCAGCAGTTGCTCAATGCGGATCGCGAGGAACACCTCTTTGATCTTACGCATCAGCGTCTTTTCCGGGCTGAGGAAGAAGTTACGCGCCAGCTGCTGGGTAATGGTACTTGCCCCCTGAGAGGCATGACCGGAGAACAGCGCCACGCTTGCCGCACGGAAAATACCGACCGGATCGACACCGTGGTGCTCGTAAAAACGGCTGTCCTCGGTGGCGATAAAAGCCTTCACCATCACGGGTGGAATTTGATTTAAGGTCAGTGGGATACGACGTTTCTCGCCGTATTGCGCCATCAGTTCACCATCGGCGCTATAGACCTGCATAGGGATCTGAAGCCGCACATCACGAAGCGTGGCGACATCAGGGAGTTGCGGCTCGACATATTTGTACAAACCAATAATCGAGCCTGCTCCCAGCAGAATGCAACAGACTGCAAGGATCAATAAATACTTTACGAACTTCACCGGAGATTTCCCATTTGGTTTAGCCTGGGCAGTTTCTAAACAATCGCGCGGTAGTATAAAGGCAAGCCTGATTCATTGATATAGCCGTCACTCCGACGGGCGATAAGGAGATCGTGAAGCATGGCTTTTAAAACGTGGCAAGCAGGTGTTCATATTCAACAGGATAAGGTGGTTGCGGTAGCGCTGACCAGAGAGCGGGCCGGATGGCGTTTACGGCGCTGGTGGGCGGTGCCGCTGTCGGACGGCGTTATCGGGGAAGGCAAAATACTTAAGCCAGAAGAGCTGGTTAACGCATTACGTGGCTGGCGGAAAACATTGCCGCACTCGCATCGGGTATTCCTCTCATTTCCGGCAACGCGCGTTCTGCAACGCGCGTTGCCCCGTCCATCCGTTACCTTGCGTGACAGCGAACAGCTCACCTGGGTAGGCGCCGCATTAGCGCGTGAGCTGGAGATGCCCGCCGATACGCTCTGCTTTGACTACGCGCAGGATACGTTCAGCAACACTTTTCAGGTTACCGCAGCGCAAAACAGAGAAGTCGATACCCTGTTGACGCTGGCGAACGCGCTGCGTTTGCGTCTGGCAGCAATCGCCCCGGATGCCGGCGCGCTGGCTAATCTTCTCTCTGCTGTTGCCCCCGCCCGGTGCGTCGCCTGGAGAGATCAACACCAGTGGCTATGGGCGATGCGTCACCAGTGGGGGCGGCGTTACACCACAGAAGCGGCGACGGTGAATGAACTGGCGGCGCTGCTTGCGCTTTCTTCTTCTGATATCGCCGTGTTTGATGCTGCCCGCGATCCCTGGGAAGCGGTGACGCTGTGCCAGCCGCCGCTGCCGGAATGCGGTGCTGATTACACCGTCGCCCTGGCGCTGGCCATGAGCGAGGCGCCGTAATGAGCATGCCCAATCTTTTACCCTGGCGTCGGCAGCAACGTAATCAGCGCCTGCGTTTCTGGGGGCTGCTGTTTGCCGCCTCATTGCTGGTGATGCTGGCGGGTGGTTTCAGTCTGCGGGCGACGCAGTCTCTCGCGTTACAGGCGTTGCAGAGCGAACTGGCGGGGACTCGGGCGGTGCAGAAAGTATTGAGAGCCCGTCAGCCGCAGTCAGCGGGGCTGAAAACCCCTTCGCCGCCGTCTGATCCGGCCTGGCAACCCGCGCTGGAATCGCTTGCCAGCGCAATGCCCCGGCAGGCGTGGCTGACGGCGCTGCGTTATCAGCCACCCTCGCTGACCCTGACCGGCTATACCACTTCACTGCCAGCGCTCGCAGCCATGACCGATGCGCTGAAAAGGGTGACGGGATTTAACCCCGGACCGGCAGGCGAACTGCAACAGGATAGCCTGGGGCGATGGATGTTCTCTTTTAAACTGCATAGCCGGAGGTAGCCGGTGGGTATCTGGTATCAACGCTGGGCTGATGCACGTCCTTCCCGGCGCGTCCTTTGCTGGTTGATCGCGTCGGGGCTTGTTGCGTGGGCAATTTGGGGACTGCTGCTCAGGCCCGCTGCTCTGCGTTACGCCGATGTTCAGGCGCAGGCCATCAGTGCGAAGCGAATCAACGCCTCGCTGTGGCCAGAGGCCGGACGGCAAGCAGTGTTTACGCAAGTGACGCCCTCGCGGCCCTTTTCTCCCCTGGCATTTCAGCGTGAGGACGCAAGACTGGTGTACTGGAAGCCGCAGCAGAGTGGGGGAGAGCTGGCGCTGGATGCCTCATGGGGCGCGGTTCCGGCGCTCTTTTCCCGGCTGGCGCTTGAGAACGTGCGGGTGAGTGCGTTTTCCATCATCCCACAGGGCAAACAGTTACGCCTCAGCCTGCAACTGGAGATCGGTCATGCGCAGTAAAGCCCGTTTAGTCATCCTGCTTTCTCAGCTTTTCCTGACCGGGATGCGGGATCCCTTCTCTGTGCCGGAAGAGCGTTGCGCAGCCGGGCAGCTCAGCCAGTGGCGGTATCAGGGGATAGTCAGCGGCAGCAGGGATATCGGCCTTATGCAGGACGGGCAGAAACGCTGGCACCGGGTAAAAACGCAGATGCGGTTACCGACAGGCTGGCGGGTGAGCGCGATAGATAGACAACAACTGACCGTTGATGTCGGCGATATGTGCGAGCCGAAGCGATGGACATGGCAACGAGAAGGAACGAAAAAAAGTGAAGATAAGGATAGGGCTGTTACTGGCGGTACTCAGCCAGCCCCTGTGGGCCGCGACGCCAAAACCGGTCACCCTGCTGGTGGATGATGTCCCGGTGGTGCAAATATTACAGGCGCTGGTAGCGCAGGAGGATCGCAATCTGGTGGTGTCGCCGGATGTCAGCGGTTCGCTTTCGCTGAATTTAACGCGGGTGCCCTGGAGGCAGGCGCTTCAGACGGTAGTGAACAGCGCCGGGCTGGTATTGCGGGAAGAGGGCGGCATTTTTTATGTGCATACGGCGGCCTGGCAACGGGAGCAACAGACGCGTAAAGAGCAGGAGCGGGCCCAGCGTCTGCTCGACGCCCCGCTGCACTCTCACAGCATTCCGTTTGCTTATGCGGATGCGGCCGAATTGCAAAAAGCGGCGGAAAAGCTCTTAAGCCCGAAAGGCAGTCTCTCCGTCGACAAGCGCACCAACCGTTTCCTGGTCAGGGATAACCAGACGGTGGTGGATATGCTCCAGCGCTGGGCTGTGCAGATGGATCTGCCCGTCGAGCAGGTGGAACTGGCGGCGCAGATTGTGACCATCAGTGAAAAAAGCCTGCGTGAACTGGGGGTGAAATGGAACCTCGCTGACGCAACGGAGGCCAGTAAAGTGGGTCAGGTCACGACGCTGGGTGCGGACCTGTCGGTGGCCAGTGCGACCACCCACGCAGGGTTTAACATCGGGCGCATCAACGGCAGGATGCTGGATCTTGAGTTGTCGGCGCTTGAGCAAAAGCAGCAGGTGGATATCATCGCCAGCCCGCGGCGGCTGGCATCGCACATGCAGCCGGCCAGCATCAAGCAGGGCAGCGAAATTCCGTATCAGGTTTCCAGCGGCGAGAGCGGGGCGACATCCGTTGAATTTAAAGAAGCGGTATTAGGCATGGAGGTCACGCCGGTGGTTCTGCCGGGTGGTCGTGTGCGCCTGAAATTGCATATCAGTGAAAATATGCCCGGCCAGGTGCTGCAACAGGCAGACGGAGAAACGCTGGCGATCGATAAGCAGGAGATCGAAACGCAGGTTGAGGTAAAAAGTGGGGAAACGCTCGCGCTGGGCGGGATCTTTTCGCAAAAGAATAAAACCGGACGCGACAGCGTGCCCGTGCTGGGCAACATTCCGTGGCTGGGTCAGCTGTTCCGCCATGACGGAAAAGATAACGAACGGCGCGAGTTAGTGGTGTTTATCACGCCACGTCTGGTCAGTATTCAGTAATGGGTAACGATCCCCGCAATGATTTTGCATTCAGTTTGTTGCAGATGTTTGACGTGGGGCATGAATTAGCATACAAGGAGTACCGATTTGAGTTGGACTTACGTCTTATTTCCTTATGCGCCGGGAACGGTGATTTAATCAGTTGCCAAACAAGCCGGAGTATTGAGATAATTTTTCGTCTGACTCTCGCTCTATTGCAAATGAGGTTTCAGTTCATGTCCTGCTACGCCGGGTGTCTGCGCAGCGGGGATTACCATTAACGAATAGTCTTAGTAGTACCGAAAAAATGGCAGAGAAACGCAATATCTTTCTGGTTGGGCCTATGGGTGCCGGCAAAAGCACTATTGGGCGTCAGTTAGCTCAACAACTCAATATGGAATTTTACGATTCTGATCAAGAGATTGAGAAACGAACCGGAGCGGATGTGGGCTGGGTCTTCGACGTAGAAGGCGAAGAAGGTTTCCGTGACCGAGAAGAAAAAGTGATCAACGAACTCACGGAAAAACAGGGCATTGTGCTGGCAACTGGCGGCGGCTCTGTAAAATCTCGCGAAACCCGCAACCGTCTCTCCGCCCGTGGCGTAGTGGTCTATCTTGAGACGACCATCGAAAAACAGCTGGCACGCACGCAGCGTGATAAAAAGCGCCCGTTGTTGCAGGTTGAAACACCGCCACGTGAAGTTCTGGAAGCTTTGGCCGATGAACGCAATCCTCTGTACGAAGAGATTGCTGATGTGACCATTCGTACTGACGATCAAAGCGCTAAAGTGGTTGCAAACCAGATTATTCATATGCTGGAAAGCAACTGATTCTGGCTATATATACACTCGCCTGCGGGTAAAAGCATTTAAGGTGGATGTCGCGTCATGGAGAGGATTACAGTTACTCTCGGGGAACGTAGTTACCCTATCACCATCGCGGCTGGTTTGTTTAACGACCCAGCTTCCTTCTTACCACTGAAAGCGGGTGATCAGGCGATGCTGGTCACCAACGAGACGCTGGCTCCGCTTTATCTCGACCGTGTACGTCACCTGCTTGAGCAGGCGGGCGTGAAGGTCGACAGTGTGATTCTGCCCGATGGCGAGCAGTACAAAAGCCTGACGGTACTGGATACCGTCTTTACCGCACTTCTGCAAAAACCGCACGGTCGTGATACAACACTGCTTGCCCTGGGCGGCGGCGTTGTGGGCGATCTGACCGGTTTTGCAGCCGCCAGCTACCAGCGCGGCGTGCGCTTTATTCAAATTCCAACCACGTTGCTCTCACAGGTCGATTCTTCTGTGGGCGGTAAAACGGCGGTTAACCATCCGCTCGGCAAAAACATGATTGGCGCGTTCTACCAGCCCGCCTCGGTGGTGGTGGATCTCGACTGTCTGAAAACCTTGCCAGCGCGCGAACTGGCGTCCGGCCTTGCAGAAGTGATCAAATACGGCATTATTCTTGACGGGGAGTTCTTCACCTGGCTGGAAGAGAATATGGATGCGCTGCTGCGCCTCGACGGGCAGGCAATGGCCTACTGTATTCGCCGTTGTTGTGAGCTGAAAGCAGAAGTCGTTGCCGCAGATGAGCGTGAAACCGGCTTACGTGCTTTACTGAATCTGGGGCATACGTTTGGTCATGCGATCGAAGCCGAAATGGGCTACGGTAACTGGCTTCACGGTGAAGCTGTCGCTGCCGGAATGGTTATGGCGGCGCGTGCCTCTGAACGTTTGGGGCAGTTCAGGCCGGAAGAGACAGCACGTATCATCGCGTTGCTTAAACGTGCTGGCTTGCCGGTAAGTGGTCCGCAGGAAATGTCTGCGCAGGCGTACCTTCCCCACATGATGCGCGATAAAAAAGTATTAGCAGGTGAGATGCGTCTGGTACTCCCGCTTGCAATAGGGAAAAGTGAAGTGCGCGGCGGAGTGCCGCACGAAGTCGTACTTGGCGCTATTGCTGATTGTCAGCAAGCGTAACAACTAGAAAGGTCAGACCGCTGTAACAGGTGGTCGTTTTAGCTTCAGGTTAATGCAGAGTCGTTGGCAGAAGCCTTTGAGTGGGGTGTTAAATGGATGAATTCAAACCAGAAGACGAGCTGAAACCCGATCCCAGCGATCGTCGTACTGGTCGTTCTCGTCAATCTTCAGAACGTGATAACGAGCCGCAGATCAACTTTGACGATGTCGATCTGGATGCAGACGATCGTCGCCCTTCGCGTAGCCGCAACGCGCGCAATGAGCGTGAAGACGAGGAGTTTGAATCCGAAGAAGAGTTAATGGATGAACAGCCTGTTGAACGTCGACCGCGCAAGCGTAAAAAAGCGGTAGCGGCAAAACCGGCCTCCCGTCAGTACATCATGATGGGCCTTGGCGTTCTGGTGCTGGTATTGCTGATTGTCGGCATTGGTTCCGCGCTAAAAGCCCCTTCTACCCATTCTACCGAGCAGACCGCGTCTGCCGAGAAGAGCATCGACCTGTCTGGTAACGATGCGAGCAACCAGGCGAATGGCGCTCAGCCTGCGCCGGGCACCACTTCCGCAGAGCAGACCGCAGGCAACACCAGCGCCGGTCAGGATATCTCTCTGCCGCCTGTCTCTTCTACCCCGACTCAGGGCCAGGCGCCAGCTACGCCTGAAGGCCAGCAGCGTGTTGAGGTTCAGGGCGATCTGAACAACGCGCTGATGCAGCCGCAGAATCAGGAACAGGTTAACGCTGCCGTGGTGAACTCCACGCTGCCAACTGAACCAGCCACCGTTGCGCCAGTTCATGGCAGCAATGCCCAGCAGCAGACGGCGGCAACGGAAACCAAACCGCGCCAGACGCAGACTGCACCACGCCAGGAGCGTAAGCAGGCTGTGATTGAGCCGAAGCGTGAGACGAAACCACAGGCCGTGGCAAAAGCGCCAGAAACGAAAGCGCCAGCGCAGACAAAACCTGCGGTGAGCCAGCCGGTTAAAGCGCCAACGCCTGCGGCAACCGCTGCTCCGAAAGCGACGGCGACCACAGCGGCGCCTGCTGCAACAACACCTGCTGCAACAACACCTGCGGCTCCCGCAGCCAAAACGGGCGCTTCGCCAGGTAAAACGACGGGCAACGTGGGTTCTTTGCAGTCGGCCTCTTCCAGCAACTACACCCTTCAGCTGAGCAGTTCGTCTAACTATGACAACCTCAACGCCTGGGCGAAGAAATCGAATCTGAAAAACTACGTGGTTTATCAGACGACCCGTAACGGTCAACCGTGGTATGTGCTGGTGAGTGGTATTTATGCTTCCAAAGATGAAGCAAAACGTGCCGTTTCCACGCTGCCAGCCGACGTGCAGGCGAAAAACCCGTGGGCGAAGCCGATTCATCAGGTGCAGGCCGATCTGAAGTAATGTTTAAAGCGCAGGATGCTGTCGGAGCTTTCTCCACAGCCGGAGAAGGTGTAATCAGTTAGTCAGCATGAAAAAAAATCGCGCTTTTCTGAAATGGGCAGGGGGGAAATACCCCCTGCTCGACGATATTAAAAAGCACCTGCCGAAAGGCGAGTGTCTTATCGAGCCCTTCGTGGGTGCTGGATCGGTGTTCCTGAATACCGATTTTTCTCGTTATATCCTGGCGGATATCAACAGCGACCTTATTAGCCTCTATAACATCGTCAAACTGCGTACCGATGAGTATGTGGAAGAGGCACGGAAGCTGTTTACGCCAGAGAACAACAACCCGGACGTCTACTATCAGTTCCGCGCTGAGTTTAATCAAAGCCAGGATCCGTTCCGTCGCGCGCTGTTGTTTCTTTATCTCAACCGCCATGGCTACAACGGTCTGTGCCGGTATAATCTGCGTGGCGAGTTTAACGTGCCGTTTGGCCGCTATAAGCGTCCCTATTTCCCGCAGGACGAGCTGTATCACTTTGCTGAAAAAGCACAGAATGCCGAGTTCTACTGTCTCTCATATGAAGAGTGCATGGAGCTGGCGGGCGTAAACTCGGTGGTCTACTGCGACCCGCCTTACGCGCCGCTGTCTGCCACGGCAAATTTCACCGCCTACCACACCAATAGCTTCAGCCCGGCCGAGCAGGCTCGTCTGGCTGAGATGGCGGAAAAGCTGGTCAGCAAAAGAATTCCGGTGTTAATTTCGAATCACGACACGCCTGATACGCGCGAATGGTACAAAGCCGCGAAGCATTTTCAGGTAAAAGTGCGGCGTAGCATTAGCAGCAACGGCGGCACACGTAAAAAGGTGGACGAACTTCTGGCGCTTTATCGACCCTGAGCCTTTGCCCGCCGGTAAACACATTTCAAGGAGATGCGGATGAAACAGTTTTTGATTGCCCCCTCAATTCTGTCGGCCGATTTTGCCCGCCTGGGTGAAGACACTGCCAAAGCTCTCGCGGCTGGCGCGGATGTCGTCCATTTCGACGTTATGGATAACCACTACGTTCCCAACCTGACCATCGGTCCGATGGTGCTTAAAGCGCTGCGTAACTACGGGATCACCGCGCCCATTGACGTGCATCTGATGGTGAAACCGGTTGACCGCATCGTACCCGATTTCGCCGCGGCGGGTGCCAGCATCATCACTTTCCACCCGGAAGCCTCCGAACACGTTGACCGCACGCTACAGCTGATCAAAGAGAACGGCTGTAAGGCGGGGCTGGTCTTTAACCCGGCGACCCCGCTGAGCTATCTCGACTACGTGATGGACAAGCTGGACGTGATCCTGCTGATGTCCGTCAACCCGGGCTTTGGTGGTCAGTCATTTATCCCTCAGACCCTCGACAAACTGCGTGAAGTGCGCCGCCGTATCGATGAGTCTGGCTATGATATTCGTCTGGAAGTGGACGGCGGCGTGAAGGTCAATAACATCGGTGAGATTGCGGCGGCAGGGGCGGATATGTTCGTCGCAGGCTCCGCCATCTTCGATCAACCGGATTACAAAAAAGTCATTGATGAAATGCGCCGTGAACTGGCGAAGGTAAGTCATGGATAAATTGCAGGCTATTCGGGGTGTAGCATTTGACCTCGACGGCACGCTGGTCGACAGCGCGCCAGGATTAACCAGCGCCGTCGATCAGGCGCTGTATGCCCTTGAACTCCCCGTTGCAGGCGAAGAGCGCGTCGTGACGTGGATTGGTAACGGTGCAGACGTGCTGATGGAGCGCGCGCTGACCTGGGCTCGTCAGGAGCGTGCCTCTCAGCGTTCCGCGCAAGGTAAACCGAGTGTTGACCACGCGGATATTCCCGAGGATGAGCAGCAGCGTATTCTGCGCAAACTGTTCGACCGTTTCTACGAAGAGACCGTCGAAGAGGGCAGCTTCCTGTTCCCGGATGTCGCTGAAACGCTGAGCGCGCTACATGCTAAAGGCATCCCGCTGGGGCTGGTGACTAACAAGCCGACACCGTTCGTTGCGCCTCTGCTGGAAGCGCTGGATATCGCGAAATACTTCTCCGTAATTGTGGGCGGCGATGACGTACAGAATAAAAAGCCGCATCCGGAACCGCTATTGCTGGTGGCAGGAAAATTATCCTTAGCACCTGCGGAGTTGCTCTTTGTCGGGGATTCCCGCAATGATATTCTGGCTGCCAGAGCGGCAGGTTGCCCGTCGGTTGGGTTGACCTACGGCTACAACTACGGTGAAGCCATTACGCTGAGTGAGCCGGACGTTGTGTTCGACCACTTCAAAGATTTGTTGCCCGCACTCGGGCTCTCGCACAGTGAACATCAGGAATTGAATAATGACTAAGCCCATCGTTTTTAGTGGCGCACAGCCTTCAGGTGAACTGACCATTGGTAACTACATGGGTGCGTTACGTCAGTGGGTGAGCATGCAGGATGACTACCACTGCATTTACTGCATCGTGGATTTGCATGCTATCACCGCGCGTCAGGATCCCGAGAAGCTGCGCAAGGCGACGCTCGATACGCTGGCGCTGTACCTGGCGTGCGGTATCGATCCAGAGAAGAGCACCATTTTCGTTCAGTCTCACGTACCAGAGCACGCGCAGCTGGGCTGGGCGCTGAACTGCTACACCTATTTCGGCGAGCTGAGCCGCATGACCCAGTTCAAGGATAAGTCTGCGCGCTACTCTGAGAACATCAACGCCGGTCTGTTTGACTATCCGGTGCTGATGGCGGCCGACATTCTGCTGTACCAGACCAACCAGGTGCCGGTGGGTGAAGACCAGAAGCAGCACCTGGAGCTGAGCCGCGATATTGCCCAGCGCTTCAATGCGCTTTACGGCGACGTGTTCAAAGTGCCTGAGCCGTTTATTCCGAAATCCGGCGCGCGCGTGATGTCCCTGCTGGAGCCGACCAAAAAGATGTCCAAGTCTGACGATAACCGCAACAACGTTATCGGCCTGCTGGAAGATCCGAAATCGGTGGTGAAAAAGCTCAAGCGTGCGGTGACCGACTCCGATGAGCCGCCAGTGGTGCGCTACGACGTGCAGAACAAAGCAGGCGTATCCAACCTGCTGGACATTCTCTCCGGTGTGACCGGACAGAGCATCCCTGAGCTGGAAAAACACTTTGAAGGCAAGATGTACGGCCACCTGAAAGGCGAAGTGGCAGACGCCGTTTCCGGCATGCTGACCGAGTTGCAGGAGCGCTATCACCGTTACCGTAACGACGAAGCTTTCCTGCAAAAAGTGATGAAAGAGGGCGCAGAAAAAGCCAGCGCGCGCGCGTCGGAAACCCTGAAAGCGGTGTACGAGGCGATTGGGTTTGTGGCGAAACCTTAAGCCGCCACCCGACAAATACGGACTCAATAAAAAAACCGGGAAATTCCCGGTTTTTTTACGCCTGAAAAACGCTTACTGCTGTGCCGCCGGGCCGCAACCGCCAATGATCTTCGAAATGGAGATCGCCGGATGCAGCAGGTAATCATAGCTGCAATTATTTTTAGTATTTTGAACGTGACCGGTGCAGGCCGTCAGAGTTGATAACAGGCCGACCAGAACGGCAGCTTTAGCCAGTTTGAACATACGCATTCCTTGTCTAAAAATCTAAAATTGGATGTAACACGAGGGAATAAATGGAAAAGTTCCATTATGCGGGCGGTATGTTATCGATTGAGGTAAGAAGGGAGTAGTCCGCTTCAAGACTACTCCCGGGAGAGAGATTGTGCGTTAGTGGCTGGAGAACCAGTTCAGTTTTTCACGCAGTGCTACCACGCGGCCCACCACGATCAGCGCCGGGCTTTCAACCTGCTGCGCCAGCTCACCCAGCTGCGTCAGCACGCCATCGACCACGCGCTGCGTAATGGCGGTGCCGTTTTCCACCAGTGCGACCGGCATATCTGCTTCCATGCCGTGCTCCAGCAGTTTCGCCTGAATCGTGGCTGCCTGATTTAGCCCCATGTAGAAGACCAGCGTCTGCTTTTCAGCGGCCAGATTATGCCAGTCCAGCTCGCTGCCGGTTTTCAGGTGGCCCGTCACCAGGCGCACGCTCTGGGCATAGTCGCGATGGGTTAACGGAATGCCGGAATAGGCAGAACAGCCGGATGCCGCCGTAATACCCGGCACCACGGAGAATGGAATGCCCGCGTTGCAGAGAGTTTCCAGCTCCTCGCCGCCGCGACCAAAGATAAAGGGATCGCCCCCTTTCAGACGCACCACACGCTTACCTTTCTGCGCTTCCCGCAGCAGGATCTGGTTGATCTCCTCCTGCGGTACGCAGTGATAACCTGCCCGTTTGCCGACGAACACGCGGTCAGCATCGCGGCGTACCAGATTCATGATGTCATCAGAGACCAGACGGTCATACACCACGATGTCCGCCTGCTGGATCTGCTGGAGACCCTTCAGCGTCAGCAGGCCCGCATCGCCGGGACCTGCGCCCACCAGTACCACTTCACCGCGATGGTCCAGCGGCTCGCTCAGGAGCTGTTCGGTCGTCTCTTCAACGGCTTTGGTGTCCTGATTGGCAAGGGACTGCGCCAGCCTGTCGTTGACAAAGAACTTCTCCCAGAAGCGACGGCGTTCGCCCACGGTTGCGAAGGTATGCTTCACGCGGGAGCGCAGCTCTCCGGCGTATTGGGCAATCTGACCAAGATGCTGCGGCAGCACGGCTTCCAGTTTTTCCCGTAGCAGACGGGCAAGAACGGGCGAGCGCCCGCCGGACGACACCGCAATCATCAGCGGTGAACGGTCGATAATCGACGGCATGATAAAGCTCGCCTCTTTCGGCGCATCCACAACGTTACAGAAGATGCGGCGCGCTTCGCAGGCGTCGCTGACGCGCTGGTTAACGTCATCGTTATCCGTTGCGGCGATGGTCAGCCAGCAGGTATCCAGCAGGGATTCGTCAAATTCGCCCTGCACCTGGGTGAGCATCCCTTCCTGCGCCCAGACGTCAAACTGTGGGGCGAAAGTGAGGGCGTTGACGGTCAGCCGGGCGCCTGCCTCTAACAGCAGGCGTGCCTTGCGTTCAGCCACATCGCCGCCGCCCACGAGCAGGCAGTCGCGGTTGCGTAATTGACAAAAAATCGGCAGGTGATCCACGACGTTACCTCACAGCATTCATGGCGGGGGAAGAATTGACGTCAGGATAACAGCAGGAATCGTACAGAACATACGGTTTTTCCTGCCGTTACCCATAAGGGGTCATAAGCCTTTCCTATTGAAAAGGCGAGAGGTTACGCTTTCAGCTGCACCTCGCCGTCCTTCACGCGGACGTCGTAGTGTTTGACCGAGAAGCTTTCATCTTCCATGCAGAGTCCGTCGGTTAAGCGGAAGCGCTGCTTTTTCAGCGGGCTGGCAACCCACAGTTCGCCCTGGTGCTCCGCAATCAGACCGCGGGAGAGCACGCTGGCCTCGAAGAACGGGTCGATATTGCTGATGGCATAGACCTGTTCATCGTGGCGAGGGCGGAAAATCGCCACCTGCTCGTTGCCCAGCAGGGCACAGACGCCGGTTGCTGGCAGAATGTCGTTAATATTGCAGATGTTTACCCACTGGCTCATGCGTTTTCCTCCACCAGCATCACCGGAATACGTTCATACGGGGTCGCTGGACGATGCTGTTCACGCTCCGGCACCACCTGCACGTTCGGGTCGCGCTGGGTGCTGTTGATAAAGTGTTTGAAGCGCGTCTGCGCCGCTGGCGTGTTCACGGTTTCGGTCCACTCGCAGATCACCGCCTCGCGCAGGCGAGTCATCTCGGATTCCAGCTGTTCATTCAGGCCCAGCTTGTCGTCGATAATGACCGACTTCAGGTAGTCGATGCCGCCCTCGAGGTTATCAAGCCAGGAGGCGGTACGGGTCAGCTTATCGGCGGTACGGATGTAGAACATCATGAAGCGGTCGAGGTATTTGATCAGCGTATCGCGATCGAGATCGGCGGCCAGCAGATCCGCGTGGCGAGGTTTCATCCCGCCGTTGCCGCACACGTACAGGTTCCAGCCTTTCTCGGTGGCAATAATACCCACGTCTTTACCCTGCGCTTCCGCACATTCGCGGGTACAGCCGGAGACGCCGAACTTCATTTTGTGCGGGGTACGGATGCCTTTGTAGCGGTTTTCCAGCTCAACGCCGAATCCCACGCTGTCGCCGACGCCGTAGCGACACCAGGTGCTGCCCACGCAGGTTTTCGCCATGCGCAGCGCTTTGGCGTACGCGTGGCCGGTTTCGAAGCCCGCTTCAATCAGCTGACGCCAGATTTCCGGCAGGTCGTCCTTCTGCGCGCCGAACAGGCCGATACGCTGGGAACCGGTGATTTTGGTGTACAGGTTAAACTCACGGGCGATACGACCCACGGCGACCAGCCCTTCCGGGGTGATTTCCCCTCCGGCAGAACGCGGGATCACCGAGTAAGTCCCGTCTTTCTGAATATTGGCCAGGAAGTTATCGTTGGTGTCCTGAAGCGGAGTGTGTTCTGGTTTGAGCACATATTCGTTCCAGCAGGACGCCAGCAGCGAACCAACGGTAGGCTTACATACCTCACAGCCATAGCCCTGGCCGTGTTTCTCCAGCAGTTCGTCAAAGGACTTAATGCCTTCCACGCGGATCAGGTGGTACAGCTCCTGGCGAGAGTAAGCGAAGTGCTCGCACAGGTTGTTGTTCACTTCAATGCCCTGTTTTGCCAGCTCGGCGTTCAGTACCTGGGTGACCAGAGGAATACAGCCGCCGCAGCCGGTCCCGGCTTTGGTTTCCGCCTTCAGCGCCGCAACGGTGTGGCAGCCTTTGTTAATGGCGGAGATCAGCATGCCTTTGGTGACGTCGAAGCAGGAACAGATTTGCGCGCTGTCCGGCAGTTTATCCACGCCAATGGACGGCTTACCGCTGGAGGCGTGCGCCGGGAGGATCAGCGCGTCCGGGTTTTCCGGCAGCTCAATGGCGTTCAGCACCAGCTGGAGCAGGTTGCCGAAGTCGCTGGTGTCGCCCACCAGCACCGCCCCGAGCAGGGTTTTGTTGTCCTGGCTGACGATAAGACGTTTGTAGACTTCTTTGCTTTCGTCCAGATAAACATAGCTGCGGGAGTTCGGGGTGCGACCATGCGCATCGCCAATACCGCCCACGTCCACGCCCAGCAGCTTCAGCTTGGCGCTCATGTCTGCGCCGGTGAAGGCGTTTTCGCTGCCCAGGATATGATCCACGGCGACCTGCGCCATTTTGTACCCAGGCGCGACCAGGCCGAATACGCGGTTGTTCCAGCTGGCGCATTCGCCGATGGCGTAAATATCCGGGTCGGAGGTCTGGCAGGTGTCGTTAATCATGATCCCACCGCGCTGCGCGACGGCCAGACCGCATTGCGTTGCCAGCTTGTCGCGCGGGCGGATACCGGTGGAGAAGACGATGAAGTCCACTTCCAGCTCGCTGCCGTCGGCAAAGCGCATGGTTTTGCGTGCTTCAGTCCCTTCCTGAACGATCTCTTTGGTGTTTTTGCTGGTGTGAACTTTCACGCCCATGCTTTCGATCTTACGGCGCAGCTGATCGCCACCCATGTGGTCGAGCTGTTCGGCCATCAGCATCGGGGCAAATTCGATAACGTGGGTTTCAACGCCGAGGTTTTTCAGCGCGCCTGCCGCTTCCAGACCTAGCAGGCCACCGCCAACAACCGCGCCGCGTTTGCTTCGACGCGCACAGGATTCGATGGCGTTGAGATCTTCAATGGTACGGTAAACGAAGCAATCCTGCGTTTCCGAGCCTTTAATCGGCGGGATCCACGGATACGAGCCCGTCGCCATGATCAGCTTATCGTAAAAAACCGTACGTCCGGCGCTGGAGTGGATTACTTTCTCCTGACGGTTGATGGTGATAGCGCGTTCGCCCACCAGCACTTTTACGCCATGCTTCTCGTAGAACCCTTCACGCACCAGAGAGAGCTCTTCGGCGGTATGGTGAGAGAAGTAAGAAGACAAGTGCACACGGTCGTACGCCTTGCGGGGTTCTTCACAGAACACGGTAATATCGAACTGCTCAGCATCGGCTTTATCGAGAAGATCCTCAATAAAGCGGTGGCCGACCATGCCGTTACCGATGATAGCGAGTCTGACTTTGCTCATTTTTGCCTCGATTTCTTTTCTATTACTGCCTACCTTAACGATTCAGCAGGGGCACTTATTGATGCAAATCAAATACGCCTTCACCTACCCCTTAGGGGGTATATCTATGATTTGTCAGGATTTTTATAAGTGACGGATATTGTTTGATTTTTGTGCTTGTTCGTTTTTCGCACAAAATTAATGGGGTTTTTACCCATCGGCGGGCAGGGCGGGTGAGCACAGGGGAAACCCCTTTGCAGTACGCAAAGGGGTTACGGCGATTAGTGGGTAGCTGTTGCCGGGTTGTGTTGACGGTGACGGGTCACAAAGCCCAGCACGAAGCACATGATAAACACTACGGCGTACAGACCGTTAGCGGTATGCAGCGCCGCCAGCGGGCCGCTGTGCGCAACAATCGGGCCCGTGACCACGAAGGTCAGCATGGTGCCGATGGTGCCGCAGGTCAGCACAAAGTTCACCAGCTTTGGCGAGGCCACTTTGGTCTGAAGAGAGCCAAGGGTGATGATCGAGGTATAAATCGCGCTGGAGAAGAAGCCCAGGGTCAGGATGAACCACGGCATATGCTCCGGGGAACCGTTGATGAACAGATACATCAGCACGGTCGCCAGACCCGCCAGAACGGTCAGGATCCGTTGCAGGTCGAAGAAGCGCAGGATAAAGCTAAATGCCCACATGCCGAACATGTAAGACATCCAGAAATCGCTCACCAGTTTACCCGCGTCGTTCAGGCTCATGCCCAGACCTTTAGCATACTCTGGAACCCAGGAGATAAAGCCCAGCTGGCCGAGGATGTAACACAGCGCGGCGATGGAGAGGAACAGTACGCCGATACCCCATTTTTCTTTCGCAACCGGCTCGGATGTAGTCTGCGCTTTTTTGCCCAGCACCGGGAACTCGCAGCCGAAGGTGAGAATAAAGATCGCGACATAGACCAGACCAATGCAGGCATATACCCAGTACCACTCAATGCTGCGCGCCAGAAGATACGCGGCGACCATCGGGAAAATCATCCCGGCCATGCTGAAGAAGGAGTCGGTGAACAGCAGACGTGCGCCGCGCTGGCGGCCTTCATACATGTGCGTAATCAGAAACGTACCGATCGACATGGTGATCCCGCTCACCAGGCCCAGTACGAACATGGCGGCAGAGAAGAGGGCGATGCTGTGGCTCAACATCAGGCCCGCCACGGCGGCAACCATCAGCACGAAGCCAAAACGCAGCTGCGTTTTCAGCGGCACGATTTCCATCAGCCATGCATTAAGGAAAATAGAGATCAGGATCCCCGCGTTCAGGAAGGTGAAGGTGTTACTCATGCTGGAAACGGGCAGCTGGAAGTAGTCTGCGATATTTCCCATCACCATCCCGGTGACGATCACCAACGCGCCGGTCAGGGCGTAAGAGAAGAAGCTGATCCATGTGAGCTTGATGCGATTGCTGTTAGTCATGTCTGGCCTGTTAAAAGTAAAGAAAAACGCAATGACTGCGTTTGAGCGGGCAGATTTTAGTCGCGAAAGTGATCTAATTAAATCTTTTCAGAAAATTTTGAGCACAATTGCAGGTTTTAACGTGATGCAGATCACATTATGTTGCGGGGTGAACAATCGTTTGCGCGGTAATAATTGTTTCAATTTGGTAAAATTAGGTAAAAGACTGGTCTGGGTTCATACTGCTCTTTAGAATCAAGCCATTCGCTTTTTATACTGCGCTTTGTTAAGGAATTCTCATGCTCAAATCAACACTGGCGGCTGTTGCAGCTGTGTTTGCTCTTTCTGCCGTTTCCCCTGCTGCGCTGGCAGCCAAAGGAGACCCTCACGTCCTGCTGACTACCTCTGCGGGGAATATTGAGCTGGAGCTGGATAGCCAGAAAGCCCCTGTTTCGGTGAAAAACTTCCTCGACTACGTGAACAGTGGTTTTTATAACAACACCACATTCCACCGCGTGATCCCGGGCTTTATGATTCAGGGTGGCGGTTTTAACGAGCAGATGCAGCAGAAACAGCCTAACCCGCCCATCAAAAATGAAGCTGACAACGGCCTGCTGAACAAGCGCGGCACCATCTCGATGGCGCGTACGGCGGACAAAGACAGCGCCACCAGCCAGTTCTTCCTCAACGTGGCTGATAACGCCTTCCTGGACCACGGTCAGCGCGACTTTGGCTACGCGGTGTTTGGCAAAGTGGTGAAAGGCATGGACGTGGCGGATAAGATCTCTCAGGTTCAGACTCACGATGTCGGTCCATACCAGAATGTGCCGACTAAGCCTGTCGTCATTCTCTCCGCGAAAGTGCTGCCGTAATCGTTCCCTCACACGGGCACATCTTGCCCGTGTCTTTCCGCCCTCCCTGCGAAAGCGCGTTTTGCTGCTTATACTTGTGGCAAACGGACTATTCAGGGAGGCGTAGTGAAAAAACTCACCGACAAGCAAAAATCCCGTCTCTGGGAGCAACAACGTAATGTCAATTTTCAGGCCAGCTGCCTCCTTGAAAAAGGTAAGGGGCCCGCTGAACCCGATATCGAGACGCTGGAACTGGGGCCTTCCGCACCGGGTTTACCCCATCTGTGTCTTATTCACCGCCATTTATTCCGCAACGAAATGAAAGGCGCGGGCGAGCTGCGCACCGCCGATATTTCCAAGGGCGACATTCCTTTTTGCCATTTCGAGTACATCGAGAAAGTGGGTAATGAGCTGATGGCTTCGCTGGAAAGTGATAAATATCTGGTAGGCCTTCAGAAAGAAGAGTTTACAGACAGAATCAGTCATTACTACTGTGAAATCAACATGCTACATCCGTTTATGAGCGGTAATGGCGTGGCCCAGCGGATCTTCTTTGAACAACTGGCTATTCATGCGGGCTACGTGCTGAACTGGCAGGGGATCGACCCGGACGACTGGGCTGCCGCCAACCAGAGCGGGGCGATGGGGGATTTGACCGCCCTGAACGTCATCTTCGCCAAAGTTGTGAGCGAAGCGCGGGAATCTGCGTAAAATAGGGCGGCCATTTTTTCAGGAGCCGCCATGATTCTGCTGATTGATAACTATGATTCCTTTACCTGGAACCTCTACCAGTATTTTTGCGAGCTGGGGGCAGAGGTGGTTGTCCGCCGTAACGATGAGATCGCGCTGGATGACATTGACGCGCTGGCACCTCAGAAAATCGTGATTTCGCCCGGGCCGTGTACCCCGTCGGAGTCCGGCATCTCGCTGGCGGTAATCCAACACTATGCGGGCAAACTGCCGATTCTGGGCGTCTGCCTGGGTCACCAGGCCATTGCGCAGGTCTTTGGCGCCACCATTGTCCGTGCCGCGAAAGTCATGCATGGCAAAACCTCACCGATCACACACACCGGTACCGGCGCATTCCTGGGGCTAAACAATCCGTTAACCGTGACGCGCTACCATTCTCTGATTATTGATCCGCCGACCCTGCCGGCCTGCTTTGAGGTTACCGCCTGGAGCGAGACGCAGGAGATCATGGGCATTCGCCACCGCGAGTACGATCTGGAAGGTGTGCAGTTCCACCCGGAAAGCATTCTCAGCGAACAGGGGCACGCGCTGCTGGCTAATTTCCTTAATCGCTGAATATCGGTTGCCTTGCTGTGATTTTTTATGCATATTTTGTGATTATATTTTCACAATAACTGTGACATAAAAATGGATGGTCATGACATGGCAACTGAACAACCAGCAATTACCCGCGCGACATTCGATGAAGTGATCCTGCCGATTTATGCACCGGCTGAATTTATCCCGGTGAAAGGGAGAGGCAGCCGCGTCTGGGATCAGCAGGGCAACGAGTATGTTGATTTCGCAGGCGGTATTGCGGTGACGGCACTGGGCCATTGCCATCCTGCGCTGGTGGACGCGCTGAAAACGCAGGGCGAAACGCTGTGGCACACCAGCAACGTGTTCACCAACGAACCGGCGCTGCGTCTGGGGCGTAAGATCATCGATGCCACCTTCGCCGAACGCGTGCTGTTTATGAACTCCGGCACCGAAGCCAACGAAACCGCCTTTAAGCTGGCGCGCTACTACGCAACCACGCGTCATAGTCCGTACAAAACCAAAATCATCGCCTTCCATAACGCCTTCCACGGTCGCTCGTTCTTTACCGTTTCCGTGGGCGGCCAGCCGAAGTATTCCGACGGCTTTGGTCCGAAACCTGCGGATATCATCCACGTGCCGTTTAATGATCTGCACGCCGTTAAAGCGGTGATGGACGATCACACCTGTGCCGTGGTGGTCGAGCCCATTCAGGGGGAAGGCGGCGTCACGGCGGCCACCCCGGAATTTCTGCAAGGGCTGCGCGAACTGTGCGACGAGCACCAGGCGCTGCTGGTGTTTGATGAAGTGCAGTGTGGGATGGGGCGTACCGGGGATCTGTTCGCTTATATGCACTACGGCGTAACGCCGGATATTCTGACCAGCGCGAAAGCGCTCGGCGGCGGTTTCCCGGTCAGTGCGGTACTCACTACCCAGGATATCGCTTCCGCATTTCATGTGGGCTCACACGGCTCCACCTACGGCGGTAATCCGCTGGCGTGTGCCGTGGCGGGTGCGGCGTTCGATATCATTAATACGCCGGACGTCCTGAATGGCGTGAATGCGAAACGCGATCTGTTTGTGAAACATCTTCAGCAGATTGACGAACAGTTTGATGTCTTCAGCGAAATCCGCGGAATGGGGCTGCTGATTGGCGCCGAGTTGAAGCCTCAGTATAAAGGCCGCGCGCGCGATTTCCTGCACGCCGCCGCGCACGAAGGCGTCATGGTGCTCAATGCCGGGCCGGACGTGATGCGCTTTGCGCCATCGCTTGTGGTGGAAGACAAAGACATCGAAGACGGATTAACCCGTTTTGCCGCGGCGGTCGCGAAGATCGTCAGCGGCTAATACGCGGTTCGTTTTAACCGGCGCGTTAACCAAATCCCGTGATGCGGGCGCTGACGCCATGCCACCGACGAAATGGTGTGCATGGTGTTCAGGTGGCCGAGAACGCGCTGTAAATGCTGCTCAAGGGTGCTCATCGGCCCATGGGTCAGCGTCTCCGGCGCTTCCAGAATGTTCGAATCACCTGACTCGCCCGGTGCATCATACTCCAGGCGCTGCTGACAGCGCTGCAACGCAATTTCACACGACTGCAAATAGCGCTGCGCCAGATCCGGCGTCAGCATCGTGTGCTCCCGCGCCAGCGTCGTCATGGCATTGATGTGCTCGACGATAAACTGGCTGTGCGTGACCCACAGCTTCATGTCAGCCAGATAGTGCGCGTTAAAGCCCGGCTCCTGCATGGCCTGGTTAAGGGAGTTGAACAGGGCGTTATGCGCCTGGTTGACCTTCATGCGCTCGTAGGCCAGCGGAGAGGGTTGTGGGTCATCGCTCAGGATCAGACGAATGGCCTGCTGGTCAGCTTCCAGCGCGTCGTGGGCGTTCTGCCTCAACAGCCCACTCTGCCACTGCGGCCACAGCCAGACCATGCCGCCAAAGGCGATCAGGCAGCCAATCAGCGTATCGACCAGACGGGCAATAATAAACTGTTCCCCGTTAAGCGTGAGCAGTTGAAGGGTATACACCGCCGTCACCGTAAAGCCCACCATCGCCCAGCCGTAGTTTTTGCGGATAATCAGATAGCTCACCAGCGTGATTGCCAGCATACCGGCCAGGGTATAGCCCTCCGGCACGTGGAAGTGCAGCGTCACGCCCGCGATAATCAGCCCCGCCATCGTGCCGCCCGCCCGATGCAGAATACGGACCCGCGTGGCGCCATAGCCGTTCTGGGTAACAAACAGTACGGTCATTAAGATCCAGTAGGGTTTCGGCAGGTGCAGGGCCATTCCCATCAGGCTGGCGATGCTCAGCATCACACTGATCCTTGCGGCATTGCGCAGGGCAGAAGATTTTAGTGAAAGATAGCTTTTGAGCGCGGGCAGCAGCGGCAGCCGTTTTTGCTTATCGGCCATCAGGTCGCGGGCATAAAGCGGGCGCTGGGTGCGTAACACCCGGGCGATGCGGCTGAAATGCCAGGCAGCAAATTGCCCGACCGGGTTATCCGCGTGCTGACGCGCAATCTTTTCCAGCGCGCCGAGCTGTTTGTCCATGTTAAAGCGCGTCGGGTAGCGGTGATAGAGGATATCGTCAGCCAGCACCCGCAGGCGGGCCGCGACGGTCTGCGCGTTCCAGCGGATCACCGCTTCTGCATGGCTGCGCTCCACCAGCTTTTGCACCTCTTCCGGATTATGAAGGCTGACGGAGATATGCTCCTGCAAATCCAGCCCGACCTGGAAGATTCGCAGCAGCCGCTTGTATTCATGATTTTTGTTGGCGGCAAGCATGTGCAACTGCTGATAGCACTGGCTGATCAGATCCACCACTTTTTGCTGGCGCGCCAGTAGCGGCGGCAGGGATTTTTCCGGGTCGGTATGTTGAGTGAGCAGGGTGTATTTTGCTTCGCAGTATTCAGCAAGCTGCACGTAGAGCAGGCTCAGGGATTCGCGCAGCGGCTGTTCCCGCCACAGCCAGAACCAGAACCAGTTAAACAGCCCGTACCACAGCGTGCCGAGGGCGTAGATCAGCAATGGCTCCCACACCGGCATATTACCTGCAAGGCTTAAGGTGAAGATGGCGGCAATCAGCGACGCGGGAAGCAGGCGGGCGTGCAGCGAGCTGATTTCGGCGGTGACGCCGAGCGTCATCGCCAGCACGGTCAGGATCAGCGGCAGAGGAATGTCGCGGGCCAGTAAGAGTTGTACGGCAAGGCTACAGCCGGCAAACAGGCAGCCGCCAATAATCAGACGTTTAAAAAAGCGTTTATGCGGCGTATCCAGACCGGCAATGTTGCAGCAGGCGGGCACGAGGGAAAACAGCAGGCCTTGCTGAAGATGTCCGAGGAGCAGGCCCACGGCCACGGGAAGACACAACACCAGCGTTTGTCGTAGTGCGTAGTTAACTTCCGGGTGATAGATCAGCCTGCGCCACATGAGGAGTAGAGACAAAAACGGCGTGCCACCCTGCGGCGGCACGCCGTTTGACCGGAATTATCGGGTCCCGTAAACCACGATGGTTTTACCGTGGGCGGAGATCAGGTTCTGATCTTCCAGCATCTTCAGGATACGGCCCACTGTTTCACGGGAGCAGCCGACGATCTGACCGATTTCCTGGCGGGTAATTTTAATTTGCATACCGTCAGGGTGAGTCATGGCGTCTGGCTGTTTCGCCAGGTTCAGCAGCGTCTGCGCGATACGACCGGTTACGTCCAGGAAGGCGAGGTTACCTACCTTCTCAGAGGTCACTTGCAGACGGCGTGCCATCTGGGAAGAGAGACGCATCAGGATGTCAGGGTTGACCTGAATCAGCTGACGGAATTTCTTATAAGAAATTTCAGCCACTTCACATGCTGTTTTTGCACGAACCCAGGCGCTACGTTCCTGGCCTTCTTCAAACAGGCCCAGTTCACCGATAAAATCGCCCTGGTTCAGATAAGAAAGGATCATCTCTTTCCCTTCTTCATCTTTGATCAGCACGGCCACCGAGCCTTTAACGATGTAATACAACGTTTCCGCTTTTTCACCCTGGTGAATCAGCGTGCTCTTTGATGGGTACTTATGAATGTGGCAATGAGACAAGAACCATTCGAGAGTCGGGTCTGTTTGCGGTTTGCCAAGCACCATGCGCTGTTATCCTCTGTTATAAGCTGTCACCAGAGTCATAAGATGCATCCGGACTCTGGGGTTGCAATCGAATTCTTACCCATACCTGGGAAGTCGGCTGTCGTAACGTTTCGCAGCCAGTAAAGTTTGATGTCCTCTGCATACATGTGTAACGTCAATGTATTACTGTAGCATCCAGAGTGTTTTAGCATAGCTTTCGCCGCGTGTCTCCTGGTGTCTCGCTTCAGCATGACGCAGGTCGCCTTCCGTTGCGAGAAATGTAACGTACACGTAATCTGTCATAAAAAATGCAACGTTGGAGTGAGTGAATATGCAAGCGCGTGTGAAATGGGTTGAAGGGTTAACGTTCCTGGGCGAGTCTGCTTCCGGGCACCAGGTTTTGATGGATGGCAACTCCGGCGATAAAGCGCCAAGCCCGATGGAGATGGTGCTGATGGCGGCGGGCGGATGCAGCGCGATCGACGTGGTGTCGATCCTGCAAAAAGGCCGTCAGGACGTGACCGATTGTGAAGTGAAGCTGACGTCAGAACGTCGCGAAGAGGCGCCACGCCTGTTCACGCATATTAATCTGCACTTTATCGTCACTGGCAAAGAACTGAAGGATGCGGCGGTCTCGCGTGCGGTTGACCTGTCTGCGGAGAAATACTGCTCTGTGGCGTTAATGCTGGAGAAAGCGGTAAACATCACCCATTCGTATGAAGTGATAGAGGCTTAATTATTGGGGCATCGTGCGTGTTGATGCCCTCACCCTAACCCTCTCCCACGGGGAGAGGGAACATGTTCACGCGATTTGCTTTCCTTCCATCAGCCGCTGCACCAGCGGTGTCATGATAAGTTCCATTGCCAGCCCCATTTTTCCCCCGGGCACCACTAACGTATTCATGTGCGAAATAAACGAACCCTGTAGCATCGCCAGCAACCAGGGGTAATCAATGCCTTCCAGGTTGCGGAAGTGGATCACCACAAAGCTCTCGTCCAGCGACGGGATGCTTTTTGCGGCGAACGGGTTGGAGGTGTCCACGGTGGGGACGCGCTGGAAGTTAATGTGGGTTCGGGAGAACTGCGGCGTCAGGAAGTTGATGTAATCTTCCATGGAGCGCACCACCGAATCCATTACCGCCTCTCGCGAATGGCCGCGCTCGCTCATGTCACGCGTCAGCTTCTGGATCCACTCAAGGTTAACAATCGGCACCACCCCCACCAGCAAATCCACGTGGCGCGCCACGTCGTGCTGAGGCGTCACCACGCCGCCGTGCAATCCTTCGTAAAACAGCACGTCAGTCGGTTCCGGCAGCGGCTGCCAGGGCGTGAACGTGCCGGGGACCTGGTTCCAGGGCACGGCTTCATCGTAGGTGTGGAGATACTTGCGGGACTGCCCGGTACCGCTTTGCCCGTATTCACGGAAGGTTTGCTCCAGCAGGCCGAAGTCATTGGCCTCCGGGCCGAAGTAGCTGATGTGTTTACCCAGATCGCGCGCCTTGCGGATGGCCATATCCATCTCCGGGCGCGTGTAGCGGTGAAAGCTGTCGCCTTCTACCTCGGCCGCCCGTAAGTTAAGCTGGGCGAAGATCTTGCGGAAGGCGAGGCTGGTGGTAGTGGTTCCCGCCCCACTCGAACCCGTAACGGCAATAACCGGATGTCTGGCAGACATAGCAACTCCCTGACTGGAAAAGTGTAAAGATCAGCCATGAAACGCGTTGCGGGGCATGATATTGACCGTCTCATGCAGTTCGGACCATACCAGCACCACGTCGCCGCTTTTAAGCTGGCGCTTAACATCGTTGACCTTTTGTTCAAGCGAACGTTCATGTTCACCATAATCGGTGCCTTCGCGCAAGACAAAGCTTTCAATCAGATTATCGAGCGTTTCGGGAGAGAGATCCTGCCAGGGAATAATCATTTTTTACCGTCCAGATAGGCCGTTAACCAGTCGGGTATACGCGTCTCAAGCCACATTTTTGGCCGACGCAGCGTGCCGCCAACAAAGCCGACGTGCCCGCCGAACTCGGTGAGCTGATACTCCACGTTATCCGGCAGATAGTCAGGGGCGGGGATCGAGTGATGATCCATAAACGGATCGTCTTTGGCGTGGATAATCAGCGTGGGTTTCGTGATTTGATTCAGTAAAGGCATGGCGCTGCACTGACGGTAATAGTCAATCGCATCGGCAAAACCGTGAATTTTCGAGGTGATCAAATCATCAAACTCGCGCAGGCGCTTCACGCGTTTGAGCTGTTGCAGCGTCACAGGCAGCGTATCCGGATAGGCCTTCAGCTTGCGCGCGGCGTTGGCTTTCAGCAGGTTGAGCAGGTAGCGCTGGTACACTCGCGAAAAGCCCTTTTCCATATGATAGCTGCACTGCTCCAGCATAAACGGCGCAGAGACAATCACCGCCGCATCCAGCGGTACGGCGTCGCTCTCCTTCGCCAGCAGACAGGCCAGCATATTGCCGCCCAGCGAATACCCCACCGCTGCCGTTGGCGCCTCGCCGAAATTGTCTCTTAGCCAGCGCAGGAACCAGGTGCCGTCCTCGGTTTCACCCGAGTGATAAATGCGTTTCTGACGATTAGGCTCGCCGCTGCATCCGCGAAAATGCATCACCACCCCAAGCCAGCCGCGGGCTTTCGCCGCCTCAATGAGTCCGTGTGCGTAAGGGCTGTGCAGGCTGCCTTCCAGACCGTGAAACACCACCAGACGGGGTTTATGTCTGGCCCGATCCGGATCTTCGCTCCAGGCGAGATCCAAAAAGTCGCCATCCGGCAAATCCAGGCGTTGCCAGTGCGGGGTGAACTGTACCTTGCGGCGGATCAGGCGCGGCAGCATGGTTTGCAGGTGAGGGTTAGCCACACCGCGCATGGGCACGAACTCTGCGCTCTCTTCGGCTGCAATGTCGAAGTCTGAGGGAATGATTTGGGTCATAAGGGCGATGCTGATTCTTGTCAGAAATTAACTATACCTTCCGAATTGTACCCCGTTTAGCCCGTTTTTCCGAAACATGAACTGATCCCGATCACAAATATTTACCTTGATTATTACTCTCAGGCTAATGATTTGCCTCTACGCTTAATTGATGCCTTTCTCACCAGAGCGCACACTTTACTCAACGTTAAGCAAATCAGAATGATGTGCTGAATCAGGAGGTTAATAATGTTATCTGGGCAAACACCCACCCGGCAATGGAACACCCGACGCAGTGAGAAAGCGCGTCGTCTGGCGTCCGTACCGGTGCAGGGCAAGGTACTGCCAACCGGCGATCTTGTCGCCATGCTGGAAAAACTGATCGCACCAGGCGACAAAGTCGTTCTGGAAGGCAACAACCAGAAGCAGGCGGATTTCCTTTCCCGTTCACTGGCGGAAGTGAACCCGCAAATCGTGCACGATCTGCATATGATCATGCCGAGCGTGGGCCGCAGCGAACATCTGGACATCTTTGAGAAAGGCATCGCCCGCAAGCTGGACTTCTCCTTCTCCGGTACGCAAAGCCTGCGCATTTCGCAGCTGCTGGAGGATGGTCAGCTCGAAATCGGGGCGATTCACACCTACATCGAACTCTACTCACGTTTATACGTCGACCTTTCGCCAAACGTGGCGCTGATTGCCGGTTTTAAAGCGGACCGCAAAGGCAACCTCTATACCGGGGCGAGTACCGAAGATACCCCGGCGCTGGTGGAAGCCGCCGCGTTCCACGACGGCATCGTCATCGCGCAGGTGAACGAGCTGGTGGATGACGAGTGCGACCTTCCGCGTGTGGATATTCCGGGCTCGTGGATTGATTTTGTGGTGGTTGCCGATAAGCCGTTCTTTATCGAACCGCTTTTCACCCGCGACCCACGCCTGATCAAACAGGAACACATCCTGATGGCGATGATGGCGATTAAAGGCATCTACGCCGAACACCAGGTGCAGTCCCTGAACCACGGGATTGGCTTTAATACCGCAGCGATCGAACTGCTGCTGCCAACCTACGGCGAACAGCTCGGACTCAAAGGCAAAATCTGTAAACACTGGACTTTGAACCCGCATCCAACGCTGATCCCGGCCATCGAAAGCGGCTGGGTGGAGAGCGTCCACTGCTTCGGCGGCGAGCTGGGGATGGAAGAGTACATCCGCGCCCGTCCGGACGTGTTCTTTACCGGTGCTGACGGCTCCATGCGCTCTAACCGCGCCTTCTGTCAGCTGGCTGGTCAGTACGCGGTCGATATGTTTATCGGTTCCACGCTACAGGTCGACGGTTACGCTAACTCCTCAACCGTGACCCGCGGCCGTCTCTCCGGCTTCGGCGGCGCGCCAAACATGGGCCACGATCCGCACGGTCGTCGCCACGCCACACCGGCCTGGCTGAACATGATCACCGAGCCTGACCCGATGCAGCGCGGTAAAAAGCTGGTTGTGCAGATGGTGGAAACCTTCCAGGCGGGCGTGAAGCCAACCTTCGTGGAAAAACTCGACGCTGTTGACGTCGCGAAAGCCTCCGGTATGCCGCTGGCGCCGGTCATGATTTATGGCGATGACGTCACCCACGTGCTGACGGAAGAGGGGATTGCTTACCTCTACCGGGCGAAAGATCTGGAAGAGCGTCGCGCCATGGTCGCCGCCGTGGCGGGTATCACCGATATCGGTCTGGGCGTTGACGCCAAACGCGTGGCGGAACTGCGCCAGAGCGGCAAGGTTGTGTATCCGGAAGATATGGGCATTCGTCGTACCGATGCCACTCGCTCTCTGCTGGCTGCGGGCAGCGTGGCTGACCTCGTTGAGTGGTCCGGTGGTCTGTATAACCCACCTGCGAAATTCCGGAGCTGGTAATGAAACTTCTGCCCCAGATCCAGGTTGAAGGCGGTGCCGAATGGCTGGCGCGAACCGCCACGCAGTGTCTGATTGACGAAGCACGTTTAAGCCCGAAACCCGGTCTGGTGGACAGCCGGGGGAACGGCGCGCACCACGATTTATCGCTTGCGCTGATGGAGCGCTCCGCTCGCAGCCTGACCCCCACGTTTCAGGCGCTGGCACAGCAGAGCTGGCAGCGTCCGGCGGATATTGCCCTCCGGCAAACCGTTGGCCGCCTGGGTCGCGAAGGTGAACGGCAGATGATGGCCGCTACCGACGGCGTGAACACGCACCGTGGCGCGATCTGGGCGCTGGGATTGCTGGTGAGCGCGGTGGCGATGCTGGGCGGCGATGCCCGGGCGCAAACCGTCGCGAACACCGCCGCTCAGCTGGCGAAGCTGCCGGATGACGTGGCGCCGAAAGTGTTCAGCAAGGGGTTACGCGTCACGCACCGCTACCGTGTACCGGGTGCGCGTGAAGAGGCTCAGCAGGCGTTTCCGCACATCATGCAGCGCGCGCTGCCGCAGCTTCGCCTCAGCCGTCTCAACGGCAGCAGCGAAACGCAGGCCAGACTCGACGCGCTGATGGCGATCATGACCTCGCTCACCGACACCTGCGTGCTGTCGCGCGCCGGCATGGAGGGGCTGGACGCCATGCAGAACGGCGCCCGTGCAGTGCTGAACGCCGGAGGATGCGCAACGCTCGCCGGGCAGCAGGCGCTGGCGCGGTTAGACCGTCAGATGCTGGCGCTTAACGCCTCGCCGGGCGGAGCCGCAGACCTGCTTGCCGCCACGCTGTTTCTTGACCGCGTCGAAACGCACTATTCAAAGCATTAAGAGGATGTTATGGAAAAAATCACATTGACCGTGCCCGCCAGCCGCGAAGTAAGCGGCAGGGCGCTGGCAGGGGTAGTCGGTTCCGGGGATATGGAGGTGCTTTTCACCGCCGAACCGGGCCAGACCTTAACCATTGATATCACCACCTCCGTCGACAACAGCCGCGGGCGCTGGGAGGCGTTGTTCAACCGCCTGCAAACCGTCAGCAGCCTGCCCGCAGGTAAGCTGACTATCCACGACTTCGGCGCGACGCCGGGCGTGGCACGCATTCGTATCGAACAGGTCTTTGAAGGGGTGAATCATGCGTGATGACAGCAGCTTTATCGAACTAAAAGCGCGCCAGCGTGCACAGGCGCTGCTCGACGACGGCAGCTACCGCGAACTGCTGGATCCGTTCGAAGGCATTATCTCGCCATGGCTTGGGCCACAGGGGATTGTTCCTCAGGCTGATGATGGCATGGTGGTCGCGAAAGGGACCATCAACGGCCAGCCTGCGGTGGTGGTGGCGATTGAAGGCACCTTCCAGGGCGGCAGCATGGGCGAAGTGTCCGGCGCCAAAATGGCGGCGGCGCTGGAGCTGGCGGCGGAAGATAACCGCAACGGCATTCCGACTCAGGCGGTACTGTGCCTCGAAACCGGTGGCGTGCGTTTGCAGGAAGCCAACCTTGGCCTGGCGGCGATTGCCGATATCCACGCCGCGATCGTTGACCTGCGTCGCTATACCCCGGTCGTCGGGATTGTCGCCGGGACCGTAGGCTGCTTCGGCGGGATGTCTATCGCCGCGGCGCTGTGCAGCTATCTGATTGTGACCCGCGAAGCGCGTCTTGGCCTCAACGGCCCGCAGGTTATTGAGCAGGAAGCGGGCATTGAAGAGTACGACTCCCGCGACCGTCCGTTTATCTGGAGCATGACCGGCGGCGAAGTGCGCTATGAAAGCGGGCTGGTGGACGCGCTCGTCGGCGACGGCGTGAACGCGGTGAAAGCCGCGATGAACGAGGCCATCGCCAAAGGCGTACCGGCGAAACATCGCACCGATAACTACGACGATTATCTGAACCGTCTGACGAATTTCGACACCCGCAAACAGGCCGATGCCGAACAGATTAAAGCGCTTTTTGCCCGGGAGGTGAAATGATGACTAACTCAATTAGCCGTGGCGAACTCTGGCTGGAAACTCTGGCCCCGAACGCGAAACGTCTGGAGGGGTTATGCCCGTCCGTGCAGGCCGCAGACGGCGAGCTGAACGGTGAAACGGTGCGTTTTGTCGCCGTGGTGCCGGACGCCAACAACCACTTCCCGCGCGCGGCGCAAGGGGAAGTCGGCCTGCTGGAAGGCTGGACGCTGGCAAAAGTGGTCAGCGAAACCGTTGCCGCTGATGCAGATAAAGCCGTGAAGCGCCCGATTGTGGCGGTAATCGACGTCCCAAGCCAGGCCTATGGCCGTCGCGAAGAGGCGTTTGGCATCCACCAGGCGCTGGCCGGCGCCGCTGCCGCCTACGCTAATGCGCGGCTGGCAGGTCATCCGGTGATTGGTCTTATCGTCGGTAAGGCCATGTCCGGCGCGTTTCTGGCGCACGGCTACCAGGCTAACCGTCTGATTGCCTTCAACGATAAAGGCGTGCTGATCCACGCCATGGGCAAAGAGTCTGCGGCGCGCATTACGCTGCGTACCGTTGAGGCGCTGGAAAAACTGGCGGCAACCATTCCGCCAATGGCGTACGACATCAGCAACTACGCCACGCTGGGGTTGCTTTCCGACCTGCTGGATATCAGCAATCCGGATGCCCCTTCCGAAAGCGATCTGACGCGGGTGAAAACCACCCTGCAACAGGCCATCAGTGACGCTCGTCAGGACACCACGTTGAAAAACCGTCTGGGTGCTGACAACCGCCGCAGCTCAGCGCTCGTACGTGAACGTATGCGAGCCAGCTGGTAAGTAAAAAGAGACCTGCCAGATGCATCACCCCGTGGGCGCGCCCGTTGCGTCCACGCGGGAACCTGCATCCTGAAAATAATAAACATCGCGCCAGTGCTTAAACTTTTTTACTACAGGTGATTTATGACTTACGTAATTGTTCATGCTCTTGCACCGATTTTCGTCATCATGCTGCTGGGATTCTGGGCCGGTAAGGCAAAGATGGTCGATAACAAAAATGTTTCCCTGCTGAATATCTTCGTGATGGATTTTGCACTCCCGGCCGCGCTATTCAGCGCCACCGTGCAAACCCCGTGGACCGGCATCGTGGCGCAGTCGCCGCTGATCCTGGTTCTCACTCTGGCGATGTGGATCACCTATGCGGTCATCTACTTCCTCGCGACAAACGTATTTAAAAAATCCCCGCAGGATGCGGCCGTGCTGACGCTCACCGTCGCCTTGCCAAACTATGCGGCGCTCGGCCTGCCGATTTTGGGCAGCGTGCTGGGTGAAAGTTCTTCTACTTCTCTCTCCGTGGCGGTCTCCATCGCCTGTGGTTCGGTGCTGATGACCCCGTTCTGCCTGCTGATTCTGGAGCGTGAGAAAGCCCGCGCCGAAGGCAATAACTCCGGTTCAACGCTTTCCATGCTGCCGGTGCTGATGTGGCGCTCCATTAAAAAACCGATCGTGATGGGCCCGCTGCTGGGTGTGATCCTGTCCGCTATCGGCATCAAAATGCCGGAGCTGGTGCTGGCGGCGATTAAACCGCTGGGACTGTCCGCGACCGCTGCGGCGCTGTTCCTGACCGGCGTGATCCTCTCCGCGCGTAAGCTTCAGATCAACACCATGGTGATCACTTCTACTATCGCCAAGCTGCTGATCCAGCCAGCGATTGCCTGGGGTATCGTTTTAATCTTCGGTCTGCACGGCTCCGTGGCGATCACCGCCATCCTGATGATTGCGCTGTCCGCGGGCTTCTTTGGCGTGGTGTTCGGTAACCGCTTTGGCGTGCAGTCGCCGGATGCTGAAGCCGTGCTGCTGTTAAGCTCCGTACTGTGTATCCTGTCGCTGCCGCTGTTTATCTCGCTGACTTCAGGAATGTAATCATGACCACAACATTACGCCCACACGACCTCATCTGGCTTACCGCGCGCGACGCCCTGGAAGGGATTACTGAATCCTGGGTGGACGCGGCCTGGCATACCGGGCTGCCGGTAGTGGTGCGGCGTGATGTTGATAATGAAGGCCGTATTCCCGTTGGCGTGCGGGGATTGCGCCGCGACCAGCGGGCGGCCGGATGGGTGAAGCCTGAGAACGTGTTGCGCGTGGTGTCGCCCGAAGATTTGAGCGTTGCCGCCGACCTGCTGCGTTCGCCGTTTATCACCCAGCCGCCGGTTCAGGTGGCGCTTCAGCTTGCGCAGCAGTCATGGCCGTGGACGTGGGGGATAACCGGCAGTACGGGTTACGCGCTGGCGACCGGCATTCCGGTGATCCACGCCGACAGCGATCTCGATCTGCTGATCCGCGCCCCGCGTACCGTTTCCCCTGAGGCGTTTACTGACTGGCAGGCTCAGCTCAGTCGTGCGTTGTGCCGGGCGGATACACAGGTGGATACGCCCGAGGGCGGATTCGCGCTGGCGGAATGGTTACGCGACGGCAAAACGCTGCTAAAAACGCAATATGGGCCGCGCCTGGTGGCGGATCCATGGCACAGGGAGGAGTAATGAAAATACTGTTTACCTTTCCGGGGCAGGGCACACAGCACGAAGGTATGCTGCAAAACCTGCCGGGAACGGAGCTGGAGCAGGCCCGTGCTGTGCTGGGGGCGGAAGTCGATACCCTGGACAGCGCAGCCTCGTTAACCCACACCCGCGCGGTTCAGCTTTCGCTGCTGATTGCCGGCGTGGCCTGGGCGCGCGAGCTGGAGCGTCGCGGCGTGTCGCCGGATATCGTCAGCGGGCTGTCCATTGGCGCTTATCCTGCGGCGGTTATCGCCGGTGCGCTGGACTTTACGGACGCGCTGAAGCTGGTGGCGCTGCGCGGCGATCTGATGGAGCAGGCGTATCCCCACGGCTACGGCCTGACGGCGATAATGGGGTTGACCCTGCCCCAGGTGGAAAACCTGATTCAGGGGACAGGAACCTATATCGCTAACCTGAACGCCGAAACGCAGATCGTGATTGCCGGAGCCGATGACGGCATGGCGCAGGTAGCCGAACGCGCGCTGGCGAAGGGCGCGAACAAGGCCAAACGGCTGGCGGTAAGCGTACCGTCGCACTGTGAACTGCTGGCGGAACCGGCGCAGAAGCTGGCCGCAGCGTTTGAATCAGTCACGCTTTCACGCCCCCGCTGCGCGTACCTGAGCGGCAGTACCGGGCGCGTGCTTTGGCAGCCAGAGAAAATTGCCAACGACCTGGCGATGAATATGGCGCGAACCGTGCGCTGGCAGGAGGCGGTGATTTCCGCTAACGAGCGCGAAGCGCGTCTGGCGATTGAGATGCCGCCTGGGGGTATTCTGACCTGTCTGACGCGGCAGGCGGCGTGGGAAGGCGAATCCATTTCGCTGGAGCGCAGCGGAGTGGATGTGGCGGTGCATCTGGCGGGTCGGCTTCAGCGGTGACTTTTTGCCCGGTAAGCGTAGCGCCACCGGGCAATAACATCAGGCACTATCCTGCAAACTTCTGGCATACATCCGCCCTTCCGCGGCCAGCGCCCGCAGGCTCGGATCCTGCTCGCGGTTGCGGGCAAAGACGATCGCAATCAGCTGCTGCATCTGGTACGGCTGCGCCAGCTTCAGTAGCTGCACCGAATTTTCGTACACTTTCTTCATCCTGCCCGGCATCAGCGTAAACCCGACTCCCGCCTGCACCAGGCTCAGCATCGAGAAGATATCGTTCACGCGCGTCACAATCTCCGGCTCGAAACCGGCGATATGAAACGCTTCCTGAAACCCGGCGTAAGTGGCGAACCCTTCCGCGAGGGCGACAAACTTCTGATCTTTATAGTCACGCAGATCGGCGGGGCCGCTGGTATTCAGCGTGGCAGAAGCCGGTGCGGCAAGGAAAATATCGTCATGGAACAGAGGAAGCACTTCGAGGCTGTTACGGTCGATATCGCTTTCGGAGATAGAGATTAAAATCGCATCCAGCGATCCCTCATCCAGCATATGGAGCAGGGTTTCGTTCGAGCCCATCGTCAGATCCATCTCCAGATCCGGACGGCGCAGCTTCATGCCCATTATCAGGCGCGGCACGGTTTCCAGCGTCAGCGAGTAGAGCGTGCCGACGCGTAACCGCCCCTGACCAATGCCGGCGATCTTGCGCGACTCTTCCAGCCCGCGCTCCATCACCTGCATCACCTCCTGACAATACTCCAGCAGCGTCCACGCGGAGGGGAGGGCAATCAGGTTACGCCCTTTGTGAGCAAAGAGCGGGCAGCGGACGTTCTCTTCGAGGGTATGCAGCGCGCGGTGCACGCTGACACCGCTCAGGCCGAGCGTTTCGGCGGTACGTGCGATATTGCCCTTCTCCATGAACGTCATGAAGATGCTGAGCTTACGGAATGTAATCTCGCTCGTGGTATCGAAGCTCATAACCCTCCCGGCGTGTTAGTCGGCTTGCAGCATCGCTTCCAGCTGTTCCTGCGCGTCCAGCCATGCCATTTCGCACTCTTCGAGGCTGGATTTGGTTTTCGCCTGAGTTTGCAGACAGTCCGTCAGCTCCGCTTTGCGGCTCTGATCGTACAGTTCGCTGTCGCCCAGCTTCTCTTCGACGGCAGCAAGCGTGGCGTTGAGCTTTTCCATCTCTTTTTCGAGGCGGGCAATCTCTTTACGCAGCGGTTGCGTCTGGGTGCGCAGCTCCGCTTCACGGCGCTTCTGGTCTTTACGCGCCTGGGCGCTGTTGGCGTTGTCTTTCGCTGACTCTTCCGGCTGGTTTTCCTGCTTCTGCACGTCCGTCAGCCACTGCTGGTAGTCTTCCAGGTCGCCGTCAAACGGTTCGACTTTGCCGCCGTGTACCAGATAGAGATCGTCGGTGGTGGAGCGGATCAGGTGGCGATCGTGCGACACGACAACCAGCGCCCCTTCGAACTCAATCAGCGCTTCGGTCAGCGCCTGACGCATGTCGAGATCGAGGTGGTTGGTTGGTTCATCAAGCAGCAGCAGGTTTGGACGCTGCCAGACGATCAGCGCCAGTACCAGACGCGCTTTTTCACCACCGGAGAAACGCGCTGTATTTTCAGTTACCTTATCGCCCTGGAAGCCAAAGCCGCCGAGGTAGTCGCGCAGCTTCTGCTCCATTTCCTGCGGCGCCAGGCGCGCCAGGTGCTGGATCGGCGATTCATCCGCGCGTAAAAATTCCAGCTGATGCTGGGCGAAGTAGCCAAGCTTGATGCCTTTCGCCAGGCCGATTTCGCCGCTGACCGGGTTAAGCTCGCCCGCCAGCAGCTTGATCAGCGTCGATTTACCGGCGCCGTTACGTCCCAGCAGGCCAATGCGTGAACCTGGCACCAGGTTGAGCTTGATAGAGTCGAGGATAATGCGATCGCCATAGCCCGCGCTCACTTTTTCCATTTTCAGCAGCGGGTTCGGCAGGCTCTCCGGCTCGCGGAAACTGAAGTGGAATGGGTTATCCACATGCGCGGGAGCGATCATCTCCATGCGTTCCAGCATCTTGATGCGGCTCTGCGCCTGCTTGGCTTTTGACGCCTTGGCCTTGAAGCGATCCACAAAGCTTTGCAGGTGCGCCACGCGCTGCTGCTGGCTTTCATACATCGCCTGTTGCTGGGCAAGGCGCGTCGCGCGCTGGCGCTCGAAAGAGCTGTAGTTGCCGGTGTATTCGAACATGCTTTGCTGTTCGATATGAATGATTTTATCCACCACCGGATCGAGGAAGTCGCGGTCGTGGGAGATCAGAATCAGAGTGCCCTGATAGCTCTTGAGCCACTTCTCCAGCCAAATAACCGCATCAAGATCGAGGTGGTTGGTGGGTTCATCGAGCAGCAGGAGGTCGGAGCGGCAGATCAGCGCCTGCGCCAGGTTGAGGCGCATACGCCAGCCGCCGGAGAAATCGCTCACCGGGCGTTCAAGCTGTTCGTTGCTGAAACCCAGGCCGTGCAGCAGGCTGGAGGCGCGGGAGCGAATGGTCCAGGCATCGATGGCGTCCAGCTTGCCGTGGACGGTGGCGATGGCGTGGCCGTCGTTGCGTTCGTTGGCGGCGTTGAGCTCTGCTTCGAGCTTGCGGTATTCACGGTCGCCGTCGATAACATAGTCGAGCGCGGGTTCGCTCAGCGCGGGCGTCTCCTGGTTCACCCAGGCGAGCTGCCAGTTGCCCGGGAAGGTAAAGTTACCGCCATCCGCGCTTATCTCGTTTTTCAGCAGTGCCAGCAGGGTGGATTTACCGCAGCCGTTTTTGCCGACCAGCCCCACTTTCTGGCCCGGGTTGATGGTAGCAGTCGCGTTATCCAGCAGGACGCGCACGCCGCGACGAATTTGTAACGAGGAGAAAACAATCATAGAAGCGCCGTATGTTCCGACTATGTTAATTTGTCATTATGATAATGTAAGGTGTGGGCCATTTTCCCCACCGGGCCGCCATGGTAGCCCAAAACGACAACAATACACAAAAACAGAACCGGGAGGGGAATGATGTCTCAGACAGCGAAAGTGCTGCTGCTGTATGCCCATCCGGAATCACAGGACTCGGTGGCGAACCGGGTGCTGCTTAAGCCGGCCACACAGCTCAGTAACGTAACGGTGCACGATCTCTACGCGCACTATCCCGATTTTTTTATCGATATTCCTTACGAGCAGGAACTGCTGCGTCAGCACGACGTGATTGTGTTCCAGCATCCGCTTTATACATACAGCTGTCCGGCATTGCTGAAAGAGTGGCTGGACCGCGTGCTGAGCCGGGGCTTCTCCAGCGGGGTGGGGGGCAACCAGCTGGCGGGAAAGTACTGGCGGAGTGTCATTACCACCGGTGAGCCGGAAAGCGCTTACCGTCACGACGGGCTGAACCGTTACCCCATGAGCGACATTCTGCGGCCGTTTGAGCTGACGGCGGCGATGTGCCGTATGCACTGGATGAGCCCGATTATTATCTACTGGGCACGGCGGCAGGATCCGAAAGCGCTGGCGAGCCATGCCAGGGCCTATGGCGAATGGCTGGCGTCACCGATTCCGGCGGGAGGACGCTAATGGACGGTTCGAATTTACTCCTTGCCGGGGTGCTGTTTTTGTTCGCCGCCGTCGTCGCGGTCCCGCTTGCCGCGCGTCTCGGCATTGGCGCGGTGCTGGGTTATTTGCTGGCTGGGATAGCCATTGGCCCCTGGGGGCTTGGGTTTATCAGCGATGTGGATGAAATTCTCCACTTCTCTGAACTGGGCGTGGTCTTCCTGATGTTCATCATTGGCCTTGAGCTGAACCCCTCCAAGCTGTGGCAGCTGCGGCAATCTATTTTTGGCGTCGGGGCGGCGCAGGTGTTACTCAGCGCGGCCATTCTCGCGGGACTGCTGATGTTGACGCAGTTTTCCTGGCAGGCCGCGGTGATTGGCGGGATCGGTCTTGCGATGTCGTCGACGGCGATGGCGCTTCAGCTGATGCGCGACAAAGGGATGAACCGCAACGAGGCGGGGCAACTGGGCTTTTCGGTGCTGCTGTTCCAGGATTTAGCGGTGATCCCGGCGCTGGCGCTGGTGCCGCTGCTGGCGGGATCCGGAGACGATCATTTCGACTGGATGAAGATTTCCATGAAGGTGCTGGCCTTCGCGGGGATGCTGATCGGCGGACGGTTTTTACTGCGTCCGGTATTCCGGTTTATTGCAGCATCTGGCGTGCGCGAGGTATTCACCGCCGCAACGCTGCTGCTGGTGCTTGGCTCAGCGCTGTTTATGGATGCGCTGGGGCTGTCGATGGCGCTTGGGACGTTTATCGCCGGGGTGCTGCTTGCGGAAAGCGAGTACCGCCACGAGCTGGAGACCGCCATCGATCCGTTTAAGGGGCTGCTGCTAGGGCTGTTCTTTATCTCGGTGGGTATGGCGCTTAATCTTGGCGTGCTCTATACCCATCTGCTGTGGGTTATTGCGAGTGTCGCCGTGCTGGTGGCGGTCAAAACGCTGGTGCTGTATCTCCTCGCGAGGATTTACGGGCTGCGCAGCTCGGAAAGAATGCAGTTTTCCAGCGTGTTAAGCCAGGGGGGAGAATTTGCGTTTGTGCTGTTTTCCACGGCGTCGTCTCAGAAGCTGTTCAAAGATGACCAGATGGCGCTGCTGCTGGTGACGGTCACGCTGTCGATGATGACCACCCCGCTGCTGATGAAGCTGGTGGACAAACTGCTGTCGCGCCGCCTGAATCCCGCAGACGATGAAGACGAAGCGCCGTGGGTGGAAGATGATAAACCGCAGGTGATCGTTGTGGGCTTTGGTCGCTTCGGACAGGTGATTGGTCGCCTGTTGATGGCAAATAAAATGCGCATTACGGTGCTGGAGCGCGATATCAGCGCCGTCAACCTGATGCGCAAATATGGTTATAAGGTGTACTACGGCGATGCGACGCAGCTTGAGCTGTTGCGCTCGGCGGGCGCAGAGGCTGCGGAGTCCATCGTCATCACCTGCAACGATCCGGAAGACACGATGAAGCTGGTGGAGCTGTGCCAGCAGCATTTCCCGCATCTGCATATTCTGGCGCGTGCGCGTGGACGTGTGGAGGCTCACGAACTTTTGCAGGCGGGTGTGAAACACTTCTCCCGCGAAACCTTCTCCAGCGCGCTGGAGCTGGGACGCAAGGCGCTGGTTTCGCTGGGTATGCATCCTCATCAGGCGCAACGCGCCCAGATGCATTTCCGCAGGCTGGATATGCGAATGCTGCGTGAACTGATGCCCGTGCACAGCGACACGGCGCAGATCTCCCGCATGCGGGAAGCGCGTCGCGAACTGGAGGAGATCTTCCAGCGTGAGATGCAACAGGAACGACGCCAGCTCGACGGCTGGGATGAATTTGAATAAAGGGTAACGAAAGATGGCTGTACGTAAACGCTTTATCGCGGGCGCAAAATGCCCATCCTGCCAGGCGCAAGATACGCTGGCCATGTGGCGTGAAAATAATATCGATATCGTTGAATGTGTTAAGTGCGGTCACCAGATGCGTGAGGCCGACAAAGAAGCCCGCGATCATGTTCGCAAAGAAGAGCAAGTGATCGGCATTTTTCATCCAGACTAGCGATATGCTCTGAGTTTTTTTAAGCTTAAGGGTACACGGGTGCAGATTTCCGCTACAATCTGCGCCAGCAATTTTCCCACGCTCAGGAGATATCATGAAAGTAGCAAAAGACCTGGTGGTCAGCCTGGCCTATCAGGTACGTACAGAAGACGGTGTGTTGGTTGATGAGTCTCCGGTGAGTGCGCCGCTGGACTACCTGCATGGTCACGGTTCCCTGATTTCCGGCCTGGAAACGGCGCTGGAAGGCCATGAAGTTGGCGACAAATTCGACGTTGCTGTAGGCGCGAACGACGCTTACGGTCAGTATGACGACAACCTGGTTCAGCGCGTTCCTAAAGACGTATTCATGGGCGTTGACGAGTTGCAGGTTGGCATGCGCTTCCTGGCGGAAACTGACCAGGGTCCGGTTCCGGTTGAAATCACTGAAGTTGAAGACGACCACGTTGTGGTTGACGGCAACCACATGCTGGCGGGTCAGAACCTGAAGTTCAACGTAGAAGTTGTTGCGATCCGTGAAGCGACTGAAGAAGAGCTGGCTCATGGCCACGTTCACGGTGCGCACGGTCACGACCATGACCACGATCACGGCCATGACGGCTGCTGCGGTGGTCACGGCCACGACCATGGTCATGACCACGGCCACGGTAAAGGTGGTTGCGGTAACGGCGGCTGCGGTTGCCACTGATTCCGTACTCCGGAAAATAAAAAAGCGGGATAATCCCGCTTTTTTTACGCCTCAATAATGAGGTGGTGGCGTCTCTTCTGACTGAGAGGCAATGTTTGACGGCTGCGTGGCCTTCAGCTTTTCCGTCAGCAGGCGCATGTGATCGCGCAGTTTTGCCATTTCAAGCTCATGGGCCGTCACGGTCTGGTTCAGTTCTTCGATGGTGATGTCCTGAAAAGCCAGGCGGCTTTCCAGCTCAGCCAGTCTCGCTTCGATCGTTGTATCCTTCATCATTCACCTCGTTTATCTGTCGTTCGCCATAATGGACCAGCGGCGGCGAAGTTTAGCTGACTTTTTCCTTAAGTACAGTATCCATCTCCCTGACAAGAAACTTATTTAAACAAAAATAGTCTGAAAAGAAGCGACATTCGGGGGAGTCTGTCTGTAGATTTCTTCCACAACGTTTTATAGTACGTCACTCATTTACGTTTAACACTGGGGTGAGAGACCTCAGGTCCTGGAGATATGGATGAAATCACTGTTTAAAGTTACGCTGCTGGCGACCACTATGGCTGTAGCGCTCAATGCGCCGCTGTCTTTCGCTGCTGATACTGCTGCGAAGCCTGCTGCGACTACAGACAGCAAAGCGGCATTCAAAAATGACGACCAGAAATCCGCCTACGCACTTGGCGCGTCTCTGGGTCGTTACATGGAAAACTCTCTGAAAGAACAAGAGAAACTGGGCATCAAACTGGACAAAAACCAGCTGATCGCAGGGGTCCAGGATGCGTTCGCAGACAAGAGCAAACTGTCTGACCAGGAAATCGAGCAGACTCTGCAAGCGTTTGAAGCGCGCGTGAAAGGCGCCGCTCAGACCAAGATGGAAGCAGATGCTAAAGATAACGAAGCGAAAGGCAAAGCCTACCGCGACAAGTTCGCTAAAGAGAAAGGCGTTAAAACGTCTTCTACTGGCCTGATCTATAAGATTGAGAAAGAAGGTACTGGCGACGCGCCTAAAGACAGCGACACCGTTGTGGTGAACTACAAAGGTACGCTGATCGACGGTAAAGAGTTCGATAACTCTTATACCCGTGGTGAGCCTCTCTCCTTCCGTCTGGATGGTGTGATCCCGGGCTGGACCGAAGGCCTGAAGAACATCAAGAAAGGCGGTAAAATCAAGCTGGTCATCCCACCGGATCTGGCTTACGGCAAAACCGGCGTTCCGGGTATCCCGGCTAACTCCACGCTGGTATTTGATGTAGAACTGCTGGACATCAAACCGGCGCCGAAAGCGGATGCGAAAACAGACGCACCGGCTGACGACAAAGCCGCAGCAGCTAAGAAGTAATGCTGAAAAAAACCGCCGCCTTTACAGGCGGCGGTTTTTTTATTGTGGGGCAGATATAATTAACACTGGAAAGCGTTATACACGCTGTATTAATTTAGTTGTCCGTGTAGATAATGAGCCTGCCCTGAAAACCTAACGACAGGCTCCTGAAAAGGAGTGTTTTTTTCATGTCCAGGTCGCTTTTAACCAACGAAACCAGTGAACTTGATTTGCTGGATCAACGTCCATTTGACCAGACCGACTTCGATATTCTGAAATCCTACGAAGCGGTAGTGGACGGGTTAGCGATGCTCATTGGTTCCCACTGCGAAATCGTATTGCATTCCCTGCAAGATCTTAAGTGTTCCGCTATCCGCATTGCGAATGGTGAGCACACTGGCCGTAAAATTGGTTCGCCAATCACCGACCTTGCATTGCGTATGTTGCATGACATGACCGGCGCGGACAGCAGCGTCTCAAAATGCTATTTCACCCGCGCCAAAAGCGGCGTGCTGATGAAATCAGAAACGATCGCGATTCGAAACCGCGAACACCGGGTAATCGGTTTGCTGTGCATCAACATGAACCTTGATGTGCCATTCTCGCAAATCATGAGCACCTTCATCCCGCCAGAAACGCCGGACGTGGGCTCATCGGTGAACTTTGCTTCTTCGGTTGAGGATCTCGTGACCCAGACGCTGGAGTTCACCATTGAAGAGGTGAATGCCGATCGCAACGTATCCAACAACGCCAAGAATCGTCAGATCGTCCTGAACCTCTATGAGAAAGGGATTTTTGATATCAAAGATGCCATCAACCAGGTGGCCGATCGCCTGAATATCTCCAAACACACGGTTTACCTCTATATTCGCCAGTTCAAAAGCGGCGACTTTCTGGGACAAGACAAGTAATGCGTTTTGCGTTAATGGTGACGGGCCCGGCGTACGGTACCCAGCAGGCCAGCAGCGCGCTACAGTTTGCCCATGCGCTGCTTGATGCCGGTCATGAACTGGCAAGCGTCTTCTTCTATCGTGAAGGGGTCTATAACGCGAACCAGTTTACGTCCCCGGCGAGCGATGAGTTTGACCTTGTGCGCGCCTGGCAAAAATTAAACGAAACGCAGGGCGTTGACCTGCATATCTGCGTCGCGGCGGCACTGCGTCGCGGCGTGACGGATGCGACCGAAGCCGAACGCCTTGGTCTGGCGGGGGCTAACCTGCAACCAGGCTTTTCCCTCAGTGGTCTAGGTGCCCTGGCACAGGCGGCGTTGACCTGCGACAGAGTGGTGCAATTTTGATGAAGCGTGTAGCGTTTGTTTTTACTTCTGCGCCGCATGGCAGCGCTTCAGGCCGGGAAGGGCTGGATGCATTGCTCGCGACATCGGCATTAACCGAAGATATCGGCGTCTTCTTTTTAGGCGATGGCGTATTCCAGCTTCTTGCAGGCCAACAACCGCAGGCCATTCTTGCGCGCGACTACATTGCGACCTTTAAAGTTCTGCCGCTCTATGACATTGAAACCTTCTATGTGTGCGCCGACTCGCTGGCCGCGCGTGGGTTAAACGAGAAAACACCGTTCGTGCTGGACGTGACGATCCTGACATCTGCTGCGCTGCGCGAACAACTCTCTCACTACGATACCGTTCTGACTTTCTGAGGCTGCCATGCTCCATACCCTGAGCCGTTCACCGTGGCAATGCGATATCGACACGTTACTGAGCATGCTGCGCGAAGGTGATGATCTGCTGCTGATTCAGGATGGCGTGCTCGCGGCGCTTGAAGGCAGCCGTTTTGTTGAAATCCTCGCGAATGCCCCCATAACAGTCTCTGCGCTGAAAGAGGATCTGGATGCGCGGGGTCTTTCTGGTCAAATTTCAGCCAAAATTGACGTGGTTGGCTATACTGAATTCGTCAATCTTACTGTGACGCACGCCAGTCAAATGAACTGGTGATTTGAGATCGCTGTATATTTCTTGACACCTTTTCGACGTAGCCCTAAAATTTCGCGTCCTCATATTGTATGAGGTCGTTTTATTACGTGTTTACGAAGCAAAAGCTAAAACCAGGAGCTATTTAATGGCAACAGTTAACCAGCTGGTACGCAAACCACGTGCACGCAAAGTTGCAAAAAGCAACGTGCCTGCGCTGGAAGCCTGCCCGCAGAAACGTGGCGTATGTACTCGTGTATATACCACCACTCCTAAAAAACCAAACTCCGCACTGCGTAAAGTATGCCGTGTGCGTTTGACTAACGGTTTTGAAGTGACTTCCTACATCGGTGGTGAAGGTCACAACCTTCAGGAGCACTCCGTGATCCTGATCCGTGGCGGTCGTGTTAAAGACCTTCCGGGTGTTCGTTACCACACCGTTCGTGGTGCGCTGGACTGCTCAGGTGTTAAAGACCGTAAGCAGGCTCGCTCCAAGTACGGCGTGAAGCGTCCTAAGGCTTAATGGTTCTCCGTTAAGTAAGGCCAAACTGATTTATCTTAATGTCAAACTAAACTCGTAGAGTTTTGGACAATCCTGAATTAACAACGGAGTAATCCCATGCCACGTCGTCGCGTCATTGGTCAGCGTAAAATTCTTCCAGATCCGAAATTCGGATCAGAACTGCTGGCAAAATTTGTAAATATCCTGATGGTAGATGGTAAAAAATCTACCGCAGAAGCAATCGTATACAGCGCGCTGGAGACCCTGGCTCAGCGTTCTGGTAAAAATGAACTGGAAGCCTTCGAAGTCGCTCTCGACAACGTGCGCCCGACTGTAGAAGTTAAGTCTCGCCGCGTTGGTGGTTCTACTTATCAGGTTCCAGTTGAAGTTCGTCCGGTTCGTCGTAATGCTCTGGCAATGCGTTGGATCGTTGAAGCTGCTCGTAAACGCGGTGATAAATCCATGGCTCTGCGTCTGGCGAACGAACTTTCTGATGCTGCGGAAAACAAAGGTACCGCAGTTAAGAAACGTGAAGACGTTCACCGTATGGCAGAAGCCAACAAGGCGTTCGCACACTACCGTTGGTAATCCCTTCGGAGTCGTAGTCACCAGGCGGGCGCTTCAGAGAAGCCGCCCGCTCTGGGTAACTTAACTGAACGCCTAAAGATATAAACGAGGAATCAAATGGCTCGTACAACACCCATCGCACGCTACCGTAACATCGGTATCAGTGCGCACATCGACGCCGGTAAAACCACTACTACCGAACGTATTCTGTTCTACACCGGTGTAAACCATAAAATCGGTGAAGTTCATGACGGCGCAGCCACCATGGACTGGATGGAACAGGAGCAGGAGCGTGGTATTACTATCACCTCCGCAGCGACTACTGCATTCTGGTCAGGTATGGCTAAGCAGTACGAACCGCATCGCGTAAACATCATCGACACCCCAGGGCACGTTGACTTCACCATCGAAGTAGAACGTTCCATGCGTGTTCTTGACGGCGCGGTAATGGTTTATTGCGCAGTTGGTGGTGTTCAGCCACAGTCTGAAACCGTATGGCGTCAGGCAAACAAATATAAAGTTCCACGCATCGCGTTCGTTAACAAAATGGACCGTATGGGTGCTAACTTCCTGAAAGTTGTTGGCCAGATCAAAACCCGTCTGGGCGCGAACCCTGTTCCGCTTCAGCTGGCAATTGGTGCTGAAGAAGGTTTCACCGGCGTTATCGACCTGGTGAAAATGAAAGCCATCAACTGGAACGAAGCAGATGCGGGCGTTACCTTCGAATACGAAGATATCCCGGCAGAGATGCAGGACCTGGCTGACGAATGGCACCAGAACCTGATCGAATCCGCAGCAGAAGCTTCTGAAGAGCTGATGGAAAAATACCTGGGTGGTGAAGAACTGTCTGAGCAAGAGATCAAATCTGCTCTGCGTCAGCGCGTTCTGAACAACGAAATCATCCTGGTAACCTGTGGTTCTGCGTTCAAGAACAAAGGTGTTCAGGCGATGCTGGATGCGGTAGTTGACTACCTGCCATCCCCGATTGACGTTCCTGCGATCAACGGCATCCTGGACGACGGTAAAGATACTCCGGCTGAGCGTCACGCAAGTGATGAAGAGCCATTCTCTGCACTGGCGTTCAAAATTGCTACCGACCCATTCGTGGGTAACCTGACCTTCTTCCGCGTTTACTCTGGTGTGGTTAACTCCGGTGACACCATCCTGAACTCCGTGAAAGCGGCGCGTGAACGTTTTGGCCGTATCGTACAGATGCACGCTAACAAACGTGAAGAGATCAAAGAAGTTCGTGCGGGCGACATCGCTGCTGCTATCGGTCTGAAAGACGTGACCACTGGTGACACTCTGTGTGACCCGGATCACCCGATCATTCTGGAGCGTATGGAATTCCCTGAGCCGGTAATCTCCATCGCAGTTGAACCAAAAACCAAAGCTGACCAGGAAAAAATGGGTCTGGCTCTGGGCCGTCTGGCGAAAGAAGACCCATCATTCCGTGTATGGACTGATGAAGAATCTAACCAGACCATCATCGCTGGTATGGGTGAACTGCACCTGGACATCATCGTTGACCGTATGAAGCGTGAATTCAACGTTGAAGCGAACGTGGGTAAACCTCAGGTTGCTTACCGCGAAGCGATTCGCGCGAAAGTTACCGACGTTGAAGGTAAACACGCTAAGCAGTCTGGTGGTCGCGGTCAGTACGGTCACGTTGTGATCGACATGTACCCACTGGAGCCGGGCTCTAACCCGAAAGGTTACGAGTTCATCAACGACATCAAAGGTGGTGTAATTCCTGGCGAATACATCCCTGCCGTTGATAAAGGCATCCAGGAGCAGCTGAAAGCTGGTCCTCTGGCTGGTTACCCGGTTGTAGACATGGGTGTTCGTCTGCACTTCGGTTCTTACCACGACGTTGACTCCTCTGAACTGGCGTTTAAACTGGCTGCGTCTATTGCCTTTAAAGAAGGCTTTAAGAAAGCAAAACCAGTTCTGCTTGAGCCGATCATGAAGGTTGAAGTAGAAACTCCTGAAGAGAACACCGGTGACGTTATCGGTGACTTGAGCCGTCGTCGCGGTATGCTGCGTGGTCAGGAATCCGAAGTAACTGGCGTTAAGATCCACGCTGAAGTTCCGCTGTCTGAAATGTTCGGATATGCAACTCAGCTGCGTTCTCTGACCAAAGGTCGTGCATCATACACTATGGAATTCCTGAAGTATGATGATGCGCCGAACAACGTTGCTCAGGCCGTTATCGAAGCCCGTGGTAAGTAATCCACAGGATTAAAACCTAAGTCCCGTGCTCTCTCCGAAGGGGAGAGCACTATAGTAAGGAATATAGCCGTGTCTAAAGAAAAATTTGAACGTACAAAACCGCACGTCAACGTTGGTACTATCGGCCACGTTGACCATGGTAAAACTACCCTGACTGCTGCAATCACTACCGTACTGGCTAAAACCTACGGCGGTGCTGCTCGTGCTTTCGATCAGATCGATAACGCACCAGAAGAAAAAGCTCGTGGTATCACCATCAACACCTCTCACGTTGAGTATGACACCCCGACTCGCCACTACGCACACGTAGACTGCCCAGGCCACGCCGACTATGTTAAAAACATGATCACCGGTGCTGCGCAGATGGACGGCGCGATCCTGGTTGTTGCTGCGACTGACGGCCCTATGCCTCAGACTCGTGAGCACATCCTGCTGGGTCGTCAGGTAGGCGTTCCTTACATCATCGTGTTCCTGAACAAGTGCGACATGGTTGATGACGAAGAGCTGCTGGAACTGGTAGAGATGGAAGTTCGTGAACTGCTGTCTCAGTACGATTTCCCAGGCGACGACACTCCAATCGTTCGTGGTTCCGCGCTGAAAGCGCTGGAAGGCGAAGCAGAGTGGGAAGAGAAAATCATCGAACTGGCTGGCTACCTGGATTCTTACATCCCAGAACCAGAGCGTGCGATTGACAAGCCATTCCTGCTGCCAATCGAAGACGTATTCTCCATCTCCGGTCGTGGTACCGTTGTTACCGGTCGTGTAGAGCGCGGTATCATCAAAGTTGGTGAAGAAGTTGAAATCGTTGGTATCAAAGAGACTGCGAAGTCTACCTGTACTGGCGTTGAAATGTTCCGCAAACTGCTGGACGAAGGCCGTGCTGGTGAGAACGTTGGTGTTCTGCTGCGTGGTATCAAACGTGAAGAAATCGAACGTGGTCAGGTTCTGGCGAAGCCAGGCTCAATCAAGCCACACACCAAGTTCGAATCTGAAGTGTACATTCTGTCCAAAGACGAAGGCGGCCGTCATACTCCGTTCTTCAAAGGCTACCGTCCACAGTTCTACTTCCGTACAACTGACGTGACCGGTACCATCGAACTGCCAGAAGGCGTAGAGATGGTAATGCCAGGCGACAACATCAAGATGGTTGTGACTCTGATCCACCCAATCGCGATGGACGACGGTCTGCGTTTCGCAATCCGTGAAGGCGGCCGTACCGTTGGCGCGGGCGTTGTTGCTAAAGTTCTGGGCTAATTAATTATCCCTGAAATAAAAAGGACGCTTCGGCGTCCTTTTTTGTTTTCTACCGTAAAGTCGCTGTCATAAAAATTCGCATTTTTTGTCTTCTCCCGCCACGTATTCCGGCGCCTGTGCTATTGTAATCATAACCATTCTCACTTACACTTTGCGCATATTTTGAACGGGAGTCTTTATGTACGTTTGTTTATGTAATGGTGTAAGCGACAAAAAAATTCGTCAGGCCGTTCGCCAGTTTCAACCACAATCTTTCCAGCAGCTTCGCAAGTTTGTTCCGGTGGGAAATCAATGCGGTAAATGCGTTCGCGCAGCGCGTGAGATCATGCAGGACGAACTGATGCAGATCCCGGAATTCAAAGAGATCGCGTAAGCCTCTATCTTTTTTTTGACATCCCCGTAGCCCGATCTACGCTTCAATGAGTGGAAGCGGAGGGACTATATAATGAAAGGTGATGTTAAAATCATAAGTTATCTCAATAAATTATTGGGAAATGAGCTTGTCGCAATCAATCAGTATTTTCTCCATGCAAGAATGTTCAAAAACTGGGGACTGACTCGCCTCAACGATGTTGAATACCATGAGTCCATTGATGAAATGAAACACGCCGATAAATACATTGAGCGTATTTTATTCCTCGAAGGCATTCCTAACCTACAGGATCTCGGAAAACTGGGCATCGGAGAAGATGTCGAAGAGATGCTGCGTTCTGATCTCCGGCTGGAGCTGGAGGGTGCAAAAGACCTGCGTGAAGCCATTGCCTATGCGGACAGCGTACATGACTACGTCAGCCGCGATATGATGATCCAGATCCTGGCCGATGAAGAAGGGCACATCGACTGGCTTGAGACCGAACTGGATCTCATTAGCAAAATTGGCCTACAGAACTACCTTCAGTCTCAGATCAAAGTGGAAAGTTAATCAGGCTTTCCCAGCCAACGCATAAACCCGCTGCCGCCAGAAATGGCCCAAAAGGCAGTGGGTTTTTTAATGCCTGCTTATCAGGAGTAAACAACGAGAAAGCAACCAGATACAGCAGAGCCATTAACGCGGCTACGAGTGCCAGTACTGGCAGTACACACCAGCCATGCCATGCCCCCAGCGCCGCCAGATATTTTATGTCGCCATATCCCATACCTTCACGTCGGCAGATGAGCCGATATCCCCAATAGATAACGGCGAATCCGGCGTATCCTGCCAGCGCACCCACCACCGCGCTCGGCAAAAAATCAGGATGGAGGCAGAGCTGGTAAAGCAGGCCGGTCCATAGCAGCGGGCAAAGAAATTTATCGGGAAGAAGCCCCGTGCGAATATCGGTGCGAACAAGCAAGGCCGATAAAGCAAAATAGATCAGCAGAAAGGGGAGGGACAGTAGCATAGCGAAAGCCTCAAAACGGTTTGAGCGCATACTCGTAATAATCTACATGTCCGGCAATGTGCAAAAACAGCAATTGCGTAGCGGCTTCAGACGAAGAGTTGAGAAGGGATACTTTGCATAAAAAAATGCGAGGCCTTACGCAGAGTACGTCTTTAGCGCTTAATTTCTAAACGGCACTTGCGTCTTCCCCAGATTTACGTATAATGCGCGGGCTTGTCGTAATTGACGGCGGGTTCAATCTGAACCAGAGTAGCTCACTTTGTTACTCAACAATGCTCCCAATTGGGGAGCTACGTAAGAACGGTTACACTCTCCCATCAATCGTAATGGGTTTGAGGAGTAATCATTTTCGTTTATAAAATAATTGGAGCTCTGGTCTCATGCAGAACCAAAGAATCCGTATCCGCCTTAAAGCGTTTGATCATCGTCTGATCGATCAATCAACCGCGGAAATCGTCGAGACTGCTAAGCGCACTGGTGCGCAAGTCCGTGGTCCGATCCCGCTGCCGACCCGCAAAGAGCGCTTTACCGTTCTGATCTCTCCGCACGTTAACAAAGATGCGCGTGATCAGTACGAAATCCGCACTCACAAGCGTCTGGTTGACATCGTTGAGCCAACTGAGAAAACCGTTGATGCTCTGATGCGTCTGGATCTGGCTGCCGGTGTAGACGTGCAGATCAGCCTGGGTTAATCAGGTCATCGAGCGATTGAGAGGTTGAAACAATGATTGGTTTAGTCGGTAAAAAAGTGGGTATGACCCGCATCTTCACTGAAGATGGCGTTTCTATCCCAGTAACCGTAATCGAAGTTGAAGCAAACCGCGTTACTCAGGTTAAAGATCTGGCTAACGATGGCTACCGCGCTATTCAGGTTACCACTGGTGCTAAAAAAGCTAACCGTGTAACCAAACCAGAAGCGGGTCACTTCGCTAAAGCTGGCGTTGAAGCTGGCCGTGGTCTGTGGGAATTCCGTCTTGCTGAAGGCGAAGAGTTCACCGTAGGTCAGGACATTAGCGTTGAGCTGTTTGCTGACGTTAAAAAAGTTGACGTAACCGGTACCTCTAAAGGTAAAGGTTTTGCTGGTACCGTTAAGCGCTGGAACTTCCGTACCCAGGACGCTACTCACGGTAACTCCTTGTCTCACCGCGTTCCGGGTTCTATCGGTCAGAACCAGACTCCGGGCAAAGTGTTCAAAGGCAAGAAAATGGCAGGTCAGCTGGGCAACGAACGTGTAACCGTTCAGAGCCTGGACGTAGTACGTGTTGACGCTGAGCGCAACCTGCTGCTGGTTAAAGGTGCGGTCCCGGGTGCAACCGGTAGCGACCTGATCGTTAAACCAGCTGTGAAGGCGTAAGGGGATAGCAATGGAATTAGTATTGAAAGACGCGCAGAGCGCGCTGACTGTTTCCGAAACTACCTTCGGTCGTGATTTCAACGAAGCGCTGGTTCACCAGGTTGTTGTTGCTTATGCAGCTGGTGCTCGTCAGGGTACTCGTGCTCAGAAGACTCGTGCTGAAGTAACTGGTTCAGGCAAAAAGCCATGGCGCCAGAAAGGTACCGGCCGTGCGCGTTCAGGTTCTATCAAGAGCCCGATCTGGCGTTCAGGTGGCGTGACCTTCGCTGCGCGTCCACAGGACCACAGTCAAAAAGTTAACAAAAAGATGTACCGCGGCGCGCTGAAAAGCATTCTGTCCGAACTGGTACGTCAGGATCGTCTGATCGTTGTCGAGAAGTTCTCTGTTGAAGCGCCTAAAACTAAGCTGCTGGCACAGAAACTGAAAGACATGGCTCTGGAAGATGTGCTGATCATCACCGGTGAGCTGGACGAGAACCTGTTCCTGGCCGCGCGTAACCTGCACAAGGTTGACGTACGCGACGCGACTGGTATCGACCCGGTTAGCCTGATCGCCTTCGACAAAGTCGTAATGACTGCTGATGCTGTTAAGCAAGTTGAGGAGATGCTGGCATGATTCGTGAAGAACGTCTGCTGAAGGTGCTGCGCGCACCGCACGTTTCTGAAAAAGCGTCTACTGCGATGGAAAAAACAAACACCATCGTTCTCAAAGTTGCTAAAGACGCGACCAAAGCAGAGATCAAAGCTGCTGTGCAGAAACTGTTTGAAGTCGAAGTCGAAGTCGTTAACACCCTGGTAGTTAAAGGGAAAGTTAAACGTCACGGACAGCGTATCGGTCGTCGTAGCGACTGGAAAAAAGCTTACGTCACCCTGAAAGAAGGCCAGAACCTGGACTTCGTTGGCGGCGCTGAGTAAGTCGGAGGAGTAATACAATGGCAGTTGTTAAATGTAAACCGACATCTCCGGGTCGTCGCCACGTAGTTAAAGTGGTTAACCCTGAGCTGCACAAGGGCAAACCTTTTGCTCCGTTGCTGGAAAAAAACAGCAAATCCGGTGGTCGTAACAACAATGGCCGTATCACCACTCGTCACATCGGTGGTGGCCACAAGCAGGCTTATCGTATTGTTGACTTCAAACGCAACAAAGACGGTATCCCAGCAGTTGTTGAGCGTCTTGAGTACGATCCGAACCGTTCCGCGAACATCGCGCTGGTTCTGTACAAAGATGGCGAACGCCGTTACATCCTGGCCCCTAAAGGCCTGAAAGCTGGCGACCAGATTCAGTCTGGCGTTGATGCTGCAATCAAAGCAGGCAACACCCTGCCGATGCGCAATATCCCGGTTGGTTCTACCGTTCATAACGTAGAAATGAAACCAGGTAAAGGCGGTCAGCTGGCGCGTTCCGCGGGTACTTACGTTCAGATCGTTGCGCGTGACGGTGCTTATGTCACCCTGCGTCTGCGTTCTGGTGAAATGCGTAAAGTCGAAGCAGACTGCCGCGCTACTCTGGGCGAAGTTGGCAATGCTGAGCATATGCTGCGCGTTCTGGGTAAAGCTGGTGCTGCACGCTGGCGTGGTGTTCGTCCTACCGTTCGCGGTACTGCGATGAACCCAGTCGACCACCCACATGGTGGTGGTGAAGGTCGTAACTTTGGTAAGCACCCGGTAACTCCGTGGGGCGTTCAGACCAAAGGTAAGAAGACCCGCAGCAACAAGCGTACTGATAAATTTATCGTACGTCGCCGTAGCAAATAATTTTAGAGGATAAGCCATGCCACGTTCTCTCAAGAAAGGTCCTTTTATTGACCTGCACTTGCTGAAGAAGGTAGAGAAAGCGGTGGAAAGCGGAGACAAGAAGCCCCTGCGCACTTGGTCCCGTCGTTCAACGATCTTTCCTAACATGATCGGTTTGACCATCGCTGTCCATAATGGTCGTCAGCACGTTCCAGTCTTTGTTACCGACGAAATGGTTGGTCACAAACTGGGTGAATTCGCACCGACTCGTACTTATCGCGGCCACGCTGCTGATAAAAAAGCGAAGAAGAAATAAGGTAGGAGGAAGAGATGGAAACTTTAGCTCAACATCGCCATGCTCGTTCTTCTGCACAGAAGGTTCGCCTTGTTGCTGACCTGATTCGCGGTAAGAAAGTGTCGCAGGCCCTGGACATCCTGACCTATACCAACAAGAAAGCTGCGGTATTGGTCAAGAAAGTACTGGAATCTGCCATTGCTAACGCTGAACACAACGATGGCGCTGACATCGACGATCTGAAAGTCGCGAAAATTTTCGTAGATGAAGGCCCAAGCATGAAGCGCATTATGCCGCGTGCGAAAGGTCGTGCAGATCGCATCCTGAAGCGCACCAGCCACATTACTGTGGTTGTGTCCGATCGCTGAGACTCTGGAGACTAGCAATGGGTCAGAAAGTACATCCTAATGGTATTCGCCTGGGTATTGTAAAACCATGGAACTCTACCTGGTTTGCGAACACCAAAGAATTCGCTGACAACCTGGACAGCGATTTTAAAGTACGTCAGTACCTGACTAAGGAACTGGCTAAAGCGTCTGTATCTCGTATCGTTATCGAGCGTCCAGCTAAGAGCATCCGTGTGACTATTCACACTGCTCGCCCTGGCATCGTTATCGGTAAGAAAGGCGAAGACGTAGAAAAACTGCGCAAGGTCGTAGCGGATATCGCTGGCGTTCCTGCACAGATCAATATCGCTGAAGTTCGTAAGCCTGAACTGGACGCTAAATTGGTTGCTGACAGCATCACTTCTCAGCTGGAACGTCGTGTTATGTTCCGTCGTGCTATGAAGCGTGCTGTACAGAACGCAATGCGTCTGGGCGCTAAAGGTATCAAAGTTGAAGTTAGCGGCCGTCTGGGCGGCGCGGAAATCGCACGTACCGAATGGTACCGCGAAGGTCGCGTACCGCTGCACACTCTGCGTGCTGACATCGACTACAACACCTCTGAAGCGCACACCACTTACGGTGTAATCGGCGTTAAGGTATGGATCTTCAAAGGTGAGATCCTGGGTGGTATGGCTGCTGTTGAACAACCGGAAAAACCGGCTGCTCAACCTAAAAAGCAGCAGCGTAAAGGCCGTAAATAAGGAGCGTCGCTGATGTTACAACCAAAGCGTACAAAATTCCGTAAAGTGCACAAAGGCCGCAACCGTGGTCTGGCGCAGGGTACGGATGTTAGCTTCGGCACTTTCGGTCTGAAAGCTGTTGGCCGTGGTCGTCTGACTGCACGTCAGATCGAAGCAGCACGTCGTGCAATGACCCGTGCAGTTAAGCGTCAAGGTAAGATCTGGATCCGTGTATTCCCGGACAAACCGATCACCGAGAAGCCACTGGAAGTTCGTATGGGTAAAGGTAAAGGTAACGTGGAGTACTGGGTTGCCTTGATCCAACCGGGCAAAGTCCTTTATGAAATGGACGGTGTTCCGGAAGAGCTGGCCCGTGAAGCCTTCGGCCTGGCAGCAGCGAAACTGCCTATCAAAACCACCTTTGTAACTAAGACGGTGATGTAATGAAAGCAAAAGAGCTGCGTGAAAAAAGCGTTGAAGAGCTGAACGCTGAGCTGCTGAACCTGCTGCGTGAGCAGTTCAACCTGCGTATGCAGGCTGCAAGTGGCCAGCTGCAACAGACTCACCTGCTGAAGCAAGTGCGTCGCAATGTTGCGCGCGTTAAGACTTTACTGACTCAGAAGGCGGGTGCGTAATGACCGATAAAATCCGTACTCTGCAAGGTCGTGTTGTTAGCGATAAAATGGAGAAATCCATTGTTGTAGCTATCGAACGTTTTGTGAAACACCCGATCTACGGTAAATTCATCAAGCGTACGACCAAACTGCACGTACATGACGAGAACAACGAATGTGGTATCGGCGACAAGGTTGAAATCCGTGAATGCCGTCCACTGTCCAAGACTAAGTCCTGGACGCTGGTTCGCGTTGTAGAGAAAGCGGTTCTGTAATAGAGTACGCATTCTCAATACGAATAAACGGCTCAGCGATGAGCCGTTTATTTTTTCTACCCATATTGCAGAAGCGGTGTTATAATGCCGCGCCCTCGATATGGGGCTTTTTAACGGCTCTGATTTTAGAGTCTCAGGTAGTAGTTGACATTAGCGGAGCACTAAAATGATCCAAGAACAGACTATGCTGAACGTCGCCGACAACTCCGGTGCACGTCGCGTAATGTGTATCAAGGTTCTGGGTGGCTCGCACCGTCGCTACGCAGGCGTAGGCGACATCATCAAGATCACCATCAAGGAAGCAATTCCACGTGGTAAGGTCAAAAAAGGTGATGTGCTGAAGGCGGTAGTGGTGCGCACCAAGAAGGGTGTTCGTCGCCCTGACGGTTCTGTCATTCGCTTCGATGGTAATGCATGCGTTATTTTAAACAATAACAGCGAGCAGCCTATCGGCACGCGTATCTTTGGGCCGGTAACTCGTGAACTTCGTACTGAGAAGTTCATGAAAATTATCTCTCTGGCACCAGAAGTACTCTAAGGAGCGAATCATGGCAGCGAAAATCCGTCGTGATGACGAAGTTATCGTGTTAACCGGTAAAGATAAAGGTAAACGCGGTAAAGTAAAAAATGTTCTGTCTTCCGGCAAACTCGTCGTTGAAGGTATCAACCTGGTTAAGAAACATCAGAAGCCGGTTCCGGCCCTGAACCAACCAGGCGGCATCGTTGAAAAAGAAGCTGCTATTCAGGTTTCTAACGTTGCAATCTTCAATGCGGCTACCGGTAAGGCTGACCGTGTAGGCTTTAGATTCGAAGACGGTAAAAAAGTCCGTTTCTTCAAGTCTAACAGCGAAACTATCAAGTAATTTGGAGTAGTACGATGGCGAAACTGCATGATTACTACAAAGACGAAGTAGTTAACAAACTCATGACTGAGTTTAACTACAATTCTGTCATGCAAGTCCCTCGGGTCGAGAAGATCACCCTGAACATGGGTGTTGGTGAAGCGATCGCTGACAAGAAACTGCTGGATAACGCAGCAGCTGACCTGACAGCAATCTCCGGTCAAAAACCGCTGATCACCAAAGCACGCAAATCTGTTGCAGGCTTCAAAATCCGTCAGGGCTATCCGATCGGCTGTAAAGTAACTCTGCGTGGCGAACGCATGTGGGAGTTCCTTGAGCGCCTGATCACTATTGCTGTTCCACGTATCCGTGACTTCCGTGGCTTGTCCGCTAAGTCTTTCGACGGTCGTGGTAACTACAGCATGGGTGTCCGTGAGCAGATCATCTTCCCAGAAATCGACTACGATAAAGTCGACCGCGTGCGTGGTTTGGATATTACCATTACCACTACTGCGAAATCTGATGAAGAAGGCCGTGCTCTGCTGGCTGCCTTTGACTTCCCGTTCCGCAAGTAAGGTAGGGTTACTGAATGGCTAAGCAATCAATGAAAGCACGCGAAGTAAAGCGCGTAGCTTTAGCTGATAAATTCTTCGCTAAACGCGCTGAACTGAAAGCGATCATTTCTGATGTGAACGCTTCCGACGAAGATCGTTGGAATGCGGTTCTCAAGCTGCAGTCTCTGCCGCGTGATTCCAGCCCGTCTCGTCAGCGTAACCGCTGTCGTCAAACAGGTCGTCCACATGGTTATGTGGGCAAGTTTGGGTTGAGCCGTATCAAACTGCGTGAAGCCGCCATGCGCGGTGAAGTACCAGGCTTGAAAAAGGCTAGCTGGTAATTACCAATTGAATCACGGGAGTAAAGACAGATGAGCATGCAAGATCCGATCGCGGATATGCTGACCCGTATCCGTAACGGTCAGGCCGCGAACAAAGTTGCGGTCACCATGCCTTCCGCCAAGCTGAAAGTGGCAATTGCCAACGTGCTGAAGGAAGAAGGTTTTATCGAAGATTTTAAAGTTGAAGGCGACACCAAGCCGGAACTGGAACTTACTCTCAAGTATTTCCAGGGTAAAGCTGTTGTAGAAAGCATTCAGCGTGTCAGCCGCCCAGGCCTGCGCATCTATAAGAAAAAAGATGAGCTGCCAAAAGTAATGGCTGGTCTTGGTATCGCAGTTGTTTCTACCTCTAAAGGTGTTATGACTGATCGTGCAGCGCGCCAGGCTGGTCTTGGTGGCGAAATTATCTGCTACGTAGCCTAATCGGAGGAAAGAATGTCTCGTGTTGCTAAAGCACCGGTCGTTATTCCTGCCGGCGTTGATGTAAAAATCGACGGTCAGGTTATTACGATCAAAGGTAAAAACGGCGAGCTGACTCGTACCCTCAACAAAGCTGTTGAAGTTAAACATGCAGATAACGCTCTGACCTTCGGTCCACGTGATGGTTTCGTGGATGGATGGGCTCAGGCTGGTACCGCGCGTGCCCTGCTGAACTCAATGGTTGTTGGTGTTACCGAAGGCTTCACTAAAAAGCTTCAGCTGGTTGGTGTAGGTTATCGTGCAGCTATCAAAGGGAATGCAGTAGGCCTGTCTCTGGGCTTCTCACACCCTGTTGAGCATCCGCTGCCGGCCGGTATCACTGCAGAATGCCCGACTCAGACTGAAATCGTGCTGAAAGGCGCTGATAAACAGCTGATCGGTCAGGTTGCAGCAGATCTGCGCGCCTACCGTCGTCCTGAGCCTTATAAAGGCAAGGGTGTTCGTTACGCCGACGAAGTCGTGCGTACCAAAGAGGCTAAGAAGAAGTAAGGTAACACTATGGATAAGAAATCTGCTCGTATCCGTCGTGCGACCCGCGCACGCCGCAAGCTCAAAGAGCTGGGTGCAACTCGCCTGGTGGTACATCGTACCCCGCGTCATATTTACGCACAGGTAATTGCACCGAACGGTTCTGAAGTTCTGGTAGCTGCTTCTACTGTAGAAAAAGCTATCTCAGAACAATTGAAGTATACCGGTAACAAAGACGCCGCAGCAGCTGTAGGTAAAGCTGTCGCTGAACGCGCTCTGGAAAAAGGCATCAGCAATGTTTCCTTTGACCGTTCCGGGTTCCAATATCATGGTCGTGTCCAGGCACTGGCAGATGCTGCCCGTGAAGCTGGCCTTCAGTTCTAAGGTAGAGGTGTAAGATGGCTCACATCGAAAAACAGGCTGGCGAACTGCAGGAAAAGCTGATCGCGGTAAACCGCGTATCTAAAACCGTTAAAGGTGGTCGTATTTTCTCCTTCACAGCTCTGACTGTAGTGGGTGATGGCAACGGTCGCGTTGGTTTTGGTTACGGTAAAGCGCGTGAAGTTCCAGCAGCGATCCAGAAAGCGATGGAAAAAGCCCGTCGCAATATGATTAACGTCGCGCTGAACAACGGTACCCTGCAACACCCAGTTAAAGGTGTTCACACGGGTTCTCGTGTATTCATGCAGCCAGCTTCCGAAGGTACCGGTATCATCGCCGGTGGTGCAATGCGCGCCGTTCTGGAAGTTGCTGGAGTTCATAACGTTCTGGCTAAAGCATATGGTTCCACCAACCCGATCAACGTGGTTCGTGCAACTATTGATGGCCTGGAAAATATGAATTCTCCAGAAATGGTCGCTGCCAAGCGTGGTAAATCCGTTGAAGAAATTCTGGGGTAATTGACCATGGCAAAGACTATTAAAATCACTCAAACCCGCAGTGCAATCGGTCGTCTGCCGAAACACAAGGCAACGCTGCTTGGCCTGGGTCTGCGTCGTATTGGTCATACCGTTGAGCGCGAGGATACTCCTGCTGTTCGTGGTATGGTCAACGCGGTTTACTTCATGGTTAAAGTTGAGGAGTAAGAGATGCGTTTAAATACTCTGTCTCCGGCCGAAGGCTCTAAAAAGGCGGGTAAACGCCTGGGTCGTGGTATCGGTTCTGGCCTCGGCAAAACCGGTGGTCGTGGTCACAAAGGTCAGAACTCTCGTTCTGGCGGTGGCGTACGTCGCGGTTTCGAGGGTGGCCAGATGCCACTGTACCGTCGTCTGCCGAAGTTCGGCTTCACCTCTCGCAAAGCAGCGATCACAGCGGAAATCCGTCTGTCTGACCTGGCGAAAGTTGAAGGCGGCGTTGTAGACCTGAACACGCTGAAAGCGGCTAACATTATCGGTATCCAGATCGAGTTCGCGAAAGTGATCCTGGCTGGTGAAGTTTCTACTCCGGTAACTGTTCGTGGCCTGCGTGTTACTAAAGGTGCTCGTGCTGCTATCGAAGCTGCTGGCGGTAAAATTGAGGAATAAGTAGCAGATGGCTAAGCAACCGGGATTAGATTTTCAAAGTGCCAAAGGTGGATTTGGCGAGCTGAAACGCAGACTGCTGTTTGTAATCGGCGCGCTGATTGTGTTCCGTATTGGCTCTTTTATTCCGATCCCTGGTATTGATGCCGCTGTACTTGCCAAACTGCTTGAGCAACAGCGAGGCACCATCATTGAAATGTTCAACATGTTCTCTGGTGGTGCTCTCAGCCGTGCTTCTATTTTCGCACTGGGTATTATGCCGTACATTTCGGCATCAATTATTATCCAGCTGCTGACGGTCGTTCATCCGGCCCTGGCAGAGTTGAAGAAAGAAGGGGAGTCTGGACGTCGTAAGATTAGCCAGTACACCCGTTACGGCACTCTGGTGCTGGCAATATTCCAGTCGATCGGTATTGCTACCGGTCTTCCGAATATGCCTGGTATGCAGGGCCTGGTATTAAACCCAGGCTTTGCATTCTATTTCACCGCTGTTGTAAGTCTGGTCACAGGGACCATGTTCCTGATGTGGCTCGGCGAACAGATTACTGAACGAGGTATCGGTAACGGTATCTCAATCATTATCTTCGCCGGTATCGTTGCGGGTCTCCCGCCGGCCATCGCCCATACTATCGAGCAAGCGCGTCAAGGCGACCTGCACTTCCTCCTGTTGCTGTTGGTTGCAGTATTAGTATTTGCAGTGACGTTCTTTGTTGTCTTCGTTGAACGTGGTCAACGCCGCATTGTGGTGAACTACGCTAAACGTCAGCAGGGTCGTCGTGTCTATGCTGCACAGAGCACACATTTACCGCTGAAAGTGAATATGGCGGGGGTTATCCCGGCTATCTTCGCTTCCAGTATTATTCTGTTCCCGGCAACCATCGCGTCATGGTTCGGGGGCGGTACTGGTTGGAACTGGCTGACAACAATTTCGCTGTATTTGCAGCCTGGGCAACCACTTTATGTGTTACTCTATGCGTCTGCGATCATCTTCTTCTGTTTCTTCTACACGGCGTTGGTCTTCAACCCGCGTGAAACAGCAGATAACCTGAAGAAGTCCGGTGCATTTGTACCAGGAATTCGTCCGGGAGAGCAAACGGCGAAGTATATCGATAAAGTAATGACTCGCCTGACTTTGGTTGGTGCGCTTTATATTACTTTTATCTGCCTGATCCCGGAGTTCATGCGTGATGCAATGAAAGTACCGTTCTACTTCGGTGGGACCTCACTGCTTATCGTTGTTGTCGTGATTATGGACTTTATGGCTCAAGTGCAAACTCTGATGATGTCCAGTCAGTATGAGTCTGCATTGAAGAAGGCGAACCTGAAAGGCTACGGCCGCTAACTGGTCGCCTGAGAAGTTACGGAGAGTAAAAATGAAAGTTCGTGCTTCCGTCAAGAAATTATGCCGTAACTGCAAAATCGTTAAGCGTGATGGTGTCATCCGTGTGATTTGCAGTGCCGAGCCGAAGCATAAACAGCGCCAAGGCTGATTATTTCGCATATTTTTCTTGCAAAGTTGGGTTGAGCTGGCTAGATTAGCCAGCCAATCTTTTGTATGTCTGTACGTTTCCATTTGAGTATCCTGAAAACGGGCTTTTCAGCATGGTGCGTACATATTAAATAGTAGGAGTGCATAGTGGCCCGTATAGCAGGCATTAACATTCCTGATCAGAAACATGCTGTGATCGCATTAACTTCGATCTACGGCGTCGGCAAGACCCGTTCTAAAGCCATTCTGGCTGCAGCGGGTATCGCTGAAGATGTTAAGATCAGTGAGCTGTCTGAAGAACAAATCGACACGCTGCGTGACGAAGTTGCCAAATTTGTCGTTGAAGGTGATCTGCGCCGTGAAATCAGCATGAGCATCAAGCGCCTGATGGATCTTGGTTGCTATCGCGGTTTGCGTCATCGTCGTGGTCTGCCAGTACGCGGTCAGCGTACTAAGACCAACGCACGTACCCGTAAGGGTCCGCGCAAACCGATCAAGAAATAATCGGGGTGATTGAATAATGGCAAAGGCACCAGTTCGTGCACGTAAACGTGTAAGAAAACAAGTCTCTGACGGCGTGGCTCATATCCATGCTTCTTTCAACAACACCATCGTTACTATTACTGATCGTCAGGGTAACGCATTGGGTTGGGCAACAGCCGGTGGTTCCGGTTTCCGTGGTTCTCGCAAATCCACTCCGTTCGCAGCTCAGGTTGCAGCAGAGCGTTGCGCTGAAGCCGTAAAAGAATACGGCATCAAGAATCTGGAAGTTATGGTTAAAGGTCCGGGTCCGGGTCGTGAATCTACTGTTCGCGCTCTGAACGCCGCTGGTTTCCGCATCACGAATATTACTGATGTGACTCCGATCCCTCATAACGGTTGTCGTCCGCCGAAAAAACGTCGCGTATAACGCTCGTTTTTTAGGTTAGTTGGAGATAGAAAATGGCAAGATATTTGGGTCCTAAGCTCAAGCTGAGCCGTCGTGAGGGCACCGACTTATTCCTTAAGTCTGGCGTTCGCGCGATCGATACCAAGTGTAAAATTGAACAAGCTCCTGGCCAGCACGGTGCGCGTAAACCGCGTCTGTCTGACTATGGTGTGCAGTTGCGTGAAAAGCAAAAAGTTCGCCGTATCTACGGTGTGCTGGAGCGTCAGTTCCGTAACTACTATAAAGAAGCAGCACGTCTGAAAGGCAACACAGGTGAAAACCTGCTGGCTCTGCTGGAAGGTCGTCTGGACAACGTTGTATACCGTATGGGCTTCGGCGCGACTCGTGCTGAATCACGCCAGCTGGTTAGCCATAAAGCAATCATGGTAAACGGTCGTGTTGTTAACATCGCTTCTTATCAGGTTAAAGCGAATGACGTTGTTAGCATTCGTGAGAAAGCGAAAAAGCAATCTCGCGTGAAAGCCGCTCTGGAGCTGGCTGAGCAGCGTGAAAAGCCAACCTGGCTGGAAGTTGATGCTGGCAAGATGGAAGGTACGTTCAAGCGTCAGCCGGAACGTTCTGATCTGTCTGCGGACATTAACGAACACCTGATCGTCGAGCTTTACTCCAAGTAAAGCTTAGTACCAAAGAGAGGACACAATGCAGGGTTCTGTGACAGAGTTTCTAAAACCGCGCCTGGTAGATATCGAGCAAGTGAGTTCGACGCACGCCAAGGTGACCCTTGAGCCTTTAGAGCGTGGCTTTGGCCATACTCTGGGTAACGCACTGCGCCGTATTCTGCTCTCATCGATGCCGGGTTGCGCGGTGACCGAGGTTGAGATTGATGGTGTACTTCATGAGTACAGCACCAAAGAAGGCGTTCAGGAAGATATCCTTGAAATCCTGCTCAACCTGAAAGGGCTGGCGGTGAGAGTTCAGGGTAAAGATGAAGTTATTCTTACTCTGAATAAATCTGGCATTGGCCCTGTGACTGCAGCCGACATCACCCACGACGGTGATGTTGAAATCGTCAAGCCGCAGCACGTGATCTGCCACCTGACCGATGAGAACGCAGCTATTAGCATGCGTATCAAAGTTCAGCGCGGTCGTGGTTATGTGCCGGCTTCTGCCCGAATTCATTCGGAAGAAGATGAGCGCCCAATCGGCCGTCTGCTGGTCGACGCATGCTACAGCCCTGTAGAGCGTATTGCCTACAATGTTGAAGCAGCGCGTGTAGAACAGCGTACCGACCTGGACAAGCTGGTCATCGAAATGGAAACCAATGGCACAATCGATCCTGAAGAGGCGATTCGTCGTGCGGCAACCATCCTGGCAGAACAACTGGAAGCTTTCGTTGACTTACGTGATGTACGTCAGCCGGAAGTGAAAGAAGAGAAACCAGAATTCGATCCGATCCTGCTGCGCCCTGTTGACGATCTGGAATTGACTGTCCGCTCTGCTAACTGCCTCAAGGCAGAAGCTATCCACTATATCGGTGATCTGGTACAGCGTACCGAGGTTGAGTTGCTGAAAACGCCGAACCTGGGTAAAAAATCTCTTACCGAGATTAAAGACGTGCTGGCTTCACGTGGTCTGTCTCTGGGCATGCGCCTGGAAAACTGGCCACCGGCAAGCATTGCTGACGAGTAACCGGATCACAGGTTAAGGTTTTACTGAGAAGGATAAGGTCATGCGCCATCGTAAGAGTGGTCGTCAACTGAACCGCAACAGCAGCCATCGCCAGGCTATGTTCCGCAACATGGCAGGTTCACTGGTTCGTCATGAAATCATCAAGACGACCCTGCCTAAAGCGAAAGAGCTGCGTCGCGTAGTTGAGCCGCTGATTACTCTTGCCAAGACTGACAGCGTTGCTAATCGTCGTCTGGCATTCGCCCGTACTCGTGATAACGAGATCGTGGCAAAACTGTTTAACGAACTGGGCCCGCGTTTCGCGAGCCGTGCCGGTGGTTACACTCGCATTCTGAAGTGTGGCTTCCGTGCAGGCGACAACGCGCCGATGGCTTACATCGAGCTGGTTGATCGTTCAGAGAAAGCAGAAGCTGCTGCAGAGTAATCTGTAGTAACGTAAAAAAACCCGCCTCGGCGGGTTTTTTTATATCCGCAGAATCTCCACTTATCTACAATGTCTGTATCTTTTCTGCTCACCCCCTGGAGTTCATTATGTGGTTGCTCGATCAGTGGGCTGAACGCCATATTTGCGATGCCCAAAACAAAGGCGAGTTCGAAAATCTTCCCGGCAGCGGTGAGCCGCTGATTCTGGACGATGATTCACATATTCCCCCTGAATTACGGGCCGGTTATCGCTTACTGAAAAACGCAGGTTGTTTACCGCCTGAGCTTCAGCAACGTAATGAAGCCGTCGAGCTTGCCGATCTGCTTAAAGGCATTCATAAGAATGACCCGCGGTACTCTGAAATCAGTCGTCGGTTGGCGCTCATAGAGCTAAAACTGCGCCAGACGGGAATGAATACTGACTTTTTGCATGGTGAGTACAGTGAAAGGTTAATACAAAAAATAAACAAGGAGTAGCCATGTACCGCATAGGTGAACTTGCGAAGCTTGCTAACGTAACGCCGGATACTATCCGCTACTACGAAAAGCAGCAGATGATCGATCATGAGGTCAGAACGGAAGGTGGATTTCGCCTTTATACGGATAACGACCTGCAACGCCTTCGTTTTATCCGCTATGCACGGCAACTCGGCTTCACGCTGGAGTCGATCCGTGAACTGCTGTCGATCCGTATCGATCCTGAACATCATACGTGTCAGGAATCTAAAAGCATCGTTCAGGCCCGGCTGGATGAAGTTGAAGGACGTATTCAGGAGCTGCAAGCCATGCAGCGATCTCTGCAAAGGTTAAATGACGCGTGCTGCGGTACCGCTCATAGCAGTGTTTATTGCTCAATACTGGAAGCTCTTGAACAGGGCGCCAGTAGTGAAACTCAGGGTTGTTGATTTTTTATCAGCCAGGGACTAGACTCCCGCCGACATTAACTATGCTCAGGAGAAATGATGAGCCGCTATCAGCATACTAAGGGACACATTAAGGATAACGCCATTGAGGCATTGCTTCACGACCCACTTTTCAGACAGCGAGTTGAGAAGAACAAGAAAGGAAAAGGGAGTTATTTACGTAAAGGTAAACATGCACAACGGGGTAACTGGGAGGCCAGTGGCAAGCAAGCTAATCGCTTTTTTACCACTGGCCTTTCTGTTTCTGTCGCCTGATTAAACGCGGTTATTCTGCTCTTTTAACAGATCGCGAATTTCAGTCAGTAAGACTTCTTCTTTAGTTGGTGCTGGCGGGGCAGCAGCCGGTTCTTCTTTTTTACGGTTAAGTCTGTTGATAAGTTTGATCGCCATGAAAATGGCAAATGCCACGATCACGAAATCAAATACGTTCTGAATGAATACGCCGTAGTGCATTACAACCGCAGGGATATCGCCCTGAGCTTCCCGAAGGGTGAAGGCGAATTGTTTGAAATCAATGCCTCCAATCAACAGTCCTAACGGCGGCATAATAATGTCGGCGACTAATGATGAAACGATCTTACCGAACGCCGCACCAATAATGACACCCACAGCCAAATCCACTACATTCCCGCGCATCGCAAATTCGCGAAACTCTTTAATAAAACTCATTATGTTCTCCTTGTGCCAGCTGACGCCTATAAGTTTAACAAATGATTAGCTAATTGCCATTGGGGATAAATAATCGTTATGAAAATAAAAGGCATGAAAATTAGAAGGTTAATATGTGGGTGCTCTCGTCTGAGCACCCAAATCATTACAGGAAGAATGGACTTGGCTGGAATAAACGCTCGACGTCGGTAATAAATTTTTTATCGGTCAGGAACATAATAACGTGGTCACCCTGCTCGATACGTAAATTATCATTGGCGATCATGACATCGTTACCTCGCACTACGGCGCCGATAATGGTGCCTGGTGGAAGTTTAATTTCGTCGATCGCGCGACCAACAACGCGCGACGTCGTTTCATCCCCGTGAGCGACGGCTTCAATGGCTTCAGCAACACCACGACGCAGAGACGACACGCCGACAATATCCGCTTTACGCACATGGCTTAGCAGGGCAGAGATGGTGGCTTGCTGGGGTGAAATAGCAATATCAATTACGCTACCCTGTACCAGGTCGACATAAGCCTTACGCTGGATAAGCACCATTACTTTTTTCGCCCCCATACGTTTAGCGAGCATGGCGGACATAATATTCGCTTCGTCGTCGTTGGTGACGGCAATAAAAAGATCAACCTGATCGATATGCTCTTCGGCCAGCAATTCCTGATCCGAAGCATCGCCATAAAACACGATAGTATTCTGAAGTTTTTCAGCCAGCTCCGACGCGCGCTGTTGATCTCGTTCGATCAGCTTCACGCTGTAGTCTTTTTCCAGCCGTCTCGCCAGACCTGCGCCAATATTACCGCCGCCAACCAGCATAATACGTTTATACGGTTTTTCGAGACGCTGAAGTTCACTCATCACCGCACGGATATGCTGAGAAGCCGCAATAAAGAAGACTTCATCCCCGGCTTCGACAATGGTGGAACCTTGCGGACGAATAGGTCTGTCGTGACGGAAAATCGCCGCAACACGCGTATCGATATGTGGCATATGCTCGCGCATTGTCGACAGGGCATTACCAATCAGCGGGCCGCCGTAATAAGCCTTCACGACCGCCAGGCTTACTTTCCCTTCAGCAAAGTTCACAACCTGCAACGCGCCCGGGTACTCAATCAGACGATAAATACTGTCGATAACCAACTGCTCAGGGGCAATAAGATGGTCGATAGGTACTGCTTCGGAATTAAACAGCTTTTCCGCATCCCGGACATAGTCCGGGGAGCGAATGCGGGCGATGCGGTTCGGTGTGTTGAACAGCGAGTAGGCCACCTGGCATGCAACCATGTTGGTTTCATCAGAACTGGTTACTGCAACCAGCATGTCGGCATCGTCCGCGCCCGCCTCACGAAGCACTCGAGGATGAGAGCCGTGCCCCTGCACAACACGAAGATCAAATTTGTCCTGCAAAACGCGCAGGCGATCGCCATTGGTATCCACAATGGTGATATCGTTGTTTTCGCCCACGAGATTTTCCGCCAGCGTTCCGCCAACTTGCCCTGCGCCCAGAATGATAATTTTCATCTTTCGTGACCTGTTCTCAACATCACTCTTTGATTAGCTTAGCGTAAAAGAAGCCATCACCCTCTTCTGCGCCCGGCAGGTTTTGCAGACCCGGGTGCTCAGGTGTTCCCGTATCATGCAGCGTCGCGTCCGGGGTGCGCTTCAGGAAAGCCGCAATTTGCTGACTGTTTTCTTCCGGAAGAACAGAGCAGGTTGCATACACCAGGGTTCCGCCGGGTTTGAGATGCGGCCAGATGGCATCCAGAATTTCGGATTGCAACTGGGCAAGCTCCTTGATATCACGATCGCGACGCAGCCATTTGATATCGGGATGACGACGAATTACGCCGGTTGCAGAGCAGGGGGCGTCCAGCAAAATACGATCGAACCGGGTATCACCACACCAGTCTGCGGGTTTACGTCCATCGCCTTGCTTAACCTGTGCTTTCATACCCAGACGCTTGAGGTTGTCATAGACGCGTGAAAGACGCTGCTCATCAACATCCACGGCCATCACGCAGGCCTGCGGCGCCACTTCCAGAATGTGCGTTGTTTTTCCCCCTGGCGCTGCACAAAGATCAAGGATCTGCTCCCCGTCTTTCGGTTCAAGCCAGGCCATGCACCCCTGAGCGGATGCGTCCTGTACCGTTACCCAGCCCTCTTCAAAACCGGGTAATGCATGTACCGGTGCAGGGGAGGCTAAACGAACCGCATCAGGATAAGCCGCGTGTGTGAAGCCGCTCATTCCGGTCTCTTCCAGCAGGGCCAGCCATGCGTCGCGGGTATGATGGTTACGATTGACGCGTAACCACATCGGCGGACGTTGGTTATTGGCATCCACAATGTCTTGCCATTGCTGTGGGTAGGCTTTTTTAAGGCGATTCAGCAGCCATTCTGGATGCAGGAAGCGCGCTTCGCTTTGCGCAAATTCTGCCAGCAGTTCGTCCTGCTGACGCTGGAACTGACGCAGCACGCCGTTAATCAATCCTTTCAGCTGGGGACGTTTAATCGCAACGGCACCTTCCACTGTCTCAGCCAGCGCAGCATGAGGTGGAATGCGGGTATGAAGAAGCTGGTAGAAACCGACCATGATCAAATAATGCACGGTACGTTGCTTGCCGCTCATCGGGCGTGACATCAGCTTATTAATTAACCATTCAAGCTGAGAGAGGGTACGCAGCACGCCAAAGCACAGCTCCTGAAGCAGCGCTTTATCTTTATCGGAAACCTTTTGTTGCAGTGGAGGCAGGACATTACTCAGTGACTGGCCCTGCTCAATAACCTGCTCAACGGCCTGAGCCGCCATAGTGCGTAGATTTTGTCTTTTCATAACCGTAAAAATAAAAATGCCCGGAAACACCGGGCCTTAAGAGTAAATTTGTTCAGGCAAGACGATTGCCAGGGATGAACCATTCACGACGGGAATTTAATAGATCCTGCGCGCTCATTGCCTTTTTACCGGCCGGTTGCAGCGATTCAAGATTCAGGATCCCTTCTCCGGTCGCAACCTGGATACCGTTTTTGCTGGCGTCGATAATCGTACCGGGCTCTGCTGATGTATTGCCGTTAATAACTGAAGCTTTCCAGACTTTCACTGGCTGCTCATCAATCATCAACCAGCTCATCGGCCACGGATTAAAGGCGCGGATGCAGCGTTCGAGTTGAGCTGCTGACAGGGACCAGTCGATCCGGGCTTCTTCTTTACTCAGTTTTTCAGCATAGGTCACCTGTGCCTCATCCTGCACTTCAGGTGTCGCTGTATTGTCAGCAAGCTGTTGCAACGTCTCAATCAGCCCCTGCGGACCGAGAGCCGCCAGCTTGTCATACAGCGTGGCGCTGGTATCTTCTGCGGTAATGGAACACGCCAGTTTATACAGCATGTCGCCCGTGTCTAAACCTACGTCCATCTTCATGATTGTCACGCCAGTTTCAGCATCGCCTGCCCACAGAGCGCGCTGAATAGGGGCTGCACCGCGCCAGCGTGGGAGCAAAGAACCATGAACGTTAACACAGCCCAGGCGGGGCATATCGAGTACCGCTTTTGGCAGAATGAGGCCGTAAGCCACAACTACCATCACGTCAGCGTTCAGGTCTGCCACTAACTGCTGGTTTTCCTCAGGTCGTAATGACGCTGGCTGGAATACCGGTAAACCATGCGTTTCTGCCAGTACTTTAACCGGGCCAGGCATCAGTTTTTTACCGCGGCCAGCCGGTCGATCCGGCTGAGTAAATACGCCAACAATCTGATGACCAGACGATAGCAGCGCGTCGAGATGACGCGCTGCAAAATCAGGGGTACCCGCGAAGATTATACGTAGTGATGTAGACACGTTATTCCTTGTATCCGGGGGGGCGTTAAGCGCGAGAACGCAAACGATCCAGTTTCTCAACTTTCTGACGAATACGCTGTTGCTTCAGAGGTGAGAGGTAATCGATAAACAGTTTACCGACCAGGTGATCCATCTCATGCTGAATGCAAATCGCCAGCAGATCGTCGGCTTCCAGCTCAAACGGATTGCCGTCACGATCCAGTGCGCGAATTTTAACTTTTTCGGCACGTGGCACCAAAGCGCGCTGTTCAGGGATAGACAGACAGCCTTCCTCAATGCCTGTTTCGCCGCTTTTTTCAAGCAGTTCAGGGTTGATCAGCACCAGACGCTCATCGCGATTTTCAGAAACGTCGATCACGATAATACGCTTGTGAATGTCTACCTGGGTCGCCGCCAGGCCAATGCCTTCTTCAGCGTACATGGTATCGAACATATCATCGACGATACGCTGAATTTCTGCATTCACTTCTTTAACCGGTTCCGCGACGATGCGAAGACGCTCGTCAGGAATATGTAACACTTGCAAAACTGCCATAAATTTCCAGAGTCGTGTTCAGGAGTTGATAAGAATATTACTTCTATTCTAGACAAATCCCCGGTCGATTGACAGCATCAGTGACCAATCGCAAAGATTGCTGAGGCTGCTTATGGCAGGGAAAAGGATGACGTCCACAGAGATATGGTTACGGCTTATAAACATCGGGTCGTTATACGGTGACGCGATGCTGGAGATTGCGCAGAGGCTGCTTCGCCAGGCAACCGTTGATGCTGAAGCTGTCAACGCGGCAGGGCTTTCGCCCAAACATGCCGTAAAGTTTTTTTCGTTCAGCGAGAGTGAGCTTGAACGTAGTCTGGAATGGCTGGAACACACCGACAACCACCTTCTCACGGCGGATGATCCTCGTTTTCCGCCATTGTTGCGTTCTATACCTGATTTTCCCGGGGCGCTCTTTGTGCGAGGCCGCGTCGACGTGCTTAATAGCATGCAGCTTGCGGTTGTGGGCAGCCGTGCGCCCTCGTGGTACGGCGAGCGTTGGGGGAAAATGCTCAGTGAACAGCTGTCCCAATGTGGCTTTACGATCACCAGTGGCCTGGCTTGCGGCATCGACGGTGTGGCACATCATGCGGCGTTGTCAGCAAAAGGGCGAAGTGTCGCCGTGCTTGGCAATGGTCTTTTTAGTCTCTATCCGCGTCGTCATCACATTCTGGCTGAGCAACTTATCGCTTCTGAGGGGGCGATAGTATCTGAGTTTTCACTTTCGACATCGCCCAGACCGGGTAACTTTCCACGGCGTAACCGGATCATCAGCGGGTTAAGCCAGGGCGTGCTGGTGGTCGAAGCTGCGATTCGAAGTGGATCGCTGGTTACCGCAAGGTGCGCACTGGAGCAGGGGCGTGAAGTTTTTGCGCTGCCCGGCCCGTTGGGGAACCCTGGCTGCGAAGGCCCTCACTGGCTGATAAAACAGGGAGCGACGCTGGTGACCTGTAAAGAGGATATCCTGGAAAATTTGCAGTATGGATTGCATTGGTTGCAGGATGATCTCCAAAAGCGACATATTTCATCGGATCAGGAGGCCGTAGCATTGCCATTTCCCAAGCTCCTGGCTAACGTAGGAGATGAGGTAACACCTGTTGACGTTGTCGCTGAACGTGCCGGCCAACCTGTGCCAGTAACGGTAGCACAGCTACTCGAACTGGAGTTAGCAGGGTGGATCGCAGCTGTACCCGGCGGCTATGTCCGATTAAGGAGGGCATGCCATGTTCGACGTACTGATGTATTTGTTTGAGACTTACATCCACAACGAAGCAGAAATGCAGGTGGATCAGGACAAATTAACACGGGATCTGACCGACGCAGGTTTTGAGCGGGAAGATATTTATAATGCGTTGATGTGGCTGGATAAGTTGGCTGATTATCAGGACGGCCTCGCCGAACCGATGCAGCTTGCTTCTGACCCATTGTCTGTGCGCATCTATACAGCTGAAGAGTGTGAAAGGCTGGATGCCAGCTGCCGGGGATTCATTTTATTCCTCGAGCAGATTCAGGTGCTAAACCTCGAAACGAGAGAGATGGTGATAGAGCGCGTCATGGCGCTGGATACTGCTGAATTTGAACTGGAAGATCTGAAATGGGTGATCCTGATGGTGCTGTTCAACATTCCAGGCTGTGAAAATGCCTATCAGCAAATGGAAGAATTACTCTTTGAAGTGAATGAAGGTATGCTGCATTAATTCTATGTGCAGCAACAAGAGTTGTTATGGCCAAATCAGCACTCTTCACGGTGCATAAAAACGAGCCCTGCCCACAGTGTGGGGCTGAACTTGTTATTCGGTCCGGGAAACACGGTCCGTTTCTCGGTTGTTCACACTATCCGGAATGTGATTATGTCCGTCCCCTGAAGAGCCAGGCGGACGGACATATCGTCAAAATTCTGGAGGGACAGCCTTGTCCGCTCTGCGGCGGCGAACTGGCGCTGCGGCAGGGGCGGTTCGGGATGTTTATCGGATGCAGCCGCTACCCGGAATGTGATCATACGGAACAAATTGATAAACCAGATGAAACGGCAATTGCCTGCCCTCAGTGCCAGCGTGGTCAATTGGTGCAGCGCCGCTCTCGTTATGGCAAGACCTTCCATTCGTGCGATCGCTATCCTGAATGCCAGTTCGTTATCAATTTCAAACCAGTAGCGGGCGTCTGCCCTCATTGCGATTATCCGTTACTTATAGAAAAGAAAACCGCGCAAGGCTTGAAACGCTTTTGCGCCAGTAAACAATGTGGAAAGCCGGTTTCGGCGGATCAAATCAGTGAATAATAACCTGCCATCAGGCTCCATCGCGCAGGCGGTGGAAATCCTGAAAAAAGAAGAAGTCATCGCCTATCCAACAGAAGCCGTTTTCGGGGTCGGGTGCGATCCTGACAGCGAAGTCGCCGTTAACCGTCTGCTGGCGCTAAAACAACGGCCTGTCGAAAAAGGATTGATTTTGATCGCTGCGAACTACGCGCAGCTTAAGCCTTATATTGATGATTCCATGCTGACGCCTGCACAGCGGGAAACCATTTTCTCTGCGTGGCCTGGTCCCGTGACGTTTGTTTTTCCTGCACAACCGACAACGCCGCGCTGGTTAACCGGGCGTTTCGATTCACTTGCGGTACGCGTTACCGACCATCCGCTGGTGGTGGAGTTATGCCAGGCATTTGGTAAACCTCTGGTTTCAACCAGCGCCAACCTGACCGGGCTTCCCCCCTGTCGGACAACCGAAGAAGTTCTGGCGCAGTTCGGGAGTGATTTCCCGGTAGCCGTCGGTGAAACCGGTGGCCGTCTTAACCCGTCAGAAATTCGCGATGCCTTGACCGGCGAACGTTTTCGCCAGGGATAATGTGATGGAAACCTATGCTGTTTTTGGTAACCCGATCGCGCACAGCAAGTCGCCTCTGATCCATCAGCTGTTTGCAGAGCAATTGCAGATAGATCACCCATATGGTCGGGTTCTTGCGCCTGTTGATGCATTTTTACCGACGCTAAATAGCTTTTTTGTTGCGGGCGGTAAAGGTGCGAACGTTACGGTGCCTTTTAAAGAAGAGGCTTTCGGGCGTGCGGATGAGCTGACCGAGCGTGCGTCGCTCGCTGGTGCCGTCAATACTCTTAAGCGGCTCGAAGATGGTCGCCTTCTGGGCGATAACACCGATGGCATAGGTTTACTCAGCGATCTGGAGCGACTGTCGTTTATTAAACCAGGCTTTCGGATCCTGCTGATCGGTGCGGGTGGCGCGTCGCGCGGCGTATTGCTTCCTCTTCTTTCGCTGGATTGTGCGGTGACAATCACCAACCGTACTTTCTCCAGAGCAGAAGAGCTGGCGGCGTTGTTCGCACACACAGGCAGCGTAGCTGCGGTAGCACTTGAGGATCTCGCGGGTCACGAATTTGATCTTGTGATTAATGCCACCTCAAGCGGTATTAATGGAGAGATCCCGGCGATTCCTGCCTCCCTGGTTCATTCCCACATCTACGCCTATGACATGTTTTATCAAAAAGGGAAAACGCCATTTCTGACCTGGTGCGAACAACAGGGGGCAAAACATGTGGCTGATGGTCTGGGCATGCTGGTGGGGCAGGCGGCTCATGCGGTGCTACTCTGGCATGGCGTGTTACCTGCTGTAGAACCGGTGATCGAAAAGCTGAAACAGGAACTGATGGCATGAATCAGGCGATTCATTTTCCCGACAGAGAAATCTGGGATGAAAACAAGCAAGCGGTGTGTTTCCCGGTGCTGGTGCATGGAATGCAGCTCACCTGTGCGATTAAAGGGGAGACGTTGCTTCAGCGCTTTGGTGGTTCAGATCCGTTAGCGGTCTTTTGTGAAAATCGCTGGGATCTGGAAGAGGAAGCCAGCGATTTGATCCGCGTACAGCAGGAAGACGATCAGGGCTGGGTCTGGTTATCCTGATCCAGATAGTCATTCTTCCATTTAACGTAATTGTTCGCTGAGTATTTCAATCCTTCGATCTCCGCCTCCTTTAGGGGGCGGATCTGTTTAACCGGACTGCCTAAATAGAGATAGCCACTTTCCAGGCGTTTGTTTTGCGGAACTAGGCTTCCTGCGCCAATCATTACGTCATCTTCTACTATGACGCCATCCAGCAAAATCGATCCCATCCCAACGAGAACCCTGTTACCGATTGTGCAGCCGTGGAGCATTACTTTATGACCGACGGTAACATCTTCCCCAATGATGAGCGGATTGCCCTCAGGGTTATAAGATGACTTATGAGTCACATGCAGCACGCTGCCGTCCTGAATATTGGTGCGTGCACCGATTGCAACATAGTTAACATCGCCCCGGATCGCGACGAGTGGCCAGATGCTGACATCATCGGCCATGCGAACATCACCAATGACCACGCTGCTGGCATCGATCATCACGCGATCGCCTTTTTGGGGGAACAGATCTTTATAAGGACGTAATACTGCAAACATATCTACCTCGATACAGATGAGCGCTATTAAAGAAGACTTTGATCGTATTCCTGGATCGAGGCAAGGCAAAATGCGTCAATTTTTAAGCGGATCGGGTGGGTTTTCAGCGAAAAGCACGGAAAATCATCAGTTGGAAAAAAAGATCTAAAAAATACTTGTGCTAAAAACTGGGATCCCTATAATGCGCCTCCATCGACACGGCGGATGTGAATCACTTCACAAACAACCCGGTCGGTTGAAGAGAAAAAATCCTGAAAATCAGGGTTGACTCTGAAAGAGGAAAGCGTAATATACGCCACCTCGCGACAGAGCGCTGAAGCGCGTCGCAACTGCTCTTTAACAATTTATCAGACAATCTGTGTGGGCACTCAAAGTGACATGGATTCTTAACGTCCTCGGACGATAAATGAATACCAAGTCTCAACGAGTGAACACGTAATTCATTACGAAGTTTAATTCATTGAGCATCAAACTTTTAAATTGAAGAGTTTGATCATGGCTCAGATTGAACGCTGGCGGCAGGCCTAACACATGCAAGTCGAACGGTAACAGGAAGCAGCTTGCTGCTTTGCTGACGAGTGGCGGACGGG
>NZ_KQ089854.1:3584062-4158965 GCF_001037565.1 Enterobacter sp. BWH52 | reverse complement strand
AGCGCGGTGGTCCCACCTGACCCCATGCCGAACTCAGAAGTGAAACGCCGTAGCGCCGATGGTAGTGTGGGGTCTCCCCATGTGAGAGTAGGGAACTGCCAGGCATCAAATTTAGCGTGCTGATATGGCTCAGTTGGTAGAGCGCACCCTTGGTAAGGGTGAGGTCCCCAGTTCGACTCTGGGTATCAGCACCACTTTATACTTAGGTTAAAGTTCGGCAAGAAGTAAAAGAATTTGTCTGGCGGCTTTAGCGCGGTGGTCCCACCTGACCCCATGCCGAACTCAGAAGTGAAACGCCGTAGCGCCGATGGTAGTGTGGGGTCTCCCCATGTGAGAGTAGGGAACTGCCAGACATCAAACAAGTAGAAAGGCCATCCGAAAGGATGGCCTTTTTGCGTTATATCTCTAGCTAAACCAATTCCCTCATTCGATGTTCTCACTGTTGCCGTTAATACCCTACGGACGTAGCGCTTTACCGTACTGAAACTGTAGTTGTGAAATGCATTCTGCTGGCTCGCAGTAGTGTTAAATGAATTAAATGTTATGCCAAATGCTGTACAGGTAAGGGATATAGCGAGGAGTAAGGTAGCGTATTGAATTTAATTAATATCTGATGTTATTTGCGATGGGGAATATACGTTTCTTATATCAGGCAAAAATAAAAGCGCGGCCATCGCCGCGCTTTTAGAAGCCTTATTTAGTGAGGGCGACAATACCGAGTGTCAGGCCAGCGATTGCCGCGGCGCCACCAGCAATCGCACCTGCTGTTTCCCAGTTATCCTGGGTAGTGCCCTTCATACAGGTATTGGTGTGAACCAGTCGCCCCTGATCGTCGTATACCGGTACACATGGGGAATCGTGCGCGCAACCAGCAAGCAGCGCAGCGAGAAGTGCAACGGAAAGGAATCTTTTCATGATGTTACCTCAATATGATCGCCTATTCGCTAAAGAGCCGATGCGGCAATTAACGAATCGATGATTATTTTACCACCGCACTAATACCATGCAGCACGTGGAATAATCTCAATTTGTGTGGATTGTAAAAATTATGAAGAAAAAAGCGCGGGCAGTAATTATTAATGGAGGAAATGTGAAGAGGGGATGTGTTTTTACATTGTTTTCAGGAAATAAAAAAGGCACCAGAGGTGCCTTTATGATTTTCATTAATCCTTGTGCTTTGTAAATCGTCTCCGGACAACCACAAAGAAAACAGGAACAAAGAATATGGCCAACAGGGTGGCTGAGAGCATCCCGCCCATCACGCCCGTCCCGACCGCATTTTGTGCACCACTACCTGCACCGCTGCTGATGACCAGAGGCATAACACCAAGGATGAATGCCAGGGAAGTCATCAGGATAGGACGCAGACGCATACGCGAGGCTTCAAGCGTGGCTTCGATAATCCCTTTGCCTTCTTTATCCATGAGATCTTTGGCGAACTCAACGATCAGTATGGCGTTCTTGGCTGATAAACCAATTGTTGTAAGCAGACCAACCTGGAAGTAAACGTCATTGTTCAGCCCTCGCATTGATGCAGCCAGAAGCGCACCGATCACCCCCAGAGGCACAACCAGCATGACCGAGAATGGAATTGACCAGCTTTCATAGAGAGCCGCCAGACACAGGAACACCACAATAAGTGAAATGGCGTACAGCGCCGGAGCCTGATTCCCGGAAAGTCGTTCCTGATAAGACATCCCCGTCCAGTCGTAGCCGATGCCGGACGGCAGTTTTGACGCAAGGTTTTCCATCAGCGCCATTGCCTCACCGGTACTTTTGCCTGGTGCAGACTCACCGAGGATCTCCATTGATGGCATCCCATTGTAACGTTCCAGACGCGGTGAACCGTACACCCAGTGAGAGCTGCTAAAGGCAGAGAAAGGCACCATTTCGCCGTTAGCGCTACGCACATACAGGCCGTTAATGTCTCCGGGTAGCATACGGAAGCGAGCATCAGCCTGGACATAAACTTTTTTCACCCGTCCGTGATCGATAAAGTCGTTCACATAGGTGCCACCCAGGGCTGTTGAAATAGTCTGATTGACGTCAGACACGCTCACACCCAGCGCCTGTGCCTTCTCCTGATCGACGTCCAGCTTGAACTGTGGCGTATCTTCCAGTCCGTTAGGACGCACGCGGACCAGTAAGTCAGGATGTTCTCTCACCATGCCCAGCAGCTGGTTACGCGCCTGCGTTAACTGCGTATGTCCCAGGTTTGCCTGGTCTATCAGTTCAAAGTCAAAGCCTGTTGCGGTACCCAGTTCAATAATGGCAGGCAGGTTAAACGGAAATACAAGGCCGTCTTTGATCTGGCTGAACGCTTTCGTCGCGCGGCTGACAATCGCCTCAACGCCGTTTTCCTTGCCCGGACGCTCTTCCCATGGCTTCAGGCTGACGAAAGCGATACCGGAGTTCTGACCCTGTCCGCTAAAACTAAACCCGTTTACGGTAAAGACCGATTCAACGTTCGCTTTCTCTTTCGTCAGGTAATAATCCTGAACCTGATCGAGTACCTGCTGGGTACGCATCTGCGTCGCCCCTGCCGGCAACTGAACCATCGTCATAAACACACCCTGATCCTCTTCCGGCAGGAAGGAGGAAGGCAGGCGCAGGAACAGAACTGCCATGCCGCCGACGATGATGACGTAAACCAGCAGATAGCGGCCGGTCTTACGTAAAATGCCGCTCACGCTGTTGCTGTAGTGCTCCACACTCTTATCAAAGAGCGCGTTAAACCAGCCGAAGAAACCACCTTTCTTTTCATGATGTTCGCTGGAAACCGGTTTGAGCAGCGTTGCACAAAGAGCAGGCGTTAATATCAACGCCACCAGTACCGACAAGGCCATCGCGGAGACAATGGTCAGCGAGAACTGGCGATAGATAGCCCCGGTTGAACCACCAAAGAATGCCATCGGAATAAATACCGCCGAAAGCACCATGGCAATGCCCACCAGAGCGCCCTGGATTTGCTCCATTGACTTCTGCGTCGCCTCTTTTGGCGGCAGCTTGTCCTCAACCATGACGCGTTCTACGTTCTCGACTACCACGATGGCGTCATCGACGAGAAGACCTATCGCCAATACCATCCCGAACATCGTCAGGGTGTTAATGGAGAACCCGAACGCAGCCAGTACCGCAAAGGTGCCCAGTAACACCACGGGAACGGCGATAGTGGGAATAAGCGTTGCCCGCAGGTTTTGCAGGAACAGGTACATCACCAGGAACACGAGAACAATCGCTTCAAACAGCGTCTTCACCACTTCATGGATGGAGATCTTCACGAAAGGTGTGGTGTCGTACGGATACACGACTTTCAGACCCTGAGGGAAGAAGGGCTGCAACTGCGCCAGTTTACTCTTGATGGCGGCAGCGGTATCCAGCGCGTTTGCGCCAGTCGCCAGCTTGATCCCCAGCCCCGTTGCTGCCTGGCCATTGATTTTGGTGACCATGTTGTAGTTTTCGCCACCCAGCTCAATGCGTGCCACATCTTTCAGGTGGACCATTGAACCGTCCTGGTTCACCTTCAGCGTCACACGACCAAACTCCTCCGGCGATTTCAAGCGTGTTTGAGCAATAATTGAGGCGTTCAGTTGCTGCCCTGGTACGGACGGCGTTCCTCCCAACTGGCCCGCAGCAATCTGGTCGTTCTGTGTTTTCAGCTGGTTAATGATATCCAGCGGCGTGAGCTGATATTTGTTCATCGCGTTGCTGTCCAGCCAGATGCGCATTGCATACTGGGCACCGAACAGTTGCACGTCACCGACGCCGGAAGTACGGCTGATCGCATCTTTTACGTTAGAAGCGACATAGTCGGAGATATCATCCTGCGTGAGATTTTTATTGTCCGACACAAAGCCTGCAACCAGCAGGAAGCTGCTGCTGGATTTCTCCACGCCAATCCCCTGCTGCTGCACTTCTTGCGGCAGCAGCGGCATGGCGAGCTGGAGTTTGTTCTGAACCTGCACCTGCGCGATATCAGGATCCGTACCCGACTCGAACGTCAGCGTAATGGTGACGTTACCGGCGGAATCACTGGTGGACGACATGTACATCAAATTATCGATACCGTTCATGTTCTGTTCGATAACCTGAGTTACGGTGTCCTGTACCGTCTGGGCATCAGCGCCAGGGTAGGTTGCTGTCACCGCCACCGCTGGCGGCGCAATGGTCGGATATTGCGCCACCGGCAGTTTTAAAATGGCCAGCCCGCCCGCAATCATCAGAATGATGGCGAGCACCCAGGCGAAAACAGGCCGTTGAATAAAGAAATTAGCCATGTCGTTATTCCTTAACTGGCTGGAGTCCGGCGGTATCAGGAGTAGCCACGACGGTAACGCCAGGGCGAACTTTTTGCAGGCCGCTGATAATGACGCGGTCGCCGTTTTTCAGGCCTTCCGTGATCAGCCAGCGATCGCCAATCGCCTGCGGTGCAACGACAGTGCGCGATTCCACCTGGTTTTTATCGTTTACCACAAGCACAGTGGCATCCCCGCGCGGTGTACGGGTTACCCCCTGCTGGGGAACAAGAATGGCATCAGGTTGTGTACCTTCGTCAATGCGTGCACGGACAAACATACCCGGTAACAGCATATGCTGAGGGTTAGGGAAGAGGGCGCGAAGGGTGATTGAGCCGGTACTTTCATCTACCGTGACATCAGAGAACTGGAGCGTTCCTTTCAGTGGATAAGGCTGGCCATTTTCCATCAGCAACTCGACGCTGCTGGTGTCTCCCTTTTGCAGGCTCGTCTGCTGCTTCAGACGCATAAAATCGCTGCTGGATTGCGTCACATCGACATAAATGGGATCGAGCTGCTGAACCGTCGCCAGTGCAGTCGACTGACCATTAGTAACCAACGCCCCTTCGGTGACGCTGGATTTACCTATACGCCCGTTGATTGGGGATGTGACTTTGGTATAAGCCAGGTTGATCCGCGCGCTTTCAACGCCAGCCTTCGCGGCAACGACGCTCGCATCCGCCTGCTGGGCGGTTGCCACCGCCTGATCGTACTCCTGCTTGCTCACATATTGCGTACCGACCAGCGGAACGTAACGTTTCACCGTCAGATGAGCGATATTGGCCGCCGCCTGTGCTTTTACCAGTTCACCTTTCGCATTGTCGTAGGCTGCCTGATACGTGGCCGGATCGATCTGATAAAGGGATTCACCCGCTTTGACGTCGCTGCCTTCGGTAAAATTACGGTGCAGAATGATACCACTTACCTGGGGACGAACCTCCGCAACACGATACGCGTCAGTTCTGCCAGGCAATTCTGTCTTTACGGCCAGTGGCGCGCTTTTAACAATATGAACACTGACCTGAGGAGCTTGCGCATGCTGCTGTGGGTTTTCTTGCCCATCGCACCCGGTGAGCAGCGCGGCACAGACAATGAAACCGGATAAGGGTAAGCATCTGAAGTGATTCGTCATTACTGTTCCTTAAACTACCCCTGAACCGATATTTGTCATGAATCGGTGAAAGGGTGTGAGGCAAAAAAAGAAATGTAGCTGCGTATAATAATGAGGGTATTTAATGTTTTTTAATTTATAAGTGCTGATGGAGCTTTTAAAAAGTAAAAATCGGAATCTGACCCAGTGCATTCGGCACTCTATTTCTGTCAGGATAATCAACGAAATGCTTTTTGGTGAAAGCTATACATATGTTTTATGTATTTAATATATTCAATTTATTCACGAGGCTTATAAATTAAACGAATTGACTTTTTTTGTGCAAAACTAATACGGATTTTGGTTAATACTTTGTCTGACACGACCACGGCAATATCCTTTGATAACGTATCAATCTTGTAAGTAACGAGTAGCAGGTAATGGCGCGCAAAAAGAAAGAAGAGGCTCAAAAGACCCGCCAGCAGCTGATTGAAGCCGCTATCAGGCTATTCGCGACGCGTGGCGTGGCCAGCACCACGCTTACCGACATTGCCGATGCAGCTCAACTCACTCGCGGGGCGGTTTACTGGCATTTCTCGAGTAAAGCGGAAATATTTAACGCAATATGGGAACAGCAATTGCCGCTGCGTGAAATCATTCGTGACAGGCTAATGCTTTCCGAAAATGACGACCCTTTGTTAATGCTTCGTGAACAATTTATTGTTGCGCTGCAATATATTGCGAGCGAACCCCGACAGTATGCGCTTTTACAAATTCTGTATCATAAGTGTGAATTTCATGACGATGTGATTTCAGAATGTGAAATACGCAAGCGGATCGGTTTAAACGATGATTATCTTCGCAAGACGCTTAAGCGATGCATTGCTCATAACATTATCTCTTCGCAAACTAATATTGAACTGGCGCTGATTGTTTTCCATGCCTTTTTTAGCGGAGTCATTAAAAACTGGTTAATGGATAACACCAGTTTTAATCTGTACAAACAAGCGCCGGCGCTGGTGGATAATATTCTGGCGACACTAAATATCACCCGAGTGGCGCCAGTGGTTTACGATACAGCCTTATGACTGCGCCCGGGGTGGCGACATCTCCCCGTGCTGGCACTGTTCCATAATAGCTTGCGCGGTAATTGGTTTGCCCAGCAGATAACCCTGTAGCGTATTGCATCCCAGTTCTGTCAGGAAGGTCTGCTGCGCTGCGGTTTCGACCCCTTCCGCCACGACCTTCAGATTCAGCGTTTTTGCCAGGGCGACAATCGCCGAGACAATTGTCGCATCTTCGCTCTCTCCACTTAACTCTTTCACAAAAGCGCGATCGATTTTCAACTCGCAGGCGGGAAGCCGCTTAAGATAGAGAAGGCTTGAGTAACCTGTACCAAAATCGTCTATTGAGGCTTTTACTCCCGCATCCGTCAGCGCTGTCAGGACGCGTACGCTTTCGTCCGGATTGCTCATTGCCGTGGTTTCAGTCACCTCCAGGATCAACATGCCGGGCGGCACGCTATGGCGCGTCAGACAATCGAGAACCGTTTTAACCAGCGACGGCTGTTCGAACTGCAACGTAGAAAGATTCACCGCCATTGACCAGTCCGTGTGGCCCTGAAGATGCCATTCACGCAGCTGGCGGCAGGCCTCGTCGATTACCCAGTTTCCAATCGGAATAATCAGCCCTGTTTTCTCTGCCAGCGGTAGAAACAGGTCGGGGGAGAGTAATCCCTGTTTGGGATGCTGCCAGCGTAACAGCGCTTCGAACCCGATGACCGGCCCGGCAGGGGCGTGGAATTTAGGTTGATAAAGCAGGCGTAACTCATCACGGTCGATGGCCTGCCACAGATCATTCATCAGCTGTAGATGCGTCTGCGCCAGCGTATTCATTGACGGCTGGAAGAAGTGATAGCCGTTGCGACCCATATGTTTCGTGTGGTACATCGCAGCATCAGCGTTAAACATTAGTTCACGATCGGTTTTGCCATCGTGTGGATAGAGCGCAATGCCAATGCTCAGGGTGACCATCAGTTCGTAAGGATCGAGATGGAACGGGCTATCAATGACGCGCACCAGTGAATTTGCCAGTGAGGCAGCATCATCCGGGGTGGCGGTTTCGGCCAGCAGCACGAATTCATCCCCACCGATACGCGCCAGCGTGTACTGACCTTTCAACTGCAACAGCAAACGCTGAGTCACCGCTACCAGAAGCTTGTCACCGACATCATGACCATAGGCATCGTTGACGGTTTTAAAGCCGTCGAGATCCATAAACATCAGCGCGAAAGGGCTTCCTTCGCGATCGGCCTTGCTGATGGCCTGATCGAGGCGATCCTCAAGCAGAATACGATTGGGTAATCGCGTCAGCGTATCATGCAACGCCAGCTGTGCGAGTTCACGATTAGCTTCTGCCAGTGATGAGGCCAGCAGCGAGGTACGAGCCTGAAGGCGGGCATCGAACATCGACACCAGCAGCGTAATCCCCAGAATAGCGAGCGCGACCACGCTAACCAATATCGCCAGCCAGCTCCCGTTAATGCCATGATGGTGGACCATCGTCGACATCGGAAATTGTGCTGCTTCCATGCCAGCGTAATGCATGCCAGCGATAGCGATGCCCATGGTGATCGCCGCCCCCAGCCGCATCAACGCCATTCGTGCGGCTTCCTGACGTAAACGGAACGTCAGCCAAAGAGCGGCCAGTGAAGCGGCAAGGGCTATGACCACAGAGATAGCCACCCACGTTTTATCCCAGACAATACCCGGTGTGACCTCCAGGGCAGCCATACCGGTGTAGTGCATGGCAACAATGCCCGTTCCCATCACGACGGCGCCAGGCAGCAGCCGGCGCAAACGTAGCTGCTCGCCGCTAACGAGCCACAGGGCAAACATTGACGAGCTAATGGCGATAACCATCGAAAGCAAGGTCAGGGCCGCGTTGTAACTCATGCTCATGGAAAGATCCATCGCCAGCATACCGATGAAATGCATCGCCCACACGCCAATCCCCATCGAAACACCGCCACCTGCCAGCCAGACGCGTGCAGCGACGCCCTGGCTTCCGGCAACGCGCGCAGCCATATTCAGTGCGGTATAGGCGGCAAGAATGGCAACAACAAAGGAGATGACTACGAGGATTTGGTTGTATTGGCTAACCAGCATGGTCTGTTCACTCGTGTGAGACGTTAAGCAAGAGCGGTTGGAAAGGGGACAGACATTATCATCGTCAGGAAATGACGAAAAGTGATTTAAGCCCCTGTTTTTATTGGGTGTTAACAGGGTTTTATACAGGATGGAAGCGGTTAGTCCAGCTCTGAGCAGTTGACCAGTTTAAGCGGGTTCACGGAATTCATATTGCGACATTTATCGGTTTCAGTGCTCATCAGTTCAATCCACTGCATCAGCAGCGCATCGAAAATGAAAACAGAGACAGCAAAAACGACCAGCCACCAGTATTTACGAATCATGTGTCATTCCGCGAAAAGAGAGCCTGTAAGTTGGTGGAAATATACACGAAAAGCGGGCGTTGAAAAGTGGGGAAAGGGAAGGTTTACAAAGCGTTGACGGTTGCTCGCCCGAACGATAAAAAAGGCGCTTCCCCATGCCGAAGAGCGCCTTTTTAAACAAGCAGTTAGCTAATCGAAATTAGTTCATGCCGTATTTTTTCAGTTTCTTACGCAGGGTACCACGGTTGATGCCCATCATCAGGGCAGCGCGGGTTTGATTACCACGGGTGTATTGCATCACCATGTCCAACAGTGGCTGTTCAACTTCAGCCAGTACCAGCTCATACAGGTCATTAACATCCTGACCGTTCAGTTGAGCAAAATAGTTCTTCAGTGCCTGTTTAACCGAGTCACGCAGGGGCTTTTGAGTCACCTGATCCTGAGAGTTAACGGTAGAAACGGTCAGTACGTCAGAATTTACGCGTTGTTCGAACATAGTTCTGTCAGCTCTTTATTTCATTACGCAAGATTTTCGAAGTATGCCTCCAACGCCTCCAGCTGTTCGCTGGCATCCTCAATGGCGTTGAATGTGCGCCGAAACTGGTCATTTGGAGCGTGCTCCTGGAGATACCAGGAGACGTGTTTACGCGCAATTCGGTACCCTTTTGCCTGGCCGTAGTGGTCATGCAATTCCCGAACATGCGAACAAAGCAAGCGCTTGACCTCTGCCAGAGGCAGCGGGGCAAGCAGCTCCCCAGTGTCCAGATAATGCTGGATTTCCCGAAAGATCCAGGGTCTTCCCTGAGCGGCACGTCCTATCATCAGAGCATCAGCTCCCGTATAGTCGAGCACAGCTCTGGCTTTAAGCGGGTCAGTAATGTCGCCATTCGCGATAACCGGAATGGAAACTTTCTGCTTAACTGCCCGAATGCTGCCGTATTCAGCTTCACCGTTGAACAAACAGGCGCGAGTGCGTCCATGAATGGTCAGGGCCTGAATGCCACAGTCTTCGGCCAGTTGGGCAATCTCTACGCAGTTACGGTGTTCCGGCGACCAACCCGTGCGAATCTTCAACGTAACAGGAACGTCCACTGCGCTGACAACCGCCGTCAGGATTGACTTCACCTGGTCGGGGTATTGCAGAAGGGCTGAACCTGCAAGCTTGCGATTCACCTTTTTGGCCGGGCAACCCATATTGATATCAATAATCTGGGCGCCACTTTCCACGTTAATACGCGCGGCATCTGCCATCTCTTCAGGCACGCTTCCGGCAATTTGCACGGTGCGGATACCTGGTTCATCCACGTGCACCATCCGAAGGCGGGACTTGTCGCTTTCCCAAACCTGCGGGTTAGACGACATCATCTCGGAAACGGTTAATCCTGCTCCCATCTCGTAGCACAGCGTCCTGAACGGCCGGTCGGTAATACCTGCCATTGGGGCTGCGATCAGGCGATTTCTGAGCTGGTGGTGTCCGATGCGCATGAGTTAAGAAATGACCATACTGTGACTGCAAGGCGGCGTATATTACGCATTTTTTGCACGAGATGAAAGGCCAAACTTTGAACAATCCTCTGTTGTAGATCAAGGAATCGCCAGTCATTCTTTTGGGATAAGATTATTCGCTATTTAAATCATTGTGTTATGAATAAATGAACATTTTGTGGGCGCTTACAATTTCCCGTAACTTCTCATCATTTCTGAATAAATGGATCAATTGTTCGGGATAATCTGCTGCTATAAGCAGCAGATTATGGCGCTTCTTGGCGATCTGCGTCGCATTTCAGCACAGGATATCAACGTAAAAAATCGACTTATTCAACAACCAGACGGCCATGAAGCGGCTGAACCGGGCGGCTGTTTTCGTGGTGCAGGGTGTGAGTAAATTTTTGCAGCTGTTCAGCAGAGACGGTCAGCGGATGCTTGAGGACCAGCCACGTTACCCCTTCTGAACACGGTGGGGTGGTCAGAGAGCCGCTAAAACGCCAGTAAGTTTTATCCGCGGGCAGTAATTTATTCATATCGAGGGTTGGCTTAATCATGACGTTCTGGTCAACCTGTCCCGGCATCACGCCCCAGAGTTTATCCAGTTCAGTGTTTGCAGCGCCCTGATCGAACATAACGGCAACGACCGTCAGTTCGCCGTCAGCGTTTTTATGGACCAGATGCATTTCCATTGCGTATTTTTTACCGTGCACCGTGTTTTCGGATGGTGCATGGAAATGGAACTGCTGTAACGTCCAGCGCTGTTTATCAAGCGTGATGCTGTCGCGTGTATCGGCATTTTCACTCGCCTGGATAGTATGGCCGTTATTTGTCAGAATGACCGGGCCGTCGATATAGTGCGTTTCCAGCGGAGAGATGTGGGCTTTGACCGTGTTATCTATGTTGACCGGCGACTGATAAATTCCGCTTTTACACGTCTTGTACGCCTCGTCCAGTTCGCCCCAGTGTTCCGGTGCGCCTTCTCCTTGATAGCTCCAGTGTGATGCGTAAGCCGTAGCCGAAATCATGCTCAGCGCCAGCAGCGCTGCCTTGCCTGAAATGTGTTTCATCATATTCTTCCTGTGAATTTTATTATCCAAATCAATAATTAACATTGTGATTTGTGGGGTTATTTTATCGAAGAAAGGAAGAAGGCGGGAGAGAAAACCGAAGGGAAAAGGCGTGGTCAGACGACCACGCCAAACGCTTATTTTTTACGACCGGTGATGCGACACCACTCTTCTTTCTCGACCACCGGGTCGAGCGCAAAGAGATCGGCGTAGGCTTCACAGACGCTGTCTGCCTGGCTGGCAAGGATACCGGACAGGCCCAGCAGACCGCCTTCAACCGGCAGCACGCTGATTAACGGCGCCAGCTCGCGTAATGGGCCAGCCAGGATATTCGCGACCACCACATCGGCTTTCATCGCCTCTGGCTGTGCATCGGGCAGATACAGTTCAAGGCGATCGGAAACGCCATTACGCTCGGCGTTATCACGGCTGGCCTGAATCGCCTGCGGATCGATGTCGATCCCGATGGCTTTTGCCGCGCCCAGTTTTAGTGCTGCGATAGCAAGGATCCCGGATCCGCAACCGAAGTCGATCACGGTTTTGCCTTCCAGATCCAGGCCATCCAGCCATTGCAGGCACAGGGAGGTTGTCGGGTGGGTACCGGTGCCGAACGCCAGACCCGGATCCAGCATCACGTTGACGGCGTTTTCATCGGGCACTTCACGCCAGCTTGGGCAGATCCACAGACGCTGACCAAACTGCATCGGATGGAAGTTGTCCATCCACTCGCGTTCCCAGTCTTTGTCTTCCAGCTGTTCAATTTTATGCGCGAAACCCGCGCCCAGCAGCGGATGGTTTTCCAGAATCGCCACGACCTCTTTCATATCGGTTTCTGCATCGAACAGGCCGATAACGTCCGTATCACCCCACAGGCGCGTTTCGCCTGGCAGCGGCTCAAAGACCGGCGTGTCATGCGTGTCCTGGAAGGTGATAGAGACCGAACCGGCCTCCATCAGCGCATCACTCAGTTCTTCGGCGTTCGCGCCGGTTGTGTTCAGTTTTAATTGGATCCACGGCATGGCAAAACTCTTTATTTGTCAGTAGAAATCAGGGCAGTTTGTGGCACCGGTCGACCAAAACGGTTTCCCACCACAAACGCCAGTAAACTTAACAGTAACGAAGGCACGATCGGATGGAAGCCCAGATACTGAATTTTAAACGTAGCGAGAACGGCATACAGGACGCCCCCGACAATCATGCCGCTTAATGCACCCGCGGCATTCGCGCGTTCCCAGTACAGCCCCAGCACCAGCGGCCACAGGAAAACGGCCTCCAGCCCGCCAAAGGCGAGCAGGTTTAGCCAGATGATCATCTCCGGTGGACGCCACGCGGCCAGCAACAGTAACGCCCCCAGCACCAGGGTAATCACCGCCGACATACGCTTGAGGCGTCGCTCATTTTCGACCTGTTCAGGGCGCAAATTCAGATAGAGATCTTTAATGATCGTAGCGGAACTTTGCAGCAACTGAGCGTTGATGGTCGACATAATGGCCGCCATGGGTGCGGCGAGGAAAATCCCGGCGGCAAACGGCGGAAGCACTTTCACCATCAGGGTCGGAATGACCAGATCCGGTACGGTAAGGTCAGGGATAACCGCGCGGCCCAGCGCGCCCGCCAGGTGCATACCAAACATCAGGATCGCCACCACAATTGTCCCGATAATGATCCCGCGGTGCACCGCTTTGCTGTCTTTATATGAGATGCAGCGCACGGCAGTATGCGGCAGGCCAATCACGCCAAAGCACACCAGCACCCAGAACGAGGTCATAAAGGTTGGAGAGAGGATGTCATCCGCCCCCTGCGGCGAGACCAGTTTCGGATCGATCGCTTCCAGGGTTTCAACCGCATGGCTCAGGCCCCCTGCGGCATGCACGATACCCACCAGCAGAACGAGAGTGCCAATGAGCATCACCATCCCCTGCATCGTGTCGTTGAGTACGCTGGCGCGGAACCCGCCAAACGCGGTATACAGCGCGATACTCACACCGAAAATGACCAGGCCCGTCTCATAGGGGATACCGGCTGCCGTCTCCAGCAGACGTGCGCCGCCGATAAACTGCACCGTCATTGCGCCAATAAACGCCACCAGCAGACTCAGGCTTGCCAGCCATACCAGCAAGCGACTCTGATAGCGAGCAAACAGCATATCGTTCAGCGTTACGGCATTGTAGCGACGGGCCAGAATGGCAAACTTTTTACCCAATATGCCCAGAGAGAGCCAAATGGCAGGCAGCTGGATCATGGCCAGCAGTACCCAGCCCAGCCCGTACTTATAAGCGGCGCCCGGGCCACCGATAAACGAGCTGGCGCTGATGTAAGTAGCGGTCAGCGTCATGGCCAGCACGACGCCACCCATTGAGCGGCTCCCGAGGAAATACTCGTTCAGAAAGGTGCCGGTCGAACGTTTACGCATCGCATAAACCGACAGGCCAAACACCAGGAACAGGTAAGCGATAAGGGGCAGAATGACTTCAAGCTGCATCATCGTCCTCCAGTGAAATATCGCGATAGATGAATTTCACCATCGCCCAGCACAGCAGGATAAACACCAGCGGCAGCAGCAGGCAGGCCATTTCAAACCAGTGCGGGAGGCCGGTAATGCCAATCGCCGAATCAGGTAAGTAAGCAGTTACTAACCATGCGGCGAGATAGAGAAGGGTCAGCCACAGCGCGCAGCGCGCTTCTTTATGGGCCTGAACAAAACGTTTGTCCATTTTTTGTCCCTTGTGGATGAAGAAAGCGGGGATTGTACATGATGGGGCTTAGCGATCCCCAGAAATAAAAAAGGCCGGATAATCCGGCCTTTTAGCAACACTGATCTCTTACTTCTCGTTCAGACCGAGTTTTTTCTCCAGGTAATGGATGTTAGTCCCACCATTCTGGAAGTGCTCGTCGCTCATAATGCGCATCTGGAGATCAACGTTGGTTTTGATCCCGTCGATGATCAGCTCCTGAAGGGCGTTCTTCATGCGGGCAATGGCCACGTCACGGTTTTCGCCGTAGCAGATCAGCTTACCGATCATTGAGTCATAGTACGGCGGTACGGTGTAACCGGCGTAGATATGGGACTCCCAGCGCACACCAAAGCCACCCGGCGCGTGGAAACGCGTGATTTTACCCGGGCTTGGCAGGAAGGTGTTCGGGTCTTCGGCGTTGATACGGCACTCTACCGCATGGCCTTTAACCACAACTTCTTCCTGTTTGATGGACAGCGGCTGACCGGCTGCGATACGCAGCTGTTCTTTAATCAGGTCAACGCCGGTGATCATTTCGGTAACCGGGTGTTCAACCTGAATACGGGTGTTCATCTCAATGAAGTAGAACTCGCCGTTTTCGAACAGGAACTCAAAGGTACCCGCCCCGCGATAGCCGATATCGACACACGCTTTGGCGCAACGCTCACCGATGTAGCGACGCAGTTCCGGCGTAATGCCCGGCGCTGGCGCTTCTTCGACGACTTTCTGGTGACGACGCTGCATGGAGCAGTCACGTTCTGCCAGATAGATCGCGTTACCCTGACCGTCAGCCAGCACCTGAATTTCGATGTGGCGTGGGTTTTCCAGGTATTTTTCCATGTACACCATGTCATTGCTGAAAGCCGCTTTCGCTTCCGCTTTGGTCATGGAGATGGACTGCGCCAGTTCAGCATCGCTGCGTACAACGCGCATACCGCGACCGCCGCCGCCGCCGGACGCTTTGATGATCACCGGATAGCCAATGCGTTTAGCATGGGCGCGGTTAGCATCCATATCGTCGGTCAGCGGGCCGTCAGAGCCCGGTACGGTTGGCACGCCAGCTTTTTTCATCGCGGTGATGGCAGACACTTTGTCACCCATCAGGCGAATGGTGTCAGCTTTCGGGCCAATGAAGATAAAGCCAGAGCGTTCAACCTGCTCAGCAAAGTTGGCGTTCTCAGAGAGGAAACCATAACCCGGGTGAATCGCGACCGCGCCAGTGATTTCGGCGGCGCTGATGATCGCCGGGATGTTCAGATAGCTTTTTACGGACGGAGCCGGACCGATACAGACCGTCTCATCCGCCAGCAATACGTGTTTTAAATCGCGATCCGCGCTTGAATGCACGGCCACGGTCTTGATGCCCAGTTCTTTACAGGCACGAAGAATACGCAGTGCAATCTCGCCACGGTTGGCGATAACAATTTTATCCAGCATGTTCGCCTCGTTACTCGATGACGACCAGCGGCTCGTCAAATTCTACCGGCTGACCACTTTCGACCAGGATCGCTTTCACAGTACCTGATTTGTCTGCTTCGATCTGGTTCATCATTTTCATGGCTTCAACGATGCACAGGGTATCGCCTACGTTGACTTTCTGACCCACTTCGATGAACGCCTTCGCGTCCGGGCTCGGGGTGCGGTAGAAAGTACCAACCATTGGGGAACGTACGATGTGACCACTGATTTCTGTTGCAGCCGCAGGTGCCGCTTCTGCTGCCGCTGGCGCAACGGCTGCGGAGAGCGCAGGCTGCTGCACTGGCGCAGCATAAGCTTGCTGCATTACCGGGAAGCTAGCGGCTGGGGCTGCACGGCTGATGCGTACAGACTCTTCGCCTTCAGAAATTTCCAGTTCGGAGATGCCTGATTCTTCAACCAGCTCGATCAGTTTTTTAATCTTACGAATATCCATGAGTGGGTTCCGTACTCTTGTTTAGTGTGATTGTGACAAGCGTTTTACCGCTGTCTGTAAAGCGTATGAATAGCCGTCTGCACCCAGCCCACAAATCACGCCAGCGGCGATATCTGACAGGTAGGAGTGGTGGCGGAACGGCTCTCGGGCGTGCACGTTACTCAGGTGGATCTCGATAAACGGGATACTCACCGCGAGCAGTGCGTCGCGTATAGCAACACTGGTGTGCGTAAACGCGGCCGGATTGATCAGGATATAGTCCACAGTGTCTTTAGCCTGATGAATACGGTCGATGATTGCGTACTCCGCGTTAGACTGAAAATGGTCCAAATCCACATTCAGCGACGCTGCTTCCGTACTCAGACGGTTAACAATTTCGCTCAATGTTAGCGTGCCGTACTTCTCTGGCTCACGGGTGCCGAGCATGTTCAGGTTCGGTCCGTTTAAAACTAAAATTTGGAATTTATCAGCCATTATGCCGCTATCTCCTGCGATTTTCGGGTAAAAAACAACATATACCCTCAAAGCGCAATTGTCACCCTTTCAGAGGCCTAAAACCCCTGTCCGGAAAACCGAAGTCGCACATTATAACGATTTCGTAGCATTTGGCAGCTAAATACTGGTCTTATCAGGGAAGATTATCAACCGCTATCCGAAAAAGATTCGCGGTTGATAAATAATCTGCGGGAAAACGCACAGTTTCGTGAACTATCGCAACCACTGGCGGAACTTCTTGTAACGCCACGCTAAAAGGGCCAGGGCCAGCAGGGCGTAGATGACCGGCTGAGGGGATAAAATCTTCACCGACCACAGGTAATGAATAGGGGCGAGGATCGCGACAAGATAGACGAAGTTATGCAGTAGTTGCCAGCGTCGACCCAGTTTTCGCTGCGCATACTGCGTGGATGTCAGCGTCAGCGCCAGTAAAACCAGCCAGCTTACGATACCCAGCGTCAGATAGGGACGCGTCACTAGTTCGCTGCCAAGGAGTGCCAGGTTGTTAATGCCCAGTTCCAGCAGGGCGTAGCTGGTGAGATGCAGCGTTGCCCAGGCGAAACACCATAGCCCTAAAAGCCGACGGGTGCGTATCAATAATGGCTGTTTAGCGTAGCGCGCCAGCGGTGAGACGAGCAAGGTCGCCAGCAAAAATTTCAGAGCCATCCGACCCGTAAAATGCTGAATATCTTTCGCCGGATCGGCACTGAACTGTCCCTGGCTGGCTGCCCAGAAGAGCCAGATAAAGGGGAGCAATCCGGCTAAATGCAGGAGTACCTTCAGCCAGGTTATCTGCTTTGCCGTTAAACGCACTTAGAAGTTCTCCCGTAAGTTCAGACCACGGTAGAGGGATGCCACCTCATCCGCATAGCCGTTAAATAGCAGCGTTGGCTGGCGTTTAACATCCAGCGCGCCGCCGGAACCGATAAAACGTTCTGTTGCCTGCGACCAGCGCGGATGGTCAACGTGCGGGTTAACGTTGGCAAAAAAACCATACTCGTCAGGCGCTGCCAGGTTCCAGGTGGTGGGGGGGCGTTCACGGGTGAGCTTAATGCTGACGATCGATTTGATGCCCTTGAAACCGTATTTCCACGGTACGGTCAGGCGAATGGGCGCCCCGTTTTGCGGCGGCAGCGCTTTGCCATAAACCCCGACGGTGAGCAGCGTAAGCGGATGCATGGCTTCGTCGAGACGTAAACCTTCAACGTAGGGATACTCCAGCCCGCCGCCGATAAACCGATCCTTCTGGCCTGGCATCTCGTCCGGGGCATAGCGCGTCTGGAAAGAAACATACTTCGCGTTGCTGGTGGGCTCAACCAGCGCCAGCAGTTTATGCAAAGGGAAACCTACCCACGGCACCACCATCGACCAGGCTTCCACACAGCGCATACGGTAAATGCGTTCTTCAAGGGGGAAGCGGGTGGTGAGGTCATGATGATCCAGCGTCAGCGGTTTTGCCACCTCGCCATCTATCTTCAGCGTCCAGGGATCGGTTTTCATGCTCCCGGCGTTGGCGGCAGGATCGGCCTTATCAAGACCAAACTCATAGAAGTTGTTATAGCCGGTGACTTTATCTTCCGGCGTCAGCGTCAGTTTATTCTGCCACTGTGCCGGTTTGGTGAAGTCAAGCGGTGCGCCGGAGGGGGCTTTCGGGCGATCGTTGCCCTTAAACCAGTCGAGCAGATCGGCATGGGCCGCAGGGGTGAGCGTCAGGGCAGTGGCGCTGATGCCAAGCATTTTCAGGATCTGGCGGCGCTGTAGCATAAAGACAGATTCAGACGTTACGTCGGCTTCCGTCAGTTTTCGGGTTTTCATGGCATCCTCCGTCAGGCGTTTTTCTAAGCATGACGGAGGAGGAGGGTTAGCGCGAATATGTCACGAAAATTTGAAGATTAGGCGATTTTAACCAGCGCACGACCGTGGAACTGGTTGTCCATGATTTTATTGGCGAACTCTGGCGCCTGGCTCAGGGTGATCTCAGTGGCGCTCTGCTCATAGAATGAGGCTGGCAGATCCTGCACCAGACGTTCCCAGGCCTCAGCCCGCCGCTCGGCTGGGCTCATGACCGAATCGACACCCTGAAGACGCACGTTACGCAGAATAAATGGCATCACCGTCGTCGGCAGGGCAAAACCACCCGCCAGACCACAGGCCGCCACGCAGCCGCCGTAATTCATTTGCGCCAGCACCTTCGCCAGCACTTCGTCGCCGACGGTATCTACTGCGCCAGCCCAGACCTGTTTTTCCAGCGGGCGGGTCTCGGCGAATTCGTCGCGGCTCAGAATACGGCTTGCGCCCAGCTGACGTAGATAATCATGCGTACTTTCGCGGCCAGAGACGGCGGCGACCTGATACCCCAGCTTGTGCAGCAGCGTGACGGCCGTGCTGCCCACGCCGCCGCTGGCGCCGGTGACGACAATTTCGCCCGAGTCAGGACGAATCCCGGCCTCTTCCAGCGCCATCACGCACAGCATGGCGGTGAAGCCTGCCGTGCCGATGATCATCGCCTTACGACCGTCCAGGCCTTTCGGCATCGGGACCAGCCAGTCACCTTTGACGCGCGCCTGTGCTGCCAGTCCGCCCCAGTGGTTTTCACCTACGCCCCAGCCGGTGAGCAGCACCTGCTGTCCGGCGTGAAAACGCGGATCTTCACTGGTATGCACGCGGCCTGCAAAGTCGATTCCTGGCACCATCGGGAAATTTCGGATGATTTTACCTTTTCCCGTAATCGCCAGTGCATCCTTATAGTTCAGGCTGGACCAGTCGATATCTACGGTCACGTCGCCCTCCGGCAGGCGGTTCTCCTCAATGGCTTGCACCGAGGCAACGGTTTTGCCGTCCTGCTGTTCTAAGATCAAAGCCTGCATACAGGGTCCTCACTAGGTTTGATGATGGGAAAATATGTCCTGATGACTATACTCGCTCAATGAAACGCAGTGCCGATTTAACGCAATAAATTGCCAGATACACCAGGTTTGATAGTATGTCGCATTTAAAATGCAAGTTAGTGCTCACTTGCCCCCCCTTCAACCCACGGAGTAATCTCAAGGATGCGATTAACGACGAAGTTCTCAGCTTTTATTACCTTGCTGACGGGGCTGACCATATTTGTCACGCTAATCGGCTGCTCGCTGAGCTTTTACAATGCCATCCAGGATAAGCTGGTTAACCGGGTTGAATCGGTTGCATCGGTTATCGACACTCGCCTGATAACGTCCTCCTTCCCGGCGCTTTCGCGTGAGCTGGATGAGTTAATGGTGCCTGTGGATATAGTGCAGATCGACATTAAACAGGGGAAGCAGACCGTTTTCAGCCATACCCGCCAGGGCAGCTATCGTCCTGCCGGCACGGTAGATCAGTATCGGGACGTCACGGTTAATTCACTTAAACATCCGGGTATGACAATTCATCTGATGTACCAGGATCCGATGAGCAACTATTTACGCTCGCTTATGACCACCGCGCCCTTAACCATCGCCGTTGCTTTTATCGTACTGCTGATTTTCCTCGCCGTTCGCTGGCAGCGTCGTCAACTTTCCGGCCAGGAACTGCTGGAAACACGCTCCGTGCGGATACTGAATGGCGAGCGGGGTCCGCAGGTGCGGGGATCGGTTTATGAATGGCCATCACGCACCAGTAGCGCCCTGGACGTGCTGCTCTCCGAAATCCAGTTTGCCAGCGATCAGCGTAGCCGTATGGACACGTTGATTCGCTCTTATGCCGCGCAGGATAACAAAACGGGCCTCAACAACCGTCTCTTCTTTGATAATCAGCTGGCTACGCTTCTTGATGACCCCGAAAAGGTGGGTACGCATGGCGTGGTAATGATGATTCGCCTGCCCGACTTTGATCTGCTCCGTGATACCTGGGGTCAGCGCGTGGCGGAAGAGAACCTCTTTACGCTGATTAACCTGCTGTCCACCTTTATTATGCGCTACCCCGGCGCGTTACTGGCACGCTACCACCGCAGCGATTTTGCCGTCTTGCTGCCGCATCGCACCTTAAAGGAGTCCGAGAGTATCGCCAGCCAGCTGCTGAAAGCCGTCGATGCGCTGCCCCAGAGCAAAATGCTCGACAGAGACGATATGGTGCATATGGGCATCTGTGCCTGGCGCGGCGGTCAGTCGACGGAGCAGGTGATGGAACATGCGGAAGCGGCCACGCGTAACGCCGTATTGCAGGGGGCGAACGGCTGGGCAGTCTATGATGATACGCTGCCGGAGAAAGGGCGCGGCAACGTGCGCTGGCGAACCCTGATTGAACAGATGCTGAGCCGGGGCGGACCGCGCATCTATCAAAAACCGGCGGTCATGAAGAGTGGTCATGTCCATCATCGTGAGCTGATGTGCCGTATTTTTGATGGCACCGAAGAGGTTATCTCCGCGGAATATCTGCCCATGGTGTTGCAATTCGGATTGTCCGAAGAGTATGACCGTCAGCAAATCACCCGCCTCATTCCGTTTTTATCGTACTGGCCTGAAGAAAATCTGGCTTTACAGGTGACCGTCGAATCGCTGATCCGTCCGCGCTTCCAGCGCTGGTTACGTGACACGTTAATGCAATGCGAAAAATCGCAACGCAAACGCATTATTTTTGAACTTGCAGAGGCAGATGTAGGTCAACACATCAGCCGGTTGCGCCCGGTGGTGCGTTTAATCAATGCGCTTGGAGCTCGCGTGGCGGTAACCCAGGCGGGTCTGACGCTGGTGAGCACCAGCTGGATCAAAGAGCTGGATGTTGAATTATTGAAGCTGCATCCGGGTCTGGTAAGGAATATTGAAAAACGCACGGAAAACCAGCTGCTGGTACAAAGCCTGGTGGAAGCGTGCAAAGGAACGCAAACGCAAGTATTTGCCACAGGCGTACGTTCACGAAGTGAATGGCAGATGTTGACAGAGCGCGGCGTGACGGGCGGTCAGGGGGATTTTTTTGCCGCCTCTCAGCCGCTTGACACCAATGTGAAAAAATATTTGCAAAGATACTCTGTTTGACCTGCCGTTTACTTTGTTTTCACGTAGAATATCGCGCCTGTAGCTTTGAGTAAGACGAGCATAAAAGCCAGTGAACGACCTTTAATGGGTTACAAGTGAAAGTGAGGGACGCTGCTGTTTACTCAGCCCTGAGGGATTCAGGGGATGAATTTGTAACAAAGGAAACGTGCTGCACTAATTTCCACCGTAGCAGACGATTTTTGCGCCTTGTCGCTGCTGCGTGTGGTTGGTAAAGTAAGCGGATTTTGTTTTCCGCCCCAGCTTTCAGGATTATCCCTTAGTATGTTGAAAAAATTTCGTGGCATGTTTTCCAATGACCTGTCCATTGACCTGGGTACCGCGAATACCCTTATTTATGTAAAAGGACAAGGCATCGTATTGAATGAGCCTTCCGTTGTGGCCATTCGTCAGGATCGTGCCGGCTCGCCAAAAAGCGTGGCCGCAGTAGGTCATGATGCGAAGCAGATGCTGGGCCGTACGCCGGGCAACATCGCCGCGATCCGCCCAATGAAAGACGGCGTTATTGCTGACTTCTTCGTGACCGAAAAAATGCTTCAGCACTTCATCAAGCAGGTTCACAGCAACAGCTTCATGCGCCCAAGCCCGCGCGTGCTGGTGTGTGTGCCGGTTGGCGCGACCCAGGTTGAACGCCGTGCAATCCGTGAATCTGCTCAGGGTGCCGGTGCGCGTGAAGTCTTCCTGATTGAAGAACCGATGGCTGCGGCAATTGGTGCGGGTCTGCCGGTTTCTGAAGCAACCGGTTCTATGGTGGTGGATATCGGTGGCGGTACCACTGAAGTGGCCGTTATCTCCCTGAACGGCGTGGTGTACTCCTCTTCCGTGCGTATCGGCGGCGACCGTTTCGACGAAGCTATCATCAATTACGTTCGCCGTAACTACGGCTCTCTGATCGGTGAAGCGACCGCAGAGCGCATCAAGCACGAAATCGGTTCTGCCTACCCGGGTGATGAAGTGCGCGAGATCGAAGTTCGCGGTCGTAACCTGGCGGAAGGCGTGCCACGCGGATTCACCCTGAACTCCAACGAAATCCTGGAAGCGTTGCAGGAGCCACTGACCGGTATCGTGAGCGCGGTGATGGTTGCGCTGGAACAGTGCCCGCCAGAGCTAGCCTCCGATATTTCCGAGCGCGGTATGGTTCTGACCGGTGGTGGTGCGCTGCTGCGTAACCTCGACCGCCTGTTAATGGAAGAGACAGGTATTCCTGTCGTAGTTGCAGAAGATCCACTGACTTGCGTCGCCCGTGGTGGTGGCAAGGCGTTGGAAATGATCGACATGCACGGCGGCGACTTGTTTAGCGAAGAGTAGTCGGGTGTGAGAGGGTAGCAATTTGCTACCCTTTCTCTCTGACGCGAGAATACGCATAGCCTATGAAGCCAATTTTTAGCCGTGGCCCGTCGCTACAGTTTCGCCTGATCCTGGCGGTTCTGGTTGCGCTCGGGGTCATTATTGCCGATAGCCGCCTCGGTACGTTCAGCCAGATCCGAACGTACATGGATACCGCCGTCAGTCCTTTCTACTTTATTTCAAATGGTCCCCGTGAACTGCTCGACTCCGTGTCGCAAACGCTCTCATCGCGTGACCAGCTCGAACTCGAAAACCGTGCGTTACGCCAGGAACTGCTGCTGAAAAACAGCGAGCTGCTGATGCTGGGGCAATATAAGCAGGAAAACGCACGCCTGCGTGAACTGCTTGGCTCGCCGCTGCGCCAGGATGAACAGAAAATGGTCACCCAGGTGATCTCCACCGTAAACGATCCGTACAGCGATCAGGTGGTGATTGATAAAGGCAGCGTGAACGGCGTATACGAAGGTCAGCCTGTCATCAGCGATAAAGGCGTCGTGGGCCAGGTTGTGGCGGTTGCCAAACTGACCAGCCGCGTGCTGCTGATTTGCGATGCCACCCATGCACTGCCGATTCAGGTGCTGCGTAACGATATTCGCGTGATTGCCGCCGGTAACGGCTGCACGGACGATCTGCAACTGGAACATCTGCCCGCCAACACGGATATCCGCGTGGGCGACGTGCTAGTGACGTCCGGTCTAGGCGGTCGTTTCCCTGAGGGCTACCCGGTTGCGGTTGTCTCTTCCGTGAAGCTCGACACTCAGCGTGCCTACACCGTGATTCAGGCGCGTCCAACGGCTGGCTTGCAGCGTTTGCGCTACCTGCTGCTGCTGTGGGGCGCCGATCGTAACGGAGCTAACCCGATGACCCCGGAAGATGTGCATCGCGTGGCGAATGAACGCCTGATGCAGATGATGCCGCAGGTACTGCCTGCGCCGGATGCGATGGGACCACCTGCACCCGTACCGGCTCCGGCGACGGGGTTAACGCAGCCGCTGCCGGATGCGCCGCCACCGCCGCAAGTCTCGGGTGGAGGGCAGTAGTGGCCAGTTATCGTAGCCAGGGGCGCTGGGTAATCTGGCTCTCATTCCTCGTTGCACTGTTGCTGCAAATTATGCCCTGGCCGGACGACATTCTTGTTTTCCGGCCAAACTGGGTATTGCTCATTTTGCTCTACTGGATCCTTGCCCTGCCGCACCGCGTAAATGTCGGCACAGGTTTTGTGATGGGTGCCATACTGGATCTTATCAGTGGCTCTACGCTTGGCGTCCGCGCCTTATCCATGAGCATTATTGCGTATCTCGTCGCACTCAAATTCCAGCTCTTTCGTAACCTTGCGCTCTGGCAACAGGCGCTGGTGGTGATGTTGTTGTCGCTCGCTGCGGATATCATTGTTTTCTGGGCAGAGTTTTTAGTGATCAACGTCTCTTTCCGACCGGAAGTGTTCTGGAGTAGTGTAGTAAACGGTGTGCTCTGGCCGTGGCTGTTCCTGCTGATGCGTAAAATTCGCCAGCAGTTTGCCGTGCAATAAAAGGTTTCTATGACGTCTTTGTATCTTGCCTCCGGTTCTCCGCGTCGCCAGGAACTGCTCGCGCAGTTGGGTGTCTCCTTCGAACGCATCGTTACCGGTATTGAAGAAAAACGCGCTGAGGGTGAAAGCGCTCAGCAGTATGTCTCTCGTCTGGCGCGTGAAAAAGCGCAGGCGGGCGTGGCATGCGTGCCGCGTGACTTACCGGTGCTGGGTGCGGATACCATTGTCATTCTCAATGGTGAGGTGCTTGAGAAACCCCGCGACGCAGACCATGCGGCGCGGATGCTGCGTAACATGTCCGGACAAACCCATCAGGTGATGACGGCGGTAGCGCTGGCAGACAGCCAGTACGTTCTGGATTGCCTTGTGGTAACGGAAGTGACGTTCAGAGTCCTCACCGACGAGGAGATCGCCGGCTATATCGCCAGCGGTGAACCTATGGATAAAGCAGGTGCATACGGTATTCAAGGGTTGGGTGGCTGTTTTGTCAGGAAGATAAATGGCAGCTATCACGCCGTAGTCGGCTTACCGCTGGTGGAAACGTATGAGTTGCTGAGCAATTTTAACTCACTGCGTGAGGGAAGGGATAATTATGACGGCTGAATTGTTGGTAAACGTAACGCCATCGGAAACCCGTGTGGCCTACATTGATGGTGGCATTCTTCAGGAAATTCATATTGAGCGTGAAGCGCGACGCGGAATCGTAGGCAATATCTACAAAGGTCGTGTCAGTCGTGTCCTGCCGGGTATGCAGGCGGCTTTTGTAGATATTGGGCTCGATAAGGCGGCGTTTTTACATGCCTCCGATATCATGCCGCACACCGAATGTGTGGCAGGCGAAGAGCAAAAGCAGTTTGCCGTGCGCGACATCTCTGAGCTGGTGCGTCAGGGCCAGGATCTGATGGTGCAGGTGGTAAAAGATCCGCTGGGCACCAAAGGCGCGCGTCTGACCACCGACATCACCCTGCCTTCACGCTACCTGGTGTTTATGCCGGGGGCGTCGCACGTCGGCGTGTCACAGCGTATTGAGAGCGAAAGCGAGCGTGAGCGCCTGAAAAAGGTGGTCAGCGCCTACTGCGACGAGCAGGGCGGGTTTATTATCCGTACCGCGGCGGAAGGGATCAGCGAAGAAGATCTCGCCTCGGATGCGGCCTACCTGAAGCGCGTCTGGACCAAAGTGATGGAGCGTAAAAAACGCAACCAGACCCGCTACCGGCTGTACGGTGAGCTGGCGCTCGCTCAGCGCGTATTACGTGATTTCGCCGACGCCCAGCTTGACCGCATCCGCGTGGACTCCCGTCTGACGTACGAAGCCTTACTGGAGTTCACCGCCGAGTACATCCCGGAAATGCCGGGTCTGCTGGAGCATTACACCGGACGCCAGCCGATATTTGACCTCTATGACGTTGAAAACGAAATCCAGCGTGCGCTGGAGCGTAAGGTTGAGCTGAAATCGGGTGGCTATCTGATCATCGATCAAACCGAAGCGATGACCACCGTCGATATCAACACCGGCGCGTTTGTCGGCCATCGCAACCTCGATGACACCATCTTCAACACCAACATCGAAGCGACGCAGGCCATCGCGCGTCAGCTTCGCCTGCGTAATCTGGGCGGCATTATCATCATCGACTTTATCGATATGAATAATGAAGATCACCGCCGTCGCGTGTTGCACTCTTTGGAGCAGGCGCTGAGTAAGGACCGCGTGAAAACCAGCATCAATGGCTTCTCGCAGCTCGGTCTTGTGGAAATGACCCGGAAACGGACCCGCGAAAGCGTGGAACATGTCCTGTGTAATGAGTGTCCAACCTGCCATGGACGCGGAACGGTAAAGACGGTGGAGACGGTCTGCTACGAGATCATGCGTGAAATTGTCCGTGTCCATCATGCCTACGACTCAGACCGTTTTCTGGTCTATGCTTCCCCTGCGGTGGCGGAGGCCCTGAAAGGGGAAGAGTCGCACGCGCTGGCGGAAGTGGAAATCTTTGTCGGCAAACAGGTAAAAGTGCAAATTGAGCCGCTCTATAACCAGGAGCAGTTTGACGTCGTCATGATGTAAACGCAGTTCGCTGCGAGATTTAAGGCTGACAAGGAGAGACGCGTGAGGCGATTGCCGGGGATTTTACTGCTTACAGGGGCAACGCTGGTCGTGATTGTCGCGTTGCTCGTGAGCGGGCTGCGTCTCGCCTTGCCGCATCTGGACAGCTGGCGTCCGCAGATCCTGGCAAAAATCGAATCCGCCACCGGCCTGCCGGTGGACGTGAGTCATATCGAGGCAAGCTGGCAGAACTTTGGCCCGACGCTAGATGCGCGGGATATCCACGCCAGCCTGAAAGATGGCGGCCACCTCAAAATCAAACGCGTCACCCTGGCGCTGGATGTCTGGCAAAGCCTGCTGCATCTGCGCTGGCAGTTTCGCGATCTCACCTTCTGGCAACTTCAGCTGATGACTAACACGCCGCTGCAAAGCGGCGACAGCGATCGAGGGCTGGAAACCAGCCGTATCAGCGATCTGTTCCTGCGGCAGTTCGATCATTTCGATCTGCGCGACAGCGAAGTAAGCTTTATTACTCTTTCCGGTCAGCGCGCTGAGCTGGCGATCCCTCAGCTGACCTGGTTAAACGGGAAAGATCGCCACCGCGCCGAGGGGCAGGTGAATCTCTCCAGCCTGAACGGGCAGCACGGGGTTATGCAGGTGCGGATGGATCTGCGTGACGACAATGGCCTGCTGAACAACGGCAGGGTCTGGCTACAGGCGGACGACGTGGACGTGAAGCCGTGGCTCGGTGAGTTGCTACAGCAGAACATGCAGCTGGAGACCGCGCGCTTCAGCCTGGAAGGCTGGATGACGCTGACGAACGGGGCGTTCGCCAGCGGCGATATCTGGCTTAAGCAGGGGGGCGCGAGCTGGAAAGGGGAAAACCATCAGCATCAACTTTCCGTCGATAACCTCACCGCACACGTGACGCAGGATAAAGGCGGCTGGCAGTTCGCCATTCCGGATACGCGCATCTCCATGGATAACAAACCCTGGCCGCGCGGCGCGCTGACGCTGGCGTGGATGCCGGAACAGGACGTCGGCGGGATAAACGGTAAACGCAGCGACGAGCTGCGTATCCGCGCCAGTAACCTGGATCTGACGGCGATCGAAGGGCTGCGTTCAATGGCCGCAAAACTTTCACCGGAGCTGGGCGAAATCTGGCTGGCGACGCAGCCGAGCGGGCAGATAAACCGACTGGCGCTGGATATTCCGCTCCAGGCTACGGAAAAGACGCGTTTTCAGGCGGCATGGAAAAATCTCGCATGGAAACAGTGGAAATTGCTGCCGGGTGCCGAGCACTTCAGCGGTAAACTGGAAGGAAGCGTGGAAAACGGCAGGCTGACGGCAGAAATGCAGGACGCGAAAATGCCGTACGAAACGGTCTTCCGTGCGCCACTGGAGATCGAAAAGGGAAATGCCACTCTCAACTGGCTGAAGAATGACAAAGGTTTTCAGCTCGATGGCCGCGATATTGATGTAAAAGCCAAAGCGGTACATGCCCGTGGTAATTTCCGTTATCTACAGCCTGAAGGCGATGAGCCGTGGCTGGGTATTCTGGCGGGCATCAGCACAGATGACGGTTCGCAGGCGTGGCGCTACTTCCCGGAAAACCTGATGGGGAAAGCGCTGGTGGACTATCTCAGCGGCGCTATTCAGGGCGGCCAGGCGGATAACGCCACGCTGGTCTACGGCGGCAACCCGCACCTGTTCCCGTATAAGCACAACGAAGGCCAGTTCCAGGTTCTGGTGCCGCTACGCAACGCCACCTATGCCTTCCAGCCAGACTGGCCGGCGCTGAAGAATCTGGATATTGAACTCAACTTCCTGAATGACGGCTTGTGGATGAAGACGGACAGCGTCGCGCTGGGCGGCGTAACGGCAAGCAACCTGACGGCAAACATCCCGGATTATTCCAAAGAGAAGCTGCTGATTGATGCGGATATTAAGGGGCCGGGTAAAGCGGTTGGCCCGTACTTTGAAGATACGCCGCTGAATGACTCCCTGGCAGCCACCCTTCAGCAGTTGCAGTTAGATGGCGATGTGAATGCTCGCTTACATCTGGATATCCCGCTGGACGGTGAATTGACCACCGCCAAAGGCGACGTTCGCCTTAATAACAACAGCCTCTATATCAAGCCGCTGGACAGCACCCTGAAAAACCTCAGCGGTCAGTTCAGCTTTGTTAACGGCACGCTGAAAAGTGAGCCGCTTAAAGCGACCTGGTTCAATCAACCCGTTAATATCGATTTCTCCACCACCGAGGGCGATAAAGCCTACCAGGTGGCGGTCAATATGGACGCGAACTGGCAGCCGTCACGCATGGATGTTCTGCCGAAGCCGATTGAGAATGCGGTGGACGGTGCGGTGTCATGGAATGGCAAGGTCGCCATCGACCTGCCTTATCATGCCGGTGCGCGCTATAACGTCGACATTACGGGCGATCTAAAAAACCTCAGCAGCCAGCTTCCCGCGCCGCTGAATAAAAAAAGCGGTGAAGCATTGCCCGTCAACGTTAAGGTTGCGGGCAACCTTAACAGCTTCGATTTAACCGGAAACGCGGGCGGAACAAACCACTTCAACAGCCGCTGGCTGCTTAACCGCAAGCTGACGCTGGACAGGGCGATCTGGACGACGGACAGCCGTACCACGCCGCCGCTGCCGGAGCAGGCGGGCGTTGAACTGAATCTCCCGCCGATGGATGGCGCAGAGTGGCTGGCACTGTTCCAGAAAGGTGTCGGGCAAAACGTCGACCAAACGGCGCAGTTCCCGCAGTCCATTACCTTGCGCACGCCTGCGCTGACGCTGGGCGGGCAGCAGTGGAACAACCTGAGTATTGTCTCCCGGCCGACGGTAAACGGCTCAAAGGTCGAGGCGCAGGGGCGTGAGATCAACGGTTCGTTGATCATGCGCGATCACGCGCCATGGCAGGCGGCTATCCGTTATCTCTATTACAATCCGACCTTTACGGCGTCTAAAGCAGAGTCGACAAGCACTTCTCCTGTCAGTGGCAGTGGGACGTCGCGCGTGGATTTCAGCGGCTGGCCCGATCTCCAGCTGCGCTGCGCGGAGTGCTGGCTGTGGGGACAGAAATATGGCCGTATCGACGGTGATTTTGCCATTCAGGGAAATACGCTGAGCCTCTCTGGTGGGCTGGTGGATACCGGCTTTGGCCGCATGACTGCCGCGGGCGAATGGGTGAACAAACCGGGTGAACAACGCACCTCGCTGAAAGGCGATATTAAAGGCAATAAGCTGGACGCCGCGGCTAACTTCTTCGGCATTAGCACGCCGCTTCGCGGATCGTCCTTCGATGTGAATTACGATCTGCACTGGCGCGCTGCGCCGTGGACACCCGATGAAGCTTCGCTTAACGGCATCCTGAAAACCAACTTCGGTAAGGGTGAGATTGCCGACGTGAGCACGGGGCGCGCCGGGCAGATCCTGCGTCTGCTGAGTTTTGATGCGCTGCTGCGCAAGCTGCGCTTCGATTTCAGCGACACCTTCAGCGAAGGTTTCTACTACGATTCCATTCGCAGTACGGCGTGGATCAAAGACGGCGTTCTGCATACGGACGATACGTTGGTGGATGGCCTGGAAGCGGATATCGCCATGAAAGGCTCGGTCAACCTCGTGCGTCGCGAACTGGATATGGAAGCCGTGGTGGCGCCGGAAATATCCGCAAGCGTGGGCGTTGCGGCGGCCTTTGTGGTGAACCCGATTGTCGGTGCGGCGGTGTTTGCCGCCAGTAAAGTGCTGGGGCCGCTGTGGAGCAAGGTCTCTATTCTGCGCTATCGCATTACCGGTCCGGTCGATAAACCGCAGATTAACGAGGTGCTGCGCCAGCCGCGCAAAGAAGCACCGCAATGATTTGACGTGGGCAGGTAATTGCCTCACTCTCAATAAATACGATCTTTATACCGCCACGGGCGGCAACGAACGAGTAGCAATAGATGAGTCTGAACCTGGTAAGTGAACATTTGCTCGCAGCGAACGGCCTGAGCCATCAGGACCTGTTCTCCATTCTTGGTCAACTGACCGAACGCCGCCTCGACTACGGCGATCTCTATTTCCAGTCGAGCTATCACGAATCCTGGGTTTTAGAAGACAGCATCATTAAAGATGGCTCTTACAACATCGACCAGGGCGTCGGCGTGCGCGCCGTCAGCGGGGAGAAAACCGGTTTTGCTTATGCCGATCAGATTAGCCTCGCCGCACTTGAGCAGAGCGCGCAGGCCGCGCGCACCATTGTGCGTGATACCGGAGATGGTCGCGTGAAAACGCTGGGTGAAGTGCAGCACGCTGCGCTCTATACCAGCATCGACCCGCTGCAAAGCATGAGCCGCGAAGAGAAGCTCGACATCCTGCGTCGCGTGGACAAAGTGGCTCGCGCGGCGGATAAACGCGTGCAGGAAGTCTCTGCCAGCCTGACCGGTGTTTATGAACTGATCCTGGTGGCGGCGACGGACGGTACCCTGGCGGCGGATGTTCGCCCGCTGGTGCGTCTCTCTATCAGCGTGCAGGTTGAAGACGACGGCAAGCGCGAGCGCGGCTCAAGCGGTGGCGGCGGTCGTTTTGGCTACGACTGGTTCCTCGGCGACGTTGACGGCGAAGCGCGCGCGGATGCGTGGGCAAAAGAAGCCGTGCGCATGGCGCTGGTCAACCTGTCTGCCGTGGCGGCTCCTGCCGGTACGCTGCCGGTGGTTTTGGGCGCAGGCTGGCCTGGCGTGCTGCTGCACGAAGCGGTCGGTCACGGCCTTGAGGGTGATTTCAACCGTCGCGGGACGTCCGTATTCAGCGGTCAGATGGGGCAGCTTGTCTCCTCCGAACTGTGTACCGTGGTGGATGATGGCACCATGCTCGACCGTCGCGGCTCGATTTCTATCGACGATGAAGGCACGCCGGGCCAGTACAACGTGCTGATCGAAAACGGCGTACTGAAAGGCTACATGCAGGACAAGCTTAACGCGCGCCTGATGGGCGTAGCGCCAACGGGTAACGGTCGTCGCGAATCCTATGCGCACCTGCCGATGCCGCGCATGACCAACACCTACATGTTGCCGGGCAAATCCACGCCGCAGGAGATTATCGAATCCGTTGATTACGGGATCTTCGCGCCAAACTTTGGCGGCGGTCAGGTGGATATCACCTCCGGCAAATTTGTCTTCTCTACCTCAGAGGCGTATCTGATTGAGAAGGGCAAAGTGACCAAAGCGGTGAAGGGCGCAACCCTGATTGGCTCCGGCATTGAGGCCATGCAGCAGATTTCCATGGTGGGTAACGATCTGAAGCTGGATAACGGCGTGGGCGTTTGCGGCAAAGAGGGCCAGAGCCTGCCTGTGGGCGTCGGTCAGCCTACGCTGAAAGTAGATAATCTGACGGTGGGCGGCACGGCGTAAATTTTCCCCCGCACCCTAACCCTCTCCCCAACGGGGAGAGGGGAAAAGCCTACTCTTTCCTTCTGCCCCGCATGCCCTGAAACAGCTCCGCCACTTCCACAAAATAGTCCGTCAGATAGTTAATACAGACCTGCACCTTCAGCGGCAGCTTGTCCTTTTCCGTATAGAGCGCGTACACCGGACGCGGATCGGACTGGTAGCGCGGGAAGAGGATCTCCAGCACGCCGCTGTTGATCTCGTTGATCACCCACATCAGCGGTACGTAGGCGATCCCGGCCCCGGCCACCAGCCAGCGTGAGATGGTCATCGGATCGTTGGTGACGAAGCGGCCTTCAGGCAGCAGTTTAGTGGAAAGCCCTTCCGGCGCGATCAGTTCAAATTCGTTATCTGGCCGAACGCTGTATTCCAGCCACGAGTGGTTGCTCAGATCGGCAGGTTTCTCCGGCACGCCATACTGTGCCAGGTAGCTTTTCGAAGCGCAGACCACCATCGGCATGCTGCCCAGTCGACGCGAGAACAGGCTAGAGTCCTGCAACGCGCCAACGCGGATCACCACGTCTAACCCATCGGCAATCAGGTCCGGTGCCGGAATGCCCGTAACCAGATTAACGGTTAAACCGGGATACTCTTTCAGCATTTCCGCCGTCATGGCAGCGAGAACATTTTGTGCCATAGTTGAAGAACACCCGATACGCAGCGTGCCGATAGGCGTGTTGTTAAAGGCATAGAGCTGCTCGTGAACGTCCTGCACTTCATGCAGCATTCGACGGCAGCCCTGATAGTAAATTTTACCCGCTTCCGTCAGCCCGATGCTGCGGGTGCTGCGGTTGAGCAGCTTCACCTGAAGCTCATCTTCCAGTTTTGACACTGTCTGGCTAATGGATGAGACGCTCATTTGTAGCTGACGTGCTGCGGCGGTAAAAGAGCCTTGCTCAACCACTTTCGCAAAGACGGACATGCGTTTTAGACGTTCCATTATTCACTCTGGCTTAAAAGTGATTTAGATCACATATGATAGATAACAGCATAACAGTTACGTTAATATATTATTAATTACATAACGGCAGCGCCACTCTCGCCCGGCAATTCTTGCTCTCCTGCGGCGGCGCGAGCTTAAAAATCCAGTAACCTGCACTCTCTTTAATCAAGGTCAACATGAGTCTGTTTCCCGTTATCGTGGTGTTCGGTTTGTCGTTCCCACCGATATTTTTCGAGCTTCTTTTATCACTGGCGATCTTCTGGCTGGTGCGCAAGGTGCTGGTCCCTACCGGGATTTATGATTTCGTCTGGCATCCTGCATTGTTCAATACCGCGCTGTATTGCTGCCTGTTCTATTTAATATCGCGCATGTTTGTCTGAGGTTGATGTGAAAACGCTAACAAGAAAAATCTCCCGCACTGCCATCACCATGGCGCTGGTCATCCTGGCGTTCATCGCTATTTTTCGCGCCTGGGTTTATTACACCGAATCCCCGTGGACGCGCGATGCGCGTTTCAGCGCGGAGGTGGTCGCGATAGCGCCCGATGTCGCCGGTCTCATTACGGCAGTCAACGTCCACGATAACCAACTGGTGAAAAAAGATCAGGTGCTGTTCACCATCGACCAGCCGCGCTATCAAAAAGCACTGGAAGAAGCGGAAGCCGACGTGGCGTATTACAACGCGCTGGCCTCTGAAAAACGCCGTGAAGCAGGACGCCGTAACAAGCTGGGCATCCAGGCCATGTCCCGGGAAGAGATTGACCAGTCCAATAACGTGCTGCAAACCGTGCTGCATCAGCTGGCAAAAGCGCAGGCGACGCGCGATCTGGCGAAGCTCGATCTGGAACGTACCGTTATCCGCGCCCCGTCCGATGGCTGGGTGACCAACCTCAATGTCTATGCGGGCGAGTTTATCACGCGCGGCTCTACGGCCGTGGCGCTGGTGAAACAGAACTCTTTCTACGTCCTCGCCTATATGGAAGAGACCAAGCTGGAAGGCGTGCGTCCGGGCTATCGCGCCGAAATCACGCCGCTCGGCAGCAACCGGGTCCTGAAGGGAACCGTGGACAGCGTGGCCGCGGGGGTGACCAACTCCAGCAGTACCAATGATTCAAAAGGGATGGCGACCGTCGATTCTAACCTCGAGTGGGTTCGTCTGGCGCAGCGCGTACCGGTACGCATTCGTCTGGATGAGCAGCAGAGCAACCTCTGGCCCGCAGGCACCACGGCGACGGTGGTGATCACGGGTGAAAAAGACCGTGATGCCAGCCAGGATTCTATCTTCCGTCAAATCGCCCATCGCCTGCGCGAGTTTGGTTGATCGCTATGGGCATTTTTTCCATCGCCAGCCAGCACATCCGCTTCGCCGTGAAGCTGGCATGCGCCATTGTGCTGGCGCTGTTTGTTGGCTTCCATTTCCAGCTTGAAACGCCGCGCTGGGCCGTTCTGACCGCCGCGATCGTCGCCGCCGGTCCTGCCTTCGCGGCGGGTGGCGAACCTTACTCCGGGGCAATTCGCTATCGCGGGATGCTGCGTATTATCGGCACCTTTATCGGCTGTATCGCCGCCCTGACCATTATCATCCTGATGATCCGCACGCCGCTGCTGATGCTGATTGTATGCTGTATCTGGGCGGGTTTTTGCACCTGGGTCTCTTCGCTGGTGAAGGTGGAGAACTCGTACGCCTGGGGTCTGGCGGGATATACCGCGCTGATTATTATCATCACCATTCAGAGTGAACCGCTGCTTGCTCCGCAGTTCGCCGTGGAACGTTGCAGCGAGATTGTCATTGGTATCGTCTGCGCGATTGTCGCAGACCTGCTCTTCTCTCCGCGATCCATCAAGCAGGAAGTCGATCGTGAGCTGGACGCGCTGATTGTTGCTCAGTACCAGCTCATGCAGCTGTGCATTAAGCACGGCGACAGCGAAGAGGTCGACAAGGCCTGGAGTGCGCTGGTGCGCCGCACGCAGGCGCTGGAAGGGATGCGCAGTAACCTCAATATGGAGTCTTCCCGCTGGGAGCGGGCCAACCGTCGTCTGAAAGCGATCAATACCGTCTCGTTAACGCTGATCACCCAGGCGTGTGAAACCTACCTGATTCAGAACACCCGCCCCGAAGTGGTAACGGATACTTTCCGCGAACTGTTTGATGAGCCTGTGGAGACGGTGCAGGACGTGCATCGACAGCTTAAACGCATGCGTCGTGTGATTGCGTGGACAGGAGAACGGGATACGCCAGTCACCATTTATACCTGGGTAGGCGCCGCAACGCGCTACCTGCTCCTGAAACGCGGCGTGATTAGCAACACCAAAATCAGTGCGGCGGAAGAAGAGGTGTTACAGGGCGAAGTGGTGATCAAACCTGAATCCGCCGAGCGCCATCATGCGATGGTTAACTTCTGGCGTACCACCCTGGCCTGTATACTCGGCACGCTGTTCTGGCTGTGGACCGGCTGGACGTCTGGCAGCGGCGCGATGGTGATGATTGCCGTCGTCACCGCGCTGGCGATGCGTCTGCCCAACCCGCGCATGGTCGCGATCGATTTTCTGTACGGCACCATTGCGGCGTTACCCATTGGCGCGCTCTACTTCCTGGTGATTATTCCCTCGACGCAGCAAAGCATGCTTTTGCTCTGCATCAGCCTGGCGGTGATGGCGTTCTTTATCGGGATTGAGGTACAAAAACGCCGTCTGGGATCGTTAGGCGCACTGGCGAGTACGATTAACATCATCGTGCTGGATAACCCGATGACCTTCCATTTCAGTCAGTTCCTGGATAGCGCACTAGGTCAGCTGGTGGGCTGTTTCCTGGCAATGATGGTGATCCTGCTGGTGCGGGATAACTCTCAGGCGCGGACAGGGCGCGTGCTGCTGAATCAGTTTGTATCGGCCGCCGTATCGTCCTTGACCACCAACACCGCGCGGCGCAAGGAGAACCACCTGCCGGCGCTCTATCAGCAGCTGTTCCTGTTGCTGAATAAATTCCCGGGCGATGTCGCCCGCTTCCGCCTGGCGTTAACCATGATTATCGCGCACCAGCGTCTGCGGAACGCGCCAGTGCCGATCAACGACGATTTGTCCGCCTTCCACCGCCAGCTACGGCGCACGGCGGACCATGTGATATCGGCATCCAGTGATGACAAACGTCGCCGCTACTTTAAGCAACTGCTGGAGGAGCTGGATATCTACCAGGAGAAACTGCGGATCTGGGAAGCGCCGCCGCAGGTTACCGAGCCGGTAGAGCGGCTGGTGTTTATGCTGCACCGCTACCAGAATGCGCTGACAGACAGCTAACGAAGAGAAAACCGACGCCAAAAGCGTCGGTTTTTTTGTGGCTATACTTATTCTTGCAGGTTCAAACATTCAGGAAGGGAGGACACATGACAACCCAGGCTCTTCAGGACAGTATTCTTTTTCAGACCGGGTATCTGGTCAACGGTATCTGGAAAACACTCGACACCACGTTTGATGTGCTAAACCCGGCCACGGGCGAGGTCATTGCGAAAGTGGCGAAAGCAGGAAAAGCCGAAACCGAAGAGGCCATTGTGGCCGCGACGAAGGCCTTTCCCGCATGGCGCGCAAAAACGGCAAAAGAGCGTTCCGCGATCCTCTATCGCTGGTATGAACTGATTATCGAGAACAAAAGCTGGCTCGGGCGGCTGATGACTACCGAGCAGGGCAAGCCGCTGAAAGAGGCTGAAGGTGAGGTGGACTACGCTGCTAGCTTCATTCAGTGGTTTGCCGAGCAGGCCAAGCGCGCCAACGGTGAAATCATTCCTCCGGTTAAACCTGGCTCCCGTATTCTGGCCACTCGTGAACCTGTCGGGGTGGTTGCTGCTATCACGCCATGGAATTTCCCGATGGCTATGCTCACCCGTAAGCTCGGCCCGGCGCTGGCAGCAGGATGTACCGGCGTGATCAAACCTGCAAACAACACGCCGCTGAGCGCCTTTGCGCTGCTGACGCTGGCGAAGCAGGCCGGTGTGCCGGATGGTGTGCTGAATGCGGTCGCGGGGAGCACCTCAGAAATTAGCGACGCCATTATGGCCAGCCATGACGTGCGCAAAATCTCGTTTACGGGTTCAACCGCCGTCGGGAAAACGCTGGTTCGCAATTCCGCAGAGACCATGAAAAAGGTATCGATGGAGCTGGGCGGTAATGCGCCGTATATCGTTTTCGAGGACGCGGATATTGATGCCGCCGTCAAAGGCGCGATCGCCAATAAGTTCCGTAACGCCGGGCAGGTCTGCGTCAGCGTAAACCGTTTCTATATTCAGGAGACGGTCTATGACAAGTTCGTCAATCAACTTGCCGATGCGGTGAAGGCGCTGAAGGTGGGTAACGGTCTGGACGAGGGCGTCGTTGTCGGCCCGCTGATTGAGCCTTCGGCTGTCGAGAAAGTGCGTGAGCACGTCGAAGATGCGGTAGCGAAGGGCGCCACGGTGCTGGCTGGGGGTAAACCGCACGAACTTGGCGGCAACTTCTGGATGCCAACCGTACTCGGTAACTGCCATGAAGGCATGAAGCTGGCAGAAGAGGAGACCTTTGGTCCCGTAGCCGCCTGCTTCCGCTTCACGTCGGAAGACGAAGTGGTTATGCGCGCTAACAATACGCCTTACGGGCTGGCGGCCTACTTTTATACCCAGAATCTTTCGCGCGTGTTCCGCGTCTCACAGGCCATTGAGAGCGGCATGATCGGAATTAATGAATGTGCGGTCTCGACCGAACTGGGTCCGTTTGGGGGCGTAAAAGAGTCCGGGCTGGGCCGCGAGGGGTCCGTGCTGGGGCTGGAGGAGTTTCTGGAAGTTAAAACCCTGCATATCGGGGGATTATAATAGACAGGGCGGCATTTGCCGCCCGCCTGTACCGGGTGGCTGGCAATGAAAATTTATACCTTTGATTTTGACGAAATTGAGAGTCAGGAAGTCTTCTATCGCGAGTTTATTCGGGCGTTCGACCTGGAGCGGGGCAGCGTAAGCAATCTTGATATGCTGTGGGATGTGGTTACCGGCGACAGGCTGCCGTTACCGCTGGAAATCGAATTTACCCATCTGCCTGAAAAACTGCGCAGACGCTTTGGCGCATTGATTTTATTGTTTGATGAAGCGGAGGAGGAGCTGGAAGGGCAACTGCGTTTCAACGTGCGCCAGTGATAAAAAAGCCCCTGACCGGGAGGTCAGGGGCAAGTCGTATGATGAGATACGACGAGGGTTTATTTGTACAGTTCTGCGGTAGCGTGCCAGTGGTCGCCACTGCGCGCTTCGATGATGCGATAAGATGACGCACCCTGTTCTTCCGCTTTTTTGTTCAGCATTTCGTGCATGTCCATCGGAGACGTACCGATGGCACCAACAGAAACAGTCCCGATAGCCTGACGGGATTGTGCCTGTTCGGCATTAATGGTGTCGGCTGCAAACGCACCGAATGACAGGACTGACAGTACGCTCAGGGTAGCTACAGTGGTTTTAATTTTCATGATTATTTACCTCGTCAATTATTTTACTGGGGTCTTTGTTCTGTGACCCTCATCACAAAATCAAGTATACACTAATCACGCTAAAAATTAATACCAGGCTAATGGTTTCCTCTGTTATTACGTGTTAAAAAAATCATTTTTTATAACGCGAATGCATAAAAAAGGACGCCACAATGCAAGGTTTATGGTTTTTTCTTTCCTAAATCAAAGGGATAGATCAATTTGATTTTTTGTGCGGTTTGGCGGCAGATCATTCACTGAATGAATGTTAACAGGCGGTAAAAAGCACTATTTGCAAAAACAGCAGGCAGAGAAAAGCAGGGTAAAACGCGGAAGCAGCAGAATGATCCCCGCAGTCAGGCGCTACGGGGCAGACAATTACAACTCCTGTTCGAACAGGACCAGAATCGCTTCGTAGAGGTCTTTCACCGAGAAACCATTTGCCGGGGTGGTAAAAATGGTGTCATCACCGGCGATGGTCCCGAGGATCCCCTCTGCTTTACCCAGCGAGTCCAGCAGGCGGGCAATCAGCTGGGCTGCGCCCGGGCTGGTGTGGATCACGACCACGGCATCGTTATAGTCGATGTCCAGAACCAGGTTTTTCAGCGGGCTGGAGGTCGTTGGCACGCCAAGTTCAGCAGGCAGGCAATAAACCATTTCCATTTTGGCGTTGCGCGTACGCACCGCTCCAAACTTGGTTAACATGCGAGAGACCTTCGACTGGTTGATGTTGTCGAAGCCTTGTTCCTGCAACGCCTGAACAATTTCTCCCTGAGAACTGAATTTCTCTTCTTTGAGTAGCGCTTTAAACGCCTTCACTAATTCTTCTTGCTTAGACGAGCTTCGCATAAGTCACCCGGAATATGACGATAGAAACAACATTATTATGCATGTGGATGAATTTTTATGCAAATTATCTACCTGACGCCAGGCTGAAATAATGTTATGAAAGGGAGAGATTTTATCAGATTTCGTTATCGGAAAACATGCCTGGGTCACGCCGCGCAAATAACCTTAAAAGTAAATTAAATGTTATCAAAATGATGTTGTTTTGGTGGCGTGGCAGGGTGTATTGTAACCCCCTCTTAATTCGTTGTTGCCTACAGCCCGATAGTATTCAGGTGAAGGTGAAAGACGTGCGACCTCAAATTCTTTAGCGATGAAAATTGTAATTAATGACGTGCTGAATTATGGTCGCCGCAACGGAGTTACAGATACTTAAGTTAACCATAATAAGGAGTTTAGGATGAAAGTCGCAGTCCTCGGCGCTGCTGGTGGTATCGGCCAGGCGCTTGCCCTACTACTGAAAACCCAACTGCCTTCAGGCTCAGAACTCTCCCTGTACGATATTGCTCCGGTAACCCCAGGTGTGGCGGTTGACCTGAGCCACATCCCGACAGCTGTGAAAATCAAAGGCTTCTCCGGTGAAGATGCGCGTCCTGCGTTGCAGGGTGCCGACGTGGTGCTGATCTCCGCGGGTGTTGCACGTAAACCGGGTATGGATCGTTCAGACCTGTTCAACGTCAACGCGGGCATCGTGAAAAACCTGGTTCAGCAGATCGCTGAAACCTGCCCGAAAGCGTGCATCGGTATCATCACCAACCCGGTGAACACCACCGTTGCCATCGCAGCAGAAGTACTGAAGAAAGCAGGCGTTTACGACAAGAACAAACTGTTCGGCGTAACTACGCTGGATATCATCCGCTCCAACACCTTCGTGGCTGAGCTGAAAGGCAAGCAGCCAACGGAAGTGGAAGTGCCGGTTATCGGCGGTCACTCTGGCGTGACCATCCTGCCTCTGCTGTCGCAGATCCCGGGCGTGAGCTTCACCGAGCAGGAAGTGGCTGACCTGACTAAACGCATTCAGAACGCAGGCACCGAAGTGGTGGAAGCGAAGGCGGGTGGCGGTTCTGCAACCCTGTCTATGGGGCAGGCGGCGGCACGTTTCGGCCTGTCTCTGGTTCGCGCGTTGCAGGGCGAAAAAGGCGTTGTTGAATGCGCCTATGTTGAAGGCGACGGTGAACACGCGCGCTTCTTCTCTCAGCCGCTGCTGCTGGGTAAAAACGGTGTTGAAGAGCGTAAGTCTATCGGCACGCTGAGCGCGTTTGAGCAAAACGCGATGGAAGGCATGCTGGATACGCTGAAGAAAGACATCACGCTGGGCGAAGAGTTCGTTAACAAGTGATCTTGTCCCGGTAAAAAAAACGGAGCGCTAAGCTCCGTTTTTTTATGCCCGTCAGTTAGTGGCCGGGTATTCCTGGATGGTGACCTGGATCGTCAGCTTCTTGTCATTACGCATGACTTCAACAGGGATGATGGAGCCCGGGCGAATCTCAGCCACCTGGTCCATGGTTTCCAGCGCAGAGACCGCTGGCGTACCGTTGACGGAAAGGATAACGTCGTTCACCTGGATACCTGCATTAGCCGCCGGGCCGCCAGGCGCCACTTCGTTGACCACAATCCCCTGGATCTGATCGATACCACCGCCCTGCGTATGCATCGGCGCGATTTCACGCCCACCAATACCGATGTAGCCACGGATCACGCGGCCATCGCGGATCAGCTTGTCCATGATCTTGGTCGCCAGCTGGAATGGAATGGCAAAGCCAATCCCTTCCGGCGTTTCGCCGTCGTTGCTCTTGTCGAAGGAGAGGGTGTTAATGCCCATCAGTTCGCCCAGAGAGTTCACCAGCGCACCGCCGGAGTTACCGTGGTTGATCGAGGCATCGGTTTGCAGGAAGTTCTGCCGCCCTGACGGGTTCAGGCCGATTCGACCGGTCGCGCTGATGATCCCCTGAGTGATGGTCTGGCCCAGGTTGTACGGGTTACCGATCGCCAGTACCACATCGCCGATATGCGGCGTTCGTTTGCGATTAATCGGGATAGTCGGCAGACCGCCGGTGGCGTTGATCTTCAGCACCGCCAGATCGGTCAGGCTGTCCGACCCCACCAGCAGGGCTTCAAACACGCGGCCATCCTGCAAGGCGACGATAATCTGGTCGGCATCGTTAATGACGTGTTTATTGGTGATGATGTAGCCCCGGTCATCCATGATCACACCGGAACCGAGCGTGCGGATCTCCAGCTGGTTATGAGCAGAACTGTTAAGCCCGCGGTTATAGACGTTAACCACGGCGGGGGCGGCACGGCGTACCGCCTGATTGTACGTCGCAGGCGTTTCATCCGTGCTGTCGAACTGAGGAGCCGACAGTTTGTTGAACTGGCGTAAAGATGGCATAGCCACCAGCAGCAGACCGGCAACGATCAAACCAATGACAATTGAACGAAAGAGCTTTAAAAGCATGATGCGTGTGTCGTTAAAAAAGGAACGGTTTGCAGCATAACATGAGTTATCCGGACATCACACGCAGCGGCGATGCCCGGAGTCGCAAATGGTTAACGCAGTAAAATGTAGAGGGTATCGTTGCCACGGATAATTTGCAGGGCAATGACCGCCGGTTTACTCTCCAGCACCTTACGCATTTCGGCAATAGACTGCACGCGAGTACGGTTCACGCCCACGATCACGTCGTCCTGATGCAAACCTGCCTGCGCGGCCGGGCTGCTCTTCTCAACGGTAGTGACAGAAATGCCTTTCGTGCCGTTTTTAAGCTGACCATCGCTCAGCGTAGCGCCCTGTAGAGCCGGGGAGATCTGTTCTGCGCTGGCGGAAGAGGAGGTGCTCTTGTCCAGCGTCACTTCCACGGTCAGCGGTTTGCCCTCGCGGATCAGGCCCAGCTTCACTTTAGCGCCAGGCTCCGTGGTGGCAATACGCGAACGTAATTCAGCGAAGCTGCTCAGCGGTTTATCGTTCAGGCTGACAATAACGTCACCGGATTTCACGCCCGCTTTCGCAGAGCCTGAGTTGGGCAACACTTCGCTGACAAACGCCCCGCGCTGGACGTTGAGCTTAAAAGCTTTGGCGATATCGGCGCTCATCTCCATGCCTTTGATGCCCAGCAGACCGCGCTTAACCTCGCCAAACTGAATCAGCTGTTGAGACAGAGTTTTCGCCATGTTGCTCGGAATGGCAAAACCAATCCCGATGCTGCCGCCGCCTGGCGCGAGGATAGCGGTGTTGATGCCGATCAGCTCACCGTTCAGATTAAGCAGCGCACCGCCGGAGTTGCCCCGGTTGATGGAGGCATCGGTCTGGATAAAATTTTCCAGCCCTTCGAGATTCAGGCCGCTGCGCCCCAGAGCGGAGACAATTCCGGAGGTGGCGGTCTGGCCTAAGCCGAACGGGTTACCGACCGCGACAGCAAAATCACCGACGCGCAGCTTATCGGAATCAGCAATGGCGATCTGGGTCAGGTTGCTGGGGTTTTGTACCTGTAGCAGGGCGATATCACTCTGATCGTCACCGCCGATCAGTTTGGCGTCAAACTCCCGGCCATCGTTCAGCTGAACGCTGATTTTATCGGCCTGGCTGATCACGTGGTTATTGGTCAGGATATAGCCCTTAGCCGCGTCGATAATCACCCCTGAGCCCAGACCTTCAAACGGCTGAGCCTGCTGATCCGGCGCGTCTTCGCCAAAATATTTCTTCAGCTCTTCGGGAATACGCTGGCTTTGGCGTGCCGTCCCTTCCACCTGAACGCTGACTACCGCAGGCAGGACTTTTTCAAGCATCGGCGCAAGGCTGGGAATGGCTTCTTGTCCAGGCACCTGCGAAGGCAGTGCCGCACTGACGGGGAAGGACGCCGAGAGAGATAACCCGACACTTAACGCTAAGGCGCTCAACAGCTGGTTTTTTTTCTTCATCGATGCTGACTCTCGTATCCTGGAATGAAAAAGAACGGCCCCAAAAACATCTTGATGTTATTGAATTTTCAACCGCTGAACAATGAGGTGTTTGACTAAATAATAGCTGGGGACGGGAAGAAAGGACGGGCGCATAAGGTGCGCCCGTAAAATTTATTCAGGTTGTGCGATTAATCGCGTTTTACGCCACCGCGCAGCAGGCCGGACGCGCCGTCTGAATAGTCGCGTGGCATCTGAACCGGTGCCTGATCGTTACCGGCTTCAGAGTCCGCCAGACGATTGCGGAAGGGGTTGGTCTCCGCGGTCATTTCCGGCAGCAGGCTGCTGGAGCTTTTCGCCATGTGCTGGTAGAGCTGGCGATAATCTGTCGCCATGTTGTCCAGCAGCTCAGCGCTACGGGCAAAGTGGCTGACCAGCTCTTCGCGATATTCTTCCAGTTCGGCTTTGTTCTTTTCCAGTTCGTATTGCAGTGACTGCTGCTGACGCAATTTGCGGTTACCGAAACGCATGGCCACAGCACCAATGATGATGCCGACGACTAAACCGATTAGCGCATATTCCCAGGTCATGAACTTCTCCCGTTGTCTTGTTGTTCCGTAGGGTGTTGGCTCGGCTCCTGCCTGTGCCTGATTATGCCACTATAACCGCTATTTCCGCAGAAGTGGAATCCTGACGTATCATCGCGTAGTGTAGAACGGCCTTTTTTTCATCAGCCACGCGCGCTGGTGAGGTTTAACTAAAGGAATAACAACAACATCATGCAAAACCTGTCCCCTTCATCGCGTTACCAACTGGCCCTGAGCGAGGGCACACACCAGCCGGATGATGTCCAGCGTGAAGCGGTTAACCGCCTGGACACGATTTATCAGGAAATTCTGGCGAAACCCGCCGATGCGGTGCAGAGCAGTGGGCTGAAGGCGGCATTCGGCCGTTTACTGGGCAAAAAAGAGCCCACGGTAAACGCACCGGTTCGTGGATTATATATGTGGGGTGGCGTTGGGCGGGGTAAGACCTGGCTGATGGACATGTTCTACCAGAGCCTGCCCGGCACGCGTAAGCAGCGTCTGCACTTTCACCGTTTTATGCTGCGGGTCCATGAAGAGCTGACGGCGCTCCAGGGCGAAACCGACCCGCTGGAGATTGTGGCCGATCGTTTCAAGGCGGAAACGGACGTGCTCTGCTTCGACGAGTTCTTTGTTTCCGATATTACGGATGCCATGCTGCTGGGGGGCCTCATGAAAGCGCTGTTTGCGCGTGGGATCACCCTGGTGGCGACCTCAAATATCCCGCCGGATGAGCTTTATCGCAATGGTCTTCAGCGGGCGCGTTTCCTGCCAGCCATAGATGCCATTAAACAGCACTGCGACATCATGAATGTCGATGCCGGCGTCGATTATCGTCTGCGCACATTAACGCAGGCGCACCTGTGGCTTTCACCGCTGAACGCCGACACAGCCAGCGAGATGGATAAACTGTGGCTGGCGCTGGCAGGGGCGCCGCGGGATAAGGTGCCAGCGCTGGAGATTAATCATCGCCCGTTGTCGACGCTTGGCGTAGAGAACCAGACGCTGGCCGTCTCGTTTGCAACGCTCTGCGTGGACGCCCGCAGCCAGCATGACTACATTGCGCTTTCACGTCTGTTCCATACCGTTATGTTGTGGGATGTACCCGTTATGACCCCACTCATGGAGAGCGAAGCGCGCCGCTTCATCGCGCTGGTAGATGAGTTTTACGAGCGCCACGTTAAGCTGGTGGTCAGCGCCGAGGTGCCTTTATATGAGATCTATCAGGGCGAGCGCCTGAAGTTTGAGTTCCAGCGCTGCCTGTCGCGCCTGCAAGAGATGCAGAGCGAAGAGTACCTCAAGCGTGAGCATATGCCGTAACAAATGCTCCCCTCTCCCCGTGGGAGAGGGGCTGGGGGTGAGGGCACCAGACCGCACAGTACGGAACCCCGAAAAACCCATTCCAAATCACATTTAAGGGTCGATCTTTGACCTCAACTTCTCTATAATCTTGCGACCCCACGTTACGAGAAGGTTTTTTTCCCGAAACTTTCTATGTGTCGGCATGTGCTATTCGAAGGGGTAGGTTTGCCGGACTTTGTCGTGTGAACCTCAACTGACTAAACGTTTGGGTGTTCACCAACGTGTAACTTATTATTTGGGTAAGCTTTTAATGAAAACTTTTACAGCTAAACCAGAAACCGTACAGCGCGACTGGTATGTTGTTGACGCGACCGGTAAAACTCTGGGCCGTCTGGCTACTGAACTGGCTCGTCGCCTGCGCGGTAAGCATAAAGCGGAATACACTCCGCACGTTGATACCGGTGATTACATCATCGTTCTGAACGCTGACAAAGTTGCTGTTACCGGCAACAAGCGTACTGACAAAATGTACTACCACCACACCGGCCACATCGGTGGTATCAAAGAAGCGACCTTTGAAGAGATGATTGCCCGCCGTCCTGAGCGTGTGATTGAAATCGCGGTTAAAGGCATGCTGCCAAAAGGCCCGCTGGGTCGTGCTATGTTCCGTAAACTGAAAGTTTACGCAGGCAACGAGCACAACCACGCGGCACAGCAACCGCAAGTTCTTGACATCTAATCGGGATTATAGGCAATGGCTGAAAATCAATACTACGGCACTGGTCGCCGCAAAAGTTCCGCAGCTCGCGTTTTCATCAAACCGGGCAGTGGTAAAATCGTAATCAACCAGCGTTCTCTGGAACAATACTTCGGTCGCGAAACTGCCCGCATGGTAGTTCGCCAGCCGCTGGAACTGGTTGATATGGTAGAAAAACTGGATCTGTACATCACCGTTAAAGGTGGTGGTATCTCCGGTCAGGCAGGTGCGATCCGTCACGGTATCACCCGCGCTCTGATGGAGTACGACGAATCCCTGCGTTCTGAACTGCGTAAAGCTGGCTTCGTTACTCGTGACGCGCGTCAGGTTGAACGTAAGAAAGTGGGTCTGCGTAAAGCACGTCGTCGTCCACAGTTCTCCAAACGTTAATCCATTCTGCTTACGCAGAACGATTGGCGAAAAACCCGCTTCGGCGGGTTTTTTTATGGATAATACGCAGGTTATCCACAGTAACATTTCATATATCTTCTCTTTTTCCACATTTCCGGAATCCCCTCACCACAAAGCCATCAAAATCTGGTAAACTATCATCCAATTTTCTGCCCAAATATCGGTGAATACTCGATTTTTGTTCGATTCTTGAACAATGTGTCTTCTCTGGGATGGGCGATACATCATCTGGCTGGCCCGTTGGGCTGGTAGCAGTAAAAATTCTGAATATACCTGGAGGTTTTCATGGCTGTCGCTGCCAACAAACGTTCGGTAATGACGCTGTTTTCTGGTCCTACTGACATTTATAGCCATCAGGTTCGTATCGTGCTGGCCGAGAAGGGTGTCAGTTTTGAGATCGAGCATGTGGAAAAGGATAACCCGCCTCAGGATCTGATCGATCTCAACCCGAGCCAAAGCGTACCGACGCTGGTGGATCGCGAGCTGACCCTGTGGGAATCCCGTATCATTATGGAATACCTGGATGAGCGTTTCCCGCATCCGCCGCTGATGCCTGTTTATCCTGTTGCGCGTGGTGAAAGCCGCCTGTACATGCAGCGTATCGAGAAAGACTGGTACTCGCTGATGAACGTTATTGTCAACGGTTCCTCTTCTGAAGCGGATGCTGCACGTAAACAGCTGCGTGAAGAGCTGCTGGCGATTGCGCCGGTATTTGGTCAAAAGCCTTTCTTCCTGAGCGACGAGTTCAGCCTGGTAGATTGCTACCTGGCTCCGCTGCTGTGGCGTCTGCCAACCCTGGGCGTAGAGTTCAGCGGTCCTGGCGCGAAAGAGCTGAAAGGCTACATGACTCGCGTCTTTGAACGCGACTCTTTCCTGGCATCCTTAACTGAACCGGAACGTGAAATGCGTCTCGGCCGAGGCTAATGACTGTGGAAATGTCACAACTTTCACCACGCCGTCCGTATCTGCTGCGCGCCTTCTATGAATGGCTACTGGATAACCAGCTCACGCCGCACCTGGTTGTGGATGTGACGTTGCCGGGCGTGCTGGTTCCAATGGAATACGCGCGCGACGGACAGATTGTACTGAATATTGCGCCACGCGCAGTGGGTAACCTGGAGCTGGCGAACGACGAAGTGCGCTTTAATGCGCGCTTCGGCGGCGTGCCGCGTCAGGTTTCCGTGCCGCTGGCAGCTGTGCTGGCTATCTACGCCCGTGAAAACGGTGCGGGCACCATGTTTGAGCCGGAAGCGGCTTATGATGAAGAGGTTGCCAGCCTGAATGATGATGAGGCATCCGATGAACGCGAAAGCGACACGGTAATGTCTGTCATCGATGGCGATAAACCCGATCATAATGACGACACCGATCCGGATGACGAGCCACCACCACGCGGTGGTCGTCCCGCACTGCGCGTTGTGAAATAAACAAACAGGCCCGACGGGCCTGTTTTGCTTTCCGTCCCTTTTCGCCCCCTCTAATTTCCTGTGTTATGATGAACTGTTTTCCTTCAATGGCACCGGACTGCAATGAAACCGACTGATCTTAAAGCTGAAAACTCTGATGAAACCATTGGCCGCAGCCTGCGCCGTCGGCCGCTGGCGCGCAAAAAACTGTCTGATATGGTGGAAGAAGAGCTGGAGCAGATGATCCGTCGGAAGGAATTTGCCCAGGGAGAGCAGTTACCCTCCGAGCGCGAACTGATGGAGTTCTTCAACGTGGGTCGCCCCTCGGTGCGCGAAGCGCTGGCGGCGCTAAAGCGTAAAGGGCTGGTGCAGATTAACAACGGTGAACGTGCCCGCGTAACCATGCCGTCTGCCGATACCATCATCAGTGAATTGTCGGGAATGGCGAAAGACTTTCTGACCCAGCCCAGCGGTATTGCCCATTTCGAGCAGCTTCGCCTGTTCTTTGAATCCAGCCTTGTTCGTTATGCCGCAGAATATGCCACTGACGATCAGATTGCGCAGCTCACAAAAGCCCTGGAGATCAACAGCCAGTCCCTGGATGACAACACGCTATTTATTCGTTCCGATGTCGATTTTCACCGCGTGCTGGCGGAGATCCCCGGCAATCCGATCTTCAATGCGATCCACGTTGCGCTGCTTGACTGGTTAATTGCGGCGCGTCCTAAAGTGCCGGACGCAGAGCTTTATCAGCATAATGAAGTCAGCTATCGCCAGCATATCGCAATTGTGGATGCGATCCGCCGCCGCGATCCCGATGAAGCGGATCGGGCGTTGCAAACTCACCTTAACAGCGTCTCCGCCACCTGGCACGCTTTCGGCCAGCATTCAAAAGCCAAAAAATAACGATCCTTTAGTGAAGCAGATCGCAATATAAGCGTTCTGTATTCCACTGCTGCTTAATTGATATGGTATAACAGGTATAAAGGTATGTCGTTATAACAAACCCACGATCGATTGAGGTAACTATGGCAACGCAATTACGCGGCGTAATGGCCGCACTCCTGACCCCGTTTAACTCTGAGCAGATGCTGGATAAAGAAAGCCTGCGCCGTCTGGTGCAGTTCAATATTGAACAAGGTATCGATGGGCTGTACGTCGGCGGTTCAACGGGAGAGGCCTTTGTACAGAGCCTTTCGGAACGAGAGCAGGTGATGGAGATTGTGGCGGAAGAGGCGAAAGGGAAAATCACGCTCATCGCCCATGTTGGCTGCGTCAGCACGGCGGAAAGCCAGCAGTTAGCCATGGCCGCCGCCCGCGTCGGTTTTGACGCTGTATCCGCCGTCACACCGTTTTACTATCCCTTTAGCTTTGAAGAACATTGTGACCACTACCGTGCAATTATTGACTCCGCTGACGGTTTACCGATGGTGGTTTACAACATCCCGGCGCTGAGCGGCGTTAAGTTAACGCTGGATCAGATCAACACGCTGGTGACGCTGCCTGGCGTCGGCGCGCTGAAGCAAACCTCCGGCGATCTCTTCCAGATGGAGCAGATCCGTCGCGCGCACCCGGATCTGGTGCTCTACAACGGTTATGACGAGATCTTCGCCTCCGGCCTGCTGGCCGGCGCGGACGGGGGGATCGGCAGCACCTACAACATTATGGGCTGGCGTTACCAGGCGATCGCTAAAGCGGTTCGTGAAGGGGATAACGCCACCGCACAGCGCCTGCAAAGCGAATGCAACAAGGTGATCGATCTGCTTATTAAAGCCGGGGTGTTCCGTGGTCTGAAAACGGTTCTGCACTATATGGACGTGGTATCCGTGCCGCTGTGCCGTAAGCCGTTTGCCCCTGTGGATGAAAAATTCGTGCCTGAGCTGAAAGCGCTGGCGGAGCAGCTAATGGCGGAAAAACGCTAACGCATAGCCGGGGGCGCTTCGCCTTATCCGGCCTACAAAAACATGCTACGTAGGCCGGATAAGGCGCAGCCGCCATCCGGCAAAACGACAGAGAAATCGTCGGGAGAGTGAAATGAGTAAGTCTACCCAAAGCATCCCGTGGTACCGCCATCTTACCCGTCCTCAGTGGCGCGCCTTCTCCGCCGCCTGGCTGGGATATCTGCTTGATGGCTTCGATTTTGTATTGATAGCCTTAGTCCTGACAGAAATAAAAAGTGAGTTTGCCCTGACAACAGTGGAAGCGGCGAGCCTGATTTCGGCGGCCTTTATATCGCGCTGGTTCGGCGGCCTGCTGCTGGGCGCCATGGGCGACCGCTATGGCCGCAAGCTGGCGATGATCACCAGCATCGTGCTCTTTTCCTGCGGTACGCTGGCCTGCGGTTTTGCGCCGGGTTACGTCACCCTGTTTATCGCCCGCATGGTGATAGGCATGGGGATGGCGGGGGAATATGGCTCCAGCGCAACCTATGTGATTGAAAGCTGGCCAAAGCACCTGCGCAACAAGGCGAGTGGTTTTCTGATTTCCGGTTTCTCCGTCGGCGCCGTGGTTGCGGCCCAGGTCTACAGCCTTGTCGTGCCCGTCTGGGGCTGGCGGGCGCTGTTCTTTATCGGCATTCTGCCCATCGTCTTTGCCCTGTGGCTGCGGAAAAATATTCCGGAAGCTGAGGACTGGAAAGCGAAGCACGAAGGCAAAGCCCCGGTGCGCACCATGGTTGATATTCTGTATCGCGGCAAATACCGCGTCATCAATATGGCGATGACGCTGTTTGCCGGTACGGCGCTGTGGTTCTGTTTTGCAGGCGAACTCAACAACGCGGGGCTGGTCGTTATTCTCGGCCTGCTGTGCGCCATCGTCTTTATCAGCTTTATGGTGCAAAGCAGCGGCAAACGCTGGCCGACGGGCGTCACGTTGATGGTTGTCGTGCTCTTCGCCTTTCTCTACTCCTGGCCGATTCAGGCGCTATTACCCACTTATCTGAAAACCGACCTGGCCTATGATCCGTCAACGGTGGCGAAGGTGCTGTTCTTTAGCGGCTTCGGCGCGGCGGTAGGCTGCTGCGTGGGTGGTTTTCTCGGTGACTGGCTTGGCACCCGCAAGGCCTATGTCTGTAGCCTGTTGGCCTCACAGCTCCTGATTGTTCCCGTCTTTGCGATTGGCGGCGCCAATGTCTGGGTGTTGGGCTTGTTACTCTTTTTCCAGCAGATGCTGGGGCAGGGGATCTCCGGGATCTTACCCAAACTCATCGGCGGCTATTTCGATACCGACCAGCGTGCGGCGGGTCTGGGTTTTACCTACAACGTTGGCGCGTTGGGCGGCGCGATTGCCCCGGTGATTGGCGCGCTGCTGTCGCAGGATATGGCGCTGGGCACGGCCCTGGGGTCGCTCTCCTTTGGCCTGACGTTTGTGGTGATCTTGCTTATTGGTCTGGATATGCCCTCCCGCGTTCAGCGCTGGATCAGGCCAGAAGCCCTGCGTACGCATGATGCTATTGACGGTAAACCGCTGAGTGGCGCACTCCCTTTTGGTGCCAGTAAAAGCGGTCTGATCAAACACAAAGGATAAGCTGATGTCATTGCTAAACCAGAAGACAGCAGCGCGAGGCGGTGAAATGACAACCCTGGCTATTGATATTGGCGGCACCAAACTCGCGGCTGCGTGCGTGGAGGGGCAGACCATTACTGCCCGTCGCGAGTGTCAGACGCCTGCCAGCCAGACGCCGGAGGCGTTGCAGGCTGCGCTACAAACGCTGATTGCACCCTTTACGGCGCAGGCAACGCGGGTCGCGGTGGCATCAACCGGGATCATTCACAACGGTATTTTGACCTCCATTAATCCGTCTAATCTGGGCGGGCTGGCGGAATTTCCACTGGTGGAATTTCTCTCGGGAATAACCGATCTGCCGGTGATGGCGATCAACGACGCGCAGGCCGCCGCCTGGGCTGAGTTCTGCGCCTTGCCGGATGATGACGATATGGTCTTTCTGACCGTCTCAACCGGTGTCGGTGGTGGCGTGGTCCTCAATCGAACACTGCAAACGGGCAGCGGCGGTCTGGCTGGACATCTGGGTCACACGCTGGCCGATCCCGCCGGTCCGCGTTGTGGCTGCGGGCGAAGAGGGTGCGTTGAGGCTATCGCCTCGGGGCGCGGCATCGCTGCTCAGGCAGAAGGCGTATTGTCCGGGCTGGATTCGAAAGCGATATTCAGCCTTGCAGCGCAAGGTAATCCACAGGCACAGGCGCTGATTGCGCGTTCAGCGCAGACGCTGGCGCGTCTTATTGCCGATGTCAAAGCCGTGACTGATTGCCAGATTGTAGTTATTGGAGGCAGCGTGGGGCTGGCAGAGGGGTATCTGGGGCTCGTGGAGGCGTATCTGTCGCGGGAGCCCGCCGTCTATCAGGCCGCACTTCGGCCTGCACACTATCGCCACGATGCCGGGCTGTTAGGTGCGGCGTTGTTAGCACATGGAGACGCGTTATGATGCTGGGAGAGTTGCAGTCGCTGGCGACATCTGGCCTGACCGGGGTTCTGATCAATGCCCTCACGCTGGCCGTGGCGGCACGGCCAGAAGAGAAACGCCCTGGTCATTATGAACTCCAGGGCACGGATATCTTTATGAACGTGATGCAGTTTGCCACGCAAGAGCCGAAGCAGAAAAAGGCGGAACTGCACGCACAGTATATTGATATTCAGCTTCTGCTCGCTGGAGAAGAACGCATCTTTTTTGGGGTTATGGGGTCCGCGCGGGCGTGTGAAGAAATGCATAGCGCAGAAGATTATCAGCTTTGTCGCCACATCAATGATGAACAATCCATTGTATTAAAGCCTGGTATGTTCGTGGTCTTTATGCCGAGTGAGCCGCATAAGCCGGGATGTCTTGTTGAATCGGAGGGGGAAATTAAAAAAGCCGTGGTAAAAGTCCGGGCCAGCCTGTTAACCGCATAAAAAAGCCGGATGGGATGTCCATCCGGCTTGTCTCTTACACTTCGAGGAAGTTCATGATCCCATCAGCCGCTTTACGGCCTTCGGCAATCGCCGTGACCACCAGGTCAGAGCCACGAACGATGTCGCCACCGGCGAAGATTTTCGGGTTGCTGGTCTGGAACGCGTTGTCGCTGCCTTCTGGCGCAATGATGCGGCCCTGAGAGTCCAGCTCTACGCTGTGCTTCGCCAGCCACTCCATGCTGTGAGGACGGAAACCAAACGCCATCACCACGGCGTCAGCCGGGATCACGTGTTCAGAACCGGCCACGATCTCCGCGCGACGACGGCCTTTCGCATCTGGCGCACCCATCTCCGTGCGCGCCATCTTCACGCCGCTCACTTTACCGTTGGCATTCACTTCAATACCCAGAGGCTGAATGTTGAACTGGAACTCGACGCCCTCTTCACGCGCGTTTTTCACTTCGCGTTTAGAACCCGGCATGTTCTCTTCGTCACGACGGTAGGCACAGATGACATGCGCCGCATTCTGACGAATGGAGGTACGCACGCAGTCCATCGCGGTATCACCGCCGCCCAGCACCACCACGCGTTTGCCTTCCATACTGACGAACGGCTCATCGGCGGTCTCGCCGTAGCCCATTAGCTGTTTGGTATTCGCAATCAGGAACGGCAGCGCGTCGTACACGCCTGGCGCATCTTCGTTCTCCAGACCACCGCGCATGGACTGATAGGTTCCCACGCCCAGGAACACGGCGTCGTAATCTTTCAGCAGGTCGTCGAGCTGTACGTCGCGGCCCACTTCGGTGTTGAGTTTGAACTCAATGCCCATGCCGGTGAAGATTTCGCGGCGGCGGGTCATGACCTCTTTCTCCAGCTTGAAGGCCGGGATACCGAAGGTCAGCAGGCCGCCAATCTCTGGGTGGCGATCGAAGACCACCGCCTTCACGCCGTTACGGGTCAGCACGTCCGCACAGGCCAGGCCTGCCGGGCCCGCGCCGATAATCGCCACGCGCTTGTCGGTTTGACGCACACCGGTCATATCCGGACGCCAGCCCATCTCGAACGCTTTATCGTTGATATAGCGTTCGATGTTGCCGATGGTCACCGCGCCAAACTCGTCGTTCAGCGTACAGGATCCTTCACACAGACGATCCTGAGGGCACACGCGGCCGCACACTTCCGGCAGGGTGTTGGTCTGATGAGACAGCTCGGCGGCTTCAAAAATACGCCCTTCGTTGGCCAGCTTCAGCCAGTTCGGGATGTAGTTATGGACCGGACACTTCCATTCGCAGTAAGGGTTACCGCAGGACAGGCAGCGGTCTGCCTGTGCTTTGGCCTGGCCTTCTGAAAACGGCTCATAGATTTCAACAAATTCAATTTTACGGATCTTCAGCGGTTTCTTTGGCGGATCAACACGCTGAAGGTCGATAAACTGGTAAACGTTCTGGCTCATCTGAATTCCTTACTGCGCCTGCACGCGCAGCTCTGCTGCGCTACGACTACGGTGACCCAACAGGGCTTTAACATCGCTGGACTTCGGCTTAACCAGCGCGAATTTCGCAGAGAACGCCGGCCAGTTGGCCAGGATCTCTTCGCCGCGCGAAGAACCGGTATGCTGCACGTGTTCGGTAATTAAGCCGCGCAGGTGTTCTTCGTGGATGGCCAGAGTATCAACGTCCAGCACTTCCACCAGCTCAGGGTTCACGCGTTTGCGGAACTCACCGTCTTCATCCAGGACGTAGGCAAAACCGCCCGTCATGCCCGCGCCAAAGTTCACGCCGGTTTTACCCAGGACGCACACAATTCCGCCCGTCATGTATTCACAGCCGTTATCGCCGATGCCTTCCACCACGGTGATGGCGCCGGAGTTACGCACCGCAAAACGCTCGCCCGCACGGCCCGCGGCAAACAGACGACCGCCGGTTGCACCGTACAGACAGGTATTGCCAATGATGCTTGCTTCATGGCTGCGGAAGGCTGAACCAACCGGAGGACGCACCGCCAGCAGACCGCCCGCCATGCCTTTTCCGACGTAGTCGTTGGCATCACCGGTCAGGTATAACTCAACGCCACCCGCGTTCCACACGCCGAAGCTCTGACCCGCGGTACCGCTGAAATGCGCGGTAATCGGATCCGACGCCAGACCCTGATCACCGTGCGTTTGCGCGATGTAACCGGAGAGAGACGCACCCACGGAACGGTCGGTGTTGCGGATATCAAACCAGAACGTTTTGCTCTGCTTCTCATCCACATACGGCTTCGCCTGTTGCAGCAGCTGTGCGTTCAGCACGCCGTTATCGAACGGCGGGTTGTTCTCGGTACAGTAAACCGCTTTGCCAGGATGCGGCTGAGCGGTTTCCAGCAGCTTGGACAGCTCCAGCTTCTGCTGCTTGGCCGTGAAGCCCTCAAGCTCTTTCAGCAGGTCGGTACGGCCAATCAGATCCACCAGACGCTTCACGCCCAGCTGCGCCATCAGCTCGCGGGTTTCACGGGCGATGAAGTCAAAGTAGTTAGTCACTTTGAACGGCAGGCCGTGATAGTGGTTCTTACGCAGCTTTTCGTCCTGGGTAGCAACGCCCGTTGCACAGTTGTTCAGGTGGCAAATACGCAGGTATTTACAGCCGAGCGCAACCATTGGGCCGGTACCAAAGCCGAAGCTTTCCGCTCCCAGAATCGCCGCTTTGATGATGTCGAGGCCGGTTTTCAGCCCACCGTCCACCTGCAAACGGATCTTGTGACGCAGGCCGTTAGCGACCAGCGCCTGCTGGGTTTCCACCAGGCCGAGCTCCCACGGACAGCCCGCATATTTCACGGAGGAGAGCGGGCTTGCGCCGGTGCCGCCGTCGTAACCGGCGATGGTGATCAGATCCGCATAGGCTTTCGCCACGCCGGTGGCAATGGTGCCAACGCCCGGTTCGGAAACCAGCTTCACGGAGATCATCGCTTTCGGGTTGACCTGTTTCAGGTCGAAAATCAGCTGCGCCAGATCCTCGATAGAGTAAATATCGTGGTGCGGCGGCGGGGAGATCAGCGTCACGCCTGGCACCGAGTAGCGAAGCTTAGCGATGTACGGGGTGACTTTATCACCCGGCAGTTGACCGCCTTCACCCGGTTTTGCCCCCTGAGCGACCTTAATCTGGATCACGTCGGCGTTAACCAGGTACGCAGGCGTTACGCCAAAGCGACCGGACGCCACCTGCTTGATACGGGACACTTTGTTGGTGCCGTAGCGGGCCGGATCTTCACCGCCTTCGCCGGAGTTGGAGTTGCCGCCGATGCTGTTCATGGCTTCCGCCAGCGCTTCGTGGGCTTCCGGGCTCAGCGCGCCGATGGACATCGCCGCGGTATCGAAGCGTTTGAACAGCTCAGACGCGGGTTCAACCTCGGCAATGCTGACCGCTTCCTCACCCGGATTGAGGGCAATGAGATCGCGCAGCGTCGCCGCGGGACGGTTGTTCACCAGCTCAGCATACTGCTGATAATCGCTGTACTCGCCGCTCTGCACCGCCTGTTGCAGCGTGCGCACTACGTCCGGGTTATAAGCGTGATACTCACCCCCGTGGACATATTTCAGCAGGCCGCCCTGTTCCAGCGGCTTACGTGCCAGCCAGGCGCGTTTCGACAGGTTAACCAGATCCTGCTGGAAGTCAGCAAAACCAGCGCCACCGATACGGCTGACCACGCCCTGGAAGCAGAGGTTGGCGACCTCGTTATGCAGGCCGACCGCTTCAAACAGCTTCGAGCAGCGGTAAGAGGCGATGGTCGAGATGCCCATTTTGGACATGATCTTGTACAGACCTTTGTTGATGCCGTTACGGTAGTTCAGCATCACAGCACGGTAGTCTTTGTCGATCGCGCGGGTATCTACCAGGCGTGCCAGCGTTTCGTAGGCCAGGTACGGATAAATCGCCGTGGCGCCAAAGCCTAACAGCACCGCAAAGTGGTGCGGGTCGCGCGCGCTCGCGGTTTCAACGATGATGTTGGCATCGCAGCGCAGGCTCTTGTCCACCAGACGCGTCTGGATAGCCCCCACCGCCATGGGGGCAGGCACCGGCAGACGGTTTTTCGCGATGTTGCGGTCAGACAGCACCAGCAGAACGGTGCCGTTACGTACCATCTGCTCGGCTTTGTCGCACAGCGCGTTCACCGTCTCTTCGAGGCTCTTTTCGGTCACGTCGAAGGTGATATCGAGCGTGTCGGCGCGATAGTGCTCCTCGGTCATGGTGGTGAGCTGTTTGAAATCGGAGTACAACAGGATCGGTGATTTAAAGGTCAGACGGTGCGCCTGGCCTTCGGCTTCACAGAATACGTTCATCTCACGGCCGATGCTGGTGGCCAGCGACATGACGTGGGCTTCGCGCAGCGGGTCTATTGGCGGGTTAGTGACCTGCGCAAACTGCTGACGGAAATAGTCGTAAATAATGCGTGGCTGGCTGGAAAGCACGGCAAACGGGGTATCGTCACCCATTGAGCCGACCGCTTCCTGGCCGTTTTCGCCGAGAACGCGAATAACCGAGTCCAGTTCTTCCGCGCTGTAGTTAAACTGCTTCTGGAAGCTCGCGAGGGTGTCATCGTCCAGCTCGCGGCTGCCCACTTCTTCGTCCGACAGATCTTCAAACGGCACCAGACGACGCACGTTTTTCTCCATCCACTCTTTGTACGGATGGCGGCTCTTCAGATCGTTGTCGGTTTCGGCGGAATGCAGAATACGCCCACCGCGGGTGTCGATCACCATCAGCTCGCCCGGACCGACGCGGCCTTTTTCGACCACTTCGTCAGGCTGGTAATCCCAGATGCCGACTTCAGAGGCGCAGGTGATGAGCTTGTCTTTGGTGATAACGTAGCGCGCCGGACGCAGACCGTTACGGTCCAGGTTACAGGCGGCAAAACGACCGTCGGACATCACGATGCCCGCCGGGCCGTCCCACGGCTCCATGTGCATGGAGTTAAAGTCGAAGAACGCGCGCAGCTCAGGGTCCATATCCGGGTTGTTCTGCCAGGCCGGTGGCACGAGCAGACGCATGGCGCGCACGATATCCATCCCGCCCGCCAGCAGCAGCTCCAGCATGTTATCCATGGAGCTGGAGTCCGAGCCGGTTTCGTTGACGAACGGTGCGGCATCGTGCAGGTCCGGGATCAGCGGGGTCTGGAACTTATAGGTACGGGCGCGGGCCCACTGGCGGTTGCCGGTAATGGTGTTGATCTCACCGTTGTGCGCCAGGTAGCGGAACGGCTGAGCCAGCGGCCAGCGTGGAACGGTGTTGGTGGAGAAGCGCTGGTGGAACAGGCAAATGGCCGATTCCAGACGCAGGTCCGCCAGGTCCAGGTAGAAGCGCGGCAGGTCAGCCGGCATACACAGACCTTTATAGATGTTCACCAGGTTAGAGAGGCTACAGACGTAGAACTCTTTATCGTCCTGAAGACGTTTTTCAATGCGGCGGCGTGCGATAAACAGACGGCGTTCCATATCACGCGGACGCCAGCCCGCAGGCGCGTTGACGAAAATCTGTTCAATACGAGGCAGCGAGGAGAGGGCGATTTCACCGAGCACCCCTTCGTTGGTTGGCACATCGCGCCAGCCGACAATCGACAGGGTTTCACGCTGAAGTTCTTCTTCAACGATGCGGCGTGACGCGGCACCTTTTTCTGGATCCTGATTCAGGAACAGCATACCGACAGCGTAGTTTTTGGCTAAACGCCAGCCGCGCTCTTCCGCCACGATGCGGAAGAAACGATCCGGTTTTTGCAGCAGCAGGCCGCAACCGTCGCCGGTTTTACCATCGGCAAGGATGGCGCCACGGTGCTGCATACGGGCCAGTGCGTGAATAGCAGTACGCACTACCTTGTGGCTAGGTTCGCCTTCTATGTGGGCGATCAGGCCGAAACCACAGTTATCCTTCTCAAGGGATTTATCGTACAACATATCAGTGAACCTCCCCAGGCTCGTCGGGCTTCCCACTGAACTTTACCGTGGCGCACAGGCACAGAAAGAGCATGGCGACGGGGTTTGCGTTTCATACGCGGACCTCGCATTCGCCCTCTTTTTCATCCTTTCGCGCAGGTAAACAAGTTTGAGGACTTGCTTCAGAGGGAATCTCAATTACTGCATAAATATGATGAGCAGGCCGCTCATCCAGAAAGCTTCCAGCGGATTTCCAACTTATCGGGAATTGGTACACAGGTCAAATGGCAATCTTATTTATACAAAAATGTGCTAAAGAGAGTTTATCTACCTGTATTTTAAGGTTATTTAACTAATTTTACATTGATTGATTGCCCTGAAAGAGCGCAGCGGAGTGTGATCTGACTCACTATATGAAAGCGGTATTATCCATGTAGCGTGCTGAATAGCGGTTTTATAGCAGAACAATAATCTGGCATTGGCCGCAATCCCGCATAAACACACTGTTTTTCAGTGATGGCGCTATAAATGAAAAAAACAATCAGAACATAAGGAAAAGTAATCACATGCGGCGTGAATGAAATTGCAGTAATCCTGAGTATTTATTCATATAGATAAAGGCCGTCCAGGGCGATTGATCCAGGTCATCGCCGACAGAGGCTAAAAATGGCAGGCTTGTCCCCTTTCTTCGGGACGGTCTATCAGATTATGCAGTTACAGAAATTAGTCAATATGTTTGGTGGGGATCTTTTGCAGCGCTACGGACAAAAGGTTCACAAACTGACGCTGCACGGCGGCTTTAGCTGCCCGAACCGCGATGGCACCATCGGGCGTGGTGGCTGCACCTTCTGTAACGTGGCCTCGTTTGCTGACGAGGCCCAGCAGCATAAATCTATCGCTGAACAGCTCGCCCATCAGGCGAGTCTGGTGAACCGCGCGAAGCAGTATCTGGCCTATTTCCAGGCCTATACCAGCACGTGGGCGGAGGTGCAGGTGCTGCGCTCGATGTATCAGCAGGCGGTTGCTCAAGCGAACATTGTCGGGCTGTGCGTGGGGACGCGTCCGGACTGCGTGCCGGACGCCGTGCTGGATTTACTTAGCGAGTACAAAGAGAAGGGCTACGAGATCTGGCTGGAGCTGGGCTTGCAGACCGCGCATGACAAAACCCTGCACCGTATCAATCGCGGGCATGATTTCGCCTGCTATCAGCGCACCACGCGTCTCGCCCGCGAGCGTGGATTAAAAGTCTGCTCGCATCTGATTGTCGGCTTGCCGGGAGAAGGGCAGCAGCACGGGCTGGAAACGCTGGAAAAAGTCGTTGAGACCGGCGTGGATGGCATTAAGCTGCATCCGCTGCATATCGTGAAGGGCAGCATAATGGCGAAAGCCTGGGAAGCGGGGCGGTTATGTGGTATCGAACTCGACGACTATACGGTGACTGCGGGGGAAATGATTCGCCATACGCCGCCGGAGATTGTTTACCACCGCATCTCGGCAAGCGCCCGCCGTCCAACGCTTCTGGCACCGCTATGGTGTGAGAACCGCTGGACGGGGATGCTGGAAATCAACCGCTATCTACAGGAGAACGGCGTACAGGGGTCGGCGCTTGGCCGCCCGTGGGTTCCCCCGCTACCGGCGACGGCCGCCTAGCAGACTTCCCAGCATGCCGCGTACTATCTGGTTGGTAATCTGACGCGTCGCGCTTTTTGCCATGGTCTGAACCACGCCATCGCGTTTGCCACCGCGTGGCCCGGTGCTGCCGAACAGAATATCTTTCAGCCCGCCGAGAATGCCGTCGTCCACGGCAACAGATTGCCCTTTTGCGGCAGGCGCATCCTGCGATTCGGCAGTCGCCTGCACCCCTTTTTGCAGCATCTCGAACGCCGATTCGCGATCCACCTCGTCTTCATACTTTCCGTACACCGGGGAGTGGTTAATCAGGCCGTTGCGTTCATCGTCCGTTACCGGACCCATGCGCGAGCAGGGCGCAATCACCATCGCGCGCTCGACAACTGTCGGGCTGCCTTTTGCATCGAGGAACGAAATCAGCGCTTCACCGGTGCCCAGCGCCTGAATGGCGGTTTCGGTATCAAAGGCCGGATTGACACGCATGGTTTGCGCCGCGGCTTTCACCGCTTTCTGATCTTTCGGCGTAAAGGCGCGCAGGGCGTGCTGCACGCGGTTACCTAACTGCCCCAGTACGTTGTCCGGAATATCCGACGGGTTTTGCGACACAAACCAGACCCCGACGCCTTTGGAGCGGATCAGGCGGATAACCTGTTCAATTTTATCCAGCAGCACCTGCGGCGCGTCGTTAAACAACAGGTGCGCTTCGTCAAAGAAGAACACCAGTTTGGGTTTTTCCAGATCGCCTGCTTCCGGCAGTTGTTCGTACAGTTCAGAGAGCATCCACAGCAGGCTGGCGGCGTAAAGCTTCGGCATCTGGTAGAGCTTCTCTGCGCTCAGAATGTTGATGATGCCTTTGCCGCTGCTGTCGGTACGCATCCAGTCTTTGATATCCAGCATTGGCTCGCCGAAGAAGTGTTCGGCGCCCTGTTGCTCCAGCGTCAGGAGCCCGCGCTGAATGGCGCCCACTGAGGCGCTGCTAATATTGCCGTACTGGTTTTGGAAGGATTTGGCGTTATCGCCAATGTACTGGGTGATGGCGCGCAGATCTTTGAAGTCGAGCAGCAGTAGCCCCTGATCGTCGGCGATACGGAAGATAATGTTCAGTACCCCGGACTGCACGTCGTTGAGGTTAAGCAGACGAGCCAGCAGCAGCGGGCCGAGGTCGGAGACGGTGGCACGCACCGGATGCCCTTTTTCGCCGAAGATATCCCAGACCACCACCGGATTACCGTGCGGCGTCCAGTCCGTGATACCGATATTTTTCAGGCGCTCAAGCAGTTTTTCTGACGCTGCACCTTCCTGAGCCACCCCAGTTAAATCGCCCTTCACGTCAGCCATAAAAACCGGCACGCCAGTCTCTGAAAACGACTCAGCCAGCTTTTGCAGGGTAACGGTTTTTCCCGTCCCGGTCGCGCCGGTGATCAGGCCATGACGGTTCGCCATCGCGGGCAGTAAAAACAGCTCTTTTTCCAGCGTCCTGGCGATTAACAATGGTGTACTCATGATGCACGTCCTCTCGTAGTCCTGGGTGGAGTATAGGCAACCTGACGGCAAAATGTCTGCGTAAATTCCTCACTTTGCGGCGCATTATCCAGTGCGGACTATGCTTTTGCATACGGTAAACAAAATTTTGGGAAACTATGTCCAGATTCTTTTTTAACGACCGCAAACAGCTTGTCAACGATGCCATTGAAGGCATACTTCTCTCCGCGCCGCACGGTAATCTCGTCAAACTGGATATCGATCCGGCCATCCGCGTGGTGGCTCGCGACGACTGGGATAAAAGCCGCGTGGCGGTGATCTCCGGTGGCGGCTCCGGCCATGAACCGGCACATGCCGGGTTCGTCGGCAAAGGCATGCTTACCGCAGCGGTGTGTGGCGATCTGTTCGCCTCCCCAAGCGTGGATGCGGTCCTCAATGCCATTGTGGCGGTGACGGGCGACCGTGGCTGCCTGCTGATTGTGAAAAACTACACCGGCGACCGGCTTAACTTTGGCCTGGCGGCGGAAAAAGCCAAACGCTACGGCCTGAAGGTCGAGATGGTTATCGTGGCGGATGATATCGCCCTGCCGGATAACAAGCAGCCGCGTGGTATCGCGGGAACGGCGCTGGTGCATAAAATTGCGGGATATGCGGCAGAGCAGGGGAAATCGCTAAACGACGTGCGGGATATTGCGCAACAGGCCTGCGATAACCTCTGGAGCCTGGGCGTGGCGATGCAAACGTGCAACCTGCCGGGCAGCGACGATGAAGAGGGGCGGATTAAGCAAGGCCATGTCGAGCTGGGCCTGGGCATTCACGGCGAGCCGGGAGCTTCCGTGGTGGATACGCAAAACAGCAAAGCCATTATCGACACGCTGGTGACGCCGTTACGCGCGCAGGCGGGGGAGGGGCGTTTTGCGGTGCTGATTAACAATCTTGGTGGCGTATCGGCGTTGGAGATGGCGCTGCTGACCAAAGAGCTGGCGCACTCGGCGCTGAAAGAGAACATTGCGTATCTGATTGGCCCGGCGCCGCTGGTAAGTGCGCTGGATATGAAAGGCTTTTCGTTAACGCTGCTAAAGCTCAACGATTTCTTCGAGAAGGCGATTCACGCCGAGGTCGAGACGCTGGGCTGGCAGAAGCCCGTGGCGTTCGCGCCCCTGCGTACCGTCCCACATAGCGCCCTTCATGATCGCGTGGAATATGCCCCGTCGGACAATACGGAGGTGAGCGAGGCCGTCGCCTCGGTAACGAAAACATTGATTCAGCTGGAAAACCGCCTTAACGCGCTGGATGCCAAAGTAGGCGATGGCGACACGGGCTCCACTTTTGCGCAAGGGGCGCGGGATATTGCGCAGCGACTTGAGGAGAACAACCTGCCCCTTAACGACGTGCCGACATTACTCCTGCTGGTAGGCGAGCGGCTGGCAACGGTGATGGGCGGATCGAGTGGGGTGTTGATGTCGATCTTCTTCACGGCGGCAGGACAAAAGCTTCACGATGGACAGCCGCTACCTGAAGCCTTGCTGAGCGGACTTGCGCAGATGAAGCAGTATGGCGGCGCGGATCTCGGCGATCGTACGCTGATCGATGCGCTGCAACCGGCGCTGGAGGCGTTACAGAAAGGCAATATTCAGGCGGCAGCGCAGGCCGCGCAGCAGGGCGCCGAAGCAACGGCAAAAATGGCGAAAGCCGGCGCGGGACGCTCGTCGTATGTGAATAAAGAGAATCTGGACGGGGTGATGGATCCGGGGGCAGTCGCGGTGGCGGAAGTTTTTAAGACCATGGTAGATGCAAAACGGTAACAACCGTTACCGTTTTTAGTGTTTGCGCCCTCTCCCTGTGAGCTGAGGGATCCCCACAAAATAATGCCTGCACAGACGGCCCCCTCTCCCTTGAGGGAGAGGGTTGGGGTGAGGGCATCAGGCCGCACATTCCCCGGCAATGTCACATCAAAAATCCGCTTTCAACACCACGCGGTAGCGGGCTTTGCCGTCGCGCACGTGCTGGATCGCTTCGTTGATTTTTGACATCGGGTACAGCTCGGTGGTGGGTGCCACTTTTGTGCGTCCGGCAAACTTCATCAGCTTGCGCAGCTCGTACGGTGTACCGGTCGCGGAGCCTGACACGCTGCGATCCCCGCCGATCAGGGTAAACGCCGGAACCGGCAGCGGCTTCATCACCGCACCCACGGTGTGGAAGTTACCGCCGTAGGCCAGCGCTTCAAAGTACGGCTGCCAGTCGAGATCGACGTTTACCGTGTTGATGATCAGGTCAAACTGGCCTGCCAGGGCGGTGAGTGCCTGAGGATCGCGGCTGTTCACCACTTTATCCGCACCCATCGCCAGCACTTCCTGCTCTTTCGCCGGGTTAGAGCTGAACGCCGTCACTTCACAGCCCATCGCATGCAGCAGTTTGATGGCAATATGCCCCAGACCGCCAATACCGATCACGCCGACGCGGCTGGTGGCGGTGATGTGATGCATCAGCAGCGGTTTAAATACGGTGATACCGCCACACAGCAGCGGACCTGCGGATTCAATATCAATGCTGTCCGGCAGCGGGATAACCCATTGCCAGTCGGCGCGCAGCTTATCGGCGAAACCGCCCTTGTTAAGGATGGTCGGCGTTGCGCCCTCAAGGCAGTTGATCTGGTTGCCGCTGATACAGGCATCGCAGTGACCGCAGCTGCGTGCCGTCCAGCCGATACCCACGCGCTGGCCCACTTTCAGCCCTTTGTCCTGCGCGGCGCTGCCGAGCGCCACGACGCGGCCAATGACTTCGTGCCCGGCAACCAGCGGATAGCTGGAAAAGCCCCATTCATTGTCGATCATCGAGAGATCCGAGTGGCAGATCCCGCAGTAATCAACCTGTACTTCGACGTCTTCCGCTTTTAGTTCGCCCGCATCGTACTCGTACAGCTCAAGTTCTGCACCCGCCTGCGGTGCGGCGTAGCTTTTTATCTTCGACATCGCGTTTCCCCTGTTTTGGTGTGAACTGTGAGTGTAGAGCATTCAGTTTACAGACGCTTAACAGAAGACGGCAGGAACGAAACTTACAGACTTTTCAGCATCCTGACTTCGCAGTCCACGTGGCCCGTGCAGCCCAGTGGCGCATCGATATGCTCAAAGCCCAGATGCTCATACAGGCCAATGGCCTCTTTAAGGAAAGCGGTGGTTTCGAGGTAGCAACGTTTAAAGCCCTGTGATCGTGCATGTTCCAGGGCGACCAGCGCCAGCTTTTTCGCCAGGCCTTGTCCGCGTATCGTTGGCAGGAAATACATTTTCTGAAGTTCACAGATATCCGGCTCGCTGCAAAGCAGTGGGGCAATGCCGCCGCCGCCCACGACCTGGCCGTCCTGTTCAATGACCCAGTAGGCATGACCCGGCTGGCTGTACAGCTGAAAAAGTTCGTCCAGATTGGGGTCGGCCACGGTGTAGCCTTTGTCGGCGGTCAGGCCATATTCGGCAGAAACCGTGCGGATAACGGCGGCGATAGCCGGGTTGTCCTGCTCAGTGATCCGACGCATTGTCGTCGCGACGGGGGTAATCACGCTCATAGCATTACTCATGACAAAAATTGACACACAACTGCTGTTAATAGCACCGCAGAAAGGGGAGTGCAAGCGAGGAGTTTTCAGGAAGGATACCCCTTACGCCCTGAAGCGTAAGGGGTAAAAGCATTACAGGGCTGCGATAACCGCCTGCTGCTCGATCAGTTTGGTCTTCGCATCGGCGAAGGCAACCAGACGCTCACGCTCTTTGGCGATGACCGCTTCCGGCGCGCGGGCCACAAAGCCCTCGTTCGCCAGTTTGCTTTCGATTTTGCCAATTTCCACGTCGACTTTCGCCACTTCTTTCGCCAGACGCGCCAGCTCCGCGTCTTTGTCGATCAGACCCGCCATCGGGATCAGCAGCTCCGCGCCGTCGATGATTTTGGTCACGGAAACCGGACCTTTGTCATCGGCAGGCAGCACGGTAATGCTTTCCAGACGCGCCATGGTTTTCAGGAAGGTGTTGTTCTCGGTGACGCGACGAACGGCAGCTTCGCTGCAACCGCGCAGCAGCAGTTCCAGTGGTTTACCCGGAGCGATATTCATTTCCGCGCGGATGTTACGTACCGCAACGATCGCCTGTTTCAGCCACTCGGTATCCGCAGACGCGGCTTCATCCACTTTCGCGGCGTCGAATGCCGGGAACGGCTGGAGCATGATGGTATCGGCATTAATACCGGCAATCACCTTCACGCGCTGCCAGATGGTTTCGGTGATGAATGGAATGATCGGGTGCGCAAGGCGCAGCAGACCTTCCAGAACGGTAATCAGCGTATTACGCGTGCCGCGCAGTTCCGCTTCAGAACCGCCGTTCATGACCGGCTTCGCCAGCTCCAGGTACCAGTCGCAGAACTGGTTCCAGGTGAATTCGTACAGAATGCCTGCCGCGATGTCGAAGCGGTAGCTGTCCAGCGCGTCGCGGAATGCTTTAACCGTCTGGTTAAATTCCGCCAGGATCCAGCGGTCTGCCAGAGACAGGGTCATTTCGCCGCCGTTAAAGCCGCAATCCTGATCTTCGGTGTTCATCAGCACGAAGCGGCTGGCGTTCCACAGCTTGTTACAGAAGTTACGGTAACCTTCCAGACGCTTCATATCCCAGTTGATGTCACGGCCGGTGGAGGCCAGCGCCGCCAGGGTGAAGCGCAGGGCGTCGGTACCGTGAGATTCGATCCCGTTCGGGAACTGCTTCTCGGTACGCTTGCGGATTTTCTCCGCCAGCTGCGGCTGCATCATATTGCCGGTACGTTTTTCCAGCAGCTCTTCCAGAGAGATACCGTCTACCATATCCAGCGGGTCGATAACGTTACCCTTGGATTTGGACATCTTCTGGCCTTCGTCGTCGCGGATCAGGCCGGTCATGTAAACGGTATGGAACGGAACCTGCGGCTTGCCGTCTTCGTCTTTGATGAAGTGCATGGTCATCATGATCATGCGGGCGATCCAGAAGAAGATGATGTCGAAGCCGGAGACCATCACGCTGGTTGGGTGGAACTGACGCAGCGCGTCGGTGTTTTCCGGCCAGCCGAGGGTAGAGAAGGTCCACAGCGCGGAGGAGAACCAGGTATCCAGCACGTCTTCATCCTGGCGCAGGGCAACGTCAGCGCCCAGGTTGTTTTCCTGACGCACTTCCTCTTCGGTGCGGCCAACGTAGACATTGCCTTCGTTGTCGTACCACGCCGGGATACGGTGACCCCACCACAGCTGACGGGAAATACACCAGTCCTGAATATCGCGCATCCAGGAGAAGTACATGTTTTCGTACTGCTTCGGCACGAACTGAATGCTGCCGTTCTCAACCGCTTCCACAGCCGGTTTCGCCAGCACGTCGGCACGCACGTACCACTGGTCGGTCAGCATTGGCTCGATAACTACGCCGCCACGGTCGCCGTACGGCACGGTCAGATCGTGAGGCTTAATCTCTTCCAGCAGGCCGAGCGCGTCAACGGCGGCTACGATGGCTTTACGCGCGGCAAAGCGCTCCAGCTTCTGGAACTCAGCCGGGATGTCGCTGGAATAAACGTCGGACTCGTTGCCTTTGGTGTCATACACTTCTGCGCTTTCGCGGATATCGCCGTCGAAGGTCAGAATGTTGATCATCGGAAGTTGATGACGACGACCGACTTCATAGTCGTTGAAGTCATGCGCTGGGGTGATTTTCACGCAGCCGGTGCCTTTTTCCATGTCGGCGTGTTCGTCGCCCACAATCGGAATACGGCGGTTCACCAGCGGCAGCACCACGAATTTGCCGATCAAATCTTTATAACGCGGATCTTCCGGGTTAACGGCCACGCCGGTATCGCCCAGCAGGGTTTCCGGACGGGTGGTCGCCACCACCAGGTAATCTTTACCGTCGGCGGTTTTCGCACCGTCTGCCAGCGGATAGCGGATGTGCCACATGGAGCCTTTAGACTCGCGGTTTTCCACTTCCAGGTCAGAGATGGCGGTACGCAGTTTCGGGTCCCAGTTGACCAGGCGTTTGCCGCGGTAAATCAGGTCTTCTTTGTACAGACGGACGAAGACTTCTTTCACGGCGTTGGACAGGCCTTCGTCCATGGTGAAGCGCTCGCGCTCCCAGTCCACGGAGTTGCCGAGGCGGCGCATCTGACGGGTAATGGTGCCGCCGGATTCTGCCTTCCACTGCCAGATTTTGTCGATGAACGCGTCGCGACCGTAGTCGTGGCGGGTTTTACCCTCTTCAGCGGCAATTTTACGCTCAACCACCATCTGGGTCGCGATACCCGCGTGGTCAGTCCCCGCCTGCCACAGGGTGTTTTTACCCTGCATGCGCTGGTAGCGGATCATGGTATCCATGATGGTCTGCTGGAAAGCATGCCCCATATGCAAACTGCCGGTGACGTTCGGCGGCGGGATCATGATGCAGAAGGACTCTTTGCTTTCGTCGCCGTTAGGCTTGAAATAGCCCTGCTGTTCCCAGTGCTCGTAAAGCGGCTGTTCGATATCGCGTGGGTTATATGTCTTTTCCATTATTTCCAGGTTGCCGTATTCAGGTTAAAACCGGCCAGGCGGTACGCTTTGTAGCGTTCGCGCGCCAGTTGTTTCAAAGATTCTTCGTAAGGGACAAAGTCTACCACTTCTGTGAAAGCGGTGGCAAAATCTGCAAAGTCTGTCCGCAGGCTAATGAGAATGTCGCGCGCGCTGCTGTTGCGTTTTTGCGGCCAGGCAATCTCCACCGGTGCCCCGCCGCGTGGACCTTCGCCCGACAGGTTATGCGGAACAAAACTCTCCGGCGGGCGCGCCCATAGCGCTTCATCCAGGCGAATCGCTTGCTGCTCATCTTCACAGGCAATCAGGACGCGTTTACCTGCGCGCCAACGTTCTGCGGCAATTTCACACACCAGTTGTTCAACGGCGCTGAGGCCATCCTGATGGGTGTCATTGTCCAGAAGGTAGAACGTTGCATTCTTCATATATGGGGTTTCTTGTCGTGGATTTAAATGCAAAGCCGGGTAAGCGTAGCGCCACCCGGCGTTTATCATTACTCGTCGCCGTTAAAACCCGCACGATTGAGCAGGAACTGCGACAGCAGCGCCACCGGACGTCCGGTCGCGCCTTTGGCTTTACCGGAGCGCCATGCGGTCCCCGCGATGTCCAGGTGCGCCCAGTTGTACTTGCGGGTAAAGCGCGCCAGGAAGCAGCCCGCGGTAATCGCCCCGCCAGGACGACCGCCGATGTTTGCCATGTCTGCGAAGTTAGACTCCAGTTGTTCCTGGAACTCGTCCCCCAGCGGCAGACGCCACGCGCGGTCGCCGGCCTGTTCGGACGCGCCGATCAGTTCATGCGCCAGCGGGTTGTGGTTCGACATCAGGCCGGTGATGTGATGCCCCAGCGCAATCACGCAGGCGCCGGTCAGTGTAGCCACGTCAATCACCGCTTCAGGTTCGAAACGCTCAACGTAGGTCAGCACGTCGCACAGTACCAGACGACCTTCGGCGTCGGTGTTCAGCACCTCAACGGTCTGGCCGGACATGGTGGTCAGCACATCACCAGGACGATAAGCGCGGCCGCCAGGCATGTTTTCGCAGCCCGCCAGCACGCCGATCACGTTGATGGGCAACTGAAGTTCCGCGACCATGCGCATAACGCCGTAAACCGCCGCCGCGCCGCACATGTCGTACTTCATCTCATCCATGCCTTCTGAAGGCTTGATGGAGATACCGCCTGAGTCGAAGGTCAGCCCTTTACCGACGAGCACGATCGGACGCGCATCTTCAGACGGATTGCCCTTGTACTCAATGACTGACATCAGGGATTCGTTCTGGGAGCCGTTACCGACCGCCAGATAAGAGTGCATCCCCAGCTCTTTCATCTGCTGTTCGCCGATAACGCGGGTGATAACGTTCTTGCTGTAGGCGTCAGCCAGCTGGCGCGCCTGAGACGCCAGGTACGCGGCGTTACAGATGTTTGGCGGCATATTGCCAAGATCTTTTGCCGCTTTGATACCGGCGGCAATGGCCAGACCGTGCTGAATGGCGCGCTCGCCGCTGGTCAGCTCGCGACGGGTTGGCACGTTAAAGACCATTTTACGCAGCGGGCGACGCGGCTCGCTTTTGGTGGTCTTCAGCTGATCAAAGCTGTAGAGGCTCTCTTTTGCGGTTTCGACGGCCTGGCGCACCTTCCAGTACGTGTTGCGGCCCTTAACGTGCAGCTCCGTCAGGAAGCAGACGGCTTCCATCGAACCAGTATCATTCAGTGTATTAATGGTTTTCTGAATAACCTGCTTGTACTGGCGCTCATCAAGCTCACGTTCTTTACCACAGCCAATCAGCAGAATACGCTCGGACAGGACGTTCGGAACATGGTGCAGCAACAAGGTCTGCCCTGGTTTGCCTTCCAGTTCGCCACGGCGCAGCAGGGCGCTGATATAGCCGTCGCTGATTTTATCGAGTTGCTCGGCGATCGGGGAGAGTCGGCGTGGTTCAAAGACGCCCACAACGATGCAGGCACTCCGCTGTTTCTCCGGGCTACCGCTTTTTACACTGAACTCCATGCACTACGCTCCTGAATCTTAAAGACAACGGCGGCGGCTACGGATAGAATTGAAACCTTTCGTAACTCATGTCCGCCGTTGTGGTGACTTCGTGTTAATCTTACGTTACTACGGTTTCGACACGTCAATAAATGTCATGAAGCGCGAATCCGCCGGGTTTTTTAATCTTAGCGATGATTTCAACGACTCAAGAGAATAAATGACGTTTAAGCCATGAAACAAGCTAAATTCCTGCATAAGACGAGTTTTAACGGGCGTATTTAAAGTGATAATCATAAGATATCTGGTTCGGGAGACGCTGAAGAGCCAACTGGCGATCCTCTTTATCCTCCTTCTGATCTTTTTCTGTCAGAAGCTGGTCAGGATCCTCGGCGCGGCGGTTGATGGCGAAATCCCAACGAATCTGGTGCTTTCCCTGCTCGGGCTTGGCGTGCCGGAAATGGCGCAGCTTATCCTGCCGTTAAGCCTGTTCCTTGGTCTGCTGATGACCCTGGGTAAGCTCTATACCGAAAGTGAAATCACCGTGATGCATGCCTGCGGCCTCAGTAAAGCCGTACTGGTAAAAGCAGCCATGGTGCTGGCGCTGTTTACGGGCATTGTTGCCGCGGTTAACGTCATGTGGGCGGGGCCGACCTCCTCTCGTCATCAGGATGAGGTGCTGGCGGAAGCAAAAGCTAACCCGGGGCTGGCGGCGCTGGCGCAGGGGCAGTTCCAGCAGGCGACCGACGGTAACTCCGTGCTGTTTATCGAAAGCGTCGATGGCAACCGCTTCAATGACGTGTTTCTTGCTCAACTGCGCCCGAAAGGTAACGCTCGGCCTTCTGTGGTGGTGGCGGACTCCGGTCAGCTGTCTCAGCGTAAAGACGGCTCTCAGGTTGTCACGCTGAACAAAGGAACGCGTTTCGAAGGCACGGCTATGCTGCGCGACTTCCGTATTACCGATTTCCAGAACTACCAGGCCATCATTGGTCATCAGGCCGTCGCGCTCGATCCAACGGATACTGAGCAGATGGATATGCGCACCTTAATGAATACCGATACCGATCGTGCGCGTGCTGAACTGCACTGGCGTATCACGCTGGTATTCACCGTATTTATGATGGCGCTGATGGTGGTTCCGCTGAGCGTGGTGAACCCGCGCCAGGGCCGCGTGCTGTCGATGCTGCCAGCGATGCTGCTGTATCTGGTGTTCTTCCTGCTGCAAACCTCAATCAAGTCTAACGGCGGGAAAGGAAAAATTGACCCGATGATCTGGACCTGGGTCGTGAATGGTTTGTATCTGCTGCTGGCAGTCGGACTCAACTTGTGGGACACGGTGCCTGTGCGTCGTCTTCGTGCCCGGTTTACGCGTAAAGGAGCCATCTAATGCAGGCGTTTGGCGTACTTGACCGCTATATCGGTAAAACGATTTTCACCACCATCATGATGACCCTGTTCATGCTGGTGTCGCTCTCGGGCATTATCAAATTTGTCGACCAGCTGAAAAAAGCCGGGCAGGGGAGTTACGACGCGTTGGGTGCCGGGATGTACACCCTGCTCAGCGTACCAAAAGATGTGCAGATCTTCTTCCCGATGGCGGCCCTGCTGGGGGCGTTGCTGGGCCTGGGGATGCTGGCTCAGCGTAGCGAGCTGGTGGTGATGCAGGCATCTGGCTTTACCCGTATGCAGGTTGCGCTGTCGGTAATGAAAACCGCGATCCCGCTGGTGCTGTTGACCATGGCGATTGGCGAATGGGTCGCGCCGCAGGGCGAACAGATGGCGCGTAACTACCGTGCTCAGGCTATGTACGGTGGTTCGCTGCTCTCCACGCAGCAGGGGTTATGGGCGAAAGATGGTCAGAACTTCGTCTATATCGAACGCGTGAAAGGGGACGATGAACTGGGCGGCGTGAGCATCTACGCCTTCAACAACGATCGTCGTTTGCAGTCGGTGCGTTATGCCGCCTCCGCTAAATTTGATGCGAACAACAAGCTGTGGCGGTTATCCCAGGTTGATGAATCTGACCTGACGAACCCGAAACAGATCACCGGTTCGCAGACCGTAAGCGGTACCTGGAAAACCAACCTGACGCCGGACAAGCTTGGCGTGGTAGCGCTCGATCCCGATGCGCTCTCCATCAGCGGTCTGCATAACTACGTGAAGTATCTGAAATCGAGCGGACAGGATGCGGGGCGTTACCAGCTCAACATGTGGAGCAAAATCTTCCAGCCACTGTCCGTGGCGGTGATGATGCTAATGGCGCTGTCGTTCATCTTTGGACCGCTACGTAGCGTGCCGATGGGGGTCCGCGTGGTAACTGGTATCAGCTTTGGTTTCGTGTTCTACGTCCTCGATCAGATTTTCGGTCCGCTGACACTGGTGTATGGCATTCCGCCAATTATCGGCGCGCTGTTGCCGAGCGCCAGTTTCTTCCTGATCAGCCTCTGGATGCTGCTAAAACGCTCCTGATAAAACGTCTTCCTCGCTCCCGCTAGCCCGGGGGCGAGGCTAATCTCCTGTTTCACCCCGCACTTTTTCTCACAACCTTCAACGCCTCGCCGTGAATTTGAGTATTATTGAGCGATAAAGTCGTGAAGGGATCCTCTATGAAGCAAATTCGAATGCTGGCCCAGTACTACGTCGACCTGATGATGAAGCTCGGGCTGGTGCGTTTTTCCATGCTGCTGGCGCTGGCGCTGGTCGTTCTGGCCATTGTCGTGCAAATGGCCGTGACCATGGTTCTGCATGGTCAGGTCGAGAGCATCGACGTGATCCGCTCTATTTTCTTTGGCCTGCTGATCACCCCATGGGCGGTCTATTTCCTCTCCGTGGTGGTTGAGCAGCTGGAAGAGTCCCGACAGCGTTTATCGAAACTGGTGGATAAGCTGGAAGAGATGCGCGAGCGCGATCTTAAACTCAACGTTCAGCTCAAGGACAACATTGCCCAGCTGAATCAGGAAATTTCAGACCGTGAGAAGGCGGAAGCCGAGCGTCAGACCACGCTTGAGCAGCTGAAAATTGAGATGAAAGAGCGCGAAGTCACGCAGATCCAGCTTGAACAGCAATCCTCTTTCCTGCGCTCGTTCCTCGATGCGTCGCCGGATCTGGTGTTCTACCGTAATGAAGATAAAGAGTTCTCCGGCTGTAACCGGGCCATGGAACTGTTGACCGGGAAAAGCGAAAAACAGCTGATCCACCTGAAACCTCAGGATGTCTATTCCGAAGAGGCGGCAGCAAAAGTGATGGAGACGGATGAAAAGGTCTTCCGCCATAACGTTTCGCTGACCTATGAGCAGTGGCTGGACTACCCCGACGGGCGCAAAGCCTGCTTTGAGATCCGCAAAGTACCTTATTACGACCGGGTGGGTAAACGTCATGGTCTGATGGGCTTTGGCCGTGATATCACCGAGCGTAAGCGCTATCAGGATGCGCTGGAGCGCGCCAGCCGGGATAAAACAACTTTCATCTCCACCATCAGCCATGAACTGCGCACCCCGCTGAATGGCATTGTGGGGCTGAGCCGCATTCTGCTGGATACCGAGCTGACCAGCGAGCAGGAAAAATACCTCAAAACGATCCACGTCTCGGCGGTCACGCTGGGCAATATCTTCAATGATATTATCGACATGGATAAGATGGAGCGCCGTAAAGTTCAGCTCGACAACCAGCCGGTTGATTTTACAGGCTTCCTTGCGGACCTGGAGAACCTGTCAGGTTTGCAGGCCCAGCAAAAAGGGTTGAGCTTTGTGATGGAGCCGACGCTGCCGCTGCCGCATAAAGTGGTGACGGACGGCACGCGGCTGCGTCAGATCCTGTGGAACCTCATCAGCAATGCCGTGAAGTTTACCCAGAAGGGGCAGGTTGCGGTGCGCATTCGCTATGACGAAGGCGACATGCTGCACTTTGAAGTTGAGGACTCGGGTATCGGCATTCCTCAGGAAGAGCAGGATAAGATCTTCGCCATGTATTATCAGGTTAAAGACAGCCACGGCGGTAAACCGGCGACCGGTACGGGCATTGGCCTGGCGGTGTCGAAACGTCTGGCGAAAAGTATGGGCGGGGATATCACCGTTGCCAGCCAGCCGGGTAAAGGCTCCACCTTTACGCTTACCGTCCACGCGCCTGCCGTGGCGGAAGAGGTGGAAGATACGTTTGAGAACGACGATATGCCGCTGCCAGCCCTGCACGTCCTGCTGGTGGAAGATATTGAGCTGAACGTCATTGTCGCCCGGTCGGTACTGGAAAAACTCGGTAACAGCGTGGATGTGGCGATGACCGGCAAAGCCGCGCTGGAGATGTTCACGCCGGGCGAGTACGACCTGGTGCTGCTCGATATTCAGCTACCGGACATGACCGGACTGGATATCTCCCGCGAGCTGACGCGCAAATATGCTCCTGACGAGCTGCCGCCGCTGGTGGCGTTGACCGCAAACGTGCTGAAAGATAAAAAAGAGTACCTCGAGGCCGGAATGGACGATGTGCTCAGCAAGCCGCTGGCGGTACCTGCCCTGACGGCGATGATCAAGAAGTTCTGGGATACCTGTGATGAAGAGGAGAGCACCATGACGTCTGTTGATAGCGCCAAAGCCCAAACGATACTGGATACCGCCATGCTGGAGCAGTATATCGATCTGGTAGGACCAAAACTGATCACCGATGGCCTGGCCGTGTTCGAAAAAATGATGCCGGGCTATCTGAACGTGCTCGAATCCAACCTGACGGCGCGTGACCAGAAGGGCATCGTCGAAGAGGGACATAAAATCAAAGGCGCGGCAGGATCGGTCGGGTTACGTCATCTCCAGCAACTGGGCCAACAGATTCAGTCGCCTGATTTACCTGCCTGGGAAGATAATGTAGGTGATTGGGTCGAAGAGATGAAACAGGAGTGGCAAAACGATGTGGCAGTGCTGAAAGCCTGGGTAGATGCCAGAAAAAAATGACCCCGGCTATACCGGGGTGCGCGAATACTGCGCCAACACCAGGGAAATCGTGGCTGCGCCTGATTTTTGTGGGTTGTTTTCGCATGGACGCCGCCTGAAAATTGAGGCCGCACGCAGATAAGATAGCAAATCTTAAACAGTTTGTTACATGAATCAGTGAAATGTGTGAAGCATAGCGTTTTAATCAGAATTTTTAATGTGCTTCAGCGAGTTGCTTAGAAGGATCGTCAGAATGAAGAAAGTGGGTGTCGTGCTGAGCGGATGTGGCGTTTACGATGGTTCAGAGATACACGAAACCGTATTAACGCTGCTGGCATTATCGCGGCAGGGGGCAGACGTTCTCTGCTTCGCGCCGGATAAAACTCAAGCAGACGTAATGAATCATCTTACCGGCGAGCCAATGGCGGAAAGCCGTAACGTGCTGATTGAAGCAGCACGTATTGTGCGTGGAGATATTCATCCGCTGGCACAGGCCGATGCCGCTGAACTTGATGCGCTCATCGTGCCGGGCGGCTTTGGCGCGGCAAAAAACCTGAGCACGTTTGCAACAGAAGGCGCGGCGTGCCATGTCGATCCCGATTTGAAAGCGCTATCGCTGGCGATGCATGCAGCAGGTAAGCCGCAGGGCTTTATCTGCATTGCGCCAGCCATGCTGCCGAAAATTTTTGATTTCCCGCTGCGGCTCACGATCGGAACCGACATTGATACCGCTGAAATTATTGAGGATATGGGCGGCGAGCACGTGCCATGCCCGGTCGACGACATTGTGGTGGATGAGGACAACAAAATCATCACCACGCCGGCGTATATGCTGGCGCAGAATATCGCTGAGGCTGCCGCAGGCATTGAAAAGCTGGTGGACAGAGTGCTGGTTCTTACCGAATGAGTCGTAAATTATCCCCTGGTGGGTGGTTAAAACGGATCCTGCTGCGTATTGTGCTGGTCCTGGCCGTTTTTTGGGGCGGAGGCATTGCGCTGTTCAGCATCCTGCCCGTCCCGTTCTCCGCCGTGATGGCAGAGCGGCAGATTAGCGCCTGGCTCTCGGGTGATTTTGGCTATGTTGCCCACTCAGACTGGGTCGGCATGGATGAAATCTCCCCGTGGATGGGGCTGGCGGTCATTGCGGCAGAAGATCAGAAATTCCCGGAGCACTGGGGTTTTGACGTGGCGGCTATTGAGAAGGCGCTGGATCATAATGAACGTCATGAAAACCGCGTCCGCGGCGCGTCAACGCTTTCTCAGCAGACGGTAAAAAATCTGTTCTTATGGGACGGTCGCAGCTGGGTAAGAAAAGGGCTGGAGGCCGGGCTGACGCTGGGGGTCGAGACGGTGTGGAGCAAAAAACGCATTTTGACCGTCTACCTGAATATCGCGGAGTTTGGTGACGGCGTGTTTGGCGTCGAAGCGGCATCGCAGCGCTATTTTGGCAAGCCCGCCAGCAGGTTGACTATGTCCGAAGCGGCACTCCTTGCCGCCGTGCTGCCGAACCCGCTGCGTTTTAAGGCCAGCACCCCGTCAGGCTACGTGCGAAGCCGCCAGGCGTGGATTATGCGCCAGATGCGTCAGTTGGGTGGGGAAGGGTTTATGGAGCGAAATAATCTTATGTAGGGCGGGTAAGCGCAGCGCTACCCGCCGACATGGCGAACGTTAGTCTTCGTCAAACCCGGCGTTAAACAGGGCAATCACTGCCGCCAGCGCTTCTTCTTCCTGCGGGCCGGTGGCTTCAACTTCAATCTGGCGGCCTTTGGCAGAATCCAGCATCAGCAGGGCGATCACGCTATTGGCTTCTGCCTCGGTTCCCTCGTCGTTGCGCAGCAGCACCTCAGCATCAAAACCCTGCATCAGCTCAAACAGCTTCATCGCCGGGCGCGCATGCATGCCCAGCTTATTGGTGATTTCGACGGTCTGTTTTACGGTCATGTTTTGCGTTTTTCCAGCGTGCGATGACGGGACTGAACGTTCTTCCCGCGTGAGCGGAAGTAATCGGCCAGCTGTTCGGCAATGTAGACCGAACGATGTTTACCGCCGGTACAGCCAATCGCCACCGTCAGGTAGCTGCGATTGTTTGTTTCCAGCATAGGTAACCATAGCTCAAGGTAGCTTCGCGTCTGGTAGATAAAATTGTGTACTTCTGTGTGTCGGTCGAGGAACGCCGCCACCGGCTTATCCAGACCGGTCATCGGACGCAGTTTCGGATCCCAGTGCGGGTTCGGCAGGAAACGCACATCAAAAACGTAATCCGCATCGATAGGTATGCCGTGCTTAAAGCCGAAGGATTCAAACACCATCGTCAGTTCACGCTCGCGCTTGCCGAGTAAGCGCGTACGCAGCATTTCCGCCAGCTCGTGGACGGACATTTCAGAGGTGTCGACAATCAGGTCGGCCCGCGAACGCAGCGGCTCAAGCAGATCGCTCTCTTTATCGATGGCGCTTTCCAGCGAAAGATTTTTACTGGAGAGCGGATGCAAACGACGTGTATCGCTGTAACGGCGGATCAGCGTGTTGCGGTCAGCGTCCAGGAACAAGAGCTGAGGCGAGAAGCATTCCGGCAGGCTGTTCATTGCCTGCTCGAAGATTTCCGGCGATTCCGGCATGTTACGCACGTCAATACTGACGGCGGCAGAGATTTGCCTGTCCGCCAGCGTCCGCGCCAGATCGGGTAACAACACTACCGGCAGGTTATCTACACAGTAAAATCCCATGTCTTCCAGCGCGCGCAGGGCCACGGACTTCCCGGACCCCGAACGACCGCTGACGATCATCAGCACCATGTTCCGTTTCTCCTCAGGGCAGCCGTTCTGAAGGCCCTTTCCCGATTATGCCTCATCCTGATTGCCTTCTGCTTCAGTGATAATTTGATAAAGCTCTTCATCACTTTGGGCTGAGCGCAGTCGACGACAAATGGTTTTATCCGCCAGACGTTTGGCAACCAGCGACAGCGTGTGCAGGTGGGTCTTGGTCTGATCGGCAGGAACCAGCAGCGCGAAGAGCAGATCCACAGGCTGGTTATCAATGGCGTCAAAAGCGATAGGCGTTTCCAGTTGCACAAACACCCCCACGGCACGCAGCGTATCTTCTTCCAGCTTGCCATGCGGGATCGCAATGCCATTGCCGATGCCGGTACTGCCCATTTTTTCACGAGTCAGAATGGCTTCAAACACGATCTGCGGCGGCAGACCCAGCTGTTTTGCGGCCAGCTCACTGATGATTTCCAGCGCACGTTTTTTGCTCTGGCAGTGAACGCCACTGCGGGTACAATCCTGGTTAAGGACATTGCTCAGTTGAAGAGCGGAATCGTTGTTTATCATAATTTCACCTAAGCGCTAACTGTACAAATGGCCTGTTGTGTTTCACAACAGGCCGTCCTGCACCCGTTAACTGCCCGGACAATTAGTGTTGTTTCAGTTTATCTTTATGTTTATTGAGCTGTCTCGCAAGCTTATCAATCAAGCCGTCGATAGCCGCGTACATGTCTTGCCCTTCCGCACTGGCATGGAGTTCCCCTCCGTTGACGTGCAGGGTCGCATCCGAGATATGCGTCACTTTCTCCACTTTCAACACAACATAGACCTGGTTGATCCTCTCGAAATACTGCTCGAGTTTCGCAAACTTAGTGTTTACAAAATCGCGTAAAGCCTCAGTAATCTCGACGTTATGTCCGGTGATATTGAGCTGCATAGTGTCTTCCTTATCGGTTGTGTCAAACCAGTTGTTTACGCTGGTTAGACGGCGGAATGGATAAAGACTCTCGATACTTCGCGACAGTACGACGTGCCACCATAATACCCTGATCGGACAGCATGGTGGTTAACTTACTGTCACTGAGTGGCTTCGCGGGGTTCTCCGCGGCGATCAACTTCTTCACCAGTGCGCGAATGGCCGTCGACGAGGCTTCGCCGCCGCCTTCGGTGTTCACGTGGCTGGAGAAGAAATACTTAAGCTCAAAAATACCGCGTGGGCTGTGCAGATACTTCTGCGTGGTCACGCGGGAAATGGTTGATTCATGCATCTCGACGGCCTGGGCTATGTCCGCCAGCACCATCGGTTTCATAAACTCTTCGCCCTGCTCAAAGAATGCCTGCTGCTGTTCGACAATACAGCGGCTGACGCGCAGCAGCGTGTCATTACGGCTCTCCAGACTCTTAATCAACCAGCGTGCTTCCTGAAGGTTGCTGCGAATGTATTGATTATCAGCGTCGTTACGGGCGCTGGTGCACATGGAGGCGTATTGCTGGTTGATTTGCAGGCGAGGAATGCTGTCGGCGTTCAGTTCAACGACCCAGCGGCCATTGTGTTTTCTCACCAGCACATCGGGAATGACATATTCCGGTTCGCTGGTCTGAATCGACTGCCCCGGACGCGGATCGAGCGACTGGATCAGATTCACCGCTTCCTTCAGCACCTCTTCTTTCAGGCGCGTGACGCGCATCAGGGTGCGGAAGTCGTGGTTCGCCAGCAGATCCAGATGATCGCTGATGATGAGCCGGGCTTCGTCAATCCACGGTGTCTCTTTAGCAAACTGCGAAAGCTGAATCAGAAGGCAGTCACGCAGATCTTTCGCGGCGACGCCAATCGGGTCGAAACGCTGAACGCGTTTCAGGACGGCTTCGATCTCTTCCAGTTCAATCTCGTCATCGCCGATGCTTTCAAGAATCTCGTCCAGCGTCACGGTCAAATAGCCCGTGTCGTCAACGGCATCGACAATCGAGGTGGCAATGGCGCGATCGGTATCGGAGAAAGGCGTCAGCTCCACCTGCCACATCAGGTAGTCCTGAAGCGATTGGGTAGTTTCGCCCTGGTAGACCGGGAGTTCATCGTCCTGGTAGTCTGCACGCGTCCCGGAAGGGGTACCCGCGGTGTAGATTTCATCCCAGCTGGCATCCAGCGGCAGTTCGTCCGGCATCTCTTTCTGTTCGAGTGCATCTACGGAGTCGAGCGTTTCTGTGTCCTGCGTCTGCTGGGCGTCTACCTCGTCATGAAGATCGGTCTGCTCCAGCAGCGGATTGCTGTCCAGCGCCTGCTGGAGCTCCTGCTGGAGTTCTAACGTGGACAGCTGCAACAGACGGATTGCCTGCTGGAGCTGCGGCGTCATGGCCAGTTGCTGGCTGAGCCGTAATTGCAAACCTTGCTTCATGTTCAGAGCGTTTTTCTCCGGTTCGGCGTGACTTAACCTCTACCCTATCAGAGTCTGAAGTCTTCCCCAAGGTACACGCGCTTAACATGCTCATCCTCGAGGATTTGCTGCGGCGTACCGTGGGCAATCAGATGGCCCTGGCTCACTATGTAGGCGCGCTCACACACCGCCAGCGTTTCACGAACGTTGTGGTCCGTGATCAGTACGCCAAGCCCGCTGTCGCGCAGGTGTTCAATGATACGTTTGATATCGATAACGGAGATGGGGTCAACGCCCGCAAACGGTTCATCCAGCAGGATAAATTTCGGGTTTGCTGCCAGCGCGCGCGCAATCTCAACGCGGCGGCGTTCACCACCGGACAGCGCCTGACCGAGGCTGTCGCGAAGGTGTTCAATATGAAACTCTTCCATCAGCTCGTTCGCACGGTCAGTGCGCTGCTCGCTGGTCAGATCGTCACGGATCTGGAGCACGGCCATCAGGTTGTCGAACACGCTTAAGCGGCGGAAGATAGACGCTTCCTGCGGCAGATAGCCGATGCCACGACGCGCGCGGGCATGCAGCGGCAGCAGGCTGATATCTTCATCATCGATAATGATGTTGCCGGCGTCACGTGGGACGATGCCCACCACCATGTAGAAGGTCGTGGTTTTACCCGCCCCGTTAGGGCCAAGCAAACCCACGATTTCGCCGGAGTTGACGGTCAGACTGACATCTTCGACGACGCGGCGGCCCTTATACGCTTTCGCGAGGTTTTTTGCAGTTAAAGTTGCCATAACGAATTAGTTACTCTTTTTCTTTGCCGGAGCCTGACCGTTGTTCTTGTCCTGCAACTGCGAAGGCACAAGCACGGTCGTGACGCGTTTGCCTTTTTCGCTGGAGGCCTGCATTTTCTGCTCTTTCACCAGATAAGTGATCTTGTCGCCTTTGATATTGCTGTCCAGCTGTTCCAGGTAAGCATTACCGGTCAGGATGACCAGATCCTTCGCCAGTTCATAGTGCATATGCGAGGCATGGCCTTTCACCGGCTTGCCGTTGTCCTGCATCTGGTAGAAGGTGGCCGGGTTGCCATAACCATCGATAATCTCTTTCCCCTGCTCGCCGCCCGGACGGGTAACGACCACTTTGTCGGCGTTGATTTTGATAGTGCCCTGGGTCACAACGACGTTGCCGGTAAAGGTGACGACGTTACCCTGCATATCCAGAGACTGGGTATCGGATTCAATATGAATCGGCTGTTCGGTGTCGCCAGTCACAGCAAGCGCGGGAAGACTGGCCGCCAGCAGCGCGCTGGCGATAACAACTTTAAGGCTGAGTTTGTTTGTTTTGAATTTCATAGGAGGTTCTAACCTTTTCAATCAGCTCGGCGTTTTTGCTGCGTAAGTTCCCGCGCATTCTTAAACCGCTGGAATTAAATGTTGTGCCATACAGGGTGACTAAATCCTGCGACGTGACATCCTGGGTGACCAGGTTGATCTGGGCGTTATCCGTCGTAATTTTTCGCAGTTGCGCGTCAGCGGTCAGGGCGTTGACTTCAACGTGACCATACAGGTAAAGCATACGGTCATTTGTCAGTTTTGCCCGGTCAGACTTGATTGACCACGTCGGCACTTTGTCCGTATCAAAGGTGGTCAGGACCGGCTGGGTAAACCACGAGGTGCCGTCATCTGAAAAATATTCTACATGCTGAGCAACGAGGCGATAGTTCAGCGCACCTTCCGGGCTATAGACCACGGTGTCGCTGTGATCGCTTTTATAGGTCGGGTCGCTCGTGTTAACCACTTCCGCTTGCGTATCATCGCGGTCAGCGAGATTTACGCCAATCAGTATCAGGGCGACAAGCGCAAGCAGAATGATAACCCAACGTCTGGTTTTACTCATATCGATTGCCCTTTCGCCTCATCAAGCTTGCCCTGCGCCAGCAGAAGCAGATCGCAGACTTCACGGACGGCGCCACGGCCACCGTGAATATGGGTAACGTAATCAGCACGCGGGATCAGCAGCGGGTGCGCGTCAGCCACGGCGATGCTCAGACCCACCTCCGCCATGACTGGCCAGTCGATCAAATCATCCCCGACGTATGCCACATTCTCTGGCGCAATGGCCAGTTTTCCCAGCAAATCCCGGAAGGCTACCATCTTATCAGACTGTCCCTGATAGAGATGCGTAATGCCCAGCGTTTCACACCGATCTTCTACCAGTTTAGCTTTCCGCCCGGTGATGATTGCAACTTCAATACCGGACGTGAGCGCACAGCGGATACCGTAACCGTCGCGAACGTTAAAGGCTTTCAGCTCTTCGCCGTTATTGCCCATATAAATCAGACCGTCGGAGAGCACACCATCCACATCGAGGATCAGCAGGCGGATATTTTCCGCCTTTGACATCATGTGGGCGCTCACCGGGCCATAACAGGTTGCAAGGGATGCACCCGCATTACTCATTGTCTTATCCTTCATTACACTACGCCAGCGCGCAGCAGATCATGCATATGTACCACACCCAGCAGTTGGTCGCCATCGGCAACCATCACTGAGGTAATATGACGGGACTGCATCAGGTTCAGTACATCTACCGCCAGCGTACCCGGACGGACGCGGATCCCTCCTGGTGTCATTACATCAGCGATGCCCAGCGTTCGGACATCCACACCCATATCGAATACCCGGCGCAGGTCGCCGTCGGTGAAAATGCCCTGAATCTTCATCAGATCGTCGCAGATAACCGTCATGCCCAGGTTTTTACGGGTGATCTCCAGTAACGCGTCGCGCAAAGAGGCCTCTTTGCTGACGTGCGGGATCTCATCCCCGGTGTGCATAATATCGTTAACCCGCAGCAGCAGTTTGCGCCCGAGCGCGCCGCCGGGGTGAGACAGGGCGAAATCTTCTGGCGTAAAACCGCGGGCTTCCAGCAGCGCAACGGCAAGGGCATCGCCCATCACCAGCGCGGCGGTTGTGCTGGAGGTCGGCGCCAGCCCCAGCGGGCAGGCTTCTTTAGGCACCTTCACGCACAGGTGAATATCCGCCGCGCGCGCCATGCTGCTTTCCGGGCGGCTGGTCATGCAAATCAGCGGTACGTGCAGACGCTTCAGCACCGGGATCAACGCCAGGATTTCATTCGATTCCCCGGAGTTGGACAGCGCAATAACCACGTCCTGCGGCGTAACCATGCCGAGGTCACCGTGCGCGGCTTCACCGGGATGAACGAAGAATGACGACGTGCCGGTACTGGCAAAGGTCGCCGCCATTTTGCGCCCGATATGGCCGGATTTGCCCATCCCCATCACCACGACTTTACCGGCGCAGTAGAACATCTTCTCACAGGCCAGACTAAAATCCTGATTAATGTACTGATCTAACTGCGCCAGACCTTCACGTTCAATCTCCAGAACGTCTTTGCCTGCTTTCTGAAAGTCAAAACCCGGCTGCAATTCTATTTGCGACATAATGCGTTTCCGTTTACCCAGAGAGAAGTGGCGAAAGCCAGTACAGCATCGCCAGCCATACGATAAATCCACCCGTCAGCAGCGCGCCTGCGCCTTTGCCGATCTGCTCTTTTCGCCGCCAGCAGAGCAGGGCGAAAATTACGCTGACCAGCAGCATTACACCGTAATCGCGCGTGAAGACCATAGGGTTAAACGGCCCCGGTGAGATTAATGCCGGCAGCCCCGTCACGATCGCGATATTGAAAATATTCGAGCCAATGATATTGCCGATGGCGATATCATCTTCCCCTTTACGCGCCCCGGCGATGGCGGTAGCCAGCTCTGGCAGGCTGGTGCCGATGGCGATGACCGTCAGACCAATTGTCAGTTCGCTCATCGCAAACGCGTTCGCCAGCACCGTCGCGTTATCGACCACCATCCGCGTGGCCATTGGCATGATAATCAGCGCGACGCCCAGCCACAGCAGGGCGACGGGTAAGGTCCCTTCCCGGGGCAGCTCGGCGAGGTGCTCACGCGTGAGGCTATCGTTACCCTGTTTTTCCGCCAGACGTGCGATCTTCACGCTGTAAAGCAACCAGATCACGGCCAGGGCGAGCAGGAATATACCGTCACCGACGCTCAGCACCCCGTCATAAAGCACATAGCCCGCCAGCAGACTGACGACTAACATTAGCGGCAATTCACGACGCAAAACATCGGAATGTACGCGAAATGGATGCAGTAATGCGGCTAAGCCTAAAATCAGCAAGATATTGACGATGTTAGAGCCAATCGCGGTGCCGATAGCGAGGTCAACCTGGCCATGCAACGAGGCTGAAACAGAAACGATGATTTCAGGAAGCGATGTGCCTACACTGACCACCGTCATGCCGATAATGATGGGCGGCATGCCAATGAGTCGACAGAGAATGGATGCGGCAAAGACCAAACGGTCAGCACTGTAGACCACCAACAGTAAACCAATTATTAACAGTGCTGTTGCTAAAAGCATCAAAAGTCCTTTCTTCAGGTATACTCGCTGGTCCACTGCGCACGAATTTTAGCGCCAGATGAAGTCTGAGACGTGACGAATTCCTAATTTTGACTTTATGCGCCGGAAAAGTAAAACAAATGCCAGCTTTCGCTAACCCCAATAGTGAATATTCTGTAAAAATGCGGGGTTTAGGGCTGATTTACGCTTCATGCCAGCCGTGAAGCAAGGTAAGTAAGGAACCATAAATGAGCCAAACGATGGCGAATATAGTCGATGTCCGGGGCGTCAGTTTTTCTCGCGGCAACCGGTTAATATTTGATGATATTTCGCTGACCGTGCCGCGCGGTAAAATCACCGCCATCATGGGGCCGTCAGGGATCGGTAAAACCACGTTGCTGCGTCTTATCGGCGGGCAAATCCCCCCTGACAGCGGCGAAATTCTCTTCGACGGCGAAAACGTCCCGGCGATGTCTCGCTCGCGCCTCTACACGGTTCGCAAACGGATGAGCATGCTCTTTCAGTCGGGTGCGCTGTTCACCGATATGAACGTTTTTGACAACGTGGCCTATCCGCTGCGTGAGCACACCCATCTTCCTCCTGCGCTGTTGCACAGCACGGTGATGATGAAGCTTGAAGCCGTGGGGCTGCGGGGGGCTGCGAAACTCATGCCGTCCGAACTCTCGGGTGGGATGGCGCGCCGCGCCGCGCTGGCGCGTGCTATTGCCCTGGAACCCGATTTAATCATGTTCGATGAACCGTTCGTCGGGCAGGACCCCATCACCATGGGCGTGCTGGTGAAGTTAATTTCGGAGCTGAACAGCGCCCTTGGCGTCACCTGCGTGGTGGTTTCCCACGACGTGCCGGAAGTGCTGAGCATTGCTGATTACGCCTATATTGTGGCTGACAAAAAGATCGTCGCCCACGGCAGCGCGCAGGCGTTGCAGGAGAATGGCGATCCGCGCGTGCGGCAGTTCCTGGACGGTATCGCAGATGGGCCGGTGCCTTTCCGCTATCCGGCGGGCGACTATCATGACGATTTACTGGGAATAGGGAGTTAAGCCACTCATGCTGTTAAATGCGTTGGCGGGTCTTGGACACCGTGGCCTAAAAACCATCAGTACGTTCGGGCGTGCCGGATTAATGTTGTTCAACGCGCTGGTCGGCAAACCGGAGTTCCGCAAGCATGCGCCGTTACTGGTGCGGCAGCTTTATAACGTCGGCGTGCTGTCGATGCTTATCATCATCGTGTCGGGTCTGTTTATTGGCATGGTGCTGGGGTTGCAGGGGTATCTGGTACTGACAACCTACAGCGCGGAAACCAGCCTTGGCATGCTGGTGGCGCTCTCGCTGCTGCGTGAACTCGGGCCGGTGGTTGCCGCGCTGCTGTTCGCCGGGCGTGCCGGGTCAGCGTTGACGGCGGAAATTGGCCTGATGCGCGCCACTGAGCAGCTCTCCAGTATGGAGATGATGGCAGTCGATCCGCTGCGCCGGGTGATCTCGCCGCGCTTCTGGGCCGGGGTTATCTCCTTGCCGTTACTGACTATCCTCTTTGTGGCGGTAGGTATCTGGGGAGGCGCGCTGGTTGGCGTTAACTGGAAAGGCATTGATGCCGGATTCTTCTGGTCTGCCATGCAGGACGCCATCGATCTGCGGATGGATCTGGTGAACTGTCTGATCAAGAGCGTGGTTTTCGCTGTGACGGTTACCTGGATTGCGTTGTTTAATGGTTACGATGCCATTCCGACGTCGGCGGGCATTAGCCGTGCAACGACGCGTACTGTCGTACATTCGTCGCTGGCCGTTTTAGGTCTGGATTTTGTGCTCACCGCACTGATGTTTGGGAATTGAGTTCATGCAAACGAGAAAAAATGAAATTTGGGTTGGCGTGTTTCTGCTTCTGGCGCTGCTGGCCGCGCTGTTCATCTGCCTGCGAGCGGCGGACATCACCTCTGTTCGCGCCGAGCCGACGTACCGTATCTACGCGACTTTCGATAACATCGGCGGCCTGAAAGCGCGCTCACCGGTGCGTATTGGTGGCGTCGTTATCGGACGTGTCGCCGACATTACGCTTGATGAGAAAACCTATCTGCCGCGCGTCGCGATGGATATCGAAGAGCGCTATAACCACATTCCGGACACCAGCTCGCTTTCTATCCGCACCTCTGGCCTGCTGGGGGAGCAATATCTGGCCCTTAACGTTGGTTTTGAAGATCCTGAGCTGGGAACGACTATCCTTAAAGACGGTAGCGTAATCCAGGATACCAAGTCAGCGATGGTGCTGGAAGATATGATTGGTCAGTTCCTTTACAACAGTAAAGGGGATGATAAAAAGTCTGACGATGCCCCTGCGCAGAGTGAAGACCACACCAACGTCGAACCGACGCCAGGCGCGACGAATTAATTTCAGGAGAAGTTATTCATGTTTAAACGACTGTTAATGGTTGCCATGCTGGTCATTGCCCCTCTTACCGCGGCGCACGCTGCGGATCAGAGTAACCCGTACAAACTGATGAATGAGGCCGCGAAGAAAACCTTCGACCGTCTTAAAAACGAACAGCCAAAAATCCGTTCTAACCCTGATTATCTACGTGATGTGGTGGATCAGGAGCTGCTGCCGTATGTGCAGATCAAGTACGCGGGCGCACTGGTGCTGGGCCGTTACTACAAAGACGCGACCCCGGCGCAGCGCGAGGCTTACTTTGCGGCGTTCCGTGAATACCTGAAACAGGCTTACGGCCAGGCGCTGGCGATGTATCACGGGCAGACCTATCAGATTGCCCCTGAACAACCGCTGGGCGATGCCACTATCATTCCTATTCGCGTGACGATTATCGATCCAAACGGTCGTCCACCGGTTCGTCTGGACTTCCAGTGGCGTAAAAACAGTCAGACCGGAAACTGGCAGGCGTACGACATGATCGCTGAAGGCGTCAGCATGATCACCACTAAACAGAACGAGTGGAGCGATCTGCTGCGCACTAAAGGCATTGATGGCCTGACGGCTCAGCTTCAGTCCATCTCTCGTCAGAAAATTACCCTGGACGAGAAGAAGTAATGTCACAGCAGCTTAGCTGGGCGCGTGACGGCGAGACGTTGACGCTGACGGGAGAGCTGGATCAGGATCTGCTTAACCCGCTGTGGGACGCTCGCCATAACGCGATGCAGGGCGTGACGCTGATTGATCTCCATGGCGTCACGCGGGTAGATACCGCCGGTATCGCCCTGCTGGCGCACCTGGTGGCCACGGGCAAAAAGCAGGGGAGTAGCGTCACCCTGACGGGGGTAAGCGATAACGTGATTACCCTTGCACAGCTTTACAATTTGCCCGAAGACGTATTACCTCGCTAATTTTTTCAGTACGTTACTTCTGAAAGCCCCGACAGTTTACGCGTCGGGGCTTTTTGCTTGTTTAAGACCGCGCCACTTTGCTCTAAGATGTTGAGCTTGTTTTCACTATCAGATGATGTAGACCCCATGGAAAATAATGAAATCCAGACTGTGCTGATGAATGCACTCTCCCTTCAGGAAGCCCACGTCTCTGGCGATGGCAGTCACTTCCAGGTTATTGCTGTGGGTGAGATGTTCGACGGAATGAGTCGCGTGAAGAAACAGCAGGCTGTGTACGCGCCGCTGATGGAATACATTGCGGATAACCGCATCCACGCCCTGTCGATTAAAGCGTTCACCCCACAGGAGTGGGCACGCGATCGCAAACTAAACGGTTTTTGAGCTGAGGGCGAAACGCCCGCAGCACGGTTGAATTTATAAGAGAGCAAACGATGGATAAATTTCGTGTACAGGGACCTACGCGTCTCCAGGGCGAAGTCACAATTTCTGGCGCTAAAAACGCCGCGCTGCCCATTCTTTTCGCTGCGCTGCTCGCAGAAGAGCCGGTAGAGATCCAGAACGTACCGAAGCTGAAAGATATCGACACGACCATGAAGTTGCTCGGCCAGTTGGGCACCAAAGTGGAGCGTAACGGTTCCGTCTGGATCGATGCCAGCAACGTGAACAACTTCTCAGCGCCGTATGAGCTGGTGAAAACCATGCGTGCGTCCATCTGGGCGCTTGGTCCGCTGGTGGCGCGCTTCGGTCAGGGACAGGTTTCACTGCCGGGCGGATGCGCTATCGGCGCGCGTCCCGTTGACCTGCATATCTTCGGGCTGGAAAAACTCGGCGCGGAGATCAAGCTGGAAGAGGGTTACGTTAAAGCATCCGTCAATGGTCGTCTGAAAGGCGCGCACATTGTCATGGACAAAGTGAGCGTGGGCGCAACGGTCACCATCATGTCGGCTGCTACGCTGGCAGAAGGCACTACCATCATCGAAAACGCCGCCCGTGAGCCGGAGATCGTGGATACCGCGAACTTCCTGGTCGCGCTGGGAGCGAAGATCAGCGGGCAGGGCACAGACCGTATCACCATCGAAGGCGTTGAACGTCTGGGTGGCGGTGTGTATCGCGTACTGCCAGACCGTATCGAAACCGGCACTTTCCTGGTGGCCGCGGCCATTTCTGGCGGTAAGATTGTCTGCCGTAACGCCCAGCCGGATACCCTGGATGCGGTGCTGGCGAAGCTGCGCGATGCGGGTGCGGACATTGAAATCGGTGAAGACTGGATCAGCCTGGATATGCACGGGCAGCGTCCTAAAGCCGTTAACGTGCGTACTGCGCCACATCCGGCATTCCCGACGGATATGCAGGCACAGTTCACGCTGTTGAACCTGGTGGCCGAAGGCACGGGCTTCATCACGGAAACCATCTTCGAAAACCGTTTCATGCACGTACCGGAACTGATCCGTATGGGTGCGCATGCTGAGATTGAAAGCAACACGGTAATTTGCCACGGCGTTGAAAAACTGTCCGGTGCGCAGGTGATGGCGACCGATCTGCGCGCATCTGCGAGCCTCGTACTGGCAGGTTGTATTGCGGAAGGGACTACCGTTGTCGATCGTATCTACCACATCGATCGTGGTTACGAGCGTATTGAGGATAAACTGCGCGCGCTGGGTGCAAATATCGAGCGTGTGAAGGGCGAGTAATCATTCCGGCACCCCCCTGCCAGAACAGGCCGGGGGATTGCTGTTCTTGTCAATTCTGGTGCATCAGTCCTGATGCGCTTTCTTCGTTTTGCTCTGGCGCATCATGCGCGTTCTGTCGATAAATTCATGGGTGATGGGATCGTGGTAGCGTGACGGCCATATCACCCACGGATGCGTATCCAGCGCCGTCGCGATAATCAGTTCCCCCTTCGGCCATGGGCGGGTCAGGGCGTTTGCCAGCGTCGACGAGCTCAGCCCATGACGACGTGATTCGGCAGCCAGCGAAGTTCCTTTTTTACGCAGTGCCGCAATAATGTCAGCAGAATGCCAGTCGATGAATTTTGTATCCATAATGCTGTCCTTGTGTTCGTTATCGTCCACGTCGTTTCGTGTGAAAAGACAGCATTACTATACTCACTTCGAACATCTGTTCTAAAAAGTTCATGTTACGAGAAGCAATATTCAGAATAAGGCACGGCTTTATACATACGGCCTGTAACCCGATGGGCTTACGCGTAAATGTAATTTACTGGAGCGTACTGGAGTCTCCCTGCGTAGGGGCAGGGAGATGATGAGGGATTAACGGTCGCGCTGGACGGCGATGTGCGCGAGGCCGATTAGCGCATCACGCCATGGGCTGTCGGGAATGACCTGAATAGCGGCGATGGCTTTGTCCGCTTCTTCTTCAGCGCGCTGACGCGTCCATTCCAGGGAGCCGCAGATTGCCATTGTTTCCAGTACCGGTTCCAGAAGATGGCGTCCATTTCCCTGCTCGATAGCCTCCCGGATCATTTTCGCCTGCTCTGGTGTACCATTGCGCATCGCGTGGAGCAGCGGCAGCGTTGGCTTGCCTTCGTTCAGGTCATCGCCGACGTTTTTACCGAGCGTTTCGCCATCCGCGCTGTAGTCCAGCAAATCATCAATCAACTGGAACGCGGTGCCGAGGTAACGGCCATAGTCCTGAAGGCCTTTTTCCTCCGCTTCGCTACAGCCAGCCAGAATGCCAGAGCACTGCGCGGCGGCTTCGAACAGACGTGCGGTCTTGCTGTAAATCACCCGCATATAGTTTTCTTCGGTGATGTCCGGGTCGTTGACGTTCATCAGCTGTAGGACTTCACCTTCAGCGATAACGTTCACGGCTTCTGACATCACTTCCAGCACCTTCAGCGAGCCAAGGCTGGTCATCATCTGGAAGGCTCGGGTATAGATAAAATCGCCTACCAGAACACTTGCCGCATTACCAAACGCGGCGTTGGCGGTGGCTTTGCCACGACGCATGTCTGATTCATCCACAACATCGTCGTGAAGCAGGGTGGCGGTGTGGATAAATTCGATCAGCGCCGCGATCGTGACATGGGCATTTCCCTGATAGCCAACCGCGCGTGCGGCCAGAATGGCAATCATCGGACGAATACGTTTACCGCCGCCGCTGACGATGTAATAGCCCAACTGATTGATCAGCTGAACGTCAGAGTTGAGTTGCTCCAGGATTGCTGCATTCACACCCGCCATATCTTGCGCGGTTAACTCATTGATTTTTTCTAAATTCATCGCAAAAGCCGGGCTTTTTATCCTGTTTATCCCACACGAGATGGGTACACAAAGGGTTTCGGTTTATAAATAGTATTGCTGATTGTACTGAAAAAACGGCTCAGATAAACGTTACCGTACGTGTTGTGTTTTTTTTCTTCATGTATTGATGGTAGCACTTGTCAAAGGCTCGCATTTTGCGTAATATTCGCGCCCTATTGTGAATATTTATAGCGCACTCTGAATCATACGAGGATGTGCGCGGAAGCGGAGTTTATATGTACGCGGTTTTCCAAAGTGGTGGTAAACAACACCGAGTAAGCGAAGGTCAGACCGTTCGCCTGGAAAAGCTGGACATCGCAACTGGCGAATCTGTTGAGTTCGCTGAAGTTCTGATGATCGCAAACGGTGAAGAAGTCAAAATCGGCGTTCCTTTCGTTGATGGCGGCGTTATCAAAGCTGAAGTTGTTGCTCACGGTCGTGGCGAGAAAGTTAAAATCGTTAAGTTTCGTCGTCGTAAACACTATCGTAAGCAGCAGGGCCACCGTCAGTGGTTCACTGATGTGAAAATTACTGGCATCAGCGCCTAAGACCTGAGGAGAGATTTAAATGGCACATAAAAAGGCTGGCGGCTCCACACGTAACGGTCGCGATTCAGAAGCTAAACGCCTGGGCGTTAAGCGTTTCGGTGGCGAATCCGTTCTGGCGGGTAGCATCATCGTTCGTCAGCGTGGCACCAAGTTCCACGCGGGTACCAACGTAGGTTGCGGTCGTGACCACACTCTGTTTGCTAAAGCAGACGGTAAAGTGAAATTTGAAGTTAAAGGCCCGAACAACCGTAAATACATCAGCATCGTTGCTGAGTAAGGTTTTCTCGGTCCGGTAACGGATTAAAGCCCCGCAACGTGTTGCGGGGCTTTTTACATTGGAAACCCGGAAAATTTTCTGTAGGGAAAACGGGCATGAAGCAGCAGGCCGGCATTGGTATTCTTTTGGCGCTCACTACCGCAATGTGCTGGGGTGCGCTGCCAATTGCAATGAAGCAGGTACTGGAAGTCATGGAGCCACCGACGGTGGTGTTTTATCGCTTCCTGATGGCAAGCATAGGCCTGGGCGCCATTCTGGCCGTCAAAGGTAAGCTGCCACCGCTGCGCATCTTTCGAAAACCGCGTTGGCTGGTGTTACTGGCTATCGCGACGGGCGGTCTGTTCGGTAACTTCATTCTGTTCAGCTCTTCCCTGCAATATCTTAGCCCTACAGCGTCGCAGGTGATTGGTCAGCTTTCACCGGTCGGCATGATGGTCGCCAGCGTATTCATCCTCAAGGAGAAGATGCGCGGCACGCAGATCATCGGGGCAAGTATGCTGCTTTGCGGGCTGGTGATGTTCTTTAACACCAGCCTGATTGAGATTTTTACCCGCCTGACGGATTACACCTGGGGTGTCATTTTTGGGGTGGGCGCAGCAACGGTCTGGGTGAGTTATGGCGTCGCGCAAAAGGTGTTATTGCGCCGTCTTGCCTCACAGCAGATCCTCTTTTTGCTGTACACTTTGTGTACACTGGCATTATTGCCTTTAGCGAAGCCGGGTGTAATTACCCAGCTCAGCGACTGGCAACTGGCGTGCCTCATTTTTTGTGGGCTGAATACGCTGGTCGGTTATGGCGCGCTGGCTGAAGCCATGGCGCGCTGGCAGGCAGCACAGGTGAGCGCCTTAATCACGCTTACCCCGCTGTTTACGCTGTTATTTTCAGATTTATTATCAATGGCCTGGCCCGATGTCTTCGTCAAGCCGATGCTCAACCTGTTGGGTTATCTCGGTGCGTTTGTCGTGGTTGCGGGCGCGATGTATTCCGCCATTGGTCATCGTCTCTGGGGGCGTTGGCGCAAAAATGAAGCGGTTGTAATAGTCCCCCGCTCAGGCGAATGAGTTACGGAGAGTAAAATGAAGTTTGTTGATGAAGCGACGATTCTGGTCGTGGCAGGTGATGGCGGTAACGGTTGTGTAAGCTTCCGCCGTGAAAAATATATTCCTCGTGGCGGTCCTGATGGCGGTGACGGTGGGGACGGTGGCGACGTGTGGCTGGAGGCGGATGAAAACCTCAACACGCTGATCGACTACCGTTTCGAAAAATCTTTCCGCGCCGAGCGTGGCCAGAACGGCCAGAGCCGCGACTGTACCGGTAAACGCGGTAAAGACGTGACGATCAAAGTGCCGGTGGGTACGCGTGTCATCGATCAGGGTACGGGCGAAACCATGGGTGATATGACCAAACACGGTCAGCGCCTGATGGTGGCCAAAGGCGGCTGGCACGGTCTGGGTAACAGCCGTTTCAAATCTTCCGTTAACCGTACCCCGCGTCAGAAAACCATGGGTACCCCAGGTGATAAGCGCGACCTGCAACTGGAACTGATGCTGCTGGCGGATGTGGGGATGCTGGGCATGCCAAACGCCGGTAAATCGACGTTTATCCGTGCGGTCTCTGCGGCGAAACCAAAAGTGGCAGATTATCCGTTTACGACGCTGGTACCGAGCCTGGGCGTTGTCCGTATGGATAACGAGAAGAGCTTCGTGGTCGCTGACATCCCGGGTCTGATTGAAGGGGCTGCAGAAGGCGCCGGTCTGGGTATTCGCTTCCTGAAGCACCTTGAGCGTTGCCGCGTACTGTTGCACCTCATCGACATCGATCCAATCGACGGTTCCGATCCGGTTGAAAACGCTCGTATCATTATCGGCGAGCTGGAGAAATACAGTGAAAAACTGGCGCAAAAACCGCGCTGGCTGGTATTCAACAAGATCGACCTGATGGACAAAGCGGAAGCTGAAGCGAAAGCTAAAGCGATTGCCGAAGCGATGGGTTGGGAAGATAAGTACTATCTGATCTCTGCCGCCAGCCAGGTTGGCGTGAAAGATCTCTGCTGGGATGTGATGACCTTTATCATCGAGAATCCGGTTGTTCAGGCAGAAGAGGCGAAACAGCCTGAAAAAGTCGAATTCATGTGGGATGACTACCACCGCCAGCAGCTCGAAGAGCTGGAAGCGGAAGAAGATGATGAAGACTGGGACGATGACTGGGATGAAGACGACGAAGAAGGCGTCGAGTTCATCTACAAGCACTAACCCCTGTATAAAGCCCCTTAACGGGGCTTTTTTTTATCCTATTTTCGTCGGTAACCAACAGCTGGCGATGAGGCCGCCCTCAGCGCCGTTCTCCAGCGTTAAATGACCATGATGGAGCTGTACGATACGCTGTACGATGCTCAGCCCAAGGCCGCTGCCGCCGTAGCGCTGGTCGAGACGTCGGAAAGGTTCGGTGATCGACTGGCGGTGCGCCTCATCAATACCCGGCCCCTGATCGGTAACGCTCACCCGGGTACCCCCCTCCGTCGCTGTTAATGCCACTTCAATGGTTGTGCCTGCCGGGCTGTAACGGGCGGCATTCTCCAGAAGGTTCCTTAGCATCAGACGTAACAGGACGGCGTCCCCCTGTACCGTCAGCGTGCTGTGGGCCGGCCATAATACCGTATGCTCTTTGGCTTCATGCTCCAGGCTAAGCGGAGCAATGATCGACTCAGTCCAGTTCACGGTATCGTAATGGCCGCTGGCCATCGCCTGTCCGGCACGCGCCAGCATCAGCAGCTGTTCCACCGTGTGCATCAGCTGATCGATCCGGTTTATCAGTGGCGTGGCCTGCGGGGAACCGGACTGAGCCATCAGTTCCAGATGGAGCCTAATCCCCGCCAGCGGCGTACGTAACTCGTGTGCCGCATCGGCGGTAAACAGGCGTTCCTGTTGAATAGTGTGGTCCAGCCGGGCGAGGAGTTGGTTGAGGGACGTGGTTACTGCGCCTATCTCTTCCATATCAGAATACATCGGCAGGGGAGTCAGATTATCCGCCGAACGGTTCGCAAGGCTGGCGCGAAGTTTGTTGAGTGGTCGGGTGATCCATGTGACTGCCCAGAATGAGAAGAGCAGGGTAAAACCGACCATCACCAGTGAAGGGACCAGCAGGGAGGCAATGGCTTCGCGGATCTCTTTTTCGACATGGTTGTTGCGTGCTTTAGCGGACAACGTTTCATTCACCAGAAAACCGATCTGCTCGCGGCTCTCATGCCACAGCCAGACTACGCTAATGAGTTGAAAAAATAGCAGAATAACCGCCAGCAACACCATTAATCGCCGGCGCATACTGTTCATTTCTGGCTCTCCAGACGGTAACCCACGCCGCGTACGGTTTTGATGCGATCTTTACCGAGCTTGCGGCGCAGATTATGAATGTGAACTTCAAGCGTGTTTGATCCTGGATCGTCCTGCCAGGAGTAGATGTCCTGTTGCAGCGTTTCACGGTGCACGGTCTGCCCGCTGCGCATGATCAGGCGCGTCAGCAGAGCGAACTCTTTTGGGGTCACTTCCACAGGCTGAGACTGGCGCAGCACCTGCTGAGTTTGCAGATTGAGGGTAATATCCCCGTCCGTCAGCAGGTTGTCGCTGTGGCCCTGATAGCGGCGGATCAACGCCCGTACGCGAGCCTGTAGCTCGGCAAGGGCGAAGGGTTTTACCAGATAATCGTCAGCGCCAGAATCAAGCCCGTTAATTCTGTCTTCAATGGCATCGCGGGCGGTGAGAATCAATACGGGATTCTCCACTCCGCGACGACGCCACTGGCAGAGCAGCGTCGCGCCGTCTTTATCCGGCAGTCCCAAATCCAGGATCACCAGGCTGTATTCACCGCTCTGGATCAGGGCATCTGCTTCAGCGGCCGTGGCGGCACAATCCAGGGCGTAGCCCTCATTGCCCAGCGCCAGCGCTAACCCTTCCTGCAATAACAGATCGTCTTCAACTATCAGTAGTTTCATCGCTAGTTATTCTGGTAGATGTCCTTATAGAGCCTGCTTTCGAAACGTACCAGTGGAATACGGCGATTGCGCTGGTCAGCCGGTTCGACGGCATAGCCGGAAAGATACTGCACAAATGCCATGCGTTGTCCGCTGGCGGTCGTGATGAAACCGGCAAGGTTGTAAACGCCTTGCAGGGAACCCGTTTTGGCTGAAACTTTGCCATCCACGCCCGCAGCGTGAAGGCCCGCGCGGTACTGAAGAGAGCCGTCGTGTCCGGCAAGCGGCAGCATCGTAATAAAGTTTAGCTCAGCGTCATGCTGAGCAATGTACTGCAACACCTGCATCATGGTGGCCGGCGAGATCAGGTTATGACGCGATAAACCGGAACCATCAACGGCGATCGTATTGCCCAGATCGATACCCGCCTGCTGGCGCAGGATCTGACGTACGGCATCAGAACCGGCCCGCCAGGTGCCCGGCACACCAAAGCGCGCGTGCCCGATCATGCGGAATACCGTGTCGGCAATCATGTTATCCGACTTTTTCAGCATAATCTTAAGCAAATCATGCAGTGGCGCGGACTGTTTGCTGGCAATCACCGTGCCTGGCTCATTCACCTGCGTCTGGCGCAGCAGCGTTCCGGTGTAGGTTATGCCCGCCTGCTTCAGTTCATCTTTGAAAATGGCACCGGCATAACCTGCGCCATCCTGAATGGCAAAGGCCAGCGGGAGTGGATCGGCCCGCTGGGTCAGGCAGCCGGTGAGCGTATAGCGGTTGAGATCGCCCGGTACCACGTCCAGCTCGCAATACTGTGCCTCCGGGGAGCCTTTCGCCAGCGTCCGCACCTGGCTGAACATCGTGACCGGGTAGTAAGACGCCACGCGAATAAACGCTAAGTCATTTGGTTTTGGCGCGCTGTAAAGCGATACGGAGAAGCAGTTACGGTCAACGATGGCGGCGGCTGGCGGGGCGCTAAAGCACTGCGTCATGTCGTTCCATGGCCAGCCAGGCGCTTTATCGTGGCTGGCGAAAATGGAGGTGTCGATCAGCACGTTGCCATCTATTTTTGTTACGCCGGATTTTTTTAGTACCGCCACCATGTTGCGGACATCCTGGCGCTTAAAGGTGGGATCGCCACCAAAACGGGCGATAAGATCGCCTTTCAGTTCGCCACCCTCAACGTTACCTCTGGTTTCAAGGGTGGTAGTAAAACGGAAGTCAGGCCCGAGCTGGAGCAGGGCGGCGAGGGCGGTGATCACTTTCTGGGTACTGGCAGGCAGCGCCATCTGTTGACTGTGATAGTCAATCTCGGGAGCCTGCGCGCCAACCTTCTGCACCATCAGGGCAAGGTTCGCGCCGGCGGGCAGTTGATTAATGTACTCATCAACATTCGCGGCCTGAACGGTGAACGTTATACTGGTAGTCAATCCGATGATAAAACTGGAAAATCGCATAATCTCGCGCTAACAACCCGAAAACAAACCGTCATACTACGGTGCATGGCACTGTAAAGTAAACGATGACCCATAGTGAACTTCGCGGTAAAATGCGTATCAAATTGAAAAATTGCTGCTGACCTGGGGCGTTGCTCCCGGGTCGGTTTTCTTTTTGCTTCTGGCCTGTTCAGGTGGGCTGGAGCAGGGAACACTGCTCCCAACAGGAATGTTTAAGAGGTATAACAAATGCAAGCTATTCCGATGACCTTACGTGGTGCCGAAAAACTGCGCGAAGAGCTGGATTTTCTGAAATCCGTGCGTCGCCCTGAAATCATCGCCGCTATCGCGGAAGCGCGTGAGCATGGCGACCTGAAAGAGAATGCTGAATACCACGCGGCGCGTGAGCAGCAGGGTTTTTGTGAGGGGCGCATTAAAGATATCGAGGCGAAACTGTCTAACGCGCAGGTTATTGATATCACCAAAATGCCAAATAATGGCCGTGTTATCTTCGGTTCTACCGTCAGCGTCCTGAATCTGGACAACGACGAAGAGCAGACCTATCGCATCGTGGGTGATGATGAAGCGGACTTCAAACAGAACCTGATTTCGGTGAACTCGCCAATTGCTCGTGGCCTGATTGGCAAAGAGCAGGACGATGTGGTCACCATCCGCACCCCTGGTGGTGAAGTGGAATACGAAATTATTAAGGTTGAATATCTGTAATTCGCTTCTCTACTAAGATGTTGATACATTGTAAAGAAAAGAAAAAGGCCGCATAGCGGCCTTTTATCAACTCACGGAGCATGGCATTTTGCTCGCCTGCTGAAAGAAATCCCTCGTTTCACACAGAAAATGTGTTCGATTCAGGATATCCTTAACGTGGCAGCGAGATTTTGCGCTCTTTAGATGGGCGATAGAGCACCAGCGTTTTACCGATGACCTGTACATTACAGGCGCCGGTTTCGCGCACGATGGCTTCCACGATCAGGTTTTTAGTGTCTCTGTCTTCAGAGGCGATTTTCACCTTGATCAGCTCGTGGTGTTCCAGCGCTTGTTCAATCTCGGCAAGCACCCCTTCGGTCAAACCATTGTTGCCAAGCATCACTACAGGCTTGAGCGGATGTGCCAGACCTTTAAGGTGCTGTTTTTGTTTAGTACTCAGATTCATCGTATATTTTTGCTTACGTTGGGATTGAAAACGGTTCATTCTACCGCCATCTCCCTAATATCGCCAAATAGCTGCGTAGAAATTTACGTCACAGGCAAGCAACGATGAACCAGGACGGAAATGTTAAATGACAGGTAAAAAGCGTTCTGCCAGCTCCAGCCGCTGGCTTCAGGAACACTTTAGCGATAAATATGTTCAACAGGCGCAGAAAAAGGGGTTGCGTTCCCGCGCCTGGTTTAAACTTGATGAAATACAGCAAAGTGACAAACTTTTTAAACCGGGAATGACGGTGGTCGACCTCGGTGCGGCACCTGGCGGATGGTCCCAGTATGCGGTTACGCAGATCGGCGGAACGGGCCGAATCATCGCATGCGATCTTTTACCAATGGATCCCATCGTCGGTGTCGACTTCCTTCAGGGCGACTTTCGTGATGAATTAGTGCTGAAAGCATTACTTGATCGTGTAGGTGACAGTAAGGTCCAGGTTGTCATGTCGGATATGGCGCCAAATATGTGTGGAACACCGGCGGTGGATATCCCCCGCGCCATGTATCTGGTGGAACTAGCGTTAGAAATGTGTCGTGATGTACTAGCGCCTGGTGGTAGTTTTGTTGTGAAGGTGTTTCAGGGCGAAGGTTTCGAGGAGTATCTTAAGGAAATTCGCTCCCTGTTTGCGAAGGTCAAAGTTCGTAAGCCGGACTCTTCCCGGGCCCGTTCCCGTGAAGTGTATATTGTAGCGACCGGGCGAAAATGATAACCGGTAGATTTCAGGCGAAAGTTTGAATGAAACTGGATATAGAGTATCCTGACGCTGTTTTTAACACAGTTGTAATATGAGGTTAATCCCTTGAGTGACATGGCGAAAAACCTAATACTCTGGCTGGTCATTGCCGTTGTGCTGATGTCAGTATTCCAGAGCTTTGGGCCCAGCGAGTCGAATGGCCGCAAGGTGGATTATTCTACCTTCCTGCAAGAGGTCAATCAGGACCAGGTTCGCGAAGCGCGTATCAACGGACGTGAGATCAACGTTACCAAGAAAGATAGTAACCGTTACACGACTTACATCCCGGTGAACGATCCTAAGCTGCTTGATAACCTTCTGACCAAAAACGTCAAAGTGGTAGGCGAGCCGCCGGAAGAACCAAGCCTGCTGGCTTCTATCTTCATTTCCTGGTTCCCGATGCTGCTTCTTATCGGCGTCTGGATCTTCTTTATGCGCCAGATGCAGGGCGGTGGTGGCAAAGGTGCCATGTCGTTCGGTAAGAGCAAGGCGCGTATGCTGACGGAAGACCAGATCAAGACCACGTTTGCTGACGTAGCAGGTTGTGACGAAGCAAAAGAAGAGGTGGGTGAACTGGTTGAATACCTACGCGAGCCGAGCCGTTTCCAGAAACTGGGCGGTAAGATCCCGAAAGGCGTCCTGATGGTCGGCCCTCCGGGTACCGGTAAAACCCTGCTGGCAAAAGCCATCGCGGGTGAAGCGAAGGTGCCGTTCTTTACTATTTCAGGTTCTGACTTCGTTGAAATGTTCGTGGGTGTCGGTGCATCTCGTGTGCGTGACATGTTCGAGCAGGCTAAGAAGGCAGCACCGTGCATCATCTTCATCGATGAAATCGACGCCGTAGGCCGCCAGCGTGGCGCAGGCCTGGGTGGTGGTCACGATGAACGTGAGCAGACGCTGAACCAGATGCTGGTTGAGATGGACGGCTTCGAAGGTAACGAAGGTATCATCGTTATCGCGGCAACTAACCGTCCGGACGTACTTGACCCTGCGCTGCTGCGTCCAGGCCGTTTCGACCGCCAGGTTGTGGTTGGTCTGCCGGATGTTCGCGGTCGTGAACAGATTCTGAAAGTGCATATGCGTCGCGTACCGCTGGCGCCAGATATCGACGCGGCAATCATCGCGCGTGGTACTCCAGGCTTCTCCGGTGCGGATCTGGCTAACCTGGTCAACGAAGCAGCCCTGTTTGCCGCTCGCGGTAACAAGCGCGTGGTGTCCATGGTGGAATTTGAGAAAGCGAAAGACAAAATCATGATGGGTGCGGAACGTCGCTCCATGGTGATGACGGAAGCGCAGAAAGAGTCCACGGCATATCACGAAGCGGGCCACGCGATTATCGGTCGTCTGGTGCCGGAACACGATCCGGTACACAAGGTGACGATCATTCCACGCGGTCGTGCGCTGGGTGTGACCTTCTTCCTGCCTGAAGGCGACGCGATCAGCGCCAGCCGTCAGAAGCTGGAAAGCCAGATTTCAACCCTGTACGGCGGTCGTCTGGCTGAAGAGATTATCTACGGTGCGGAACATGTTTCCACCGGTGCGTCGAACGATATTAAAGTGGCGACAAACCTGGCGCGTAACATGGTGACTCAGTGGGGCTTCTCCGACAAACTCGGTCCGCTGCTGTATGCAGAGGAAGAGGGCGAGGTGTTCCTGGGCCGCTCCGTGGCAAAAGCGAAACATATGTCCGATGAAACGGCACGTATCATCGACCAGGAAGTGAAAGCGCTGATTGAACGTAACTACGCTCGCGCCCGTCAGATCCTGAACGACAATATGGACATCCTGCATTCGATGAAAGATGCGCTCATGAAATATGAGACCATCGATGCACCACAGATTGACGACCTGATGGCGCGCCGCGAAGTGCGTCCGCCGGCAGGCTGGGAAGACCCAGGCGCGTCTAACAATTCTGACAACAATGGCACCCCGCGTGCGCCGCGTCCGGTCGATGAACCGCGTACGCCAAACCCGGGCAACACCATGTCAGAGCAGTTAGGCGACAAGTAAGTCACTGCTGTTGAAGCGTTTGTCTGTATCTCAAACCCTGGAGCTTGCTCCGGGGTTTTTCTTATCTGTTTAACCACATTAATCCCAGGGACTTCACCATGAAACTATTCGCCCAGGACTCGCATCTCGACCTTTCACATCCCCATGTGATGGGGATCCTGAATGTCACGCCTGATTCCTTCTCTGACGGCGGCACGCATAATTCGCTTATCGACGCGGTTAAACACGCGAATTTAATGATTAACGCGGGTGCCACCATCATTGACGTTGGAGGGGAGTCAACGCGGCCTGGCGCGGCGGAGGTTTCGGTGGAAGAAGAGCTGGCGCGCGTGGTGCCGGTGGTGGAGGCTATCGCACGGCGCTTTGAAGTGTGGATCTCTGTTGATACCTCCAAACCCGAAGTGATCCGTGAAGTGGCGAGAGTGGGCGCTCACATTATCAATGATATCCGCTCGCTGACCGAGCCGGGCGCGATTGAAGCCGCCGCAGAAACCGGGCTACCGGTGTGTCTGATGCATATGCAGGGCCAGCCTAAGACAATGCAGGAGGCGCCAAAATATGAAGACGTGTTTGCCGACGTCACCCGCTTCTTTATTGAGCATATCGAACGCTGTGAACGTGCGGGTATCGCAAAAGAGAAATTGCTGCTCGACCCGGGCTTCGGTTTCGGTAAAAATCTCTCACACAATTACGCGTTGCTTGCGCGCTTATCAGAGTTTCATCAGTTCGGCCTGCCACTGCTGGTGGGAATGTCGAGAAAATCGATGATTGGTCAGTTGTTGAATGTCGGGCCGAGCGAACGTCTGAGCGGCAGTCTGGCCTGCGCGGTGATTGCCGCGATGCAAGGTGCACACATCATTCGCGTCCATGACGTAAAAGAAACAGTAGAAGCCATGCGTGTGGTGGAAGCCACACTGGCAGCGAAGGAAAACAAACGCTATGAGTAATCGTAAATATTTTGGTACCGATGGCATCCGTGGGCGCGTAGGCGATGCGCCAATTACCCCTGACTTTGTCCTGAAGCTGGGCTGGGCAGCGGGGAAAGTGCTGGCGCGTCATGGCTCCCGTAAGATCATTATTGGTAAAGATACCCGTATTTCGGGTTATATGCTGGAATCCGCGCTGGAAGCCGGGCTGGCGGCGGCGGGGCTTTCAGCTTCCTTTACGGGGCCAATGCCAACTCCTGCTGTTGCCTATCTGACCCGCACCTTCCGTGCGGAAGCGGGCATCGTTATTTCCGCTTCCCATAACCCGTTCTATGACAACGGTATCAAATTCTTCTCCATCGACGGCACCAAACTGCCGGATGACGTGGAAGAGGCGATTGAAGCGGAAATGGAAAAAGAGATCACCTGTGTTGACTCCGCTGAGCTGGGTAAAGCAAACCGTATTGTCGATGCCGCAGGCCGCTACATTGAATTCTGCAAAGGCACTTTCCCGAATGAACTGAGCCTGGCACACCTCAAAATTGTGGTGGACTGTGCAAACGGTGCGACTTACCACATTGCGCCGAATGTGTTCCGCGAGCTGGGTGCGAAAGTGATCACTATCGGCTGCGAGCCGGACGGTCTGAACATCAACGAAGAAGTTGGCGCGACAGACGTGCGTGCCTTGCAAGCGCGTGTCCTGGCTGAAAAGGCCGATCTGGGTATTGCCCTGGATGGCGATGGTGACCGTGTGATCATGGTTGATCACGAAGGTAACAAGGTCGATGGCGATCAGATCCTCTACATCATTGCGCGTGAAGGCCTGCGTCAGGGGCAACTGCGCGGTGGCGCGGTGGGCACTTTGATGAGCAATATGGGTCTGGAGCTGGCGCTGAAACAGCTGGGCATCCCGTTTGTTCGTGCGAAAGTGGGTGACCGCTACGTGCTGGAAAAACTCCAGGAGAAAGGCTGGCGTATTGGCGCGGAAAACTCCGGCCATGTGATCCTGCTCGATAAAACCACCACCGGTGACGGCATTGTGGCGGCGCTTCAGGTTGTTGCCGCGATGGCGCGTAACCATATGAGCCTGCACGATCTGTGCAGCGGCATGAAAATGTTCCCGCAGATCCTGGTCAACGTGCGTTTCACCGCGGGTAAAGGTGACCCGCTGGAAAATGATAACGTGAAAGCGGTGATGGCAGAGGTGGAAGCGACGCTTGGCAGCCGTGGGCGCGTCCTGCTGCGTAAGTCGGGTACCGAGCCGCTGATCCGCGTGATGGTGGAAGGCGAAGACGAAGCGCAGGTGACTGAATTTGCGCACCGCATTGCGGATGCAGTCAAAGCTGCATAATCTTTCAGAATAAGTGTTTAAAAAGGCGGCGTTTGCCGCCTTTGTTTTAAACAATTAATGGCTTTTTGCTGTTTTTTTCCGCAGTTGATACAATGCCTCGAAAATGCCCTTGCGAAGGTGATTCGCTTTGGTTAGTATTCACACCCGCTTCAGTGGGAAACAAAATCCTGCTAATTGGTCGAAGCATTGGTATGCGGCAAATCCGCAAGGAACAGGTTGATTATGTACGAAGCTCTTTTAGTTATTTTCCTTATTGTAGCCATCGCTCTCGTAGCGCTGATTATGCTACAGCAAGGTAAAGGCGCTGATATGGGAGCCTCCTTCGGAGCAGGCGCTTCCGGTACGCTGTTCGGTTCAAGTGGTTCTGCGAACTTCATGACCCGCACGACGGCGATTCTGGCTACGCTGTTCTTCATTATCAGCCTGGTGCTGGGCAATATCAACAGCAACAAGACCAGTAAAGGAAGCGAGTGGGAAAATCTGAGCGCGCCAGCAAAAACTGAGCAAACTCAGCCAGCTGCACCGGCTAAGCCAACCAGCGATATCCCGCAGTAAGTATTCCGTACCGAGGTGGTGGAATTGGTAGACACGCTACCTTGAGGTGGTAGTGCCCTAACGGGCTTGTGGGTTCGAGTCCCATCCTCGGTACCAATATTCCAGAAGAAAGACGTCGCAAGACGTCTTTTTTTTCGTCTTTATATTCTGTGTTTCCGATCTATTGTAGGGCGGGTAAGCGCAGCGCCACCCGCCGTTTTGCCCGGTGGCGCTGCGCTTACCGGGCCTACGAAGACCACAAAAAAGGCGCCCATTGGGCGCTTTTGCATGTCTTGCTGTCGATTACTTCTTATCGCTGTGTTCCAGGTTCTCAACCTGCGGCAGACCATTACCGGAATTCGCGGAGAGCAGGCCATTCTCAACATAGTTGAACAGCTTCTCACGGGTATCGGTGATGTCCAGGTTACGCATGGTCAGCTGGCCAATACGATCGTCCGGAGAGAATACTGACTCACCTTTCTCCATGGTCAGACGCTCTGCTTTATAGGTCAGGTTGTCAGACACGGTGTTCAGGATGGAGTAGTCGTTACCGCGACGCAGTTCCAGGGTCACTTCGCCGGTGATGGCGCTTGCCACCCAACGTTGCAGGGCGTCACGCAGCATCAGCGCCTGTGGATCAAACCAGCGACCCTGATACAGCAGTTTGCCCAGCTGACGGCCATGAGCGTGATACTGCTCAATGGTGTCTTCGTTGTGAATACCGGTCAGCAGACGCTCATAAGCGATGTGCAGCAGCGCCATCCCTGGAGCTTCGTAAATGCCGCGGCTTTTTGCTTCGATGATACGGTTTTCGATCTGATCGCTCATACCCAGCCCGTGACGACCGCCGATGCGGTTTGCTTCCAGCATCAGTTCAACATCGTCGGAGAACGTTTTACCGTTCAGGGCAACCGGATGACCACGTTCGAAACGCACGGCCACTTCTTCCGCCGGGATCTTAACGTTCTCATCCCAGAACTTCACGCCCATGATCGGGTTAACAATTTTTACGCTGGAATTCAGGAATTCCAGGTCTTTCGCTTCATGCGTCGCACCCAGCATGTTGGAGTCGGTTGAGTAGGCTTTCTCAACCGACATCTTGTAGTCAAAGCCGCAGGCAATCATAAACTCAGACATTTCATGACGGCCACCCAGCTCGTCGATGAAGTCGGTATCCAGCCACGGTTTGTAGATCTGCAACTCGGCGTTGGTCAGCAGGCCATAACGATAGAAACGTTCAATATCGTTGCCTTTATAGGTGCTACCGTCCCCCCAGATGTTCACGCCATCTTCTTTCATGGCGGCGACCAGCATAGTGCCGGTGACGGCACGACCCAGCGGGGTGGTATTGAAATAGGTCAGGCCGCCGGTAGTGTTATGGAAAGCACCGCACTGGATCGCGGCAATCCCTTCGGCGACCAGCTGCTTACGGCAGTCGATCAGACGTGCGTTCTCTGCGCCATATTCCATGGCACGACGAGGGATCGCGTCATAATCTTCCTCGTCCGGCTGACCCAGGTTCGCAGTATATGCATAAGGAACCGCTCCCTTCTGGCGCATCCACAGCAGTGCAGCGCTGGTATCCAGGCCGCCAGAAAAAGCGATGCCAATACGTTGTCCTACCGGGAGATGCTTGAGAATCGTCGTCATATAATAAAACCCTGCTTGATTGACTGATTAGAGACCGCTTTCGCTCTCGATGCATGTTTATGCAAAATAAGTGAGTATTCATTTAATCATCTTTTATCGACGACCGAAAGAGACGTGTGCGTTTTTTGTAAAAATTTCCCTTTTATTGCCCTGGCCGAAGTTGGGTTGACAGGTGGGGTCAACTATCAATATACTGAATGCCGATTTTACGTCCCGTCTTCGGTACCAAATCCCAGCATTATTTGCAAATTCTGTCCAAAACGCGTAGAATTTGCCACGTTTCAGGCGCGGGGTGGAGCAGCCTGGTAGCTCGTCGGGCTCATAACCCGAAGGTCGTCGGTTCAAATCCGGCCCCCGCAACCACTTTCCCATAAAGTTCTTTTTCAAATATACTGTGAAGACTTAGAGCCTTCGTAGCTGGATTTGAAAAAATGCTTTCGGAGAGTGCTCCAGGCCACAGTTGTGGCTATAGGGTTCAGTTATCTAAAGCCCCGATTTATCGGGGTTTTTTGTTATCTGACTACAGAATAACTGGGCTTTACGCCCTTTTTTTATGTCTTGGGGGTGGGCTTGTCCACATTAGAGCAAAAATTAACAGAGATGATTACTGCGCCGGTCGAAGCACTGGGCTACGAACTGGTCGGCATCGAATTCGTTCGCGGCCGTACATCCACACTGCGCATCTATATTGATAGTGAAGATGGCATCAATGTTGATGATTGTGCTGATGTCAGCCACCAGGTGAGTGCGGTTCTTGATGTTGAAGATCCGATTACCGTTGCGTACAACCTGGAAGTTTCCTCACCTGGCCTCGATCGTCCGATGTTCACGGCCGAGCACTACGTGCGCTTTACCGGTGAAGAAGTGGCTCTCGTTCTGCGTATGGCCGTACAGAACCGCCGTAAATGGCAGGGAATTATCAAAGCCGTTGATGGTGAAATGATCACGGTGACAGTCGAAGGCAAAGATGAAGTGTTCGCGCTGAGTAATATCCAGAAGGCGAACCTGGTTCCCCACTTTTAACAGTCTGGATTGAGGTGAAAAGCCCGCGATGAACAAAGAAATTTTGGCTGTTGTTGAAGCCGTCTCCAACGAGAAATCACTGCCGCGTGAGAAGATTTTCGAAGCGCTGGAAAGTGCACTGGCTACAGCAACCAAGAAAAAATACGAACAAGAGATCGATGTTCGCGTAGAAATCGATCGTAAAAGCGGTGACTTCGATACATTCCGTCGTTGGGTAATCGTTGAAGAAGTGACCCAACCGACCAAAGAGATCACCCTGGAAGCGGCACGTTTTGAAGACGAAAGTCTGAACGTGGGTGACTACGTTGAAGATCAGATTGAATCTGTTACCTTCGACCGTATCACCACCCAGACCGCGAAGCAGGTTATCGTGCAGAAAGTTCGCGAAGCCGAGCGCGCGCTGGTTGTCGATCAGTTCCGCGATCAGGAAGGCGAAATCATCACTGGCGTGGTGAAGAAAGTGAACCGCGACAACATCTCTCTGGAGATCAAATCCGAAGGACTGCCGGGTAACGCTGAAGCCGTCATCCTGCGCGAAGACATGCTGCCGCGTGAAAACTTCCGCCCAGGCGACCGTATTCGTGGTGTGCTGTATGCCGTACGTCCTGAAGCGCGTGGTGCACAGCTGTTCGTGACGCGTTCTAAACCAGAAATGCTGGTTGAACTGTTCCGTATCGAAGTGCCGGAAATCGGCGAAGAAGTTATCGAAATCAAAGCGGCGGCCCGCGATCCGGGTTCCCGTGCGAAAATTGCGGTGAAAACCAACGACAAGCGTATCGACCCGGTCGGTGCTTGCGTCGGTATGCGTGGCGCACGTGTTCAGGCGGTTTCTACCGAACTGGGCGGCGAGCGCATTGATATCGTTCTGTGGGACGACAACCCGGCGCAGTTCGTGATCAACGCAATGGCACCGGCTGATGTGGCGTCTATCGTTGTTGACGAAGACAAACACACCATGGATATCGCTGTAGAAGCGGGCAATCTGGCGCAGGCGATTGGCCGTAACGGTCAGAACGTACGTCTGGCGTCACAGCTGAGCGGCTGGGAACTCAACGTGATGACCGTTGATGACCTTCAGGCCAAGCATCAGGCTGAAGCCCACGCGGCGATCGATACCTTCACCAAATACCTGGACATTGACGAAGACTTCGCCACTGTGCTGGTTGAAGAAGGTTTCTCTACGCTGGAAGAACTGGCCTACGTGCCAATGAAAGAGCTGCTGGAAATTGACGGTCTGGATGAACCAACCGTTGAAGCCCTGCGTGAACGCGCTAAAAACGCACTGACCACCCTGGCGCTGGCTCAGGAAGAAAGCCTTGGCGATAAGAAGCCGGCTGATGACCTGCTGAATCTGGAAGGTCTTGATCGTGCGATTGCGTTCAAGCTGGCTGCCCGTGGTGTTTGTACGCTGGAAGATCTCGCTGAGCAAGGCGTTGATGACCTGGCCGATATCGAAGGTTTAACCGACGAGAAAGCCGGCGAACTCATCATGGCCGCACGTAATATTTGCTGGTTCGGCGACGAAGCGTAATAAACTGTAGCAGGAAGGAACAGCATGACTGATGTAACTGTAAAATCGCTGGCTGCTGAGATTCAGACCTCCGTGGACCGCCTGGTACAGCAATTTGCTGATGCAGGGATCCCGAAGTCCGCTGATGACTCGGTGACCGCGCAAGAAAAACAAACCTTGTTAGCGCACCTGAACCGTGAACACGGCTCTACGCCTGACAAGTTAACGCTACAGCGTAAAACGCGTAGCACGTTGAACATCCCTGGTACCGGTGGCAAAAGCAAGTCGGTACAAATTGAAGTCCGCAAGACGCGCACCTTTGTAAAACGTGATCCGCAAGAGGCAGAACGCCTTGCCGCGGAAGAGCAGGCACAGCGTGAAGCGGAAGAACAAGCTCAGCGTGAGGCAGAAGCCACTGCCAAACGTGAAGCAGAATTAAAAGCTGAACGTGAGGCCGCAGAAAAAGCGAAACGCGACGCCGGTGAAAAAGCGAAGCGTGACGCTGCGGAAAAAGACAAAGTGAGCAATCAACAGACCGACGAAATGACCAAAACTGCCCAGGCTGAAAAAGCCCGCCGTGAAAATGAAGCTGCCGAGCTGAAGCGTAAAGCGGAAGAAGAAGCCCGCCGCAAGCTTGAAGAAGAAGCTCGCCGCGTCGCCGAAGAAGCGCGTCGCATGGCAGAAGAAAACGAGAAGAATGGTGTGAATACTGCTGAACCAACTGAAGATACCAGCGATTATCACGTCACCACGTCTCAGCATGCGCGTCAGGCAGAAGACGACAACGACCGCGAAGTAGAAGGTGGTCGTGGTCGTACTCGCAGTGCAAAAGCTGCGCGTCCTGCGAAAAAAGGTAACAAACACGCTGAATCAAAAGCTGACCGTGAAGAAGCGCGTGCAGCGGTTCGCGGCGGTAAAGGCGGCAAGCGTAAAGGTTCCGCTCTCCAGCAGGGCTTCCAGAAGCCTGCTCAGGCCGTTAACCGTGACGTTGTGATCGGCGAAACTATCACCGTTGGCGAACTGGCTAACAAAATGGCGGTGAAAGGCTCTCAGGTCATCAAAGCGATGATGAAACTGGGCGCAATGGCCACCATTAACCAGGTCATCGACCAGGAAACCGCACAGCTGGTTGCCGAAGAGATGGGCCACAAAGTTATCCTGCGTCGTGAAAACGAGCTGGAAGAAGCAGTAATGAGCGACCGTGATACGGGCGCAGCGGCTGAACCGCGCGCACCGGTTGTGACCATCATGGGTCACGTTGACCACGGTAAAACCTCTCTGCTTGACTACATTCGTTCTACTAAGGTTGCCTCCGGCGAAGCGGGTGGTATTACCCAGCACATCGGTGCTTACCACGTAGAAACCGAAAACGGCATGATCACCTTCCTGGATACCCCAGGCCACGCAGCGTTTACCTCAATGCGTGCTCGTGGTGCTCAGGCAACGGATATCGTTGTTCTGGTTGTTGCTGCCGACGATGGCGTGATGCCGCAGACCATTGAAGCTATCCAGCACGCGAAAGCGGCGCAGGTGCCTCTGGTTGTTGCAGTCAACAAAATCGATAAGCCAGAAGCCGATATGGATCGCGTGAAGAACGAACTGTCCCAGTACGGCGTTATGCCGGAAGAGTGGGGCGGTGAAGCACAGTTCATCCCTGTATCTGCAAAAGCGGGTACCGGTATCGACGACCTGCTGAACGCCATCCTGCTTCAGGCTGAAGTTCTGGAGCTGAAAGCGGTTCGTAAAGGTATGGCGAGCGGCGCGGTAATCGAATCCTTCCTGGATAAAGGTCGTGGTCCGGTTGCAACCGTTCTGGTTCGCGAAGGTACTCTGCACAAGGGCGACATCGTTCTGTGTGGTTTCGAATACGGTCGCGTTCGCGCGATGCGTAACGAACTGGGTCAGGAAGTGCTGGAAGCGGGTCCGTCCATTCCAGTGGAAATCCTGGGGCTGTCCGGTGTTCCGGCTGCCGGTGACGAAGTAACCGTCGTACGTGACGAGAAGAAAGCGCGTGAAGTCGCTCTGTATCGTCAGGGTAAATTCCGTGAAGTGAAGCTGGCTCGTCAGCAGAAATCTAAACTCGAGAATATGTTCGCCAACATGACCGAAGGCGAAGTTCACGAAGTGAACGTTGTTCTGAAAGCGGACGTTCAGGGTTCTGTGGAAGCGATCTCCGACTCCTTGCTGAAACTGTCTACCGACGAAGTGAAAGTGAAGATCATCGGTTCTGGCGTAGGTGGTATCACCGAAACCGACGCAACTCTGGCAGCAGCGTCCAACGCGATCCTGGTTGGCTTCAACGTTCGTGCTGACGCATCTGCGCGTAAAGTGATTGATGCTGAAAGCCTGGATCTGCGTTACTACTCCGTCATCTATAACCTGATTGACGAAGTGAAAGCAGCGATGAGCGGCATGCTGTCTCCTGAGCTGAAACAGCAGATCATCGGTCTGGCTGAAGTACGTGACGTGTTCAAATCACCGAAATTCGGTGCGATCGCGGGCTGTATGGTTACCGAAGGGACCATCAAGCGTCACAACCCAATCCGCGTACTGCGTGACAACGTGGTTATCTACGAAGGCGAGCTGGAATCCCTGCGCCGCTTTAAAGATGACGTTAACGAAGTCCGTAACGGCATGGAATGTGGTATCGGCGTGAAGAACTACAACGACGTTCGCGTTGGCGATATGATCGAAGTGTTCGAGATCATCGAAATTCAGCGTACCATCGCGTAATCTTCTTCAACAGAAGATTAATGAGCGTAGGCCGGGTAAGCGAAGCGCCACCCGGCAGTAATTTTAAAAAGGGGCTTAAGCCCCTTTTTTGTCTGGAGAATTTATTATGGCGAAAGAATTTGGTCGCCCACAGCGCGTCGCGCAGGAGATGCAGAAAGAGATCGCTCTCATTCTGCAACGTGAAATCAAAGATCCACGCGTGGGTATGATGACCACCGTGTCTGGCGTGGAAATGTCCCGCGACCTGGCGTACGCCAAAGTGTTTGTAACTTTCCTGAATGACCAGGATGAAGACGCTGTGAAGAACGGCATTAAAGCGTTGCAGGAAGCCTCTGGTTTCATTCGCTCTCTGCTTGGCAAAGCGATGCGCCTGCGTATCGTGCCAGAGCTGACCTTCTTCTACGACAACTCGCTGGTTGAAGGTATGCGTATGTCCAACCTGGTGACCAGCGTGGTGAAACATGACGATGAGCGTCGTGTTAACCCGGCGGACGACAGCAAGGAGGACTGATGAGTCGTCCTCGTCGTCGCGGTCGTGACGTGCATGGCGTGCTCTTGCTGGATAAACCACAGGGCGCATCCAGCAACGACGTGCTGCAAAAAGTGAAGCGTATTTATAACGCCAACCGAGCAGGGCACACCGGCGCGCTGGATCCGCTGGCAACCGGCATGCTGCCGATCTGCCTGGGGGAAGCGACAAAGTTTTCCCAGTACCTGCTGGATTCCGATAAGCGCTACCGCGTGATTGCCAAACTGGGCCAGCGTACGGATACCTCCGATGCAGATGGCCAGGTGGTGGAAGAGCGCCCGGTGACCTTCAGCGCAGAGCAACTTGATGCGGCGCTGGACAGCTTCCGTGGTGATACGCTACAGGTGCCGTCGATGTATTCGGCGCTGAAATATCAGGGCAAAAAGCTCTACGAATATGCACGTCAGGGCATTGAGGTTCCGCGCGAAGCTCGTCCGATTACCGTGTATGAGCTGCTGTTCATTCGTCACGAAGGTGATGAACTCGAGCTGGAAGTACACTGTTCGAAAGGGACCTATATCCGCACCATCATTGATGACCTCGGTGAAAAGCTGGGCTGCGGCGCGCATGTGATTTATCTGCGTCGTCTGGCGGTCAGCAAATATCCGGTCGAACGCATGGTGACGCTTGAGCATCTGCACGCCCTGATTGAGCAGGCGCAAGCGCAGGGCGTTGCGCCGGCCGATCTGCTGGACCCGCTGCTGATGCCAATGGACAGTCCGGCAGTGGACTTCCCGGTTGTTAATCTTCCTTTAACATCGTCCGTTTACTTTAAGAACGGAAACCCGGTTCGCACAACGGGGGCACCGCTTGAGGGCCTGGTACGCGTGACGGAAGGTGACGAAGGGAAATTCATCGGTATGGGCGAAATGGACGGCGAAGGGCGTGTGGCGCCGCGTCGTCTGGTCGTCGAATATCCGGTCGAAGCGTGACGGTGATAACGCCTTACCTTGCGATAAGCAGGGGAGACGAGTAGAATATCGCCGCTTAACGCCTGGTAAATTGTTTAACAATCTGCGGGGCGTACATGGGATAGCTGAATTAGAGATCGGCATCCTTACATTCTTTATACTTTGGAGTTTGAAAATGTCTCTAAGCGTTGAAGCTAAAGCTAAAATCGTTTCTGAGTTTGGTCGTGGTACTAACGACAGCGGTTCTACCGAAGTTCAGGTTGCACTGCTGACTGCACAGATTAACCACCTGCAAGGTCACTTTGCAGAGCACAAAAAAGATCACCACAGCCGTCGTGGTCTGCTGCGTATGGTTTCTCAGCGTCGTAAACTGCTCGACTACCTGAAGCGTAAAGATGTTGCACGCTACACCGCGCTGATCGAGCGTCTGGGTCTGCGTCGCTAATTCTTGCGAGTTTCAGAAAAGGGGGCCTGATGGCCCCTTTTTTCAACCAGACGGCAGCAATTCAATGGAAACTATTGTATTGTTGCTATAAATGATCTTCATTGCAGAGGTTCGCGCGGCTAATGAGAGGCTTCACCCATGGGGGTGTCGGTTGTCATTAGTCGCGAGGATGCGAAGAAGGTCGGGTTAAATCGTCAGCACACCTGAGGTGTGCTTTCAAACATTTAAGAAAGGACAGAACTTTGCTGAATCCGATCGTTCGTAAATTCCAGTATGGTCAGCATACCGTCACGCTGGAAACCGGCATGATGGCGCGTCAGGCTACTGCTGCCGTTATGGTAAGCATGGATGACACTGCTGTATTCGTTACCGTAGTTGGCCAGAAAAAAGCTAAACCAGGTCAGGACTTCTTCCCACTGACCGTTAACTACCAGGAGCGTACCTACGCTGCCGGTAAAATCCCAGGTGGCTTCTTCCGTCGTGAAGGCCGTCCAAGCGAAGGCGAAACCCTGATCGCGCGTCTGATTGACCGCCCGGTTCGTCCGCTGTTCCCGGAAGGCTTCGTGAACGAAGTGCAGGTTATCGCAACCGTTGTTTCCGTTAACCCGCAGGTTAACCCGGACATCGTTGCGATGATCGGTGCGTCTGCTGCCCTGTCACTGTCTGGTATTCCATTCAATGGTCCAATCGGTGCTGCGCGCGTGGGTTACATCAATGATCAGTACGTGCTGAACCCAACTCAGGAAGAGCTGAAAGAGAGTAAGCTGGACCTGGTTGTCGCCGGTACTGAAGCCGCGGTGCTGATGGTTGAATCCGAAGCTGAACTGCTGAGCGAAGACCAGATGCTGGGCGCTGTGGTCTTCGGCCACGACCAGCAGCAGGTTGTTATCCAGAACATCAACGACCTGGTGAAAGAAGCCGGTAAACCACGTTGGGACTGGCAGCCAGAAGCGGCCAACGACGCGCTGAACGCACGCGTTGCTGCACTGGCAGAATCTCGTCTGAGCGACGCATACCGCATCACCGACAAACAGGAGCGCTATGCTCAGGTTGATGTGATCAAATCTGAAGTAACCGCGACCCTGGTTGCCGAAGACGAAACGCTGGACGCTAACGAAATTGGTGAAATCCTGCATGCCATCGAGAAAAACGTTGTTCGTAGCCGCGTACTGGCAGGCGAGCCGCGTATTGATGGCCGTGAAAAAGACATGATCCGTGGTCTGGACGTGCGTACTGGCGTACTGCCACGTACTCACGGTTCTGCGCTGTTCACCCGTGGTGAAACGCAGGCGCTGGTAACCGCGACCCTGGGTACTGCACGTGACGCACAGATCATCGACGAACTGATGGGCGAGCGCACTGACAGCTTCCTGTTCCACTACAACTTCCCTCCGTACTCTGTGGGCGAAACCGGTATGGTTGGCTCACCGAAGCGTCGTGAAATTGGTCACGGTCGTCTGGCGAAGCGCGGCGTGCTGGCAGTGATGCCAGAAGCAGACAAATTCCCGTACACCGTACGTGTGGTGTCTGAAATCACTGAATCCAACGGTTCTTCTTCCATGGCTTCCGTGTGTGGTGCTTCTCTGGCGCTGATGGATGCAGGCGTGCCAATTAAAGCCGCCGTTGCGGGTATCGCAATGGGTCTGGTGAAAGAAGGCGACAACTACGTTGTTCTGTCTGACATTCTGGGTGATGAAGACCACCTGGGTGATATGGACTTCAAAGTGGCGGGTTCCCGCGACGGTATCTCTGCCTTGCAGATGGATATCAAAATTGAAGGTATCACCAAAGAGATCATGCAGGTTGCTCTGAACCAGGCTAAAGGTGCGCGTCTGCACATCCTGGGCGTGATGGAACAGGCTATCAACGCGCCACGCGGTGATATCTCTGAATTCGCTCCGCGTATTCACACCATCAAGATCAATCCAGACAAGATCAAAGATGTTATCGGTAAGGGCGGTTCCGTTATCCGTGCACTGACCGAAGAGACGGGCACCACCATCGAAATCGAAGATGACGGTACTGTGAAGATCGCAGCAACCGACGGCGAGAAAGCGAAATACGCTATCCGTCGTATCGAAGAGATCACGGCAGAAATCGAAGTGGGCCGTATCTACAATGGTAAAGTGACCCGTATCGTTGACTTTGGCGCATTCGTTGCCATCGGTGGCGGTAAAGAAGGTCTGGTACACATCTCTCAGATCGCTGACAAGCGCGTTGAGAAAGTGACCGATTACCTGCAAATGGGTCAGGAAGTACCGGTGAAAGTTCTGGAAGTTGACCGCCAGGGCCGTATCCGTCTGAGCATTAAAGAAGCAACCGAGCAGTCTCAGCCTGCTGCGGCGCCGGAAGCTCCGGCTGCTGAACAGCAAGGCGAGTAAGGTTGCCATTTGCCCTCCGCGCAGGCGGAGGGCTTATTATCAGGCAGGACGCCTTGTTAAGCCGCCGGGGGACAGGACGTTCATCCAATAGTTGTCTTCGGGAGTGGGAAATGAAGCCTTTTTTGCGCTGGTGTTTCGTTGCGACAGCTTTAACGCTGGCAGGATGCAGCAACTCTGCCTGGCGTAAGAGCGAAGTCCTCGCAGTGCCATTGCAACCGACTTTGCAGCAGGAAGTCATTCTGGCACGCATGGAACAAATACTTGCCAGTCGGGCTTTAACCGATGACGAACGCGCACAGCTTTTATATGAGCGCGGAGTGTTGTATGATAGTCTCGGTCTGAGGGCACTGGCGCGAAATGATTTTTCACAAGCGCTGGCGATTCGACCTGATATGCCTGAAGTATTCAATTACTTAGGCATTTATTTAACGCAGGCAGGCAATTTTGATGCTGCCTATGAAGCGTTTGATTCTGTACTTGAGCTTGATCCAACTTACAACTACGCGCACTTGAATCGCGGTATCGCATTGTATTACGGCGGACGTGATAAGTTAGCGCAAGATGATCTGCTGGCGTTTTATCAAGACGATCCTAATGATCCTTTCCGCAGCCTGTGGCTTTACATCGTTGAGCAGAAGCTTGATGAGAAGCAGGCCAAAGAAGCACTGAAACAGCGCTTCGAGAAATCGGACAAGGAACAGTGGGGATGGAACATTGTCGAGTTCTACCTGGGCAACATTAGCGAAGCAACGCTGATGGAACGCCTCAAGGCGGACGCAACGGATAACACCTCGCTCGCTGAGCATCTCAGTGAAACCAACTTCTATTTAGGTAAGTACTACCTAAGTCTGGGGGATATGGACAGCGCTACGGCACTGTTCAAATTAGCGGTTGCTAACAACGTACATAACTTCGTTGAGCACCGTTATGCATTGTTGGAATTATCGCTCTTGGGCCAGGAGCAAGACGACCTGGCAGAATCGGACCAGCAATAGCTGACGACATAAACATCAGCCCGTAATCTTTTGATTGCCATCACCTTCACTGGTGAGGGCGTTGTTGTTCGTCAATACACCTAATTTGAGCCGGTTCACACTTTTCAATGAAAATTGCTAATCATTTTCACGATGAGCTAAGTAGACTGGCCGCCATTAATATCGAGGCACTTGTACTACATGGCTGAATTCGAAACCACTTTTGCAGATCTGGGCCTGAAGGCTCCTATCCTTGAAGCCCTTAACGATCTGGGTTACGAAAAACCATCTCCGATCCAGGCTGAGTGTATCCCACACCTGCTTTCTGGTCGTGACGTGCTGGGCATGGCCCAGACTGGTAGCGGTAAAACCGCAGCATTCTCGCTGCCGCTGCTGAACAACATTGATCCGGACCTGCGCGCGCCGCAGATCCTCGTCCTGGCTCCAACCCGTGAACTGGCTGTTCAGGTTGCTGAAGCCATGACGGAATTCTCTAAACATATGCGCGGCGTAAACGTGGTAGCCCTGTACGGCGGCCAGCGTTATGACGTGCAGTTACGCGCCCTGCGCCAGGGTCCACAGATTGTTGTCGGTACGCCGGGCCGTCTGCTGGATCACCTGAAGCGCGGTACCCTGGATCTCTCTAAACTGAGCGGCCTGGTACTGGACGAAGCCGATGAAATGCTGCGTATGGGCTTCATCGAAGACGTAGAAACCATCATGGCGCAGATCCCGGAAGGTCATCAGACCGCTCTGTTCTCTGCAACTATGCCAGAAGCGATCCGTCGCATTACCCGCCGCTTCATGAAAGAGCCGCAGGAAGTGCGCATTCAGTCCAGCGTGACCACTCGCCCGGACATCAGCCAGAGCTACTGGTCTGTATACGGCATGCGCAAAAACGAAGCGCTGGTCCGTTTCCTGGAAGCGGAAGATTTTGATGCGGCGATTATCTTCGTACGTACCAAAAACGCGACACTGGAAGTGGCTGAAGCCCTGGAGCGTAGCGGCTACAACAGCGCAGCGCTGAACGGCGACATGAACCAGGCCCTGCGCGAGCAGACCCTGGAGCGTCTGAAAGACGGTCGTCTGGATATTCTAATTGCAACCGACGTGGCAGCACGTGGTCTGGACGTTGAGCGTATCAGCCTGGTTGTAAACTACGATATCCCAATGGACTCCGAGTCTTACGTTCACCGTATCGGCCGTACCGGTCGTGCGGGTCGTGCAGGCCGTGCGCTGCTGTTCGTTGAGAACCGCGAGCGTCGTCTGCTGCGTAATATTGAACGCACCATGAAGCTGACCATTCCAGAAGCTGAGCTGCCAAACGCAGAACTGCTGGGCAAACGCCGTCTGGAAAAATTCGCCGCGAAAGTACAGCAGCAGCTGGAAAGCAGCGATCTGGATCAGTACCGTGCGCTGCTGTCCCAGATCCAGCCTGTCGCTGAAGGCGAAGAGCTGGACATGGAAACCCTGGCCGCAGCACTGCTGAAAATGGCGCAGGGCGAACGTAGCCTGATCGTGCCACCTGATGCGCCGATGCGTCCTAAGCGTGAGTTCCGTGACCGTGACGATCGTTTCGAACGTCGTGGCGACCGTAACGACCGTGGTCCACGCGGTGACCGTCCAGAGCGTGGTGGTGAAGACCGTCCACGTCGCGAGCGTCGTGACGCTGGCGAAATGGAACTGTATCGCATTGAAGTGGGCCGTGATGATGGTGTTGAAGTTCGTCACATCGTTGGCGCGATCGCTAACGAAGGCGACATCAGCAGCCGTTACATTGGTAACATCAAGCTGTTCGGTTCCCACTCCACCATCGAGCTGCCAAAAGGCATGCCGGGCGAAGTACTGCAACACTTTACTCGCACCCGCATCCTGAACAAGCCGATGAACATGCAGCTGCTGGGCGATGCACAGCCACGTCCTGACCGTGGCGGCGAACGTCGTGGCGGTGGTCGCGGTTTCGGTGGCGAGCGTCGTGAAGGCGGTCGCAGCGAAGGTCGCGGTGGTGAAGGCCGTCGTTTCTCCGGCGAGCGCCGCGAAAACCGTGGTCCACGCCGTGAAGAAGGTGCCAGCCGTCGTCGTTTCGGTGACGCGTAAGCCTTTCGCTTCTGACGTAAAGTAAAATATACAGCCCCGATAGTCGCTATCGGGGCTTTTTTTATTCCTTTTGTACTCTTGTACTGGTACAGTGCAGCACATTAAAATGCAGAACCACATTTTTCACTGGAGATAAGGCCGCATGGCAACACTAACCACCACCCAAACGTCACCTTCGCTGCTTGGCGGCGTGGTGATCATCGGCGGAACCATCATTGGTGCCGGGATGTTTTCCCTGCCTGTGGTCATGTCCGGTGCGTGGTTCTTCTGGTCGCTGGCGGCGCTGGTTTTCACCTGGTTCTGCATGCTCCATTCCGGGCTGATGATCCTTGAAGCAAACCTGAACTATCGCATTGGCTCCAGCTTCGACACCCTCACCCGGGATCTGTTGGGCAAAGGCTGGAACCTGGTGAACGGGCTGTCCATCGCGTTTGTACTCTATATCCTGACCTACGCGTACATTTCAGCGAGCGGGTCGATTCTGCATCACACCTTCTCAGAGATGTCGCTGAACGTTCCGGCGCGTCTGGCGGGTCTCTGCTTCGCGCTGGGCGTGGCGTTTATCGTCTGGATGAGCACCAAAGCGGTCAGCCGCATGACGGCAATCGTGCTGGGCGCAAAGGTCATCACCTTCTTTCTTACCTTCGGCAGCCTGCTGGGGCACGTCACGCCGGCCACGCTGTTTAACGTTGCCGAAACGAACACCTCTTATACGCCGTACCTGCTGATGACCCTGCCGTTCTGTCTGGCGTCGTTTGGCTACCACGGTAACGTACCGAGCCTGATGAAGTACTACGGCAAGGATCCGCGCACCATCGTGAAATGCCTGGTTTACGGCACGCTGCTGGCGCTGGCGCTGTATGTGATCTGGCTGCTGGGGACGATGGGTAACATCCCGCGTCCGGAATTTATCGGCATTGCGCAGAAGGGCGGTAACATTGATGTGCTGGTACAGGCGCTGAGCGGCGTGCTGAACAGCCGCAGCCTGGATCTGCTTCTGGTGGTCTTCTCGAACTTTGCGGTGGCGAGTTCATTCCTCGGCGTGACGCTGGGCCTGTTTGACTACCTGGCGGATCTGTTTGGTTTTGATGACTCTGCGACGGGGCGCTTCAAAACGGCGCTGTTGACCTTCCTGCCGCCGATTGTGGGCGGCCTGCTGTGGCCGAACGGTTTCCTCTACGCCATCGGCTATGCAGGACTGGCGGCCACCATCTGGGCGGCGATTGTACCGGCGCTGCTGGCGCGCAAATCACGTAAGCGCTTCGGCAGCCCGAAATTCCGCGTCTGGGGCGGAAAACCGATGATTGCGCTGATCCTGGTATTTGGTATCGGTAACGCGGTGGTGCACGTGCTGTCGAGTTTTAATCTGTTGCCTGTGTATCAGTAAAACGTGCGGTCTGAACCCCTCACCCCGGCCCTCTGCCGCAGGGAGAGGGAGAAAAGAATGTAGGCCCGGTAAGCGAAGCGCCACCGGGCAAAGCAAAAAAACTACCCCACCAACTCCTCTTTCACCTGCATTGCCAAATCAAACGAATGCAGACGCGCCTGGTGATCGAAAATCTGGCCGTTAACCATAATCTCATCCGCCTGGGTTTCACGCAGCACCGCCTCCAGCCCGTGACGCACTTTCGCCTTATCACCTACCAGCGACATACTCAGAGCCTGCTGCACGCCATACTGCTCGGAGGCCGACCACAGCTGATGCATATTCTCTACCGGCGGCGGCAGCTGGCCCGTCTCACCGCGACGCAGCTTCACAAACGCCTGCTGCATGGAGGTGAACAGGAATTCCGCGTCGCGGTTGCTGTCGGCGGCAATGATATTGATACAGACCATCGCGTACGGTTTCTCCAGACGCTCGGACGGTTTGAAGTGCGTGCGGTAGAGATGCAGCGCCTGATGCAGCATATCCGGTGCGAAATGCGAGGCAAACGCAAACGGCAGCCCCAACTGGGCGGCGAGCTGCGCGCTGTACAGACTTGAGCCTAACAGCCATACCGGGATCTTTTCCCCGTACCCCGGCACAGGACGCACGTGCGGGTTCGGATCCCGCGCGTCAAACCAGCCCACCAGCTCCGCCACATCGCGCGGGAAGTTATCGATATCGCCGCTCATATGGCGACGCAGGGCGCGCATGGTCGGCTGGTCGCTGCCCGGCGCGCGGCCAAGCCCTAAATCAATACGGCCCGGATAGAGGGTATTCAGCGTCCCGAACTGCTCAGCAATCACCAGCGGGGCGTGGTTTGGCAGCATCACGCCGCCGGAGCCCAGGTGCAGTGTGGTGGTATTCGCCGCCAGATAGCCAATCAGCACCGAGGTGGCGGCGCTGGCGATGCCCACCATATTGTGGTGTTCCGCCAGCCAGTAGCGGTGATAGCCGCGCTTTTCGGCAAGCTGAGCAAGATCGAGAGAGTGCGTGAAGGCTTCTCTGGCCGAGGAGCCTTGTGGGATCGGCGCCAGATCCAGCACCGAAAACGGAATGGTTTTGTCAGTCATAACAGCTCACTTTGTCGACGGTCAATCTTTAATACTGCATTAAAAAATGATAACCGTTGTTAACAAAGTGAGCCTTTTTTATGCCTGCAATTCCAGCCCGGCGAGACGTCGCCAGTAACCGTTGCAGTCGCTGTTTGCCGTCAGAGGCAGCGGAGCAGCGCCATTTTCGTTGGCGCGGAAGGCGTCCAGCATGGCGAATACGCCGGTATCAAGCGGCGAAAGACGCACCATATCCACCAGCCCGTGCATTGACGCCAGTTCGTTGCCGAGGTTATAGACGTAACCGCTCATGGTCTGAATGCCGTTAAGAACAAACACCTGCTGATTCTCCTGCGACAGCATGCTGCGTCCGTTCGGGTACTTAATGCAGCAGGTTTCGCACTCGTCTTTCGGACGATCTTCGGAACGTGCGGTGAAGCAGCGGGCAGAGTAGGCCAGCGGCAGATGCCCATAGCTCAGAACTTCCACTTCAAACTTGTTGCGAATGCCCAGCTCTTCGCACTGTGTAAGCAGGTTGGCCAGCCAGTCGCGGGAGAGTTCAACCGGCATGCACCAGCGGGTCATCCCCTGTTTGAGCAGCAGGCGCAGGGTCACGGCGTTATAGCAGTTCAGGGCATGTCCGGCGACAAACGGCAGCTTACGTTCGGCGCACATGTTCACCACGCCCAGGTCGCTCGCCTCCAGCAGGAACTCACCGTTTTCGACGTAGCGCTTCAGCTCGCCCAGTTCAGAGGACGCCTGCACCAGCGCCAGCGTCGAGAGCACCACCTGCTTGCCGCTGCCGGCCAGGCTTTTCGCCATATCCAGCCAGTCGCCCACTTTGGTGGCGCGGCGCTTGCTGCACACCGCTTCGCCGAGGTAAATCACATCGGCGCTGCTGGTAGCGGCCTGCTGGTAAAAATCTTCCAGCGTCTCTTTTGACCAGTAGTAAAGCACCGGCCCTAATGAATATTTCATGATTTTCTCACTGCCATTTACGGTGATACGCGCCGAGCGTGGTTTGGGTGCCTTCGGACATCGCGCCGAGCGTCTCCATCCATGCCGCCTGCGGAGCGTAGTTTTGCGGGTCCGCCATGCAGCGGTCGATGGCCTGACGCCACACCTTTGCCACCTGGCTCACGTAGGCCGGGCTGCGCTGGCGGCCTTCGATTTTCACCGAGGCAATATTGGCGGCCAGCAGCTCTGGCAGCAGTTCCAGCGTGTTGAGGCTGGTGGGCTCCTCCAGCGCGTGGTAGCGCTCGCCGTCCACCAGATATCGGCCTTTGCACAGTGTCGGATACCCCGCGTTTTCACCGTCCTGATAGCGGTCAATTAACACGTCATTCAGGCGTGACTCCAGTCCCTGCGGTGTTTGCTGCCAGCGAACGAAGCGGGCAGGCGAGCAGGCGCCGACGGTATTTGGCGATTCCCCGGTGAGATAGGAAGAAAGATAGCAGCGGCCTTCAGCCATGATGCACAGGCTGCCGAAGGCAAAAACCTCCAGCGGCACTGGCGTGACGCGCGCCAGTTGCTTAACCTGATGAATAGAGAGCACGCGCGGCAGCACCACGCGGGCTACGTCAAAGTGTCGATGATAAAAACGCACGGCCTCTTCATTGGTGGCCGATGCCTGAACAGAGACGTGGCGCTCAATATGCGGATAACGTTCTGCCGCATACTCAAGCATGGCGAGGTCGGCCAGGATCAGCGCATCGGCGCCCAGCTGGGCCGCCATATCCACGGCGCGCTGCCAGCGGGCATAGCCATCAGGATGGGCAAAGGTATTGATGGCGATGTGCAGTTTGCGCCGGTGCTGGTGAACGAAGTTAACGGCTTCCTGAAGCTTTTTCTCCGTAAAGTTAAGACCCGCAAAATGGCGGGCGTTGGTATCATCTTTCAGCCCGATATAGACCGCATCGGCCCCATTTTCGATGGCCGCCTTAAGCGCCGGAAGGTTTCCGGCAGGGCAGAGCAGCTCCATAATTTATCCCGATGTTGTCGATCGCAGGGATCGTAAAAAATGTTAACGAGCTGGGATTTTAATTAACCCATACGCGACAATTTTTGATTTAAGGCAGCTAATGGCGTATTGATGGCACCAATAATGAGGTACACCGGACAACGGTTTGTTGATTTACGCCGCTATCTTCTTGTCGGGATATGGCAAAATAGCAGGACTATAGCTATCAGGGAGTAAAGCTCGTGCTGGATAAACTGCGTTCACGTCTCGTACAATTTGGTCCATCAATGCTGAGCGTGCCGGTAAAACTGGCGCCGTTCGCGCTTAAACGCCAGGTGCTGGAACAGGTACTGAGCTGGCAGTTCCGCCAGGCGCTACAGGACGGTGAGCTGGAGTTTCTGGAAGGCCGCTGGTTAAAGATTGAAGTGCGCGATATCGGGTTGCGCTGGTTTACTTCCGTTGAGAACGATCGGCTTATCGTCCGTGAAACCGCCGAGGCGGATGTCAGCTTTAGCGCGGATGCCAGCGATCTGCTGATGATCGCCGCGCGCAAACAGGATCCGGACACCCTCTTCTTCCAGCGTCGTCTGGTGATTGAAGGCGACACGGAGCTCGGTCTGTACGTCAAAAATTTAATGGATGCCATTGAACTGGAGCAGATGCCGAAAGCGCTGCGTATGATGTTGATGCAAATGGCAGATTTCGTTGAGGCCGGGCTAAAAACCCCGCCGGACAGTAAACACACTTCAGTAGGTGAACCATGCTGATTCGAGTCGAAATTGGGATTGATGCGCCGGGTATCGATGCGTTGTTACGCCGCTCTTTTGCAGGCGACGCCGAAGCCCAACTGGTTCACGATCTTCGCGAAGATGGCCTGATTACGCTGGGCCTGGTTGCCACTGACGATGAAGGGCAGGTGGTCGGCTACGTGGCCTTCAGCCCGGTGATTGTGCAGGGTGAAGAGTTACAGTGGGTCGGCATGGCGCCGCTGGCGGTGGATGAAAACTACCGTGGCCAGGGCCTGGCGCGCCAGCTGGTCTATGAAGGGCTGGATTCCCTGAATGAATTTGGCTATGCCGCTGTCGTCGTTCTGGGCGATCCGGCGTTCTACGAACGTTTAGGTTTTGAGCCAGCGTCCAGATACGATCTGCGCTGCCACTGGCCGGGCACGGAAACATCTTTCCAGGTGCATCCTCTGGCGGATGATGCGCTCGACGGCGTTACCGGTCTGGTGGAGTACCACGATCATTTCAATCGTTTTTAAGCAGGCTTTCGCGTAGCGCCTCGAAAGAGCCGTCCCCGTTGACGAGACGCTCTTTCTGGCGCTTTGTCAGCTGCTTGATGCGGTATTCCAGCCTGAGCGCCAGGGATCTGTCGCCCACGGCGGCTGAAAACGCTAACTGAAGTTCACCTTTCCCCCGTAGTGCTTTCGCCCCTTTCCCCGTTTGATGTTGTAAAAAACGCCGTGCCACATCGGTAGTGATCCCGGTGTAGAGTGCGTTATCAGCGGTTCGGACAAGATAGAGAAACCAGCACACGGTAAACAGATTCAGTATGTTAAGGTGAACGCACCATAGCATGAGAGAGAGCGAAAATGGAAACACTGGCCGCCATTAACCGCTGGCTGGCAAAGCAGCATGTCGTGACCTGGTGCGTCTGTAAAGACGAGGAGATGTGGTGCGCAAATGCCTTTTATTACTACGATCCCGAGCGTGTGGCCTTTTACGTGATGAGCGAAGACAAAACGCGGCATGCGCAGATGACGGGCCAGCAGGCAAAAGTGGCAGGTACGGTAAACGGTCAGCCTAAAACCGTTGCGCTGATCCGCGGGGTCCAGTTCAAAGGTGAAATTCGTCGCCTGGAAGGGGAGGAGAGCGACGCGCAACGTAAACGCTATACGCGCCGCTTCCCGGTGGCTGCGGCGCTAAAAGCCCCGGTGTGGGAAATCCGCCTTGATGAGCTGAAATTTACCGACAACACCCTGGGCTTTGGTAAAAAGCTGCACTGGTTACGCGCCGAGCAGGCGTAGCGCTTCACGGTTAAACGCCGGCAGATCGTCCGGTGTACGGCTGGTGATCAGCTGATCGTTATCGTTCACCACTTCCTGATCGTAGAACTCGGCTCCCGCGTTTTTCAGATCGATAACGATCGGTTTCACCGCGGTGAGCTTACGCCCGCGTACCACCTCGGCGCTGATCAGCAGCTGCGGACCGTGGCAAATGGCAAACACCGGTTTACCGGTGCCGACGAAGTCACGGGTAAAGGTGACGAAACGCTCGTCCCCGCGCAGGGAATCCGGTGAATGGCCGCCCGGTAACAGCAGGGCGTCGAAATCCGACGGGCTGACGTTATCAATGGATTCGTCAATGGTCACGCTGGCTTCACCCTTGTGGCCCTTCACGGTTTTACCCGCTTCTTTCTCAATGGTGACCACCTCGTGGCCCGCCTTCCGGAATGCCTCTGCTGGCGACGTAAATTCTGAATCTTCAAACTCGTCGGTAATCAAGACTGCGATTTTTTTACCCATGCTTCCTCCGTTGTTTTCGCTTCAGACTGTTTTTTTCCCGTTTGTGGTAAATACTTACCGGTAACAGACTTTTAAGTGTGGTAGAGCAGGCCCAGAACGCAAACGGACAATTCTGTAAAGGGGATAAGATGAGTCAGGTACTGATTACCGGCGCAACCGGGCTGGTGGGTGGACATCTGCTGCGGCTGCTGATCCAGGATCGGCATATCAACTATATCGCCGCCCCGACGCGTCGCCCGCTGTTGGATATCACCGGCGTCTATAACCCGCACGATCCACAGCTCACCGACGCGCTGGCGCAGGTGCAGGATCCCATTGATATCGCCTTTTGCTGCCTTGGCACCACCCGACGGGAAGCGGGCAGTAAAGAAGCTTTTGTCCATGCGGATTACACGCTGGTGGTGGATACCGCCCTGACGGCGAAAAAGCTGGGCGCAAAACATTTCCTGGTGGTCAGCGCGCACGGCGCGAACGCAGGCTCGCCGTTTTTTTACAACCAGGTGAAGGGCAAAATGGAAGAGGCGTTAATCGCGCAGAAATGGGAGCGCCTGACCATCGCGCGGCCTTCCATGCTGATGGGGCACCGTGACGAACGTCGTTTTAACGAGTCTTTTTTCGCTCCGCTGTTTCGCATTCTGCCGGGTAACTGGAAGTCCATCGAGGCGCGGGATGTCGCGCTGGCGATGCTAAAAGAGGCGCTGGCTCCGTCGCAGGAGGGGGTTAATATTATCCCTTCGGCAAAACTGCGTGAAATCGCGCAGGGCGAGGCGTAAACTTCCCCAGCTTATTAAATAACACCTTCCGGGGAATGGTATGACTGGTCAGTCTTCATCTCAGGCGGCAACACCTGTTCAGTGGTGGAAGCCCGCACTCTTCTTTCTCGTGGTCATCATTGGCCTCTGGTATGTGAAATGGCAGCCGTACTACGGTAAAGCCTTCACCGCCGCCGACACCCACAGCATCGGTAAATCGATTCTCGCGCAGGCCGATTCCAGCCCGCTACGCGCGGCGTGGGATTACGCAATGGTCTATTTTCTTGCCGTCTGGAAAGCGGCGGTATTGGGCGTATTGCTGGGCTCGCTGATTCAGGTACTTATCCCGCGTAACTGGCTGGTGAAAACCCTGGGACAGCCGCGCTTGCAGGGCACGCTGCTGGGGACGATTTTCTCCCTGCCGGGCATGATGTGTTCCTGCTGCGCCGCACCGGTGGCGGCGGGTATGCGCCGACAGCGCGTGTCGATGGGCGGCGCGCTTGCCTTCTGGATGGGTAACCCACTGCTGAATCCGGCAACGCTGGTGTTTATGGGCTTCGTTCTCGGCTGGCATTTCGCGTTTATCCGTCTGGCGGCTGGCCTGCTGACGGTGGTGCTTGTCGCTACGCTGGTGCAGCACCTGGTGAAAGACAACGAGGCCGGGTCTGCTTCCGTTGAGCTGGACGTCAGCGAGCCGCAGGGCAGTTTCTTTGCTCGCTGGGGCAAAGCGCTGTGGCAGCTTTTCTGGAGCACCATTCCGGTCTATATCCTGGCCGTACTGGTGCTGGGGGCCGCGCGCGTCTGGCTGTTCCCGCATGCGGATGGCGCTATCGACAACACGCTGATGTGGGTGATTGCGATGGCGGTGGCCGGTTGCCTGTTCGTGATCCCAACCGCGGCGGAGATCCCGATTATTCAGACCATGATGATGGCCGGTATGGGGACCGCACCAGCGCTGGCGCTGCTCATCACGCTGCCGGCGGTGAGCCTGCCGTCGCTTATCATGCTGCGTAAGTCATTCCCGGCGAAAGCGCTGTGTCTGACTGCGGGGCTGGTGGCGTTGAGTGGAGTGATTGTGGGGAGTATGGCGCTTGTGTGAAAAAAAGCCCGGTGGCGCTAGCGCTTACCGGGCCTGTAGCCAGGTGGGAATTACTTAATGTAAGTAAAGGCGGTGGTGACGTGTTTCACGCCGCTCACCCGGCTGGCGATATCCGCTGCCGCTTTCCCTTCACGTTCCGTCACCAGACCCAGCAGGAACACTTCGCCGTTCTCCGTGGTCACTTTCACGTTTGAGGATTTCACCTGGTCGGTACCCAGCAGCTGGGAACGCACTTTGGTGGTGATCCAGGTATCAGATGACGCGGTGCCGAGACCAATCGGCTGGCCCTGGCGGATCTCGTTATACACTTCCGCCGTGCCTTCCACACCCATCGCGATCTGTTTGGCGCGCGAGGCGAGTTCAGGATTTGGCGCCTGGCCTGCCAGCAGCACTTTGCCCTGATAAGCCGTCACGTTGATGCGTGCTTCCTTCTTGATCTGCTCGTCTTTCGACAGCGCACTGTTTACGCGCAGCTCAAGCGTACCGTCATCCACCTGCGTCCCAACGGTACGCGGATCGGTCGCTGCTTTGGTGCCGACCGCTGCGGTACCGACTACAGCGGCAGCGATGCATCCCTGAAGCAGTAATGCAGACATCACGACTGCAAGGGCCGATAAAACCTTCATGAGAACTCCTTAATCATCCTGGTGAGGGAAAAGCGTGTTATCGATCAGATCGCATAAGCAGTTCACCGTGAGCATATGCATCTCCTGGATGCGGGCGCTACGGTGCGAAGGAATGCGGATCTCCACATCCTGCGGCCCCAGCAGGCCAGCCAGCTCACCGCCGTCGTAACCGGTCAGGGCGACAATCGTCATATCCCGGGTCACTGCCGCTTCAACCGCTTTAACGATATCCCGGCTGTTACCGCGCGTGGAGATCGCCAGCAGCACGTCTCCGGCATGGCCTAAGGCGCGCACCTGCTTGGCGTAGATTTCGTCATGCAGACGATCGTTGGCAATCGCAGTTAAGACCACGTTATCGGTGTTTAGTGCAATGGCAGGTAAGCTTGGGCGCTCGGTTTCGAAGCGATTGATCATGCTGGCAGCAAAATGCTGTGCGTTGGCGGCGGACGTGCCATTGCCACAACAGAGGATTTTGTTGCCGTTGAGCAGCGACTGAACCAGTGTCATCGCTGCACGCGAGATCGCGTCCGGAAGGGCTTCCGCCGCGGCAATCTGCGTTTGAATGCTTTCTGTGAAGCACACTTTAATTCGTTCGAGCACGGTATCCCTTTAAAATCTTATTTATGCGTCTTCGCCAAACGCGTTTTTAAGCCAGTCGATCGCATTTCCGGTGAAGGCTACCACATCGAAACGGCAATCCACAGTATCAAAACTCCCATTATGGCGGGCAAGCCACAAGTGGGCAGTCTGTAATAATTTTTGTTGTTTGGCGAGCGTCACGCTGGCGGCAGCACCGCCAAAACGGGACGACTGTCGGTAGCGAACTTCAACAAACACGATGGTCTGACCGTCTTTCATGATCAGGTCAATCTCGCCGCCGCGCCCGCGAACGTTGGCGGCGACAAAGCGCAGTCCTTTGCCTTCAAGCCAGCGACGCGCCTTTAACTCCCACGCGTCGCCGGTCTGTTTACGGCTTAACTGGCCGGGACAATCTGCCCCTGCTGGTATTTGAGCCATGATAACTTCCTGTTAATCACACAATCCTGATCGGCGGTCAGATCGCCGGTATTCCCGTTAAGCTCGAAGCCCGGTACCTGGCGCATCTGGGTGAAGTGGTTTGCCAGCGCCCAGGCATCGACGCCCATCGCGTACAGACGCGCCAGGGAATAGTCATTGCGCACCGCGCCCAGCGCCTGCTGCATCAACTGCGGGTTGCTGCCTGCCAGCATCGGGATCTCGCTGTATTGCAGTCCTTCCATTTCCAGACGGAAATCCGGGCCTGCGGTACCCTGTGCGCTGCGTGAGCTGGCGTAGAGCGTTGCGCCGCTCTGGCTGCCGTTACGCATGGCGATCATCGGTTTGATAAAGGCGATCTCTTCCGGCGTAGCGACGATGTACGCCGAATCCACTTTACCGCCGCCGCTGATTTGCGCGTCGGTAGGGGGCGCTGGGATCGTCAGACCGCCGATGGTGACGCTCTGCTGCTGCGGCAGGCTGGCGGATACCGGGCTACCGTTGAGGGCAATACCTGCCCCGCCGTTCACGCCCGCTCTCAGTTCGGCAGCTGAGCCAAATTTCTGCTGCAACACCACGCCACCGCCAAGGGTCTGCCACTCTTGCGCAAACGCGTTGGCAACGCGATCGCCCAGCGTGCTGCGTGGGATCAGCAGCAGCGGCGCCTGCTTGCCCTGCTCGTGAATATGACGGGCCGCATCGCGGGCTTCATCCTCCGGAGAGAGGGCGAAGTAACAGATATTGGCGCGGTTCTGAACCTGCTCAGGCTGGTTAAGCGCCAGCACGTTCAGCGTGGTGTCGCTCTTCATCAGCGCTTCCACGTTGTTTTTCAACAGCGGGCCGACAACGATGCTGGCCCCGTCCTGCTGAACCTGCGCCAGCACCTGGTCAAGCGGCTGGGCGCTGGTGTCGTAGATTTTCAACTCTGCACCAGGGTTAGCGCTGGTGGTGGCCACAGCCTGCGGCTGGGTTGCTGGCTGCTGTTCCGGCTGCGCGGTTTGCGGCTGAGGTTGTTCTGCCGTCGCGGGCACCGGTGTTTCAGCCGGGGCCTGTGTTGCCGCAGGCGCAGGGGGAGCGGGCTGCGTCGTTGGGGCGGTAACCGGATTCTGCATGGTGCCCTGCGCAGGGGTTTGCGCGGTGGTCAGGTCGCTGGTTTCGGCGGCGGACGGGCTGACAACGTCATTCACATTCGCCGCCTGTGCTGCCTGGGTCGGAACCGCGCTACCGCTGACGGCGGTAGTGCCGTTTTTCGCGGCTTCGAAACCTTGCTGAATGGCGCGACCAAACACCGCTGCCTGACCGTTTAACGGCAGCAGTAGGGCGATTTTGCTGGTGGAGGCGGGCTTAAAGTTTTGCACGTTCACCAGCTGCGTTGGCAGCATTTTCGCTCCCGGGTTTTGCGGGTAACGCTTTTGCCAGTCGGTAATGCCAGCTTTCAGCATGTTCGGATCGCTGCGGTTGTTGAACCACATCTGTTGCAGATCCAGCCAGCCTTGCAGAACATTTTCATCGGCGTTGATTACCAGCGCTTTGGCCTGATCCTGGGTCATGGAGGCGAGCGCCTGCCAGGTTGCATCAATATTTTTTTGCTTGTCCGCACCCGCGAGCAGAGGCTCCTGGGCTATCAGCGCGCGGAGTAGCGTCAGGGAAGGGCGGCCCTGCTCAGCGGTGATACCGGCCTGCCAGAAACGGGCCTGCTGGTTTTTATCCAGCGTGCTGAGATCGATGGTGCCGAGGATCTTCTTCGCGCCGTCGTAATCTTTTTGCGCGACCTTCAGTTCTGCTGACAGCAGCGTCTGCTCATGGCGCTGAGTGTCGTTAAGATCCTGCGGCAGCTGGCTGAACAGCTCGGCGGCCTGCTGGGTTTTCCCTTCTTTCAGCAGTGCACGAATGGCGAGTAATTGCCAGTTGATCCTGGTATCATTTGTACTCTGCGACATTTGTTGCAGATAAAAGCCAGAATCAGCCTGAGCGGATCCCTGCATATGAGCAGTGCTCTGGTCAGGTGCCTGGGTGCCGCAGCCGGTAAAGATCAGGGCTGCCAGCAGGAGGGGCACGCTGTGCGCGGCTTTTTTACGAAGAAACGTTAACGGTACCATACTGTATCCAGTGATTTTTTTACGCAATGCTCAATATTAAATCGGCAATACGGACGAAACAATGAAACAACACGAAACGGCAGATAATTCTCAAGGCCAGCTTTATATTGTACCTACTCCTATCGGGAATTTGTCTGATATTACCCAACGTGCGCTCACCGTATTGCAAGCTGTTGATTTAATTGCTGCTGAAGACACCCGTCATACCGGTTTACTGCTACAACACTTTGCCATTAACGCCCGTTTGTTTGCCCTGCACGATCACAATGAGCAACAAAAAGCCGAAACGCTGGTGGCGAAGCTTAAAGAAGGGCAGAACATCGCGCTGGTCTCCGATGCGGGAACGCCGCTGATCAACGATCCGGGCTACCATCTGGTACGCACCTGCCGTGAAGCAGGCATCCGCGTTGTGCCGCTGCCCGGGCCGTGCGCGGCCATTGCGGCGTTAAGCGCTGCGGGCCTGCCGTCCGATCGTTTCTGCTACGAAGGCTTCCTGCCTGCTAAATCCAAAGGCCGTCGCGATGTATTAAAGGATCTGGAAGCTGAACCGCGTACGTTGATCTTCTACGAATCAACTCACCGTCTGCTGGAAAGCCTGGAAGATATGGTGACCGTCTGGGGCGAAGGGCGCTACGTGGTGCTGGCGCGCGAGTTGACCAAAACGTGGGAAACCATTCACGGTGCGCCGGTTGGCGAACTGCTGGCGTGGGTGAAAGAGGATGAAAACCGCCGCAAGGGCGAAATGGTGCTGATTGTTGAAGGGCACAAAGCGCAGGAAGACGCTCTGCCTGCCGATGCGCTGCGTACGCTGGCTCTGCTACAGGCTGAACTCCCCCTGAAAAAAGCGGCGGCGCTGGCGGCGGAGATCCACGGCGTGAAGAAAAATGCACTGTATAAATATGCGCTGGAGCAGCAGGGGGAGTAAGCCCCTGCCGCCTGTTTTGCCGGGTGGCGGCTTCGCCTTACCCGGCCTACACCGTGTCAGAGCCTCACTATTTCCCCGGCATCGCCTCAAATACCAGCGTTTCCAGCGGTTGCAGCGTAATTACCACAGCGTTTTTATACTCCTCTGGTACGGTCGAATTACTGCCGTACACGGCTTTCAGGGTAAACTGCGAACGCTCTCCTGCCGGGATCTCAAAATCTTTGGTTAAATCCAGGTAGTAACGTTGCGGCTTATCCGACGGGTTGCGTAGGCCAAAAATCGCTTTGTCTTTACTCCATGAGGCCCAGCCGTAAACCTGAAGCGAAGTTGGGTCACCGCCAATCCAGTGAGTATCCACCAGCACGCTGGCATTCTCACGCGACCATTTCGCCGCCTGCGCCAGGGTATCCCACTTCGCCTTATTCAGCATGGACGGCGTGATGTACAGCTCCTGAAGCTGAGTTCCGGTTGCGAAGTAGCTCCAGACCTGATCGGCAAAATCGCTGTCTGTTTGCACTTTCTCGAGTCCATAGTAAGCGTTCTCTGCGCTGACGATCCCGTGGTACATCAGTGAGTTCAGCGGGAACAGAGGACCTTTGCGCACGATGGATCGCCAGGTTTCGGCATCGCGGTAGGTCATCCACTGCTGCACTGGCGTGCCGGGGCCGTACAGGTTGATATCATCGCCCTGACGCCAGATTGAATCAGCATAGAACAGCCAGGACGGGCTGGCGTCGGTGCCGGTGGTCAGGTTGATAAACAGGTTCGGGTTTGCGCTGCGCATGTTGTGCAGCAGGGCAATGGATGCGTCAAAATCCGATGCAAATGGGCTGCCCTTGATATGCGAATTGGCGTTACCCATTCCGTCGAGCTTGAACGAGGTAATGTGCTCGTTTTTGATCAGCTTAATGATCTGATCGTTAAAGTTTTTAAAATAGTTCGGCCCCGACAGCGCCAGCTTGCCGTCTACGGTTTCAAAACCATACTCTTTTGCATGCGAGACGCGAATATCGCGCGGCTTGTTGTATCCGCCCCACGGAGAAAGCCACAGCCCAACCGAGCTGTGCAGGCTGTCGGCTTTTTCCCTGACTTTGCCAAAACCGTTGCTGAATGCCGGGCCAAAAAGCCAGCGTCCGGTGCGATCGTCCCAGCCATCGTCCAGCAGGAACGCGTCCAGCGCCACCCCGCGTCCGGCAATAAATTCTTTATTCCATTCGTCCATCCGCCCAATGACATCCTGCTCGGAGTAAGGGGTAAAGAAACCGATGTCCATCCAGCTGTTGTAGTGCAGATAAGGCTTATAAGGCCGCGGACGCACGGCATCGATAAACTGGTTTACGCTGCGGCGCAGCTGATTAGTTTCCGGGAAAGTGCCGAACCAGGTGGTAAAACTAACCGGTGTCTCAGGCAGAATTGGCGTTCTCAGCTCCACGTTGAGGTTCGTGGTGGCTTCATAAGCGTAAGTATTCACAATCGGTTTGTCTGGCAGGATGAAGAACGAGTCGGCCACGATTGGCGAGCTGTTAATCGCCCCGTCAACGTAAGGTGCCTGAGACTGCTTCTTCGTCGGGAAGAAGGTAATTTTCGCTACCTCCTGCGGCTGCCCGACGGCGGCGATGGTGTAGCCGATGCTGGCGTATTTTCCCTTCACCAGGTTCAGTTTCACCGTTACGTTAAAATCCGGATGCGTAAAGTCGATGACTATCGCATTGTCCTGCTTTTCGACGTGCTTGATTTTGAAATCAGCGGTGTGGATTTTTGTTTCATCCGGCAGCGTCAGAAAGAACAGCTCCTGGGGCGTGAGCGGATGGTTAGCTTTGCTGTCCGTTACTACTACCGTTGCATTTGCATCATCAAACGAAAGGGCAATATTGTCGTTACTGAGCGCGTAGTTTGCTGCCGCCGCGCCGTGAGAAACGCAGAGAGCCAGCAGCGAGAGAGTGAGCATTTTTTTCATCGGGGTAAGATCCTTATCAGTAATGCTTCAGCATTCGGTTGATGGACTGTTCCAGCCAGTAGCGCTGGGTGCCGAAGTTAATACGCAGGTAGTTTTCGCCGTTTTGTACGTAGTGGCTGCCATCTTCGATGACCACGCCAGCCTGTTTGGCGAAATGTTGGGTTAGCGCCGTCGCACTGCGATCGTCCGCACTGACGTCTATCCAGGCGAGATACGACGACTCCGGGTTCATCATCTTCCATGCAGGGAAGTGGGTCTGGATGGCATCCGCAAGGTAGCGGGCATTGCCGCGCAGATAACCATTCAGCGCGTCGAGCCATGGCAGAGCCTGCTGATAGGCCAGAATAATTCCCCACACGCCGAAGATATTGGGCGAGGTAATGGAGTTCTTCTCCAACTGCTGGCGGAAACGCTGGCGCAGCGAATCGTCTGGAATTATCGAGTAGGATGTTTTTAGCCCGCCAAGGTTGAACGCTTTATTGGGGGAGGTCAGCACAATCAGGTTGTCCTGGGCGGCACAGCCCGAAGTCAGACAGCTGACGAATGTACCGTCCAGAATGTGCTCGGCGTGAACCTCATCAACCACCAGAATCGTGCCGTAGCGCTTACAGAGATCGGACACCTGGCGTATCTCATCCGCGCGCCAGATTCGGCCTGAAGGGTTATGCGGCGAGCAGAAGAACCACAGTTTTGGACGGTGAGTTTTGAGCTGAACTTCAATCAGATTAAAATCCAGGTGATAGCGGTTTTCCTTCACGCTCAGCGGATTTGCAAGCACCCGCACGCCCTGTCGCTGTGTCGCCATCGCAAACGGGTCATACACCGGGGTGTTCATCATCACGCAGTCGCCGGGTTTGCAGAACGCCTGAACCGTATAGTGCAGCGTGGAAACGGTGCCGTAGGTCAGGGTGATCCATGACTTATGCACCTCAACCTGATGACGGGTGCGCTGGAAGGCGATGACCGCATCGTAGAATTCGTCGAAGCACCAGGTGTAACCGAAGGTGCCATGCTCCACGATGCGCTGGAAGCCTTCAATCACGGCGGGTGGCGAGGTGAAATCCATGTCTGCTATCCACAGCGGGATAAATCCCTCCGGGACATCACCGAAACGCGAGCACACAAACGCATGATCCCATTTACGGCATTTATCGCTTTTACGCTCAATGATTCTGTCGAAATCAAACACAACGTCCCCCTGTTAAATTAAGGCTTCAATGCCGGATTTGACGCTCTGCACCTGCGGGCCGATGATCACCTGAACGCTGTGGGCATCAAGCACCACGACTGACAAGGCGCCCGCGGCCTTCAGCGCCTGCTGGTCGATAAGCCCCATATCTTTCACCACCAGACGTAAGCGGGTGATGCAGTTGTCGAGCGACTCAATATTCTCTTTACCGCCAAGCGCGCGAAGAATAAGCCCATGATCGTATTTTGATTTTCCACGTGCCCGGGTATTGGCTTCCACCGCCTGGAGCGCACCCTGCGCGTCAACCTCACGGCCCGGCGTTTTAATATCGTGCCTGAGGATGTACCAGCGGAAGACGAAGAAGTAGATAGCAAACCAGGCCATACCCACCGGGAACAGCAGATACCATTTGGTCGACATCCCCTGCATGACGCCGAAGATCAGCAGATCCAGAATACCGCCGTCGGTGTTGCCGATAGTGACGCCGAGAAGCGCCATCACCATCAGCGCCAGGCCAGACATAACGATATGAAACGCGTAAAGCACAGGGGCAATAAACAGGAACAGGAACTCAATCGGCTCTGAAATACCCGTGACAACTGAAACCAGCACGCCAGAAAGCAGCAGCCCTTTAATCACCGGACGGTTTTCCGGACGCGCGGTGCGGTAGATAGCGTAAGCCACGGCAGGCAGGCCGAAGATAAAGGTCGGCATAAACCCTTGCGATAAAAATGCCGTAACGTGCGGGCTAAACGGCAGGCCGGCTTTCAGCTCGGCGTAGAAAATGTTCAGCGCACCGGCCACTTCCTGGCCGTTAACCATCTCAATGCCGCCCGCCGGGGTGAAGCGCACCATCGCCAGCAGGATGTGGTGCAGGCCAAAAGGTTTGAGCAGCAGTACGCCCACGCCATACAGGAACGGCCCAAAGACGCTGGTGCTCTGGATGATATGACCAATCCCGGCAATGCCCATTGCCACATATTCCCACAGCAGGGGGATGAACAAGCCGACCAGCGACAGGGTGAGGGCGGTAACAATCGGTACAAAACGAATGCCGCTAAAGAAGGCAAACGCGTCGTGCAGCACCGTGTCCTGGAAGCGTTCGTGCAGGAAGTAGGTGATCACCCCTACCACAATGCCGCCGAGCACGCCCATCTCCAGCGTTTGAATACCAAGCACGATGGATTGTCCCACCTGTCTCATGGTGGCGGCATCCGCAAGCTGGTGGGTGGCGGTCAGGTAGTAGTTGATGCTCATGTTCATCAGCATGTAGCCAACGAATCCGGCAAAAGCGCCCACCGCTTTATTACGTCTGGCAAGGCCCATCGGGATCGCCATGGCAAACATCAGCGGCAGATAGGTAAAAGCAAAGCCGCCGACCATGGCGATAAAACCAAAGGTGAGCTGCGTTAACTCGCCGCCCAGAAAGGGAAAACTTTTGATGGTGGAAGGGCTGGTGACAGAACTACCGATACCTAACAACAACCCCATAAAGGCCAACAGCGAGACTGGGAACATAAACGTCTTTCCCAGGCTCTGGAAAAACTCCCACGCTTTCGATTTAAACGACTTTTCCTGTGTCATGTAGGGACTCCTCGGATTTTTAGGATAATGGAAGGCGCTGTCCGGCTTAAGGACGCGCCTTCATATTTGCGAGGCTTATAGTTATTTTTTTAGGTACTAGCGTTATGCGCGATGGGTTCAGGCTTCAGCCGGAAGCAGCAGCCGGTTCGCCGAGCCGCAAACGGTGATTTTGCTTCTGACCACCTCTTTCATGGCATCCATGCCGACGCGCATGTAGAAGCGCGGATCGTTGCCCTGTGGGTTCTCGGCAAACCAGGCTTTGACTGCGTCAGAGAAGGCGATTTTCAGCTCTGTTGCGACGTTAACTTTGCAGACGCCCAGCTCAATGGTGCGGCGCACATCCTCATCCGGCACATCGCTTGCACCATGCAGCACCAGCGGCACTGTCACTACCTCGCGGATCTCGGCCAGCCGCTGGAAGTCGATTTTTGGGCGTTTGGTATAGAGACCGTGCGCGGTACCGATGGCGACGGCGAGGCTGTCCACGCCTGTCAGTTCGACAAAGCGTTTTGCTTCCTGCGGGTCGGTCAGGAACGCGCTTTCGGCGTCGACGCTCATGTCATCTTCCACCCCACCCAGTCGGCCCAGTTCGGCCTCGACGCTACAGTCGTTGAGGTGGCAGAAATCGACGACCGATTTCACCAGCTTGACGTTTTGTTCGAAGGGGTAATGGCTACCGTCGATCATTGCGCTACGTACGCCGGCATGGACTTTGCGGCGAATGTCGTCCAGCGATTCGTGGTGATCGAGGTGTAGCGCCAGCGGCATGTCATAAGTAAGGGAATACGCGCTGCACAAGGCGTAAATCTCTTCCAGCGCAATATGTTTAAACGTCCCCGGCGTACCCGCGAGGATCACCGGCGATCGCATTTCGCTACAGACTTCGAGGATCGCCTGGATCGTCTCGGCGTTATGGATGTTAAAGGCCGGAACGGCATAGCCCTTCGCCTGTGCGTCCTGCAAAAGATATTTGGTAGAAATAATACTCATGAGCCTGTCCTCTTAAGCCTGCCACGGATGAATAACGACGCCCTGGACCACACGGTTAACCGTACCGCTGGCGGATGGCGTATCCGGCGTATTGCCAACGTGCAGAGACTGGGTCAGTGCGAAGACCTGGGCGTACATCAGGAAGCAGAACGCCTGCTCCATATCGTTAAATGAACGGGAAGGCGGCAGCAGGATATGCGGGCCAGCTTCAATGACCGGATCCGTTTCGGCTGCAATGGCTACCACGCGCATAGCCTGACGATCGCGTCGCAGCTCGGCGAGCAGATCCAGATCGTACTGACGCGTGTACGGATGGCTGGAGACAAACACGACGACCAGTGTTTCGTTGTCCACCAGCGACTTAGGCCCGTGACGGAAACCCGTTGGCGAATCGTAGAATGCCGCCAGCTTGCCGGCGGTCAGCTCCAGCACCTTCAACGCTGACTCCCGTGCGGCGCCCTGTAATCCACCGCTGCCCAGATAAACAATGCGTTTCCACGGTTCGTTACCAAAGACGCCGGGGCTGAAATCGCCAAGCGACGTGAGGATCGCCTGACAGCGATCGGACACGTCGCGGAACGTTTTGCTGTTGATCGTTTCCGGTGCGAATACCGCCAGGCAGCTCGCCATCATGGTGGTGATGCTGCTTGTCATCGCGAACCCGCGATCGTGCGTTTCGGCTGGCATGAGCAGAGCGCAGGCGTTATCGCTGTCGACGGCATTCTGATACAGGCTGCCCGCTTCATTACAGGTGATCGACAGGTGGTAGCACTCCGGAACAAACTGATTCGCCAGCTCAACGGCAGCGACGCTCTCCGGGCTATTGCCAGAACGGGCGAAAGAGACCAGCAGCAGCGGATGCGCAGGGCTGAAGTAATCCATCGGGTTGGTGACCAGATCGGTCGTAGGTATCGCGGTGATATTTTTTCTCGTGTGGCTGGCAAGCCATGGCGCAATGATGTCGCCGATAAAAGCAGACGTACCCGCGCCGGTCAGAACGATCCGCAGATCGGGCTTGCGCAACAGTGGCGTCAGAAAACTGTCGATCGACGCGCGCAGGTTATCAATATTGTTGAGCGAGCGAAGCCAGCTGGCTGGCTGCTGGCGGATCTCTTTTTCGGTCCAGGTGCCGGTGGTGGTAGTGGTTTGTGGCATAACTCAGTCCTTAGTCGTGTGAATTCCACATCAGACGCTGGCAAATGTGTCGCTATCTTTCGTTTCGTTTCACTTGTTTACTTTAGCAGTTAAAGAAAATCTATAGAAAAGAAATCGAAAGTTCAATGGCGAAAAAGAAATAAAACGAAAAGTGTGATCGCGAAAGGAAAGGCGAAGATCAAGGAAAGGAAAAGAAAGGCCTTACGATCGTCTTCCGTAAGGCCAACAGAGCACACTGTGAAGGGGCTACAGGGAAAGAGCCTGACCCTGGATCCAGATCTGCCGGAGGTGTAAACCCGCATCGAGCGCAATAATATTGGCGCGTTTGCCTGGTGCTAACGATCCCAGCAGGTGATCCATACCGAGCAGACGGGCGGGATGCAGCGAGGCCATATGGATAGCGTTTTCTGGGGCGACCCCCGTATGCTCCACCATATTTCGCACGGCGGCATCCAGCGCGAGCGTGCTGCCCGCCAGCCCGCCCGAGGCCGTGCGGACAACGCCGCCCTGCATCTCGACATTTTCACCACACAACGTATAGCGCCCATCAGGCATACCCGCCGCCTGCATGGCATCGGTAATCAGCACTGTACGATCCTTCGCGCAGCAACAACATAGCCGCATGGCTCCAGGATGAACGTGATGCCCGTCGGCAATAAGCTCCAGCCACGCGCGTGGGTCCGTAAGCCCGGCGCCAACCATGCCCGGCTCCCGGTGGTGTAATCCCGTCATGCCGTTGTAGCAGTGCACCAGCCCGTCTGCGCCTGCATCAAATGCGGCCAGGGTTTGCGCGTATGTAGCGGCGCTGTGGCCCAGCATGACGCGTATCCCTTTTTGCTTGAGGTGATGGATCGCCTTCAGGGCATCCACTTTTTCCGGAGCAAGCGCCACCACCCGCAGCGTGTTCTGCGAAACCGCAATCAGCTCATCAAGTTCCGCGAGATCCAGCTCGCGAAACAGTTCTGGCGGGTGCGCCCCTTTGTTCTGCGGTGTAAAGTACGGGCCTTCCAGATAGCTGCCCAGGAGCTGCGCGCCGGGGCCACCGGCATGACAGCGCCGGGCAATGCGCCGTAACGCGCCATGGATCGCCTCCAGCGAAGCGGTGACGGTGGTAGGCAGAAACGCCCCTACGCCTTCACGCGCTTTATGTAAGGCTAACCGGTCCAGCACGTCGGGGGCATCATCCATCACATCCACACCCGCGCCGCCGTGGACGTGGATATCAATGTATGCCGGGCAAAGCAGGTCTGCCTCGCGGGTGTTAACCCCTGCCGGAATCGGCTCGATGGCGGTGATGACGCCTCTATCCATACGCAGCTGATGGTCATCCAGCCAGCCTTGCCCGGTAAGCAGACGACGCGCGCGCAGCAGCTGGCTCATATCCCTTCCTCGGCGGGCGCTTCCTCGCGACAGCGTGCAAGTTCATCCACCAGGCTGGTCAGGCCGCGATGGCCGCACTCCAGCGCCTGCAAACGAAAGGCTTCACTGCTTAATCCGTCGCGCTCCAGAACCATCTCCAGCAAAAGCTGGAGATTGGTGCCGGTAATCACTTCGCTGCCGGGGCGCTGCATCGCGAGGGTAGAGGCCACACGAAACGGCGTACCGCCGAGAAGATCGGTGAGAAACACGATATCGTGCTCTGCATCCAGTTCATTCACTGCCTGCTCAAGCTGCGCGGTCAGCCGCGCAGTGGTGGAGCTTTCCGGAAAATCGATGGCGATAAACTGCGGCTGTTCGCCGAGGATTTGCTTCATCGCCTGTTGCAGGCCGCTGGCAAAACCGCCGTGACCCGTCAAAATAATGCCTAACATCGCAACCTCTTTGCTTTTTACAGGAAGTGACAGAATTTACCGACAACGCCCAGCACCACGGTGATACCAATCAGGCGCAGTGGGCTCCAGCCACGGCGTACCAGCCAGAACATGATCAGGGTGTAGACCAGTGGCAGAAAGGCGGGCATCAGTTTGTCGATCACATCGGTTTGCAGTTTGACGACCGCGTCCCCGGCTTTAATCTCGAGTGTGGTATTCAGGCGCACATAGGTTGCCACCAGCGCGCCAATCACTGTCATTCCGACAATGGACGCAGCATGACCAACCTTTTTGGTGTTGGCCTTGATCAGCGGGATCGCGGCGACACCCATTCGGTAGGCATAGTGCGCCAGACCAAAACGCAGGCCGAGATGCACCACGTTAAACAGAACGATAAAGACAACGGCGCCAAGAATGGATCCCTGTAGCGCCAGGCTGGCGCCAATCCCCCCGCAAATGGGCAGCAGGGTCAGCCAGAACATGGCGTCACCAATGCCACCGAGCGGTGCGCCAACGGCAATTTTAGTGCTCTGGATGCTGTTCACATCCTGCTTGGAACGCTCCATTGCCAGAATAATGCCGATGACGAAGGTCACCAGAAACGGGTGGGTGTTAAAGAAGCCCATATGGCCTTTCATGGCGCGCGCCAGGTCCCGCTTATTGGTGTGGATCTTTTTCAGCGCGGGCAGTAGCCCATACAGCCAGCCGGAGGCCTGCATACGCTCGTAGTTAAACGAGGCCTGTAGCAGCATGGAACGCCAGGCGACACGGTTAATATCCTTTTTCGTTAGCTCAGCGCCAATACTCTGATCTTCGTAGACGTTTTCATTCACGCCGGTCAGCAGTGTCTCTTCACTTTCAGACACGCCCGGCAGGGTGGTGTGATTAGATGCCATCTTCAAATTCCTCTTTCTGGGCCGCAGGCGCCGTGGGTTCAGGCGATTTGCGCAGCAGGTCGATCAGCGCCATCGCCAGTGCAGCCGCGGCAATCGCCAGCACCGGGAGTTTCAGCCAGGCCGCGGCGACAAAGCCGATAATGAAGTAAGGGATGTAAACGTTTTTCATCATGATCTTCAGTAGCACGGCGAAGCCGATCGCTGGCATGATGCCGCCCGCGACGCCGAGACCGTCGATCAGACGTTCCGGCAGCACGTCAATGGCGGTTTTCGCATGTTCAGCGCCGAAGTAGATGGGCAGAAATGCGCACAGGAAGTAGAAGACGCCGAGCGCCAGCAGTGCAAGATAGTTGACCCGTTCAATACCACGGGTGTCTGCGTTAGCCGCCATGCGATCGCAGCGGGACATCACGCCGGACATCACCGAGAAGAGGAAGGTGATCCCCATCTGAACCGCCACGGCAAACGGCACGGCGACCCCAACGGCGACATCCGGCTTCACGCCTGTAGTAATGGCAAATGTGGTGCCAACGATGGTGCCGATAATCACGTTTGGCGGCTGCGCGCCCGCCAGCGGCGCGAGTCCCATCCAGACCAGTTCTAATGTACCGCCGGTCAGAATTCCGGTGTGCAAATCGCCCAGAATCAGGCCAACCAGTGGCCCGAGCACCACTGGACGGTGCATGTGTGTTAAGCCGTTAAACATATCCAGGCCCGCTATAAAGGCGAGAAGCCCCAGCGCGAAAGCCTGCAACAGACTGATTTCCATTGTGAATCCCTCAGAGCAGTTTAAAGAGATCCAAAGCAGTCTCTGTTGGAACGCCCTGAACGAAGCATTCCACTCCGGCCGCCTTCAGGCCGTTAAACGCGGCGATATCGTTCGCGTCTACAGATACCGTTTTGGCAATTTGCTGTTTGCCACTGGCGTAATGCATATTTCCGACGTTAATACGGGTGATGGGCACGCCGCCCTCGACCAGCGTTAAAAAATCAGCCGGTGTTTTACAGACCAGCAGAATTTTCTGCCGGTCGGCGGCGCGATGAATGTTGTCGATCACTTTTTGCAGAGACCAGAAACGCACGGCGATGCCTTCCGCAAGCACCATCTCCATCAGGTTTTGCTGAACCGGATCGTCTGCAACCTCGTCATTTGCCACCAGCACCAGGTTCGCCCCCGCAAACCCCACCCACTGTACGCCCACCTGACCGTGGATCAGGCGTTCATCAATGCGGCATAAGACAATGTTTGGCATAGCGTTTTCCTCTTTTTAATTATGCGTGTTGAGTCGTTACGCCTTCGCAGGCGGCATGGTACTGATGGAGTATGTCCTGAATGTGGTCGAGGATGAGTTCCCGTGGTGTGGAGCTGAGAGCACCATCGCGAACTTTGCTGTACTGCAACGGCAGATACTGGCTGATCAGCGGCAGCGGGATCGGTTCATCCGCCAGGTTGCGTACCAGCCGCTCAAAGGCGTCGTCAATCTGGCTGTCTGGCCAGTAATAGCGCACGCGGTCGGAATAGCTGTAACCGCGGGCCAGGCGACGGGCATTGCCGTCGCCGTGATAGTGGCTTTGCCAGTATTCCGGGCGATCGAGCATCACGTTTTCCAGGACGTGACGCAGCCCTGAGCAGGCTTTTGCCGGCAGCAGCTCTTCTTCAATTGCTGCCAGTGAGAACAGCGCTTCGCGCAGCGCGAAGGTTAGCGCAGGGCCGACTTTCAGAATGGCGAAGTGATCTTTCACCAACTGGCGCAGCGCCTGCGGCGTCTGGTAATCGGTAGAGTGTGCTTCAAATACCAGCGTGTCGTAGGCTTCAACCATCTTGCTCAGCGCGACGGCTTTATGCGGTTGATAGTCACAAACGTGCGCATGGTCGAACTCAACGCCAGGCTGAACGACCAGGCCAATAATGCGCGGCCAGATGTCGCTTAACCCTTCCTTCTCGAATGCGTGGCGGTGTGCCTCAAGCGTGGCGCGTGCCGCCTCTGGCGTGGTGACCTCAAGCTCGGTCAGCGTCTCGTGTGCCCCACCGGGAACCGGAACTTCCGTGCCGATAACGTAGACCAGATCGGCTACGCCAAATTGCTCGAGACAGGTGGTTTCGGCAATTTTAGCCAGCCGAGCGGCACGCCCGGCAACGATTGCATCGGTTAAAGGAACCGGGTCGTCTTCGCAGGACATGCTGCAATCGAGGTGAATTTTTTTAAATCCGGCCGCCACGTAGCTTCTGATCAGAGCGTCGGCGTTCGCCATCGCCTGCAAAGCTGGCAGGTTTTGCCAGCGGTTTGGACCTAAATGATCGCCGCCAAGGATCAGCTGTGAGGTGGGGAAACCGAGGGATCCCGCCAGCTTGCAGACAAACCCATAAAAATCGGCGGGCGTCATACCGGTATAGCCGCCAAACTGATCCACCTGGTTTGAGGTGGCTTCAATCAGCAGAGGCGTCTGTTGTGAATGGGCGTAACGTATTGCAGCTTCAAGTACCAGTGGATGTGCGGAACAGACGGCATAAATCCCGTTTGTATTCCCCCGTTTATGTTGTTCCACCATTTCTGTCAGATGTTTCACTTTCCTCTCCATTTCGGATGGTGTTGGCATTCATCTTTCGTTTTGTTTCATTTGATACTGCATTATGGTGATGTAAAAATAAAACGAAAGATAATAGTTTTCCGATCTGTTTCACAAAAGAAACATAATGAAAGGTTTCAGCGGCGATTAAGCTTGCGTCCGCCTCCCATACAGGGCTTGCATTCCCTCAAAAGAAAGGCGTTAATAAGAAAAACGAAATGAAACGAAAGTTTATTTACTAAGGAGCTCGTATGAGCAGCACCGATTCATCCGCAGAGAAGCGCATCACCGGCACCAGTGAAAGGCGAGAGCAGATCATTCAGCGGTTGCGGGCGCAGGGAAGCGTGCAGGTTAACGATCTTTCTCTTTTATTCGGCGTGTCGACGGTGACGATCCGTAATGATCTGGCCTTTCTGGAAAAGCAGGGGATTGCCGTTCGCGCTTACGGCGGCGCGCTGATTTGCGAAGGCAATGCCCCCGGCGTGGAGCCATCCGTTGAGGACAAAAGTTCCCTTAATACGGCAGTGAAGCGCAGCATCGCGCAGGCGGCGGTTGAACTGGTGAAGCCGGGTCACCGCATTATTCTGGACTCCGGCACCACAACCTTTGAAATTGCCCGCATGCTGCGCCAGCACACCGATGTCATTGCCATGACCAACGGGATGAACGTGGCAAACGCGCTACTGGAAGCGGAAGGCGTAGAGCTGCTTATGACCGGCGGGCATTTGCGCCGTCAATCACAGTCCTTCTACGGCGACCAGGCGGAGCAGTCCTTACAGAATTACCATTTTGACCTGCTGTTCCTGGGCGTCGATGCCATCGATCTCGACCGGGGGGTGAGTACGCACAACGAGGATGAAGCCCGTCTGAACCGCAAAATGTGCGAGGTGGCGGAGCGTATTATCGTTGTCACTGACTCCAGCAAGTTTAACCGTTCAAGCCTGCATAAAATCATTGATACTCAGCGAATCGACATGATTATTGTTGATGAAGGCATTCCGGCGGAAAGCCTGGAAGGGTTACGCAAAAGCGGGATCGATGTGGTGCTGGTCTAAAGAGGCTTTTCCCCTCACCCTAACCCTCTCCCCATAGGGGAGAGGGTTCCCCAGTAATTTGAAAGCAAAAACTATAACGTTGCCTCAGAATAACTGAGGGCTTTCAGCGATGCCTCGGTCCGGCTGTAAATCGCTGAGGCGTTTCCTGTAGGCCGGGGCGAGGCGCAGGGATGCGCCGAGAGGGCGGGCTTTACAGGGATGTTACCTCCGCCCGTCCCCGATAAGCCGGAAGGAATAAGCCGAAGGCACCGCGAAGCGGCGATTTTCCGCCGGAAGCCCGGGTCGCCAGGGTGGTGGCGATTGAGCCACCCTGGCACGTTCACCGGTCATGTCGTGACAGAGTAGCAAGGAACATAAAGTGAACGGAATGACCACCAGAGCCGTATGTTTCCCCTCACCCCAGCCCTCTCCCTCAAGGGAGAGGGGGCCGTCTGTGCAGGCATTATTTTGTGGGGAACCCTCAGCCCCATAGGGGAGAGGGGACTGCTCGGTGCGGTTTTTTACCCTCTCCCCGGTGGGGAGAGGGCAGGGTGAGGGACAATCACGTCACCGGCGCCGGGTTAAACACCGCCAGCGAGTTATGCAATCCCCATTGATCGGAGAAGGTTTTCTTCCGCCCGCTTGCCACATCCAGAATGAAGTGGAACAGCTTCCAGCCCACCTCTTCAATACTCTCTTCCCCGGTGGCGATGGTGCCCGCGTTGATATCCATTAAGTCATACCAGCGGTTTGCCAGCTCGGTGCGGGTCGCCATTTTGATCACCGGTACCGCCATCAGGCCGTACGGCGTGCCGCGCCCGGTGGTAAAGACCTGTACCGTAATGCCGGAAGCCACCTGCTGGGTGCCGCAAACGAAATCACTGGCAGGCGTTGCCGCGTAAATCAGGCCGCGTTTGGTTGGTCGCTGGCCAGGGGAGAGCACTTCCACAATCGCGCTCTGGCCGGATTTGGCAATCGACCCGAGGGCCTTTTCCACCACGTTCGCGAGGCCGCCTTTCTTGTTACCCGGAGACGGGTTGGCGCTGCGGTCAGTTTTGCCCATGTCGAGATAGTTATCGTACCAGGCCATTTCCTCCAGCAGGCGTTTGCCCACCTCTTCGTTGACGGCGCGCGGCGTGAGCAGGTGGATAGCATCACGTACTTCGGTGACTTCGGAGAACATCACCGTGGCGCCGCAGCGCACGAACAGATCGGAGGCATAACCTACCGCCGGGTTAGCGGTGACGCCGGAAAACGCATCGCTGCCGCCACACTGTGTCCCAACGACCAGTTCAGAGGCCGGGCAGGTTTCACGCTGGCGTTTGTTCAACTTCTCCAGATGGCGCTCTGCCACCTGTAAAATGTCGTCGACCATCGATCTGAAGCCGACATGGTGTTCATCCTGAAGACGCACAACACTGGCATCGTCAACCGGAATGGCTTTCACATCCTCAGTACCCTGCAACAGGCGTTCTGGCTGCAATTTTTCACAGCCGAGACCAATCACCATGACCTCACCGCCAAAGTTTGGGTTAAGGGCGATATTGTGAATCGTGCGGATCGGCACGACCGCTGCCGGCGCGTTGATCGCCACGCCGCAGCCGTACAGGTGGTTAAGACCCACCACGCCGTCAACGTTGGGGTATTTCGGCAACAGATCGCGCTCAATAATTCTCACAACGTAATCCACTACGCCCGCCACGCAATGCACGCTGGTGGTGATGCCAAGCAGGTTTTTGGTTCCCACGCTGCCATCCGCATTGCGGTAACCTTCGAAGGTATAACCCTCCAGCGGAGGCAACGGCTCAGGGACGCGGGTAGCCAGCGGCAACGTCTCCAGCGGCGGGGCGGTGGGCAGCTCAACCAGCGACTCCTCAATCCAGCTACCCTGCGGGATAGCGCGCACCGCATAGCCGATGACTTCGCCGTAGCGCACGATTTCACCGTGAGCCGGGATATCGACCAGTGCGACTTTATGCCCCTGCGGAATGTGCTCAATCAGCTCCAGGCCATCCGGAAAGCGGGTGCCAGCTTTTAAGCCATTGTCGTTGACAATAATCGCCACGTTATCAGTATCGTGCACTTTTATATAGAACGCCGTCGGCGACGCCTGTCGAATTTCAATATCGGCCATTGTTCACTCTTCTCCAGCAAAATATCTGATACTAAATATAGCCAGATGGTTAATCGTTTCTTATTGAGGAAATAAAGAATGTCAGGAGAGGAAAAGTGAGAATGTGATCGCGATCACTCCCGAAACACTAATCGTTGATTTTGTGCATCAGCGCCCACTGCATTGGGCAAATGCTCAAAATAGCGTGTTACTCCCGCTGGATAATTGAGCATTGAGACAATGTGCTGCCGGGTGGTGACGATTATACTGAATGACGATTTTATAACGCCAAAATTCAGTCAGGAAAATAAATATAACGCTGACGCTGAGTCGGAATAAATAAGAAAAGTTACTGGCTAAAACTGCGGAATTAAAAAAGGTATAAGTAATGAGTAACGACATCTTCCCGAATAAATTTAAAGCGGCCCTCGCGGCGCACCAGATTCAGATTGGCTGCTGGTCTGCGCTGGCCAACCCCATCAGCACCGAAGTGCTGGGCCTGGCCGGGTTCGACTGGCTGGTGCTGGACGGCGAACATGCGCCAAACGATATCAACACGTTTATTCCGCAGCTGATGGCGCTGAAAGGCAGCCACAGCGCGCCGGTGGTGCGTGTGCCCACCAACGAGCCGGTGATCATCAAGCGTCTGCTGGATATCGGCTTCTACAACTTTCTGATCCCGTTTGTTGAAACGGAAGAAGAAGCGGTGCTGGCCGTGGCGGCGACCCGCTATCCACCGGAAGGGATCCGCGGCGTGTCCGTCTCGCACCGCGCCAACATGTTTGGCACCGTGCCGGACTATTTCTCCCAGTCCAACAAGAACATCACCATTCTGGTTCAGATCGAGAGCCAGCAGGGGGTCGATAACGTCGACGCTATTGCCGCGACGGAGGGCGTCGACGGCATTTTCGTCGGCCCGAGCGATCTGGCGGCCGCCTTTGGTCATCTGGGTAACGCCAGCCATCCGGATGTGCAGCGCGCAATTCAGCACATTTTTGCCCGTGCCAAAGCGCACGGTAAACCGTGCGGCATTCTGGCGCCAGTGGAAGCCGATGCCCGCCGTTACCTGGAATGGGGCGCAACGTTTGTCGCCGTCGGCAGCGATCTCGGCGTATTCCGCGCCGCCACGCAGAAATTAGCGGACGCTTTTAAAAAATAACCATCATTGAGGAAACAGATTATGACGCTGAAAGTGGGTTTTATTGGCCTGGGTATCATGGGCAAACCAATGAGCAAAAACCTCATCAAAGCAGGTTACTCACTGGTGGTTTTAGATCGTAATTCAGACGCGGTGGCAGAGGTGATTGCGGCTGGCGCAGAAACGGCGACAACCGCAAAAGCAATTGCTGAGCAGTGCGACGTGATTATCACCATGCTGCCAAACTCCCCGCACGTGAAAGAGGTGGCGCTGGGTGAGAACGGCATTATCGATGGCGCGAAGCCGGGTCTGGTGGTGATCGACATGAGTTCTATCGCACCGCTGGCAAGCCGCGAAATCAGCGAGGCGCTGAAAGCGAAGGGTGTGGAGATGCTGGATGCGCCAGTCAGCGGCGGCGAACCGAAAGCCATCGACGGCACCCTGTCGGTGATGGTAGGGGGCGATAAAGCCGTGTTCGACAAATACTACGACCTGATGAAAGCCATGGCTGGCTCCGTGGTGCACACCGGTGAAATTGGCGCAGGCAACGTCACCAAGCTGGCAAACCAGGTGATTGTGGCGTTGAACATCGCGGCTATGTCGGAGGCGCTAACGCTGGCCACCAAAGCGGGCGTTAATCCGGATCTGGTCTATCAGGCCATTCGCGGTGGTCTGGCGGGCAGCACCGTGCTGGATGCCAAGGCGCCGATGGTGATGGATCGTAACTTCAGGCCGGGCTTCCGCATCGATCTGCACATTAAGGATCTGGCGAATGCGCTGGATACCTCCCACGGCGTGGGGGCGCAGCTGCCGCTGACTGCCGCCGTCATGGAGATGATGCAGGCGCTGCGTGCGGATGGTCTGGGCACCGCCGATCACAGCGCGTTAGCGTGCTATTACGAAAAGCTGGCGAAGGTTGAAATTGCTCGCTAATGACGTCCTGCCCGGTGGCGTTACGCTTACCGGGCCTACGGCTCAGGCATACAACTATGAAAATCGTAATCGCGCCAGACTCTTATAAAGAAAGCCTGTCTGCCACTGAGGTGGCGCAGGCGATAGAAAAAGGATTTCGGGAAATTTTCCCCGATGCTCATTACGTGTCTGTTCCCGTTGCTGACGGCGGAGAAGGTACGGTTGAAGCGATGATCGCTGCGACGCAGGGCACCTGGCAGCAGGCTGTCGTCACCGGCCCGTTAGGGGAAAAGGTGAAGGCCAGCTGGGGGATCTCGGGCGACGGTACCACCGCGTTTATCGAGATGGCCGCCGCCAGCGGCCTGGTGCTTGTTCCTCCCGCGCAGCGTAACCCGCTGGTCACGACGTCGCGCGGGACGGGGGAGCTGATCCTCCGCGCGCTGGATAAAGGCGCGCGCAACATCATTATCGGTATCGGCGGGAGCGCAACCAACGATGGGGGCGCAGGCATGATGCAGGCGCTGGGCGCGAAGTTTACGGATGCGAACGGGACGGAGATCGGCTACGGCGGCGGCAGCCTGATGGCGCTTAACCGGATTGATATTTCGGATCTCGATCCGCGTCTTCAGGGGTGCGCAATCCGTGTCGCCTGTGACGTGACGAATCCGCTGGTCGGTGAAAGCGGCGCGTCGCGTATCTTTGGACCGCAAAAAGGCGCCACGGAGGAGATGATCCTCGAACTCGACGCCAGTCTTAGCCACTATGCCGAAGTGATCAAAAAAACGCTGCGCATTGACGTCAACCGGGTTCCGGGGGCAGGAGCGGCGGGCGGCATGGGCGTGGCGCTGATGGCCTTCCTGGGCGCAGAGCTGAAAAGCGGCATTGAGATTGTCACTCAGGCGCTCAATCTTGAAGAACATATTCACGACTGCACGTGGGTGCTGACGGGGGAAGGGCGCATCGACAGCCAGAGCATAAATGGCAAAGTGCCCGTCGGCGTGGCGAGCGTCGCCAAAAAATACCATAAGCCAGTGATAGGGATTGCCGGAAGTCTGACGCAGGATGTGGGTGTGGTGCATCAGTACGGCATCGATGCGGTGTTCAGCGTACTGACCCGCATCGGCTCACTGGAAGAGGCGTTCCAGGGCGCGTATGACAACATTTACCGCGCCTCGCGGAATATCGCGGCCACATTGCAGGTAGGCATGCGTAGCCAGGGGTGACAGCGACGCGCAAACCCTCTATACTGCGCGCCGAAGCTGACCAGACAGTCGCCGCTTCGTCGTCGTCCCTTTCGGGGGAGACGGGCGGAGGGGAGGAAAGTCCGGGCTCCACAGGGCAGGGTGCCAGGTAACGCCTGGGGGGGAAACCCACGACCAGTGCAACAGAGAGCAAACCGCCGATGGCCCGCGCAAGCGGGATCAGGTAAGGGTGAAAGGGTGCGGTAAGAGCGCACCGCGCGGCTGGTAACAGTCCGTGGCACGGTAAACTCCACCCGGAGCAAGGCCAAATAGGGGTTCACATGGTACGGCCCGTACTGAACCCGGGTAGGCTGCTTGAGCCAGTGAGCGATTGCTGGCCTAGATGAATGACTGTCCACGACAGAACCCGGCTTATCGGTCAGCTTCAACTTCTTACGAAACCCCGCTTCGGCGGGGTTTTTGCTTTCTGAAGGTTGCAGGTCGGGTAAGCGAAGCGCCAAACGACATCAATTCTCAATTTTGCGACGCTAAGCACGTTTCACTATTTGTTCGGCTGCGTGTTCCTCTCATCTGCTGCGCATGATCGTAATCACAAAATTTAACGCTATAAAATTAGAAAAATTTAGTGTTGAGCAGATGTTGTAAATGTTTAGTCAGTGATGCCGAATGTTATTCATTTGATAATTTAATATTGAATCTAAAAACATTCTTCTGGTGAATGTGTGATATATCCCACTCTTTAACCGGAAAGTGAATAAATACTCCTGGTAAAGTTGATAAACCACAAAAATGTTTTAAAGGAATAATGGTGTTTTATTAATCTTTAATTGCCTGAAAGATAGCCTTTATTAATATTTTTAAGGCAAAAAAATTCACGCTGGTTATTGCCATAAAATAAATTTATTACCGCGTTTTTTATTGATCAATGTCAGCGTAAATGCGTATTTTTATTGTGATAAATCTTTGATTTATAAAGATATAAATAGTTTTCTGGTGCGACTGAAAACAGAGCGTCCTGGCAAATTGTGAGTAACAGCACATACCCCCTGAAACAATATTGGGTAGAATCCGCTGCGTCATAGGGAAATAAGCGCAGAATATTATGAATACTATTATTCTACCGAAAACTCAGCACCTCGTGGTATTTCAGGAAGTCATCAAAAGTGGCTCCATAGGTTCTGCTGCAAGACAACTGGGGCTGACGCAACCTGCCGTCAGCAAAATCATCAGCGACATCGAATCTTACTTTGGGGTGGAAGTGATGGTGCGTAAAAACACCGGCGTAAAACTCACTGCTGCCGGTCAGGTGCTGCTGTCCTACGCTGAGTCGATCACCCGCGAAATGAAAAACATGGTAAGCGAGATCAACAGCCTCAGTTTCAGTACCGTCATGGACGTCTCCTTCGGCTATCCGTCGCTGATTGGCTTCACCTTCCTGTCCGGGATGATCAAAAAATTCAAGGAAGTGTTCCCGAAGGCACGCGTCTCAATGTATGAAGCGCAGCTCTCTTCATTCCTGCCCGCCATTCGCGATGGCCGGCTGGATTTCGCCATCGGTACGCTGAGCGACGGGATGCAGCTTCAGGATCTTCACGTTGAGCCACTGTTTGAATCCGAGTTTGTGCTGGTGGCGAGTAAATCACGAACGTGCACCGGCCCGACCAGACTGGCATCGCTCACGCACGAGCAGTGGGTGATGCCGCAAACCGATATGGGCTACTACAACGAACTTCTGACCACCCTGCAAGACAACCACATCAGCATTGAAAACATCGTCCAGACCGATTCCGTCGTCACCATCTATAACCTTGTCCTCAATGCCGATTACCTGACGGTGATCCCCCGTGACATGATTGCGCCATTCGGCTCGGACCAGTTCATTGTCCTGCCGGTGGAAGATGAATTACCCGTGGCGCGTTATGCCGCCGTGTGGTCAAAAAATTACAGTATTAAAAAATCGGCGTCAGTATTAGTGGAACTGGCAAAACAATATTCGTCGATGAATACCGAAAAACGACGATAGAAATAATGATGATTTAAAACACCCGGAGCGACGCTTTTTAACGCTCTGTTACCCTGACTTTGCCTGAAAACAATGAATTATTATAACGAGGATATTATGCACATTACTTACGATCTCCCGGTGACCATTGAAGATATTCAGGACGCCAGAAAAAGACTGGCGGGAAAGATCTATAAAACCGGTATGCCGCGCTCAAATTATCTGAGCGAACGGTGTAAGGGTGAGATATTCCTGAAATTTGAAAATATGCAGCGTACCGGTTCGTTTAAAATACGTGGGGCGTTTAATAAATTAAGCTCGCTGACCGATGCGGAAAAACGCAAGGGCGTGGTGGCCTGTTCCGCAGGGAACCACGCGCAGGGGGTCTCTCTCTCCTGCGCCATGCTCGGCATCGACGGCAAAGTAGTGATGCCGATGGGCGCGCCGAAATCCAAGGTTGCCGCCACGCGCGACTACTCTGCCGAAGTGGTGCTACACGGCGAGAACTTTAACGACACCATCGCCAAAGTGAGCGAAATAGTCGAGATGGAAGGGCGCATTTTTATCCCGCCTTACGACGATCCGAAAGTGATCGCCGGTCAGGGCACCATCGGCCTGGAGATCCTCGAAGATTTATATGACGTGGATAACGTGATTGTCCCCATCGGCGGCGGCGGTTTAATTGCCGGTATTGCGACAGCAATTAAATCCATCAACCCAACTATCAATATTATCGGCGTGCAGTCTGAAAACGTGCACGGAATGGCGGCATCGTATCAGGCCGGTGAAATAATGAACCACCGCATTACCGGCACATTAGCAGACGGTTGCGATGTGTCTCGCCCGGGTAATTTAACCTTCGAAATTGTTCGTGAATTAGTCGATGACATTGTGCTGGTCAGCGAAGACGAGATTCGCAACAGCATGATCGCGCTTATTCAGCGAAATAAAGTGGTCACGGAAGGTGCTGGCGCACTGGCGTGCGCGGCGTTATTAAGCGGCAAGCTGGACCACTATATCCAGGGCCGTAAAACCGTCTGCATTATTTCCGGCGGCAATATTGATCTCTCCCGTGTTTCCCAAATTACCGGCTTCGTTGACGCATAAAGGATGACTTATGAGCAACACAGAAAGCATTATCGTTGGCCAGACAAAAACGTCCTCCTGGCGTAAATCTGATACCACCTGGACGCTCGGCCTGTTTGGTACCGCCATTGGCGCAGGCGTGCTGTTCTTCCCTATCCGTGCAGGCTTTGGCGGCTTGATCCCCATCCTGCTGATGCTGGTACTCGCGTTCCCGATTGCCTTTTACTGCCACCGCGCGCTGGCGCGTCTGTGTTTGTCCGGCAGTAACGTCTCCGGCAACATCACCGAAACGGTGGAGGAGCATTTTGGTAAGACCGGCGGGGTGGTGATCACCTTCCTCTACTTCTTTGCCATTTGCCCGCTGCTGTGGATTTACGGCGTCACCATTACCAACACCTTTATGACCTTCTGGGAAAATCAGCTCCAGATGCCTGCCCTGAACCGCGGCGTGGTGGCGCTGTTCCTGCTGCTGCTGATGGCCTTTGTTATCTGGTTCGGTAAAGACCTGATGGTGAAAGTGATGAGCTACCTGGTGTTCCCGTTCATCGCCAGCCTGGTGTTGATTTCTCTCTCGCTGATCCCGTACTGGAACTCGGCGGTGATCGACCAGGTTAACCTGAGCGATATCGCCTTCACCGGTCATGACGGCATTCTGGTCACGGTGTGGCTGGGGATCTCCATCATGGTCTTCTCCTTCAACTTCTCGCCTATCGTCTCCTCGTTTGTGGTCTCCAAGCGCGAAGAGTACGAACCGGAGTTCGGGAAAGAGTTTACCGAGCAGAAATGTTCCAAAATCATCGGTCGCGCCAGCCTGCTGATGGTGGCGGTGGTGATGTTCTTCGCCTTTAGCTGCCTGTTTACACTCTCTCCGCAGAACATGGCGGACGCCAAAGCGCAGAACATTCCGGTGCTCTCTTACCTGGCGAACCACTTTGCGTCGATGTCAGGCAGTAAATCCACGTTCGCCACCGTGCTGGAGTACGGCGCGTCCATCATCGCGCTGGTCGCTATCTTTAAATCCTTCTTCGGCCACTATCTGGGCACGCTGGAGGGGCTGAACGGCCTGATCATCAAGTTCGGCTACAAGGGCGACAAGAAGAACGTCTCCGTCGGCAAGCTGAACACCATCAGCATGGTCTTCATCATGGGCTCCACCTGGATTGTGGCCTACGCCAACCCGAACATTCTGGACCTCATTGAAGCCATGGGCGCGCCAATTATCGCCTCTCTGCTGTGCCTGCTGCCGATGTACGCCATCCGCAAGGCACCGGCGCTGGCGAAATACAAAGGCCGGACCGAGAACATCTTCGTAACCGTGGTCGGACTGCTGACCATTCTGAACATCGTGTACAAACTGTTTTAAACCAAAGCTCAGGAAGAGCGGAGCCATACCATGATTGAGTTTCCGGTAGTACTGGTCATTAACTGCGGATCGTCCTCTGTTAAGTTCTCGGTGCTGGACGCCGCAGGCTGCGATGCCCTGATGACGGGCATTGCGGACGGCATCAACACAGAAAAAGCCTTTATTTCCGTGAATGGGGGTGAGCCGGTCAGACTGGCTCACCAGGACTACGAAGGGGCGCTGGCCGCCATTGCCCTGGAGCTGGAGAAACGCAACCTGATGGGCAGCGTGGCTTTGATTGGCCATCGCATTGCCCACGGCGGTGACCTCTTCAGCGAGTCGACCCTGATCACGGAAGAGGTGATGGCGCAGATCCGCCAGGTCTCCCCGCTGGCGCCGCTGCATAACTACGCCAACCTGAGCGGCGTGGAAGCCGCCGAGCGCCTGTTCCCCGGCGTGCAGCAGGTGGCGGTATTTGATACCAGCTTCCACCAGACCATGCCGCCGCAGGCGTATCTGTACGGCTTGCCGTACCGCTATTTTGAAGAGCTGGGCGTGCGCCGCTACGGTTTCCATGGCACCTCTCACCGCTATGTGTCGGCGCAGGCGCACGCGCTTTTCGGGCTCTCTCCCGATGACAGCGGCCTGGTGATTGCCCATCTCGGCAACGGGGCGTCCATCTGCGCGGTGCGTAACGGCGTAAGCGTGGACACGTCCATGGGGATGACGCCGCTTGAAGGACTGGTGATGGGCACGCGCTGCGGAGACGTGGATTTTGGCGCGATGGCGTGGATTGCCCGGCAGACCGGCCAGTCGTTCGAGGATCTGGAGCGCGTGGTCAACAAAGAGTCCGGGCTGCTGGGGATCTCCGGTATCTCCTCCGATTTGCGCGCGCTGGAGAAAGCCTGGCATGACGGCAACGAGCGGGCGCGGCTGGCAATAAAGACCTTTGTCCACCGGATTGCGCGGCATATCGCCGGTCATGCCGCGTCCCTGCACCGTCTGGATGGCGTGGTGTTTACCGGCGGGATCGGTGAGAACTCCGTGCTTATCCGCGCGCTGGTGGCGGAGCATCTGAAGGTGTTTGGCATCATCCTCGACGAGTCCAAAAATGCCCTGCCGGGCAGCGCGGGCGAGCGCGTGATCTCCACCGAGTCGTCCCGCGCGGCCTGCGCGGTGATCCCTACCAATGAAGAAAAAATGATCGCGCTGGACGCCCTCCGTCTTGGGAAGGTTACTCCGGCTGCGGCTTACGCCTGATAAAGCGAGAATCTGATGAAAGTAACAATCGATACGGGCGTCGCGCCCTACAGCGACGCATGGGCCGGGTTTCGTGGTGAAGAATGGAAAAACGCCATCAACGTGCGCGATTTTATTCAGCATAACTACACCCCTTATGAAGGCGATGAAGCTTTCCTCGCGCAGGCGACGCCAGCAACGACGGCGCTGTGGCAGAAGGTGATGGTCGGCATTCGTCAGGAGAATGCCACCCACGCTCCGGTGGATTTCGACACCAACATCGCCACTACCATTACCGCGCACGGGCCGGGCTATATTGATCAGGAGCTGGAGACGATCGTCGGCCTGCAAACCGACAAGCCGCTCAAGCGCGCCCTGCATCCGTACGGCGGGATCAACATGATCCGCAGCTCGTTCGAAGCCTACGGTCGCGAGATGGATCCGCAGTTTGAATATCTCTTCACAGACCTGCGCAAAACCCACAACCAGGGCGTGTTTGACGTTTACTCCCCGGAGATGATGCGCTGCCGCAAATCGGGGGTACTGACCGGTCTGCCGGACGGCTACGGGCGCGGACGCATCATCGGCGACTACCGCCGCGTGGCGCTGTACGGCATCAGCTATCTGGTGCGCGAGCGTGAACTTCAGTTCGCCGATCTCCAGGGGAAACTGGAGCGCGGAGAAGAACTGGAGGCCACGATCCGCCTGCGCGAGGAGCTGGCGGAGCATAAACGTGCGCTGCTGCAGATCCAGCAGATGGCGACGAACTATGGCTTTGATATTTCACGTCCGGCGATGAATGCGCAGGAAGCGGTGCAGTGGGTCTACTTTGCCTACCTTGCCGCAGTGAAATCCCAGAACGGCGGGGCGATGTCGCTGGGGCGCACGGCCTCGTTCCTCGATATCTACATTGAACGCGACATGCAGGCAGGAAGGCTGAATGAGGTGCAGGCCCAGGAGCTGATCGACCACTTCATCATGAAGATCCGCATGGTGCGCTTCCTGCGCACGCCGGAGTTCGACACGCTCTTCTCCGGCGATCCGATCTGGGCCACGGAAGTGATTGGCGGCATGGGGCTGGACGGGCGCACGCTGGTGACTAAAAACAGCTTCCGCTACCTGCATACCCTGCACACCATGGGGCCTGCGCCGGAGCCAAACCTGACGATCCTCTGGTCCGAAAAACTGCCGATCGCGTTCAAGAAATACGCCGCACAGGTGTCGATCGTCACCTCCTCGCTGCAATACGAGAACGACGATCTGATGCGCACCGACTTCAACAGCGACGACTACGCCATTGCCTGCTGCGTCAGCCCGATGGTGATCGGCAAGCAGATGCAGTTCTTCGGCGCACGCGCCAACCTTGCGAAAACGCTGCTGTACGCAATCAACGGCGGGGTGGATGAGAAGCTGAAGATCCAGGTCGGTCCGAAAACCGAGCCGCTGCTGGATGAGGTACTGGATTACGACACCGTAATGGCGAGCCTCGATCACTTCATGGACTGGCTGGCGGTACAGTACATCAGCGCGCTGAATCTCATTCACTATATGCATGATAAATACAGCTACGAAGCCTCGCTGATGGCGCTGCACGACCGGGACGTCTACCGCACCATGGCCTGCGGCATTGCCGGGCTGTCGGTGGCGGCGGATTCCCTGTCGGCCATCAAATACGCCACGGTAAAACCGGTACGCGACCACACTGGTCTGGCGGTCGATTTCATCATCGAAGGCGACTATCCGCAGTACGGCAACAACGACGATCGTGTGGACAGTATCGCCTGCGATCTGGTTGAGCGCTTTATGAAGAAAATCCAGGCGCTGCCGACGTACCGCAACGCGGTACCGACGCAGTCGATCCTGACCATCACCTCCAACGTGGTTTACGGCCAGAAGACCGGGAACACGCCGGACGGACGACGCGGCGGCACGCCGTTTGCGCCTGGCGCCAACCCGATGCACGGGCGCGACAGAAAAGGGGCGGTGGCGTCGTTAACCTCGGTCGCCAAGCTGCCGTTCACCTATGCCAAAGACGGGATTTCCTACACCTTCTCCATCGTGCCGCAGGCACTGGGCAAGGACGAGCCGGTGCGCAAAACCAACCTTGTCGGGCTGCTGGACGGATACTTCCACCACGAAGCGACCATTGAGGGCGGTCAGCACCTGAACGTCAACGTGATGAACAGGGAGATGCTGCTGGATGCCATCGCCCATCCGGAGAACTATCCGAACCTGACGATCCGCGTTTCAGGCTATGCGGTGCGGTTTAATGCTCTGACGCGCGAGCAGCAGCAGGATGTGATTTCGAGGACGTTTACGCAGGCGATGTAATGCAGGCTCCATCTTAAGCCTCCTCTAATGAGGAGGCTTTTAATTTTGTGAACTCGGTCGATTTTAGAAAACTCACTCTCTTTTCTGCTGTTCAGAAGTAATATTTTCCTCGCGCCTTATGAAATCCCTATAAAACTTGTGACTTTTTTCTCCCGCTCTCCGGATATGATCTCCCCATATCAATAACTCACACCTGCACCCTCTGACTCGCAATCGCTGGCGATCGGAACCTTATAAAAACAACCAGTTACCCTACAAAATAAGCGAGTGCCCAATGAATATGGCAACAAACAGCAGTGTGATTGTGAGTGATTCCCCTGCGGCAAGGCGGGCGGGAATGAGCGAAAGCGAATGGCGAGAGGCGATCAAATTTGACAGCACCGATACGGGCTGGGTCATCATGAGTATCGGGATGGCTATCGGCGCGGGCATCGTTTTTCTTCCGGTGCAGGTCGGGTTAATGGGGCTGTGGGTGTTTTTACTCTCGTCGATAATTGGTTATCCGGCTATGTACCTGTTCCAGCGCCTGTTTATTAATACGCTGGCGGAATCACCGGAATGCAAAGATTACCCGAGCGTCATTAGCGGTTATTTAGGTAAAAACTGGGGCATCTTATTGGGTGCGCTTTATTTCGTGATGCTGGTGATCTGGATGTTTGTCTATTCCACGGCTATCACCAACGACAGCGCCTCCTATTTGCACACCTTCGGCGTAACCGACGGTTTGCTGTCGGAAAATCCGTTCTACGGCTTATTCCTGATCTGCATTCTGGTCGCTATCTCGTCGCGCGGTGAAAAACTGCTGTTTAAAGTCTCCAGCCTGATGGTGCTGACCAAATTATTTGTAGTGGCGGCGCTGGGTCTTTCGATGATTGGCCTCTGGCATTTAGCCAACGTCGGTATGCTGCCGCCGATGGGGCTGCTGATTAAAAACGCCATTATTACGCTGCCTTTCACCTTAACCTCCATTCTGTTTATTCAGACTTTAAGCCCGATGGTGATTTCCTATCGTTCACGGGAAAAATCCGTAGAGGTGGCGCGTCATAAAGCGCTGCGGGCAATGAATATCGCCTTTGGCGTGCTGTTTGTGACGGTCTTTTTCTACGCGGTCTCCTTCACGCTGGCGATGGGGCACGACGAGGCGGTAAAAGCCTACGAGCAGAATATTTCCGCCCTGGCAATCGCAGCACAGTTCATCAGCGGTGACGGTGCGGGCTGGGTCAAAATCGTCAGCGTGATCCTCAACATTTTCGCCGTGATGACCGCGTTCTTTGGCGTCTATCTCGGCTTTCGTGAGGCGACGCAGGGCATCGTGATGAACATCCTGCGCCGCAAAATGCCGGCGGAAAAAATCAATGAAAATGCCGTCCAGCGCGGAATTATGCTGTTCGCCATCCTGCTGGCCTGGAGCGCGATTGTATTAAACGCGCCGGTGCTGAGCTTCACCTCCATCTGTAGCCCTATTTTCGGGATGGTGGGCTGCTTAATTCCGGCGTGGCTGGTCTACAAAGTGCCCGCACTTCATAAATATAAAGGCGTATCGCTGGTAATTATCGTAATTACCGGGCTGCTGCTTTGTGTTTCTCCTTTCCTCGCCTTCTCATGAGGTTAAATAAGGTCGTAACGATGTCTGAGCAAATTAATCCTTTATGGAACCATTTTATTCGCGCCGTGCAGGAAGAGGTAAAGCCTGCGCTGGGCTGTACCGAACCCGTCTCGCTGGCGCTGGCGTGTGCGATGGCTGCCGGACAGCTTTCCGGTGAGGTAACGCGTATCGAGGCGTGGGTATCGCCGAACCTGATGAAAAACGGGCTTGGCGTAACGGTGCCCGGCACCGGTATGGTCGGTTTACCCATCGCGGCCGCGCTGGGGGCGACAGGCGGTAATGCACACGCCGGGCTGGAGGTGTTGAAAGACGCGTCGGCCGAGGCGCTAACGCGCGCCAAAGCATTGCTGAACGCGGGTCTGGTGCAGGTAAAATTGCAGGAGCCGTGCGATGAGATCCTTTATTCACGCGCCTGCGTTTACGCCGGTGAATCCTCGGCGATGGTGGCCATCGCTGGCGGGCACACTCGCGTGGTGGAGGTAGTTTGTCAGGGCGAAACGTGCTTCAGGCTTGACGATCGTCAGAGCCAGAACAACGACGATCCGCTGGCGGTACTCTCGACCACCACGCTGTCACAGATCCTTGAGTTTGTGGAGCAGGTGCCGTTCGACGCGATCCGCTTTATCCTCGATGCGGGGCGGCTGAACGATGCGCTCTCCCGCGAAGGTTTGCGTGGCAACTGGGGGCTGCATATTGGCGCGACGCTCAATAAACAGCGCGCACGCGGCTGGATGGCGCAGGATCTGGGTTCAGACATTATTATCCGCACCAGCGCAGCCTCGGATGCCCGCATGGGAGGCGCGACGCTGCCAGCGATGAGCAACTCGGGTTCCGGGAATCAGGGCATCACCGCCACCATGCCGGTAGTGGTGGTGGCTGAGCACGTTCAGGCTGATGACGAACGGCTGGCGCGGGCGCTGATGCTCTCGCATCTGTCGGCTATCTATATCCATTACCAGCTTCCGCGCTTGTCCGCGTTGTGCGCGGCGACAACCGCCGGAATGGGGGCAGCGGCGGGGATGGCGTGGCTGATGGGCGGATCTTACCAGACCATTGCCATGGCGATCGGCAGTATGATCGGCGACGTGAGCGGGATGATCTGCGATGGGGCTTCTAACAGCTGTGCAATGAAGGTCTCGACCAGCGTCACCAGCGCCTGGAAAGCCGTGATGATGGCGCTGGATGATACTGCGGTGACGGGTAACGAGGGGATTGTGGCGCACGACGTGGAACAGTCGATCTCTAACCTGTGCGCTCTGGCGTGCCGCTCAATGCAGGCGACGGACCGGCAGATCATTGAGATTATGGCGAGTAAGGTGTTGTGATCTAATCCAATCCGTTACCCCTCACCCTAACCCTCTCCCATAGGGAGAGGGAACCGATCGAGCGAGGGGCGTGTTGATCTTAAACCGGCAAATCAATCAACAGCGCGCGCAGCGGCGTATCGGCAACCAGAGTGATATTCGCTTCGTCACGAATAAACGCCCCGTCACCGCAGGTGAGCGCTTCTTTCTCTTCCGTATGCGTGACCGCATGCACCGTTCCGTGAATGGACTGCAAATAGGCTCGCGGGCCATGAAGCTGGAAGCTCGCCTGTTCACCTTTTTTCAGTTCGATATGGTGCAGCCACACCTGCTGGCGTAACTGCAAGCTGCCTTTGCTGCCGTCCGGCGAGGCAATCAGCTGCTGTTGATCGCCCTTCAGATCGATCTTTTGCACCAGCGGATTTTCCCGCTCCGGACAGGCATCCAGCCACAGCTGCATGCGGGTCAGCGTTTTGTCTTTGCTGAGGTTATGCTCACTGTAGCTAATACCTGGCTGAGTAGAAATTAACAGCGCCTCGCCAGCCTTCGCCTGGACATGATTGCCCTCGCTATCGCGGTATTCTGCCTCGCCTTCCAGGATCAGGTTCAGGATATCGACTTTCGGGTACGTGCGCGGCTGGAAGGACGCGCCCGGGGCGAGCACCTCCTGATTCAATACACGCAGTGAAGCGTAACCGAGGAGTTTAGGGTCAAAGTAGTGTCCAAAGGAAAAGGTGTAGCGGGCCTGCAACCAACCGAAATCGGCTTGTCCGCACTGTTTCGCTGTTCTTGTCGTAATCATAAACTTGACCTCTCTTTACACTAAATCAATGGTAAAGGTATGGACGCTGCATTGTTAGCCAGATATTCTGCCTGGTATGTTCAAATTTCCTGAATGAGAACGAGATGGCTAAAGAGAGAGCATTGACGCTTGAGGCGCTTCGCGTCATGGACGCGATTGACAGGCGCGGCAGTTTTGCCGCGGCGGCAGATGAACTGGGGCGCGTTCCGTCTGCGCTGAGCTACACCATGCAAAAGCTGGAAGAGGAGCTGGATGTTGTGCTCTTCGATCGCTCCGGTCATCGAACAAAATTCACCAACGTTGGGCGGATGCTGCTGGAGCGCGGCCGCGTATTGCTGGAAGCGGCGGATAAGCTGACGACCGATGCCGAAGCGCTGGCCCGCGGCTGGGAAACCCATCTGACGTTAGTGACCGAAGCGCTGGTGCCCACCGAAGCGCTGTTTCCGCTGGTGGACAGACTGGCCGCGAAAGCCAATACCCAGCTGTCGATCATCACCGAGGTGCTGGCCGGGGCATGGGAGCGTCTTGAGACGGGCAGGGCGGATATCGTGATTGCGCCAGACATGCATTTCCGCTCATCGTCAGAAATCAATTCGCGCAAGCTCTACAGCGTGATGAACGTCTACGTCGCCGCGCCGGATCACCCTATCCATCAGGAGCCGGAGCCGCTCTCTGAGGTCACGCGCGTGAAATACCGCGGCGTGGCGGTCGCGGATACCGCCCGAGAGCGCCCGGTGTTAACGGTACAGTTGCTGGATAAACAGCCGCGACTGACGGTAACGTCGCTGGAAGATAAGCGACAGGCGCTCCTGGCGGGGCTGGGCGTGGCGACTATGCCTTACCCGTTTGTCGAAAAGGACATTGCAGAAGGGCGGTTGCGCGTCGTCAGCCCGGAATACACCAGCGAAGTGGATATCATTATGGCGTGGCGTCGCGACAGCATGGGCGAAGCCAAATCGTGGTGTTTGCGTGAAATTCCCAAGCTTTTTGCTCACCACAACAAATAAGCGTAGGCCCGGTAAGCGTAAGCGCCACCGGGCAGAATTTACGCGCTTGCCTTAGGATCCTGACCAAAGCGGTTTTCGCCCGGCGTTCCGCTCTGACAGTTGAAAATCAAAATCACGATCCAGCCGATAAGCGGGATCAACAGCAACAGCAGCCACCACGCCGAACGATCGGTGTCGTGGAGACGACGAAACAGTACGGCCCATGAAGGCAGCAGAACTAACACACCATAAATGGTGGTGAGAATGCCTTCACCCCCCTCGCGTTCCCAGCCGAGGATCTTGTCCACAATGCCCAGCACCATAATCAGGACGAAGTTCACCAGAACGAACATCCAGTACTCTTTACGGCGGGCACGGCCACCAAAACCAAAATAGTTGCGCAGTACCTTTAAATACCAGTCCATTTTTCCTTGCCTCATAATCAGTCAATCACTTGTTTTCTAAGCGATCGAGGTAAGGATAGATGTATGCTGTGAATTAAAAAAGGGAATCAATTGATTCCCTAAATAATTATCCGAAACGCACGTCGCGCCCGTGCGGTTCATCCAGGTCCTGCCACGGGCCAATGGAGATAATGCCCGTTGGGTTGATGGTCTTATGACTGCGGAAATAATGGGTGCGAATATGGTCAAAATTGACCGTCTCCGCAATCCCCGGCATCTGATAGATGTCGCGCAGGAAACCGTGCAGGTTCAGATAATCGCTGATGCGATGCTTGTCGCACTTGAAGTGGGTGACATACACCGGATCGAAGCGGATCAGCGTCGTCCACAGGCGGATGTCTGCTTCGGTGAGGCGATCGCCCGTTAAATAACGATGCTGGCCGAGGATCTGCTCCAGGCGCTCCAGGGATCCAAACACGTTGCCGACCGCTTCGTCGTACGCTTCCTGACTGGTGGCAAAGCCCGCTTTATAGACGCCGTTGTTGACGTTGTCGTAGATCCAGCCGTTCAGCTCGTCAATTTTCTCGCGCAACTCAACCGGGTAGTAATCCCCGGCGCGGGCGCCGTGCGCGTCAAACGCGGTATTGAACATGCGAATGATTTCAGCGGATTCATTGCTGACGATCCTCTGGTTTTTCTTGTCCCACAGCACCGGCACCGTTACGCGTCCGGTGTAGTGCGGATCGGCGCGCAGATAGAGCTGATACAGGAAATCGTGATGATAAAGCTCATCACCCGTCGCGGCAGGGAAGTCACTGTCGAACGTCCAGCCGTTTTCCAGCATCAGCGGGTTGACCACCGAAACCGGAATTAACGATTCGAGACCTTTAAGTTTGCGCACAATCAGCGTGCGGTGCGCCCACGGACAGGCGAGAGAAACGTACAGATGATAACGATCTTTCTCCGCCGCAAAGCCCCCTTCGCCACTCGGGCCGGGTGCGCCGTCGGCGGTCAGCCAGTTACGGAAGGCCGAAACAGAGCGCTTAAAGCGTCCACCGGTGGATTTGGTGTCATACCAGACATCCTGCCAGACGCCGTCTACGAGTTGTCCCATTTTTTTCTCCTCCGTCAGATAGCAAAAGCGAGGAGATGTCTCCTCGCTTTGAATGTAATCAGTATAGCGTGCTTACCACTTCTTATTCAGAAGACGGTCGATGCTGTAGGCGCCCGGGCCCGTGATAGCCAGCAGCAGGAAGCCACCCGCGATGGTCAGGTTTTTCATGAACATCAGGGAGTTCACGCCTTCCGCAAAGTTGCTGTGGAAGATGAACGCGGTCAGCAGGGTAAAGCCTGCGGTGAACAGCGCCGTGGTGCGGGTCAGGAAACCGAACAGCACTGCCAGGCCGCCGCCGAACTCAAGCAGAATGGTCAGTGGCAGCAGGAACCCCGGCACGCCCATCGCTTCCATATACTGCTGAGTGCCCGCATAGCCGGTAATTTTGCCCCAGCCTGCGGTGATGAACAGAATTGGCATCAGAATACGCGCTACCAGTACACCAACATCTTCTAATTTTTTCATTTTACTCTCCAGGAAACCACATCAGCGGCTAAACGTTATTTGCGTGCAAATTCGGGTAGATACCGCGTCTTTGCTGTCGATGGAGAGGAGTGTAAACGGGGCGGATGGCAATTGTTAGCAAGGAAAACTGTTAATCTTCTTCAAAGATATTGAGTAAGGGAGCGTGCGGGCTGGTGCCCTCACCCCATCCCTCTCCCACAGGGAGAGGGGGCAAAAACAAAAAACGGTAACCAGGGTTACCGTTTTGCTTTTTTCACCGCAACTGCTGCTGTCGCAGCGTGGTTTTCACCAGACGCCAGGCGCTCCAGGCGCCAAAGCCGCGACGTGCCCAGCGGATCAGCATGTTAGGATGCCGAACCGACCAGATCGCCATCACGCTGCTGCCGACCAGCGCCCATGAACGCAGGCTCAGGACCGTGTTCCAGCCGCGGTCAAACCGATGCGTGGCTTCAACCCAGTCGCGACGGCTGGCAGACAGATCCAGTCGCTGCTGCTGGATTTGGCTCAACAGATACGCTTTCCGCTTTTGACGTTCGGCTTTGTCGCTCACGACTTATCATCCTCCAGCAGGGCGCGGTCGTTGGCCAGCTCCTGGCGCGTATGACGCAGGAAGGTCGACGTGCGCGCTTTATGCAGGGTCCAGATACCGCCTATCAGCGCCGCCACCAGCAGAACCACGGTAGTCGCAATCATCGCGTTCAGACGATACTGTGGATCGATAGCCCAGATGATTAACACCATCAGGCTCATCAGACCAAACGCGGCAAAGAGCATCGTAAGCCCAAGCATGAGCAGCATCTGGAAGAGGTTGGCTTTCTCCTCTTCCAGCTCCACTACCGCAAGCCGGACGCGCGTTTCGGCAATCCCGACCAGCGTCGTAAGAATACGCTGGCCAATGCCGAGGACGTTTTTAGCAGGCCCTTGTGCGTGACGTGGATCTTCCATAATCAACGACGCGTCAGCAGGACACCCAGCACCACACCCACTGCGGCGCCAATACCCACACCCGTCCATGGATTATCACGTACATATTCGTCTGCGCGCGCAGCCGCTTCGCGGGTCTGTTTCGCCAGCGCATCACCGGTTTCACCCAGACGGTAACGGCTCTCTTTCAGTGCCTGCTCCGCTTTGCTGCGCAGTTTGCTGACTTCTTCTTTCGATTTATCGGCAGAAGAGTTCAGCACCTCTTCCAGGGTGTCCGCCAGGGATTTCAGTTCAGCGCGCAGATTTTCTGAAGTTGTATCTTTTGACATGATTCTCTCCTGTTGAGATTTCCGTTAACTCAATAATCGCGAGCTTCCAGCGCTTTCAGTTCGTCCTGCGCCTCTTGCAACTTCCTCTCGCGCTTGGCAATTTTTTCCGCATCACCTTTCTCTTTCGCTTCTTGCAGGTCTTGACGGCGCTCGGCTATCTCGTCCTTCTGTTCAGCGATTTTTTCCTGATGATCGGCACGCAGCTTGCTGTCCGTACAGTTGTCTTTCACTTCGCTCAACGCTTTTTTCAGTCCGTCGATCCGGTGCTGATTGTTATGCTTTTCGGCATAACTGATTTCGCGTTGGATATCCTGTTCTTTCTCCTGACAAAGAGACATAGCGAAGGAAGCTGTGCTTAAAGAAAAAAGGGCCAGAGCCAGGGTGATGCGGTATTTCATTATAGAAACCTTCCATTGTGTTACGGCGTAAGCCGTGTTCCAGAACAAAGCGGAGAACATCTGAGGGGTGCTCCGCGTACTTAAGCATAGTAAGTAAACGGGAGTTTCACCAAAGTAGGTGAAAATATTCGGAATATTAGTCGTTAACCAAATCGATGCGACGTGTCGCGTAACCGTGACATCCAGGAGGCGACGTGGCTGTCATCATCCTGTTGCGCAATGATGTAACCCTGCGGCAGCGTGCGGTCCAGCACGGCTTTCGCCGCGGCGCTTTGCGCACTGGAGTCAAATTTTATCAGCAGCACATCGTCTTGCGGCGTGATGCTCTTAAAGCGGATCCCGTTTGCGTCGAGATGATGCCAGATGGAAAAACCATCCGGCACGCTGGTTCCCTGGCTCACAGGACGGATAGCCAGCGTCGACTCCTGATGCTGTAGCGCAGACCACAGCAGGATAAGAGCGCTGAACATCATCAGCGCGACGATGGCGTAAGAGAAGCGGCGCAGCGCGAGCGGGGAGATAACCATCGTTAACCCCTGGCCCCGTATTTCTTCTTCCAGAGTACGACCAGGGACCCGACCAGGCCAAACACCAGCAGAACGACGGGCAGCAGCATCAGGCAAGACATCAGTTGGTCTTCGTATTTCATAAAGACCGGCGTTTTACCCAGCGCGTAGCCGAGCGTGGTCAGGATCAGCACCCACAGCAAGCCGCTCATCCAGTTAAAGAACTGGAAGCGCGTGCTGCTCAGGCCGGACAGGCCCGCAATGGTGGGCAGTAGGGTGCGTACGAATGCGATAAAGCGGCCGATCAGCAAGGCGGAAAGCCCATGCTTATGGAAAAGGTGGTGCGCTCGCTGGTGGTAATGGGCCGGAAGGTGCGAAAGCCAGTTCTGAACGATTCGCGTGTTACCCAGCCATCGCCCCTGAATGTAACTCACCCAGCAGCCCAGGCTGGCGGCAATGGTTAAAAGCAGGACCGTTTGCGGGAAAGCCATCGCCCCTTTTGCACAAAGCACCCCGACCAGTACCAGCAGGCTGTCGCCCGGTAAAAAGGCAGCAGGCAGCAGACCGTTCTCAAGGAACAGGATCATAAATAATACAAAGTAGAGCATGCCAATCATGGACGGGTTGGCCAGCGTTTCGAAATCCTGAGCCCAGAGGGCGTTCAGTAGTTGGGTCAAAAGTTCCATTCAGTGTTCCTGGAAATCGGTTAACGTCACGCCTGTAATTCGGGAAATACAGCACGGCGACATTGTTATGATTTCATTATGGTCGCTCGCGGACACATTGATGTGTGGCCAACACTGTTCCCTGTTAATTGGCTGGTTAGCAAGCACTAACTTACAAAATAACGAAGTGAATCCAATTGTAACAAAGCCCGACGTTCTGCGTCACAGAATTTGAGGGGAAACACGATTTTGGCGTAAGCCACGGAGGGGAGCGAGAAATTTTACAAAGGCTGACACTATAGAGGTTTTCTTACCCTGTCTGGCCGGAAGGCGCGGCGGTGCGCCTGCCAGCAGTTCGGGGCGTTATTTTGCGAGATTGGTCGCGGTATCGAGGTGAACGACCGGATTATCGGCAAAAAGATAGCGGTCAGCGTTAAATTCAAAGTCATCACTTGTTTCATTAAACAGCATCTGTTTGGTGTTCTCCAGATGCTGCCACATTGCCAGTTTCGCCGCATGCGGATCTTTACGAATCAGGGCTTTAAGAATCTGGTCGTGATCGTCACACCAGTTATCTACCGTGCGGGAATCAATGTGATCGTGCAGTTTCTTCCAGTACGGGTTGTGAACGCGCTGAGTCCACATTTTTTCAACGATTGCCGCCAGCGCCGTGTTCTGAGTCGCAAGGGCGACCTGGACGTGGAATTGCAGGTCCCATTCAGAATCGCGGAAACATTTTTCTTTACGCGCGTGATCCTGGATTTCCATCAGCTTCATGATGTCCTGCTTGGTCACCTGCGTCGCAGCAAATTCCGCAATGTTGCTTTCAATCAGCTGGCGAGCCTGGAGAAGCTCAAACGGACCGTAGCTGGCAAACTCCAGACTTTCGTCCGGGGTGGGGGAGTGTTTCGCCTGGCTGGAAATCACATGAATGCCGGAACCTTTGCGTACCTCAACATACCCTTCCACTTCCAGCATGATGATGGCTTCGCGGACCACCGTGCGGCTGACGCTTTTTTCATCCGCAATGAAACGCTCAGCGGGAAGTTTATCACCGACAAGATAGACCCCTTGCTCGATGCGATCTTTCAGCTCGGCGGCAAGTTGTTGATATAAACGACGTGATTCGGTGATTTCCATATGCGCTCCAGGCAGGGTACGGCGAATGATTTGTTATACCACTTTTGCGTGCCAGTCTCCAGATTTCGCCATCAAAAAAGCCGCCCGGAGGCGGCTTTTGCGTCGTTCTTGCCGGGTGGCGCTACGCTTACCCGACCTACTATTTTATTGGATTTTGTAGGCCGGGTAAGGCGGAGCCGCCACCCGGCACAACAACGCTAACTCTGCGTCGCCGGTCCCCCGAGGGACTCTTTCGCAAGTTCATCTGCGGATTTGCTTTTCAGCACCGTCCAGATAACCACCGCACCCAACAGGTCGAAGACAGCCAGTACCGCGAACAGTGGGCTGAAACCAATCGTATCCGCCAACGCGCCGACCACCAGTGCAAACAGGGTACTTGCGGTCCAGGCGGCCATCCCGGTCAGGCCGTTGGCGGTGGCGACTTCGTTACGACCAAACACGTCGGACGAGAGCGTAATCAGCGCACCGGACAGAGACTGGTGAGCAAAGCCCCCGATACACAGCAGGGCGATAGCCACGTAAGGGCTGGTGAACAGGCCGATCATACCCGGGCCGATCATCAGCAGGGCGCCCATGGTGACCACCATCTTACGGGACACAATCAGGTTCACGCCAAACCAGCGCTGGAACAGCGGTGGCAGGTAGCCGCCGACGATACAGCCCAGGTCTGCAAACAGCATTGGCATCCAGGCGAACATCGCGATCTCTTTCAGGTTAAAGCCGTAAACTTTAAACATGAACAGTGGGATCCAGGCGTTAAACGTACCCCAGGCCGGTTCTGCCAGGAAGCGTGGCAGGGCGATACCCCAGAACTGACGGGTGCCCAGGATCTGCCAGACGGACATCTTTTTGCCGTTGTCGGTCTGATGCTGGGATTCCTGACCATTAATAATGTAGTCACGTTCTTCGTCAGACAGCTTTTTCTGGTCGCGCGGGTGTTTATAGAAAATCAGCCACGCCATGGCCCAGGCAAAGCTCAGCACACCGGAGATGATGAACGCCATCTGCCAGCTGTGCATCACAATCGCCCACACCACCAGTGGCGGAGCAATCATCGCCCCGATGGAGGAGCCCACGTTGAAGTAACCGACAGCGATAGAACGCTCTTTTGCCGGGAACCATTCAGAGCTGGCTTTCAGACCCGCGGGGATCATCGCCGCTTCGGCAGCACCTACCGCACCACGCGCCAGCGCCAGTCCGCCCCAGCTGCCGGCCAGCGCGGTCGCCCCACAGAAGACGGCCCAGGCTACAGCGAAGAAGGCATAACCAATTTTTGTACCCAGAATATCAAGAACATAACCTGCAACAGGCTGCATTACGGTGTAAGCGGCAGAGTAAGCCGCAATGATGTAAGAGTATTGCTGCGTGGAGATATGTAACTCTTCCATCAACGTTGGCGCCGCTGCTGCCACGGTGTTACGTGTCAGGTAGCCCAGCACGGTGCCGAGCGTCACCAGTGCGATCATGTACCAACGTAACCCTTTAATTTTACGCATGTAAAACCTCATCGTTATGTTATTTCCGTGTCGGGACACGGCAACAACTCAACCGTTGCCGGGAGCTGTTCTGTAACGGGAGGGGCGTAACCGGGAACCTGTCCCGGAACGGCCCGAACCTTGCCATTAGTAATCGTGCTAAGTCGGCTTCCGTACCGTTAAATCCGATGTATCAAACACCGGTAATGCATTCCGTCGGCTTATAGTTTGCGACGGCGAAAAGATAACTTGTCATACAACTTTAAAAGGTGAGTGACATCACAAAAGTGTGAATCTTTGTAGGGACATTATGCGGCACGCGCAAAGCCAGAACTGGCGCGGCCTGGGAGAGGGTTTACCCCTTTGAGGGTAATTTATTTGTCGACGTTTATTGATCTAACTCACGAAAAAAACGTCGGACTCTGGAAATTGGTGTGATAACTTTGCAGCATCTGAACATAAGCTTTCTGACGCTCCCGTAATGAGGAAGACGATAATGACACCGTTTATGACCGACGATTTTCTGTTAGATACCGAATTTGCTCGCCGCCTGTACCACGACTACGCAAAAGACCAGCCGATTTTCGACTACCACTGCCATTTACCGCCGCAGCAGGTTGCCGAAAATTACCGTTTCAAAAACCTGTATGATATCTGGCTGAAGGGTGACCACTATAAGTGGCGCGCAATGCGCACCAACGGCGTGGCCGAGCGCCTGTGTACCGGCGACGCGACCGATCGCGAGAAGTTTGACGCCTGGGCCGCTACTGTTCCCCACACCATCGGTAACCCGTTATACCACTGGACGCACCTTGAACTGCGTCGTCCGTTTGGTATCACCGGCAAGCTGCTCTCTCCCGCCACGGCGGATGAAATCTGGGATCAGTGCAACGACCTGCTGGCGCAGGATAGCTTCTCGGCGCGCGGCATCATGAAGCAGATGAACGTGAAGATGGTGGGCACCACCGACGATCCGGTCGACACTCTGGAGCACCACGCGGTTGTCGCGAAGGACAGCACGTTTGACATCAAAGTGCTGCCAAGCTGGCGCCCGGATAAAGCCTTCAACATCGAGCTGCCGACCTTTAACGACTATATGGCGAAGCTGGCGGAAGTGTCTGACACCGATATCCGTCGCTTTGGCGATCTGCAAACCGCGCTGACCAAACGTCTGGATCACTTTGCCGCACACGGCTGTAAAGTGTCTGACCACGCGCTGGACGTAGTGCTGTTCGCGGAATCCAGCGAAGCTGAGCTGGACAGCATTCTGGCGCGTCGTCTCTCCGGCGAAGCCCTGAGTGAGCACGAAGTGGCGCAGTTTAAAACGGCGGTACTGGTGTTCCTCGGTGCGGAATATGCCCGCCGCGGCTGGGTTCAGCAGTATCACATCGGCGCGCTGCGTAATAACAACCAGCGTCAGTTCAAACTGCTGGGCGCGGACGTGGGCTTTGACTCCATCAACGACCGTCCGATGGCGGAAGAGCTGTCAAAACTGCTGAGCAAACAGAACGAGCAAAACCTGCTGCCAAAAACCATCCTTTACTGCCTGAACCCACGCGATAACGAAGTGCTGGGCACCATGATCGGCAACTTCCAGGGCGAAGGGATGCCGGGCAAGATGCAGTTCGGTTCCGGCTGGTGGTTTAACGATCAGAAAGACGGCATGGAGCGTCAGATGACGCAGCTGGCGCAGCTCGGCCTGTTGAGCCGCTTCGTTGGCATGCTGACCGACAGCCGCAGTTTCCTCTCCTATACCCGCCATGAATATTTCCGCCGTATTCTGTGCCAGATGATTGGCCGCTGGGTGCACGCGGGCGAAGCGCCAGCAGATATCCAGCTGCTGGGCGAAATGGTGAGAAACATCTGCTTTAACAATGCGCGTGACTACTTCGCCATTGAACTGAACTAAGGCCGTTTGAGGTTGATATGCAATACATCAAAATCCATTCGCTGGATAACGTTGCCGTCGCGCTGGCCGATTTAGCCGAAGGGACGGAAGTGACCTTCGACAACCAGTCGGTGACGTTACGCCAGGCCATTGGACGTGGACATAAGTTTGCCCTGATCCCCATCGCGAAAGGGGAGAACGTGGTGAAGTACGGTTTGCCCATCGGTCATGCGCTGGCGGATATTGCGCCGGGTGAATACATTCATTCCCACAATACCCGCACCAATCTCAGCGATCTGGACGAGTACAGCTATCAACCTGACTTCCAGGCAGAAGAAGGACAGGCGGCCGATCGTGAGGTGCAGATCTACCGCCGCGCCAGCGGCGAGGTGGGGATCCGCAATGAACTGTGGATCCTCCCGACCGTCGGCTGCGTGAACGGGATCGCGCGTCAAATTCAGACGCGTTTCCTGAAAGAGACTAACAATGCTGAAGGCACCGACGGCGTGCATCTGTTCAGCCACACCTATGGTTGTTCCCAGCTGGGCGACGACCACATCAATACCCGCACCATGCTGCAAAATATGGTGCGCCACCCGAACGCGGGGGCGGTGCTGGTGATTGGCCTCGGCTGTGAAAACAATCAGGTTGACGCCTTCCGCGATACGCTGGGCGAGTTCGATCCTGAGCGCGTGCACTTTATGGTGTGTCAGCACCAGGACGACGAAGTGGAAGCGGGCGTTGAACAACTGCACCAGCTGTACGAGGTGATGCGTCACGACAAGCGCGAGCCGGGCAAGCTGAGCGAACTGAAGTTTGGCCTGGAGTGCGGCGGGTCTGACGGGCTTTCCGGCATTACCGCTAACCCGATGCTGGGCCGCTTCTCGGATTACGTGATTGCCAACGGCGGCACCACGGTGCTGACCGAAGTGCCGGAGATGTTCGGCGCAGAGCGCATTCTGATGAGCCACTGTCGCGACGAAGAGACGTTTGAGAAGACCGTCACCATGGTGAACGACTTCAAACAGTACTTCATTGCCCACAATCAGCCGATTTACGAGAACCCGTCGCCGGGGAACAAGGCGGGCGGAATCACCACGCTGGAGGAGAAATCCCTCGGCTGCACCCAGAAAGCGGGCGCGAGCCAGGTGGTTGACGTTCTGCGCTACGGCGAGCGCCTGAAAACGCACGGTCTGAACCTGCTGAGCGCGCCCGGTAACGATGCGGTCGCCACCAGCGCGCTGGCGGGAGCCGGCTGCCATATGGTGCTGTTCAGTACCGGCCGCGGTACGCCGTACGGCGGGTTTGTGCCGACGGTTAAAATTGCCACCAACAGCGAGCTGGCGGCAAAGAAAAAGCACTGGATCGATTTCGACGCAGGGCAGCTGATCCACGGCAAAGCGATGCCGCAGCTGCTGAGCGAGTTCGTGGACGCTATCGCAGAGTTCGCCAGCGGCAGGCAGACCTGTAACGAGAAGAACGACTTCCGCGAGCTGGCGATTTTTAAGAGTGGTGTGACGCTGTAAGCTGGGTGCGGGCTGGTGCCCTCACCCCAACCCTCCCCACAGGGAGAGGGTGCAAACACTAAAAACGGCAACACATGTTGCCGTTTTGCATTTACCTTGTAGGCCCGGTAAGGCGTAGCCGCCACCGGGCTTTTCTTTTTAACTGCGCAGGGCGTTCTTCGCTAAACGCGCATCTTCCGCCTGACAGGCTGCGGCGGTAAACAGCACGTCGGTAGAGGAGTTCAGCGCAGTCTCGCAGGAATCCTGCAATACGCCGATAATGAAGCCGACCGCGACAACCTGCATGGCAATCTCGTTCGGGATACCGAACATGTTACAGGCCAGCGGGATCAGCAGCAGCGATCCGCCCGCCACGCCGGATGCGCCACAGGCACACAGTGATGCAACGACGCTCAGCAGCAGCGCGGTTGGCAGATCCACCGGAATACCCAGCGTATGCACTGCCGCCAGGGTCAGCACGGTGATGGTGATCGCCGCACCCGCCATGTTCACGGTCGCACCCAGCGGGATCGACACGGAATAGGTATCGCGATCCAGGTTCAGCTTCTCCGCCAGCGCCATGTTGACCGGAATGTTTGCCGCCGAGCTGCGGGTAAAGAAGGCATACACGCCGCTCTCGCGCAGGCAAGTCAGCACCAGCGGATACGGGTTGCGGCGGATCTGCCAGAACACCAGCAGCGGGTTGATCACCAGCGCCACCAGCAGCATACAGCCGACCAGGACGACCAGCAGCTGCGCGTAGCCCCACAGTGCGTCGAAACCGGTAGTGGCCAGCGTCGAAGAAACCAGACCAAAGATACCGACTGGTGCAAAGCGAATCACCAGCTTCACCATGAAAGTCACGGCATTGGACAAATCGTTGACCAGGTTTTTCGTGGTCTCGTTGCCATGACGCAGCGCGAAGCCCAGACCAATCGCCCAGACCAGGATGCCAATGTAGTTTCCGCTCATCAGTGCGGTGATGGGGTTAGAGACCATGCTCATCAGCAGGCCGCGAAGGACTTCCACAATCCCGGACGGCGGGGTGATATCACCGGCCGCGCTGGTCAGGTGCAGCGTAGACGGGAACAGGAAGCTAAACACAACGGCCGTTAAGGCAGCAGAGAAGGTTCCCAGCAGATACAGGAACAGAATAGGGCGAATGTTGGTTTTTTGTCCGTGCTGGTGGTTGGCAATCGACGCCATCACCAGCATCAGCACCAGTACCGGGGCGACGGCCTTCAGGGCGCCCACAAACAGCGTCCCGAGCAGTCCCGTGGCCTCCGCGGCAGGTTTCGACACCATGGCCAGCAGAATACCCAGTACCAACCCGACCAGAATTTGTTTTACAAGACTGCCCTGCGCCAGGCGCGCGAACAGACCGCGTGATTGTGTGCTCATACGTTATTCCTGAGTGAAATTGCGTTCCATCCTGGATGTGCTCTAAGTCACATTTATTTCCGGATGTAAGTAAATGTTTGCCTGGTCGAGTATAGGGAATACGTGAAAGGAGGGAAGCGTAAAATGCTGGATTTTACGTGTTGCGTCATGTTTTTTAACTATTGGTTAACGAAAGCGCCGGGTAGCGCTACGCTTACCCGGCCTGCATTGCATTTCCCCCTCTCCCTGTGGGAGAGGGTTGGGGTGAGGGCATCAGCCCGCACCGAACGTTGCACTAAACCTGCTGCTTCTTATCGTGCTGGCGGTTAACCCAGGTATTGATAATCAGCGTCACCAGCAGAATGCCAAACACCACGCCGAGCGAAATGGCGATCGGGATATGGTAGAAATCGACGATCAGCATCTTGATACCGATAAACACCAGAATCACCGACAGGCCGTACTTCAGCATTGAGAAGCGCTCTGCCGCGCCTGCCAGCAGGAAGTACATCGCACGCAGGCCGAGGATGGCGAACAGATTCGAGGTCAGAACGATGAACGGGTCGGTGGTAACTGCGAAGATAGCCGGGATACTGTCCACCGCAAAAATCACGTCGCTCAGCTCGACCAGAATCAGCACCAGCAGCAGCGGGGTGGCGAACAGCAGGCCGTTCTTACGCACGAAGAAATGCTCGCTCTCGATCTTGTCCGTCATGCGCAGATGACCCCGGAACCACTTCACCAACGGCTTATCACCGATACCGGTATCGTCTTCTTTCGCCAGCGCCATTTTGACCCCGGTGAACAGCAGGAACGCACCAAATACATACAACAGCCATTCGAACTGGGTAATCAGCCAGCTACCGGCGAAGATCATGATGGTACGCAGGACAATAGCGCCCAGAACGCCGTACACCAGCACGCGGCGTTGCAGAGCCGCAGGCACGGCGAAGTAACTGAACAGCATCAGCCAGACGAAGACGTTATCAACCGCCAGTGCTTTTTCAATCAGATAGCCGGTGAGGAAGGCGAGTGCCTGAGGATCGGCCACCGCGCGGCCTTCGGTTGAGGCCAGATACCACCAGAAGGCGGCGCAGAAAAGAAGTGAGAGGGTAACCCATACCAGCGACCAGACGGCGGCTTGCTTGACGCTCATGCCGTGTTCGCCGCGACGACCCTGCAAAAAGAGGTCGATCGCCAGCATGATGAGCACGACAACCGCGAATCCGCCCCACAGCATTGGAGTGCCGACAGAATGCATACTATTTTCCTTACACATAAAAAACAAAAACGGCTATGGTCAGAAGACGATAGCCGTTAGCTTTTTATGCATAGACCTCGCCTTCCGGCAAGGTCTCACTTACAACCTCGAAGGTTGCCCGGCGACCGGATGCGGTTTTGCACGCATCGTAATGACGATCCACCGGCGAAGAAGTTACTCCCCTTTGCAGGTAACAAATTATGTCAGACCATCGGTTTCGTCAATGGTCTGCACGATTTCATTACACAGCTTTACGCGACGGCTTCCACATTCACGCCGTCTGCGGGGAAAATCACGCCAGTCTGTCGGCGGATCTCCGTTTGCAGCTTCGCCGTGGTGCGGCTGATTGCCAGCCCCGGGTGGTTCACTTCGTTGTCTTCTACCAGACGGGCGAAGACCTCTGCCTCATAGAGCATAGTGTTAATATGCTGAGGCTGCGTCAGCTCCTGCGCTTTGCCGCCGCGGGGAACGATGCTTAGCTTCTGGCATTCGGAGATTTTTTCGATCACCAGCGAGCCGTCTTCGCCCTGAATTTCGCTTGGCAGTACGGAGTCACTGACCTTCGAGTGCTGCAACGTCACGCTGAAATCACCGTAGTCCAGCACCACAACGCCATGTGCATCCACGCCGCTCTCCAGCAGGCTGGCGGTGGCCGTTACGCCGTGCGGTTCACCCCACAGGGCGACCGCAGAGGCCAGGCAGTAAAAACCGATATCCATAATCGAGCCATTCGAGAAGGCCGGGTTAAAGGTGTTCGGGTTTTCGCCGTCCAGGTAGCGCTGGTAGCGCGAGGAATACTGGCAGTAGTTGATAAAGGCTTTACGCACTTTGCCAATTTTCGGCAGGGACTGCTGCAAGAGCAGGAAGTTCGGCAGGCTGGCGGTTTTGAACGCTTCAAACAGCACCACCTGGTTTTCGCGGGCAAGCGCAATGGCGGCTTCCACTTCCTCAATATTCGAGGCCAGCGGCTTCTCGCAAATCACGTGTTTTTTGTGGCTGAGGAACAGCTTCGTTTGCGGGAAATGCAGAGAATTCGGGCTGGCAATATAGACCGCGTCAATGGCGTCGCTTTGCGCCATCTCATCGAGCGAGGTGAACAGATGTTCAACCAGGTAGTCATTCGCAAAACTCTGCGCCTGCTCAAGGCTGCGGGAATAGACTGCGGTGAGCTTATATTTGCCGGTTTCGTGGGCGGCGTCGACGAACTGGCGCGTGATCCAGTTCGTACCGATGACTGCGAAACGTATCATAAACGTTTACGTACTCCGTAGCAGGGAACTTAAAACCACTGTAGCACGTCATCATGACATTTCGCGTGCGCTACTGCGCATTACTCTTTAACGATAAATGCGTCAGCCACAGCCGGGTATCAAACTCCAGCTGGTGGTACTGTGGCTCCATGTGGCAGCACAGGGAATAGAAGGCTTTGTCGTGCTCTTTCTCTTTCAGGTGCGCCAGCTCGTGCACCACGATCATCCGCAGAAAGGCTTCCGGCGCGTTACGGAAAACGGTCGCGACGCGGATCTCCGCTTTAGCCTTCAGCTTGCCGCCCTGCACGCGGGAGATGGCGGTATGCAGGCCGAGCGCGTTTTTCAGCACATGGATCTTATTGTCGTACATCACCTTGTTGATCGGCGGGGCGCTCTTAAGATACTGGTTTTTCAGATCCTGCGTATACTGCCAGAGGGCTTTGTCAGTCGCGAAATCATGCGTGCCCGGGTAGCGTTTTTCCAGCACCGCACCGAGCTTTCCCGCGGCAATCAGGTCACGAACCTGGGAAAGTAAATGCTCCGGATAGCCCTGGAGATAAGTCAGCTGGTTCATCAAAACCCCAAAATAGTGTGAAAACGGGTATACTCACGCACCCTTTTCAGGGATACGCCAAATTTTACCATTCAGGAGGGCCGATGAGCCACTTAGACAACGGTTTCCGTTCACTCAACCTTAAACGTTTCCCGGAAACGGACGACGTGAACCCGCTTCAGGCGTGGGAAGCGGCGGATGAATATCTGCTGCAACAGTTGGATGAGACTGAAATCAGCGGCCCGGTTCTGATCCTGAATGACGCGTTTGGCGCGCTGGCCTGCGCGCTGGCGGAACATGCGCCTTACAGTATCGGCGATTCTTACTTAAGCGAACTGGCGACGCGTGAAAACCTGCGCCATAACGACATCGAAGAGTCCAGCGTGAAGTTCCTCGACAGCACCGCGGACTACCCGCAGGCGCCGGGCGTGGTGCTGATTAAGGTGCCAAAAACCATGGCGCTGCTGGAGCAGCAACTGCGCGCGCTGCGTAAAGTCGTCACGCCAGAAACCCGCATTATCGCGGGTGCCAAAGCGCGCGATATTCACACCTCGACGCTGGAGCTGTTCGAGAAGGTCCTCGGCCCGACAACCACGACGCTTGCCTGGAAAAAAGCACGCCTGATCAACTGCACCTTCAGCGCACCGGCGCTGGCCGACGCGCCAGAAACGCTGAGCTGGAAACTGGAAGGTACCGACTGGACCATCCACAACCACGCGAACGTCTTTTCCCGTACCGGTCTGGATATCGGGGCGCGTTTCTTTATGGAACATCTGCCGGAAAATCTTGAGGGTGAGATTGTCGACCTGGGCTGCGGCAATGGCGTGATTGGCCTGACGCTGCTGGCGAAGAACCCGGAGGCCAGCGTGGTGTTCAGCGACGAATCGCCAATGGCGGTGGCCTCCAGCCGTCTGAACGTGGAAACTAACCTGCCTGAAGCGCTGGATCGCTGCGAGTTTATGATCAATAACGCGCTGTCGGGCGTAGAGCCTTTCCGCTTCAACGCGGTATTCTGTAACCCGCCGTTCCACCAGAAGCACGCCCTGACGGATAACGTCGCGTGGGAGATGTTCCACCACGCGCGCCGCTGCCTGAAAATCAACGGCGAGCTGTATATAGTGGCGAACCGCCACCTGGACTACTTCCACAAGCTGAAGAAGATTTTCGGCAACTGCGTCACCATTGCCACCAATAACAAATTCGTGGTGCTGAAATCGGTGAAGCTGGGGCGTCGTCGCTAAATAACCAGTGCAAGCTGGGTGCCCTGCGCAATCGCCCGCCGCGCATCCAGCTCCATCGCCACGTCGCACCCGCCGATCAAATGCACCGTTTTACCCGCTTCGCGCAGCGGATCGGCCAGATCGCGCTTTGGCTCCTGTCCGGCGCACAAAATCACATGATCCACGCGCAGCAGCTGCGGTTCACCACCGATCAGCACATGCAGCCCGTCGTCGTCGATCTTCTGGTAGCTCACCGCCGGGATCATCTTCACCCCGCGCGAGAGGAGGGTGGCGCGGTGGATCCAGCCAGTAGTTTTGCCCAGCCCTTCACCCGGCTTGCTGGCCTTACGCTGGAGCATCACGATCTGGCGCGGGCTTTTCGGCAGCTGCGGCCCTTCCGGCCGTAATCCGCCGGACTGGCTCAGGCTGGTATCAATGCCCCATTCCACGCAGAACTCAGCGATGTTCTGGCTGGTGGCCTCGCCCGGCTGGCTTAAATACATCGCGGTATCAAAACCGATCCCGCCGCAGCCGATAATCGCCACCTTCTCGCCAACCGGTGCTTTGTCGCGTAGCACGTCCAGATAGCTCAATACCTTCGGATGATCGATACCCTCGATCGCAGGGGTGCGCGGGGCGATCCCACTCGCGAGGATCACCTCGTCGAAACCGATCAGATCCGCCGCGCTGACAAACTTGTTAAGCCGCAGATCGACACCCGTCACCTCGATCATCCGGCGGTAATAGCGCAGCGTTTCGTAGAACTCCTCTTTGCCGGGGATCTGTCTGGCGATAGTAAATTGCCCGCCGATCTCCGCCAGCGCATCAAACAGCGTCACGCTGTGCCCGCGCGAGGCGGCATTGACCGCAAACGCCAGGCCCGCCGGGCCTGCGCCCACCACGGCCAGGCGTTTTTTATTGACCGTCGTAACCACCGGCATTTTGGTTTCATGGCAGGCGCGGGGGTTAACGAGGCAGGAGGTGACTTTGCCAGCGAAGATTTGATCCAGACAGGCCTGGTTACAGCCGATGCAGGTATTGATCTCATCCGCACGGCCGCTTTGCGCTTTGGAGAGCAGTTCGGCATCCGCGAGGAACGGACGCGCCATCGAGACCATATCGGCGTCGCCGCGGGAGATCACATCGTCCGCCACCTGCGGGTCGTTAATGCGGTTAGTGGTCACCAGCGGAACGGAGACTTTGCCTTTCAGCTTGCGCGTTACCCAGCTGAACGCCGCACGCGGCACCGGCGTGGCGATGGTGGGGATGCGCGCTTCGTGCCAGCCAATCCCGGTGTTGATAATGGTGGCACCGGCGGCTTCAATTGCCTGCGCCAGCTGCACGGTTTCGTCGAAGGTGCCGCCGCCTTCCACCAGGTCGAGCATCGACAGGCGGAAGATGATAATAAAATCCGCACCCGCACGTTCACGCACCGCGCGCACCACCTCCACGGCAAAACGCATCCGGCGGGCATAGTCGCCACCCCATTCGTCGTCGCGCTGGTTGGTGCGTGCGGCGAGAAATTCGTTAATCAGATAGCCTTCAGAGCCCATCACCTCAACGCCGTCGTAGCCCGCTTCCCGCGCCAGCGCCGCGCAGCGGGCAAAATCGTCGATCAGCGCCAGGATCTCGTCGTGGCTAAGGGCGTGAGGAGTAAAGCGGTTAATCGGCGCCTGAATAGCCGAGGGGGCAACCAGGTTCGGTTGATAGCTGTAGCGCCCGGTATGCAGAATTTGCAGGGCGATTTTGCCGCCCTCGCGGTGGACCGCGTCGGTCACAATGCGGTGATGCGGCAGCTGTGACGCATCGTTCAACACCGCGCCGCCCTCCATCGTCACCCCGGAAGGGGCAGGGGCTACGCCGCCGGTGACAATCAGCGCCACCCCGTGGCGCGCGCGTTCGGCATAGAAGGCTGCCAGACGTTCAGCCCCGTCCGGACGCTCCTCCAGCCCAGTGTGCATTGAGCCCATCAGCACGCGGTTTTTGAGGGTGGTGAACCCCAGATCGAGAGGGGCGAATAACGACGGGTAGCGGCTCATAGTCTCTTCCAGTGTAAAATTATTGATATGTGGTCGGATGAGTTACTAATTTAGCCAGCGGGGAGTAAAAGGGAAAAGGGGAATGCGGTGAATGTGATGGGATTCAAATATTGGTGTGGCCTGATGCCCTCTCCCTAAGGGAGAGGGGACTTAATCTCCCTCTCCCTTAGGGAGAGGGCCGGGGTGAGGGGGATGCCCGCACCAGCCCCGGCGCCTGCCACATCGACGTGGTCAGCCCGCTGTCCACCAGCCCGAGCTGGTCGGCGTACACCGCCTGCCATTTCTGCATCATGCCGTCGTACAGTTCCCGGTGCTGCGGGTTTGGCGTGAACTCGCGGCTCCACTTTACCAGCCGCTCGCCCGTCGAAGCCATATCCGCAAACAGCCCCGCGCCAGCTCCTGCGGCAAGGGCACAGCCGAGCGCCGTTGCCTCTTTAACTTCCGGCACGCGCACCGGCAGGCCGGTAACGTCGCTTAAAATCTGACTCCACAGGGCGCCTTTGGCCCCGCCGCCCGCAAACACCAGACTCTCAAACGTCACGCCGGAGAAGCGCGAAATCTGCGCCAGGTTGCAGGCCGAGACGATCGCCGCGTTCTCTTCCAGGGCGCGGAACAGCGTCGCTTTGTTGCACTTTTCCGGGTCGATGGAGAGGTTAATAAACGACGGCGCGGCGTGATACCACTGCTTAAAATGCATCGCGTCGGAGAAGATTGGCATTACGCCGTGGGAGCCCGCCGGGACGCGGCTCGCCATCTCTTCCAGCAGGGAATAGGTGTCCATCCCCATCCGCTCGGCAATCAGCTTTTCCTCGGCGCAAAAGGCGTCGCGGAACCAGCGCATGGTTAGCCCGGTAAAGAAGCTGATCGACTCCGCCTGTGCCATGCCGGGGATGACGTGCGGGTTTACGCGGATGTTCATCTCAGGATCGGTGCGCACCTGCGGCAGGTTAACCACCTGCTGCCAGAAGGTGCCGCCCAGCACCGCCGTTTGTCCGGCGCGGACCACGCCCAGCCCCAGACAGCCCAGCTGCACGTCGCCGCCGCCCATCACCACCGGCGTGCCTTCACGCAGGCCGCACTGCTGCGCGGCCTGTCTGGTTATCGCGCCCAGCACGGTGCCGGTCTCTTTCACCGGGGAAAGGATATCGGCGCGCAGCCCGGCCATGTCGAGCAGCGCCGGACGCCAGTCGCGGGAGAAGAGATCCAGCATACCGGTGGTGCCCGCATTGGACGGGTCGACCGCCAGCTCGCCGGAGAGCTTCGCCGCCAGCCAGTCGCTGATCATGGTGATAGTCGCAGCCTTGCGGTAAATATCCGGACGGTGGTGCGCCAGCCACAGCAGGCGCGGCATGGCGCTCAGCGCCAGCGTCTGGCCGGAGACCTCATACACTTCGGATTCAAACCGGTAGTCGTGGATCTCTTTGAGTTCAGCCACCTCGCGGCTGGCGCGGGCGTCGACGTTGGCGCAGGCCCAGATAGCCTCGCCGTTGCGGTCGTACAGCACAATCCCTTCGCGCATCGAGCAGCAGGCGACGGACTGAATATCCGCCGCGCTAAGCCGTGCGCGCTCCAGCGCCTGCTGAATACACCGGCAGGCCAGCCGCCAGTTGGTGTCGAGATCGAACTCCATCGACCCCGGCACGTTCTCCACGCTCTGGTGCTTCCACTCGGCCTGGCCAACGGCAATCTGGTTGCCCTGTAAATCGAAAATCACGGCGCGAACGCTGCCTGTCCCTGCATCTAACGCTAAAAGGTAACTCATGAGCTTGCCTCGCTGTTAGCGCAGGGCTGCTCTTATCCGGCCAGAGCCAGCACCGCGCGGGCTGTCGTCTCTTCCGTCACCAGGCCATTAATACGGCGACCTTTCAGTGCGGCATAAATCGCATCGGCTTTCTCTTCCCCTCCGGCCACGCCGACAATGGTGGGCAGCTGCGCCAGTTCATCGAGCGTGACGCCCAGTAATTCTTTGTGGATCTCCAGCTCCTCGACGCATTCCCCTTCGGCATTGAGGAAATAGCCGAGAATGTCGCCGACCGCGCCTTTGCGGGCGTACATCAGCTGTTCACCTTCGCTGATATAGCCGGAGCGCAGGATCGTTGCGTCGCGGCGCTGGTTTACCGAGCCAATCCCGACCACCGCCACGTCAGCCGCGGTGGCGGCGAGGATCACGTCCCGCACGCTGGTTTCGCGCTTTAAGATCCCGGCGACTTCAGCGGATGACACGCGAAGCGGGGCGGGGATCATGCTGACGCTACAGGCCGCATCCAGCTGGCCGATACCGGTCATATACGGCCCGACGCCGCCGGAAAGCGTCACCAGGCGGATCTGCTGCGAGCTGATAAAGCCGCTTAAGTGTTGCAGACTGCTCATGGTGGTTTCACCGAACCCCACCGCTAACAGCTGGCCGGGCTCCAGCACGCCCATCAGCGACTGCGCCGCGCCAATGCCCAGCCGCACGTTCATCGGCGGGGTATTCAGGGCAGGCATCACGCGCACCAGCTTCAGACCAAAGCGCTGCTGTAGCTCGGTTTCCAGCGCCAGGCAGCCCTCGTAGCGGGAGTTGATCTGCACGCGGATCACCCCGGACTGACGGCCTTTCTCCAGCAGGCGGGAGATTTTTAATCGCGGCAGCCCGAGCCGTTCGCCGATGTCGTTCTGGGTCAGCCCGTCGTGGTAGTAGCACCAGGCCACGCGCGCCACCAGCTCCTCTTCCGCCAGTGCCAGCCCGGCAAACCGTCCTTCTTCCGCAGTGCGTTTATCGCTCATAATTGAACTCTTATAAAAATTTAGATCATATGTTCGTGATGGCGCGACGTGAAAATGTGAGCCACGCGACAAAACAGATCATTTCGATCGATTCCGGTTTATCTAAATCTCAATCGATAAAATTGTGATCCCTGCACGGTTGTAAATATAGTTCACCGTCTACGCTTTTGAACATTATTAAATCTAAAAATCATTTGTTCAATAGCGGAGCGATGATGACACCACTTCTCGACGCGCGTGATATCAGCAAGCAGTTTTCAGGCGTACCGGTCTTAAAAGGCATTGATTTCACGCTGCTTGCGGGGCAGGTGCATGCGCTGATGGGCGGTAACGGCGCGGGAAAATCGACGCTGATGAAGATCATCGCCGGGGTAGAAACCCCGGATAGCGGTGAACTTTCGGTGGCGGGTGAGTCTTTTACACGGCTTACCCCGGCTCAGGCGCACAGGTTAGGCATTTATCTGGTGCCGCAGGAGCCGCTGCTGTTTCCCAACCTGACGGTGCGGGAAAACATCCTGTTTCGTCTGCCGCGAGAGCGCGATCGGGAAAAACGTCTGGCGGAAAAACTCCGGCAATTGCAATGCCAGCTTAACCTCGACGCCACCGCCAGCACCCTCGAGGTGGCTGACCAGCAGATGGTGGAGATCCTGCGCGGGCTGATGCGCAACGCCAGAATTCTGATCCTCGATGAACCCACGGCCTCGCTGACGCCAGGTGAAACCGAACGGCTGTTTCGCCAGATCCGCGCCTTGCAGGATCTTGGCGTCGGGATTGTTTTTATCTCGCATAAGCTGCCGGAGATTCGGCAGCTGGCGAGTCACGTCTCGGTGATGCGCGACGGCGCCGTGGTGCTCAGCGGCGAAACCGCGCAGTTTGACGATAACGCCCTGATCGCCGCCATGACGCCGGTAAGCCGGGAGACCTCCCTGAGCGATACGCAAAAGCTGTGGCTGGCGCTGCCGGGCAACCGCCGCACCCAGGCGCAGGATTTTCCCGTGCTGCGGGTGGAGGATCTTACCGGGGAAGGGTTTATCGATCTCAGCCTTGAGATCTACGCCGGGGAGATCGTCGGCCTGGCCGGGCTGGTAGGCTCCGGGCGCACCGAGTTTGCCGAAACGCTCTACGGCCTGCGTCCGGTTCGCGGGGGGCGCGTCTGGCTGGAGAACCAGGAGATCACCACCGAACCGGTGGGTTCACGTCTGGAAAAAGGGCTGGTCTATCTGCCGGAAGACAGGCAGGTGTCCGGCCTGTTTCTCGACGCGCCGATCCGCTGGAACACCGTGGCGCTGAACGAGCCGTCGCTCTGGCAGCAGCGAAAGCGGGAGTCTGCGGTAGTGGAACGCTATCACCGGGCGCTGGGGATCAAGCTCAACCATGCGGATCAAACCGTGCGCACGCTCTCCGGCGGCAACCAGCAGAAGGTGCTGCTGGCACGCTGTCTGGAAGCCAACCCGTTATTGCTGATCGTCGATGAACCGACGCGCGGCGTGGACGTCTCGGCGCGCGCCGATATTTATCAGCTGCTGAAAAGCGTGGCGGCGCAGAACGTGGCGGTGCTGATGATCTCAAGCGATCTCGATGAGTTTCCCGGCCTCGCGGATCGGGTGCTGGTAATGCATCAGGGCGTGCTCAGCGGCGAGCTGCCGCGCCACGCCGTCAGCCTCGACCGGATGATGGCGCTGGCGTTTGGAGGGCAATCATGAAGATCTTACTGAAAAACCGCGAGCTGAGCGCGTTTCTCGCCATTCTGGCGCTGTTCGCCGTGCTGGTGGCGCTGAACCCGTCGTACCTGAGCTTACAGACGCTGGGGATGATCTTCGCCAGCGCGCAGATCCTGATCCTGCTGGCTATCGGCGCGGCGCTGGTGATGCTGACCCGCAATATTGACGTCTCCGTCGGCTCCACGGTCGGGTTGTCCGCCATTGCCGTCGGCGTGGCGCTTAACAGCGGCTACAGCCTGCCCGTTTCCATTCTCTTCGCGCTGTCGATCGGCGCGCTGGCCGGGGCGTTCAACGGTTTTCTGGTGGTGGGCCTGCGCATTCCGGCGATTGTCGCCACCCTCGGCACGCTGGGGCTTTATCGCGGGGCGATGCTGCTGTGGACCGGCGGGAAGTGGATTGAAGGGCTGCCGCCGGGGCTGAAATCCCTCTCTGAGCCTGCCGCCGTCGGTATTTCGCCGCTCGGCATGCTGGTGTTGATTATCGCGGCCACCGGCGCGTGGACGCTGTCGCGCACCGCCTTTGGACGTAATTTTTACGCCGTGGGGGATAACCTCACCGCCGCGCGCCAGCTGGGCGTGGCGGTGAACCGCACCCGCATGATCGCCTTTACCCTGAACGGCCTGCTGGCGGCCTGCGCCGGGATTGTGTTTGCCGCGCAGATAGGCTTTGTGCCCAACCAGACCGGCAGCGGGCTGGAGATGAAAGCCATCGCTGCCTGCGTGCTGGGGGGCATCTCGCTGCTGGGCGGCACCGGCACGCTGGTCGGTGCGTTCCTCGGCGCGTTCTTCCTCACCCAAATCGATACCGTGCTGGTGCTGTTCAGGCTCCCGGCGTGGTGGAACGACTTTATCGCCGGGCTGGTGCTGCTGGGCGTGCTGGTGCTCGACGGGCGTCTGCGTCAGGCACTGGCGCGGCATCAGCGGGCGCTGAAATACAGCCGTTTCCAGCCCGGTAACAAAGGGGGAAAGCACGTTACCCCGTTTCCCAAACGCAAAAAAGAGGTGGCGTAAATGAGGCTTAACTGGGAAAGCGCGCTGCTGATTTTACTGGTGCTGGAGATCCTGCTCTTCGGCGCCATCAACCCGCGCATGCTTGATATCAACATGCTGCTGTTCAGCACCAGCGACTTTATCTGCATTGGCATCGTGGCGCTGCCGCTTACGCTTGTAATCATCAGCGGCGGGATCGACATCTCCCTCGGCTCAACCATCGGCCTGTGCGCGATTGCGCTGGGGGTGATGATGCAGGCAGGGTGGCCGATGGCGGTTGCCATCCCTCTGACGCTGCTGCTCGGCCTGGTGTGCGGGCTGGTGAATGCGGCGCTGATCCACTACACCGGCATCAGCCCGTTGGTCATTACCCTCGGCACGCTCTACCTCTACGGCGGCGGCGCGCTGCTGCTCTCCGGCATGGCGGGGGCGACGGGCTACGAGGGCATCGGCGGCTTCCCGGACAGCTTTACCGCCTTCGCTAACCTCACGGTGCTGGGGCTGCCGATCCCGCTGGTGCTGTTCGCGGTGATTACCGCCTTCTTCTGGCTGATTACCCACCGTGGGCGCTTTGGTCGGCACCTGTTTTTGATTGGGCAGAACCCGCGCGCGGCGCGCTATGCGGCGCTGCCGGTGAACGGCATGCCCTACGCGCTGTACGGCCTGGTGGGCGTGGCCTCGGCGATTGCCGCGCTGGTGATGGTCTCCTATTTCGGCTCTGCGCGTTCGGATCTGGGGCGCGATTTGCTGATGCCCGCGCTCACCGCCGCCGTGCTCGGCGGAGCCAATATCTACGGCGGGTCAGGTTCTGTTGTCGGTACGGCGCTGGCGGCGCTGCTGGTGGGGTATCTGCAACAGGGTTTACAGATGGTCGGCATCCCCAACCAGGTGTCGAGCGCGCTGTCGGGGGCGCTGCTGGTTGTGGTGGTGATGGGGCGTTCGCTGAGTCTGCACCGCGAATGGGTGCGATCTCTCTTCAGAAAACTATCCGGAGCGTAAGATGAAAACAAAACTGCTCGTCCTGGCAATGGCCCTCAGCTTCGCTTCGGCGCAGGCGGCGGACCGCATTGCCTTTATCCCGAAACTGGTAGGCGTGGGATTCTTCACCAGCGGCGGCAACGGCGCGAAAGAGGCGGGGAAAGATCTTGGCGTGGACGTGACCTACGACGGCCCGACCGAGCCGAGCGTCTCCGGTCAGGTGCAGCTCATCAATAACTTCGTCAACCAGGGCTATAACGCCATCATCGTCTCTGCCGTGTCACCGGACGGTCTCTGCCCGGCGCTGAAGCGCGCGATGCAGCGCGGCGTCAAGGTCCTGACCTGGGACTCCGACACCAAACCGGAGTGCCGCAGCATCTACATCAATCAGGGGACGCCGGAACAGCTGGGCGGCCTGCTGGTGGAGATGGCGGGCAAGCAGGTCACCAAACCGAACGCGAAAGTGGCGTTCTTCTACTCCAGCCCGACCGTCACCGACCAGAACCAGTGGGTGAAAGAGGCGAAGGCCAAAATCGAGAAAGATCATCCTCAGTGGCAGGTCGTCACCACCCAGTTTGGCTATAACGACGCCACCAAATCGTTGCAAACCGCCGAAGGGATCTTAAAGGCTTATCCGGATCTGGATGCGATCATCGCCCCGGACGCCAACGCCCTGCCGGCGGCGGCACAGGCGGCAGAAAACCTGAAGCGGGAAGGAGTGGCGATTGTCGGCTTCAGCACGCCGAATGTGATGCGCCCGTACGTTGAGCGCGGCACGGTGAAAGCCTTCGGCCTGTGGGATGTGGTGCAACAGGGCAAAATTGCGGTCAATGTCGCCGATCGTTTGCTGAAAAAAGGCGATCTTAACGTCGGCGACAGCGTTGACGTGAAAAATATCGGAACGCTGAAGGTCGAGCCGAACAGCGTGCAGGGCTACCAGTATGAGGCGAAGGGCAACGGCATCGTGCTGCTGCCGGAGCGCGTGGTGTTCACCAAAGAGAACATCAGCAAATACGATTTCTGACGGGGGAGCAAATGGCTGATTTAGACGACATCAAAGACGGCAAGGATTTTGGCATCGGTACGCCGCAGCAGAATGTGCCGTACACCCTGAAGGGCTGCGGCTCGCTCGACTGGGGCATGCAGTCAAGGCTTTCGCGCATTTTCAACCCGCAGAGCAACCGCACGGTGATGCTGGCCTTTGACCACGGTTACTTTCAGGGACCGACCACCGGCCTTGAGCGTATCGATCTCTCCATCGCGCCGCTGTTTGGCGAAACCGACGTGCTGATGTGCACCCGCGGCATCCTCAGGAGCCAGGTACCTGCCGCGACGAACAAACCGGTGGTGCTGCGCGCCTCCGGCGGTAACTCGATTCTGGGCGAGCTGTCTAACGAGTGCGTGGCGGTGGCTATGGAAGACGCGCTGCGCCTGAACGTCTGCGCGGTGGCGGCGCAGGTGTACATCGGAAGCGAGTTTGAGCATCAGTCGATCAACAATATCATCAAGCTGGTCGATGCAGGGGCGCGCTACGGCATGCCGACGCTGGCGGTGACGGGCGTGGGGAAAGAAATGGCGCGTGACGCTCGGTATTTTTCGCTGGCAAGCCGCATCGCCGCCGAAATGGGGGCGCAGTTCGTCAAAACCTACTATGTGGACGAGGGCTTTGAAAAAGTGACCGCCAGCTGCCCGGTGCCGATCGTTATCGCGGGGGGCAAAAAGCTGCCGGAGCACGAGGCGCTGGAGATGTGCTGGCGCGCGATAGACCAGGGCGCGTCCGGCGTGGACATGGGGCGCAACATCTTCCAGTCCAGCGCGCCGCTCGCCATGCTGAAGGCGGTGAAGAAAGTGGTTCACGAGAACATGAGCGCCCGGGAGGCGTTCCAGTTCTGGCAGGAAGAGAAACAGGGAGAAGCAAAATGAACGTGACGCTGGTGGAGATCAACATTAAGCCCGAGCGGGTGGACGAGTTTCTGGAGGTATTTCGCGCCAACCACGAGGGGGCGATCAAGGAGCCGGGCAACCTGCGCTTCGACGTATTGCAGGACCCGCGGGTGAAAACCCGGTTCTTTATCTACGAAGCCTATAAAGACGAAGAGGCGGTGCTGGCACATAAGCAAACCCCGCACTATCTCGCGTGCGTGGATAAGCTGGAGGAGCTGATGTCAGAGCCGCGCAAAAAACGCAGCTTTGTCGGATTGTTGCCGGAGTAGCGGTTTTGCCTGGTGGCGCTGCGCTTACCGGGCCTACGGGTACGGGGGGTGTTGATTTTGTAGGCCGGGTAAGCGCAGCGCCACCCGGCGTTGTTCACGCCAGCTCCAGCAACTGAATACGCGCCGTCGCGCCCGGCATCAGCTTTTGCAGATTGCTCACCAGCTCATCGCCAGCTTCCTGTAATGCCGCCAGCGGCATCGACGGCAGGCTTTCGAGAATAAACCACATGGACTGCGCCTGGCTGTCCAGACGCGTGCGTATCCCCTGTCGCCAGTTCCAGCGGCGGCAGGTGATGCCAAGATCGTCACGCCAGATAACTTCGCCTGGCTCCGGATTTTCGACTACCGGCTCACCCTCTTTGACGGTATCAAACGGCTCACTGCCGTCGGCCAGCGTCAGGCGCGGCGCTCCCGAGTAAGCCGCCAGATTTTCTCCCCCTACCGGAATAGCGTAGCGGATACTGATGGCATTATAGATATCCACCACCGGGTCGAGCGGCGGCAGCGAACCGTCTCTCATCACGCGCTTGCGCAGGGCCGAGGCCGAGCAGGGCGTACGTTTGGGTTTTGCACCAAAGGCTTTAAACACCTCATCCCAGGCGGCGAGATGATTTTCTGCCCAGGGCACATCATCATTGAGCATCTGCTGGCAGGCCTGCGCCAGCGCAGCGGGCGCAACCTCCGGTTGGGTAATCGGGGCAGCTTCAACCAGAATGCTCAGCGCCCGAAAGCCGGGCGCGATCCCGACAAGTCGCGAATCTATTGACGGTGTTACAAGAGACATAAATAATCCTGTATTGACTGTTTTATACCATGGTAGTGACCAATGACTGATAAAGTCAATATAATGACCGATGCGGGTGCCGATGTTGCCCAGGTAAGCCTGGCCGTCGCGAACCGTATCCGCAGCTGGCGGAAAGAGAAAAAACTGTCGCTGGACGAGCTTTCTCGCCGCGCCAGCGTCAGCAAAGGCATGCTGGTAGAGATCGAAAAAGGGGCTGCCAACCCCAGCATTGCCATTCTGTGTAAACTGGCCGCCGCGCTTGGCGTCTCGGTGGCAGATATCGTTAACGTCTCCAGCGAGCCGCAGATACACATTATTCAGGAAGAGGCGATCCCGGTTCTGTGGCAGGGCGCACAGGGCGGTTACGCCAGATTGCTGGCAGGCACCGCAGGCCCGGATATGATTGAGCTGTGGCAGTGGGAGATGCATCCGGGAGAAACGTTCACCTCTCCGGGACATCCGGCGGGAACGTTTGAGCTGCTGCACGTGAACGAAGGCATGTTAACCCTGACGGTGGACGAGACGGTAACGCAGGTAGCTGCCGGGGCGTCGGCGGTGGCGAAAACGGAAGCGGCGCACGGCTATGCCAATGAAAGCGATACCGTGCTTCGCTTCACCATGACGGTGGCAGAGTTTCACCGATAAAAAGCAGCCCGGTGGCGCTACGCTTACCGGGCTTGCATATGCAGTATGTTGTAGGCCGGGAAAGCGTAGCGCCACCCGGCTTTTTTTACGCCTCTTCCACACTCACCCGCAGCGCCGCCAGCGCCTTACGCGCCGCCTTCAGCACCTGCTCACACTGCTCAATGGTGAGCGTCAACGGTGGTTCAATGCGGATGGTTTTCGAGTTGTTAAGCGTTCCCGCCACCAGTACCCGCTGGCGGAACATCTCGCTTGCGAAGCTATAACCGGTTTCGTTATCAACGAACTCAATCGCCATCAGCATCCCTTTCCCGCGCGCATCCTGTACCAGATCCGGGTATTCCCGGCCCAGCTGGCGGAAGCCGTCCAGCAGCATGTCGCCTTTCTGCTCCGCCTGCGCAGGCAGGTTTTGCTCCAGCAGCACGTTGATGGTCGCCAGCGCGGCCGCGCAGGCCAGCGGGTTACCGCCAAAGGTGGTGGTATGCAGGAATGGATTGTCGAACAGCACCGAGAACACCTCTTCAGTGGCGACCGTTGCGCCAATCGGCATCACGCCGCCGCCGAGCGCTTTTGCCAGGCACAGAATATCCGGCTGAACGTTCTCATGCTCACAGGCGAACATCTTGCCGGTGCGCCCCATCCCGGTCTGCACTTCGTCGAGGATCAGCAGCGCGCCAAACTCATCGCACAGCTGACGCACGGCGGGCAGATAGCCCTGCGGCGGGAGGATCACGCCGCCTTCACCCTGAATCGGCTCCAGGATCACCGCCGCCACGTCGTCGCCGGTTTTACGGCATTCGCCGAGCATGGTGCGCATGGCGTTGATGTCGCCGAACGGTACGTGGCGGAAGCCCGGCAGCAGCGGCATAAACGGTTTACGGAAAGTGGATTTAGCGGTCGCCGACAGCGCGCCCAGGGATTTCCCGTGGAACGCGCCGCTGGTGGCGATAAAGGTAAATTTCCCGCGTGGCGACTGGTACGCTTTGGCGAGTTTAATCGCCGCTTCGACCGATTCGGTGCCGCTGTTGCTGAAGAAGCTGTATTTCAGTTTGCCGGGCGTTAAGGCTGCCAGCGTTTTCGCGAGCATGGCGCGAAGCGGATCGAGCAGTTCCTGGCTATGGAGAGGTTGTTTCGCAAGTTGATTCTGTACGGCGGAAACCACAACTGGATTACGGTGCCCCACGTTGAAAATACCAAAACCACCCAGGCAATCGATAAACTCCTGTCCCTGGGTGTCGACAAGCGTATTCAGACTGCCCGCTTGCCACTCTACGGCTCCGTAATCCCCGCCGGCGGTAACAGATTTGCGATACTCCAGAAAACCAGGATTCACATGCTCTTTAAAGTAATCAATGACCTCACGGTTAAGTTGTTTCATCTCCTCATGATCAAGCGTTCGCTTTTCAATGAGATTCAGTGCGTGCGCGGTACAGGCAAGAGCCGAGGCGCTGGAAGGTAACCTGTTCAAAATATGCTCCCGGGGATCGCGTATCACATGATACTGAGTTAATTATTGCAGGGATTACGCCACCTCAGATGCCTTAACAAAAATCGGGATAAACGCCAGGTGAAATCAAATTTGCACAATATTTAATCATGCCATTGCGCGCCGCACGGGATAAGGGATAACGAGCCGGGGATGGGGTGTCGTCAATTGCACTACCCCAGGGCAGGAAATGCGCCTTAAGTGTGCGCCGGGGGATCATGCTTTGTAGGTAGTTTCGTCTCGAAAGTATTTTAAATCAATTAATTAGAAAAACGCACGAAAAGTGCGGTTTAACCGAGATTTGCGATCTCAATCATATTTAACAACTAAAGATAAATTTTTTATCGCCGAAAAAACATAAGCCACAAAATTAACATTCAAATAACCTGCAAGGGATGCTCACTATGTCCTCTCCTGACTATGTCACCCAGAATGAATATCCGCTGGACGATGACACCACGCTTATGTCGACCACCGACCTCCACAGCTACATGACCCACACTAACGACACCTTTGTGCAAGTGAGCGGCTTTACGCTCCAGGAGCTGCTCGGGCAACCGCACAACATTGTGCGCCATCCGGATATGCCGAAAGCGGCTTTTGCCGACATGTGGTACACGCTGCAAAAGGGCGAACCCTGGAGCGGGATTGTCAAAAACCGACGTAAAAATGGCGATCACTATTGGGTACGCGCCAATGCGGTACCGATGGTGCGTAACGGCCAGATGACGGGCTATATGTCCATTCGTACCCGCGCCACCGAGGACGAGGTCGCCGCAGTGGAGCCGCTTTATAAGGCGCTCAACGAAGGACGTAGCAAAAAACGCATTCATAAAGGGCTGGTGGTGCGCAAAGGCTGGCTCGGCAAATTACCGGCGATGCCGCTGCGCTGGCGCGTGCGCAGCGTAATGGCGGTACTTTTTGCGGTGATGGCCGCAACGCTGGTTGCCAGTGCTGCGGGCTGGGCTTCGCTGGTGGCGGCAGCCGTGGTGATGCTGCTTGGCACCCTGGTGTTTGAACAACAGATTGTCCGCCCGGTGGAAAACGTCGCACGGCAGGCGCTCAGGGTCGCTACCGGAGAGCGTAACAGCGTGCAGCATCTTAGCCGCAGCGATGAACTGGGGCTGACGCTGCGGGCCGTCGGACAGCTGGGGCTGATGTGCCGCTGGCTGATCAACGACGTCTCCAGCCAGGTGGTGAGCGTGCGCGACGGCAGCGACAGGCTGGCGCAGGGCAATGAAGATCTCAACGACCGCACGCGCCAGACCGTGGCTAACGTTCAGCAGACCGTGGCAACAATGAACCAGATGGCGGCGTCGGTGCAGAGTAACTCTGAGACCGCAGCCGAAGTCGACAAGCTGTCGATGGCCGCCAGCAGCGCGGCCACGCAGGGGGGCACCGTGATGCAGACCGTGGTGAAAACCATGGATGACATAGCCGACAGTACCCAGCGCATTGGCTCTATTACCTCGCTTATCAATGACATTGCCTTCCAGACCAATATTCTGGCGCTGAACGCCGCGGTTGAGGCGGCACGCGCGGGCGAGCAGGGGAAAGGCTTTGCGGTGGTGGCGGGCGAAGTGCGTCATCTTGCCAGCCGCAGCGCGAATGCAGCTAATGATATTCGTAAGCTGATCGACGCCAGCGCCAGCAAAGTACAGTCGGGCGCCGATCAGGTCCACGCCGCGGGACGTACCATGGATGATATTGTCGAGCAGGTGAAAAACGTCACGCAGCTTATCGCGCAGATCAGCCACGCCACCTCCGAGCAGGCGACAGGCCTGACAGAGCTGACCCGTGCCGTGGCAGAGCTGGACAGCATTACGCAGAAAAATGCTGACCTGGTCGAAGAGAGCGCGCAGATTTCCGCGATGGTTAAGCACCGGGCCGGACGTCTTGAAGATGCGGTTACCGTGCTGCATTAAGAAATGCATGCTTCGATAAAGCCGTTTATTCCTCCGGGGTAAACGGCTTTTTTGTTTTTCAGAATACGTTATGTTGTTAATGAAATATTAATTAACTAAAAAAAGCACCCGATTTTTAATTGTTACGCCCCGGATTTATTGAAAGTGAGAAATAAAAAAACGATCAAAGTCATAAAGTTAGAGAGTTTCCTGTCGATAACAGCGATCGTCTGAGAAATAATCACATCGATGGGGTAAATATGTTCATACATGACGTAAAGATCGGCACGAAATTATTTCTGGCGTTTGGATTATTTATTGTCCTGATGGTCGTCAGCGCAAGCTTGTCTCTGATGAGCCTGAATCGGGCAAACAATGGAATGCAAACCATCCTTACCAGCGATTATCCAACGACGGTAAAAGCGAACCAGTTAATCGACAACTTCCAGGAATTTATCAGCACGCAGCAGCTCATGCTGCTGGACGAACAGGGGACGTACACGGCGCAATCAGAGCAGCGTCTGAAGGCGATCAGCGAGCGCATCGCCGCAATCCTGAGCGAGCTGGACAACGCTCTCAAGGATAAAAAATCCCAACAGGTGCTGGCCGATATCCACGGCGTGCGCCAGCAATATCTTGACTCGCGCTACCGCATTTTGCAGGCCGTGCAGAATAATGACCGTGCGGGCGCGATAAACGAAATGATGACCAACACCCTGAACCTGCAACAGTCCTATAAAGCGAAAGTGCAGGCGTTGATTGCGATCCAGGACCATGAAATGCAGAGTGCGGGCGAGCAGGTGGAAGGTGATTTCCGCACCAATCGTCTCCTGCTGATCCTGATTACGCTTTTTAGCGTCGCGGCAGCCAGCCTGACTGGCTGGTTCATTGTGCGATCCATTACCCGCCCGCTGAACGACGCGGTGAATTTTGCGGAGGCCATTGCCGATGGCGATCTCACCGGCAGCATTACCTCGCACGGTAAAGATGAAACCGGACTGCTACTCACCGCACTTATGGAGATGAAAACGCGCCTGCTGGAGATTGTGCAGCAGGTGCAAACCGGATCGGAAAACATCTCCAGCGCCGCCGCGCAGATTGTCGCGGGCAACCAGGATCTGGCTGCCCGCACGGAAGAGCAGGCCAGTTCCGTTGAACAGACGGCTGCGTCGATGGAGCAGATTACCGCCACGGTGAAGAATACCGCGTCCCACACCGGAGAAGCGACGAACCTGTCTGCCGATGCGGCTGCTGTGGTCAAAAACAACGGCGAGATGATGAAGCAGGTCACCAGCAAGATGCGCCTGATCAACGAAACATCGAACAGGATGTCCGACATTATCGACCTGATCGACGCCATTGCCTTCCAGACTAATATTCTGGCGCTGAACGCGGCGGTCGAAGCGGCGCGCGCGGGTGAGCATGGTCGTGGCTTTGCGGTGGTGGCGGGCGAGGTACGTCAGCTCGCGCAGAAAAGTGCAACATCCGCAAGTGAGATCCGCCAGCTGATTGAAAGCTCCACAAGCCAGACGCAGGACGGCATGAACCTTGTGGAGAAGGCCAGCGGGCTTATCAACGGCATGGTCGGCAACGTGGAAGAGATGGACGTCATCCTGCGTGAGATTCGCCAGGCCAGCCACGAACAGACGGAAGGCATCTCGCAGATCAACAGCGCGATTGGCCTGATAGACGCCACCACCCAACAGAACTCCGCGCTGGTGGAGGAGTCCGTTGCGGCGGCGGCATCCCTTAACGAACAGGCCATGCACCTGAAGGAGCTGGTCCGCGTGTTCCGCGTGAGCGACGGCGTGCTGGCTTAATCCAGCTGGGAGATCTCCAGTGCCGCGCGGTCAATCACGCCGATAATCTGTTTTAACTGCGCGTCGCTGAGCTCTCCCTGATTAACCTTCAGATCCAGAACCGCTTTGAAGTTATCCAGCGCCCGCTTCATCTGCGGGTTTTTGCGCAGCTGGAAACCGACGGAGCGCGCCTTGATACGCGTCTGGATCTGCTCCAGCTGTTCCCGGTTATCTTCCAGCCACTGTTCTCCGGCGGCGTTAATCGCAATCCGCTTACGGCCGTTCTCTTCTTCGGTAATGATGATAAGCGACTGATCCTGCAAGTAATCCAGAGTCGGATAGATCACGCCAGGGCTTGGCGTGTAATGTCCCTGCGTCAGGTTCTCGATCTCTTTGATCAGCTCATAACCATGGCTCGCGTTGCGGGTCAGGATATCCAGGATCACCAGCCGCAGATCGCCATGACCAAAAAATCGTGGCCGGCGTCCGCCGCCGTCGTGTTCGTGTCGCATGTTTCTTCCTCAATTTGATATATCTAAACTATATCTAAGATATATTCAGATGCAATCTAAAAAATCTTGATTTCTGAGTTAATAGCAATCATTATCATTAAAAATTCATTCCGATATATCGTATTCACCTGAGAAGGGCATCAACATGGCATCTACCCGTTACCCTCAACGTGTCCGCAATGACCTGCGTTTTCGTGAGCTGAACGTGATGCGCACTGAGCGAGTCAGTGCAGGATTTCAGCGCATTGTGCTAGGCGGCGAGGCGCTGGAGGGCTTTAGCTCTCGCGGCTTTGACGACCATACCAAAGTCTTTTTCCCGGCACCGGGCACCACTTTCGTGCCGCCTGTGGTGACTGATGAAGGCATCGACTGGGGCGACGGCGTGCGTCCGCAGGCGCGTGACTATACCCCGCTGTACGATGACGAAAAACATGAGCTGGCGCTCGATTTCTTCGTTCATGATGGTGGCATTGCCAGCAACTGGGCGGTAGAGGCGAAGGTGGGCGACAAGCTGACCATCGGTGGTCCGCGTGGTTCGCTGGTGGTGCCGGAAGATTACGCCTGGCAGCTGTACGTGTGCGACGAGTCGGGCATGCCCGCGCTGCGCCGCCGTTTAGAAGGCATCGCAAAACTGCCTGTTCGCCCGGCGATCCACGCCATCGTCACCGTGGGCGATGCGGCGTACCAGGACTATCTGGCGCACCTGAGCGGGTTCAACATCACCTGGGTTATCGGCCACAACGAGCAGGCGGTGGCCGACCATCTTGCCGCGCTGGACGTGCCGGAAGAGGATTACTTTATCTGGCTCACCGGGGAGGGGAAGGTGGTGAAACGCCTGAGCCGTCAGTTTGAAACCGACGCAATTGACCCGCAGCTGGTGCGTGCCAGCGCGTACTGGCACGCCAAATAATCAGGCAGCGGGATCCAGCTGCGCTTCGCTCACCTGATGTTCGAGCGAGGCGCATACCTCTTTCAGCGCTTTCTCCTGCTGGGCAAAGTAGGCTTCCATATTGCTGAGCGACGAGACGAGCAGCCAGGACTCTTCTTTCTCCAGCTCTGCCAGCTCGTTCACCAGGGTGTCGATTTGCTCACGCACCTGCGCCATCTTTTTACGAATACGTTCCAGGTCGTTCAGCCTGTCGCTCGCCATCATCGGTTCAAACCCTTGTTGCAGACGGGCGACCAGCAAGCGAATGGCCTTCACGTCGCCGCGCTGTTTGGCCTGGTTGAGTTGCACCATCATCCTGTTGGCTTCTTCTTTTAAATCATCGGCAACCAGATCCGGGTGGCATAACTTGCTCGCCTGACGCCAGAGCCGCTTCAGCTCGTTCCGATCCTCTTCAGAGAGATCCTTGCCTTTACGCAGGCGCACTTCGGCATCATGATGCTGTTCGCGATACTTCTTGTACTCTTCGTTGGCCTCATCGCGCGCCTGACGTGCTGGCTCTTCTTCACGCGTTAAACCGGTCTCCAGCTCCATCGCTTCGGCCAGCAGGTTGGCAATCAGATTACTTTGCTGCTGAAGATGCTTGCGCGCCTCTGCCGCCTGAACGGAATCCGCAGGCAGATCTCGCCAGCGCCGGGTGAGCGTTGTCAGAACCTCTACGGCCTGCGCCATATAGCTCTGGCAGCGGCGGTAATCCTCTTCCCGGCGACGCGTCTCCGCCTGCTGACGACGCAGGTTAAGCTCCGCCAGCGTTTTACGCAGGGCGAGGATCTGCTGCATCAACGGCCCGAGGCGGGAGAAATAGAGATCGTTGAATTCGTCAAGCTGCTGTACCCGGGCGTTACGACGATCAATCAGATCGCGCAGACGCTCTTCCAGGGCTTTTAGCTCCAGCTTGCTGGCCGCCAGTTGCGGGTCACGCCACGGGGTAACGGCGCGCTGGCTTTGCAGCCAGGTGGTGATAGCGCGAAGGGCTGCGGTGTAGTTTTTCTGCTCAAGCGCCGCGACGATGGACAGGAGTTCATCGTCAAAGGCTTCCTCTTTGAGACGTTTCAACTGGCTCCGGATGATGTCGTCATCTTCCAGCTCAATGGCATTTTTAATGATTTCTAGCCGTTTGATCGGTGTGCTCATGATGCCTTTCGCTCTGGCGCTTAAGTATTTGAGTTAAGGTTAGTTGTTGTAAAAGCTACAGGAAATAATACACACGGATGATGATCGGCGCGATGGGGGATTTCTTTAGTTTTTAGGGTTTGTGAGGGGAAGCGGCAGGCCGGGCTACGTGTGGTGGATTACTTACAAAAAAGCCACTCAATCGAGTGGCTTAACTGGATGATTCTAAAGCTAAAATTTGGTGGCCCCTGCTGGACTTGAACCAGCGACCAAGCGATTATGAGTCGCCTGCTCTAACCACTGAGCTAAGGGGCCGTGGCGGTGAATTATAAAGTAACTCCCCTCAGCAATCCAGCCATTCACACCTGCCTGCTGTTTTTATAAACAACGCATAATCAATCCTTTATACTTATCTTAAGATGCATAGACAGGAGTAGAGATGATCAACGATATTCTGGCCCCTGGCCTGCGGGTGGTGTTCTGCGGTATTAATCCGGGCAAGTCATCGGCGCACACCGGTTTTCACTTTGCTCATCCGGGAAATCGCTTCTGGAAGGTGATCCACCAGGCCGGATTTACCGACAAACAGCTTAAGCCGGAAGAAGAGCAGCAGCTGCTGGATACGCGCTGTGGCATCACCATGCTGGTCGAGCGACCCACGGTGCAGGCGAGCGAAGTGAATCTGCATGAGCTGCGCGCTGGCGGGCGTGAGCTGATCGCGAAAATTGAAGACTATCAGCCCGCGGCGCTGGCGATCCTCGGCAAGCAGGCCTACGAGCAGGCGTTCAGCCAGCGCGGTGTGAAGTGGGGTAAGCAGAACATTACCATTGGCGTAACGCAGGTTTGGGTGTTGCCGAACCCCAGCGGGCTGAACAGGGCGACGCTGGACAAGCTGGTGGAGGCGTATCGGGAACTTGATGAGGCGCTTGTGGTGAGGGGGCTTTAGCTCCTCTGCGGCCTGATGCCCTCACCCTGACCCTCTCCCACAGGGAGAGGGAATAAACAAAAAAAAGCTCCCGATTGGGAGCTTTTTCATTTCAGGACCGATTAATCGTCCAGGAAGCTACGCAGCACTTCAGAGCGGCTCGGATGGCGCAGTTTACGCAGCGCCTTCGCTTCGATCTGACGGATACGTTCGCGGGTCACGTCAAACTGTTTACCCACTTCTTCCAGCGTGTGGTCGGTGTTCATGTCGATACCGAAACGCATACGCAGCACTTTGGCTTCACGGGCGGTCAGGCCAGCCAGCACGTCGTGCGTAGCGGCACGCAGGCTCTCGGTGGTGGCAGAGTCCAGCGGCAGCTCGAGGGTGGTATCCTCGATGAAATCACCCAGATGCGAATCTTCATCATCACCGATTGGCGTTTCCATGGAGATTGGCTCTTTAGCGATTTTCAGCACTTTACGGATCTTGTCTTCCGGCATCAGCATGCGTTCAGCCAGCTCTTCCGGCGTCGGCTCGCGGCCCATCTCCTGCAACATCTGGCGAGAGATACGGTTGAGTTTGTTGATGGTCTCAATCATATGCACCGGAATACGGATGGTGCGCGCCTGGTCTGCGATAGAGCGGGTGATCGCCTGACGGATCCACCAGGTAGCATAGGTGGAGAACTTGTAACCACGACGGTATTCAAACTTATCTACCGCTTTCATCAGACCGATGTTGCCTTCCTGAATCAGATCCAGGAATTGCAGGCCACGGTTGGTGTATTTCTTGGCGATAGAGATAACCAGACGTAAGTTCGCTTCAACCATCTCTTTCTTCGCACGGCGGGCTTTCGCTTCACCGATGGACATACGACGGTTGATGTCTTTTACCTGCTCGATGGTCAGGCCGGTCTCTTCTTCAATCTGATGCAGTTTTTGCAGGCCGCGCTGTACGTCTTCTTTCACGTCGTGCAGCTTTTCAGACCACGGCTTGTTCATCGCGATAGCGGCGTTGAACCAGGTTTCGCTGGTTTCGTTGCCGGTGAAGAGGGTGATGAAGTTCTTCTTCGGCATTTTGCACTGTTCAACGCACAGCTTCATGATGATACGTTCCTGGGTACGTACGCGATCCATCATCACGCGCATGCTGTTCACCAGGTAGTCGAACTGTTTTGGCACCAGGCGGAACTGTTTGAACACTTCAGACAGCTTCAGGATCTCTTCCTGAGCGGCGGCATGGCTGCGGCCTTTCGCTTTGATGGTGTCACGCGTCACTTCGTACTGGGTACGCAGCTCGGCAAATTTCTCACGCGCCAGTTCAGGGTCGATGCTGTTGTCGTCATCGCTGCTGTCGTCGTCTTCTTCTTCATCTTCGTCTTCGTCGTCATCCATCTCTTCCTGAGACAGCTCAGAACCGACGTGAGTGGCGGTTGGCGCCATATCTTCTTCAGCGTTCGGGTCGACAAAGCCAGTGATCAGATCGGACAGACGCGCTTCTTCTGCTTCAACGCGATCGTACTGCTCCAGCAGATAGGTGATCGCTTCCGGGTATTCGGCAACAGAGCACTGAACCTGGTTGATCCCGTCTTCGATGCGTTTTGCGATGTCAATTTCGCCTTCGCGGGTCAACAGTTCAACGGTACCCATTTCGCGCATGTACATGCGGACCGGGTCAGTGGTACGCCCGATTTCAGATTCCACGCTGGACAGTACCTGTGCAGCAGCTTCTTCCGCATCTTCGTCAGTGTTGTTGGAGGTTTCAGCCAGCAACAGATCATCGGCATCCGGTGCTTCTTCCATCACCTGAATGCCCATGTCATTGATCATTTGGATGATATCTTCGATCTGATCTGAATCGACGATATCTTCCGGCAGATGGTCATTGACCTCGGCATAGGTCAGATAGCCTTGCTCCTTACCGCGTTGGACAAGAAGTTTCAGCTGTGACTGCGGGTTTTGCTCCATAAGACGGTATCCACACTTAATTCGTTTGATTGGTGTCGGCGATGGGCTGCCAACATTTAAAGCGAGGGCGTACTTATATTTTTGCCGCTGCCTCTCAGTGCGGCTGCCGGGGGCTTCCCGATCGATATTCGGCACTTAAGCCGTTAAATTTTTTATTTCTTCGCCAGTTCCTGGTTAATCATCCAGAGCTCCCGGCGTTCTTCGCTGCTTAGGCCATGGGTGCGCTCGCGAGCTATCAACTCTTCCTGGCGCAACTCAAGCATCGAATCAAACATATGGTTGAGTGAGTCGGTGAACGTTTTTTCTGCGATATCCTTATCTGCTATATCGTCCCACATCGACAGTTTTTCAAGGGTAGCGGCCTCTTTTGTGCCGCGATAATGCTCTAAAAGTTGTCCGGTGGTCAGACCTGGCTGAGACAAACAAGTGTTGACCAATTCTGAAAATAAGCCAAGCCCGGGCAATTTTTCGTGGTTCAAACCCGCCAGCGACGGCACTTGCGGAGCAAGTTCGGGGTTTTGCACCAGCAACCCTATCAGTATACGCATGGTTGTGCGTTTTAGCTGAGGCGCGGGGCGTACCGTGCCGTTTTCAGCCTGTTTCGGCATTAAACGTTCAAGCTGGCTGTCATCCAGAATGCCGAGCTTGTTGCCTAACTCCTGACGCAGATAGATGCGCAGCGTTTCGCCGGGCACCTGGCTGATTAACGGCAGCGCCAGCGTGCTGAGCTGCGCGCGCCCGTCAGGGGTACTCAAATCAACCTGCGGCATCAGGCTGTTAAACAGAAACGTGGAGAGCGGCTGAGCCTGCTCCATCCGCGCTTCAAACGCCGCTTTGCCCTCTTTACGCACCAGCGTATCCGGGTCTTCACCGTCGGGCAGGAACATAAAGCGTAGCTGACGCCCGTCGGTCATATACGGCAACGCGGTTTCCAGCGCTCGCCAGGCGGCGTCGCGTCCTGCGCGGTCACCGTCGTAACAGCAAATCACGTTGTTGGTGACGCGGAACAGCAGCTGGATATGGTCCGCCGTGGTGGACGTTCCCAGCGACGCAACGGCATAGTTAATGTCGTACTGCGCCAGCGCAACAACATCCATATAGCCTTCGACGACCAGAAGACGCGGAGGTTCCGCATTATCCTGCTGTGCCTCATAAAGACCATAAAGCTGGCGGCCCTTATGGAAAATATCGGTTTCCGGGGAGTTAAGGTATTTCGGCAGGGCATCACCCAGCACGCGACCACCAAAACCTATCACCCGGCCACGCTTGTCGCGGATCGGGAACATCACCCGTTCACGGAAGCGGTCGTAGCTTCGTCCCTGGTCGTTGGTGACCAGCATGCCTGCGTCGATGAGGGATTTACGATCTTCGCTATTGCCGCCAAAACGCTTTAACACGTTGTCCCAGCCGGGCGGGGCGTAACCAATAGCGAAACGCGCAATCACATCGTCACTCAGTCCGCGCTTGTTCAGATACTGACGCGCAGGCTCAGCCGCAGAGTGCTTAAGAGACTGTTGGTAAAACGAATTCAGGCCATCCATCAGTTGGTACAGCGTTTGCCGCTGATGGCGCTCGATCTGACTTGGCCCACTGCCCGCTTCATACGGCACTTCAAGGTTATGCATCGCCGCCAGTTCTTCGACGGTTTCAACGAACTCGAGCTTGTCGTAGTTCATCAAAAAATCGACGGCATTACCGTGTGCGCCACAGCCGAAGCAATGGTAGAACTGCTTTTCACCGTTTACGGTGAAAGAGGGGGTTTTTTCGTTATGGAACGGACAGCACGCATGGTAGTTCTTGCCCTGCTTTTTTAGCTTCACCCGCGCGTCGATGAGATCGACGATGTCGGTTCTGGCAAGCAGGTCATTGATGAAAACGCGTGGGATTCTTCCGGCCATATGCCCCAAAAATTTAAGCGACTTATAAACGAAAACAAGCCGCGCATTCCTTCCGGAAGCACGGCCTTACGACTACAACTCTGTCTGTCAATTGAGGGCTGTGGCCCTCAACAGATTAGTACAGACGAGTACGGCGTGCGTTTTCGCGAGCCAGTTTCTTCGCGTGACGTTTCACAGCGGAAGCTTTAGCGCGCTTACGTTCGGTCGTTGGTTTTTCATAAAACTCACGACGACGAACTTCAGCCAGAACACCTGCTTTCTCGCATGAACGTTTGAAGCGACGCAGTGCTACGTCGAACGGCTCGTTTTCACGTACTTTAATTACCGGCATGTAACTCTCACCTTTAATAAATTCGGTTTGCCGCTGGCATCAACGCCAGCTTATTTCAAAATGGTGCGGAATTTTACTGCAAATGCTGCTGCTTTGTAAAGCACCGATGCGATTTTGAAAGGGACTTTAATAAGGGTGAGGAGTATACACGAGGCTTCTTCCTGGGGCGAACAAAGTTTTACAACAATCCGCCCAGGCTCTACACTGCGCGGTATTGAAACGAGGTAAAACAAGTCATGCGTGTACTGGGTATTGAAACATCCTGCGATGAAACCGGCATCGCGATTTACGACGACGAAAAAGGGCTTCTGGCCAACCAACTGTATAGTCAGGTGAAATTGCACGCTGACTACGGCGGCGTCGTGCCTGAACTGGCCTCTCGTGACCACGTGCGTAAAACGGTTCCCCTGATCCAGGCGGCGCTGAAAGAGGCCGGGTTGAGTGCAAAAGATATTGATGCCGTAGCCTATACCGCAGGACCGGGCCTGGTCGGCGCGCTGCTGGTCGGCGCAACGGTAGGGCGTTCACTGGCCTTCGCGTGGGATGTTCCGGCCATTCCGGTTCACCATATGGAAGGGCACCTTCTGGCGCCGATGCTGGAAGACAATCCGCCAGCGTTCCCGTTTGTGGCGCTGCTGGTTTCCGGTGGTCATACCCAACTGATCAGCGTAACGGGTATTGGCAAGTATGAGCTGCTGGGCGAGTCAATTGACGATGCAGCCGGTGAAGCCTTCGACAAAACCGCCAAGCTGCTGGGGCTGGATTACCCGGGCGGCCCGATGCTCTCGAAAATGGCCGCACAGGGCACGGAAGGGCGCTTTGTCTTCCCACGGCCGATGACTGATCGTCCGGGGCTGGATTTCAGCTTCTCCGGTTTGAAAACCTTCGCGGCGAACACCATCCGCAATAACGACGACAGCGAGCAGACGCGTGCCGACATCGCTCGTGCGTTCGAAGATGCGGTGGTGGATACGCTGATGATCAAGTGCAAACGCGCGCTGGATCAGACCGGCTTTAAGCGCCTGGTGATGGCAGGCGGCGTGAGCGCCAACCGTACGCTGCGCGCGAAGCTTGCAGAGATGATGCAAAAGCGTCGTGGGGAAGTGTTCTACGCGCGTCCTGAATTTTGTACCGATAACGGGGCGATGATCGCCTACGCCGGGATGGTGCGCCTGAACGCTGGCGCAACGGCTGACCTGAGCGTGTCCGTGCGTCCGCGCTGGCCGCTGGCGGAGCTGCCTGAGGCGTGAACGGCTCTCCCGTCATCGCGGCGGGGGAGTTTTATATCCTGATGTCGAAAATCTGGTTCTTGATGATCAGCGAGTAAAGCTGGCAGTCGTTTTGCACATCCAGCTTTTCCATCGCCCGGATCTTATGCGCACTGACTGTTTTGATGCTCAGGTGCATATGTTGTGCAATCTCCTTCAAATTTAATCCGTTACATATCAGACGCAGCACATCGATTTCCCGCGGCGAGAGTTTCTCTATATCTGTCATCTCATGACGAAAAAGCATATTTACCAGCTGGCTTTCGATAAAGATCTCACCTTTAAGAACTGTAGCAATCGCCTGGCTTAATGTTTTCTCGTTGATATCCCGCGACAAATACGATCTGACGCCTTCCTTTAGCGCCTGACGAATAAACATGGTGTTTGTATAGGGCGAGAGCAGGATAATGCTGAGCGCAGGATAAGTCTGATGGAGCCATCTCAACAGCTTCAGACCGTCCATACCCGTGAGAGGAGAGCGATTAAAGCTGGTTGTCAGTGAATAGCTGAGGATAACGATATCGGGGTTATGCTGACCCAGAAGCGACAGAAGTTCTGCGGAAGAGGTTGCTTCACCGGTCAAAACACATCTCTGATTCATGCCTGAGGCGGGTAACGAGAGCGCTTGCATCATTGAGGATAAGCCGCGGCGAATCAACGAGGATTCTTCAGCGATAACGATTTTAATGTCCATAATGATGCGTCGTATTAACCCTTACATGATAATGGCGGGGTTGGAATCCCTCGCAAGATATATCCTTATTAAAATCCAGACTGCGGTAAAATAGCAGTAACAATGAGAGTATTTTTAACGGCGGTGGATGTTGATTATTTCATTATGATTAATCTTTACGGTTTTTGTATCCAAGTGTATCCTCGCGTTGCGAAATATAAAGAAACGAGTTAAAGATTTTTCTTATTCAATTATAGAAAGATCGTTCCCCCAGATTAGGATGCTCTTATTCATCACGGTGCATGTATCACAGATACTGAAAAAGGAGAAATGTCGATTCACAAAGGAACCGTGATTACCATGAAAAAAAGTACCTTGTCCCTTTTTATTTGTGCAGCAATTTCATTTTCCGCTGCGGCAGAAAATCAGGTGCAAAATGAGTTTGCACATGACAATGCGACCTACACAGCAATTGTACTCAAGCTAAAACCCACTACAGGTTTGCTAAAAGCGACAAACAATAAAATTACCCTGAATGATCCTTCCCTTATCACCACAAATATGTTTAGGCCGACTAATTTGCGGAGTTCAAATCAGTCATCCGAGTTAACGGAACTCAATAAACGCTATGGCTTTGACCGTTATCTGCGTATCGCGTTACCGCAAGATAAACGTCAGGATAAAACCTACATTAACCATATTATTTCTGAGCTGGAGCAGAATCAGAACGTAGAGTTAGTTTATCCGGAGGCCGAACCGGTGTCGCTGGATGAAAACGCCCTTACGCCGCAGGTTAAATCTTCGGTAAATAATAATTTAACGTCTGCCGCCGTTCCGGATTTTCGCAATAAGCAGGATTATCTCAAAGCACCTGATGTTAAGCGCGCCGGTTATTATATGGGGGGCGTAAACCGCGAAAGCGTAGATCACTATGCAGGCAGTGCGGGTGAAGGGGTGACGATTATTTCAACGGAAATTTATCCCTGGAATACCCAGCACCTCAACTTACCGCCAATGAGCCTCAGCTCTGGAAAGACAACGTATGTTGAAAAGCAAGATCATGACACCGCTTCTGTCGGGATTATGGCAGCGAAAGATATTGGCACCGGTATTCGAGGGATAAGCTGGAAAAGCCGACTGGGGTACGCGGCCTCAGCGCATAATAACCTCTATAATTTAATTCCGTTGCTAAAAGCTGGCGATGTGGTGCAGATCGGGGTACACGTAGCGGGCGGTTATCCAGCGGGTTGCCAAAAGGATTGCTGGGTGGCAATGGAGTCCGAACCCGCCTATTACGATGTGATTAAAGCGCTGACAGATAAAGGCGTTCACGTTATTGAGGCGGCAGGTAACGGGAACGTCAACCTGGATAGCCCAGGCTTCCAGGGGGAGTTTGACGTGAACGTGCGGGACTCCGGGGCTATCCTGGCGGGTGCGTTTTGTGCAAAAGACGGTAAAAAAGCGTCGTTTAGCACCTATGGTTCGCGCGTCACCAGCTCTGCATGGGGCTGCTGGGACGTAGTGAGCACAGGTTATGGCGATCTCTATAAAAATGGCGGCGTTAACGATTCTTATACCGCGACGTTTGCCGGAACTTCTTCCTCGAACCCGATTATTGCGGGTGTGGTAGCCAGCCTGTCAGGCATCGCCAAAGCCAACGGTATTACCGTGACACCGCGTCAGATGCGTCAGATTCTGGCAGAGACCGGAACGTCACTGGCCAACGGAGATTCGGCAAAAGTGGGTACTCAACCTGACATGGAGCGTGCGGTGGCCCGTATTATGGCGCTCAAAGACGGTAGCACGCCTGTCGCGCCGGCTCCAACGGCTGTGGCAGGCGCAGATTACGCTCTGGTTTCTCCGACCACGGGGGTGATCACCTACGCGCTGGACGGCAGTAAGAGCCTGAATGCCAAATCGTATAACTGGCGTGTGACAAAAGGGGCAGAAACCTTCTCGCTGGAGGCGACACTGAACGGCGCGCTGGTGAAGAGCGTGGACAGCGCGCATGCCTATGCCGTCATTCCTGCCAACAGCGAGGGGGAAGCGACCTTTACGCTGACGACGACCGGCGCGGATGGGCGAACCGCGACGGACAGCATGACCATCACCGTCAGTAAGCCAGCGGTACCGGCTAAGGATGACACCCCGGCAAAAGATGACACACCGGTAAATCCTACGGCACCGGCCTATAACGCCAAAATTGCCTATCCAACCCGATGCACCAAAGTGTCCTACAACGGTAAAGTTTGGCTCAACCAGTGGTATGTCAACCCGGGGCAAGAAACGCCGGGAACCGGCGGCCAGTGGGGCGCATGGCGCGAACAAGGGTCTTCCAATAACAGCTGCAAATAACCATCACGGCCTGGCGTTATGCCAGGCCTTTTTCAGATCCGCAGCATCCCTTTCTCTTCCAGAAACGCAATGATCGTCGCCAGCCCGTCACCCGCTTTCAGGTTGGTAAAGGTCCACGGACGCTCGCCGCGCATGCGGTTAGTGTCGCGTTCCATTACCTCCAGCGACGCCCCCACGTACGGCGCGAGGTCGGTTTTATTGATCACCAGAAAATCGGATTTGGTGATCCCCGGCCCGCCCTTGCGCGGGATTTTTTCCCCTTCGGCCACGTCGATGACGTAGATGGTGAGGTCCGCCAGCTCCGGGCTGAAGGTCGCGCTCAGGTTATCCCCGCCGCTTTCGACGAAGATCAGATCCAGATTGCCGAACTTCTCGCTGAGTGCTTCCACCGCCGCCAGGTTCATTGAGGCATCTTCGCGGATGGCGGTGTGCGGACAGCCGCCCGTTTCCACGCCCACGATGCGCTCTGGCTCCAGCGCACCCGCCTCGGTCAGGATGCGCTGATCCTCTTTGGTGTAGATATCGTTAGTCACCACCGCCAGGTGATAGGTATCGCGCATCGCCTTGCAGAGCGCTTCCAGCAGGGCAGTTTTGCCCGACCCTACCGGGCCGCCCACGCCAACGCGCAGGGGATGTTTGTAATCAGCCATATTGACTCCTCAGGAACGGAATAGTCGTGAATATTGGGTTTCGTGGCGCGCGGAGGCGATGGCGGACAGCGGCGTAGCGGCCCCCAGCGCGTCGTCGCCACGTAAAAATGCCTGTTCAAACCCGGCGGCAAAATGGTCGCTCAGGTCGATAATCAGCTGTTGTGCGGCCTGCTGCCCAAACGGCACCAGCTTGACGCCCGCCATCACCGCGCTCTCAATCCAGCTGTAGCCCAGGCTCAGCGCCAGCTCACGCGCGCTAATGCCCCAGCGCACGCCGAGCCACGCCATGCCGCAGAGCTGGCTCTGCGTCAACAGCGGCAACCATTCTGGCGGGCAGGCGGGTTCCCAGCTTTTAACCAGGCGCGTAAAGGCCGCGCCACGGTTGCGTTCTTCATCGCGCAGCTCGCGCGTTTCCCGGCAGGCGAGCAGGTATGCCGTCCAGCGTTTTGCTGTCGCGACGTCCTGCTTCTCGCAGGCACGATAAAGGCGTATAAACAGCGGCAGGTCGACGCAGAAAAAGCTCTGCTCCATCTGCTGGATCTGCCAGCGCCTGAAGGCCTCAGCGTCCGTGACCCACCCGGCCTCAACGGCCCACTCTAGCCCCTGCGACCAGGTAAACGATCCGACCGGCAGGCTACTGCTGGAGAGCTGTATCAGGCGCAGCCGCTGGCGGGCGTGCTCCATCAGCTCATCAGCGCCAGCAGGGCAGAGACGATCAGCCCGCCACCGAAGGTTTTACGCAGGCCGTCGTGACGGCGCAGCAGCAAGCCTGCGGCGAAACTGGCGCACAGCACCGTGGCGCTGGCGAACATAAACCCGCTGGTGAAGAGCCAGAAGCTGTGGCCGGACATCTCCACGCCGTGCGCCCAGCCGTGGAACATCGCCAGGGCTGGCACCGCCAGCAGCAGGCGATTTTCAGTCTTAAACATCATTACGCCGCAGACCGCCAGCGAGGCGATAATCAGCATCTCCATGCCGCTAAAACCGCCGAGCAGGCTGCCCGCAACGGCGCCAGCAAGCATCATGCCGAGCGTTGCTAACGGCAGCAGCAGCTTGCGGCCGCTCAGGGCGGACAGCACGCCAGCCCCCGTCAGCATCAGCAGGTGATCCAGCCCGGTCAGCGGATGGAGAAATCCGGCCTGGAAGCTGTCGGTCCCGTGGCCCGGATGGGCAAGCGCCGGAACGGAAAATGCCAGCAGAAACAGCGGTAAATACTTGCGCATGATGAGTCCTTAATGTGAATGAGAGTGGGAGTGGCCATGGCTGTGGGCATCGCTGGTGTAAGCGCCCGCTTCTGGTTCAAAGGGCAGGCTGGCGAAGGTCACCTCCAGCCCGAAATGACGCAGCATGTCGTCAAGAACGTGGTCGTGGTGGTAGCGCAGCTCGCCGGGCATAATTTGCAGCGGCACGTGACGGTTGCCCAGGTGGTAACAGGCGCGGGCGAGCAGGAACGGATCGGCGCAGCGCACCACGGAAACCGACTCCGGGGCCGCGATCACTTCGATCACCTCGCTGCCGTCGTCGGTGGTCAGCAGATCGCCGCCGCGCAGCAGCAAACCGCGCGGCAGCATCAGCCCGGCTTCGCGACCGTCGTTCAGGGCCACGCGGGCGCGGCTTTTCACCCGCACGTCAATCGGCAGCGTGACGCTGGCGGTAGTCGGGTGTGCGTGGTCCAGGCGTTGGGTCAGATAAATCATCATCACTCCTCAAAACAGGAAATAGCGTTGTGCCATCGGCAGAACGTCAGCCGGTTCGCTGGTAATCAGTTCGCCGTCGACGCGCACCTCGTAGGTTTGCGAATCAACGGTGATGTTCGGTTGCAGAGCGTTGTGGATCATGTCCGCCTTTTTCACCGTCCGGCAGCCTTTCACCACCGCGGTGGCGCTCTGCAGGTTGAGCTGCTGCGGGATGCCGTTCGCACTGGCGGCCTGCGAGATAAACGTCAGCCGTGTGGCGTGGCGCGCGGCGCCCAGCGAGCCAAACATCGGACGGTAATACACCGGCTGCGGCGTGGGGATCGAGGCGTTGATATCGCCCATCGGTGCGCAGGCGATCATCCCACCTTTGACGATGGTGGCGGGCTTGACGCCGAAGAACGCCGGGGACCAGACCACCAGGTCCGCCAGCTTGCCCGCCTCAATCGAGCCCACTTCATGGGCGATGCCGTGGGTCAGCGCCGGGTTAATGGTGTATTTGGCGACATAGCGCTTCACCCGGAAGTTGTCGTTATCGCCGGTCTCTTCCGGCAGCGCGCCGCGCTGAACCTTCATGCGGTGCGCGACCTGCCAGGTGCGGATAATCACTTCCCCCACGCGGCCCATTGCCTGTGAATCTGACGAGGTGAGTGAGAACGCGCCGATATCGTGCAGCACGTCTTCGGCGGCGATGGTCTCCCGGCGAATGCGGGATTCGGCAAACGCCACGTCCTCGGCGATATCCGGGTCGAGGTGATGGCAAACCATCAGCATGTCCAGGTGCTCGTCGATGGTGTTGACCGTGTAGGGCAGCGTCGGGTTGGTGGAGGAGGGCAGAATATTCGGGTGCGCGCAGGCGGTGATGATATCTGGCGCATGGCCGCCGCCCGCCCCTTCGGTGTGGAAGGTGTGGATGGTGCGCCCGGCGATGGCGGCCAGCGTATCTTCGACAAAACCGGACTCGTTCAGCGTGTCGCTGTGCAGCGCCACCTGGATATCCATCTCTTCAGCGACCTCCAGCGAGCAGTTGATGGCCGCAGGCGTCGCACCCCAGTCTTCGTGGATCTTAAGCCCGATGGCACCTGCCGCGATCTGCTCGCGCAGCGCGTCCGGGTTTGAACTGTTCCCTTTGCCCAGCAGGCCAATATTCACCGGCAGCGTATCGGCAGCCTGCAACATGCGGGCGATATACCATGGCCCCGGCGTGCAGGTGGTGGCGTTTGTACCTGCCGCGGGCCCGGTGCCGCCGCCGATCATGGTGGTGACGCCAGAGACCAGCGCCTCTTCCGCTTGCTGCGGACAGATCCAGTGGATATGGGTGTCGATCCCGCCAGCGGTGACAATCTTGCCTTCGGCGGCGATCACTTCCGTTGCTGCGCCAATCGGGATCGTCACGCCGGGCTGAATGTCCGGGTTTCCGGCTTTGCCGACGGCGAAGATCCGCCCATTTTTTACGCCGATATCCGCTTTCACGATCCCCCAGTGATCGACGATCAGCGCGTTGGTGAGCACCAGATCCACGCAGTCGTCGGCGGTCATCTGCCCCTGTCCCATGCCGTCGCGGATCACTTTTCCGCCGCCGAATTTAACCTCTTCTCCGTAGATCGTGAGATCGTCTTCTACTTCGATCCACAGTTCGCTGTCGGCCAGCCGCACTTTATCCCCGGTCGTGGGGCCGAACATATCGGCATACGCCTGGCGTGAAATCTCAGCCATGTTTCACCTCGCCCATGATCTCGCCGCGAAAACCGAAAATGCGCTGTGCGCCCGTCACCTGCACCAGCGTCACTTCCCGCTTCTGGCCGGGCTCGAAGCGCACAGCGGTGCCCGCCGGGATGTTCAGCCGGTAGCCTCGGGTGGCCTCGCGATCGAACTTCAGCGCCGGGTTGACCTCGTAAAAGTGATAGTGCGATCCCACCTGGATCGGCCTGTCGCCGTGGTTTTCCACTATCACACTTCGGGTTTCGCGCCCGACGTTGAGAGCAATGTTGCCGGACTGGATCCGGTATTCACCTGGGATCATCACGCGCTCCTTACACGATCGGGTTGTGGACGGTGACGAGCTTGGATCCGTCCGGGAAGGTGGCTTCCACCTGAATATCCGGGATCATCTCCGGTACGCCCTCCATCACCTGATCGCGCGTCAGGACGTGGCGGCCGGCTTCCATCAGCGAGGCGACGGTTTCGCCATCGCGCGCGCCTTCCATAATAAAGGCGCTGATCAGCGCGACCGATTCCGGATAGTTGAGCTTTACCCCGCGCGCGAGGCGGCGTTCGGCAACCAGCGCGGCGGTGAACAGCAACAGCTTGTCTTTTTCTCTGGGAGTCAGTTCCATAGCGTTTCTCTTTATGTCTGCCAGATGCGCGGCGAACAGGCGGTTTTGGGGGTTAAAAGCGGGCGAAGCGACTGCCAGATATCGCGCATCACCCGCTGACAAATCAGGTTGTCGTGCGAGAGAAAACGCACCGACAGCAGATCGTCGGTGAGCGTCGCCCCGCCAAAGTTTTCCAGCGGGGCGAGCCGCTCGCGCACCGTGTCGAGATGTGCTTCCCGGGCCGGATAGAACAGCAGCGTGCCGACCCACGGATGGTCCGCGACGGGCGTCAGATCGCCACCGCTGAGATGCAGTCGCTCAATCAGACGCGGCTCGCCATCCACCCACACCTCAAGGCGGCTCTCCAGCGTGCCTTGGCTGAAGGTTTCGTTTATCACCGGACGGCCCAGACAGTACAGCTCCCACGCCAGCAGCGTGCTGGTGGCGTGCAGGTGAAAGACGGAACGCAGCGCGGCGTTAGCGCCGGGGAAAATAATGGTGTCCTGCGGCAGCCACTCCAGCGTGGCCTCTTCGTCGAGGTAAAAATGCTGACTGAGGCAGGCCAGCGGGCCGCTGCTGCGATAGAACTTGCTGGCGCCGGGCATGGTGATGAGGGCATGGCTTTTGGCGTCGAGCCGCACGGAAATATCCAGCGTATCCCCGCCCACAATTCCACCTGGCGGGTGCAGCAGGTAAAGGTGGCAGGTTTCCCCTTCGGGATAAAACGGACGCTGAACGGTAAGTGGCCCGGTGTGACGCGCGGAATGGAGGAGGGTTTTCTCAGGGGTATGACAAAACTGGAGGGCAAGCGAGGCCTGCCAGCCTTTGTATGAATTATCAGTGACCTGAGTTGCTAACATGGTGCTTCCACTTCCGCACTATCGGGATACGTTTCAGTATGCCCTGGCGGAAATGAAGGCTGTCATATGAGTCGCTTATGGATAAAAAAACCGGCTCATGTGAGCCGGTTTCAGTAATGTAGGCCGGGTAAGCGCAGCGCCACCCGGCAAGAAAGGCTAGCGATAATCCTCTGCATCCACATCATACCCCGACGGCTCCCAGCGGATCGCCAGCAGCGAGGCCAGGCCGATAAACGGCGCCAGCGCAATCACCCAGAACACGGCGGTATCCAGCGAGGCGACCAGCAGCGGGAACAGAAACAGTGATAGCGTTGAACTGCTGCGCATCAGCGTCTGGTTAAGCCCCACACCCACACCGCGCAGCGAGGTCGGGTAGCTCAGAGAGGCAAACGTCATGGTGTGCGCACCCGGACCAAAACCCTGGCCAAACAGGAACAGCGCCAGCATCGCGACGGCGACCACGCCTTCCGTGGACCCGTCAGGGCGGCCAATCAGCGCCAGGCCGAGCAGCGCCGCCAGCTGGCACGCATAACCCGCCAGTGACATCCGCCATGCGCCGAAGCGCGGAACATAGCGCACCGCCAGCAGCCCGCCGACAAACGCGAACAGCAGATTAAGCGCCAGCGAGATCAGAATGGTCGTCAGCATCGACTGCACAAAGAAGCTGGAGATGATCACCGGCAGGCCAAAGGCTACGGCGTTATAGGCGAACGAGGAGAAGACCGACAGCAGCGTGGCGAGCGTGGTACGCCGCAGATAGATACCGCGGAACAGGTTCAGGTAGTTCGACCATTTTGCCTTGTTCACAACAGGCGCGGGCTGGTCGAGCGCATCCTGCGGTACGTGGGCATTAATGTTGTATGACTGCCGCAGGATGGACGCCGCCTCCTTCAGATTGCCCTGATTCGCCGCCCAGACCGGGGATTCGCTCATATAGCGGCTGCGGATGGCGATAATCACCAGCGCGGGCACCGCGCCAAAGCCAAGGATCAGACGCCAGAGCCAGTCGCTGTGGCTTTCCGGCAGCACGGCGTAAAAGAAGAGCACCAGAAGATAAGAGATGCTGATGGCCGCATACCAGGTGGGACACCACATCGCGACGCTGGAGGCTTTATTCCCCGGGCCTTTCAGTCTGGCGAACTCGCTGAGAAACGCCATCGCGACGGGAAGGTCGATCCCAACGCCAAGACCCATCACAAAGCGCGCGCCCGCCAGCACATATTCGTTCGGGGCCAGCGCACAGGCGATAGCGGCAACGACAAAGAATACCATGTCGGCCATAAAGACGCGGTAGCGCCCGATTTTATCCGTAAGATAGCCGCCGAGCAGCGCCCCGACAATCGCGCCAAACGTAATGGCTGAAGCCACCATGCCGGTACCGGCGGGCGTCAGGTTAAATTCGCGGGTGATGTCTTTGATGCCGAATGCCAGCGCGCCGAGATCGTAGGCATCGAGAAAAATTCCCCCGAGCGCGATACCGACCACGATGCGGGCATTGGCCCGGCCCTGAGAGCCGTCATTAACGAGACGTGAAACGTCCGATGCGCTGCGTACCCACCTGATGTCGCCATCCGGGGTGTTTGCTGCCGCTGGAAGGGGAGTTGAATCTGTGATTTCTGCCATTTTCTTTTTGTGTGGTTGTGTTGTGTCTCTAACAGTTACCACAGGCAGAAGGTGACAAAAATCACATTTGGTTATAAGGCATAACGAACGGTTTACTGAGCGTCTTTCTTTTTACGTCTGAGCTTCGTCCAGATCTTCGTTTCCTGACGACGCCACAGGCGTTGAATGTTGTCGTGATGGCGCAACAGGATCAGACACGAGAGCATCGACACCGGGAAGGTAAACTGCGGTTTAAACCACCAGACATAGAACGGGGCGATCAGTGCGCTGACGATGGCGCCCAGCGACGAATAACCGCTCAGCAGGATGGTCAGCAGCCAGGTGCCCGCCATCACGCCGGTGAGATCCCAGCCGATCGGCGCAATCGCGCCAAACGCAGTGGCCACGCCTTTACCGCCTTTAAAACCAAAGAAAACAGGCCAGATGTGGCCGACGCAGGCGGCGATGGCTATCAGCCCCAGCCAGAAGGGTGTGACGCCGAGCGCATACGCGCCCCAGACGGGAAGCATTCCTTTCAGAACGTCAAAAATCAAAACCGCTACGGCTGCTCCCTTGCCGCCAATTCGTAGTACATTGGTCGCCCCCGGATTCCCGGAACCACTTTCACGCGGGTCAGGCAACCCGGCGATGCGGCAGACCAGAATGGCGCTGGAGATTGAGCCGCAAAGGTAGGCGAGGATAATCATTCCAGGCGCGATTGCACTCATAACGCTGTTCCGTTTTGAAAAAGTATCTGTATTCTCAGCATCTGTGGATAATACGCATAATTCGCCGGAAGTGGTATCCGGTTTAGCCAAAAAGCAGGCAGGTCGTGATGGATATTGTATTTATAGAGCAACTTTCGGTAATCACCACAATTGGTGTTTACGACTGGGAACAGACCATCGAGCAGAAACTGGTGTTCGATATCGAAATGGGCTGGGATAACCGCAAGTCAGCGAAAAGCGATGATGTGAATGATTGTCTGAGCTACGCCGACATCAGTGAAACGGTCATCGGCCATGTGGAAGGGCAACGATTTGCGCTGGTAGAACGCGTGGCGGAAGAGGTGGCGGACCTGCTGCTGAGCAAATTTAACTCCCCGTGGGTGCGCATTAAGCTAAGCAAGCCGGGCGCGGTGGCGCGCGCCGCCAACGTGGGCGTGATTATCGAGCGTGGCACAAATCTGAAAGGAAAGATTTAACGTCATAATAGCTAAACCATTTTAGGTTATATCGGTCTTAGAGCTGTATGTTTCACGGTAGCCGTTGTGGCGACCGTTTTTTTATATCTTTTTAGGGGTTTATAGATGAGCGATATGCACTCGCTGCTGGTGGCGGCAATACTGGGTGTGGTCGAAGGATTGACGGAGTTTTTGCCGGTGTCCAGTACGGGCCATATGATTATCGTTGGCCATCTGTTGGGCTTTGAAGGCGATACCGCAAAGACGTTTGAGGTGGTGATTCAGCTGGGCTCTATCCTGGCGGTGGTTGTGATGTTCTGGCGTCGTCTGTTTGGTCTGATCGGCATCCACTTCGGGCGTTTGCCGCAGCGTGAAGGAGAGGGCAAGGGGCGTCTGACGCTGATTCATATTCTGCTCGGGATGATCCCGGCAGTGGTGCTGGGGCTGGTGTTCCACGACACCATTAAATCGCTCTTCAACCCGATTAACGTGATGTACGCGCTGGTTGTCGGCGGCTTCCTGCTGATTGCCGCCGAAGTGCTGAAGCCAAAAACCCCGCGTGCGGAAGGTCTGGACGATATGACGTATCGTCAGGCGTTTATGATTGGCTGCTTCCAGTGTCTGGCGCTGTGGCCGGGCTTCTCCCGTTCAGGGGCAACCATTTCCGGCGGGATGCTGATGGGCGTGAGCCGTTACGCGGCGTCTGAGTTCTCGTTCCTGCTGGCGGTGCCGATGATGATGGGCGCCACCGCGCTGGATCTCTACAAAAGCATCGGCTTCCTGACCGTGGGTGACATTCCGATGTTCGCCGTGGGCTTTATCACCGCCTTCATTGTGGCGCTGATCGCCATCAAAACCTTCCTGCAACTGATTAAGCGTATTTCGTTTATTCCGTTCGCGATCTACCGCTTTATCGTCGCGGCTGCCGTGTACGTGGTCTTCTTCTGATGACCGACCGCCCTCAGTCTTTCGGCTGAGGGCAACGTTTTTCCTTCCACGCCGCAACCGCATCAATCCGCCGCTTCGTCAGCTCTTCGCGGATCTCCGGGCCTTTAAACCCTGCCTCCACCACCTCTTTCGTTGGCACCGCTTTCGCTACGTCCCACGCCTCACGCAGCAAACGACCCTGCGGATAATCGGACGCTTCAAACCCGGTGCGGCCGCGCACGTCGGCTTCGCTGGTCAGCGCAATTTGCTCCACGCGCTGCGGCTTGCGCCAGGCGTCGATGTTATCGAACAGCCTGACGATGGTGGCGGGTTTCAGGATCGGGAAGGTGTGGATCAGGTCGTGGAACTCGGCGACCAGCTTTGCCAGATCGCGAATGTCATTCGGCACGCGCAGGCGCTGGCAAATCCCTTCAACCAGCTTTACGCCAGCCGGACCGTGCCCGTGATGGCGTGGCCACAATTCCTTTGGCGTTAACCCTTTGCCGAGGTCATGGCAGAGAGTGGAAAAGCGCACGTCCACTTCAGGACTGAGCATAGCGGCCATGCTCAGCGTCATCAGGGTGTGAATGCCGGTATCAATTTCCGGGTGCCATTTCGCCGGGGCGGGCACGCCAAACAGCGCATCTATTTCCGGGAACAGCACTTTCAGCGCCCCGCAGTCGCGCAGAACCTGGAAAAAGATCTGCGGATTACGGGTAGTCAGGGCGTTTTCGGTCTCTTTCCAGACGCGTTCTGGCGTCAGGTGTTCCAGCTCGCCCGCGTCGGTCATGGCCGTCATCAGCGCCATCGTCTCGTCGGCGATGCGGAAGCTGAGATGGGCATAACGGGCGGCAAAACGCGCCACGCGCAGTACGCGTAACGGATCTTCAGAAAAGGCGGGGGAAATATGGCGTAAAAGACGGTCGCGCAGATCGTTCTGGCCGCCGTAGACGTCGATAATATGGCCGTTTTCGTCCTGCGCCAGGGCATTAATGGTGAGATCGCGGCGCAGTAAGTCCTGCTCCAGCGTCACATCCGGCGCGGCATAGCAGGTGAAGCCGGTATAACCGGAACCGGATTTCCGTTCGGTTCGCGCCAGGGCGTACTCTTCCCGGCTTTTCGGATGGAGGAACACAGGAAAATCGCGGCCTACCTGCTGGTAGCCCGCGTCAATCATCGCTTCGGGCGTGGCACCGACCACGACCCAGTCTTTATCTTTGACCGGCAGACCTAATAACGCATCACGTACCGCACCACCGACCAGATAACTCTTCACGCCAACACTCCCGTTTTCTCTTTTCGCAAGATGATACGTAAGTGTGGCAGAGAAGACGAGTTAGTTCATCCAGCGGTCTTTACGTTTACGGCTTGGGATAAGGTGAGGAAGCACCAGACCCAGCACCAGACCGACGCCCAGCACCCCGCCGCCATACATAAACCACTGCATGATGATGGTGCGTTGTTTGTCATCCAGCTGTAGATTCGCGGCGTTCACTTTCTTCTGCGCGACGATCAGCTCATTTTTCAGCTTCTGATTTTCATCTTTCAGACCGGCGATCACGCTGTCGCTTTGCGCCACTTTCTGCTGCATCTCTGCGGTGCGCTGGTTCCAGGTGCCGTCGATGTTGTTCAGCTTGTCAGTCAGGGTTTTCACCTGATTTTCCAGATCCGGCACGCGGGTGCGCAGGCTTGGCACCGTGCTCAGCTCTTTCAGCGGGATCCATGAGGTGCGGCCAGAGCTGTCACGAACCTGACCGTAATTGGTGTCTGCATTGGTTTGCAGCAGAGTCACTTCCTCGCCGGCATTTACCGTACCCACGAGGCGATAATTGTCTCCAGGGCCGCTGCGTACCCAGGTATTCAGTTCATCAGAAACGTAACGTTTCTCTTCAGCGTGGACCGCGGTTGCGGCGCTAAAAGCGAGTAAAGTAAGTCCAATCAGGCGTAATTTAAGCATATCAGTCGTTATTTTCATAAAAAGTGGAACGATAGTAGTGGTATCAGTGTCGCTACGCAAAGGATTCATCATCAATCGGAATCATCTGTGTCATGATTTCCACCGCTTTAAACTTTTACGCCCGTCAAATTGCTCATTGCGTGGCAATTTGGCGCAAAATACTATGTACTGACAAACAAATGGCGAGGAAGTTCGCCTTCATCGACGCGTCTGTGACGCACGCAAAAGTACAAGGCTATGGCACAAGAGATCGAATTAAAGTTTATCGTCGAAAAAGACAGCGCTGACGCGCTCCGCCAGCATCTGAATACGCTGTCCGGCGAGCACCATGAACCCGTACAGCTGCTCAACATCTATTACGAAACGCCGGACAACTGGCTGCGCAACCATGATATGGGCCTGCGCATCCGGGGTGCGAACGGGCGCTACGAGATGACGATGAAAATCGCCGGTCGCGTGGTGGGCGGTTTACACCAGCGTCCGGAATACAATATCGACATCAGTAAGCCAGAACTTGAGCTGGATCGTTTTCCGGCGGAAGTGTGGCCGGAAGGAACGCTGCCCGCAACGCTGTCGGCAGAGGCGCAACCGCTGTTCAGCACCGATTTCTGGCGCGAGAAATGGCTGGTGACGGAAGGCAAGAGCCGCATTGAGATCGCGTTTGATCGGGGTGAAATTAAGGCTGGTGAAGAGCAGGAGCCGATCTGCGAATTGGAACTCGAACTGCTTGATGGCGACGCGAGCGATGTGCTGAAGCTGGCGCGCAAGCTGGTGAACCAGCCTGGACTGCGTCAGGGCAGCCTGAGTAAAGCGGCACGCGGCTATCACCTGGCCGCCGGGAATGCGCCGCGCGTGCTGCGAGAAACCCCGATTCTGCGCGTTGTGCCGAAAGCCTCCGTTGAGCAGGGGATGGAAGCGGCGCTGGAGCTGGCACTCTCTCAGTGGCAGTACCACGAGGAGCTGTGGGCGCGTAACGTGAAAAATGCCAAAAAACAGGTGCTGGCCGCTATGGGGCTGGTACGTCATACCCTGACGCTCTTTGGCGGCATTGTACCGCGTAAAGCCAGCACTCACTTACGTGATTTGCTCACTCAAACCGAAACGCTGATGCTTTCCGACGTGTCGGCACAAACGGCGATCTACAGCCCGCAAAACGCCAGCGCGAAACTGGCGCTGACCGAGTTTCTGGTGACGCGCGGCTGGCGCACCTTCCTCGATGCGAAAGGGCAGGCCAAAATTGCGGAAAACTTCAAACGTTTTGCGGATATCCACCTCTCCCGTCACGCGGCCGAACTGAGAACCACCTTTGCGCATCCGCTGGGTGACCAGTATGGCGATCAGCTTCCCCGCCTGGCGCGTAACATCGACAGCATGTTGCTGCTGTCGGGTGCGTATGAGGGCGTGAAGGCGCAGGCCTGGCTGGAGAACTGGCAGGGGCTTAAGCATGCCATCGAGACCCGTCAGCAGATTGAGATCGAGCATTTCCGCAACGAGGCCATTTCGCAGGATCCGTACTGGCTGCACAGCGGAAAACGTTAATTCTGGCAAGGAACCCCTGATATGCCGCTTTCTTCGCAGTTACAGCAGCACTGGCAGACCGTTTGTGAACGGCTGCCTGAGTCGTTACCCGCGTCGTCGTTAAGCGAGCAGGCGAAAAGCGTGCTCACGTTCAGTGATTTTGTACAGGAGAGCGTCAGCGCTAACCCGGACTGGCTGGCAGAGCTGGAAAGCGCGCCGCCGCAGGCTGACGAGTGGCGGCATTATGCTGGCTGGCTGCAAACCGCGCTGGCAGAGGTGGCAGACGAAGCCACGCTGATGCGCGTTCTGCGTCAGTTCCGCCGCCGGGTGATGGTACGCATTGCCTGGGCGCAGGCGCTGGAGCTGGTGAGTGAAGAGAGCACCTTGCAGCAGTTGAGCGAGCTGGCGCAGACGCTGATTGTCGCCGCGCGGGACTGGCTCTACGCCGCCTGCTGTAAAGAGTGGGGCACGCCGTGCAGCGAGGAAGGGGTTCCTCAGCCACTGTTGATCCTGGGGATGGGCAAGCTGGGCGGCTGCGAGCTGAACTTCTCCTCAGACATCGATCTGATTTTTGCCTGGCCCGAGAACGGCTCCACGCGCGGCGGCCGTCGCGAGCTGGACAATGCCCAGTTCTTTACTCGTCTGGGGCAGCGGCTGATTAAGGCGCTGGATCAGCCCACGCAGGATGGTTTTGTTTACCGCGTGGACATGCGCCTGCGTCCGTTTGGCGACAGCGGGCCACTGGTGCTGAGCTTTGCCGCGCTGGAAGATTACTACCAGGAGCAGGGTCGCGACTGGGAGCGTTACGCGATGGTCAAAGCGCGGATCATGGGCGACAGCGACGATGCCTACGCCAACGAGCTGCGCGCCATGCTGCGCCCGTTCGTGTTCCGCCGCTACATCGACTTCAGCGTTATCCAGTCCCTGCGAAATATGAAAGGGATGATTGCCCGCGAGGTGCGTCGCCGTGGCCTGAAAGACAACATCAAGCTCGGTGCTGGCGGTATTCGTGAGATCGAATTTATCGTCCAGGTCTTCCAGCTGATACGCGGCGGGCGTGAACCTTCTCTGCAATCCCGCTCGCTGCTGCCGACGCTAAGCGCTATCGATCAGCTGCATCTGCTGCCGGAAGGCGACGCGCAAACGCTGCGTGACTCTTATCTCTTCCTGCGTCGTCTGGAAAATTTGCTGCAAAGTATCAGCGACGAACAGACCCAGACGTTGCCGGGCGATGAGCTGAACCGGGCGCGTCTGGCCTGGGGGATGCGGGTGGATGACTGGGCGGCGCTGACGCAACGGCTGGAAGCGCATATGGCGGGCGTGCGCCGCATCTTTAACGATCTGATCGGCGACGACGAAACTGAATCGCAGGACGATGCGCTCTCCGAGCACTGGCGCGAACTGTGGCAGGACGCGCTCCAGGAAGATGACACCACGCCGGTGCTGGCGCACTTAAGCGACGATGCCCGCCATCGCGTGGTGGCGCTGATTGCCGATTTCCGCCTCGAACTGAACAAACGCGCTATCGGCCCACGCGGTCGTCAGGTGCTGGATCATCTGATGCCGCATCTGCTGAGCGATGTCTGCTCCCGCGACGATGCGCCGGTGCCGCTGTCGCGCATGATGCCGCTGCTGAGCGGGATCGTCACGCGTACCACTTACCTTGAGCTGTTAAGCGAGTTTCCCGGCGCGCTGAAGCACCTGATTTCCCTCTGCGCCGCCTCGCCGATGGTGGCGAACAAGCTGGCGCGTTATCCGCTGCTGCTGGACGAACTGCTCGACCCGAATACCCTCTATCAGCCGACGGCGACGGATGCCTACCGCGACGAGCTGCGTCAGTATCTGCTGCGCGTACCTGAAGAGGACGAAGAGCAACAGCTTGAGGCGCTGCGTCAGTTTAAGCAGGCACAGATGCTGCGCGTGGCGGCGGCAGATATCGCCGGTACCCTGCCGGTAATGAAAGTGAGCGATCACTTAACCTGGCTGGCGGAAGCGATCATCGACGCGGTTGTCCATCAGGCGTGGGTGCAGATGGTAGCCCGCTACGGCCAGCCGAAGCACCTTGCTGACCGTGAAGGCCGCGGTTTTGCGGTGGTGGGGTACGGCAAGCTGGGCGGCTGGGAACTGGGCTACAGCTCCGATCTGGATCTGATTTTCCTCCACGACTGTCCGGCAGACGTCATGACCGACGGCGAACGTGAGATTGACGGACGGCAGTTCTACCTGCGTCTGGCCCAGCGCATTATGCACCTGTTCAGCACCCGCACCTCATCCGGCATTCTGTATGAAGTGGATGCGCGTCTGCGCCCGTCCGGCGCGGCAGGCATGCTGGTCACCTCGACGGAGGCTTTCGCCGACTATCAGAAGAACGAAGCCTGGACGTGGGAGCATCAGGCGCTGGTGCGCGCCCGCGTGGTGTATGGCGATCCGCAGCTCAAAACGCAGTTCGATGCGATCCGCAAGGCGGTCATGACGACCCCGCGCGAGGGCAGTACGCTGCAAACCGAAGTGCGGGAAATGCGGGAGAAGATGCGCGCGCACCTTGGCAACAAACATCGCGATCGCTTTGATATCAAAGCCGATGAAGGCGGGATTACCGATATTGAGTTTATCACTCAGTACCTGGTGCTGCTGCACGCGCACGATAAACCGAAGCTGACCCGCTGGTCGGATAACGTGCGCATACTGGAACTGCTGGCGCAGAACGACATTATGGATGAGCAGGAGGCGCAGGCCTTAACCCGCGCCTACACCACACTGCGTGATGAGTTGCACCATCTGGCATTACAGGAACAGCCGGGCCATGTGGCGCTGGACTGTTTCGCCGACGAACGCGCGCAGGTGACTACAAGCTGGCAGAAGTGGCTAGTGGAACCGTGCGTAACAAAACAAGTGTGATATTATCGCGCGCAAATTGTGAATCTTTCTGGAGTCAGGAATGAAAGTAACACTGCCAGAGTTTGAACGTGCTGGAGTTATGGTAGTCGGTGATGTGATGCTGGATCGCTACTGGTATGGGCCGACCAGCCGCATCTCTCCGGAAGCACCGGTACCGGTGGTAAAGGTCGACACCATTGAAGAGCGTCCCGGTGGCGCGGCAAACGTGGCGATGAACATAGCCTCTCTGGGCGCACATTCGCGTCTGGTTGGCCTGACCGGCATTGACGATGCGGCGCGTGCGCTGAGCAAGTCGCTGGCGGACGTGAATGTGAAGTGTGACTTCGTTTCTGTTCCGACCCACCCAACCATCACCAAGCTTCGCGTGCTGTCGCGTAACCAGCAGCTAATCCGCCTCGACTTTGAAGAAGGGTTCGAAGGCGTTGATCCCGAGCCGCTGCACGAGCGCATTAACCAGGCGTTGGGCAATATTGGCGCGCTGGTGCTGTCCGACTACGCGAAAGGCGCGCTGGCGAGCGTGCAGACCATGATCCAGCTGGCGCGTAAGGCCAGCGTACCGGTGCTGATCGACCCGAAAGGCACCGATTTTGAGCGCTATCGCGGCGCAACCCTGCTGACGCCAAACCTCTCTGAATTCGAAGCGGTGGCGGGCAAGTGCAAAACTGAAGAAGAGCTGGTTGAGCGCGGCATGAAAATCATCGCTGATTTCGAGCTGTCTGCGCTGCTGGTGACCCGTTCCGAGCAGGGCATGACGCTGCTGCAACCGGGCAAGGCGCCGCTGCATATGCCAACCCAGGCGCAGGAAGTGTACGACGTGACCGGTGCCGGTGATACGGTGATTGGCGTGCTGGCGGCGACGCTGGCGGCGGGTAACTCCCTGGAAGAAGCATGCTACTTCGCGAACGCCGCGGCGGGCGTGGTCGTCGGTAAACTCGGGACCTCCACCGTTTCGCCAATTGAGCTGGAAAACGCGGTGCGTGGGCGTGCGGATACCGGCTTTGGCGTCATGACCGAAGACGAGCTGAAAGTGGCCGTTGCCGCCGCGCGCAAACGCGGTGAAAAAGTGGTGATGACGAACGGCGTGTTCGACATCCTGCATGCGGGCCACGTGTCGTATCTGGCGAATGCGCGCAAGCTGGGCGACCGCCTGATTGTGGCGGTCAACAGCGATGCCTCAACCAAACGTCTGAAGGGTGAAACGCGTCCGGTTAACCCGCTGGAGCAGCGCATGATAGTGCTCGGCGCGCTGGAAGCGGTGGACTGGGTGGTCTCATTTGAAGAAGACACCCCGCAGCGCCTGATTGCCGGAATTTTGCCTGACCTGCTGGTGAAGGGCGGTGATTACAAACCAGAGCAAATCGCAGGTAGCGAAGAGGTCTGGGCGAATGGTGGTGAAGTAATGGTGCTCAACTTTGAGGACGGGTGTTCAACCACCAACATCATTAAGAAGATCCAGAAAGACAGTCAGTAAAAAACGGGCCTGTTGGCCCGTTCGTTTTTCACCCTCTCCCTGTGGGAGAGGGCTGGGGTGAGGGCATCAGGCCGCACTTATGCCTGGTCATCCACCGGTGGAATAGCTGGCGCTGGCTTCACTTCTTCCGGCGCATTGCGGTTTTCCAGCTCGGTCAAACGTTGTTCCAGCAGCGCCAGCTTCTCGCGGGTGCGCAGCAGCACCTGCGTCTGCACGTCAAACTCTTCGCGGCTGACTAAATCAAGGCGAACCAACTGTGCCTGCAACGTCTGGCGGATTTTCTTCTCAACGTCATCACCAAACTCACGAATACCTTTCGGCATGGACTCATGAACCTGACGCGCGATCTGCTCAATTTTCTTTGGGTCAATCATTGTCGTTTCCCTTGATGAAAAGGTGTTAGTGCCTATTGTAGCGTGTCATGCCGCGGGTTAAACAAAATTGTTTGAAGCTTATGCATTGCCCAGGGTAATCAATAGCGTTATAGTTATCTCGCTTATTCTCAGGGCGGGGCGAAATTCCCCACCGGCGGTAAATCAGCTTAACGCTGAAAGCCCGCGAGCGCTTTGGGTGAATTCTCAAAGGTCAGCAGATCCGGTGTAATTCCGGGGCCGACGGTTAGAGTCCGGATGGGAGAGAGTAACGATCCAGTCGGGCAAAGCCCGCTCACGTTATTTTTTTGCCGCTTGTACGGCGCTCCTAAGACTGCCCTGATTCTGGTAACCATAAAGTTAATGAGGTTTTTTTACCATGAATCAGACGCTACTTTCCTCTTTTGGCACTTCAACTCAACGTGTTGAACATGCACTGGATGCCCTGCGCGAAGGCCGCGGTGTGATGGTGCTTGACGATGAAAACCGTGAAAACGAAGGCGACATGATTTTTGCCGCCGAGAACATGACCGTTGAGCAGATGGCGCTGACCATCCGTCACGGTAGCGGCATCGTATGCCTGTGCATCACCGAAGACCGTCGCCAGCAGCTTGATCTGCCGATGATGGTTGAAAACAACACCAGCGCCTTTGGTACTGGCTTCACTGTGACCATTGAAGCGGCGCATGGCGTAACCACCGGTGTGTCGGCGGCTGACCGTCTGACCACCGTGCGTGCAGCGATTGCTGATGGTGCGAAACCTTCCGATCTGCACCGTCCTGGTCACGTCTTCCCGCTGCGCGCGCAGCCGGGCGGCGTGCTGACCCGTGGTGGTCATACCGAAGCGACCATCGATCTGGTGACGCTGGCTGGCTTCAAACCCGCAGGCGTGCTGTGCGAACTGACCAACGATGATGGCACCATGGCGCGTGCGCCGGAGTGCATCACCTTTGCGCGTCTGCACAATATGCCAGTGGTGACGATTGAAGATCTGGTAGAGTACCGCCGCGCGCACGAGCGCAAAGCCAGCTGAACATGCTGATGTAAAAAAGCCGGGGAAACCCGGTTTTTTTGTTTCTAGTGGTAGTTAATTTTGAACAGTACCACGGTTTCGAACGGCCCGGACTGAATCGCTTTTCCTTCTTCCCGTGAAAGTTCAGCTGTGTAGTTTTGCTCAACATTCATCTTATCGCCCGTAAAATCGGCGTACTCTTTGTACTGGTTGAAGGTGTAAGGGGCCGTTCCGTTAAGAATACGCAGTTTTAACCCATTCCCTATCAGCACCGCAGTGTCGTCTGCGCTGAGCGTTTCGGTTGTGTAAAACGACGAGTCCATCTTAAATCCATCCGAGCACTGGGCATCCTGGACTTTGGTGGTTCGTATTGAAAACGTGCGCAAACGCGTCTGCTGATTCACGATGTCGCGCGCGCTGAAGGTGCCAAAGTCGATCTCCTGATTCTCAGGGTAAATGGTAAACGTCGCCCCGCAATCAAGCACCGTAATGTTTTGCAGTCCGTTGATGTGATACTTAAGGTTCTTCGCATCGGCCATCTGATTAACGCCGCCCTTACCGTCAAACTGCACAACGATGTAATCGCTGAGCGAGCTGACATAGCCATGTGGCGGCATAGCCTTAATTCTCACGAAAAGTCGTAAACGGGCGACGAACGTGCGCGTAATGTGGATATCATCCGGATTGCCAGAGCAGATGCGATTCTCCCAACCCATCTGGCGGATTTGATCCGGGGTGTAAATGGTGATGTTATCGTTGTCCAGGCACTGGCGGGTATCCACGCCGTTGGGCTGGCCTGTGGCATCGTAATCTATGCCTTCATAGGTGACGCCCAGTTCATAATAGGGATCGGTTGCGGCAGGATAAGGGTTTACCCAGGCAAAAACATCTTCCGGCTTGAAACCGCTTGTGACGTTATTGTCACACGTCACCGGAATTTTAATGTCATCAGACTCCCATATTTTTTGGCCAACCTGAGCGTTGCTGGGTATGGCAAAAGGGGAGATCGTTTTTGTCTCCTCGACGGGGCCGCCAGATCCACCCAGATAGCAGTTGAGCGCCAGCGCTTCTTTCAAAGGCAGCGTTGTAAGCAGCAATGTAAGCAGGAAACTAGTGAGCTTTCGCATCTTTATCGATTTTCCGTTCGTTAAGCTTACATAGCACCGTTCCGGTGCACTGTACGTCGACTTTTTTCAGTGCGCCGTAATCGTCGATGTAGCCGATGCTGTAATAACTACCGTGGTAATCGCCGGTAGAGGCGGTTGCCGTGGCGAAAGGCGCAATCATCAGACTGTCAAAACCCGGCAGCATGGTTTTGGCATTTTTGCTCAGCCACGCCAGCGTGATGTAGTACGGCGTAGGGTTGTGGACCGTGAGCCCTTTCGCGTTGGCGGTAATTTCCATACGCATTTCAGTCAGTTCGCCAGATTTTTTGCGAATCGCTTCCGGACGCCAGAAGAGCTTAATTCGGCTCTGCATGGCAACCTGCATCACGCTGCGCTCCTCGCTGGCGCTGGTGCTTTTAGGCGGTACTTCACGCAGGTTGAAATAAAACAGCGATTCCCTGTCTTTTGGCAACTGGCGGGTAGCGGCTTGTTTAACAATTCTTACCTGCGACGAGGCGTCCGCTTCGATACGTTGAATGGGGGAAGCGCCATAAAGTGCACATCTTCTTTTTGCCCCTTTTCATCTTCAATCCAGGAGAGCGCCAGATAAGGCAGCGCCTTGCTCTGATTGTCCACTTTCAGGCTGCTGGCCTTGTCGCTTTCTGGAAAAACAATGCGCGTGCGGTCCAGGTTAATGGCCGCGTGGGCGGTAAATGTTGTGCTGATCAGCATCAGGCACAGGCTTTTAATCGGCGTTAATTTCATGATGATTTCTTACTGGCACGGCAGTATCAACTGCATACTGTTTTCTAAGTGAGAAGGTAACGAGAAGCGACACTGTTGGTTGTCGCCCCATGTCACGCGAAACTGCTGTTCTGGCTCAACGGCGCCGAGCCAGACGCGGCCTTCATCGGCCACCATCCCAACCTGTAAATTGCTTTCATCCAGGCGAACAATCGCCCCGAGTGGTGGTGTTCCTGACGACATCCGCAAAACGCCTGTTACGTCCTGACCTGCGCGCGTGGCAATCTGACGATAACCAATGGCCCCCTCAGTCCAGGTTGAGGTCACGACGCGGTTGTCCACGTCTACGCCATCCGGAAGGTTGTTCATATTGACCTGCACGCTAGAGGGGGAATAGCTGGAGAATGACGGTAAAACGCCGATGCCAAAACGGTTAGTTTCATCGCGCGACATGTTCAGCGGGATATGGCCTACCCCGTCGGTGCTGACCATTACGCGGGGTTCATTACCGTAACTGCGCCGGTGCAGCGCGGCGCCTTTCGCCGTTGAGGTGAAGGAACCGCTCCAGCTCGCGCTGAGGGAGTTATATTCGTTAGCTTTATAGCTGCCGGAGAGATTGAGATCGCCGTACGCAGAATAATGCTGATAATTCCCGCTGACCTGCGCGCCGGAATCTGGCTTCCCGCTCTCCGTACCTGCGGAAACGCCCCAGGTATTATTGCGATCCGACGTGTCATACCACGACACGTTATGGCTCAGCGTGTCGCTGTTACGCAGGTCATAGTTAAGTCGATGATCGGGATCGAGCGGTACGCTGAGCGAGAGATAAAACTGAGTATCGTCATTTTCGTCTTCCTCCTCGTAATGCGTTTTACTCCAGGACAGGGTTACGCCAAGGTTCTTCCAGCGACCTATATCAAAGTTGTAGCCCGCCGTGATGCTGCCGGTCGTGGAGGGTGAATCATTCCACCATGTCTGACGCAGCATATTGACGTACAGGTTAAGGGATAACGCTGAAATGTACTGGCTTGCCGTCACGCTCAGGGTTTGTTTTTCCGACTGGCGGTCACCGTTGTCATAATCCAGGTAGCGGGCGTAGCTCAAAAACTGTGGGTCTGAGTAGCGGTAGCTGGCGAGCGTAAGCTGACTGCCGGTGGTATCGAAACGCTTGCTGTAGTTAATGCGATAGCTGTAACCCGTCTGGCTGCGCTGGTGTGGCAGCTGGCTGGTAGCCTGCGTGACGTCAAAAGAGAGCGCCCCCAGCCAGGCCATATTCTGGCCGATCCCGGCAGCGACGGAACGATAACGGTCGCCATCGGCCAGCGTGCCGCCATACAGAGAGGTGTGCGACAGCATGCCCCAGGAAAATTCGCCGCTCATGAAGGCATTATCTTCAACATCATGGGAGGCGCCCTGGCGCGCTTTACCCGCCGCGAGCTTATAGCGCACCTGGCCCTTGCGCGTTAAAAACGGCACGGATTCAGCCGAGACCTGGAAGGTGTTGACGCGTCCGTCTTCTTCCGTGACTTTGACGTCCAGCGTGCCCTGAACCGACTGGTTAAGATCCTGAATAACAAAGGGTCCTGGTGGCACTTTACTCTGGTAAATCACGCGATCGGCAAGGCTTACGGCCACGGTGGCGTTGGTTTGTGCTATTCCGGTAATCTGTGGGGCATAGCCGCGCAGCGACCATGGCAGCATACGTTCATCGCTGATTAGCGATGCGCCGGTGTAGGTGAAGGCGTCAAAAATGGAGGACTGGAAATCCGTTTCACCCAGCGTCAGTTTCGCACCGATCGAGGGCAGAGGGCGGAACATATACACGCGTGAAAAACGGCCATCCTGCTCTGAGCCTGCTTCAGTATCGCTTCGCGTGTACTGGTAATCGCTTCGCAGACGCCACGCGGCCATGTTCGCACCGGCGGTACCATAGGTATTGGCGTTGTCATTGCTGCCGCTGCTATTGGGCTGATAATGGCTGGCAAAAAGATTGTAATCCAGCAGTACGCCTGGCACGCCGTTGTCCCAGGTGGATGGCGGCATCCAGTCAACCGCACGGTATTGCAGCCACGCCTGGGGGATCGTTACTTTCAGGGTCTGGCTGCCTTGCTCAAAAATAAATTTGATGTCTGGTCTGGTGGCGAAATCAACGCATCCCTCTTTTTCCGGCAAAGCGTGACGAACGTCATCCTGCAATGCGAATGTATCGGCCAGCGCGGGGGGAATACAGACCTGAACTGCGTTATTTATTTCTCGCCAGCGAAGCTGCCAGCCATTTGCCAGCGGAATATCATTAACTGAAACCGTAACGAAATAGCTTCCCGGCGTAACCGATATTTGATCTTTAAAACGTGATAAATCGACGCTGCCGCGCTGATCTTTATCGATGGCGTTTATATTAAATTCAGTGGCAGAGGCAACTATCGTCATTAACAGGGACGCAATGATGATTATCCATTGTACTTTGTATGTCATCATCCTGTTACTCGAATAAATAAAGAGTGCCGACCGGCATGGATTGCCAGTCGGCTGATACCGTGACGTAACGGAATTATTTGTACATCAGGACGTAGTTAGCCGTGGCTTCAACCTGGCCTGCCGTCGCAGTTTTACCTGTTGGGACTTCCATAACCGCTTTGAAATGCAGCGTCTGGGTGGTTGAACCCGCCAGCAGATCAAGCACGTTTGGCTGACCAAGCGTGATGTTGCCTTCCGCGTTATCCAGCAGACGGACGCCCACGTTCTGCGCACCGTTTGCAAAGGTGTTGCTCATCAGGCTGGTATCCGTCGCATCTGTCGCTGCGCTGGTAAAGGTCACTTCCACTTTAGTAATTGGCGTGTCGGTTTCGTCTGCCGGATCGTCAAGCTGGCAGTTTTCCAGATTGATATCGACCGGAACCGGCGTGGATTTTTTGTTGGCGTTGATAACGGCCGTAGTCACTTCACCCAGGTCGACTTCTTTATCAACGCTGTCTGGAGCGATGCTGCATGGTGCGTCAATAACCACGCCTTTGAATTTGATTTTGCCTGAGCCTTGATCATCAGCAAACGCAGAACCCGATACAATGGCAGCCATAGCTGCCGCTAACAGCAATTTTTTACCCATATACATGAAAATATCCTTTTTCAGATTGATTCGTAATGTGAATATTAATTTCAGAATACTCGCAAAGTATACGGATTGGGGCGGGGAGACGCGATTAACGTGACTTAAATATATTTTTAGATGGTTTTAATTAATATTTTTAGGCTATCTGAAGAGGCTTCTTTTTTCGGGGTTTTAATAGATTTATATTTTGTGGGTTATTATATGTAAAATATATAGGATTGTTTTTTTGAATAATATAAAGCCTCCGTATAAAAACGGAGGCATTAATTCTTAGCCAATACCTGCCGTTTGCAGCAGAACCAGGCTCATCCCCATCACTGACATTCCACACAGCACGCCGTAGCTTGGGTTATTGTTGGGATCGATCTCTTTTGCCAGCGGCATCAGCTCATCGACAGAGAGCGCGACCATAATCCCGGCCACGGCAGCCATAATTGCAGCCATTACAACCGGGGATACGAGGCTACCGAGGATCAGCCACGCCAGCACGCCGCCGAGAATTTCAGCCATGCCGGAGATACCTGCCCAAAAGACAGCTGTACGTTTTGAACCCGTGGCGGCATAAACGGGCCCGGCAACGGCAAGTCCTTCAGGAATATTGTGCAAAGCCACGGCCAGCGCCACACCAAAACCTATTTCCAGGTTGCTGCTGGCCGTGACATAGGTGGCGATACCTTCCGGAAAGTTATGCAGGCTGATACCCAGCGTCAGCAGAATGGCCGTGCGTTTGATATTTCCCGGAATGGGGGTAACGCTTTTTTGCATTAAATCCTGCGGGTGCGCGTGAGGAAGAATACGGTCGAGTGCAAAATAACCCAGCAGGCCAATGATAAACATGCCATAGCCCAGAACAGGCGACATCCCTTCGGTGTGAAGCGCGGCGGGCAGCATCTCCATCAGCGAGATAAGCAGCATGATCCCGGCGGCGAAACCCAGCGAGAAGGCCAGCAGGCGATTAGAGGGTTTTTGCCCGAGTACCCCGAGGAACGCACCGATAAAGGTTGCGGCGCCCGCAAGTATGGTCAAAATCAACGGTACTGACATGCATTCTCCTTAAGCGATATCTGGCATTCAAATTTCCTGATGATGATCTTCACGGTTATCTGCGTTCATCTTCACCTGAATGCGCGTAATGTAGGCCTATCACATTGACACCTCCTCTAAGGATATCACCATGTCTTCTTCTCGTATGCCAGCACTGTTTTTAGGCCATGGCAGCCCAATGAACGTCCTGGAAGATAACGTCTATACCCGCGCCTGGCGTCAGTTGGGTGAGACGTTACCGCGTCCGAAGGCAATTGTGGTGGTCTCTGCGCACTGGTTTACCCGGGGTACCGGCGTGACGGCCATGGAAACGCCAAAAACGATTCATGATTTTGGCGGCTTTCCGCAGGCGCTGTATGACACGCATTATCCTGCGCCGGGCTCCCCTGAGCTGGCGCAGCGGCTGGTTGATCTGCTTGCCCCTGTTCCGGTTGCGCTGGACAAAGAAGCCTGGGGCTTTGACCATGGCTCATGGGGGGTGTTGATCAAAATGTATCCGGATGCCGATATTCCGATGGTACAACTGAGTATCGACAGCACCAAACCAGCTGCCTGGCACATGGAGATGGGGCGTAAGCTGGCTTCGCTTCGTGATGAGGGCATCATGCTGATAGCCAGTGGCAACGTGGTACACAATCTGCGTACGGTACGCTGGCACGGTGAAAATACGCCGTACCCCTGGGCAACAGCCTTTAATGACTATGTAAAAGACAACCTGGCCTGGCAAGGGCCGGTCGAACGGCACCCTTTGGTGAACTATCTGGAGCACGATGGCGGTTCGCTCTCTAACCCGACGCCGGAACACTTCTTGCCATTGCTGTATGTATTAGGCGCATGGGACGGTCAAGAGGTTATTACAACCCCGGTCGACGGCATTGAGATGGGGAGTTTGAGTATGCTGTCGGTGCAGGTGGGGTAAACACATGCCCGGTGACGCTGCGCTTACCGGGCCTACGCTCGACATGTAGGCCGGGTAAGGTGAAGCCGCCACCCGGCAAGTCTTACTCGACGAAAATATGCGGGTAGAAACGTGACAGATCCTGCGTAATCAGCGCGCGATCTTCGCGAATGCCAATCCCGGCAGGCTGATCGTTAATAAGCCAACTGCCGATCAGCGTATAGCTGTCGCCAAACTTCGGCAGTTGATAAAACGCCTGGACGATCATCCCTTCTTCACCGTACGGCCCTTCAACTGCTTCCAGCGTTTTACCGTTTTCGATAATCGAGACGTTTGCCCCTTCACGGGAGAAGATTGGCTTAACGACGTATTTCTCCATCGGTGGGAAATCATCTTCGGCAAAATAAGCAGGCAGCAGGTTCGGGTGATTCGGGAACATCTCCCACAGCATCGGCAGCAGGGCTTTATTGGAGATAATGCTCTTCCAGGCTGGTTCCAGCCAGCGCACGCCAGCGTCTTCCAGTTTGGTAGAGAACATTTCCCGCAGCATGTATTCCCACGGATAGAGCTTGAACAGGTTGCTGATCACCTGATCCTGCATGTCCGTAAACTGACCTTTTTCACCTAAACCGATATCTTCGATATAGAGAAATTCCGTCGCCACTTCCGCTTCGGCTGCGCAGTCCTGCAAATACTGAACCGTACCGCGGTCTTCTTCGGTATCGCGGCAGCAGGCGAGGTGCAACAGGTTGAAACCGTGCTGTTCACGCAGTTCGACGAAACGTTCAATCAGCTTTTCCTGAAGGCTGTTGAACTGATCGCTGCCTTCCGGCAAGTTTCCGGCATTCGCCTGATCTTCCAGCCAGATCCACTGGAAGAACGCGGCTTCGTACAGGGAGGTTGGCGTATCTGCGTTATTTTCTAAAAGCTTCGGTTCACCCACGCCATCCCATGCCAGATCGAGGCGAGAGTAGAGCGAAGGCTGGTTCGTTTTCCAGGACTGACGAACAAAGCTCCAGGTGTGCTTCGGAATGCGGAATTTGGTCATCAGCTCATCGCTGTCGATGACTTTCTCAACCACCTTCAGGCACATCTGGTGCAGCTCTGCGGTCACTTCTTCAAGCTTTTCGACCTGAGCAAGCGTGAGCTTATAGTAAGCATCTTCACACCAGTACGGCTCGCCGTACATGGTGTGAAAGTTGAAACCGTATTCGGTGGCTTTTTCGCGCCAGTCCGGGCGCTCGGCAATACTGACTCGTTCCATGATCAGCCGCCCATTGAGCGAGTTGAGGAGCCGGTCGCACTACGCTGCATGGTGGTTTGTTTGGCAACAGACTCACCGAAGCCGCCACGGGTAATGGTGCTGGTGGTGGCTGGTTTCGGCGCCATTGCGGTTTTCGGTACGGTCATCGTACGGCCAGGCGTTGCAGCACCGTAACCCTTGCCGGTGGCATCGGTGTATTTCCCGTAGGCCGGGCTGTTCGGGTTTTTGGAGCTAAACAGCGGCTGCTGCTGGTAGCCCGCACCGCCGCTCATCAAACGGCCCATCATATAACCCGCCATCAGCGGCATCCAGAAGCTGCCGCTGGACTGTGCCTGCGCCTGGTTTTCCGGTGCCATACCCGCCTGAGCAGGTGCCTGCTGGCACTGGCCTTCACCGAATTCGGCTACACAGTCTTCGCGTGAGGCATATTTCGGCGCGGTACGTTCCGCTTCTTTCAGGGCGTTGTTATACGCCGTCGTACACTCAGCGGCTTTACCGGTTGCGCTCGCGCAGTCGTCGGCGTTTTGATACAGCGAAACCGTTTCGTCGTTTTGCTCACAGCCTGCCAGCATAAAGACGGCGGTGACCGCCAGCGCGACAGGTGTCAGGTGGCGTGCGTTCCAGCTTTTGCGGAACGACGCGTGATTCATCGTTTTTGTCCGTTTCATATTTGTCTTCCAGGACCCAGTGGTAATAACGCTCAGGATAGAGGATGAGTGGTTGAAAATGAAGCGACGAGGGGCGAAATCCGGGGGATCTTTACGTTGGCTTACGTTCGGGGGGGATTAATGTGCTCCCTCTCCCTGTGGGAGAGGGCTGAGGTGAGGGCATCAGGCCGCAGTGGGCCTGATGACACGCTTAATTGCGGAACGGATTCGTGCCGCTGCTGGCAGGTGAGGTGCTACGCGCTGCCGCTGGCTGTGCAACCGGGGTGCTGCTGTTAGCGGTGAAATTATCCACGGCGGCATCCTGCTGTGGATTTTCCGGCGCGACGCTGTCAGGCGACGTGGAAACCGGTTTGCCCAGCGTGCTGTTCAGCATTTGCAGATCCTGCTCGTTCAGCGTACCCAGCGCCTGCTTGATGTTCAGCTGGTTGATCAAGTACTGGTAACGCGCACTGGAGAGCTGCTGTTTCGCGTTGTACAGCGTGGTCGTTGCGTCTAACACATCAACGATAGTACGCGTACCGACGGAGTAACCCGCTTCCATCGCGTCCAGAGAGCTTTGCGCAGAGACAACGGCCTGTTTATAGGCGTTGATGCTGCTGATGGACGCGTTCACGTTGTTGAAGGAAGAACGCACGGTCTGGACCACGTTGCGGTGCGCGCTTTCAAGCTGCTCGCTCGCGCCTACGAAGTTGTACTGCGCCTGCTTAACCTGAGAGTTAACCATCCCGCCCTGGTACAGCGGCAGAGAGAAGCTGAGGCCCACTTTGTTCTGGCCCATATTGTTGTCGTCATACTGGGCAGTGTTGGTTTTAGAACCGCTGTAGCTGGTATCCGATACGCCGGTAGAGGCGCTCAGGCTCAGGGTTGGCAGGTGACCATCCTGTGCAAGACGGATCTGCTCGCGCGCCAGGTCCTGGCTCAGGCGTGCCTGCAGCAAGGTCAGGTTGCGGTTTTCCGCCTCTTTCAGCAGGGCGTTAACCGCCTGCGGCTTGTCTGTTTTGAAGCTGTCCACGTTCAGAGAGGCCAGCTCAGGATAGTAGTTACCGGTGACCTGACGCAGTGCTTCCAGCGCGTTGTCGAGGTTGTTACGTGCGGTCACTTCGTTAGCCAGTACGGTATCGTACTGTGAACGGGCGTTCTGCACGTCAGTGATCGCAACCAGGCCCACGTTGAAGCGCTGGGTGGTCTGATCTAACTGACGATAAATCGCCTGTTTCTGCGCTTCGGTGTAGGAGAGGGCGTCAATCGCGCTCAGTACGTTGAAGTAGGCGGTCGCGGTATTCAGGATAAGCGTCTGCTGATCTGTCTGATATGTGACATCCTGAATGCCGGCGCTCTTTTCCTGCAAGCTCAGCTCACGCCATTTGGACATGTCGAACAGGGTTTGCGTTAACTGTAAAGAGGCGCTGGTGGCATTTGAGTTGATGCCGTTATTATCGCGAAAACCGTTAGTGTAGGTATAATCTGCACCTAAGCCTAACTGCGGCAGCAGTGGACTACGTGCTTCGTTAATCTTTTCAAACGCAGCATCACGATCGGCCGCTGATTTACGTAAATCAGGGTTGCCCAGACGTGCCTGCTGGTAGACCTGTAACAGGTTCTCTGCCTGGCTCATTGCACTGAAGCCCGTCAGGCTCAGGCCGATAAGGATGGGGAGCAATTTCTTCATTTGCATTCCTTGTTGTGAAGCAGTATTAGCGCTGATCTAATTAAAAATAATTGCCGATTCTAACAGAATCATCCACACCAAAAGGTTGGCGTAACGTGCCATCTGGCGGTAATTTGCTCCAATCTACCATATAGCCATACAAACGGCAGCCAAACAGCCTTGAAATTCACAATTTCATCACCATTGCTACCAGGACTCGACCGATGCAAAAACCAGAAAACGTGCCTGTCACCTTCGCCAAAAACGATGTAGAAATTATTGCACGAGAAACGCTTTATAGCGGTTTTTTTTCAATGGAACTTTACCGTTTCAGGCATCGTCTGTTTAACGGTGAGATGAGCGGTGAAATCAAACGCGAAATTTTTGAGCGCGGGCATGCGGCTGTGTTGCTACCCTATGACCCAGTGCGTGACGAAGTTGTGCTGGTCGAGCAGGTGCGTATTGCGGCTTATGATACCAGCGAAACGCCGTGGTTGCTGGAGATGGTGGCCGGGATGATCGAAGAAGGTGAGTCGGTCGAAGACGTCGCTCGCCGCGAGGCGCTGGAAGAGGCGGGCCTGGTGGTTGGCCGGACGAAGCCGGTGTTGAGCTACCTGGCAAGCCCGGGTGGGACAACGGAACGCTCATCTATTATGGTGGGCGAAGTGGACGCCACGACAGCGGAAGGGATCCATGGTCTGGCAGATGAAAACGAAGATATTCGGGTTCATGTGGTGAGTCGGGAGCTGGCTTACCAGTGGGTAGAAGAGGGGAAAATCGACAACGCAGCGTCTGTCATCGCTCTGCAATGGCTACAGCTGCATTATCAGACATTACGACACGAGTGGAAAAAATGAAGCGTTATACACCTGACTTCCCAGAAATGATGCGCCTGTGCGAAACCAATTTCGCCCAGCTGCGCCGCCTGCTGCCGCGAAACGACGCGCCCGGCGAAACGGTGAGCTATCAGGTGAGCAACGCACAGTATCGGTTAACGATAACAGAATCAACGCGCTACACTACGCTGGTGGAGATTGAGCAAACGGCGCCGAGCATCAGCTACTGGAGCCTGCCGTCGATGACGGTACGTCTTTATCATGACGCGATGGTCGCTGAAGTGTGTTCAAGCCAGCAGATCTTTCGCTTTAAAGCGCGGTATGATTATCCGAATAAAAAGTTGCATCAACGCGACGAAAAGCATCAAATTAACCAGTTTTTAGCCGACTGGCTAAGATATTGTTTAGCACATGGAGCAATGGCGATTCCGGTTTGTTAGCGTCATAAACCTACCTAAGGACACCATTTGGAAAGCCTGTTGAACCTGACTGTTGCTGGTGGGGCGCCAGTCAGGATATTACAAATCACCGACACCCACCTTTTTGCCGAAAAGCATGAGACGCTTCTGGGCGTGAACACCTGGGAGAGTTATCAGGCGGTTCTTGACGCGATCCATGCTGAAAAGCGGCCATGCGATCTGATCGTCGCGACGGGCGATCTGGCGCAGGATCAATCCTCCGCAGCCTATCAGCATTTTGCTGAAGGGATTGCGAGCTTTAGCGTGCCTTGCGTCTGGCTGCCGGGCAATCACGATTTTCAGCCCGCGATGTACAGTTCGCTTCAGGATGCGGGGATTTCACCGGCAAAATGTGTCTTTGCGGGGGACCAGTGGCAAATTCTGCTCCTCGACAGTCAGGTGTTTGGCGTTCCGCACGGTGAGTTGAGCGACTATCAGCTTGACTGGCTGGAGACAAAACTGGCCGCCGAACCGAATCGCAATACGTTGCTGTTACTGCATCATCACCCGCTGCCGGCGGGCTGTAGCTGGCTCGATCAGCACAGCTTACGCAACTCTGCGGCGCTGGACGGCGTGCTGGCGAAATTCCCGCGCGTAAAAAATTTGCTGTGCGGTCATATTCACCAGGAACAGGATCTCGACTGGAACGGTCGACGTCTGCTCGCGACGCCCTCTACCTGCGTGCAGTTTAAGCCGCACTGCGCCAACTTTACGCTGGATACCATCGCACCGGGCTGGCGCTGGCTGGAGCTGCATGCCGATGGCTCGCTGACCACCGAAGTTTGCCGTCTGGCCGGGGCACAATTCCGCCCGGATACCGCTTCGGAAGGCTATTGATGTCGACGCTTCTCTATCTGCATGGGTTTAACAGCTCACCGCGTTCGGCGAAAGCGACGCAGCTTCGCCAGTGGCTGAGCGCGCATCATCCCCACGTGGAGATGATTATTCCGCAGTTGCCCCCTTATCCGGCGGATGCGGCAGAGATGCTGGAATCGCTAGTGCTGGAACACGGCGGCGAATCGTTTGGCGTTGTCGGGTCGTCGCTCGGCGGCTACTACGCCACCTGGCTGTCGCAGTGCTTTATGTTGCCCGCTGTCGTCGTCAACCCGGCGGTCCGGCCATTTGAGCTGTTAAGGGACTTTCTTGGCGAAAACGAGAACCCCTACACCGGCCAACAATATGTGCTAGAGTCACGCCATATTTACGATCTCAAAGTTATGCAGGTCGACCCGCTTGAAGCGCCCGATCTTATCTGGCTGCTGCAACAGACGGGAGATGAAGTGCTGGATTACCGCCAGGCAGTGGCGTATTACGCATCCTGCCGCCAGACTGTAGAAGAGGGCGGTAACCATGCTTTCACGGGCTTTGAAGATCATTTCACCCAGATTGTCGATTTTCTTGGACTGCACAGCCACTGACAATCAATGCGAATTGCTAGCTTAAATCATGACGCAAACCTATAACGCTGATGCCATTGAGGTACTCACCGGGCTTGAGCCGGTTCGCCGCCGCCCGGGGATGTACACCGATACGACGCGCCCAAACCACCTGGGCCAGGAAGTAATTGATAACAGTGTGGACGAAGCGCTGGCAGGCCATGCCAAACGCGTGGACGTTATCCTGCACGCCGATCAGTCGCTGGAAGTCATCGACGACGGCCGCGGCATGCCGGTAGATATCCACCCGGAAGAGGGTGTTCCCGCCGTTGAGCTGATCCTCTGTCGTCTGCACGCGGGCGGTAAGTTCTCCAACAAAAACTACCAGTTCTCCGGCGGCTTGCACGGCGTGGGGATCTCCGTGGTTAACGCCCTGTCAAAGCGCGTGGAAGTGAACGTCCGTCGCGACGGCCAGGTGTATAACATCGCGTTTGAAAACGGCGAAAAAGTGCAGGATTTGCAGGTCGTCGGGACGTGCGGTAAACGCAACACCGGCACCAGCGTCCACTTCTGGCCTGACGAAAGCTTCTTCGACAGCCCACGCTTTTCTGTTTCCCGCCTGACGCACCTGCTGAAAGCCAAAGCGGTGCTGTGCCCGGGCGTGGAAATCACCTTTAAAGACCACGTTAATAATACCGAACAAACCTGGTGCTACGCCGATGGTCTGAACGACTACCTGTGCGAAGCGGTTAACGGCCTGCCAACCCTGCCGGAAAAACCGTTCGTCGGGAATTTCGAAGGCGATACTGAAGCGGTGGACTGGGCGCTGCTATGGCTGCCGGAAGGCGGCGAGCTGCTGACCGAAAGCTACGTTAACCTGATCCCCACTATGCTCGGCGGGACCCACGTCAACGGCCTGCGTCAGGGGCTGCTGGATGCGATGCGCGAGTTCTGCGAATACCGCAACATTCTGCCGCGCGGCGTGAAGCTGTCGGCGGAAGATATCTGGGATCGCTGCGCCTACGTGCTTTCCGTGAAAATGCAGGATCCGCAGTTTGCCGGTCAGACTAAAGAGCGCCTGTCGTCACGCCAGTGTGCGGCGTTCGTCTCCGGCGTGGTGAAAGATGCCTTTACCCTGTGGCTGAACCAGAACGTTCAGGCCGCGGAAATGCTGGCTGAAATGGCGATCTCCAGTGCCCAGCGTCGTCTGCGCGCGGCGAAGAAAGTGGTGCGTAAAAAGCTGACCAGCGGCCCCGCGCTGCCGGGCAAGCTGGCGGACTGTACCGCGCAGGATCTCAACCGCACCGAGCTGTTCCTGGTGGAAGGAGACTCGGCAGGCGGATCGGCCAAGCAGGCGCGGGATCGTGAATATCAGGCGATCATGCCGCTCAAGGGTAAGATCCTCAACACCTGGGAGGTCTCGTCTGATGAAGTGCTGGCCTCGCAGGAAGTACACGACATCTCGGTTGCGATCGGTATCGATCCGGACAGCGACGATCTGAGCCAGTTGCGCTACGGCAAGATCTGCATTCTCGCGGATGCGGACTCCGATGGCCTGCACATCGCCACGCTGCTCTGTGCGCTGTTTGTGAAGCATTTCCGCGCGCTGGTGAAAAACGGTCACGTCCACGTGGCGCTGCCGCCGCTGTACCGAATCGACCTCGGCAAAGAAGTTTACTATGCACTGACGGAAGAAGAGAAAGCGGGCGTGCTGGAACAGCTTAAGCGCAAGAAGGGCAAACCGAACGTTCAGCGCTTTAAGGGGCTGGGTGAGATGAACCCGATGCAGCTGCGTGAAACCACGCTGGATCCGAATACCCGCCGTCTGGTGCAGCTGACCATCAGCGATGAAGATGAACAGCAAACTAACGCCGTGATGGACATGCTGCTGGCCAAGAAACGTTCTGAAGATCGACGTAACTGGCTACAGGAGAAAGGCGACATGGCGGATATAGAGGCCTGATACACGCTGTCTTTTTGCCGGGTGGCGGCTGCGCCTTACCCGGCCTACTTAACCCGTAGGCCCGTGCAAGCGTAGCGCCGCCGGACAAGAAATGCAGCTCATCACGATGAATGGTTTTTCCGGTACTGCAACGGCGTCTCGCCAATCCCCTTTTTAAACGCGCTGATAAACCACGTCACGTCGGAAAATCCCGCCTGTGCGGCAATGTCACGCACGCTCGAATCAGTGTGGAGTAAACACTCGCACGCCTTACGCAACCTTAGCGTGTTCAGGTAGTCGTGAATTTTTTCGCCTGTTTCCGCATGGAATCTTCGCGATACGTAACTGCGCGATTTACCCAGCTCTGCAGCCAGCGCATCCAGACGAAATTTCTCCTGATAATGCTCGTCGAGCCAGATCATGACCTGGCTGGCGATCCCCTGGCTGTTGCCCGGCTCGCCGTCGCGATCGTCGGGCAGCATCGCGAACAGGCCGATCAGCAGGCTGGCGATGCTCTCGCCGTTCATCGGCGGTTTATAGCAGCTAAACAGATGGTCGATATGGTGGTGACAGTGGGCTAAATCGGCGACCCACGCTTCGCCGCCACGGCGTGACAGCCGCTCCAGGCGCTGCCGGGTCTGGGGAAAATCCCGCAGGATCTTCAGCACCGCGTGCTGGTCGAGATGAATAATGGTGCGGCGGTAAATTGCCTCCGCCTGTTCGTCCACCATGACCTTGTGCAGCGTAAAAGGCGGGAAGAAAAACAGTCGTCCGGGGCGCATGGTGTAGTGACGATTATCGACAATCGCCACGCCAAAGCCCTCTTCCACATAGAGGATCTCCAGACACTGATGCCAGTGATGGTAGCGCACCGTATTGGCAAACAGGCGGCTGAACGAGGCCACGGTATCGTTCAGGGCGATCAGTTCCAGAAGGTCGGTTGTCGGCGTGTCGCGCATAGTGCAATAAAACTCAACTTTTTCCTGTCTGATCGTCTTTATAAACCACCTTTTTAAATTTTCTCAACTGGAGGTTTATTCATCGTTCATGCCTGTGACATGGCTAACATTTCTGCACCTTGCGGATTCACTATGCTTTGCCGCAGTTGATTACGAGGGCGAACCGATGTGGGCGGCAAACAAAGAAAAATCAAATCCGTTGTCTTCACGCCAGGAGGTAGTGGCGTCGTTGAATGCACTTTTACAGGCGCTGGACACGCAATTTCCGGCGAACCGTTCACGATTCCCGCTGGGCGACACCTGCGCCCATTACACAGCGGATATTGCGCAGATGGAGGGACTTTCCCGCGCGCTGTGGGGGCTGTTTCCGCTGATGGCATCTGGCGAAAGCACGCCGTTCAGCGAGAAGTACCTTACTGCCATTAAGCTTGGTACCGACCCGCAAAGCAGCGGTTACTGGGGTGAAACCGGCCCGTACGATCAGCGTCTGGTGGAGATGGCGGCCTACGGTCTGGGGCTCGCTCTGATGGGGGAGACGCTCACCGCGCGCTTTACCGGTCGCGAGGTGATGAACCTGCACGCGTGGCTCAACCAAATCACCGAAGCGCAGATGCCTGACAGCAACTGGAACTATTTTGCCATTATGGTTCAGCTAGGCTTTAAGCGCGCCGGCCTGCCGTACGATCAGGACGCCATTGACCACCGCTTTGCGCTGATGGACGCCTACTACCTCGGCGACGGCTGGTATTCCGACGGTCCCGGCCGCCCGAAAGATTACTACATCTCCATGGCTTTCCATTTCTACGGCCTGATTTACGCCACCCTGAGTAACGACGAGGCGAGGGCGAATGTGCTGCGCGAGCGCTCGCGCCTCTTCGCGGAAGACTTTATCTACTGGTCCGCCGCCGATGGCGCCTCGGTGCCGTTTGGCCGCAGCCTGACCTACCGCTTTGCCATGGTTGCCTTCTGGAGCGCGGTGGCCTTTTCTCAGCTGGACGTCTTCACCCCGGGCATCGTGAAAGGCATTGTGCTGCGGCATCTGCGCTGGTGGCAGCAGCAGTCGATTGTCGATCGCGACGGCATTCTCACCCTGGGGTTTGCGTATCCGAACCTGGCGATGTGCGAGGATTACAACTCCCCCGGTTCACCGTACTGGGCGCTGAAAACCTATCTGATCCTGGCGCTGCCGGAAGCACACCCGTTCTGGCAGGCGGAAGAACAACCGCTGCCCGCGCTTGATGAAAAACATGTGATCCCGCATGCGCAGCAGATCCTGATGCATTCGAAAGATTCGCAGCACGTCGTCATGCTCACCGCCGGTCAGCTGGAACTGAACAACTACGTCAACACCGAAGCGAAATACACCAAATTTGCCTACTCCAGCCGCTTCGGATTCACCCTTGAGCGCGGGCGTTTTGGCCTGAAGCATGCCGCCTGCGATTCCATGCTGCTGCTGGCGGACGGAGATGACTATTTCCGCGGTCGTCGCGAGTGCGAAGAGGTTCGGGTGGATGAAAATTACATTTTCTCGCGCTGGTCGCCGTGGCGCGACGTGCAGATTGCGACCTGGCAGATCCCGTTCGGGGAGTGGCACCTGCGCCTGCACCGTATCAACAGCACGCGCACTCTGCAAACCGTCGAGGGCGGCTTTGCGGTGATGAAAACCGCCCACCAGGTGCGCGAACGCGGTTGTTATCTGTTGGCTGAAAACGGCAGCAGCGTCATTGTCGATCTTTCGCCGATCATTCAGCGCCAGCCAGACAGCATCGTCACGCCGCCGAACAGCAGCATTATGTTTGCGGAGTGCGCCTCCATTCCGCTGTTAAAAGCTGACCTCCCGCAAGGGGAAAGCTGGCTCTGTTGCGCCGTTCTGGCTGGCGGAAGACAGCTCGCTGCGGCGACGCCGCAGCTGAATATAACCCATAGCCGGGTCGTCATTAGCGAACCCGGAAGCGAACGTAAGCTGTCGTTCACATTATAAAAATCTGGCCCTACACGTCGGCGAGGATGATATGAAAAGCACATCGACAACCAACAGAACTGAATATTACAAAATCAGTAGCTTTATCTTTCTCTATTTCTTTACCTGGTCTGCCAGTATTGGACTGCTGGCGATCTGGCTTGGCCAGAAAGCCAACCTGAGCGGATCGGTGATTGGAACCGTTTTTGCGGTGAACGGGATATTCTCCGTAATTCTTAAACCGATCTACGGCTATATTCTCGATAAGATCGGCATGAGCAAATACCTGCTCTATTTTGTGGTGATCATGTCGGCCCTGATGGCGCCATTCTTTATTTATGTTTACCAGCCGCTGTTAATGTCTAATACCCTGCTCGGGATTATTATCGGCGCGCTCTATTTAAGCTTTGCCTGGTACGCGGGCGTGGCGGCGTGTGAATCCTATTCCGACCGCTTTAGCCGCTTAAACGGCATGGAGTTCGGGCAAATTCGCATGTGGGGTTCGCTCGGCTGGGCGGTGGCATCGTCCTTCTCCGGCCTGCTGTTTAACCTCTCACCGGCGTATAACTTTATTCTCGGCAGCGTGGCGTCAGTGGTGATGCTGATTGTCCTGCTGAGCCTGAAAGTGAACACTAACTCCGCTCACGCAGGCGAGGTGCTGACGAAAGAGAAAATCGCCCCGTCAGACGTTTACGCCCTGCTGCGAAACCGCAAATTCTGGGCCTTCTGCCTGTACGTGGCGGGCGTGGCGTGGATGATGTTTATCGCCGAGCAGCAGTTCTCGCGCTATTTCGTCACCTTCTTCGACGATATTCACCAGGGCAACGCGGTATTCGGTTATCTCGGGACCGTGCAGTCGGGCATGGAGTTCGTCATGTATATGGTGATCCCGCTGTTTGTGAACTTTATTGGCGCCAAACGCGGGCTATTAATTGTCGGGCTGGTGGTCGGGGCGCGTCTGATTATTTCCGGCATGTGTGATTCTCACCTGTTAATTTCAGTGCTTAAGCCGCTGTACGGTCTGGAAATTTGTCTCCTGCTGGTGTCGGTATTTAAATATATCGCCGAGCATTTCGACAAGCGCGTCAATGCCACCATGTATTTACTCGGCTATCAGGCGATGCTCTACGTTGGCAACGTGGTGGTCTCTTCCCCTGCCGGCTATATGTATGACCGTATTGGCTTTGAGCACACCTATATCATCATGGGCGCAACGGCGCTGACCTTTACCCTTATTTCTGCTTTTACGTTATCCGCCTGTCAGAGCAAATGGCGCGGGGCTCGTGCGCTGAACGTAGCAGAAACGTCAACACGATAAATTACGCCGTCAAAGAAGGAACCGAAATATGTTAAGTCGTATCAAAGAAGAACGCCTGCCTGTTATCGCTGCGCCCGTTGACTCCCGCGCATTCAGCGATGAACTGAATTCGGCGCGCAGCCACGTTCTGGACCTGATTAGCCGTCATTTAACGGAGTTCGGCGACAAATTCCCGGCGGAAACCTGCCAGAACGGTTTTTATCCGCTGACTGACAACGTGGAGTGGACCACCAGCTTCTGGACCGGGCAGCTGTGGCTGGCGTGGGAGATGAGCGGCGAGGAAAAATTCCGTGCGATGGCGGAAAAACACGTGCGCTCGTTTGGCCTGCGCATCGCCGGGCGCAACGACACCAATACCCACGATTTAGGCTTCCTTTACACGCTCTCCTGCGTAGCCGCGTGGCGGCTGACCGGAAACCGCGAGGCGCGCGGCTTCTCGCTGCTGGCGGCGGAAGCCCTGCTGGAACGCTTCCACGAGAAGGCGAAGATCATCCAGGCGTGGGGCGATCTCTCCGATCCGGAGCAGGCCGGGCGAATGATCATCGACTGCAACATGAACCTGCCGCTGCTCTACTGGGCAACAGAGCAGACGGGCGATCCGCGCTTTGCCGACGCCGCAAAAGCGCACGTCATGCAGGCGGCGACGTATCTCATTCGTGACGATGCCTCCACCTTCCACACCTACTATATGGATGTAGCAACCGGCGCACCGCGCTACGGCAACACCCAGCAGGGCTACGCCGACGACTCCTGCTGGTCGCGCGGGCAGGCTTGGGGCATTTACGGTTTCCTGCTGAGCTATATCTATACCGGCGACGAAACGATGATCGCTCTGTCAAAACGGCTGGCGAACTACTTCCTCAATCGCCTGCCGGAAGACTACGTCTGCCACTGGGATCTGGCGCTGGTGGGCACCGACGCGCTGCGTGACTCTTCCTCGGCGGCGATTGCGGTATGTGGGCTGCTGGAGCTGGTAAAACACCTGCCGGTCACGGATCCGGATCGCGAACGTTACCTCGAATGGGCGAAAGGGATTATGTCCACGCTGACAAAGCACTATCTGATGGGCAAAGAAGAGAAGGGCAACGGGCTGCTTAAGCACTCGGTGTATCACCTGGCGAGCAATAAAGGCGTGGATGAGTGCGCGAGCTGGGGCGATTACTTCTACGTCGAGGCGCTGGTGCGCTTCACCCAGAGCTGGAAGCTGTACTGGTAACGGGCAGCGGTATCACCACCCAAGCACCTCTTTAATGGCGCGCCGGTAGGGCGTATCAAGCTGGGCAGGCACGCGGCAAATATAGTCCCGCGCATGGCTGCGGGTCTCTCCGCTGAGGCCGTCGAGATAAGCGATGGCTTCGTCCACGGCAGGAACCCTGCCTTCCTGTGACGCGCTTCTCGGCGGGAGCCCGGTCCAGATGATCGCTTCAATACCTTTCTCCCTGGCCCATGTTGTCAGGATACCCGTGTCGCGTCCGGTGATTAGCAACGAGCCAATGCCATCGCAGCGATGCTCGGGAATGGCTTCGCGCTCACGCAAAGCGCGGCAGGCCACGCTCAACGTTGTGGCCTCCAGCCATGCCCAAAGCACCGGCACGGCAGGGGCATTCATACAGATGGCGGTCGCCAGTTCACCGCCATCACTGACCCGACAGAACTCGACGGGCAGTGATGGCCCGTCGGTTTGCCACTCACCGGCTACCGGTAGCGCGCCGCTTTTCCAGATTAACGAGCCCCAGCCAAGACAAGCGATTTTCATGCTGTTCCTCTGCGCGACGTGAACCAATAGCCTCAGACGTTATGCCTTAGGAATACGCAGCGTCTGGCCGGGATAAATTTTATCCGGGCTGGAGAGCATCGGGCGGTTCGCCTCAAAGATCTTGTTGTACTGATTGGCATCGCCGTACACGGTTTTAGAGATCGCGCTCAGGGTATCGCCGGATTTCACCGTATAGTAAGTAGCTTCATCTTTGGCGTCTGTCGCGGTGATATTGTTCTCCACCTCGCTGACGCCCGCGATGTTGCCGACGGCGACCTGGATTTTTTCTTTCTGCTCCTGCGTTAGCCCGTCGCCCGTTACGCTGGCCTTGCCATCGGTGACGTTAACCTGAACTTTATCGGAACCGGGAATGTTGAGTTTCTTGAGGTGCTCGGTGATTTTGTCGCTCTGACCCTTATGATCGGTCAGGTTGTCCCAAAGCTTTTCGCCTGCTTCTTTCACGAAGTTAAAAAGACCCATTCCATCCTCCTGTTAAACATGAAGTCAGAATAAGCATAGCAGTTGAGCGGTAAGGTGATAAAAAAAGCCCGGTGGCGTTAACGCTTACCGGGCCTGCGGGGGAAAGTTGTAGGCCGGGTAAACGTAGTGCCACCCGGCAAATTTCACAGAACTTAAACCCCTTGCTCCAGAATACGGATGTGGGTTTCCAGAACGTCCCCTTTCACCGCGTCGCTCCACGCTTTCATATGCGCGGTCTGCAAATGGGCTTCAAGGTGCGCGACGGTTTCCCACTGCTCCACCATGATGATGGAGTCTGGCGCGGTCGCCTGGAAGCTTGCGCTGGTGGCGGCGTCTACCATCGGCGCGTAGCCGTGGCAGCCTTCTTCTTTCAGAACGGTCGGGATGATCTTCGCGAACTCATCCAGTACTGCCTGGCGGTGATGTTGGCCAGGACGCGTACGGATTTCAGCAATAACGGTAAGCATAATTAACTCCTTCTAATTCCAGGCTACCAGTTAAGCAAAAATTTCCGCGAGATGCTTGCGATATTCTGCGATATAGCGCGGGACGTCCGGCATTTTAATTACGTCGTTGACGATAAAGGTCGGCAGCGGCTCCATACCCAGGAACTGATTCGCCTTGTGGAACGGCAGATACGCGCCGTCTACGCCCACGCCTTCGAAGAACTGATCTTTCTCGGTGAACGCTTCCAGCGGCGCGTTCCAGGTCAGGGAGAGCATATATTTTTTGCCCTGAATCAGACCGCCGGAACCGTATTTTTTAGACGCATCTGAACGGGTGCGGCCGTCGCTGGCATACAGCGAACCGTGACCTTCGGTAAACACATCGTCCATGTATTTTTTCACGGTCCACGGTGCGCCCATCCACCAGCCCGGCATCTGCCAGATCACCACGTCGGCCCACAGGAAGTTCTGCACTTCGGCCTTCACGTCGTAATCGCTGTCCGCGCGCACGACCTTAACATCATGTCCGGCGTCGCGCAGGAAACCATCCGCGACCTCGGTCAGGGTGTCATTCAGCTGGCCTTTAGAGTGCGCAAATTCTTTCGCGCCGTTGATAATCAGAATGTTGCTCATTATTTGTCCTCGATGATGAGAGTATGCCGGGTATTCTACGCGCGAGGACGGAGCGGAAAAATAAGCAAAATGTGCAAAGTCTTTTGCGCTCAGCGCAATAATCTTACCAGCTGACGGTCACCGCAAAACCCCCTTCCGGCGCATTGCCCAGCGAGACGCGCATCCCGTGCAACGCCGCGATACGCTTGACGATAGACAACCCCAGACCGCTGCCGGTGGCGTCCTGGCCCGGTGGACGATAAAAGCGCTCGCCGAGACGCGTCAGCGCATCGGTTGAAATGCCCGGGCCGTTGTCGCGCACGGTAAAGCTTTGGGTGTTCAGCGTCACGTCCACCACGCTGCCGCGCGGGCTGTAACGAACGGCGTTGTCCAGCAGGTTACGCGCCAGAAGGCTCAGCAGTAGCGGCTGTCCGTGACGCATCACCTCGGGCGCATTAGCGTTGAGCCGAACATCAATGCCCGCCTGCTGCGCCGGATGCCAGATATCCAGCACCGCGGATTGCAGCAAATCGGCCATCATCACGGGTTCGACGTCATCAAGATTATCCAGTGAATCCAGGCGCGACAGGGTGAGAAGCTGATCCACCAGCCGGGAGGCGCGGTCGATGCCTGCGTGCAATTGCCCCAGCGCTTTAGACTGCGCCCCGGGATCGTCAAGGGAAAGCTGCGCCACGTCGGTTTGCACCTTCAGCGCGGCCAGCGGGCTGCGCAACTCATGGGCGGCATCCGAGGTGAAGCGACGCTCGCGGGCCATCATCTCCTGCGTACGGGCGAAAAGATGGTTAAGCGCATCAAGCAGGGGGCGAACCTCCGTCGGCACGCCGTGGGTGGGCAGCGTATCGGTCGCATCCGGGGAGCGCGAGCGCAGGGTCTGCGCCAGCTTTTTCAGCGGTTTCAGTTCCCGGCTCAGCAGAACAATCAGCAACAGCAGCATTATGGGCAGCGCCACCAGCCACGGCGTCAGCTGCGAGCTGACCACGTCCAGCGCCATATCCTGTCGGTACTCCCACTCCTGGCCAACCACCACGCGGTATTTCCCGTCCGGAGAAGTCAGCCACAGGAAACGCCATTCGTCGTTGTCATCCTGCAACCGACCGTCATCAAACCCGTCCCGGCGGTAGAGGTAAGGTATGTCGCGCCCGTTTTCGCCGTCGTTAAGCACCATGCTGCCGTCGGCGGTGAAGATTGCGAAGGCCAGCGCATCGTCGTCAAGATGGCCGTGTTTGGCTTTTTTCGGCACCTCGCGCATGCGTTCCGGGGCGCGAAGTTCGTCCACGTCCATCGTCAGCAGCCGTTTGGCAAACAGCATCTGCTGGGTATCGAACAGCTTATCGAGCTTGTCGGTCGTCTGGTGCCAGGCCACCACGCTTGCGGCAAACCAGGCCGCCAGGGACAGCAGCAAAAAGAGGAGCGTCAGGCGCAGCTTCAGGCTCAGGCGTTGGGTCAGTTTCATGCGTCACCCAGGGTATAACCGATGCCGTGCACGGTGCGGATAAAGTCGCTGCCGAGCTTGCGGCGTAAATGATGAACGTGGACTTCGACAGCGTTGCTGGAGACGTCATCATCCCAGTTGTAGAGCTTCTCCTCGATGGCCTTGCGCGGCAGCACGCGGCCCGCGTTGCGCATCAGCAGTTCCAGCAGGGCGAACTCTTTGGGTTTGAGCACCAGCGTTTCGCCCTCCAGCGTGGCGACAAGGCTTGCCGGATCGAGCGTGACCTTGCCGTGACGCAGCTCGCTGCGCGCCTGCCCGTGGCTGCGGCGTACCAGCGCTTCCAGACGGGCCGCCACTTCAATTAGCGCGAACGGCTTACACAGGTAATCATCCGCCCCCAGGCGTAACCCTTCGACGCGCTGATTCAGCGCATCCCGCGCGGTCAGGATCAGCACCGGTTCGCTCGTTCCGCTTTCGCGCCAGGCGCGCAGGATCTCAAGCCCGTCGATTTCCGGCAGCGTCAGATCAAGCACCACGGCATCATACGGCGCGGTGTACAGGGCCGCCTGCCCGGTTTTCCCGTCGGTAAACCAGTCCACGTTAAAGCCCATTTTGCTTAAGCCCGCTTTGATGCCGTCGCCAATGAGCTTGTCGTCTTCTACCAGTAAAATGCGCATATTTCCTCCTTGATGCCGTCAGTAAACCTTTTGCAAGCGCCTGCTGTACAGTAAAAATAAATAAATTTTCCCCTTAAGAAGTTGTTAAGGTTTACCCTGTTTAATGGATTGTGAAACGACATTAAAGGGAGAGATAAAGATGAAAAAATTCGCTGCAATTGCTGCCATCATGATGATGACCACGGCCCCTGTCTTTGCTGCACAGGGTGGCTTCTCTGGCCCATCTGCGACACAGAATCAGACGCAAACCCAGCAGGGTGGCTTTGTCGATAACAACGCCAACCTCACCACCGCGGCTAAAGTGAAAGACCTGAAGGACGATGCCTGGGTGAAGCTGCGCGGGAACATTACCGAGCGCCTGTCTGATGACCGTTACACCTTCCGCGATGAAAGCGGCACGGTGGTGGTGGAGATCGACCACAAGCGCTGGAACGGCGTGACGGTGACGCCGCAGGATAAAGTCGAACTCCAGGGTAAAATCGATAAAGACTGGAACGAGTTTGAAATCGACGTGAAGCAGGTTATCAAGCTGAACAAATAACCCGGAAAGGGCCGCATGAGCGGCCCTTTTTCTTTGTGACTCAACTCGCCAGATGAGGTAGTATCTGCGGCAATATTGCCTGAAACCCATCGGTTTCTGAGTTGAGGAATCACACGTAATGAGCGATATGGCAGAGCGCCTCGCGCTACATGAATTCACGGAAAATGCCTACCTGAACTACTCCATGTACGTCATCATGGACAGGGCGTTGCCGTTTATCGGGGATGGCCTGAAGCCCGTTCAGCGCCGCATCGTCTATGCGATGTCCGAACTGGGGCTGAATGCTACCGCCAAGTTTAAGAAATCCGCCCGTACCGTCGGCGACGTGCTGGGTAAATACCATCCGCACGGCGACAGCGCCTGCTATGAAGCGATGGTGCTGATGGCCCAGCCGTTTTCTTATCGCTATCCGCTGGTGGATGGCCAGGGGAACTGGGGGGCGCCGGACGATCCGAAATCCTTCGCGGCAATGCGTTATACCGAATCTCGCCTGTCTAAATATGCCGAAGTGCTGTTGGGCGAGCTGGGGCAGGGCACGGTCGACTGGGTGCCAAACTTCGACGGTACGATGCAGGAGCCGAAAATGCTGCCTGCGCGTCTGCCGAACATCCTGCTGAACGGCACGACCGGTATCGCCGTGGGCATGGCGACGGACATTCCGCCGCACAACCTGCGTGAAGTGGCAAAAGCGGCCATCACCCTGATTGAGCAGCCAAAAACCTCGCTGGACGATCTGCTGGATATCGTGCAGGGGCCGGACTATCCGACCGAAGCCGAGATCATCACCTCGCGTGCGGAAATCCGCAAAATCTACCAGAACGGTCGCGGCTCCGTGCGCATGCGCGCGGTGTGGAATAAAGAGGATGGTGCCGTGGTGATCACCGCGCTGCCGCACCAGGTGTCGGGTGCCAAAGTGCTGGAACAGATCGCCACCCAGATGCGCAATAAAAAGCTGCCGATGGTGGACGACCTGCGTGATGAATCGGACCACGAAAACCCGACCCGTCTGGTGATTGTGCCGCGTTCTAACCGCGTGGACATGGAGCAGGTGATGAACCACCTGTTCGCCACTACCGATCTGGAAAAAAGCTACCGCATCAACCTGAACATGATTGGTCTGGACGGTCGTCCGGCGGTGAAAAACCTGCTGGAGATCCTTACCGAATGGCTGGCCTTCCGCCGCGATACGGTGCGCCGTCGTCTGAACCATCGCCTGGAAAAAGTGCTTAAGCGCCTGCATATCCTCGAAGGTTTGCTGGTGGCGTTCCTCAACATTGACGAAGTGATCGAGATCATTCGTACCGAGGACGAACCTAAGCCTGCCCTGATGTCGCGCTTTGGCATCAGCGAAACCCAGGCCGAAGCGATCCTCGAACTGAAATTGCGCCATCTCGCCAGACTGGAAGAGATGAAGATCCGAGGCGAGCAGAACGAGCTGGAAAAAGAGCGCGATCAGCTTCAGGCGATTCTGGCGTCCGAGCGCAAGATGAACACCCTGCTGAAGAAAGAGTTGCAGGCCGATGCCGACGCCTTTGGCGACGACCGACGTTCTCCGCTGCACGAGCGCGAAGAGGCGAAGGCGATGAACGAGCACGACATGCTGCCGTCCGAGCCGGTGACCATCGTGCTTTCCCAGAGCGGTTGGGTGCGTAGCGCCAAAGGCCACGATATCGACGCGCCGGGTCTGAGCTACAAATCCGGTGACAGCTTCAAGGCGGCGGTGAAGGGCAAGAGTAACCAGCCGGTGGCGTTCATCGACTCCACGGGCCGCAGCTACGCCATCGACCCGATCACGCTGCCGTCTGCGCGCGGCCAGGGCGAACCGCTCACCGGTAAGCTGACGCTGCCGCCGGGTGCCACGGTTGAGCATATGCTGATGGAAGCCGACGATCAAAAACTGCTGATGGCGTCTGATGCGGGCTACGGCTTTATCTGTACCTTCAACGATCTGGTGTCGCGTAACCGTGCCGGTAAAGCGCTGATTAGCCTGCCGGATAACGCACACGTCATGCCGCCGCTGATCATCGAGAACGAAAGCGACATGCTGCTGGCGATCACCGCTGCCGGACGTATGCTGATGTTCCCGGTCAGCGATTTGCCGGAGCTGTCGAAAGGCAAGGGCAACAAGATCATCAGTATCCCGTCAGCGGAAGCGGCAAAAGGCGAAGATAGCCTCGCGCATCTTTTCCTGCTGCCGCCGCAGAGCACGCTGACCATTCATGTCGGCAAGCGTAAAATCAAACTGCGTCCGGAAGAGTTGCAGAAGGTGGTGGGTGAGCGCGGACGTCGCGGCTCACTGATGCGCGGCCTCCAGCGAATCGACCGCGTGGAGATTGACTCGCCGGCGCGCAGCAAAGCGGACGACAGCGAAGAGTAACCTGTTTCATCCCCCTCTTTCCGGAGGGGGAATTACCATAAAATTTCCCGTAAAAACGTTGTTAATTCGTGCGTTGCGATTAACAATACGCGCTCGTAATAAAGTCCTTACCTGGCCACAGGTGAAGTATAATTGTCAGCTGTCAGGGCTTCAGAGGTCGCTATGCTATACATTATTCGTCTCATTCTTACCGTTATTTATTGCATTCTGGTCTGTATTTTCGGATCGATTTATTGCCTGTTCAGCCCGCGTAACCCAAAGCATGTCGCGACGTTTGGCCACATGTTTGGTCGTCTTGCGCCGCTGTTTGGCCTGAAGGTTGAAAAGCGTCTGCCTGAAGGGGCGGAGAATTTCGGTAACGCCATCTATATCGCTAACCATCAGAACAACTACGATATGGTGACGGCCTCAAATATTGTTCTTCCGCCGACCGTAACCGTGGGCAAAAAAAGCCTGCTGTGGATCCCCTTTTTCGGCCAGCTGTACTGGCTCACCGGTAACTTGCTGATTGACCGCAACAACCGCGCCAAAGCGCATGGCACTATTGCGGAAGTGGTGGATCAGTTTAAAAAGCGCCGGATTTCCATCTGGATGTTCCCGGAAGGGACGCGCAGCCGTGGTCGCGGCCTGCTGCCGTTCAAGACCGGCGCGTTTCATGCTGCAATTGCGGCTGGCGTTCCAATTATTCCCGTGTGTGTTTCCAATACATCGAATAAGATTAATCTTAACCGTCTGAATAACGGACTGGTCATTGTCGAAATGCTGCCGCCGGTAGATACCTCTAAATACGGTAAAGACCAGGTGCGCGAGCTGGCCACGCACTGCCGCGAGCTGATGGCTCAGCATATTGCGCAGCTCGATAAAGAAGTTGCAGAGCGAGAAGCCGCCGGTAAGATTTAACCCGGTGTCGTGTAAGGGAAAACGAATTCCCGCGTTGTTAGTCGTTTCAGATGGAGCTTATATGTCACTCAGTCGGCGTCAGTTTATTCAGGCTTCGGGTATCGCCCTTTGTGCGGGTGCGATACCGCGGACAGCCAGCGCCGCCGGGCAGCAACAGCCGCTGCCTATTCCGCCGTTGATTGAATCCCGTCGCGGGCAGCCGCTATTCCTCACGCTTCAGCGTAGCCACTGGTCCTTTACCCAGGGAACGCGCGCGCAGGTATGGGGCATTAACGGACGCTACCTCGGGCCGACCATTCGCGTGTGGAATGGCGATGACGTTAAGCTCATCTACAGTAACCGTACGACGGAAAATGTCGCGATGACCGTCAGTGGTTTGCAGGTGCCGGGGCCGCTGATTGGCGGCGCGGCACGCATGATGTCGCCGAATGCCGACTGGGCGCCCGTCCTCCCGATTCGTCAGAGCGCGGCGACATTGTGGTATCACGCCAATACCCCGAACCGCACCGCCCAGCAGGTCTACAACGGCCTGGCCGGAATGTGGCTGATTGAAGATGAGGTCAGTAAAACGCTGCCGATCCCGAATCACTACGGCGTCGATGATTTCCCGATCATTATTCAGGATAAGCGACTGGATAACTTTGGTACCCCGGAGTACAGCGAGCCGGGCAGCGGTGGCTTTGTGGGCGATACGCTGCTGGTTAACGGCGCGCAAAGCCCGTATGTCGAAGTGTCTCGTGGCTGGGTGCGCCTGCGTCTGCTGAATGCCTCTAACTCGCGCCGCTACCAGTTGCAGATGAGCGACGGCCGCGCGCTGCACGTGATTTCAGGCGATCAGGGGTTATTACCTGCGCCGGTGTCGGTGAAGCAGCTGGCGCTGGCGCCAGGCGAACGTCGTGAAATCCTCGTGGATATGACCAACGGGGATGAAGTGTCCGTGACCTGCGGCGAAGCGGCAAGCATTGTTGACCGTATTCGCGGCTTCTTTGAACCGTCGAGCGTGCTGGTCTCCACGCTGGTGCTGACGCTGCGCCCGACCGGCCTGTTGCCGCTGGTGACCGACAGCCTGCCGATGCGCCTGCTGCCGCAGGAAATTGTGACCGGCCCGGCAGTACGCAGTCGCGATATCAGCCTTGGCGACGATCCGGGCATCAACGGCGCGCTGTGGGACGTAAACCGTATTGATATCACCGCCCAGCAGGGAACCTGGGAGCGCTGGACCGTCCGCTCGGAGATGCCGCAGTCGTTCCATATTGAAGGGGTGTCATTCCTGATCCGCAACGTCAACGGGGCGATGCCGTTCCCGGAAGACAGGGGCTGGAAAGATACCGTCTGGGTGGATGGCCAGGTCGAACTGCTCGTCTACTACGGCCAGCCTTCCTGGCCGCACTTCCCGTTCCTGTTCCACAGCCAGACCCTGGAGATGATGGACAGGGGATCGGTAGGGCAGATGCTGGTGAATCCGGCACCGTAAAACACTTTCTCCCTCTCCCTGTGGGAGAGGGTTGGGGTGAGGGCAACAGCCCGCACAATACCCCTTCATTTCCCCCGGTAAACCAGCGTATAATCCCGCTCCTTTTGTCTATTTTTTCTTCGGAAGCATTATGAGCGCTATTTCCCTGATCCAGCCGGATCGCGACCTCTTCTCCTGGCCCCAGTACTGGGCAGCCTGCTTTGGACCGGCGCCGTTCCTGCCGATGTCCCGGGAAGAGATGGATCAACTGGGCTGGGACAGCTGCGATATCATTCTGGTGACGGGCGATGCGTATGTCGATCACCCGAGCTTTGGCATGGCGATCTGCGGCCGTATGCTTGAAGCCCAGGGCTTCCGCGTGGGGATCATCTCCCAGCCTGACTGGAACAGCAAAGACGACTTTATGCGTCTGGGCAAGCCGAACCTGTTCTTCGGCGTGACCGCAGGCAACATGGACTCGATGATCAACCGCTATACCGCCGACCGTAAGCTGCGCCATGACGACGCTTATACGGCTGACAACGTGGCGGGTAAACGTCCCGACCGCGCGACCCTCGTCTACACCCAGCGATGCAAAGAAGCATGGAAAGACGTGCCGGTGATCCTGGGCGGCATCGAAGCGAGCCTGCGCCGTACCGCACACTATGACTACTGGTCCGACACCGTGCGCCGTTCGGTGCTGGTGGATTCGAAAGCCGACATGCTGATCTTCGGTAACGGTGAGCGTCCGCTGGTAGAGGTGGCACACCGTCTGGCGCAGGGCGAAGCGGTCAGCGAGATCCGCGACGTGCGCAACACCGCGATCATGGTGAAAGAGGCGCTGCCGGGCTGGAGCGGGGTGGATTCCCGCATTATCGATATGCCGGGCAAAATCGATCCTATCCCGCATCCGTACGGTGACGATTTGCCGTGCGCGGATAACAAACCGGTTGAGCCGAAAAAAGCGGAAGCAAAGGCCGTGGTGGTGCAGCCGCCGCGTCCGAAGCCGTGGGAAAAAACCTATGTGCTGCTGCCGTCCTACGAAAAAGTAAAAAGCGATAAAGTACTCTACGCCCACGCGTCGCGCATCTTACACCATGAAACCAACCCCGGCTGCGCGCGAGCGCTGATGCAAAAGCACGGCGAGCGCTATATCTGGGTTAACCCGCCGGCGATCCCGCTCTCTACCGAAGAGATGGACAGCGTGTTTGCTCTGCCGTACAAGCGTGTACCGCATCCGTCATATGGCAGCAGCCGCATTCCGGCGTACGAGATGATTCGTTTCTCGATCAACATCATGCGCGGCTGCTTCGGCGGGTGCTCCTTCTGTTCGATCACCGAACACGAAGGCCGTATTATTCAGAGCCGTTCCGAAGAGTCGATTGTTAACGAGATCGAAGCCATTCGCGACACCGTGCCGGGCTTTACCGGTGTGATCTCCGATCTGGGTGGTCCAACGGCCAACATGTACATGCTGCGCTGTAAATCGCCGCGCGCCGAGCAGACCTGCCGTCGTCTCTCCTGCGTCTATCCGAGCATTTGCGAGCATATGGACACCAACCACGAGCCGACGATCAACCTTTACCGTCGCGCCCGTGACCTGAAAGGCATCAAGAAGATCCTGATCGCCTCCGGCGTGCGTTACGACATCGCTGTGGAAGATCCGCGCTACATTAAAGAGCTGGCGACGCACCACGTGGGCGGGTATCTGAAGATCGCCCCGGAGCACACCGAAGAAGGCCCGCTGTCCAAAATGATGAAGCCGGGCATGGGCAGCTACGACCGCTTTAAACAGCTCTTCGACACCTACTCAAAACAGGCGGGGAAAGAGCAGTATCTGATCCCATACTTCATCTCCGCACACCCCGGCACCCGTGATGAAGACATGGTGAATCTGGCGCTGTGGCTGAAGCAGCGTCGATTCCGTCTGGATCAGGTGCAGAACTTCTACCCGTCGCCGCTCGCCAACTCGACGACCATGTATTACACCGGCAAAAACCCGCTGAGTAAGATTGGTTATAAGAGCGAAGACGTGGTGGTGCCGAAAGGGGATAAACAGCGCCGTCTGCATAAAGCGCTGCTGCGCTATCACGATCCGAAAAACTGGCCGCTGATCCGTCAGGCGCTGGAAGAGATGGGGAAAAAGCACCTGATCGGCTCGCGTCGTGATTGCCTGGTGCCTGCGCCAACGCTGGAAGAGATGCGCGAAGCGCGCCGCCAGAACCGCAACACGCGCCCGGCGCTGACCAAACATACCCCGATTGCGCATCAGCGTTCGAATGGTGTTGCGGGAACGAAGAAGAACGTAAAACGTAAGACCGGTTAAACCTGTAACAATACCCGGTGGCGCTGCGCTTACCGGGTCTACAGGTCTAACCCTCTCCCCTCCGGGGAGAGGGCAGGGTGAGGGGATTACCCGCCAAACTGATCCGGGTCCGGCCCAAGCCGCTTGCCCTGATCCAGCTTCGCAATTTCACCCAGCTCGTCTTTATCCAGGCGGAAATCCCAGACGTCGAAGTTCTCGGCGATACGCGATGGCGTGACCGATTTCGGGATCACCACCAGACCGCTATCCAGATGCCAGCGAATGACGATCTGCGCCGGGGTTTTACCGTACTTATCCGCCAGTTCACGGATGATTTTCTGGTCAAACACCCCTTCGCCGCCCTGGGCCAGCGGGCTCCAGGATTCAGTCTGGATCTTGTGCGTGGCGTTCCATGAATGAAGCTGGCGCTGCTGCATCAGCGGGTGCAGCTCAATCTGGTTAATCACCGGCGCGACGCCCGTTTCATCAATCAGGCGTTGCAGATGATGAACCTGGAAATTACAGACGCCGATGCTTTTTATCAGCCCCTCTTTTTGCAGTTCAATCATCCCTTTCCAGGCATCAACGTAATGGTCGATAGCCGGTACCGGCCAGTGCATGAGATAAAGATCGACGAAATCGAGCTGGAGTTTCTCCAGACTCTCCTGCAACGCTTCGCGGGGACGCTTTTGATCGTCGTTCCACAGCTTGGTGGTGATGAAAAGCTCATCCCGGGGAACGCCGGCGCTGGCAAGCGCTTTTCCCACGCCGTCCTCGTTTTTATAGGCGGCGGCGGTATCGATGGACCGATAGCCGACTTCCAGGGCTTTATGAATGGCGGAGACGACCTCGTCGTTACCGGCTTTCCATACACCTAGCCCCAGCTGGGGCATCACGTTGCCGTCCTGTAGCTTGATTACGGTTTGGTTTGCCATTTTTCCTCCTTCAGGTGCTCATCGCCGGAGGGAACCTCCGACGATGTGATGTGCATTAAGTCTGGACGAAATGTCAAAAAACGAAAGTCAGGATCCTAAAAACGCTTAGCGTGCCGCTTCGTAAATACGACGGCTGACGTCAAGGGTGATGTCGCCATGCTCGCCGATCTGCGTCATACCGTGTGCTTCCAGTTTCGCCAGCAGGGCAGGGATGGAGCTGCCGTCCAGGCCGTAGCCAGAGAGACGCGTTGGCACGCCCAGGCTTTCAAAGAAGTGACGGGTGGCTTCAATCGCGGCATCGATACGCGCATCGTCGGAACCGTCGGTGATGTTCCACACGCGTTCGGCGTACTGGAGCAGTTTGGCGCGTTTAGCGTCACGTTTTTCGTTCCACAGCGCAGGCAGAACCACCGCCAGCGTCTGGGCGTGATCCAGGCCGTGCATCGCCGTCAGCTCGTGGCCGAGCATGTGGGTAGCCCAGTCTTGCGGCACGCCTGCGCCGATCAGGCCGTTCAGCGCCTGGGTGGCTGCCCACATCACGTTGGCACGCACGTCGTAGTTTTCAGGCTCTTTCAGCGCTTTCGGACCTTCTTCAATCAGCGTCAGCAGAATGCCTTCCGCGAAACGATCCTGAATTTTGGCGTTTACCGGGTAAGTAACGTACTGCTCAACGGTGTGAACAAAGGCGTCGACCACGCCGTTCGCCACCTGACGCGCAGGCAGGGTATAGGTGTAAACCGGATCGAGGATCGCGAACACGGGCTGAACGTGTTCGTTCATAAAGGCCTGCTTGTCACCGGTGGTTTTACGGGAGATGACCGCGCCTTTGTTGGACTCTGATCCGGTGGCCGGCAGCGTCAGCACGGAGCCCATCGGGATCGCACTGCTGATGTCGCTGCCGCCCGTTTCCAGAATATGCCACGGGTCGATGCCGTCAGCGTAATGGGCCGCCGCCGCGATGAATTTGGTGCCGTCCAGCACGGAACCGCCGCCCACCGCCAGCAGGAAGGTGATCTGCTCGTCGCGGGCGATTTTTACCGCGTTCATCAGCGTTTCATAAGACGGGTTAGGCTCGATACCGCCGAACTCGCGCACGTCCAGACCTTCCAGAGCGCTGTACACCTGATCCAGTACGCCGGTTTTTTTCACGCTGCCGCCGCCGTAGGTAATCAGGACGCGGGCGTCCGTCGGGATTTGCGCGCGCAGGTCAGCGATAGCGTTTTTACCAAACAGAATGCGGGTTGGGGTATGAAGATTAAAGTTGTTCATGGCTTGTTCCCTGTAGTGGGTAAAAAATCGTGGTGGCGCAGAAGGCAACCTGATGCTGCTCATTGTGGCGGGCAGGCGCTATCCTCTCAATGCACATTCCTGCCGATGTCTTGCCCATTTCTACAGCGCGCTGGAGAAACGGTAAGAAAATGCGCACACTGTCAGCGTCGGAAACCGTACCCGGAGTAACTGAAAATGAACCGTGATGCCATCTGCCGCCAGCTAACGTCGCAGATTAAAACACTGATTGATAACGGAAATAATTCGGCTGAGCTGTTGCCGGATATTCGATTGCTGTACGGTACCCAGCCCGGGACGCGCACCCCGGTGATGTATCAGCCCGGCATCGTGTTTCTCTTTTCTGGCCATAAGATTGGCTATATCAATGAGCGCGTGTTCCGTTACGACACCAATGAATATCTGCTTCTGACAGTACCTTTACCCTTCGAATGTGAAACTTTCGCGACAGAGGAGGTGCCGCTGGCCGGGATCCGCGTCAACGTCGACATCCTCCAGTTGCAGGAGCTGCTGATGGATATTGGGGAGGACGAACTTTTCCGGCCGTCGATGGCGGCAAGCGGTATCAACTCCGCGACCCTATCGGAGGAAATTCTCTGCGCGATTGAACGCCTGTTAGACGTGATGGAAAGGCCGCTAGATGCGCGTATTCTCGGAAAGCAGATTATCCGCGAAATTCTTTACCATGTGCTGCTCGGGCCGGGCGGCGGGGCGCTGCTGGCGCTGGTAAGCCGCCAGACGCACTTTAGCCTGATTAGCCGCGTGCTCAAGCGCATTGAGAGCCAGTACACGGAAAACCTCAGCGTTGACCAGCTGGCGGCGGAAGCCAATATGAGCGTCTCGGCGTTTCACCATAACTTTAAATCCGTCACCAGCACGTCGCCGTTGCAGTACCTCAAAACCTACCGTCTACATAAGGCGCGGATGCTGATGATCCACGATGGCATGAAGGCCAGCGCCGCGGCGATGCGGGTTGGGTATGAAAGCGCGTCGCAGTTTAGTCGGGAGTTTAAGCGCTACTTCGGCGTCACGCCGGGGGAAGATGCGTCGCGCATCAGAACGATGCAGGGCGCTTAGGCTTTTGATTCTCTCCCCGCGGGAAGAGAATCAGGATGGGGTATCAGGCGCTGCAATACTTCTTCTTAATCACCACCGCGATTGTGCCGACCAGGCCCGCAACCAGCAGGAAGATCGGCAGCACCATCAGGAACGTCATCACCTGGTCTTCATGGCGCTTAACAAACGGGATCATATTCAGCGCGTAGCCGAGCGTGGTGACCACGCCCACCCAGAGCAGAGCGCTCAGCCAGTTGAAGAACTGGAAGCGGCGGTTAGGGAGGCCTGAAATACCCGCCATGGTAGGCAACAGGGTGCGAACAAACGCCAGAAAACGCCCGGCAAGTAACGCCAGCAGGCCGTGGCGGTCAAACATGCAGGTGGCGCGCTGGTGATATTTATGCGGCAGCTGTGCCAGCCAGCCTTTCACCACGCGGGTGTTTCCAAGCCAGCGCCCTTGCAGGTAGCTCAGCCAACAGCCGAGACTGGCCGCAGAAGTGAGGATCACCATTGTCGGTGCGAAGTCCATCACGCCCTTGCCGATTAACGCCCCTGCGAGCAGGAGCAGGCTGTCGCCGGGTAAAAATGAGGCTGGCAGTAGTCCATTTTCCAGAAACAGCGTCGCGAACATCACGAAATAGACAATCCCGACGACATGCGGGTCCGCCAGCGCGGCAAAATCGTGTTGCCAGAGCGCCGTGATGATATTTTGAATAACAGCCATGGACTTTCCTGTGGAACAGCAGATATAACGCTATTGTACTCCCAATTTTGCCTGTCGGGGTTGATCGCAGGCGCATCTCATACAGACTTTTCTGCTTGCGGTGTTCAGAATTGCGTCCGGGGAGTACATTTCAGTCAGCACTCTACACGATGCGCTCAAATCCTGCCGATAAATCCGCAATTAAATCGTCCACATTTTCCAGCCCGATATGCAGGCGGATTAAGGTCCCTTCGAAGTCCACCTCGCCGCCCGGGCGCAGGGCCGCAATCTGCTCCGGCTGGTTGGGCAGGATCAGCGATTCAAACCCACCCCATGAATAGGCCATGCTGAAGAGGGTAAAGTTATCCAGATAGCTTGCCAGTTCGGCGTCATTCAGGCGCTTTTTAAGTACAAATGAGAACAACCCGCTGCTGCCCGTAAAGTCACGTTGCCAGTATTCATGGCCTTTGCTGCCCGGCAGCGCCGGATGGTTAACGCGCTCCACCTGCGGATGCAGCGCCAGCCACTGTGCAATTTGCAGGCTGCTTTCGTGATGCTGACGCAGACGCACGCCGAGCGTACGGATGCCCCGGCTGGTCATGTAGGCGGTATCGGCATCCACCATCTGGCCCATCAGGTAGGCGTTTTCACGCAATTGATCCCAGCAGCGGGCGTTAGACACCGCCGTACCGATCATGCCGTCGGAATGGCCAATCAGGTATTTGGTCGCCGCCTGAATGGAGATATCGATGTCAAATTCCAGGGCTTTAAACAGCACACCTGCCGCCCAGGTGTTGTCGATCATGATGATCGCTTCCGGCGCTATGCTGCGCACCGCCTTCACGATGGCCGGGACGTCATGCACTTCCATGGTGATGGAACCGGGAGATTCCAGGAACACAACGCGCGTGTTGGGCTGAATAAGCCCGGCAATACCGGCCCCAATCAGCGGATCGAACCAGCTGGTGGTGACGCCGAGCTTGCTGAGTATTTTGGTGCAGAAGTCCTGGCTTGGCTCGTAAGCGGTATTGGTCATCAGGACGTGGTCACCCTGTTCCACAAACGCCAGAATGGTATTGGCGACCGCCGCCGCGCCGCACGGGAACAGCGCGCAGCCCGCGCCGCCCTCCAGTTCGCACATGGCTTCCTGCAACGAGAAATGGGTTAACGTGCCACGACGACCGTAAAACAGCCCGCCCTTCGCGCGATTACGCGTAGCGATTTTTTTATCTTCAACGGTATCAAACACCAGCGAGGAGGCGCGCTGGATCACGCTGTTGACCGAGCCCTGCGTGTATTTCTTACTGCGTCCTGCCTGCACCAGCGTGGTCTCAAGCTGCTTTTTAGTCATGTTCGCTAACCCTATTTTTATACGTCTGGACGTCCAGACTACCACGATTGTCAGAATGTGCATCCGGATGCTTATCGAATAAGCAGAAAATATTATCAAAAATTCGCATAAGAAATTTTTACTGCGTAAGCGCAAGGAAAGTGAGCGAAAATTACGGCACTATGTAAATACTAATGAGAACTACTATCAATTCGACGACGTTTTGATATTATTACGTTCAGATTTTGTGATTTGCGTCCTGGAGATACAGAGTGGGTAATAATTTGATGCAGACGGATCTCTCCGTTTGGGGCATGTATCAACATGCTGACATCGTAGTTAAGATTGTGATGATCGGCCTGATTCTGGCGTCCGTGATCACCTGGGCTATCTTCTTCAGCAAGAGCGCCGAACTTCTTTCACAAAAACGCCGCCTCAAGCGTGAGCAGAAGCAGCTGGCGGAAGCCCGCTCTCTGGATCAGGCTTCTGATATCACCTCATCCTTCCATGCGAAAAGCCTGACTACCCTGTTAGTGAACGAAGCGCAGAACGAGCTGGAACTCTCCGCAGGCAGTGAAGATAACGAAGGCATTAAAGAGCGTACCGGCTTCCGTCTGGAGCGTCGCGTTGCGGCCGTGGGTCGTCATATGGGCCGCGGTAACGGCTACCTGGCGACTATCGGCGCTATCTCCCCGTTCGTCGGCCTGTTCGGTACCGTCTGGGGCATCATGAACAGCTTTATCGGTATCGCCCAGACGCAGACCACTAACCTTGCGGTCGTCGCGCCGGGTATCGCAGAAGCGCTGCTGGCAACGGCTATCGGTCTGGTTGCCGCTATCCCGGCGGTTGTTATCTATAACATCTTCGCGCGCATGATTGGCAGTTACAAAGCCACACTGGGTGACGTTGCCGCGCAGGTTCTGCTGCTGCAAAGCCGCGATCTGGACCTGAACGCCAGCGCCGTTAAACCGGTTCATGCGGCGTCCAAACTGCGCGTAGGTTGATTGTATGGCAATGCGTCTTAATGAAAATCTGGACGATAACGGTGAAATGCATGAGATCAACGTGACGCCGTTTATCGACGTCATGCTGGTTCTGCTGATTATCTTTATGGTTGCCGCACCGCTGGCGACGGTGGATGTGAAGGTGAATCTGCCTGCGTCCTCCAGCCAGCCGCAGCCGCGTCCGGAAAAGCCTATCTACCTGTCCGTGAAGGCCGATAAGTCCATGTTCCTGGGCAACGATCCGGTAACGGATGCCTCGGTTATTCCGGCGCTGGACCAGCTCACCGGCGGCAAGAAAGACACCACCGTCTTCTTCCGCGCGGATAAAACCGTTGATTATGAAACCATGATGAAGGTAATGGACACGCTGCATCAGGCGGGATACCTGAAGATTGGTCTGGTCGGCGAAGAGAAAGCGGCCGCGAAGTAAAACGAAGGCTCTTGCAGCCTTGCCTGCCGGGTGGCGGCGTCGCATTACCCGGCCTGCATTCCGCAACAATCATTGTTGTCTCACTCTGAAGGCGCCGTCGGCGCCTCTTCATCAAGCGCCACACAGGTCACGTTTGATGTACGGTAATTGCCTTCCGAGAGTTTACGGGTCAGGCGCAGGGTGGCTGTCTCGCGTGCCAGCAGGTACTGATAGTTCGCCTCCAGTCGCCCGAGGATCTTCTCTTTAAGCTCAGGACGCTGTTCAATAATGGCGTTCATCACCGCGCCGTATATCTCCTCCTTGGCCTGCAAGGCGTAAATCTCCCGACGGTTCTGCCATTTCAGGCGTACCAGCGTGGCCGGAATCGAAACCAAATCCTGCGTAATTCGCGTCATCTCGTCATTTTTTATCTTTTTCAGGGCGTCGAGATTCTGCTTTAAGATAAATTCATCGCTTTTTTTATCATCTAAAGTCAAATAAACGTTATTACCGCTATCATCATTCACGTTAATCTTCCCCCAGGTTATAAAAAATGGGATTGTTTTTTTCACGCGTAATTAAATTAAGCCAAATTTCATTGCCGGCTTCATTTATTTGCTGCGTTTTCTCGACCATTATTTGACTTAGCGTCTGGGCGTCTATTTCCCCTTCGGCCTGTAAATCATTCAGCAGATGAACTAAGGCTTCAATCTTGATCGCGCGAAATAAACGCTCTTTTAAATGGCGATCGTGCTCTTCCAGCACCATATTACGGGATTTGCCAGTGCGTGAAACACCAATTAATATGTCGGCTTCATAGTCGGAGAGTTTTCTTTTTCCTTGAGTGAAATTCGCCTCTTTATCTGCTTCCGTCGAAGGCTGTTCCACAGGCGTAATGTGGTACTTTGCCGGGACAAGATTGTCGGGCAGCATTTTAATTTCCTTTAATTTCAAAAGGGTGGGGTTGGAAAAAGGGTGAGATTTGTTGACAATATCATGAGGCAATTTTAAAATCAAAAAAAATGGAGCCTACCCATGAACAGCATTTTCTTCACGGTCATAACGTTACTATTACTGACCGCTGGCGTGCTTTTATTGATGCAAGAGTTCAATAAAACGAAAGTGTCAAAAGACGTCAGTGAACCGCCGCAGCCTGAATTGATGTCGAAAGAGGAGGGGGAAGATCATTTCTCCGTATTGATGAACGCCGTGACACCGGTCTGGTACTGGCGAGTAAATCACGAATATATCGATTTCCTCCATGCGACAATTAAGCGAATGAAAATGGCCGAAATTAATGATACGCCCGGCCTGTTCGACGCGCAGCGCCGCTGTAGCGACCTTAATTCGGCGGTTTATAAATATTACGACAATATCAAAAAGCGCTGTCTGAATGGCGAGAAGGTGTCGTACTCCGATTTAGATGTATTAAATCTGCGCCAGTGTTTTCGCGAGTTTAGCCTGGAAGCCTACCCGGAACTGGTCGCGCTGGTCTGGCCGGAGTATGCGCGTCCGGATGTAGATCCCAACGAGGTATAGTTGAGATATACTCAGCGCTGGTTTCGTTTGCAGACAGGATTTTATGGAACGCTTCTTTGAAAACGCAATGTATGCCTCTCGCTGGCTGCTCGCACCCGTCTATTTTGGTCTCTCCCTGGCGCTGGTCGCCCTGACGATTAAGTTCTTTCAGGAGATATTCCACGTCCTGCCAAACATTTTCTCCGTGGCAGAAGCCGATTTGATTCTGGTTCTACTGTCGCTGGTAGATATGACGTTGGTGGGAGGATTACTGGTGATGGTGATGTTCTCCGGTTATGAGAATTTCGTCTCTCAGCTTGATATCGCCGAGCACAAAGAAAAGCTCAGCTGGCTGGGGAAAATGGACGCCTCATCGCTGAAGAATAAAGTCGCGGCGTCGATTGTTGCAATTTCGTCGATTCACCTGTTACGCGTCTTTATGGACGCGAAAAACGTCCCGGATAATAAGCTGATGTGGTATGTGATTATCCACCTGACGTTTGTGCTGTCGGCGTTTGTGATGGGGTATCTGGATAAGATCAGTAAGAAATAAATTCACCACGCCCCCTCTCCCTGTGGGAGAGGGGGCGTGGTAAGGGCAGCAGGCCGCACTATTTATCCGACGACGCCTGCCACAAATTCAGCTCACCATCCGCAACGTGCTGGTCAATCCGCATCAGTTCATCTTCGCTAAAGCGCAGGTTATTCAGCGCCTGAACGTTCTCTTCCAGCTGCTCCGGGCGGCTCGCGCCAATCAGTACCGACGTTACACGCTCATCTTTCAACAACCAGCTTAGCGCCATCTGCGCCATCGTCTGCCCGCGCGCGTGCGCCATCTCGTTCAGCAGACGAAGGCTGCTCAGGTTGGCTTCCGTCAGCATTTTCTCCGTCAGGCCGCGCACTTTTTTCCCTTCGCGCTGCATACGTGAACCGTCCGGAATGCCGTTCAGGTATTTTCCGGTGAGCAGGCCCTGTGCCAGCGGGGTAAAGGCGATACAGCCCGTTCCGTTTTTCTCCAGCGCGTCCAGCAGGCCGGTCTTGTCGACCCAGCGGTTAAGCAGGTTGTAAGACGGCTGGTGGATCAAAAGCGGGATCTTCCACTCGCGCAGCAATTCGGTCATCGCCGCCGTGCGTTCCGTGGAGTAAGACGAAATGCCGACATACAGCGCTTTTCCGCTCTGCACCGCGTGTGCCAGCGCGGCGGCGGTCTCTTCCATCGGCGTGTTTTCGTCTACGCGGTGAGAATAGAAAATATCCACATACTCCACACCCATGCGGTTCAGGCTCTGGTCGAGGCTGGCGAGCAGGTACTTACGTGAACCGCCCGAACCATACGGTCCTGGCCACATGTCGTAGCCCGCTTTGGTGGAGATGATCAGCTCGTCACGATACCCGGCAAAATCCTCCCGCAGCAGACGGCCAAAATTCTCTTCAGCGCTGCCCGGAGGGGGGCCGTAGTTGTTGGCAAGATCAAAGTGGGTAATGCCGAGATCGAAGGCCTTACGCAGCAGCGCGCGCTGGGAATCGAGCGGCTGAACGTGACCGAAGCTGTGCCACAGGCCCAGCGACAGTGCCGGTAAGCGCAGGCCGCTTTTGCCGCAGTATCGGTACTGCATGTTTTCGTATCGGCCGGTGTAAGGGTGCCAGGACATGATGTCTCCTTTCTTGTCGGTGAATTTTCGAAACAACGTTTTCATTCTATGCCGACTCGATAACGAAAAAAGTATATTTTCTACAGTATCTGCCGATAACGAGGGGAGTACTCGCCTCTGGGCGAATTCACCCTCACGGCAAGGAATACTCAATGAAGATGCTTCGTAATTTCACCATCCGTTTCGTCATGCTGACGATACTGGGGATCTTTTGTGTCATGTGGGCAGGCGTGGGGCTTTACAGCACCTGGTCTCTGTCTCGTGTTTCTGATGGTAATGACGTTGACCGCCAGCTGGTCCGGCAAATGACGGTGCTGAGCCAGGGCAACGATCAGTATTTCCGTTTCGTCACCCGGCTGAGCCGGGCAATGGAAGTTAAAGCTGCGGGCGGCACGCCGGACCTGGCTCCTGCTCAGCAGGCGCTGGCTAACATGAGTAAAAAGCTGGCAGAGATGAAAGCTATCTCCCCGGGCCCGATGGATGAAAAGGTGTCTGCGCAGGTGATTTCCACCTGGCAGGCGCTGCTCGATCAGGGCGTTACACCGCAGATGGCGCAGGCGAAGCAGGCGACGCTCGAAGGCTATCGTCAGCATGCCAACAACGTCACGCCGCCGCTAAGCCGTGCATTCGGGTCAGCGGCTGAGAACTTTAACAATACCGCGGCGAAGGCGCTCGACAGCACGCGCGTGGTGGTCGACGGCCTCACCAGCATGACCCGGACGGTAATTATCACCGCCACGATCGTGGGTCTGCTGATCCTGCTGTTCACCGACCGCTACCTGGTGGCGATACTGGTAAAACCGCTGGATCGTATCCGTCAGCAGTTCCGCCAGATTGCGCAGGGCGACCTCAGCCAGCCGATTGAATCTTTGGGCCGCAACTGCGTGGGGCAACTGGTACCGCTGCTGAGTGCAATGCAGGACAGCCTGCGGGAGGCGGTCAGCACGATTCGTTCCGGCAGCGAGAATATCTGGCGCGGGGCAACGGAGATCTCCAGCGGGAATAACGATCTTTCTTCGCGTACCGAAGAGCAGGCCGCCGCGCTGGAAGAGACCGCGGCCAGCATGGAGCAGCTTACCGCAACGGTGAAGCTGAATGCCGAAAGCGCGCGCCAGGCCAGCCAGCTTGCGGATGTCGCCTCCAGCACGGCCAGCCGCGGCGGGTCGCTGGTGGAAGATGTGGTTACGACCATGAGCGGCATTTCGGACAGCTCGAAAAAAATCGCTGAAATCACCACCGTTATCAACAGCATCGCTTTCCAGACTAATATTCTGGCGCTGAACGCCGCGGTGGAAGCCGCCCGGGCCGGGGAGCAGGGGCGAGGCTTTGCGGTCGTGGCGGGTGAGGTACGTAATCTGGCCAGCCGCAGCGCGAATGCGGCCAAAGAGATCGAAGGGCTGATTGCGGATTCCGTTGCCCGCGTGGAGCAGGGGGCGCAGCTGGTGAACGATACCGGCACCACGATGGAAGCAATCCTGCGCGACGTGACGGAAGTGACCGTCATTATGAAGCAGATCGCCACCGCGTCAGAGGAGCAGAGCAAAGGAATTTCTCAGGTCGGCGTTGCCATCACGCAGATGGACGGCGTGACCCAGCAGAACGCCTCGCTGGTGGAGCAGGTTTCCGCCGCCGCCGCCGCACTGGAACGGCAGACCGAAGAACTCCAGCGCTCAGTGCAGAAATTCCGTCTCACCGCGTAACCTCATCGTGTCAGGCCGTCTCTGGCGGCCTGACGTTTATCGCTCTGAATAATCTGTGTTACCTGCGACAGCTGACCAATTTTCACTTCGCTTGCCCGCATAAATTTACTTTTGTCGATCAGCAGCAGCGACTGGCTGGCGCGGTTTAACAGCAGCGCCTTAAAGCCCGCGTTGTGCTCGGACGGATCCCAGAGGACGCCATGCTCATCGACCCCTTCACACGAGAAGATAAACAGATCGATCTCCAGCCCTTTTAGCTGCGTCACCAGCGCCGGATTAACATAGCAGCGATACTTACGCTCAAGCGTTCCGCCGGAGCAGATAAGCGTGATCCGCTCGCGCTTTGCCATCTCGTGGCAGACAGGCAGGCTGTTGGTAAATACGGTGAGGTCGATGTCCGGCAACTGGCGCGCCAGATGAAAGCAGGTTGAGCTGGCGTCGAGGGCGATGGTCATCCCTTCGCTGATCCAGCCCAGCGCGTGGCGGGCAATATCGGCTTTGTCGGCATAATGGCTTTTCAGGCGTGCGCCAAAGGGTTCACCGCTGTCGCGGCTGTCCGGGTGAATCAGACGCGCGCGCCCGTGCTGGCGCAGAAGCTTCCCCTGCTGCTGCAACGACTTCAGATCCCGGCGGATCGTCTCTTTGCTGACGGAGAGCTTTTCAGCCAGCACCTCGGTAGTCAGCCAGTCGCTTTGACTCAGCAGGGTGATAAGGCTCTGCTGTCGGGTCGCTTTTAGCGTCTGGTCTGACATACGAGGCTCCTTGCGCACGCGTGCTGACGCATTTTTCTCATCGCGGAATAAGGGCGGCGAACCGCCCGGTCATGGATCAGGCCTGACGTTTATCTTCCGTCTGGGTATCGAAGTCGCTTGCTGAATGACGCTCATGCAACTGCTCGTTCAGCTCGCCGTTGGTACGGTTAACAATGCGCCCGCGTTTCACGGCCGGACGATTCGCCACATCTTTTGCCCAGCGATGCACGTTGGTGTACTTCCCGGCATCCAGGAACTCGGCGGCGTTATAGACGCTGCCCAGCGCCACGCAGCCAAACCATGGCCAGACTGCCATATCCGCAATGGTATATTCCTCACCCGCTACGTAACGACCGCGCGCCAGCTGTTTGTCCAGCACGTCGAACAGGCGTTTAGCTTCCATGGTGAAGCGATCGATAGCGTACTCAATCTTCACTGGCGCGTAGTTATAGAAGTGGCCAAAACCGCCGCCGAGGAACGGGGCCGCGCCCTGTAACCAGAACAGCCAGTTCAGGGTTTCCGTTCGTCCTGCCGGATCTTTTGGCAGGAAGTGACCAAATTTCTCGGCCAGATAGAGCAGGATATTGCCGGATTCAAAGACGCGCGTCGGCGGGGTGGTGGAGTGGTCACGCAGGGCCGGGATCTTCGAGTTCGGGTTCACGTCGACAAAACCGCTGGAGAACTGATCGCCCTCGCCAATGCGGATCAACCATGCGTCGTATTCCGCGCCCGTCACGCCCAGCGCCAGCAGCTCTTCCAGCATGATGGTAACTTTCTGTCCATTCGGCGTACCGAGAGAGTACAGCTGGAGCGGGTGCGCGCCCACAGGTAGCTCTTTCTCGTGCGTCGCGCCCGAGACGGGACGGTTGATATTGGCGAACGCGCCGCCGTTATTCTGTTTCCATTCCCACACTTTCGGTGGCTGATAGGTGTTATCTGACATGTTGGCCTGCCTCTTTGGTGTTGTGTTGAGGCAGTGTAGCAGGAGATGCAGGAACCGTTTAACGATGCGAGCGTAATGGGCAGGGCGGGTGTATGATAACGCCACCTCTGTCAGTTAATTACAACGTGCAGACGACGACAACCCCACAAAAAAATTGCCGCCTGCCTGTTTTAGGTTGGACACATGCGTAAAGGAACGTTAAGCAGTGACGCCCCCTTCGGGACGTTATTAGGTTATGCGCCGGGTGGCGTGGCGATTTACTCTTCAAATTACGGCAGTCTCGATCCGCGTCACTACCCGGAAGATGCGGAATTCCGCAGCTATATCGGCAACGAGTACATGGGCCATAAATGGCAGTGCGTTGAGTTTGCGCGCCGTTTCCTGTTTCTCAATCACGGGTTTGTCTTTACCGACGTCGGGATGGCGTGGGAGATCTTCTCCCTGCGTTTTTTGCGCCAGGTGGTAAACGACAATATTCTGCCGCTACAGGCCTTTGCCAATAGCTCAAAACGCGCGCCGCAGGCCGGTGCGCTGCTCATCTGGCAAAAGGGCGGTGAGTTTCATGAGACCGGCCACGTCGCCGTCATTACCCAGCTGCTGGATGACAGAGTGCGCATTGCCGAGCAGAACGTTATTCACTCCCCGCTGCCGATGGGGCAGCAGTGGACGCGCGAGCTGCGTCTGAGCGTGGAGGACGGTTGCTATACGCTTCATGACACGTTCAACGATACCGAGATCCTCGGCTGGATGATCCAGACGGAGGAGACGGAACACAGTATTCCTCAGCCGGAGATCGACGGTGAACTGCTGAAAATCAGCGGCGCGCGGTTGAAGAACAACCGCCAGTTCGACGGAAAATGGCTCAATGAAAACGACGCCCTGCAACAGGCGTACGTTCGCGCCAACGGCCACGTTATCAACAACGATCCCTGCCAGTACTTCACCATTACCGAAAGCGCCGAGCAGGAGCTGATCAAAGCCACCAACGAACTGCACCTGATGTACCTTCATGCCACCGACAAGGTGCTGAAAGACGACAGCTTACTCGCGCTTTTCGACATCCCAAAAATCCTCTGGCCGCGTCTGCGCCTCTCCTGGCAGTGGCGTCGTCACCATATGATCACCGGTCGTATGGATTTCTGCATGGATGAGCGCGGCATCAAGGTTTACGAGTACAACGCGGATTCCGCCTCCTGCCATACCGAGGGCGGGCTGATTCTTGAAGAATGGGTGAAAAACGGCTATCGCGGCACCGGCCACAATCCGGCGGAAGGCTTGCTGGAGGAGCTGACCGGCGCATGGAAGCACAGCCACGCGCGGCCGTTCGTCCATATCATGCAGGACAACGATATTGAAGAGGATTACCACGCGCTCTTTATTCAGCGCTCGCTGATCCAGGCCGGGTTTGAAACCAAAATCCTGCATGGTCTGGGCGCGCTGAGCTGGGATGCCGCCGGGCAACTGATTGATGATGAAGGCCGTCACGTTAACTGCGTATGGAAAACCTGGGCATGGGAAACGGCGATTGAGCAGATCCGCGAGGTGAGCGAAACCGAGTACGCCGCCGTGCCTATCCGCACCGGTCACCCGCAAGGTGAAGTGCGCCTGATTGACGTCCTGCTGCGCCCGGAAGTGCTGGTCTTTGAACCGCTGTGGACGGTGATCCCAGGTAACAAGGCGATCCTGCCGGTGCTGTGGCAGCTCTTCCCGAACCACCGTTACCTGCTGGATACCGATTTTGAGGTCAACGATCTGCTCAAACGGACCGGTTATGCCGTTAAACCGATCGCCGGACGCTGCGGGAGCAATATCGATCTGATCGGCGCCCAGGACGAACTGCTGGACCAGTCCAGCGGCAAGTTTGTTGACCGCAAGAATATCTACCAGCAGCTATGGTGCCTTCCGAAGGTTGACGGCAGATACATTCAGGTCTGCACCTTTACCGTGGGCGGGAACTATGGCGGAACTTGTCTGCGTGGGGATAACTCGCTGGTGGTGAAGAAAGAGAGCGATATTGAACCGCTGATTGTGGTGAAGGATAACTAATTCATACCCGCGACAAAAAAGCCCCCGCCGGATAACCTGCGGGGGCTTTTTCTTACTCTTCTTTCTCGTCCTGCTGCTCGCTGATCTTCAAATCAATGATCCGGCCAATCTGGTCATGGTAAACCGTCAGCAGGTTGTACTGGCTCATCTCGGACATAATTTGCGGCGTGACGTTAAAACTTTGGGCAAGCTCGTCATGGCGCAACATTTCCGGATGACGCCGCCTCACATGCGCGCGGCGGCGATTGTACTGATACCACAGGATCAGCAGCCAGCCGTTGAACGCGGCAATCAGCAGATAAACCAGCACTGTATTAAACGAGGCGATAATTACGTTCCAGCGGTGATCGCCCTCCTCGGTTAACTGCATCCACAGCCTGGCGTACAGGAAAAACAGGAATCCTCCCCAGGCTATCAGCGTTAATGCAGCATCGAAAAGACGCGGTGCCAGCCGATGTTCAGTCAAAATTAACGTACTCTCGTTCATTGAATGCTCCCTTTACCCCGGTCCGGACTGATCCAGCGCGCGCGGGCGCGTTTACGTTTAAGCATGACTTTCGGAAATGCCACGAGGGTGGTAAACAGGCCAATCATCCAGTACACCATCGGGAACCAGATTACCCAGAACAGCGAGCCTGCCACTTTCCGCTCGTAGCGCCGCTCGATATACAAACTGACGAGGAATTGCAGCAGGCACATTACGCCCAGCAGCAGCCCGGTAAACGCCGGGGGAAACAGGCTCGCAACGGCCAGGTTCGCGGGAAGAGGGATAATATGGCTGAGAATGAACAACACCACGGTCGCCCCATAGGCAAATGCCCACAGCGTTGATAGGGCGTACTCGAGAAACAGGGGCCACATGCGATGATGCTCCCAGCGGGCCATCTTGCGCAGGTTAACCAGAAACACCTCTGCACCCCCCTGCGCCCAGCGCAGACGCTGCTTCCACAGTCCTTTTAGCGTCTCCGGCATCAGGATCCAGCACAGTGCCCGCGGCTCGAAAAAGATATCCCAGTGGCGAAGCTGAAGCTTCCAGCTTATGTCGATATCCTCTGTGATCATATCCTGGCTCCAGTACCCGACATCCGCCAGCGCCTGTCGGCGAAAGGCGGCGATGACGCCGGAGACGGTAAAGACCCGGCCATAGATCCGCTGCGTTCGCTTGATGAGGCCAATAATGGAAGAAAACTCGCCCACCTGAATACGACCAATCAGCGTTGAGCGCGTGCGAATACGCGGATTTCCGGTGACGGCCCCAACGTGGGGATACTGAATCAGCGGTGCCACCAGATACGCCGCGGTGTCGCGGTCGAGCAGGGCGTCGCCGTCAATGCAGACCAACAGATCGCCCCGGGCCGCCGCAGCGCCGGCCTTGAGCGCCACGGCTTTCCCCTGGTTCTCCGCGAGATTAATCACCCGCAGGCGCGGCTGCTCCCGCGCCAGCTGTTGCAGTACCTCCGCCGTGTTATCAGAAGAACCGTCGTTGATGGCGATAACTTCTACATTCCAGTACCGCTGATCCAGCGCGGCGCTAATGGTCTCCCGTGCGTTGCGTTCCTCATTGAAGCAGGGAATAAGAATCGAGATTAACGGCTCACCGGCTAAGGCGGGGGCGGGTGTTGCGTTATCCCACGACCAGTGCCGTTCAAGCTGAAACCAGAAATAGAGGCCGCCGGTTACCCAGAGCACGGACATAAACAGCGGCCAGAAAAAGACAAAGTCCAGAATCAGTTCGCCAGTAAACAGCGCGGCTACGCCTAACGGCAACCCGAATACCAGACACAAAATAGAGAAGGCGATAATGCGATCAGTCATTGTCAGGATACCAGTACGAAGAAAATTCAGGTCTGATACGCGAAATATCAGGTTGGTTGTTGAGGAAGTCGTCGGGGTAATAACCGTAATTTTTGATGCCGTTCAGCTGGAGCACCCGCATCCACTCCACCAGACGTTCATCGGCTACGGCACGCTGCGGTTTCTGCGCCCAGTCCCTGGCCTGTAGCTCAAAAATCGTTTTATTCAGCGCGCCGGGGCGTGCGGCGACGGCTTTGACTAAACGCGTCAGCCAGGCATTGCTCTCTTCTGCCGGGACGGACTCCATCAGCGGCATTGCCATCGGCACCGTCCAGTCGTAGGCCGCCAGAAAATCATCCAGATTTTGCGCAAACCATGCCTCGCTTTCCGGCTCAAGAATGGGTAACGCGAACATGTTCCGCGCGGTTTTGATCTGCGGGCCACGGATGTTTTTCACCGCCTGGCTCAGGGTGCGGGTAAAGCCGATAAGCCGCTGGCTCTTCTGCCGGGTCGTATCCTGTCCGGCATCGTCAACGTCCGTCAGCACTGCGTCGTCATGGAACAAGATCCCGTTGAAGCTGGCATAGCGGGCCAGATCTTCATAGATCTCCGTCACCTGCTGGCGAACCTGCGGACTCCAGGGGGAGAGCCGGATATAGGGCTCGGCGGCCACGGTCAACTCTCCCGTTTGACGCTCACGGCGCTGCACGCGCGGCAAGGCTGGACTGAGATCGAAAGAGAGAACCGGCATCCACGCGAAGACTTTCACTCCCGCGCGGGTTTGTAGCTGCCAGGCGACAAAATTAAAGAGATCGGCCCGGACCGGAAGACGACGGTTGGGGAAATAGAGCGCGCTGATCCTGCCGTCGCCCCGCGGATCCGAAAACGCCTGGAGAAACACATGGCTGATTTTCATGTCGTAGACCCGCTGGACGAGTTTGTTGATGTTTTTCGTCTGCTGGGCCGGATCGGGATCGTAGACGTAATCAAGATCAACATGCATGACGCGCACCGGTTCAAACTCCTGAACGCGGCTAACCGTGTTGGCAAAGGTTTTTATCGACGGATTTCCGGCAATCAGCAGGCGCGGGATGTTGCCGAGGTCGCGCACGTTTGCCAGCCCGTCCTCCAGGGTAAAGGCCAGCTGATAGCCCTGTTTCTGGGCGATAGCGAGCGATGTACCGTTAGCAGCCCCATAGGGCCACACCCAGGCACGCGGCGCTTTTCCCGTCACCTGGGTGATTTTATCGGTGACTTTCCGTACGTCTGCGGCGATCCGCTGATTGAAGTGTTCATCGGTTTCGTAGTGCCCCGTCGCGTTATCAAAAAAACGGTTAGCGATGGCGGGTTCACGGCTTCCCTGCGGGTTGGCCGGAATGCCGTAATGCGAGGCCCAGGTATGCGAGCCAATCTCAATCAGCGGGGACTGGCTGAGCTCGCGAACCATATCCCAGGTGGCAAAGCGATCGCGGGGCGTCATCAGACCGCCGAAGTTAACTTTTTGATTTGCCGGCGTATCCACCCAGCTGCCCACCGGTGCCCACAGCGCAGGAACGTTCCAGGCCTGAAGCAGGGGCCAGACCCGGGTGTAAAAACTGCTATAACCGTCGTCGAAGCTGAGCAAAACGGCTTTCGGCGGCAGCGCTTTTTTTCCTTCATGCGCATCCAGAATGTCCTGCACGCTAATGGCGTGATAGCCGTTGTGCAAAAGCCAGCTTATCTGCTCGTTTAACGCGCTGGTGCGAACGGAGAGGTAGCGCTGATCGGCGGCATCATCTTCGACGTCGTGGTAGGCCAGGACCAAAAACTGATTCTCCGGCCAGGGTTTGCTGGCCTCCAGCTGCGGCCTCTCTTCAGGGGCCATAAAGGAGAGCGGCTGCGCGCAGAGGCTCGCGCTGAGGCAGAGCCAGCCGATGACGATCAGGCTTACAGAAAAACGTGTGTTCAGCATATTCATCCTTAAAAGCGTAAAGTCGCATCTAACGTGACGGAGAGATTGCTCTCGCGTTTGCCGTCGTAAGGGCGCTTATCCCAGTTCAGCATCACGCCAGTATCGACAACGTTGTTCCACTGGATGCGTTGCCCGTAACCCAGCAGGGTAACGGCGCCAGGTGACTGATTTTTCTGCCAGTAGCTGCCCCCGCCTGCCACGAACTGCTGGCTCCAGAGGGTGTCGTAGTGGCGGTACATCTCATGGTCAACGGACAGGGCAGCCGTCACGGACAGATCCCGTGCCGGGTTGTAATAGAGCGTATTCCGCAGGCTGTTTTTACTGGCGGCGATCCCCGGTTCGAGATCCAGCGTCAGGGTCGGGGTCTGCCAGAGACGCTCTTTCCCAGAGAGGGTGTATTCCTGACGGCGGTTGTGGTCTGAGAAGCGGCTGATTGCGGCGTTGAACTGGTATTCACGTCGCTCGTTTTGATACCAGCGCACCCCACCTTCACCCCGGTTGGCGCTAATCCCATTGCGTAATGCCCGTAAGGGTGTGGCGCGTGACAAGCGCTCGAGGTTACCACTGACCTGCCAGTTATCACTCAGGCTGTAAGTTGTTGAGAGCCGTGCGCCCGGCCTGTTTTTGCCGTGATAGTGGTTGCCGGAGAGCTCGGCTTCGAGCGTGAGGTCACGGGGGCGCCACTCAACGCCGCCCAACAGGTGGCGGCTGATGCCTTTACCTTCGTCGAAATTCCCCTGGGCATAGCGGGTGCCGGCAAACAGCCGCCAGCTATCCGCCACGGGCGGGCCATAGAGCGTGGCGTCCCAGTTCATGTCGTGGCTACCGCTGACGGGGTTATCTGAGTGCAATCCTTTACCCGCGTTCAGACGCAGCTCAGACATATGGTGGACCATTCTGAGTCTGTCCAGGCGACGGGCGCTGCGATCGGCGGGGGCGCGAGCAATTACGTTATTAGCCAGTAAATCCATCTGGCGCCACTCCTGAAGGTCCATTGCGACGTAAGCCTGCTGTTTTTCAAGCTCCAGATTCGTGGGTTCGAGCGCCTCTGCTCGTTTAAGCTTTTGCTCGGCCGCGCGCGGCAGGCCTCTGGCCTGAAGCAGGGCGGCATAATCAATCTGTAATCCCTGATTTCCCGGCGCCGTTGACGCCAGACGATACGACAGCTTTTCGGCCTCCGGCAGGGCGTTGGTTGCCAGCAAATAGTTAAATTTGAGTGACTGCCCGGTAAGCCACCGATCGTTTGGCTGGGCGGTGGGGGACCCGAAATCGTAGCGGGTCCAGGGAACGCTGCGGGTCTCGCGCTCAACGTAGCGGCGGGCGGCCTGATATTGCCCCGTATCCAGCCAGGCGTAGAAAAGCGCATGCTCCTCATCCTGCGGATCGGAGGCGTAGTGTGGATAGCGTTGCACAAGCGAGAAGGCGGCAACGGTGTTTTTCTCCTGCAAATATGCAGAGATCACCCAGCCGATGGCCCAGTCCGGCACTGGATGCTGTGCGGCCGTCAGCGACTCATATTCGCTAATGACCTGCCGGTAATTACCCTGCGCATACAGGGCGCCAAGCCGATCGATACGGGCAAGGATGACGTCTTCAGCCGCCTGCGGGTCGTTTTGCCAGCGGGAAAGCAGGGCGTGATAGCGATCTAATGCGTTTTGTGCCAGCCGCAGGCGCTCTTTCTCCGTTCTGCCAGGCACATCCGCCAGGCGTACCCGTTCAGCCGCGGCGTTACGCTCAAGGCGGCGGCGCTCCGCAGGAGAGAGCGCCGCGTTTTGTGACAGCCAGAGTGCGGGCGTGCTTAACCGGTTATCCGTTAGCGCATCGATTGTCTCGCGAAGAAGGGCCTCATTCCCTGGCGCGGCGCTCAGCGCGCGCATGTCAGCCAGCAGCCGATCCCTGTTTTTTCCCTGGCGCATCCAGACATAGGAGAGCGTCTCAAGGTGCGCGGGAGAAGGATTGTCTTTAACCAGCTGCCGGGCTTCCGAAAGCGCGAGGCGATCTTTGCGGGCATCGGCCAGAGTCTTCACATAGCCGATGCGGTAATCGTCGTTATCCGGCGCAAGGCTGAGCGCCTCTTTCCACAGCGATAAGGCGGATGGCCAGGCTTTTTGGTTTCTTCTGGACTGGGCGACGGCAGCGATGGCGCGAGCGGGCAGCGGCATATAAATACCATAACGCTGCCAGACCCGGATAACTTCGTCATCGCGTCCTGCCCAGGAGGCTACCTGTAACCAGTCCGCAACCTGTCCGGGTGTTAAAGCATGTTGTTGCTCATAGCGCTGTAGGTAATCAAGAAACAGAGCGTAATTACCGTTACGTGCCTGTTGTATCTGATGCTCATAAACGGATTCATCAGCCTGAACCAGAACAGGAAAGAGTAAAAGCAGGAACAATAATATTGTGGTGCGATAAAAGAATAACGTAGTGAAGCTAAGCGATCTTTCCATATCTATTTGCCATTTGTTTATTGTGAATCCATTGCATAACACGGCCACCTTTTAACTCTGCGTTAAAGGGCATAAAGGAGAACATTAAATCTGAATGATGCTACGTTATGGGGTACTTACTTAAAGGTAATTATGAGCCCTCATCTCAGCGGTCTGATTGGGCTTAATGTACACCCGATGTGTTGGGGGATAAATAAGTTGAAAAGCGGCTGGGAGGTTTTGAGATAATTCTGGGAGAAGTAAGTTTTTTAGATAATTTAGTGCAAGGTTGAAGTTTTTAATTAATTGATATTAAATGATTTTTCTTTCTCTTTTTCCTGTTTTGTTATATTCGAAATGAAGTTCTTCTGAGTTAATTAAAGTACTTTCTGGTGCATGTTTGGGAAGTTTCATGACAAAAATTCTTAATGTTCAGAGAAGTGACTTTTCTGAAATTCTTTTTTATTTATAATTAACGCCAGGCATTGAGTGATAGTCTGCAAAAAGTCTAGCTCACCAATGTCATATTGAGGGATGATCAAAGCCAGAAAACATTTGCCGTTAATGTAAAGCGCTATAAACGAAAGCGTTCTTGTTTCTTAAGAGGCGGGCTTGCTTTAATCTAAAAGGGATGGTTAGTGGCGACTTCAATAGTGTTAGTGACTCAGGATTGTTTCCTTGTCAGGGGGATACGGCTATTTTTCCCGGATATAATTTGCCTCAGTTCGATAGACAGAAACATATTTGATACCGACGCAAATGAATATACTGTACTGATTGATAGCCGTACGCCGCTCCGTTTATATGATTACCTGATACGCCATCCGGCCAGAACGAGAAAAACGATCTGCTGCGTTATGCTGGATATGCGTCCTCGAGAGGAGGATCTTCTCAGTATGAAGCTGTTTATGAACACGTCGCTTACGGCTCCGGATATGGCGTCGTTATTCAATCTGGTGCTCGATATGAAAGGCAGGCGTCTGACCACCAAATGGCTGCTTAACTTACGGCTGAGTCGACACGAAGCGATAATGATCCGGTTGCTGAAGGCAGGGAGGTCAATGGAAGAGATTGCAGATAAGCTGAATATGTCGGTTAAAAGCCTCTATCGCAAGCGAACGGTGCTGTCGGAGCGGTTAGGGGCAGGGAATTTCAACGAGGCGTGTTTGTTTATCTTTAAAAACAAACTGCTGGACGCGGTTGGGAACGATCCCTAGCTTCGTCAGAAGCCAAAAGCAGAAACCCGCCACGAGGGCGGGTTCTTTTAATGGAAATAATTCAGAACGACCAGCGCAGATTGGCGTTAACCGAGTTGACGCGGGTATCCGCACCATATTGACCCTGGTAACCCACATCCAGCGTCGCAGCACGCGACAGCTGTACGCTCACGCCGATATCACCGACCATCACATCCTCATCCACGGCCTGTCCCTGAGTAATGAACGCGTCGCTGCCCGCAAACGCCATGCGCGAAGAGGTATTCTTATCGCCATAGGCGTGCTGCCAGCCCAACGAACCGTAGAGGTTAACGTGCTTCGGCAGCTCGGTCACACCGCGCAACCCGAGTGTCGTGTAGAAGGTGTTCATCGTTTCGTTACGGACGCTCAGCGCAGCGGCACCGCCGTCTTCCCTGAAGCTGTCAGTATGCAGCCGGATGTACGATAAATTGACGAACGGCTCAATATTCCTGTCTGGCTGGCCGAAACGGTAGCCCGCTTCGGTGAACGCCAGCAGGGAGTTGGCGTCGTAATCTGACTTCAGCCGATCCGAGAAACCGCTGAAATCAACATTGCGCTCGCCTTCGATCTTGTGCCAGGTGTACCCCAGCGCGCCGCGAAGGGAGAACGCATCCTGTTGACCCGCCGCATACAGACCAAGGTGATAGTTGTCGGTATCCGTTGAGGAGCGACGGCTGTCGACGTCGTAATCACCCCGGCTGTAGCCGAAGTAGCCGCCGACACGCACGTTATGGTCCGCCAGTTTGCGATCTGCCCCCAGCAGGAAGCCGGTGGTGTTGCCGTCCAGCTTGCCCACGTTACCGTCGCCGCTGTTTCGGCTCCAGGAGCTGAAGGTCTGGCCCCAGACGCCATTGTTTTGCGGCTCCGGCTGCTGCACCAGCGACATGGCTAACGGTGGTATCGGCAGGCTGTCGTTATCAAACGCGCGCTGCATGCGCTGGTTTAACACGTTAAACACCTGCGTGCTGCCAGCGATCAGGTTGGACTGCATTGACGGATAAACTTCACCAGAAAGCTGGTTGAACGCCTCGCGCGCTTCCGGCGCGCTTAGCAGAAGCAGCGAGTTATACAGCGCCAGAGACTGGCCGCTTTGCGTCAGCGTGGAGAGCGCGCCAGCGGTATTCCACTGGTTGCTGCTTTGGGCCACGGTCTGGAAAATGCCCGGCTTGCCGCTGCCCGGGTTTTCACCTCCGGGGTTTTCACCACCAGGATTCTCACCGCCAGGATTTTCACCTCCGGGGTTTTCACCGCCAGGATTCTCACCGCCCGGGTTTTCGCCTCCGGGGTTTTCACCACCAGGATTCTCACCGCCAGGGTTTTCGCCTCCGGGATTTTCTCCTCCAGGATTCTCGCCACCGGTCTCTTTCTGCGCGATGGTCAGATCGACGGCATTGGTGCTTTGCTTAAGCGCCACGTCGAGGAAGGCGGATTTGGAGATCGCGCCGGCGAACTCACCGTCAATTCCCCCGTCGGAGGTCAAAATGCGGTAGCTTTGGCCCGTTTTATAGCTGGTTTGCGGATCCAGCGCGGTGACCTGTACCTTAGCCTGATTGCTGATGGTGGTTTTGCCCGATACCAGTAGCTGGTCGCTGCGGCCATCTCCTGCGATATCGACGTCATAGAAGGATTCGCCGATAAAGTTCAGATAGCGTTTCAGCGTCAACGTACCGATATTGCCGTCGCCGGGCGAGATATGTCCGCCGGACAGGATCTCGGTCTGGCCCAGCGTCCCGTTGCCGCCCAGCGTGCCGCCGGACTTGATTGACGCGGCGCTGCTGTAACCCACCCCGTTGCTGACATCTGAACCCGCCGTCGCATTGAGGATCAGCGTGCCGCCGTTCTCCGCGCTAAGCGTCTGGACGTCAAAAATATCGTCTTCTGGTTGGGTATTAATATTGCTGGCAATAATGACTTTACCGCCCCGCGCGGTGACGTTCGCCTTGAGTGCGGAAAGATCGCCGTTCAGCGTCGTCTGCCCGGAGGTGTTGATCACATCACCTTCACCGCTCATCGTGTTGCTGAAGATGTAATTTCCGTCGGTATGGTTGAAGTAGACATAGCTGCCGAACAGTCCGCCACGCAGGCTTATTGCCGTCTTCGCATCGAGGGTACCTGCGCCGCCCGCCGTGCCAAGCGTTGGCTCAGTTAAACCCGTGCCGGTGTCCATATTGCCGCGGCTGCCGATGATGAGCGCACCCCGGTTCGAGCCGGAACCCGATGTCCCCACGATCAGCGCATTGCTGCCAGCGGAAAATGAACCGCCGTCAATCACAGACAGCACGCCATTGCCGTAATCGCCCACGCTCACGCTGCTGCCGCTGGTAAAGCGTGAGTCCTCGCCCGCAATAACCAGCTCGGCGGTTTTCCCTGCCCCGGAGACGCCTGCCACCTGCACGCCGCCAACGTTAACCGTTCCGCCGTTCAGCACGTCCAGGTCGCCATAAAGCGTCAACGTACGGCCAACGTTCCACTGTGAGCCGCTCCCAGTGACGGTGGCTTTCGGGCTCAGCGTGTCGGTTTCACCCGGTCCGGTACCGTTGCCGATGCGTGCATCGTAAGCGGTATTGAGCGCAGCGCCGTCTTCAATCGCAAGCGTGGAGCGTGCGCCCAGATCGGTGCCTACGCTGAGAAAATTACTGGTCACACGAGAGCCAGCACCCGTGGCGATAAGGTGGCTGTCGTAGCCGCGGGTGGTGCCGACAACAATCTCCTTTGCACTCGCCAGCGCGCCCTCTTCGACTCGCAGGGTGCCGAGGCCAAGATTCAGGTCGCCGCGCAGGACGTACCGATCGTTCACCGCGTTAAGCTCAGCGTCTGGCCCACGGACCGTGACCACGCTTTCATAAATTTTGCCGTCGAACAGCCGACCGATATTGATGTTATAGGCGGTGATTTTGCCATTATCGATCAACAGATTTCCGCGTTGATTACGTCCAACATACACATCACCGGTGTAACCCAGCGTTTCGGTAATACGCGAGTCGCCATCAAAAAAGGCATCGGCTGCACGCACGATATCGGCAGGTAAAAACAGTAACAGCGGCGCGGAAAATAGAGCGAGGTAAAGTCTGGAAAGCGGTGTCTTAACCGCTAAAGAATGCGATGTAGAGTTATTCACGGGCTATCTCCGTACTCATTAGCATGATGTCAGGAACATCGTTTTTTTATGAAAACTCAGATACGCCAGATAATGTAAAAGGCGTTATTTATGTACGCCTTTTGATGCGGCGTTAATTATTTATGTGTGACAACAGGTGTACAGGTTGGCGCGCTCAGCGTCGGTGCGGATCCTAAAATTCCCGGCATCATCATCGATGAACAATCGAAAATACGCCCTTTTTCCGTCGTGGCGCGATAAGAGAGTTTTTGTCCTCCCAGTGCGTCCGGCTGGGCACCATTAACGTTGGTCACAATTATTTCATCCGATGAGCCCAATCCCAGCATTTTAGCGGTCTCCGCCTGGAGGAGTGGAATAGCCTGATCGGTTTTCAACGTGGAACAACCGGCTAACATCAACGTAACGGTTAAAACGATTAGTGGTTTTTTCATAAATTATCCTTGATATCCAACCAGTTAATTTCACTGATTGTATTTATGTTTTCTTTTACCCAAATCAGCGAATAATATATTTCTCTTTCCTAATCGAAAAAACCCTCCTAAAGTAGGGTGGGTAGATAATAATTCATCTGTACTCTAAGATATGCGAAGGTAAAAGGAGGCTCCTTTGGGACAGAATTATGCGTTAGTCGTTGATGACCATCCATTGGTAGCAAGCGGCATCGCCAATTTTCTGATTACACATTGCCAGTTTAAACAGGCGTGTGTGGTGACGAATGAGGATGATTGCTACCGACAAATTAGAGATCATGGCCCGCCACGTTTGCTGGTAATCGATTTTTGGCTCTCTTCCGGAACGGCCCTGAAATTACTCAAAGAAGTAAAACAACTTTACCCACAGGTACGACTCCTGGTGGTCAGCGGGGATGACAATAATGATATCTGGCGCAAAGTTAATGCCGCCGGGGGACACGGTTTTGTATTGAAAAGCGAGCCACCTGAGATGTTCTCGCGGGCCGTTTTCGCACTCACTGATAATCAGACCTGGTTTCCTGAGGGAAACGAAATTTCCGTTAAGGCCAATAATGAGAAGTTAAGTAAATTTAACTTAACGCCGCGACAAATAGACGTGTTAAATATGATTATGCGCGGCCTGCCAAATAAACGAATCGCCGCACAGCTTTCAATTTCTGAGCCCACGGTTAAAGAACACATCAGCAATATATTGAAAAAGATAGGCGTTAACAGCCGGGTTGAAGCCATCACGCTTCTGCATGGCAAGCAGGAACCGTCGGAATGAGGTTTTTCCAGAGCTTACAAAATGATGGTATCTCTGCTCCGGCGCAGATCCGTTTGCTAAACAACACCTTTCTTCGGCTGGTATTTAGCTTTAGTGCTGTGCCCTTTGTGGGTATTCCTTTCGCCATCTGGATTTATATGCTTGGGGACGACCTCGGCCCAACGATTATCTGGATAATTATTTATCTGCTATGTGCCGTGGCGATACGACTATTGCACCGATGCTATCAGCGTGAAGCGAAAGAAAACGGTGAGAGGGACGTCCTGCGACGCTGGCTTCCGCGTATTAATAATATTGCCTTTATTCACGGGCTGGGAATTTCTTCACTCTATTTAATTACGCCACAGACGCAGAATTTTGACTTTTTCCTGTTACTTAATATCAGCATCGCCGCCATCGTCGCCGCCAATGCGACACATCTGACGCCTGTCATTAGTACCTTCACGCGTTTTTTCTTCGCCTCCTGGGGGGTGCTGAACCTCGGTATTATCTGGCGGCTGGATGAGTTGATGTTCATCGTGCTCATGCTGAATCTGCTTTACGGCTTCGCAATTTACCGCCATGCGTTAACTTCCCATGCGTTCTTTATTCAGCAAGCGCTGCTGGAGGAAAAAAGCTCACGGCTGGCGGAACAGTTTCGTCAGGCCAAAGAGGACGCGGAGCAGGCACTGCTGGATAAAAATCAGTTTCTGACCACCGCCAGCCACGATTTGCGCCAGCCTGTGCATGCTATGGGCTTTCTGATCGAAGCCATCCTCCATCGAAACCGGGACGGCAGCCTGACGCCACAGCTTCTTGACCTTCAGCAGAGCGTTCGCTCGGTACATTTAATGCTCAACTCTCTGCTCGATCTCAGCAAAATAGAATCCGGGAATGTCCTCTCTGCCCCGACCAAAGTGGATATCGGTGCTCTGCTCGACTCGGTCATCACGCTGTTTCGTGAAGAGGCCAACAGCCGCGCGCTTAGGCTGTGCATCCGGCGGCCTAAACGCCATATCTACGTGATGGGCGATCCGCTACTGGTGCGACAGTCCCTGATCAACCTGATTCAAAACGCCCTTCGCTACACGCTCCAGGGCGGGGTGCTGGTCGCCATCCGACCGCGCGGTGACGAGTGTATGGTGGAGGTGTGGGACACGGGAGTCGGTATCGCCGATGAAGAGAAGGGCAAAATCTTCTCACCTTACTACCGCCCCGAGCTGGCATGGAAGATCGACAGCGCCGGACACGGGCTGGGACTGGCCGTCGTTGCCCGTTGTGCCAAGCTGATGAAGGTGAAATACGGGATGCAATCCATTGAAGGGAAAGGCTCACGCTTCTGGATGCGCTTTACCCAATATGCTGGCGAAGATAGCGTGCTGGATACCCCGCCCGCCGCTGATAACACCGCCACGCCGGTACGCTATGCGCCGCTGCACGGTTCCTGCCTGGTCGTCGATGACGACCCGCTGGTGACGTCTGCCTGGGAGAGCCTGATGAGCGTCTGGGGAATCGACGTACGCTGTGCGGCCTCCGCTGAAGAAGCGTTTGCCATAATCGACGACGGCTTTACGCCGTTCGCCGTGCTGTGCGACCAGCGCCTGCGATCCGGCGAAAGCGGCTTCGATATCCTGAAAGCGCTTTTTGAACGTCTGCCGGATATGAGCGGCGCGATAGTTAGCGGCGAATTTAATTCACCGGTTCTGCTGGAGGCGGAGCAGGAGGGGTACCTGGTACTCCGCAAGCCTCTGGAGCCAGCTAAACTGCATGCGCTACTGACGCAGTGGTTGGGGTGTCGTTAAGGGAATGCAGAAGTAATGATTCTGGTGGGCTCAGAATGCAAAAACGGACCTCCGTGGAGGTCCGTTAATATGAAATTTGGTGCCCGGACTCGGAATCGAACCAAGGACACGGGGATTTTCAATCCCCTGCTCTACCGACTGAGCTATCCGGGCAACGGGGCGCATTAAACCCGATCCTCCCTCCGGCGTCAACGAAATTTGTTGCTTTCGGTGCAGACTGCACACTCTCTCACCATTTCGTCGCAAACTTAAGCGAAAAAGTGCGTCCAGAGCGCGGATAGCGGCATCGCGAGCAGGAGGGCAGGGAGCATGTTCACCACTGCAAACATCTTAATGCCACAGATTCGCAGCCCTGTCGCCAGCAGCAACAGGCCGCCGACGGCGGTAAAGTCTGCCATCATCGCTGGCGTTGTCAGCGGCAGGATCAGCGTGGCGCAGGTGGCCAGCGCCAGTTGAATAAGCAACATCGGCACGCAAATCGCGGCGACGGCGATGCCGAGGGTGGTGGCAAAGATGGTGGCAGTAAAGAAATCCAGAAACGCTTTCGCAATCAATATGCTGGGATCGCCGGTCATCCCTTCCTGCATCGAACCGAATATCCCCGTGCCGCTGGCGCAGAACAGAATAATGATCGCAACGTAGTTCTGAATAAACGACTCGTGCGTGCCGTGCTTCGCCTTGCCCGGTCGGGCAATCAGATTTTTGGCTTTGCCTACCGCGTGATTGATGCCCTTTTCCAGATAGCAAAATTCGCCGATCAGTGCCCCGAGCAGCGTCGCCAGTACCATCACCGGCAGGTTGGCGCATTTCACCACTAAAAGGATACCAATCCCTAACGACGCCAGGCCAAAAATGGAGGGCATGGAGACGCGAATACGCTCCGGCAACCGCTGGCTTAATACTGCCCCAAGTACACCGCCCAGCAATACGGCTCCCGCATTGATAAAGGGTCCAATTACCACGTTTAACTCCTGTTATTTAAGCACTGGCATTGCATCATTATGGCACGTTCGTCCCTGATTACGCTTAGCTTTGGGAGGCGTAACGCATACTGATTCCTTCTTGCACCTGAAAATAAAAGGTGACATGATTGCGCGAATTTTCTCCTTCCTGTCTCACCGTTCGGTGAGGGTATTTGCGCCTATGAAAACCATGAAAATTGCCGTCAGCCGCGAGCTGGTATCCAAAGTTTCTACGCATCGCGAAAAGGTTATGTTGGATAACACTGATTTCACCGATGTGGCGGCAGTCGTCATTACGGTTGTTGAAAGCTACAGCGGCATTCTCGCGTTGCTGAAGCGTACGGGCTTTCAGCTACCGGTATTTATGTTCTCAACAGAGCCAGGAGAGGTGCCAGAGGGTGTCACGGCGATCATCTCGGGCAAAGCACAGGAATTGCTGGAACTGGAATCTGCCGCCTGCCGGTATGAAGAGAACCTGCTGCCACCCTTTTTTGACACCCTGAGCCAGTATGTGGCGATGGGAAACAGCACCTTTGCCTGTCCGGGTCACCAGCACGGCGCCTTTTTCAAAAAACACCCGGCGGGGCGGCAGTTTTACGACTTCTTCGGTGAAAACGTGTTTCGTGCCGATATGTGCAATGCCGACGTGAAGCTCGGTGATTTGCTGATCCACGAAGGTTCTGCCAAGCACGCGCAAAAGTTCGCGGCGAAAGTGTTCAACGCGGATAAAACCTACTTCGTGCTGAACGGCACGTCGGCGGCCAATAAAGTGGTGACCAATGCGCTGCTGACTCGTGGCGATCTGGTGCTGTTCGATCGTAACAACCACAAGTCCAACCATCATGGGGCGCTGATCCAGACCGGGGCAACGCCTGTCTATCTTGAGGCAGCCCGTAATCCGTTTGGTTTTATCGGCGGGATTGATGAGCACTGCTTTGATGAGGCCTGGCTGCGGGAACTGATCCGTGACGTCGCGCCGCAGAAAGCCGCCGAGGCGCGCCCGTTCCGTCTGGCGATCATTCAGCTCGGCACCTACGATGGCACGATCTACAACGCCCGTCAGGTGATCGACAATATCGGGCACCTTTGCGACTACATCCTCTTTGACTCCGCCTGGGTCGGCTACGAGCAATTTATCCCGATGATGGCGGAAACGTCTCCGCTTCTGCTGGAACTGAACGAGAACGATCCGGGAATTTTCGTGACCCAGTCGGTCCACAAGCAGCAGGCCGGGTTCTCACAAACGTCGCAGATCCATAAAAAGGATAACCATATTCGCGGTCAGTCGCGCTTCTGCCCGCACAAGCGGCTGAACAACGCGTTCATGCTGCATGCCTCCACCAGCCCGTTTTACCCGCTGTTTGCGGCGCTGGACGTGAACGCCAAGATCCACGAGGGCGAAAGCGGACGCAGGCTGTGGGCGGAGTGTGTCGAGTTGGGCATTGAAGCGCGCAAGGCCATCATCGCTAACTGCCATATGATCAAACCGTTTATCCCACCGGTGGTGGCGGGGCGGCCATGGCAGGATCACCCCACGCAGGCCATCGCCAGCGAACGTCGCTTCTTTAGTTTTGAACCGGGTGCAAAATGGCACGGTTTTGAAGGCTATGCCCGCGAGCAGTATTTCGTCGATCCGTGCAAGCTGCTGCTGACCACGCCGGGCATTGATGCTGAAACAGGGCACTATACCGATTTCGGCATTCCGGCGACCATTCTCGCCCACTACCTGCGCGAGAACGGCATTGTGCCGGAGAAGTGCGATCTCAACTCCATCCTGTTCCTGCTGACGCCAGCCGAGAGCGCGGAGAAGCTGATGCAGCTGGTGGCGATGCTGGGGCAGTTTGAACAGCATATTGAAGACGACACACCGCTCGCGGATGTGCTTCCTACCATCTATCAGAAATACCCGGTGCGTTACCGCGACTATACGATCCGCCAGCTATGCCAGGAGATGCACGATCTCTACGTCAGCTTTAACGTGAAGGATTTACAGAAGGCGATGTTCCGTCAGGAGAGCCTGCCTGCCGTGGTGATGAACCCCCAGGATGCCAACCAGGAGTACATTCGCGGGAACGTCGAACTGGTGCGTATTCGTGACGCCGAAGGACGCATTGCCGCCGAAGGTGCGCTGCCATACCCGCCGGGCGTGCTGTGCGTGGTGCCGGGGGAAGTCTGGGGTGGAGCAGTACAGCGCTACTTCCTGGCACTGGAAGAGGGCATTAATATGCTGCCGGGTTTCTCCCCAGAGTTGCAGGGCGTTTACAGCGAGAAGGATGCGGACGGGATCAAGCGGCTGTATGGGTACGTATTGAAGTAGGGACCCTCACCCTCTCCCCAAAGGGGAGAGGGGATTGCACGGAGCCGTCTTTTCACCCTCGCCCCTTTGGGGAGAGGGCCGGGGTGAGGGGAGTTAAGTCGCACTACGCCTGTACATCCTTCTCGGATGTCCAATCTTACCGTACAGCATCTCCACCGTCAGAAAACCCACCTCCACGCAGTGTTCCAGATAGCGCCGGGTGGTGGTTTTACTCAGGCCCGTCTCGCTCACCACCTCATCCACCGTAAAACAGTGCGCCGCCTTGTTGTTAAACAGCATTTGCACCCGCGCCAGCGTGTTCTCCTCTATCCCTTTGCTGCCGTTGTCCAGACGATAGTTTTTCGCCTGTAACTGATAGAGTGAATCCACGTTCTGCTGGTCGACAATCTTCCAGACGCGCTGCTGTTCGGCAAACTGCACAAAACGCTCCAGCGACTGGCTGAGCCGCTTCCAGGAGACCGGCTTAAGGATATAGTCGAACGCGCCGTTACGAATGGCCTGGCTACAGGTGTCCATATCGCTGGCGGCGGTGATGAAAATCACCGAGCAGTTGGCGCGGGTGAGCATCGGGTTGCTGATAAGGGTGATGCCTTTGCCGTCCGGCAGGTAGTTATCCAGCAGCATCAGCTTCGGCTGTTTGCTCTCCAGTTGTACCTGCGCGTCGGCCAGCGACGCGGCAATCCCCACCAGCCTCAGACGCGGATGTTTACCGATAAGCTCCGCATGCAGTTGCGCCAGTTCGTTCTCGTCTTCAACAATCAGTACGTCGATAAGTTCATGTTGCATAGTCGGTATCTTCCAGTTCCTGTACGGGGTGCCGGGCCGTTCCCGTGGCGGGAATAAACAGTGAGAAAATGGCACCGCGTGGGGTGTTATCGGCAACTTCAATTGCACCGCCAGCCTGTGTGACATAGCTTTCAATCAGATACAGGCCAATACCATGATCGCCGCGCGTTTTGGTGGTGATGCCGCGCTCAAAGATCCGGTCGCGGATCTCCGGTGTGATGCCGACGCCCTGGTCGGCGACTTCAATAATCAGTTCCTGCTCGTTCAGCTTTATCAGCACGTCCACCGGGGCATGCGGGAGCGGTGCGCGCTGGGTCGCTTCAATGGCGTTATCCAGCAAGTTCCCGATGATCGAGATAAGTTCCGATTCGAGCAGCGGCAGGAACGGTTTATCCACCCGGCAGGCCGGATCGAAACTCAGCTCAACGCCTTTTTCACGCGCGCGGGCGGCCTTTCCAAGCAGCAAACCACACAGCGTCGGAGAGCTAAAGCGGGACGAGATAAAGTCCAGCAGCTCCTGAGCGTGTTCCGACTGCGCCTGTATGTAGCGAATTGCCTCGTCATAACGGCCCATATGCAGCAGGCCGGACAGCGTAGTCATGCGGTTCAGCTGTTCATGGCGCATGATGCGCAGGTTATCAACGTAGCGCTTCACCTGGCTGAGCTGGGCGCTGAGCGAGTCGATCTCGTTGCGATCGCGAAAGGTGATCACCCAGCCCTGCAATGCATCTTCCAGCATTATCCGCACCCGGCTGGCAATGACCGTGAGATCGTTAAAGCGACAGATCTCATCGTGGGTGTCTTTCGCAAGCATGGTTTGCGCGTTGAAGAACGGGACGGGCGCGATCACCTGGCTGATGAGTTGACCCCGCAGTTCGCGGGCGGGCTGGCGTAAGCCTAATAATTTACGCGCCGCCTGGTTGATCACCTCAATGCGGAGATCGTCATCGATGGCAATCACCCCTTCATAAATGGATTCCATCATCGCCTTTTGCTGGCGCACCAGCAGGCCGATTTCGCGCGGCTCCAGAGAGAATATCTGCTTCTTGATGCTGCGGGTGAAGAACCAGGAGAAAATAAACAGGGCGATAAGCAGCAGCACGGCGGCAATCAGGATATTAACCACCTTGCTGACGGTGATGGTGTCCAGATAGCTTGTGAGATAGCCTACCGAAACAATCCCCACCACCTGCCCGGCATCATTAAAAATGGGCGCTTTGCTGCGCAGTGAAATGCCTAACCCGCCCTTGCGGATGGTGATGGTACTTTTGCCGTGTAATACCTCGTCGTTATCTCCGCCAACCAGCGTTTTGCCTACCCGGTCGGCAAACACGGAGTGGAAAAGATGCAGCCCCTTATTGTCACCAATCACAATAAAACTGGCGTCGCTGCGGGCGGCTATTTTCTGCATAAAGTCATGGATGCCCTGGATATCCTTTTGTTCGACTTCTTTTCGCAGGGTTGGAATAAGCGCAATTTCTTCAGCCTGTATTTTTGCGCGCGCGCTCATTTCCTGATAAAGCTGCCTGCCGACATCGACATAATAATATCCGCCCAGTAATGCGAACAGCACTGAGAAAAAGGCGACCAGCGAAATAAACAGCTTGATCTGAAACGATACTTTCATAACTATCACGCGAGATATCAACAGGTCGGCTGAATATATCATCTTTTAAGGCCAGGATGCCCGCTTTGCCGAAAACTTGTGATCCCTTGCACAGCGTAGCCTGTAAAAGATTTTTCCGAAAGTCTCATCCTCTTAAGGTTAAATGAATAAATGTTATTTCTTTGTTCAGTTAAGAAAAGAAACCATAAAAACCACGGCAATAAATAAGGCATAAATCACATTAAATAAAAGAAACCATTAAAACCATAGCGTCCATTAAAACTTCGCTTTTAATATGCCATCCCTCACATAAAGTAAGCCTTTGTGACTCTAAGCTGAACACACAAAATAACTAAGGGGCTTATTATGAGCACAACTGACGATTCATTCTCTGTTACCCACGACCCGATTGATATTCAGCGGCCATCGCTCAAAGAGCGCTGGTGGCATATTATGGATACCTGGAAAATCGGCATTATACCTCTGCCGCTGTTCGTTCTGGCGGGCGCGCTGATTGCGATTGATTGCCTGGGCGGAAAACTACCGAGCGACATTGTGGTCATGGTGGCCACGCTGGCCTTCTTCGGCTTTGCCTGCGGTGAATTCGGTAAACGCCTGCCGATTGTCGGCAAGCTCGGCGCGGCGGCAATTTGCGCCACCTTTATCCCTTCCGCGCTGGTCTATTACGGCCTGCTGCCGGATGTAGTAGTGGAATCCACCACTAAGTTCTATAAATCCACCAACATTCTTTATCTCTATATCTGCTGCATTATCGTCGGCAGCATCATGAGTATGAACCGCACCGTGCTGATCCAGGGCTTCCTGCGCATCTTCTTCCCGATGCTGTGCGGTGAAATCGTCGGCATGATTGTCGGCATGGGTGTTGGGCTGGCGCTGGGCCTCGAGCCGTTCCAGATCTTCTTCTTTATCATTCTGCCGATCATGGCGGGCGGCGTCGGGGAAGGGGCAATCCCGCTTTCCATCGGCTATGCCACCCTGTTGCATATGGATCAGGGCGTGGCGCTCGGCCGCGTACTGCCGATGGTGATGCTCGGCGGCCTGACGGCGATCATTATCTCCGGTTGCCTCAACCAGCTCGGGAAACGCTACCCGCACCTGACCGGTGAAGGCCAGCTGATGCCGAATCGCGCCAATGCCGATGCCACTGTCTCTCAGCCTGCGTTCTCCGGCAAAGCGGACGTGACGACGATCGCCTCCGGCGCGCTGCTGGCGGTGCTGCTGTACATGCTGGGCATGCTCGGCCACAAGCTGATCGGTCTGCCAGCGCCGGTGGGCATGCTGTTTATGGCGGTGCTGGTGAAGCTCTGCAACGGTGCCTCTCCGCGTCTGCTGGAGGGCTCTCAGGTGGTTTACAAATTCTTCCAGACCTCTGTGACCTACCCGATTCTCTTTGCCGTTGGCGTAGCCATCACCCCATGGCATGAACTGGTGGCCGCCTTCACGCTGACCAACCTGCTGGTGATTATCAGCACCGTCTCCGCGCTGGTGGCAACCGGGTTCTTCGTCGGCAAAAAGATTGGTATGCACCCGATTGATGTCGCCATCGTCTCCTGCTGCCAGAGCGGCCAGGGCGGTACTGGTGACGTGGCGATCCTGACCGCAGGCAACCGCATGAGCCTGATGCCGTTCGCCCAGATTGCTACCCGTATCGGCGGGGCGATTAACGTCTCCATCTCTCTGCTGATTCTGGGCAACTTCCTCGTTTAAGTTTTCAGGAAAGAACAATGAAACTCGCAAGCTTTTTATACCAGGGAAAACGCAGCTACGGCATCGTTCAGGCCGACGGCGTGATTGATTTAGGCCGCCGCCTCGGCGACCGCTATGGCGACCTTAAAGCGCTGTTGCAGGGGAACGGGCTGGCGCAGGCCACCCGATTCCTGAACGACGCGGTGGACGTGCCGCTGAACGCCATCACCTTCTTACCGGTGATTGTCCAGCCGGAAAAAATCCTCTGCGTGGGCATGAACTATGCCGACAAGCGCAAGGAGTTTGACCAGCACAACCCGGCCCCGACGCTGTTTGTCCGCTTCCCGGACTCACAGACCGGCCACAACGAGCCGGTGCTGAAGCCGCGCCACTCCAGCGAATTCGACTACGAAGGCGAGCTGGCGGTGATCATCGGCAAAGGCGGGGAGAACATCAGCCGCGACGACGCCCTTCGCCATGTGGCGGGCTACAGCTGCTACATGGACGGCTCCGCCCGCGACTGGCAGCACACCTGGTTCACCGCCGGGAAAAACTGGCGGCAGACCGGGGCGTTCGGCCCGTGGATGGCGACGGCGGATGAGATCCCCGATCCGCACCAACTGGCAATCCGCACCTGGCTGAACGGCCGCATGGTGCAGGAAGACAACACCAGCAGCATGATCCACAAGGTGGCGGAGCTGATCGAGTACATCAGCACCTTCACCCGCTTAAGTCCTGGCGATGTGATCATCACCGGATCCCCAGGTGGGGTGGGTAAAAAGCGTAACCCGCCGCTGTTTATGAAAGAGGGGGATCGCATTGAGGTGGAGATCGAGCATATCGGTCATCTCAGCAACGTGATCGTGGAAGCGCCAGCCGTCGGGCTTGCGGCAGCACATTAAGTAAGGCGGCAGCATGCAATCGCAACCCATCGATTTTCGCCACACGCTGGTGGCGAAACACCCGGAACGCTTAAGCCAGATCCGCTACCTGCTGGCAGACAGCGGCCTTGGCCTGGACAACGACATCACGCTGTTTGTCGAAGCCTGGTCCGGCGCGCAGCTGGTGGGTTGCGCCGGGCTGGCTGCCAACGTCATCAAATGCGTGGCGGTCAACGAGCAGCTTCGTGGGGAAAACCTCAGCGCGCGTCTGCTGGCAGAGGTGGAAAATGCGGCGCTGGAGCGCGGCCATTTTCACCTCTTCCTCTGCACCCGTCCGTGCAATAAGGAGCGCTTTGGCCGCAGCGGTTTCTGGCCGATTGCCCAGAGCGGGAACAACGCGGTGCTAATGGAGAACACCCCGCAGGGGATCGCGCGCTACTGCCGTACCTTAAGCCGGATGCGAAGGGGCGGGGAAAAAATTGGTGCCATTGTGATGAACGCCAACCCATTCACCCTCGGCCACCGTCATCTGGTGGAGCAGGCGGCGGCGCAGTGCGATGCCCTGCATCTGTTTGTGGTGCGTGAAGACGCCTCGTTCTTCCCGTTCAGCGCGCGCCTTGAGATGGTGCGCGCGGGCGTGGCGCATCTGCCGAACGTGGTGGTGCATGAAGGCTCGCAGTACATCATCTCCCGCGCCACGTTTCCGGCCTACTTCCTGAAGGAGACCGGCAAAGTGCAGCAGGCGTGGAGCGAGATCGACGTGCTGATCTTCCGGGACTTCATCGCCCCGGCGCTGGGCATCACGCACCGCTTCATCGGCTCGGAGCCGTTCTGCGATATCACCCGCCAGTACAACCAGACGCTGCACGACCTGCTGGCCTCGCATATCGAGGTGGTTGAAATGCCGCGCATCAAGGCCACCGGTAACGCCATATCGGCGTCCGAAGTGCGCCGCTTACTGAAGACACAGCAGTTTTCCCGGATCCGGGAGATTGTCCCGGACTCCACCTTCGCGCACCTCGAAACGCATTACCGTGCGAGTGCCGAAGTCGCTTAACTACCAGGAATTTATCATGAAAATTGTAAGGGAGGCGCTGGCCGGAACGCAGGAGTCCAGCGACCTGATGGTGAAAATCGCCCCCGCTCACGGTGAGCTGGAGATCGTCATCCACAGCGAAGTGATTAAGCAGTTTGGCGAGCAGATTCGCCAGGTGGTCAACGACACATTGCGCGCCATGAACGTGCACCAGGGATTAATCATTATTGAAGACAAAGGGGCGCTGGACTGTGTTATTCGTGCCCGCCTGCAAAGCGCGCTGATGCGTGCCGCCGATGAACAGGCCATCAACTGGGAGGCGCTGAAATGAGCAAACTCCGCCGCAGTATGCTGTTCCTGCCAGGCGCCAATGCCGCCATGCTCTCTACCGCCTTTATCTACCGTCCCGACTCCATCATGTTTGACCTTGAGGACGCCGTGGCCCTGCGCGAGAAAGACACCGCACGCATGCTGGTGTTCCACGCGTTGCAGCACCCGATGTATCAGGATATCGAAACCGTGGTGCGCATTAACCCGCTGAGCACGCCGTTTGGCCTGCTGGATCTGGAAGCCGCCGTGCGCGCGGGCGTGGACGTGATACGCCTGCCGAAAACCGACACCCCGGACGATATTTACGAGCTGGAAGGCCACCTCGAGCGTATCGAGCAGGCGTGCGGCCGCGAGGTGGGTTCCACCCGCGTGATGGCGGCGATTGAATCGGCCATTGGCGTCATCAACGCCGTGGCGATTGCCCGCAGCTCTCCGCGCCTCATCGGCATTGCGCTGGCCGCCTTTGACTACGTGATGGACATGCAGACCGAGCGCGGCGACGGCACCGAGCTGTTCTACGCCCGCTGCGCCGTGCTGCACGCCGCCCGCGCGGCAGGCATCGACGCCTTCGACGTGGTGTGGTCAGACGTTAACGATGAAGCCGGGTTCCTGCGCGAGGTCGACCTGATCCGCAAGATGGGCTTTAACGGCAAATCGCTGATTAACCCGCGCCAGATAGACCTGCTGCACAACGCCTACGCCCCGACACGGGAAGAAGTGGAACACGCGAAACGGGTGATTGAGGCGGCAGAAGAGGGCGAGCGTAACGGCCTGGGCGTGGTGTCGCTCAACGGCAAAATGGTGGATGCACCGATTATTAACCACGCGCAGGTGGTGCTGGAGCGCGCGGCGGCCTCCGGCGTGCGTCGGTAAGGATGACATAATGAATCAGACAGAACTTCTCCATATGAATTTCCCCCATCTGCGGGATCTGAAACCCTTTGATACCGCCCACAGCGCGACGCCGTGGCTGGCGGACAGCGAGGCGAAGCACAGCCGCAAGCTCTGCGCCTCTATTGAAGAGGCGGTTAAGCGCTGCGGCTTGCAGGACGGGATGACCATCTCCTTCCACCACGCCTTTCGCGAAGGCGACCGGGTGATCAACACCGTCGTGGCGCTGCTGGCGCGGATGGGCTTCAAAAATCTGACCCTGGCTTCCAGCTCGCTGATGACCTGCAACGACGCGCTGATCGAGCATATCGAAAGCGGCGTCATCACCCGGATTTACACCTCCGGCATGCGCGGCAGGCTGGCGGATGCCATCTCTCACGGGCTGATGGACGAGCCGGTACAAATTCACTCCCACGGCGGGCGCGTGAAGCTACTCCAGGACGGCGAACTGAACATCGACGTGGCGTTTCTCGGCGTGCCGTGCAGCGATGAGTTTGGCAACGCCAACGGCACGCACGGTAAATCATGCTGCGGCTCGCTGGGCTACGCGATGGTGGACGCGCAGTTTGCCCGTAAGGTGGTGCTGCTGACCGAAGCGCTGGTGCCGTTCCCCAATATGCCCGCCAGCCTGGTGCAGGATCAGGTGGACTACATCGTGCAGGTGGAGAGCGTGGGCGACCCGGCGAAAATCAGCGTCGGCGCAGCGCGCGTCACCAGCAACCCGCGCGAGCTGATGATCGCCCGCTATGCGGCGGACGTGATTGAACACTCCGGCTACTTCAAACCGGGCTTCTCGATGCAGACCGGCTCCGGCGCGGCGGCCACGGCCTGCACTCGCTTTATGGAAGAGAAGATGGAGCGCAGCGGCGTGAAGGCGCGCTTTGCGCTCGGCGGCATCACCGGCAGCCTGGTGGATCTGCACGAGAAGGGGCTCATCGAAAAGCTGCTCGACACTCAGTGCTTTGACGGCCAGGCAGCGGCCTCGCTGGCGCGCAACCCGAACCACGTGGAGATCTCCACCAACGTCTACGCCAACCCCGGCAGCAAGGCGGCAAGCTGCGACCAGCTCGACGTGGTGATCCTCAGCGCTCTGGAAATCGACGTCGACTTTAACGTCAATGTCATCACCGGCTCCGATGGCGTGATGCGTGGCGCATCCGGCGGACACTGCGACGTGGCGGCGGCAGCCAACCTGACCATTGTGGTCGCGCCGCTGCTGCGAAGCCGCATCCCGACCGTCGTGAAGCGCGTTACCACTCGCCTCACGCCGGGGGAGAGCATTGACGTGCTGGTCACCGACCACGGTATTGCGGTCAACCCGGCGCGCCCGGAGATCCGCGAACGACTCATGGAAGCAGGGATGAAGGTTGTAGATATCAACGCGCTGTATGAGCGAGCGATTTCGTTGACAGGCGTACCGAAACCGATTGAGTTCACCGACAAAATCGTCGGGGTGATCCGCTACCGCGACGGCAGCGTGATCGACACTGTGCGACAGGTGAAGGAGGAAGTATGACTTTAGCGACACCCGTGCGGGCGGGTGTCAGCCTGGAGGAACTGCTGGCGGCGAAAGAGCGCCGCGCAGCCCGTCAGGCTGACTGGCTTACGCACTATCAACAACCGGTGATCTCCCTCACGCTGGTCACGCCCGGGGAAATCAAAGACAGCCTGCGCTACCGCAACACCATGGGGGTGGCGTTACAGATGTGCGACCAGCTGCTGTGGGAAAACCGCTGGCAGGTGCTGGACCGCCTGGTGCTCTGGCTACCCACCGGACCTGAAGCATTGTGGTGCGTCGCGCATCCGGCGGCGGAAATCAAAGCGCACTGTGCAGAACTGGAGCAGACGCACCCGCTCGGCAGACTGTGGGATCTGGACGTGATCTGCCCTGAAAACGGCCTCGTGGGCCGTCAGTCGCTGGGTTCACACCTCAGACGCTGTCTGATTTGCGACGAGCCCGCCCACGCGTGTTCCCGTTCGCGCCACCATCCCGTTGAGCAGGTGGTTTCCCGCGTGGAGAAGATGATCGATGACTGGTTTGCTCGCGACTAAACCGCGCCCGGTTGACGTGCCTGCGCTTGCCGAAGCGGCGCTGTGGCAGGAGCTGGAGCTGACGCCCAAGCCGGGGCTGGTGGACAGGCTCAATAACGGCTCGCATCGGGATATGGACCATGCCTTGTTTGTCCGCAGCATTATGGCGATTACGCCGTGGTTTGCCCGGTTTGCGGAACTGGGTGAAGCACATGCGGCCAAACCTGCCGATCGGCAGTTGCGGATTCTCCGCCCAATGGGAATGGCCTGCGAGCAGGCAATGTACGCCGCCACGGGCGGGGTAAATACCCACAAGGGCGGTATTTTTGCTCTTGGTTTGCTCTGCTTCGCCGCCGGTCGTGTGAAAAATATCTCTGCGGATAGCCTCTGTTGTGAGGTAAGTAACATCTGTCGCGGGCTGGTGGCGCGGGAGCTGGCCGGGCGCAGCGGGCAAGCAACGGCGGGGGAGCGGCAGTTTCAGCATTACGGCTTAACCGGGGCTCGAGGCGAGGCGGAGAGCGGCTTTGCGACGGTGCGTAAGGCGCTGGGGCAGTGGAACGGACAGTTGCTTCACGACCTGCTGTTGCGCCTGATGGCGGTCAATCAGGACAGTAATCTCGTGTCACGCGGCGGCATTCAGGGGCTGCGCTATGTTCAGGGCTACGCGCGTGAATTACTGGCAAGTGGCTGGGATCGCGAGGCGCTGCTTAAGATGGATAAGGCACTGATTGAACGAAACCTGAGTCCGGGCGGCAGCGCGGATTTGCTGTCGGTGGGGTGGGTGCTGTCTGCTATAAAATAGCCGGGTGGCGGCTTCGCCTTACCCGGCCTACGGTCTGGTTTTGTAAGCCCGGTAAGCGCAGCGCCACCGGGCACAACAATCAATGCGCGATCGGCTGCGCACCATTCGGCACGCGAACATGCTTGTACTTGAACAGCGCGATGAACGCGAAGAACAGCACCAGCGAGTACCCGGCGAAGATCAGCCACACCGGCTGCCAGTCTGTAATGCCGTTGGTGGTGTACATCTCAACCACTTTACCGCTTACCACGCCGCCCAGAATACAACCGAAGCCGTTGGTCATCATCAGGAACATGCCCTGCGCACTGGCGCGGATTTCAGGCTTCACCTCTTTTTCCACAAACACCGAGCCGGAGATGTTGAAGAAGTCGAAGGCACAGCCGTAAACAATCATCGACAGAACCAGCAGCACGGTGCCGAACGCGCTTGGGTCGCCATAGGCGAACAGACCGAAGCGCAACATCCAGGCGGCGATACTGATCAGCATGACGTTCTTGATGCCGTAGCGGCTCAGGAAGAACGGGATGGTCAGGATGAACAGCGTCTCGGAGATCTGCGAGATGGACATCATCACCGACGCGTGTTCGACGATAAAGCTCCCGGCAAACAGCGGATCGTTATCGAAGCTGTGCAGGAAGGTATTACCGAACATGTTGGTGATTTGCAGTTCCGCGCCCAGCAGCATGGAGAAGATAAAGAAGATCGCCATGCGCTTGTTTTTAAACAGTGCGAAAGCGTCCAGGCCAAGCATGGTGCTCCAGCTCTGGTTTTTCTGCTGGTTAGACACCGGAATGGTGGGCAGCGTCAGGGTGAACAGCGCCAGCAGCACGGAGAGCGCGGCACCAATATACAGCTGCATATGGCTCAGCTCGAAGCCCGCGAAGCTCACGCCCCACATCGCCATGATAAAGCCGATGGTGCCCCAGATACGGATAGGCGGGAAGTCGGTGACGATATCCAGTCCGGCAGATTTCAGGCGGTAGTAGGAGATGGTGTTGATCAGGCCAAGCGTTGGCATATACGCCAGCGAGTTAAGCAGGATCACCATAAACATCGCCCCCGGCGTGGTCACTTCGGCCGCCATAAACAGCGTCCCCGCACCCACCAGATGGCAAAGCATGTATAGCCATTTCGCACTTAACCATTTATCCGCCACGATACCGAGCAGCGTTGGCATGAAAACAGCCGCAATGCCCAGCGAGCTGTAAACGGCACCGATCGACGCACCATCGAACTTGAGCGTCACAAACATATAGGAGCCGAGTGTAGTCAGCCAGCTACCCCACAGGCAGAACTGCAGAAACGACAAGATTTTAAGCTGCAGCTTAAGGTTCATGTTACTTTCCTCACAAGTGAGCGGGAGATATGTTGTTATAGGAACATTCAGGGTTGTTATTTGATGCAATTCTATCAGTTGGCAACGTTATGTTTTGTTACCTCCCGCAAAAAAATGCAATCCACATTAATTTGCAGTCTGGATTGTGATGCAAATAGCATTTTCGTATGGGTGGGGTGGATGAGTGCGGCCTGATGCCCCCTCACCCTAACCCTCTCCCCAAAGGGGAGAGGGAACTTGAACACCCTCTCCCCTTTGGGGAGAGGGCAGGGTGAGGGGTGGTGTTGGTTTTTAGCGGCGACGATAGTTCTTCTGCGCCGTATTCACCTTATACAGATAGCGGCGGGATTCCGCAGACGGGTGGCGGGTGGTGAGGGTAGCGTACACATCCCCCGGCGCCATGCTGTTGATGATGTTCGCGGCCTGCACTTTGTCATTCGAGAAGACGCGCAGCACGCTGCCCGCCCCGCCGTTGTAGGCGGTGATCACCGCATAGCGACGTGAGGTTGGGTTATCAATCCCGCCGAGATAGACATTGTTCAGCATCGCCAGATAGGCCGTGCCGGTATCAATGTTGCTCTGCGGGTCAAACAGGTAGCTGCGGCTCGGCGTGCCGGATTTCCCCTGCGCGCGGAACACGTCTTTACCGGCGCTGTGCTGCACAACCTGCATCAGCCCCAGCGCGTCGGAACGGCTTACCGCGTAGGGGTTGAACGAGGACTCGGTCTGCATAATCGCCAGGATCAGCGACTCATCCACGCCATACTTACGCGACGCCTGACGCACCATGCCCAGATACTTATGCGCACGCTTGTCGAGGTGGTTCGGCACCAGGTTGATGGTGACGCTGTAGATCACTTTCAGGCCGTTGGTACGGCTTTTCAGGCGCGTTTGCAGCAGATAGTCGGCAAATTTCGTGGCGCGGCCTTCCCAGCGGATCGGCTGACCGGTCTGGTCAACGACCTGGCCATACAGGAACGGCTCTTTGGAGATGGTGATGTCATCGGCATCAGAGTAGAGGTCGATAGACCCCGGATCGTCGCCCATCAGCAGGGTTTTAATGATGGCCTGACGTAAATGCGCCGCAGGTTCAGTCCCCGCGATGGTTTCAACCGTAATCGTACCGTCATCAAAGTTGATGTGGCTACGGGTCTGATAGGCGTCGGTGTACTTAACGTAGTCCTTCGGTCCGGCAATAAGAACTTCGTTAAATCCCCATATGTTCTCGATGTTGTGGGCAAACTGCCCCATCAAAATGTCAAAACCGTTGGTGTCCTTGACCCAGGCTTCGTTGTATTCATCGCCTTTTTTGGAAGAACAAGACACAAGCAACGGCGCAACAAGGGCTAGCGCTAAAAGTTTTTTCATCATTCCGGGAGTGCGTGTTGTGTTTGCTTTGGGGTTGCTGTTGCCGGGCGGCGCTGCGCTTACCCGGCCTACATAACCGTAGGCCCGTGCAAGCGCAGCGCCGCCGGGCAGCAGCTGCGCGTTATTATTTTTCCGGTGGCGTATAGCCTTCGATGTGGACGTCTTTACCCTCGAACAGGAAGTTCACCATCTCCTGTTCCAGCAGTTTGCGGTGTTCCGGGTTCATCATGCTGAGCTTTTTCTCGTTGATCAGCATGGTCTGTTTTTTCTGCCACTGTCCCCAGGCTTCTTTGGAGATCTCGTTGTAAATGCGCTTACCCAGGTCGCCCGGGTAGAGCTGGAAATCCTGGCCTTCAGCGTCGCGCTGTAGGAAAGTACAAAAAATGGTTCTGGCCATACTCATTCCTCTTTGTCTTGCCGATGCTAAACCATTGCACCGACACGTAATTGCTGTAACAGGCGCTCCACGGGAGCCGCCAGCCCGACTGATGGCGGTTGCGCTAAGTTATACCAGAGAGCGGTGCCTTCATCCATGCACGACGTGAATGAGGACACGGGAAGCCACATCGGCACAATGTCCAGATGGAAATGGCTGAAGGTATGACGGAACGCGTTGAGTTGCGTCAGGGTTTCGGCCGCAATGCCGCGCTGTTCAAGCCATGCCCGAAGCGAGGCTTCATCCTCAAACTGTGGGAAGCAGTATAGACCACCCCACAGGCCACTCGGCGGGCGCTGAGCGAGAAACACCTCGTCGCCATGCTGCATCAGCAGCATGTACCCGGTGCGTTCAGGCAGCGTCTGCTTCGGTTTTTTCCCCGGATACTGCGCCCAGGTGTGGTTCGCATAGGCCACGCAGAGGTTGTTTACCGGGCAGAGTTCGCACTTCGGTTTTGAACGGGTACAGACCATCGCGCCCAGATCCATCATCGCCTGGTTAAAACGCTCCACCCCTTTCGCCGGAGTGACCGCTTCACTTATCTCCCACAGGCGTTTCTCAACCTCTTTCTTACCCGGCCAGCCATCTACGGCGTAGCAGCGTGCGAGCACGCGCTTGACGTTGCCGTCGAGAATAGGGAAATGTTTGCCTAAAGAGAGGGAGAGAATGGCGCCTGCGGTCGAACGCCCGACGCCGGGCAAATCCGCCACCTCGTCGAAGGTTTCCGGGAATTTACCATTGTGGCGCGTCGCGACCTGCTGTGCGGCCTTGTGCAGGTTGCGCGCGCGGGCGTAATAGCCAAGCCCGGTCCACAGGTGCAGCACCTCGTCCAACGGGGCGTTCGCCAGATCGGTGACTGTCGGGAAGCGCGCCATAAAACGCTCGAAGTAAGGAATGACCGTCGCGACCTGCGTTTGTTGCAACATCACCTCGGAGAGCCATACTTTGTACGGCGTTTTTTCAATTTGCCAGGGCAGGGTTTTACGCCCGTATTTGTCGTACCAGTCCAGCACCTGGGCTGAAAATTGAGAGGCTTGCATGGTCATCGATTCGCTTAATCAGGGACGCAGATTGCAGCACAGCGTCAATCTGCTGTAAACCGGATCTTTCCCATGCTTGCATAGAAGCCTTAACTTTGGATAATGCCCGTTTCCCGAACATTCTCACAAGCAGACAACTCTTTTATGAAAAACGACGTCATTTCACCGGAATTTGATGAAAACGGTCGCCCGCTGCGCCGTATTCGCAGCTTTGTCCGCCGTCAGGGGCGCCTGACAAAAGGGCAGCAACACGCGCTGGACAACTACTGGCCGGTGATGGGCGTTGAGTTCAGCGAGCAACCGCTCGACTTCACCGACCTGTTTGGCCGCGACGCGCCAGTGACCCTGGAGATCGGCTTTGGTATGGGCACCTCGCTGGTCACTATGGCGAAAGCGCGCCCGGAGCAGAACTTCCTCGGTATTGAAGTACATTCGCCGGGCGTCGGCGCATGCCTGGCAACGGCCCATGAAGAGGGCGTTGAGAACCTGCGCGTCATGTGTCACGACGCGGTGGAAGTGCTGCACAAAATGATTCCTGACAATTCTTTGAACATGGTTCAGCTCTTTTTCCCTGACCCATGGCACAAAGCGCGTCATAATAAACGCCGTATCGTTCAGGCACCGTTTGCCGAGCTGGTGAAAAGTAAGCTCAAGCTGGGCGGCGTTTTCCACATGGCAACCGACTGGGAACCTTATGCGGAACATATGCTGGAAGTGATGTCGTCCCTGGACGGGTATAAAAATCAGTCTGAAAGCAACGACTACGTACCGCGTCCGGATTCACGTCCGGTGACAAAATTTGAACAGCGTGGCCATCGTCTTGGTCACGGCGTATGGGACTTAATGTTCGAGAGGGTGAAATAATGGCAAAGAATCGTAGCCGTCGTCTGCGTAAAAAGATGCACATCGAAGAATTCCAGGAAGTGGGTTTCTCCGTTGCCTGGCGTTTCCCGGAAGGCACCAGCGTTGAGCAGATCGATCAGGACGTTGATGCGTTCATCAACGAGGTGATCGAGCCAAACAAGCTGGCCTTCGACGGTAGCGGCTATCTGGCGTGGGAAGGTCTGATTTGCACCCAGGAAGTGGGGAAATGCACCGAAGAGCATCAGGCGCTGGTACGCAAATGGCTTGAAGACCACAAACTGGAAGATGTCCGCGTTAGCGAACTTTTCGACGTTTGGTGGGACTAATAAAGCAAGAACGGGGCCAGCATTAGCTGGCCCATTTTGTCTGAGGGAGTGTTTAAGATGCGCAAAACGTTGCTGGCTGTTGCTTTACTGGCAATCGGATCCACCGCCCATGCGGAGTATAAATGTAGCGTCACCCCGCGTGATGACGTGGTGCTGAGTCCGCAAACCGTGCAGGTTAAGGGCGAGAATGGCAATCTGGTGATTACGCCGGATGGCAACGTGACCTTTAACGGCAAACCGCAAAACCTGACGGCCGCCCAGCGCGAGCAGGCGATGGACTACCAGGCCGAGTTGCGTACCGCGCTGCCCTGGATCAACGATGGCGCGCTGACCCGCGTTGAAAAGAGCCGCGTGGCGCTGGATAAAATCATCACCAAAGAGGTGGGGGAGAGCAGCAATATGCGCACCCGCCTGACGAAGCTGGATAAGCAGCTGAAAGAGCAGATGAACCGTATTATCGAGACGCGCTCTGATGGCCTGACGTTCCACTATAAGGCGATCGATCAGGTGCGTGCCGACGGTCAGCAGCTGGTGAACCAGGCGATGGGCGGCATTCTCCAGGACAGCATCAACGAGATGGGCGCCAAAGCGGTGCTGAAGGGTGGCGGTAATCCTTTGCAGGGTGTACTGGGTAGTCTGGGCGGACTGCAAACCTCGATTCAGAACGAGTGGAAGAATCAGGAAGCCGATTTCCAGCAGTTCGGCAAAGACGTGTGTAAACGCGTGGTGTCGCTGGAAGACAGCCGGAAGGCGCTGGTGGGGACGCTGAAGTAAGATCTCTGCGCGCTGGGCCCCTCACCCTGACCCTCTCCCCATGGGAGGGTGTAATCGTTCCCTCTCCCTGTGGGAGAGGGTTAGGGTGAGGGCATCAGGCATTGCAATCGTTGCAAAATAGCCATCAGCACCTGCTCTTCATTAGCCCTGAATTCATTTTTCCGTCCCCACACTCTGCCAGCCTTTCCCTCAGCCAGCAGAACGGGATGTAAAATTCTGAATCAGCCTTCAGGATTTTCAGCGAGGAACAACTCAAGAAGGGAGTTCAGGAACAGCTTGCCGTGCTCGGTGATCTGCCAGGACACATCACACTCGGTCAGATACCCCTGCGCCAGCGCCTCGTCAATCTGCGGGCGAATCACTGACTCCGACAACCCGGTGTAGAGCGCAAACTCCGCGCGCGGAGCGGCTTCCAGCAGACGGAAGCGGTTCATAAAGAACTCAAACGGCTTATCCACCGCCTCGACGTCGTGCTGACGCTCCAGGTAGCGGCCTTCCATATACCCGCGTGGATGACGCGTTTTGGCGGTACGCAGAATGCGTCCGTCCGGGAAGGTCACCTTGCCGTGCGCACCGCAGCCAATTCCGAGATAGTCGCCAAAACGCCAGTAGTTCAGATTGTGCTGACACTGATAGCCCGGCTTCGCATACGCCGACGTTTCGTATTGCTGATATCCCGCCGCGGTCAAAAGCTGGTGGCCCTGCTCGAAGATATCCCACAGCGCGTCGTCGTCCGGCAGCACCGGCGGGCGCGAACCAAACAGGGTGTTCGGTTCAATGGTCAACTGATACCACGACAGATGCGGCGGGTTCAGTTCAATCGCCTGACGCAAATCGTCAAGCGCTTCTTCGAGCGACTGATCCGGCAGGCCGTGCATCAGGTCGAGGTTAAAGCTGCGCAGCCCAAGCCCCGTTGCCAGGTTTGCCGCGCGCTTTGCCTCTTCCGGGCCGTGAATGCGCCCCAGACGCTTCAGCTTTGGCTCGCTAAAGCTCTGCACGCCGATAGAGATACGGTTCACGCCCGCACGCTGGTACTCGACAAAACGGTCGGCCTCAACGGTGCCGGGGTTGGCTTCCATCGTAATTTCAGCATCCGCTGCCAGGTTCAGGCGTGCGCGCACACCGTCCAGCAGCGTCTGCATCGCCGGGCCTGAAAGCAGGCTCGGCGTACCGCCACCAATAAAAATGGTCTTCACTTCACGTCCCTGTGCGTACGGTACATCGGCATCCAGATCGGCCAGCAGATGCGCGACGTAATCATCGTGCGGCACTTCACCCTTCAGCGCGTGCGAGTTGAAATCACAGTACGGACATTTCTGCACGCACCATGGGATGTGAATATAAAGACTCAGAGGCGGCAAATTAGCCATTACGCAGTGCTTCCAGTAACAGTTTCAGGGCGCGTCCACGGTGGGAGATCGCGCTTTTCTCTTCGCGGGTGAGTTCCGCAGCGGTTTTGCCCTCGGTCGGGACAAAGAAAATCGGGTCGTAACCAAAGCCGCCGTTGCCCGCCGCTTCACGGGTGATCACGCCCGGCCAGCTGCCGTGACAGACAATCGGCGTGGGATCTTCCGCGTGACGCATGTAGACCAACACGCAGTGGAACTGCGCGGTACGCTGTTCGTCAGGAACGTCTTTCAGGGCCACAAGCAGCTTTTCCAGGTTCTGCTGGTCGGTGGCGTCCGGCCCGGAATAGCGGGCGGAGTAAATCCCCGGCGCACCGCCCAGAAAATCCACGGCCAGACCGGAATCATCGGCAATCGCGGGCAGTCCGGTTACCTGCGCCGCATGGCGCGCTTTCAGAATGGCGTTTTCGATAAACGTCAGGCCGGTCTCTTCGGCGGAGTCCACGCCCAGCTCGGTCTGAGCCACCACGTCCAGCCCAAAATCATTTAATAGCGAGGCCAGCTCGCGCACTTTACCGGCGTTACCGGTGGCGAGAACAACTTTCTGCATGGTTTAGTCCTGTTCTGTCAGAGCCGCGACTTCCGTCGGGATAGATTGCGGGTTAAGGATTTTTACCTGTTTATGCCGGCCAAGTTCACCTTTCTCAATGATGACCTGGCTTTTAGCGACGCGAAACTGTTTAGCCAGATATTTGGTCAGATGCGCATTCGCCTGGCCGTCAACCGGCGGGGCCGTGATGGCGACTTTTAGCTCGTCGCCATGCAGCCCAACAATACTGTCGCGGCTGGCTTTCGGCTGAATGTACAGCCGTAAAACCAGCCCGTCGGCGCAGGGGCTAACTGCACTCATAACGCCATCCACAGCCCCGGCAGCAGCATATTACCCGTCGCCTGTAACAGTTCCGCGATACCCATATTCAGCACGTACAGCAGCAGAACGAGAAGCATCGGTGAGAAGTCGATTCCGCCCATCGCAGGCAGCAGGCTACGAATTGGACGCAGCAACGGTTCTGTCAGCTGAATCAACGCGTACTCCACCGGGCTACGGCCCCGGCTTACCCAGCTCATGATCGCCATCACCAGCAGGACCCAGAAGATCAGCGAGCCGACGGTTTTAACCAGGATCAGAACGGCTGAAATCCAGATAATCGGCTGGAAAGTGATGACCATAAACAGCACGATCGCTTTGATAACGCTCAGAATAAACGCCATCAGCAGAGATGAACTGTCAATCGGCCCCATTGCCGGAATGATGCGGCGAAGCGGCCCCACAATGGGCTGCGTGATTTTCACGATAAATTGTGAGAATGGATTGTAAAAATCACAACGGGCCCACTGCATCCAGACGCGCAACAGCAGCGCCATCGTATACAGTTCAATGACCGTTGAAAGCAGGAAAGTCAACGTCTTCATGGCGTTCCTCAGGTTTCCTTATTATTGGGGGTAATCGCGCGCACCGAAAATTGCTGTGCCGATGCGCACCATGGTGCTGCCTGCCGCGATGGCGGCTTCCATATCATCCGACATGCCCAGAGAAAGCGTGTCTACCGTGTCATAGCGCGCTTTAAGCGCCTCAAATGCTACAGCCATTTGCTGTGCTACGGCAAACTGCCTTTCATAACTTGACTCTGGCGCCGGGATAGCCATCAGCCCGCGCAGGGTTAAGCGCGGCAGCGCCGCCACGTCCGCCGCCAGCGCATCCAGTTCGCTCAGCGTAATGCCGGACTTGCTGTTTTCATCGCTGATGTTGATTTGAATTAGCACGTTAAGCGCTGGCATCTCAATAGGGCGCTGGTCGCTCAAACGGGTAGCGATACGCAGACGATCGATGGTGTGACACCAGTCGAAGTGCTCTGCTACCAGACGGCTTTTGTTCGACTGTAGCGGACCGATAAAGTGCCATTGCAGGTCTGCATTTCCCCGTTCCCGGAAAGCGAGAATCTTATCTACGCCTTCCTGCACATAGTTTTCACCAAAGGCACGATGACCGGCGGCTATCGCTTCTGCGATGGCGCTCGCAGGCTTGGTTTTGCTGACTGCAAGCAACGTAATTTCTTCTGGAGCACGGCCGCAACGTGTTGCCGCGGCTGAGATTTTGTCCCGGACCTGTGCCAGGTTATGCGCAATGTCGTTCATTTTCCGAGGAGTAGTCTATGGATGTGGAAGAAATTGTGGCCCTTAGTGTAAAGCATAACGTCTCCGATCTACACCTGTGCAGTGATTCACCTCCGCGCTGGCGCAGGTCAGGCCGTCTTGAACCTGCGCCGTTTCCGCCCCCGGATGTGGAGGCGTTATTAAAAGCGTGGCTCAACGATGAACAGCAGGGCGCCTGGTGGGCAAATGGGCAGGTTGATTTTGCCGTTACCCTCGCAGACCGTCAGCGCCTGCGCGGCAGTGCGTTTAAGCATATGCACGGCGTTTCGATCGCGCTGCGCCTGTTGCCGCTGACGTGCCCGCAGCTCTCTGCGTTAGGCGTGCCGCGCGCGATCCCGGAGCTTTTGTCCAATGACAATGGCCTGATTCTGGTCACCGGCGCCACCGGCAGTGGGAAATCGACCACCCTGGCCGCGATGGTCGATTTCCTCAATCACCAGACGGACGGGCATATTCTGACCCTTGAAGATCCGGTGGAGTTTATGTACCAGAGTGAACGTTGCCTGATCCAGCAGCGGGAGATAGGCCTGCACAGCCCGTCCTTTGCCGAGGCCCTGCGCAGCGCGCTGCGTGAAGATCCGGATGTGATTCTGCTTGGTGAGCTGCGCGACAGCGAGACGATACGCCTGGCGCTGACGGCGGCGGAAACCGGCCATCTGGTGTTGGCCACGCTGCACACGCGCGGTGCGGCGCAGGCGATCGAGCGCCTGGTCGATACCTTTCCGGCGCAGGAGAAAGATCCGGTGCGTAATCAACTGGCGGGAAGCCTGCGTGCGGTTCTGGCGCAGAAGCTGCGTCAGGATGTCCAGGGCGGGCGCGTGGCGCTGTATGAGCTACTGGTGAATACGTCGGCGGCGGCAAACCTGATCCGCGAAGGCAAAACCTGGCAACTGCCGGGCATTATTCAAACGGGGCAGCAGGCGGGGATGCAGAACTTTGAGCAGAGTCTGGCGGAGCGACGGGCGCAGGGGCGGCTGTAGGCCCCGGCGCTCAGTAACCCTGGTCGAAATAGCTTTCGAGGATAATGACGGCTGAAGCTGAATCCACGCTGCCTTTGTTCAACGCCCGGAAGCCACCGTGCTCGAACAGGCCAGCGCGTGCCTCGACGGTGCTCAAACGTTCATCGTGCAGCTTAACGGAGACACCAAAGCGGCCATGGATTTTGTTCGCGAACTTGCGCGCGCGGGCGGTAAGCGGCTGCTCGGTGCCGTCCATGTTCAGCGGCAGACCGACAATCACGTCGTCCGGCTGCCACTCTTTGAGCAAGCGCTCAATAAGGTTCCAGTCCGGCGTGCCGTCGTTAGCTTTCAGCGCAGTGAGCGGGCGAGCGGTGCCGGTGATCCGTTGACCCACAGCGACGCCGATGCTTTTGGTGCCGAAGTCGAAGGCGAGAAGGGTGCCGCTCATTACGCGTGCCCCGCAACGCCAGGCATGGTCAGAATATCAATGCCAATCAGTTTTGCCGCGTCACGCCAGCGATCGGCGATAGGGGTTTTAAACAGGATATTCATATCCGCAGGGGCCGTCAGCCAGGCGTTATCCAGAATTTCTTGTTCCAGCTGCCCTTTTTCCCAGGAGGCGTAACCGAGCGCAACCAGCACCTCAGAAGGCTGACTGGCAGTGCCCAGCGTTTCAAGCACATCGCGAGAGGTGGTGACGACGGTGTTATCGGAGATACGAATGCTGGACGAGAAAACCGGCGGGGTATGCAGGATAAAACCACGATCTTCTGCAAGCGGGCCGCCGAGCATCACCGGTTTATCGAGACGGATTTCCGGCAGCCGCGCTTCAGCAGGGATTTTCAGCTTGTCCAGAATCCCTTCAACCTGAAGGTTTTCCAGCGGCTTATTGATGATAATCCCCATCGCGCCGTCTTCGTTGTATTCACAAATATAGACCACGGCGCGGCGGAAAATCGGATCCTGGAGAGCAGGCATGGCAATAAGAAAGTGATGCTGTAAATTCATTGTCAGAGGTACTGTTTCCTGGTTTAAAAAGCGACAGCGCCCAGTATGGGGATAAACACAGGCGCTGTCACAGGTTATTTCTGTAAACGTTTTTCGATAGCGTCCATCAGCATTCCGGTGATCGAGATCGGGAATTCCGCTTCGATTTCACGAATGCAGGTTGGGCTAGTGACGTTCACTTCGGTCAGACGATCGCCGATGATATCGAGGCCAACGAAGATCAGGCCTTTGGCTTTAAGCGTAGGGCCGACGCGGCGGGCAATTTCCCAGTCGCTTTCGCTTAACGGACGCGGTTCGCCACGGCCGCCAGCCGCCAGGTTGCCACGGGTTTCCCCTCCCTGCGGGATACGCGCCAGGCAGTAAGGCACCGGCTCGCCGTCTACGACCAGCACACGCTTGTCGCCGTCTTTAATGGCTGGCAGATAGTTCTGTGCCATACAGTAGCGGGTTCCCAGCTCGGTCAGCGTTTCGGCAATCACGCCAATGTTCGGATCGCCTTCTTTCACCCGGAAGATCGACGCGCCGCCCATGCCGTCCAGCGGTTTCATGATGATGTCGCCGTGCTTCTGCCAGAATTCTTTCAGCTGCGTTTTGCTGCGGGTGACGAGCGTTTCCGGCGTCAGGTCAGAGAACCATGCGGTATAGAGCTTCTCGTTGCAGTCGCGCAGGCTCTGCGGCTTGTTGACGATCAGCGTGCCTTTCTCTTCGGCACGCTCAAGGATATAGGTGGAATAAATGTATTCGGTGTCGAACGGCGGATCTTTACGCATCAGGATGACGTTGAGGTCGGCCAGGGCAATATCCTGCTCGGTACCGAATTCGTACCATTTTTCGTAGTTCTGCTCGACGTTAACGATGCGGGTGCGTGCGCGGGCTTCACCGTTGATCAGGTAAAGATCGTTCATCTCCATGTAGTGGAGTTCATAGCCGCGACGCTGCGCTTCCAGCAGCATAGCGAAGCTGGAGTCTTTCTTGATGTTAATGTTTGCGATGGGGTCCATCACGATGCCGAGCTTAATCATCTTCTTCTCCGGTTATGGGTCAGGCTTTGCTTCAACCCAGATCGCCAAATCGCACCTGTAGCGCGGTAATGGCGGTGAGTGCCGTTGTCTCAGTGCGCAGAACGCGAGGTCCCAACAGAATATCAGTAAACTGGTAACGCGCCGTCATGGCAATTTCGTCAGCCGACAGGCCGCCTTCCGGGCCAATCAGCAGGCGTACACGCTCAACGGGCAGCGGCAGCGTATTGATGCTGGCGCTGGCGCGCGGATGAAGATTGAGCTTAAGCCCGCTTTCCTCTTCTGCACACCAGTCCTCCAGATCCATCGCCGGGCGGATCTCCGGGATACGATTGCGGCCGCTCTGTTCGCAGGCCGCAATGGCAATTTTTTGCCACTGCTGGATCTTTTTGTTCAGACGTTCCGCATCCAGTTTAACGCCGCAGCGCTCAGAAAAAAGTGGCGTAATGAGGCTTACACCCAGTTCAATGGATTTCTGAACGGTGAACTCCATCTTTTCCCCACGCGACATCACCTGGCCCAGGTGAATGTGCAGCGGCGATTCCCGGTCATCCACGTCGCCACGCAGCACCTTCACGTGCACGCTTTTTTTATCGGCGCGCGTAATTTCAGCGTCGAAAACCTGATTAGAGCCGTCAAAGAGCTGAATCGCCTGGCCTGCACCCATGCGCAGCACGCGACCTACATGGTTTGCAGCATCATCAGACAGGGCGATTTCGCCGCCTGGGGTAATCAGTTCAGGGTGATAGATGCGAGGGATGCGCATAGTCAGAAATTCCATGTGTCATGCGATATAAGCGAATTGCCGTAGTGTAGGTTAGCTCTTTTGCGCCTGGCAAGCCCGCTGGACGTAAGGGTTGTGATTCCCCTGGACTTTGGCGATACGTTCGTCGCGCTGGCATTCCCAGTCCGTCACCGGGTAGAGCTTGTCCCAGGCATTGAAGAGCTGCGTCTGCTGGCGGGAAAGTTTGAGATCGTAGCGGTCGCGCATATAGAAATAAGTGCGGGCGATGCTACCGCGCGCGCGGGCAGGCGGTTCGGCGACTTTCTCTTTGAAATCGACCTTCATGGCGCACTGGCCGTACTGGCCTTCGCCACCGTTCCACTGGCTGTACATGAAGTTTCCGCGGTCGCCATTGACCTCACCCACGGCGGGTTGCAGGTTGTGCATATCGCTTTCCATCTGGCGGTAGACCGGATCTTTTGCGCAATTTTTACGTCCACCGTCCTGCCAGCACTGGCGCTGGTGGCCAAACTGCCAGGCCGGAACGACGTGTTCCCATTCGATTCGGCTGGCGCGGTTCTCGTTCTTGCGCACCTTATAGCCGCAGGATCCCAGATCCACGACCCCTTTCTTACCCTGCCAGTTAATTTTACAGCCGCAGTAGAAATCACCCGGTACGTCGGCGTTAATCTTTACGCCTGCGGTTTTTGCCTGAGAGAAACTGTGAATACCGTCGGCCAGAGCATGGCCGGAGAGCGCTGTCGCCAGAAAAGCGACCGCGAGAGAAACATTACGGGACATCTTACACTCCGTGTCAAAACGAGCCCGCAACGTAACGAATGTTGTTCCCGTATGCAATCAGTCAGATCAGGAAAGTTCCTGAAAGTTCGCGTGATTATTCCGCAACCAGCGGTTCGCCGCATTTAACGCAGCGGTAGGTCGCCTCGCCCCGCACTACGCGGTTATGGCGGCGGACGGTAAGCTGGTGCTGCTGGCACTGGCAGCGGTAGGGGAAGGTATTGCGGCGTACCGATTCCAGCTCGAACTGATGGGTGCGACGGGCCGGAACGCCGAGCACCGCCTCCATCATCCACTTCCACTCTTTGCCGTGCGGCGCGACGCGGCCAAAGTGCTTCCACACCAGCAGATGCGCCAGCTCGTGCGGCACCACTTCTTCGATAAACGCCTGCTGATTTTCCATCATCAACACCGGGTTGAGGCGGATCTCATACGATTCCAGCCAGGCGGTACCTGCCGCGGTGCCACGCTGCTGATAGACCAGCTTCGGTTCAGGATAATTGCGGCCGAGCTTCAGGTTGGCCTGGGCGAGTTTTTCCCGCAGGCTGCGCATAACGGCTTGCTGAATGGCGATGGGGAGACGGGGTGCTTTCATAGGGGCAGAGCATAAAGCGGGAAGCGGGGAGGCGCAAGAGGCGCCTCCCGCAGGAGGATCAGTCGTGTGCGCCGATTTCGCGCAGAGGACGACCTTTCATCAGGTTACGTTCAATGTGTTCCAGTGAAACATGTTTGGTTTCAGGAACCAGCCAGATAGTGAGAACAATAAAGAAAAGGTTCAGACCGGCGTAGACCCAGAAGGTGTTGGCATTACCCAGAGTATTAAGCATGGTCAGGAACGTTGCGCCGACGATCATGTTGGCAATCCAGTTGGTCGCGGTAGAGCAGGTGATGCCAAAATCACGTCCTTTCAGCGGCTGGATCTCAGAGCACAGCACCCAAATCAGCGGACCGGCGCTCATCGCAAACCCAATGATAAACATCAGCAGCATCGCCACGGCGAAGTACTGTGCCGTTGGGGAGTGAATGCCCATGTGCATCATGGTACCCAGCACGCCCATCCCGACGGCCATCACCAGGAAGCCCAGCGTCAGGGTTGGCTTACGTCCCCAGCGGTCCACCAGACCGATAGCGATAAAGGTCGCCAGCACGTTGGTCAGGCCAACGATCACGGTGCCCCACATCTGCTCGGTGGTGTTGGTGTAGCCCGCCAGTTCGAAGATTTTCGGCGCGTAATACATGATGACGTTCATCCCGGTGAACTGTTGCATGATCTGTAACAGCACGCCGAGGAACACCGCGCGGCGGAAGTTGCTGTTCTCTTTGAACAGCGCCCAGCCGGACTGTTTGACCTTCAGGCTTTCGCGGATCTCTTCCAGCTCGTTTTTGGCTTCGGCGCTGGTATCACGCAGGCGTAAGAGCACGCGTTCGGCATCATGGAAGCGGCGTTTGGCGGCGAACCAGCGCGGACTGTCCGGCAGGAAGAAGACGCCAATCAGCAGCAGGATGGCAGGAATGATGATGACGCCCAGCATCCAGCGCCATGCGCCGCTGTAGCTGAATGCGGTATCGGAGAGATAAGCCCCCAGAATACCGATAGTGATCATCAGCTGATACATGGAAATCATGCTGCCGCGGATTTTTTCCGGAGCGATTTCAGACAGGTACAGCGGGGCAGTATAAGACGCCACGCCCACTGCCAGACCGAGCAGCACGCGGGAGATGATCAGCACTTCAACATTAGGCGCAGCGGCAGAGAACAGTGAGCCGGCAACGAACAGGATCGCGCCAATCATCAGGCTCTTTTTACGCCCGAGCTTAAAGGAGAGCCAGCCGCTGCCGACCGCGCCGACGGCGGCACCGAACATCATGGAGCTAACCACCCATTCCTGAGTGTGTGCGCTAATCTGGAACTCATCGGTGATGAAAGGTAATGCACCGGCAATTACGCCAATATCCAGGCCAAAGAGTAATCCTGCCAGAGCGGCGAGGAAGCAGACGAAGAACGTCATTGCCTTATTGGACGTACGCCCCTGTTTATTATTGTCAGGCATTATGCCCTCCAGTTGGGTTATCAGTTTTTACGATATAAAGAGTAGGTGAGCGGCTCATAAAAATATGTGAGTCAAATCACAACGGTGTAATCGGTTACACTGGCTTGTAACCGTAAAAATAATTAAAGCTTTGAAAATATAGAGGTAAATTAATTGATGTGCATCGCGTTTGCACAAATTTCAGACTTAACTGAAAGGGAATGTAACAGCAGAAGAAATGCGATCATGCAAAGAGAATATTCTGAAAGCGGGGTATAGAGAGTGAGGTGTAAACGGTTCCAAACATTGTCGGGTGGCTGCTGCGCCTTACCCGGCCTACAAAAACTCACTACCCGTAGGTCGGGTAAGGCATAGCCGCCACCCGACATAAAAAAGGCCAGCACAAAGGCTGGCCTGTTTAAGCTGCTGGCAGTCGATTATTTCAGACCGGCAGCATCACGCAGCAGGGCGGCTTTGTCGGTTTTTTCCCATGGGAAATGTTCGCGACCAAAGTGACCGTACGCTGCGGTTTCCTGGTAGATTGGGTGCAGCAGATCCAGCATCTGAATCAGACCGTATGGACGCAGGTCGAAGAACTCACGCACCAGCAGGGTCAGCTGTTCAGAAGGCACTTTTTCAGTACCGAAGGTTTCCACCATGATGGAGGTTGGCTCAGCCACGCCGATGGCGTAGGAAACCTGAATTTCACAGCGGTCAGCCAGACCGGCAGCAACGATGTTTTTCGCCACATAACGTGCAGCGTACGCGGCAGAACGGTCAACTTTAGACGGATCTTTACCGGAGAATGCGCCGCCGCCGTGACGTGCCATGCCGCCGTAGGTATCTACGATGATTTTACGACCGGTCAGACCGCAGTCACCCATTGGGCCGCCGATAACAAAGCGTCCGGTTGGGTTGATGAAGAATTTGGTCGCAGAGCTCAGCCATTCAGTTGGCAGAACCGGCTTGATGATCTCTTCCATCACCGCTTCTTGCAGGGATTTCTGGTCAATCTCTTCAGCATGCTGCGTGGAAAGAACCACGGCATCAATACCGACGATTTTCCCGTCGTCATACTGGAAGGTCACCTGGCTTTTCGCATCCGGACGCAGCCACGGCAGGGTGCCGTTTTTACGTACTTCAGCCTGACGCTGCACCAGACGGTGTGCGTAGGTCACCGGCGCTGGCATCAGCACGTCGGTTTCGTTGGTTGCGTAGCCGAACATCAGGCCCTGGTCGCCCGCGCCCTGTTCCAGCGGATCGGCACGGTCAACGCCCTGGTTGATGTCCGGAGACTGTTTGCCAATCGCGCTCAGTACGGCGCAGGAGTTGGCATCAAAGCCCATATCAGAATGTACATAGCCGATCTCACGCACCGTGTTACGGGTGATCTCTTCGATATCAACCCATGCGCTGGTGGTGATCTCACCGCCAACCAGAACCATGCCGGTTTTGACATAGGTTTCACACGCTACGCGCGCCTTTGGATCCTGCGCGAGGATCGCATCCAGCACCGCATCGGAGATTTGGTCAGCAATTTTATCAGGATGTCCTTCTGATACGGACTCGGACGTAAACAGGTGTTTTGCCATGTTTTATTTCACCTAAGAGGAATTTGGTTAGCTCAAGCTGCTGTGTGGAATAGCCATAGGAGATAATTCTACCAAGGCCTACAGGATTTTGACACTGGCAGTCTGAGTGTTAATCGGTATGGATGGATTAACATCTGGACGTCTATTTTAGGTCACTTCTTCACCCGATTTCCAGTTTTTTTTGACTCACCTCTCATTGCGTTGAAAACACGGCTGGAAATTTTTCCTGACGACGCTGGCAACCTGCGCATTTTTGTTTTGCTTTTTAGCGACCTTCTCGGTATAAAACGCGGCGCGCGGCTCATATAAAATAAGCGCTCGATGAACACATCGTGTCGCCACTTCCAGCCGGGTTAAGCAGTGAACTTTTAGCTTTGGCTTGTGGTCCGTTTCAGCAGAGGCGGCCGTGGAGGTGATACCAGATAATGAACCATCGTTTTCCGCTCATTCAGCGCAGCCGTTCTGGCGCGCATTTGATTCCCACCCGCACTTCTGGTCTAAACACCTGCCGATGTTATACCCATCTCGGTGCTTCTCAGGATTCCAGAGCCGGTCACGCTTTGTGAAAACTGAACAAGGGCGCTCTTGTTAATACAGGAGTTTTCTCGTGGTTTCGCCGAACCTTGTCATACAGAGTTCGGATACGTGTTTTACAATGATATGAATAAGAAACCGGTCGCACGGTCTGGATTTCAGCATACTCTGCTGGGAAATGGAGCCGTTAATGGGTTGTTATCGCCGTATAACGCTGCGATAGTAGTCAACTGTTTTACACTTAATACAAAGAGTTGAGGTTCGCTATGTCTGACGACATGTCTTCGCTTTCGCCTTCGTCAGCAGGCGAACAGGGTGTACTACGTTCTATGCAGGAGGTTGCGATGAGCTCCCAGGAAGCCAGCAAGATGCTGCGCACTTACAATATTGCCTGGTGGGGCAATAACTACTACGACGTTAACGAGCTGGGCCACATCAGTGTCTGCCCGGATCCGGACGTCCCGGAAGCGCGCGTGGATCTCGCTAAACTGGTGAAAACCCGTGAAGCGCAGGGTCAGCGCTTGCCTGCACTGTTCTGCTTCCCGCAGATCCTGCAACATCGCCTGCGTTCTATTAACGCCGCGTTCAAACGCGCGCGGGAATCGTATGGTTATAACGGCGACTATTTCCTCGTTTACCCGATCAAGGTCAACCAGCACCGTCGCGTGATTGAGTCCCTGATCCACTCCGGCGAGCCGCTGGGCCTGGAAGCAGGCTCTAAAGCGGAGCTGATGGCGGTTCTGGCGCACGCGGGCATGACCCGGTCGGTGATCGTCTGTAACGGCTATAAAGATCGCGAATACATTCGTCTGGCGCTGATTGGCGAGAAGATGGGCCACAAGGTCTATCTGGTGATCGAGAAGATGACCGAAATCGCGATCGTGCTGGAAGAGGCCGAGCGTCTGAACGTGATCCCGCGCCTTGGCGTGCGTGCGCGACTGGCGTCGCAGGGTTCCGGTAAATGGCAGTCTTCCGGCGGTGAAAAATCCAAGTTCGGCCTCGCGGCGAACCAGGTGCTTCAGCTGGTGGAAATTCTGCGCGAGCGCGGTCGTCTGGACAGCATTCAGCTGCTGCACTTCCACCTCGGCTCGCAGATGGCCAACATTCGCGACATCGCCACCGGCGTGCGTGAATCGGCACGTTTCTACGTTGAGCTGCATAAGCTCGGCGTGAATATTCAGTGCTTTGACGTGGGCGGCGGCCTGGGCGTGGACTACGAAGGGACCCGCTCGCAGTCTGACTGTTCGGTAAACTATGGCCTGAACGAATATGCCAACAACATCATCTGGGCGATTGGCGATGCCTGCGAAGAGCACGGCCTGCCGCACCCGACGGTGATCACCGAATCCGGCCGCGCGGTCACGGCGCACCATACGGTACTGGTCTCTAACATCATTGGCGTTGAGCGTAGCGAAATCACCGAAGCCACGCCTCCGGCAGACGATGCCCCACGTTCCCTGCAAAGCATGTGGGAAACCTGGCAGGAGATGCACGAGCCGGGCACGCGTCGTTCCCTGCGCGAATGGCTGCACGACAGCCAGATGGACCTGCACGATATTCACGTCGGCTACTCGTCAGGCACATTCAGCCTGCAAGAGCGCGCGTGGGCCGAGCAGCTCTACCTGAATATGTGCCACGAAGTGCAGAAACAGCTCGACCCGAGCAACCGCGCGCACCGTCCGATTATCGACGAGTTGCAGGAGCGTATGGCGGACAAAATGTACGTCAACTTCTCCCTGTTCCAGTCGATGCCGGATGCCTGGGGTATCGACCAGCTGTTCCCGGTTCTGCCGCTGGAAGGGCTGAACCACGCCCCGGAACGCCGCGCCGTGCTGCTGGACATCACCTGTGACTCTGACGGCGCGATTGACCATTACGTCGACGGCGACGGTATTGCGACCACTATGCCAATGCCGGAGTACGATCCGGAGAACCCACCAATGCTGGGCTTCTTTATGGTGGGGGCGTATCAGGAGATCCTCGGCAACATGCACAACCTGTTCGGTGATACCGAAGCGGTTGACGTGTTTGTCTTCCCTGACGGCAGCGTGGAGGTTGAGCTGTCCGACGAAGGGGACACCGTGGCGGACATGCTCGAATACGTTCAGCTGGATCCGAAAAAACTGCTCACCCAGTTCCGCGATCAGGTGAAAAACACCGGTCTGGACGACGCGTTACAGCAGCAGTTCCTGGAAGAGTTTGAAGCGGGTCTGTACGGGTACACCTACCTGGAAGATGAGTAGGTAAACTCCCTCTCCCGGTGGGAGAGGGGCGGGGTGAGGGCAACAGACCGCACAATGCCCTATACTCACTTGAACCCGTATGAATTAACGGCGATAATTCGCCCCAATTAGCGATTTACGAATCAATCCCTTCCTCGTCGGGTTTAACGACGCGGAGGGGATTTTTTTTCATCTGTTTTTAATGTATCGACTTTATAAGAGGTCAGGACATGAGCACTTTAGGTCATCAGTACGATAACTCTCTGGTATCTAACGCGTTTGGTTTTTTACGCCTTCCGATGAACTTCCAGCCGTACGACAGCGATGCGGACTGGGTGATCACCGGCGTACCGTTCGACATGGCAACGTCCGGTCGCGCGGGTGGTCGTCATGGTCCGGCGGCGATCCGTCAGGTTTCCACTAACCTGGCCTGGGAGCACAACCGCTTCCCGTGGAACTTCGACATGCGCGAGCGCCTGAACGTGGTGGACTGCGGCGATCTGGTGTACGCCTTCGGCGACGCGCGTGAGATGAGCGAAAAATTGCAGGCGCACGCCGAGAAGCTGCTGGCGGCCGGTAAACGCATGCTCTCCTTCGGCGGTGACCACTTCGTGACCCTGCCGCTGCTGCGCGCCCACGCGAAGCACTTCGGCAAAATGGCGCTGGTGCACTTCGATGCGCACACCGACACCTACGCGAACGGCTGCGAGTTCGACCACGGCACCATGTTCTACACCGCGCCGAAGGAAGGCCTGATCGATCCGAACCACTCCGTGCAGATCGGCATCCGCACCGAGTTCGACAAAGACAACGGCTTCACCGTACTCGACGCGGGCCAGGTGAACGATCGCGGCGTGGACGATATTCTGGCTCAGGTTAAGCAGATCGTCGGCGACATGCCTGTCTATCTGACCTTCGACATCGACTGCCTGGATCCGGCATTCGCACCGGGTACCGGTACGCCGGTGATCGGCGGCCTGACATCAGACCGCGCCATCAAGCTGGTGCGCGGCCTGAAGGATCTGAACATCGTCGGGATGGACGTGGTGGAAGTGGCTCCGGCCTATGACCAGTCCGAGATCACCGCGCTGGCCGCGGCGACCCTGGCGCTGGAAATGCTCTATATCCAGGCGGCGAAAAAAGGCGAATAAGCCTTACGCGCTGATTGCTGCTGCGCGCCGCATGCGCAGCAGCAACATTCCCCCGGCAAGCAGGGTGACAACCTGCGAGACGACCAGCACCGAAAAGCCTGAACTGACCGACCCCACCGATCTCATCACCATCCCCATCAGCAGCGGAATAAACGCCGCGCAGATATTGCCGATCCCATTGATTATGCCGTAAGCGCTGCCCACCGCTTCCCGCGCGGCGTGATGCTGGATCACCGCCGGAATAGCCGCCCCCTGTAGCCCCCAGAAGACATTAGCCGAAAGCATAAACAGCGCCAGCCAGGCAGGCTGATGGCTGAGCATCAGCGCGACCACGGACAGCGCCGTCATCGCCCCACCCGCCACAAACAGCATCGGTGCCTGTTCCGGACGCATTTTGTCGAGCAGCACGCCGCCCAGAAACTTTGACCCCAGGCTGAGCAGGAAGGGGATCGCCGCAAGCCAGCCCGTGGCATGCAGCGAGAAATGATGCTCGTCACGCAGCCACGCGGGCAGCCAGGCGCTGCTCCCCCAGAGATAGCTCAGGGTGGCGATTTCAACCACCATGATCCAGCCCAGCAGCGGCGTCTGCCAGGCCAGCGTGAAGGTGTGGACAAACCCCGGTTTTTTCGCGGTCGGGAGCTTGCGCGGCGCGGGCAGAAAACGCCAGATTAAGCTGCCCCCGAGGAGAAGGTTGATTGCCGCCAGTGCATAAAACGATCCGGCCCAGCCCAGATGCGACATCAGCCAGGTCACCAGCGGAAAGCCCACGGCCAGCCCGAGCGAGACGCCCAGCGCGGTCACGGCGTTGGGTTTACCGATCTCTTGCGCGCTAAAGTTATCGCTGATAAAGCGCGTTTTCAGCGAAAATAGCGGACCCTCCGCGATCCCCAGAATCACGCGGGCGATGAGCATTCCCGTCAGCGAGCCGAGCAAAGGTGAAGCCGCGCAGACCGCGGCCCAAATCGCAATGCTGCTTAATAATCCCTGCCGATAATGAAGTTTGCTTTCAATAACCGGCGTTAATAATAGAGCGGAAAAACCATAACCCAGAAGAAAGCAGGTCATGAGCAGGCCCTGTAACATTCTGTTTTCATTTAACTGAAAATGTTCGGCAAATTCCGGGTTTAAAATCATTACCGAGATATTTACCCGATCGACGTACGAAATAATAATGAGTAATAAAAGCGCAATCGTGCCTTGCCATCTTGCCGTCATCATGTCCGCCTTACGTTTTTTGTAACTTATATTTTTCATCAATGTGATTGTCACGGAGCTAAAATGGTTCACCTGTGAAACTCTTTGTTTAGTAAAGATAAATTAAAAATGAGTTTCACAGGTGAAACGCGAAAGAGGTGACGTTCATTTATTTTTAAAGAGTAAAAAGAAAGGAAGTCAATATCTTTTATTCAAAATAAGAGGCCATTAAAAAAACGTATTTCTCACGCTGCAATAATGAAAATTTCATATCGCTGCATTTTTTCGTGATCCCTTGCACACTTAGTTAATTAATTGCTGATAAATTAACAAATTCGTCACATTGTCGCTTGACGAAACATTCATCGCTTTTATATTGACCGTATTAAATAAGAAACAGAGTTTCATATATGAAACAAAAGCCTGGAGGATCGTGATGAGCTGGATAGGCGTATGTGACGCAGAGCAAGTACAGGAAGATTTCCCTTTTAGCGGCAACGTCGACGGTAAAGAGATCGGCGTTTACCTGATCGACGGTGAATATTACGCGCTGGAGGACGTATGCCCGCACGCCTATGCCCTGCTGAGTCAGGGCTTCGTGGAAGACGGCAAGGTGGAATGCCCGCTGCACGAGGCGGTATTCGACGTCAAAACCGGTCAGTGCCTGCACGGCCCCGGCGGGCGCAACCTCAACCGCTACCCGGTTCGGGTCTTTGAAAACCAGATTCAGATTACCTTCGTCGAGGAGACCGTGGCATGAGCGACACCCTGAACTTCAACCCGGCGCTGCCGGAAAGCCGCCAGTTTACCCCACCGGCAGAGGGCGGTAATGGCGCCATTCATAAGCCGGGTGATTACACCAACCTGATCTGGCAAACCCGCAGCCGCGAGCCGGAAAGCTGGGAAGTGAAGCTGATTGCGACGCTGGAAGATCTCTTCGAGCAGGGCGTTGAAACCTTGCCGGAGCTGGTAAGCGGGCTGAACGCGGTGCGCATGCACGACCAGCAGGGCGAGCCGTGGAGCGACGCCAGCTTCCAGGCATTCTTACAGGTTAACGGCTACTGAGGGCAACGCGATGACGACGACCGTACAACATTATCTGGATAAAGGCCTGCGTGGCCTCTGGTATCCGGTGCTGGCGAGCTGGGAAGTGCAGTCTGCGCCGGTGGGCATCACCCGCCTGGGCGAGCAGATTGTGGTCTGGCGCAATAAAGATGGCCAGGTGCAGGCGCTGGAGGACCGCTGCCCGCACCGCGGCGCGCGCCTGTCGATGGGCTGGAACCTCGGGGACCGCATTGCCTGCTGGTATCACGGCGTAGAGGTGGCGGGCAACGGCGAAGTGAAAGACGTGCCCGCCGTAGATAAATGTCCGCTGGTCGGCCAGCAGTGCGTACGCAGCTATAACGTGCAGGAGGCGCACGGCGCCATCTTCCTCTGGTTTGGCGTCACCGCGGACCAGCAGCCGGACGAGCTGACCTTCCCGGACGAGCTCGCCGATACGGACAGCTTCAGCAACTTCCTCTGCACCGCCGCGTGGAAATGCAATTACCAGTACGCGCTGGAAAACGTGATGGACCCGATGCACGGCACCTATCTGCACTCCTCGTCGCACTCGATGGCGGAAGGGGATCGCAAGGCCGACATGGTGCTCCAGCCGACCAAAACCGGTTTTATTTTCGAGAAGAAAGGGCAGAGCGGCGTCAATTTTGACTGGGTGGAGCTGGGCAACAGCGGCACCTGCTGGATGCGCCTCTCCATTCCGTACAAGAAGCGCTTCGGGCCGGGCGGCCACTTCTTTATCGTCGGCATGGTGGTGCCGGAAGATAACGACAACTGCCGCGTCTTCTTCTGGCGCATTCGCCGGGTGCAGGGCTGGCAGCGCGATATGTGGCGTTTCATGTACCGCAACCGTCTGGAAAAACTGCACTGGGAAGTGCTGGAGCAGGACCGCGTGGTGCTGGAAAGCCTGGCGCCAAACGCGCGCGATCATGAGTACCTGTATCAGCACGACGTCGGTCTTTCGCGCCTGCGCCGCATGATGCAAAAGGCCGCCAAAGAGCAGCTGGCGATGCGTGAAGCACAGCAGGGAGCCGCCTGATGAACGGGCTGCTGAGCGGCAAGCGCATCGTCATAACCGGCGCCGCGCGCGGGCTGGGCTTTCACTTTGCCAAAGCCTGCGCGGAGCAGGGCGCGGCGGTGGTGATGTGCGACATCCTGAAGGGCGAGCTGGCCGAAAGCGCCCACGCCCTGAGCGAGCGGGGCTATGCGATCGAACCGCACGTTATCGATCTGGCCGATCCACAGTCCATTGAGCAGGTGTTCAGCGCCATTGGCGAGCAGGGTCAGATCGATGGCCTGGTGAACAACGCGGCGATGGCGACGGGCGTCGGCGGCAAAAACATGCTCGATTACGATCCGGATCTCTGGGATCGGGTGATGAGCGTCAATGTCAAAGGCACCTGGCTGGTGACGCGCGCCGCCGTGCCACTGCTGCGTGAAGGGGCGGGCATTGTGAACGTGGCGTCCGACACCGCGCTGTGGGGCGCGCCGCGCCTGATGGCCTACGTCGCCAGCAAGGGGGCCGTCATTGCCATGACCCGATCAATGGCGCGCGAACTGGGTGAAAAGCGTATACGCATTAATGCCATCGCGCCGGGGTTAACCCGCGTCGAGGCGACGGAATATGTCCCCGCCGAACGGCATCAGCTCTACGAAAACGGACGCGCGTTAACCGGCGCGCAGCAGCCGGAAGATGTCACCGGCAGCGTGGTCTGGCTGCTAAGCGATCTGTCTCGGTTCATCACCGGACAGCTGATCCCGGTCAACGGCGGTTTTGTCTTTAACTAAGGTAGGGCGATGATGGCAAACGATCAGGAAGTGAAGTATCTGGTGCCGGGGCTGGAGCGCGGTTTACAGCTGCTGTTGGCCTTTGGCGAGCAGCATCGCGATCTGACTTTTGCCGAGCTGCACCGGCTGGTGGATATGCCGAAGGCGACCGCCTATCGCGTGGTGCAGACGCTGGAGTACATGGGCTTTCTGGAGCGCAACACGCGCACCAATACCTTTTCGCTGGGCATGAACGTGCTGCGTCTTGGCTTTGAGTACATCGCCTCGCTGGACGTGGCGCAGGTCGGCCAGCCGGTGATCGAGCAACTGCGCGACGTGAGCCAGTGCAGCAGCCATCTGGCGATCCGCGACGGGCGCGACATTATCTACATCGCCCGCGTCAGCGCCGCCGGGTCGCGTATCAACCAGGTCAGCATTGGTACCCGTCTGCCGGTGCACTGTACCTCGCTGGGCCGCATGCTGTTGACCGATATTTCCCGCGCTGATTTCGAACAGCTGTTCCCGCATGAGCGTCTGCCGGGCAACACGCCGGGGCAGCTTCACGACCGTGAAGCCCTGTGGCAGATGGTGCAGCAGGACAAAGCCCGCGGGTATGTCATCGGCGAATCCTTCTTCCGCCACGGCATCTCTTCTATCGTCTACCCGGTGTATGACCGAAGCGGCCGCGTGGCGGCGGTAGTCAGCATTCTGGTGCCGTCGGAGGAGATCCCGCAGAGCGACCGCGAGCGCCTGCAAAACGAGGTTCGCCTTGCGGCGGATAAAATTTCTGGCTTCTTAGGGTATCTATCACAGGCCAGTTAAATCAGTGAGTTAACGTCAGGCGCTTGACTGCGTCGGGCATGTTTTACGCCCAATCTGGGCCAGATGAGGCAACGAACGATGAGTGTAACCGGAATTGAAAAGCTGGAATTTGGTGTGGAAGACCTGACGCACTGCGCCAAATTTATGCGTGATTTTGGCCTGACGGGCGATGCCAGCGGCCAGCGTTTCACCACCCTGAGCGGCGCGCGCGTGGAGCTTAACCCGATCGACAGCCCCGACCTGCCGCCCGCGTTTGAAGCGGGCAACACCCTGCGCCGCATGACCTGGGCGGTTGCCGCACAGTCCGATCTCGACGCGCTGCGCCCGAAGCTGGCGCAGCAGCCCGGCTTTCGCGAAGTGGGCGACGCGCTGGAATGCCTCGATCCGAACGGCATGACGCTGCGCGTGCAGGTGACCCAGCAGACCGACGTGGAGCTTAACGTCGAGCCAATAAACCAGTGGGGCGACGCCCGCCGTATCGACACCCCCAGCCCGGTTTACGATCGCGCCCAGCCGATCAACGTGGGGCATGTGGTGTTCTTCGTGGAGGAGCTGGCGGCGGTGGAAAAATTCTACCGCGAGGTGCTCGGCTTCCAGGTCTCGGATCGCTATATCAACCGCGCCGTGTTCCTGCGCTGCGGCGTGCGTGGCGGCCATCACAACCTGTTCCTGCTGCAACTGCCGAACCGCAAGCGCGGCCTTAACCACGTGGCCTTCACCGTGCGCGACATCCACGAGGTGATCGGCGGCGGTATCGCGATGAATAAACATGACTGGAGCACCTTTATCGGACCGGGACGTCATCCGGTGTCGTCGGCGTACTTCTGGTACGTCAACAGCCCGACCGGCGGCGCGTTTGAGTATTACACCAACGATGATTACCTGACGGAAAACTGGCAGCCGCGCGAGCTGGAGCATTCCCTGGTCTCCTTCACCGAGTGGGCGGTGGAAGGCGGGATTGACCACGACACGCGCCGTCAGCAGAAAAAGCCGGAGGCGGTATGACATCGCGCATTGTCATTATCGGCGGCGGCCAGTCAGGCGGCTGGGCGGCGAAAACCCTGCGTGACGAGGGCTTCGACGGCGAGATTTGCGTGGTAGCGGAAGAGGAATGGGATTTCTACGAGCGGCCGCCGCTGTCAAAAGCGTCTCTGCTGGAACCGGACGCGGCGCTCCCAAGGCTGTTTACCGACGAGGTGCAGCAGGCGCTGGACCTGACCTGGTACCGACCGCTGCGCGCTGAATCTGTCGATCGCGATGAAAAAAAAGTCCTTCTTAGCAACGGCGAGCAGCTTAGTTACAACATCCTTTTAATCGCTACCGGCGGTCGGGCGCGCCTGCCTTCGCAGGCGTGGGCCAGCCATCCGCAGGTCTATACCCTGCGCCACTGGCAGGACGCGCAGCGCCTGAAAAGTCGCCTGATGGAAAGTCACAAACTCGCGATTATCGGCGGCGGCTGGATTGGCCTTGAGATTGCCGCTTCCGCGCGGAAAAGCGGCGTGGCGGTCACGCTGTTCGAGCAGCAGCCTGCGCTGTGCATGCGCTCGGTGAGCGGCGAGGTGTCGCAGCGCCTGGAGGCCATCCACCGCGAGCAGGGGGTGGAGATCCGTACCGGCTGCGGCGCGCTGGAGCTGGAGGACGACGGCGGCCTGCCGGTCGTCCACTGCGACGGCAACCGTGAAACCTTTGATGCAGTGGTGGTGGGGATCGGCGTCGATCTCAATCTGGAGCTGGCGCGTGACGCGGGGCTGAAAACCGGGCGCGGGATCGTGGTGGATGCCCAGGGACGCACCTCGGATCCGTTCATCTTTGCCGCAGGAGATGTCGCCCAGCACCATCACTACGGCTTGTGCATCCAGTCCTGGGCCTTCGCCCAGAATCAGGCGGTGGCGACGGCGAAAGCGATGCTCAATCCCGATGCGCCAGGTTATGACGACGCGCCGTGGCTGTGGTCGGATCAATACCAGCACAACATTCAGATCCTCGGCATTCCGCAGGCAGGCTGCCGAACGATATTGCGTGAAGAGGCGCTGTACTTCTCGCTGGACGACAACGGGCGGCTAACGCAGCTTGTGGCGTTCAACGATGCGCGCACCGTCAAGCTGGCGAAGCGCTGGATGGCGGCAGGGCGGGATCTGTCGGACGTACCGCTTGCCGACCCGACATTTTCACTGATGTCACTGCGATAGCTAACCCGCACCCGTAGGGGGAGAAATGACCACACTAGAGACTAACACCGCGCCGGTTGAGGCGAGCGGTGAGGGGACCCGCACGCCCGAAAAAGCGGTGCGCTGGGCCATCCCGCTGTCGCTGCTGGCCTGCGTGCTGCTGGCGTTTTTCGACAAAATCAGCATCGCGGCGCTCTTTTCAGATACCCATTTCCAGCAGGCGATGGGCATTGATTTCGACACCACGCGCCTCGGCATTCTGATGAGCGCTTTCCTGCTGAGCTACGGCTTCTCATCGGTGTTTTTAAGCGGTTTAGGCGACAAAATCGCGCCGCTGCGCCTGCTCACCGGGATGATGGCAGTGTGGTGCGTGCTGATGGTGGCGATGGGCTTTACCCATAACTACACGCTGATGATCGTCCTGCGTATTCTGCTGGGCGTGGCGGAAGGACCGCTGTTCCCGCTGGCCTTCGCCATTGTACGCCACAACTTCCCGCAGCATTTGCAGGCACGCGCCACCATGCTGTGGCTGCTGGGCACCCCGGTGGGCGCGGCGATTGGTTTCCCGCTCTCCCTCTGGCTGCTAAACACCTTTGGCTGGCAGAGCACTTTCTTTGTGATGGCCATGCTTACCGTGCCGGTGCTTATCTTTGTGCGCATTGGTCTGCGCGGTATCCGCCTGGAGGCAAAACCCGGTACCTCGCAGGCATCACAGGACGAGCGGCGCGCCGCACGGCGCGAGCTGTTTGTCAGCCCGCACTTCTGGATCATCTGCATCTTTAACATCGCTTTCCTGACCTACCTGTGGGGCATCAACGGCTGGTTGCCTGGCTACTTAATTAAGGGCAAAGGCATCCACCTGGAGCATGCGGGCTGGCTGTCGTCGATGCCGTTCATCGCCATGCTGGCAGGGGAAGTGATTGGCGCGTGGCTCTCTGACCGGGTCGATAAGCGCGCGGCGGCCTGCTTTATCTCGATGGCGGGGGCGGCGGTAGGCCTGGCGGCGGTGATGCACCTCGACACCCCGCTTGCCATCATTGCGGCGATGAGCTTCAGCACCTTTATGTGGGGCACCGGCGCACCCAACATTTTCGCCCTGCTGGCGAAGGCCACCCATCCCCGGGTGAGCGCCACGGCGGGCGGTATCTTCAACGGGCTGGGAAACTTTGCGGGCGCGCTGTCGCCGGCGGTGATGGGCGCGCTGATCGCCTTTACCCACAGCATGGATTCCGGGCTGATTTTTCTGGCGGTGATGGCGGCGGTGGGCTGCGTCCTGTTACTGCCGCTGCTGAGACGTTACTGAGGAGAGTGTCATGACTGATTCAATCGTAACCAACAAAACAGGCATCAAACCTGACCATCTGACGATGGAAGAGTGGGTCGAGTCGCGCATCGCGCGCTTCGAAGGCCGTAAATACGACTGGAACGCGCTGAAGTTCCAGGCCGATTTTGATCCGAAATATCGCCGGGCGCAGATGCGCTACATCGGCACCGGCGCAACCGGCGTGGCGAACGACACCAACACCGTGCAGGCGGACCATTTTACCTTCTCCACCATGGTGCTGCCGTCGAAGTGCGAAGGGCCGCTGCACCTGCACGACGACGTGGAAGAGGTGTTCTTCATGCTCAAGGGGCAGATCACGCTGATGATCCAGGACGGCGACAACTACACCGAAACCGTGCTGCGCGAGCGTGACCTGATCTCCGTTCCGCCGGGCATCTATCGCGGCCTGTTTAACCACGGCGAAGAAGAAGCGCTGATGTGCGTCATGCTGGGGACCAATAAGCCGGAAATCCCGACCTATCCGTCCGACCATCCGCTTTCCAAAGTGAAGCGGAACTAAGGGGGCATGATGACGGGTTTTCGTGAACAGGGAAGCGGCATTCCGCTGATGCTGCTGCACGGGATCAGCTCCGGCGCCGCCTCCTGGCACAAGCAGATGGCGCTGAACGGTTTTCGCGTGCTGGCGTGGGACATGCCGGGCTATGGCGAAAGCCCGATGCTGGCCGTAGCGCGGGCAAACGCGGGGGATTACGCCGACGCGCTGGCGGCCATGCTGGATCGCGCCGGTGTCTGGCAGGCAGTGCTGGTCGGCCATTCCCTGGGGGCGCTGGTGGCCAGCGCCTTCGCGGCAAAGTTCCCGGATCGCGTCATTCATCTGGTGCTGGCCGACGCGGCGCAGGGGTACGGCAATGCCGCGCCTGAGCAGCGGGAGCAGGTCTGGCGCAACCGCGAGCAGCAGATGGCGCTGGGGGGCGAAATCCTCGCCCAGACCCGCGCCCCGAAGCTGCTGCGCCCCGGCGCGCGCGCGGAAGATATCGCCACCGTCGCGGCGGGCATGCGGGTGCTGCGCCCGGAAGGCTACCTTGCCGCCTCGTGGATGCTGGCGCATGACGACATCCACGGCTGGCTGAAGCGTTATTCCGGCAGTTTTGAAGTCTGGTGCGGCGAGCAGGATGCCATCACCCAGCCGGAGCTGGTTCAGGGTCTGGCGCTGCGCTACGGCATGCCGTTTATCGCCATTCCGCAGGCCGGGCACGCCAGCTATCTCGATAACGGCGCGTTTTTCAACCAACAGCTTTTACGCATTAACGAAGAGGTGCGCGATGAATGCACAAATTGACGGGCGCGTAGCGGTAGTCACCGGCGGTTCTTCCGGCATTGGCTTTGAAACGCTGCGCCTGCTGCTGGGAGAAGGGGCGAAAGTCGCCTTCTGCGGCCGTGACGAGGACCGGCTCGCCAGCGCCCATGCGACGCTGCAAAACGAATTTCCCCACGGGGAGATTTTCGCTTTCCGCTGCGACGTGCTGAATGCCGACGAAGTTCAGGCCTTCGCGGATGCGGTGCAGGCGCGTTTTGGCGCGGCGGATATGCTGATCAACAACGCCGGGCAGGGCTACGTGGCGCACTTCCATGACACCCCGCGCGAGGCGTGGCTGCACGAAGCCGAACTCAAACTGTTCGGGGTGATTAACCCGGTGCAGGCGTTTCAGCCGCTGCTGGAACGGTCCGACATCGCCTCCATCACCTGCGTGAACTCCCTGCTGGCGCTTCAGCCGGAAGAGCACATGATCGCCACGTCGGCAGCCCGCGCCGCGCTGTTGAACATGACGCTGACGCTGTCGAAAGAGCTGGTGGGCAAGGGCATTCGCGTCAATTCCATACTGCTCGGCATGGTGGAATCCGGTCAGTGGCAGCGCCGCTTTGAACGCCGGGCGGACAAAAGCCAAAGCTGGCCGGAGTGGACGGCGGATATCGCGCGCAAGCGTGGCATTCCAATGGCGCGCCTCGGCAAGCCGCAGGAGCCCGCGCAGGCCCTGCTGTTCCTCGCCTCGCCGCTGGCCTCGTTTACCACCGGCGCGGCGCTGGACGTTTCCGGCGGCTTCTGCCGCCATCTGTAAGGACACATCATGAAAAAGGTAATGTTGATTGGTTTTGGCGCCATGGCGCAGGCGGTGATTGAGCGCCTGCCCGCCGGTGTGGCTATTGGCTGGATCGTGGCGCGCGCGTCTCACCATCCCGCCATTCACGACCAGTTTGGCGATGCGGTTGAGGCGCTGACGTCGCCGATGGCGTGCGCACAAACGCCGGATCTGGTGCTGGAATGCGCCAGCCAGCAGGCGGTGGCCCAGTACGGGGAAGAGATCCTGCGTCGCGGCTGGCATCTGGCCATCATTTCCACCGGCGCGCTGGCGGACAGCGCGCTGGAGCAGCGTCTGCTCGCCGCGGGCGGAAAACTGACCCTGCTTTCCGGTGCGGTGGCCGGTATCGACGGGCTGGCGGCGGCGAAAGAGGGCGGGCTTGAGCGCGTCACCTATCAGTCGCGCAAAAGCCCGGCCAGCTGGCGCGGCAGCTATGCCGAGCAGCTTATCGATCTGAATGCGGTGTCAGAGGCAAAGGTTTTCTTCGAGGGCAGCGCCCGCGAGGCGGCGCGCCTGTTCCCGGCGAACGCCAACGTGGCGGCGACCGTGGCGCTCGGCGGCGTCGGGATGGACGACACCCGCGTGCAACTGATGGTTGACCCGGCAACGAAACGTAACACCCACACGCTGCATGTCGAAGGATTATTCGGCGAGTTCCGTCTGGAACTGAGCGGACTGCCGCTGGCTTCTAATCCTAAAACCTCCACCCTGGCGGCACTGAGCGCGGTGCGCGCCTGCCGCGAGCTGGCCCTGAGCTGAGGAGTGACGATGGACGATCTGAAGATTTTTATCGGCGGCCAGTGGCGACGCGGCGGCGGCAACCCGATGCAGAGCCACTTTCCGGCAGACGGGTCGCTCAACGCGACGCTGAATGCCGCCAGTCTGGATGACCTGGAGGAGGCGGTAGCCGCCGGAGAGCGCGCCTGGCGCGATCCCGCATGGCGTAACAGTCTGCCGCACATGCGCGCGAAGATCCTGCATAAAGTTGCCGATCTTATTGAATCCCGCGTCGATGCGCTGGCGCAGATGCAGAGCCGTGATAACGGCAAGCCGCTGGCGGAAGCGCGCGGGCTGGTGATGAGCGCGGCGGGAACGGCGCGCTACTTTGCCGCCGCCTGCGAGCTGCTGGAAGGGGAACTTCCGACGCCGCGCCAGCCGGATCTGCTGACGCTGAGCTGCTACGAGCCCCTTGGCGTGGTGGCGGCCATCACGCCGTGGAACTCGCCGATTGCCAGCGAAATGCAGAAGGTCGCACCGGCGATTGCCGCCGGGAACGCGGTGATCCTCAAGCCCGCCGAAGCCACGCCGCTGATGGCGCTGGAGCTGGCGCGGATTTTTGAACAGGCCGGGCTGCCCGCCGGGCTGCTGAGTGTCCTGCCGGGCAAAGGCTCGGTGATTGGCGATGCGCTGGCGCGTCATCCTCGCGTGCGGAAAATTTCCTTTACCGGCGGCACCACCACGGGCCGTCATCTGGCGCACGTGGCGGCGGAAAAACTGATCCCGGCCTCGCTGGAACTGGGCGGCAAATCGCCGACCATCGTGCTGGAGGATGCCGATATCGAACAGGCCGCGCGCGGGATCTGCTACGGCATTTTCAGCTCGGCGGGGCAGGCGTGTATCGCCGGGTCGCGGCTGTTTATCCACGAGAGTATTTACGCCCCGCTGATGGCGAGGCTGCTGGAATTAACACGCGGGCTGCGCGTCGGACATCCGTTTACCGACGGCGTCCATGTAGGACCGCTGATCAACGAAAAACATCGCCAGAGCGTGATCCAGTACGTCGAACTGGCGAAGCGTGAAGGGGGCCGCGTGCTGTGCGGCGGCGAGATCCCCGCCGATCCCGCTCTGGTAAACGGCAGCTTCTTTCTGCCAACCATTATCGAAGGGCTGAGCAACAGCGCCCGCGCCTGTCAGGAAGAGATCTTCGGCCCGGTGCTGGTGGCGATGCCGTTTGGCGATGAAGCCACGCTTATCCACGAGGCGAACGACTCGGTGTACGGCCTGGCGGCGGGGATCTGGACGCGCGATACCGGTCGCGCCCTGCGTCTCAGCGAGCAGCTGGAGGCAGGCACGGTGTGGATCAACACCTACAAGGTTTTTGCGATTTCGACCCCGTTCGGGGGCTTTAAAGAGAGCGGTCTGGGCCGCGAGAAGGGTATCCAGGGGCTGAAAGCCTGGATGCAACAAAAGAGCATTTATCTGGCGACGGGTAACAGCGTCAACCACTGGTGCGACTGAGAAAGGGTGAGCAATGAGCGAAATGATAACCGTCGGCGACGCCATCGCCAGAACGCTGGAGCAGTATCAGGTTGAGGCCATCTACGGCGTCATCTCCATTCACAACCTGCCGATCGCGGATGCGGTTGGGCAGCGGGGCAATATCCGCTTTGTGCCCGCGCGCGGTGAAGCCGGTTCCGTCACCATGGCCGATGCTCACGGGCGCTTTTCCGGCCTCGGCGTGGCGCTGACAAGCACCGGCGCGGGGGCCGGGAACGCGGTAGGCGCGCTGGTGGAAGCCATGAATGCCTGCACGCCGCTGCTGCATTTAACCGGGCAGGTTGAGAAAGCCTGGCTGGACGCCGACACCGGGTTTATCCATGAAACCCGTGACCAGCTGACCTTCCTGAAGGCCAGCTCAAAACGGGCGTACCGCATCAGCAATGCGAATCAGGCGATAGCGATTCTGCATAAAGCCATCCAGGACGCGCAGACCCCGCCGTGCGGACCGGTCTCGGTGGAAATCCCGATTGATATTCAGAGCGCCAAAATTCCGCTGTCGCTGGTAACCGCTCCGATCAAACCGGTATCGGCTCCGGCCGTGGATACCGGAATGGTTGACGCGCTGTGGGCGCAGCTCAAACAGGCGAAACAGCCGCTGCTGTGGCTGGGCGGCGGGGCGCTGGGTAGCGCTGAGGCAGTGAAAAAACTGGCGGATGCGGGCATCACCGTGATTTCCAGCACCCACGCGCGCGGCGTGCTGCCGGACAACCACCGCGCCAGCCTTCGCGCGTTCCATAATTCGCCGTCGGTTGAGGCGCTGATTGCGCAGTGTGATTTTACGTTGGTGGCCGGTTCTCGCCTGCGCAGCAACGAAACCCGATCCTGGACGCTTGAGCTGCCTTCCCCGCGGGTGCAGCTCGATATCGACCCGGCGGCAGCAAGCCGTAACTATCTGATGGATAGCACGTTGATAGCCGATTGTTCCGCGCTGCTTGGCGCGCTGGCTGAAAAAGTGCAGGGCCGCGAGTGGGGCAACGCCCAGTGGGATACGCAGGTACAGCAGGCTGTCGGGCAAGCTGAGCAGGGGCTGCGCGAGCAGTGCGGCGCCTATGCGAAGCTTAACGACGCCATTGAGAAAGCCCTGCCGAAAGACGGCCTGCTGGTGCGCGATATCACCGTGTCCGGCAGCCTGTGGGGTAGCCGCCTGTTCAGGGCTAACGGTCCGCTGATGAATATTCACTCCCTCGCCGGGGCGATTGGCATGGGCCTGCCGATGGCTATCGGCACCGCGATTGCCAACCCACAGCGCAAGGTGGTGGGGCTGGTGGGCGACGGCGGCCTGAGCCTCAATTTAGGCGAACTGGCGACGCTGGCGCAGGAGAAAGCCAACGTGACGCTGCTGATCATGAACGACGGGGGCTACGGCGTAATGCGTGGTATTCAGGATAAATATTTTGGCGGGCGTCAGTATTATAACGCGCTGCATACGCCGGATTTTACCCTGCTGGCGCAGGCGATTGGTCTACAGGCCTGGAGCGTTGAGCAGGCCGAGGATTTTGACGCGGTGATGATGGAAGCGTTAGCGATGCCGGGGCCGTCGGTGGTAGAGGTGCGGATGGGGCAGATTGGCGCCCTTAAGTTTGCCGGGCCGCCACAGAAAACGCTGTACTGATTGAGTCTTGTTGCCCGGTAGCGCGGCGCGCACCGGGCCGGAGTATTATATAATACCGTCTGCCGCCATGCGGTCACGGATATGCTGCGCGCGTTCAACGGAGGCCGGGTGATCGTCAAACATGGAGCTTTGACGGCCTTCCTCCAGTTTCGCCAGTTTTTCGAAGCTGGTGGCTAAACCTGATGGGTTGATGCCGCGCTTGCGCAACAGATCGTAAGAATAGTCATCCGCTTCCGACTCCTGACGCTGGGAGAACTGGGAGTTAACCAGTTTCTCACCCACGTCGCCCAGCTGCGACTGGGACAGGCTGCCGACAATGCCGCCCGCAGAGGCCGCCGCTGCACGCACGGCATTGGTGCCCAGCGCAACCTGCATCCCTTTCTTCACGTGACCCAGAGCAACGTGACCCATTTCATGGCCGATGACCGCTTCCACTTCGTTGTCGGTCATCATGTCCATCAGGCCGCTGTATACGCGGATACAGCCGTTAGCCATCGCGAAGGCGTTGACGTCTTTCGCCATATACACCTTGTAGTTCACCGGCTGACCGTTAATGTTGTCGCCCAGCGCGGAAGCAATCTTGTTCAGACGCTGCGTGTAGGTGCTGTTTGCCGGGGCAAGCGTAGCTTTTCCATCCATATCCTTACAGGCCTCGTCGCTCAGCGCTTTCACCTGCGCATCGCTCAGTGAGTAGGCCTGAAAAGCTTCTGCGCCTGAGGTCATCAGGCCGTTAGAATCCATATTCTGACAGCCGCTTAGCAGGAGCGTTGTTCCCACAGCCAGCCCGATTGCACGCATTTTCATGATGTTGCTTCCGTACTCGTTAATCTGAATTAATTCCGAAAAATGCACCGTCAACGAAGCCGGTGTCGGGCTAAGTATAAGGAATATCTACAGGGGCGGGCGAGCAGATTGCGCAACATGCGAGCATGATCCAGAGATTTCTTAAGCAGCAAAAGAATGCTCCATGTACATGCCCTGCGGCTTGGGTTACATTGTTGGCACTTTTTTCCGGCGTAGCCCAAAACGCGCTGTCGTCAAGGGCATGGCCTTTAACAGTCCGATCTGGAGTTAAAATGTCCTCACGTAAAGAGCTTGCTAATGCTATTCGTGCGCTGAGCATGGACGCAGTACAGAAAGCCAAATCCGGCCACCCGGGCGCCCCTATGGGCATGGCTGACATCGCCGAAGTCCTGTGGCGTGATTTCCTGAACCATAACCCGCAGAACCCGGCATGGGCAGACCGCGACCGTTTCGTGCTGTCTAACGGCCACGGCTCTATGCTGATCTACAGCCTGCTGCACCTCACTGGCTACGATCTGCCAATCGAAGAGCTGAAAAACTTCCGTCAGCTGCACTCCAAAACTCCAGGTCATCCGGAAGTAGGCTACACCGCTGGCGTTGAAACCACTACCGGTCCGCTGGGTCAGGGCATCGCTAACGCCGTAGGTATGGCGATTGCAGAGAAGACCCTGGCGGCGCAGTTTAACCGTCCTGGCCACGACATCGTTGACCACTTCACCTACGCCTTCCTGGGCGACGGCTGCATGATGGAAGGCATTTCTCACGAAGTGTGCTCCCTGGCAGGCACCCTGAAGCTGGGTAAACTGGTTGCGTTCTACGACGACAACGGCATTTCCATCGACGGCCACGTTGAAGGCTGGTTCACTGACGACACCGCCGCACGTTTCGAAGCCTACGGCTGGCATGTTGTGCGCGGCGTTGATGGCCACGATGCTGACTCGATTAAACGTGCCGTAGAAGAAGCGCGCGCCGTGACCGACAAACCGTCCCTGCTGATGTGCAAAACCATCATCGGCTTCGGTTCTCCGAACAAAGCGGGCACTCACGACTCCCACGGCGCACCGCTGGGCGACGCGGAAATTGCACTGACCCGTGAAGCGCTGGGCTGGAAACACCCTGCCTTCGAAATCCCGTCTGAAATCTACGCTCAGTGGGATGCGAAAGAAGTGGGTCAGGCGAAAGAAGCGGCCTGGAACGAGAAGTTCGCGGCTTACGCGAAAGCCTTCCCACAGGAAGCGGCTGAGTTCACCCGTCGTATGAAAGGTGACATGCCGTCTGACTTCGACGCCAAAGCGAACGAGTTCATCGCGAAGTTGCAGGCGAACCCAGCCAAGATCGCCAGCCGTAAAGCATCTCAGAATGCGATCGAAGCGTTTGGCCCTCTGCTTCCAGAATTCCTCGGCGGCTCCGCTGACCTGGCGCCATCAAACCTGACCCTGTGGTCCGGATCTAAGCCAATCAACGAAGATACTGCCGGTAACTACATCCATTACGGTGTACGTGAGTTCGGTATGACTGCGATTGCCAACGGTATCGCTCTGCACGGTGGTTTCCTGCCGTACACTTCTACCTTCCTGATGTTTGTGGAATATGCACGTAACGCCGTGCGTATGGCTGCGCTGATGAAACAGCGTCAGGTGATGGTCTACACCCACGACTCCATCGGTCTGGGCGAAGATGGTCCAACTCACCAGCCAGTAGAGCAGGTGGCTTCCCTGCGCGTGACCCCGAACATGAGCACATGGCGTCCATGTGACCAGGTTGAATCTGCGGTGGCGTGGAAATACGGCGTTGAGCGTCAGGACGGTCCAACCGCGCTGATCCTCTCCCGTCAGAACCTGGCGCAGCAGGAGCGTACTCCAGAGCAGCTGGCGAACATCGCGCGCGGTGGTTACGTGCTGAAAGATTGCGCAGGCCAGCCTGAGCTGATCTTCATCGCGACCGGTTCTGAAGTTGAACTGGCCGTTGCCGCATGGGAAAAACTGACTGCCGAAGGCGTGAAAGCGCGTGTGGTTTCTATGCCTTCTACCGATGCGTTCGACAAGCAGGATGCCGCGTACCGCGAATCCGTACTGCCTAAAGCGGTCTCCGCTCGCGTGGCAGTGGAAGCGGGTATCGCAGACTACTGGTTCAAATACGTGGGTCTGAACGGCGCTATCGTCGGTATGACCACGTTTGGTGAGTCTGCGCCAGCTGAACAGCTGTTTGAAGAGTTCGGCTTCACCGTTGAGAACGTTGTCGCTAAGGCGAAAGAACTGCTGTAACTCTCCCAGTGATGCAAAACGGGTCGCTCAGGCGGCCCGTTTTTATTTTGGAGGTATTTTTTTTGGTGTTAACAACATATAATTGGTGATTCCCATCACAAATACGCAAAGTCATAATATGTTTAATTTGCAATGGATATCACATATATAGACTTGCTTTTTGATTTTTTGTTTTTAACGATCTGTTTTTGTTCGTTTTATTAAAATGTACTCTGACACGCTCGCTATTTTGTCTCCGTTTGATTTCATTTTCCCGCAGGCGTATTTTGTTTTTAGTGATACGTTGTACCCTAAAAATAAAATAAGGATGATATATGCGGTTAATTGATTATTTCCCTGAATCCTCAATATCAATAAAATCCGCAGCAAAGGACTGGCAGGAAGCCATTGATTTTTCCATGTCGTCTTTGCTGCAAAATCATTATATTAACGCTGATTATATTGAAGCAATTAAAACCTCGACGCTTACTAATGGCCCTTATTACATTCTCGCTCCGGGTGTGGCAATGCCTCATGCCCGTCCGGAGTGCGGTGCCTTAAAAACAGGTATGTCATTAACGCTTCTTAAACAGGAAGTGCAGTTTGCCGACGACGATGAGCCCGTAAAATTACTCATTGGTTTATCGGCGGCGGATGCGGATTCACATATCGGCGCTATCCAGGCATTAAGCGAATTATTATGTGAAGAAGACAGGCTGTCGGCGTTGTTAACCGCTAAGTCAGAAAAGCAGTTGGCGGATATTATCGCTCACGCATAATTATTCTCTCCTTTACAGGATATTATTATGGAACACAAGTCTGCTCGTGCAAAGGTCCAGGCTTTTGGGGGCTTTTTGACTGCAATGGTCATCCCGAATATTGGCGCTTTTATTGCCTGGGGATTTATTACCGCATTATTTATTCCAACCGGCTGGATGCCAAATGAGCATTTCGCCAAAATTGTTGGTCCGATGATCACCTATTTATTGCCGGTGATGATTGGCTCTACCGGCGGACACCTGGTTGGCGGCAAACGTGGGGCAGTGATGGGGGGGATCGGCACTATCGGCGTGATTATCGGCGCGGATATTCCTATGTTCCTCGGCTCAATGATCATGGGGCCACTCGGCGGTCTGGTAATTAAGCACATCGATCGGCTGCTGGATAAACGCATTCCCGCTGGTTTTGAGATGGTCATCAACAACTTCTCGCTGGGTATTGCGGGTATGCTCCTCTGCCTGCTGGGATTTGAAGTGATCGGTCCTGCGGTGTCGATTGCCAATAACTTTATTAAAGAATGTAGTGAATCACTGGTACATGCGGGCTACCTGCCGCTGTTGTCGTTGATTAACGAACCGGCAAAAATCCTGTTTTTAAATAACGCTATCGATCAGGGTGTTTATTATCCGCTGGGGATGCAGCAGGCTTCCGAGACGGGTAAATCCATCTTCTTTATGGTGGCCTCCAACCCCGGGCCGGGTTTAGGTCTGCTGCTGGCTTTTGCTTTTTTCGGCAAAGGAATGGCGAAGAAGTCAGCCCCCGGCGCGATGATCATTCACTTCCTGGGCGGCATTCATGAGCTCTATTTCCCTTACGTACTGATGAAACCGCTGACGCTGATTGCGATGATTGCTGGCGGCATGAGCGGGACGTGGGTGTTTAACCTGTTAGGCGGTGGTCTGGTGGCTGGCCCAAGTCCGGGTTCGATTTTCGCCTACCTCGCGTTAACGCCTAAAGGCGCATTCCTCGCCACGATTGCTGGCGTAACGACAGGCACGCTGGTCACCTTTGCGGTCGCCTCTTTTATCCTGAAGATGGATAAAAATAACGAAGCTGAAACGGAAGATACTTTCAATGATTCTGCCAACGCCGTAAAAGCCATGAAGCAGGAAGGCAAGTTTACTTACCAGGATGTTAAGCATATCGCTTTTGTCTGCGATGCCGGAATGGGCTCCAGCGCTATGGGCGCGACGACATTCCGGAAGCGTCTGGAAAAAGCCGGACAAAACATCGAAGTAAAACATTATGCCATCGAAAATGTGCCTGACGACGCGGACATTATTGTTACCCATGCCAGCCTGGAGGGGCGCGCTAAACGGGTCAGTGACAAACCGTTAGTGTTGATAAAAAACTATCTCGGCGATCCTAAGCTTGACGAGTTATTTAAGCATCTAACGGCGAATTAATCTATCTGGTTCCTGGAGTCATTATGAAAACGAAAGTGGCTGCCATTTATGGCAAGCAGGATGTTCGTATCCGCGAATTCGAACTGCCCGAAATAAGCGACAATGAACTGCTGGTGAGCGTAATTTCCGACAGCGTTTGTTTATCAACCTGGAAGGCGGCGAAATTAGGCAGTGAACATAAACGTGTGCCGGACGATCTGGAAAATCATCCGGTCATAACCGGACATGAATGTGCCGGGGTGATTGTTGAGGTCGGAAAAAACCTTACCGGGAAATTTAAAAAAGGTCAGCGCTTTGTTTTACAACCGGCAATGGGATTGCCGAGCGGTTATTCTGCTGGCTACAGCTATGAATATTTTGGCGGCAATGCGACGTATATGATTATTCCAGAAGTCGCAATTAATCTGGGCTGCGTTTTACCTTATCACGGCTCCTATTTTGCGGCGGCTTCGCTGGCGGAACCCATGTGCTGCATTATCGGCGCGTATAACGCCAATTATCATACGACACAATATGTCTATGAGCACCGGATGGGCGTGAAACCGGGAGGTAATATTGCGCTTCTGGCCTGCGCCGGGCCGATGGGAATTGGCGCTATTGATTATGCGATTAACGGCGGGATTCAGCCGTCGCGCGTTGTGGTGGTGGATATCGATGAGGCACGCCTTACGCAGGCGGAAAAACTCCTGCCGGTTGAGCTGGCGGCACAAAAGGGCATTGAGCTTATCTATGTTAATACCTCCGAACTGGAGAACCCTGCCGCTACGTTACGCGCATTAACTGACAATGCAGGCTTTGACGACGTGTTTGTCTATGCCGCGGTTCCGGCGGTCATTGAACTGGCAGACGATCTTCTCGCCGAGGACGGGTGCCTGAATTTCTTCGCCGGACCAACGGACAGCAATTTCAAGGTGCCGTTTAATTTTTACAACGTCCATTACAACAGTACCCACGTGGTGGGCACCTCCGGCGGCTCGACGGAGGACATGAAAGAGGCGATTGCGCTGAGTGCGACAGGCCAGCTCCAGCCGTCGTTTATGGTGACCCACATCGGCGGTCTGGATGCGGTGCCGCATACGGTACTCAATCTGCCGGACATTCCTGGGGGCAAGAAGCTTATCTATAACGGTGTCACCATGCCGTTAACGGCCATTGCCGATTTTGCCGAAAAGGGTAAAACCGATCCGCTTTTCCGGGAGCTGGCAAGGCTTGTGGAAGAGACTCACGGCATCTGGAATGAAAAAGCAGAGCGCTATCTGCTGGCGAAGTTTGGGGTGGATATTGGGGAGGCGGCCGCATGATGTCTCTGGCATGGCCGCTCTTTCGCGTCACGGAACAGGCGGCGCTGGCCGCCTGGCCGCAAACCGGGTGCGGCGATAAAAACCGAATCGACGGGCTGGCGGTAACCGCCATGCGCGAGGCGCTAAACGCGATAGCGATTCGCGGGCGTATCGTCATCGGTGAAGGTGAGATCGACCATGCGCCAATGCTGTGGATTGGCGAGGAGGTCGGAAGCGGCGTCGGCCTGGCGGTGGATATTGCCGTCGATCCCATTGAGGGGACCCGCATGGTGGCGATGGGACAAAGCAATGCGCTGGCAGTGATGGCGTTTGCGCCTGAGGGCAGCCTGTTTCATGCCCCTGATATGTACATGAAAAAACTGGTGGTTAACGCAGCGGCAACCGGGGCAATCAGCCTCGATCTCCCGCTGGCAGAAAACCTTCACAACGTTGCCCGGGCGCTGGGTAAGCCGCTGGAGCATCTGCGGATGGTAACGCTGGACAAACCGCGCCTGCATAATGCAATTGCCGAGGCAAGGCAGCTGGGCGTGAAAGTGTTCGCGCTGCCCGATGGCGACGTCGCCGCCAGCGTTCTGACCTGCTTACAGGATAATCCCTATGATCTGATGTACACCACAGGCGGCGCGCCGGAAGGGGTGATCTCTGCCTGCGCGGTGAAAGCGCTGGGTGGCGAAATGCAGGCGGAGCTGATCGATTTTTGTGAAGCGAAAGGGGAGAGTCCTGAGAACCGTCGGGTCGCCGTGCAGGAGCACCGTCGCTGTGCGGAGATGAAGGTGGAAGTCAATCGTATCTATACCCTTAGCGAACTGGTAAAGGGCAATGACATCCTGTTCAGCGCGACGGGCGTGACGGGTGGCGAACTGGTTAAAGGTATTCAACAGGTTGCGGAGGGTGTGCGCACGCAAACTTTACTGATCGGCGGCGCAGATCGAACGTGTAATATAATAGACTCTCTGCATTCACGGTGATTTATCGAGATACAAATGACGACGCTGACAGAAGACGACGTGCTTGAGCAACTGGATGCTCAGAATAACCTCCTCGCATTCATGACGACGGCACAGTCTTTTTTGCTCCAGGGCATTAAATGTTTTCTGCCGTCGCTGTTTGTCGATAACGATGAAGAGATCGTGGAATATGCAGTGAAGCCGTTACTCGCCCGGAGTGGGCCGCTTGATGACATCGACGTGGCGTTACGCCTGATCTATGCGCTGGGGAAAATGGAAAAATGGCTCTACGCCGACATTACGCATTTTTCACAGTTTTATCAGTATCTGAAAGAGCAGGATACCCTCCCTGGCTTCGCCGATGACATCACCTGGGATTTTATCAGCAACGTTAATTGCATCACCCGTAACGCGACGTTATTCAGCGCGCTGGAGTCGATGAAATTTGCTGACTTTGCCGCATGGTCTGAGGTGCGCTTTACCGCAATGATCAAGACGGCGCTCACCCTGGCGGTAACGACAATTTTAAAGGAACTTACGCCGTGAAAATTGGGCTAACGGTTAACGGGCTACATGTAGAAGCACATTATCCTGACGACGAAATTGAAAATGTTCATAAGCCTTTGCTGCGGCAACTGGCGAAACGGCATTTCGCCAGCGCCAGCAGACGTACGATTGTTTTTCTCAGCGCGCCGCCCGGGACGGGCAAATCCACGCTGACCGCCTTCTGGGAATTCCTCTCTCGTCAGATGGAGGGGATGCCGCCGATCCAGACGTTGCCGATGGATGGATTTCATCACTACAACGTCTGGCTGGAAGCGCATAACCTGCGCGCGTACAAAGGCGCCCCGGAAACCTTTGATGTCGACAGGCTGGCGCAACATCTGCGGCAGATAAAAGAGGGCGACAGTACCTGGCCGCAGTATGACCGACAAACGCACGATCCTGTCGAAGAGGCAATCGTGGTAACGGCCCCTGTCGTGATTGTTGAGGGTAACTGGCTGCTGCTTGATGACGAACGATGGCGAACGCTGATGGAATACTGCGATTTTTCATTGTTTATTCGCGCCCCCGCCGAAGCGTTACGTACGCGCCTGGTGGGACGTAAGCTGGCCGGCGGACTTTCTCAGGCCGACGCCGACGCGTTTTATGCGCGCACCGACGGGCCAAACGTGGAGCGTGTTTTGCGTCACAGCTGTCCTGCCAATGTGGAACTGATGATGTCGTCAAATGGCGAATACCGACTCGTCTGATCCTCCGCAGCTTTCAGTGGGAACACCGGTCGACCCGCCGCGTTTTTACGTGGCGGGATGGAAAGGGATTATTCCGGAAAAATGTGATGGAGATCAGATAAAATCGCTCTTAATCTGGACAGAGATTCCTTTTATTCCCCGATTCGCTTATTCTTGCTGAAGCGTTTCAGTCGATTAAATGTTCGACAATTGACCAATCAATCGCAGTTTGTGACAGCAAGGATTCCCCTTCGGGCGTCGCTGGATTACTCTTTCAGCCACCTCAAACTCAGGGATAGCTTTGCAGGAGATCTATGACCGTACGCGTAGCGATTAATGGCTTCGGTCGCATCGGGCGCAACGTGGTTCGTGCTTTATATGAATCCGGGCGTCGTGCGGAAATCACCGTGGTGGCAATCAATGAACTGGCGGATGCTGCGGGCATGGCACATTTGTTGAAATATGACACCAGCCACGGTCGCTTTGCCTGGGATGTTCGCCAGGAAAGGGAACAGCTGTTCGTCGGTGACGATGCCATCCGCGTGCTGCATGAGAACAGTATTGAAGGGCTGCCCTGGCGCGAACTGGGTGTGGATGTGGTGCTGGACTGTACCGGCGTGTACGGTAACCGTGAACATGGCGAAGCGCATCTGAATGCTGGCGCGAAAAAAGTGCTGTTCTCCCATCCCGGCAGTAACGACCTCGACGCCACCGTCGTGTTTGGTGTTAACCAGCACGAGCTGCACGCTGAACACCGCATTGTCTCCAACGCCTCCTGCACCACCAACTGCATTATTCCGGTCATTAAACTGTTAGACGATGCTTATGGCATTGAATCCGGCACCGTGACCACGATTCACTCCGCCATGCACGATCAGCAGGTAATCGACGCCTACCATCCGGATTTACGACGCACTCGCGCGGCGAGCCAGTCAATCATTCCGGTGGATACGAAACTGGCTGCCGGGATCACCCGTATTTTCCCGCAGTTTAACGACCGTTTTGAAGCGATTGCCGTGCGCGTTCCGACGATAAACGTCACCGCAATCGATCTTAGCGTGACGGTGAAAAAACCGGTAAAAGCCTGTGAAGTCAACCTGTTGCTGCAAAAAGCGGCACAGGGAGCATTTCATGGTATAGTTGACTATACGGAATTACCGTTGGTCTCAGTAGATTTTAACCACGACCCGCATAGCGCCATCGTGGATGGCACGCAGACGCGAGTCAGTGGTGCGCACCTCATCAAGACGCTGGTCTGGTGTGATAACGAATGGGGCTTTGCTAACCGAATGCTCGACACCACGTTAGCCATGGCCGCGAAAGGTTTCAGGTAGAGCGCACCTTGCGCTTGCAAAACTTTAAGAATCAACGAGAGGATTCACCATGTCTGTAATTAAGATGACCGATCTGGATCTGGCAGGTAAACGCGTTTTCATCCGTGCCGATCTGAACGTACCGGTTAAAGATGGCAAAGTGACCAGCGACGCGCGTATCCGTGCATCTCTGCCAACCATTGAACTGGCTCTGAAGCAGGGCGCTAAAGTGATGGTCACCTCCCACCTGGGCCGTCCAACTGAAGGCGAGTACAACGAAGAGTTCTCTCTGCTGCCGGTTGTTAATTACCTGAAAGACAAACTGTCCAGCCCGGTTCGCCTGGTGAAAGATTACCTGGACGGCGTGGAAGTTGCCGAAGGTGAGCTGGTTGTTCTGGAAAACGTTCGCTTCAACAAAGGCGAAAAGAAAGACGACGAAACCCTGTCCAAAAAATACGCTGCGCTGTGCGACGTATTCGTGATGGATGCATTCGGTACGGCTCACCGTGCGCAGGCATCTACCCACGGTATCGGTAAATTCGCAGACGTCGCCTGTGCAGGTCCGCTGCTGGCTGACGAACTGGAAGCGCTGGGTAAAGCACTGAAAGAACCTGCTCGTCCAATGGTCGCTATCGTTGGTGGTTCTAAAGTTTCTACCAAACTGACCGTACTGGATTCTCTGTCCAAAATCGCTGACCAGCTGATCGTTGGCGGTGGTATCGCGAACACCTTCGTTGCTGCGCAAGGCCACAACGTGGGTAAATCCCTGTACGAAGCGGATCTGGTTGACGAAGCCAAACGTCTGCTGGGTACCTGTGATATCCCGGTTCCAACTGACGTTCGCGTGGCAACCGAGTTCTCCGAAACTGCTACCGCAACCCTGAAATCTGTTAGCGACATCAAAGATGAAGAGCAGATTCTGGACCTGGGCGACGTTTCTGCACAGAAACTGGCTGAAATCCTGAAAAACGCAAAAACTATCCTGTGGAACGGTCCTGTCGGCGTGTTCGAATTCCCGAACTTCCGCAAAGGGACTGAGATCGTGGCTAACGCAATCGCAGACAGCGAAGCGTTCTCTATCGCAGGCGGTGGTGACACCCTGGCAGCAATCGACCTGTTCGGTATCGCTGACAAGATCTCCTACATCTCCACTGGTGGCGGCGCATTCCTCGAATTCGTGGAAGGCAAAGTTCTGCCAGCAGTAGCAATGCTCGAAGAGCGCGCTAAGAAGTAAGCCATTCAGGGGCAGGGAAACCTGCCCAATTTTCAGCGCGCTTATCAGAGCTCGCACCATTTCTAACGGCCGAAGATACAGGACTAAGCAACATGTCTAAAATTTTTGATTTCGTAAAACCTGGCGTTATCACTGGTGATGACGTACAGAAAGTGTTCCAGGTAGCTAAAGAAAACAACTTCGCTCTGCCAGCAGTTAACTGCGTGGGTACCGACTCCATCAACGCCGTACTGGAAACTGCTGCTAAAGTTAAAGCTCCAGTTATCGTTCAGTTCTCTAACGGCGGCGCTGCGTTCATCGCAGGTAAAGGCGTGAAAACTGACATTCCTCAGGGTGCTGCAATCCTGGGCGCTATCTCTGGCGCACATCACGTTCACCAGATGGCTGAGCACTACGGTGTTCCGGTTATCCTGCACACTGACCACTGCGCGAAAAAACTGCTGCCATGGATCGACGGTCTGCTGGACGCAGGCGAAAAACACTTCGCAGCAACCGGTAAGCCACTGTTCTCTTCTCACATGATCGACCTGTCCGAAGAGTCTCTGGAAGAAAACATCGAGATCTGCTCTAAGTACCTGGCGCGTATGTCCAAAATGGGCATGACCCTGGAAATCGAACTGGGTTGCACCGGCGGTGAAGAAGACGGTGTGGACAACAGCCACATGGACGCTTCTGCACTGTACACTCAGCCAGAAGACGTTGATTACGCTTACACCGAGCTGAGCAAAATCAGCCCACGCTTCACTATCGCAGCGTCCTTCGGTAACGTACACGGCGTATACAAACCAGGTAACGTGGTTCTGACCCCGACCATCCTGCGTGATTCTCAGGAATACGTGTCCAAAAAACACAACCTGCCGCACAACAGCCTGAACTTCGTCTTCCACGGCGGTTCCGGTTCTTCTGCTCAGGAAATCAAAGATTCCGTAAGCTACGGCGTAGTGAAAATGAATATCGATACCGACACCCAATGGGCAACTTGGGACGGTATCCTGCAATACTACAAAACCAACGAAGCTTACCTGCAAGGTCAGCTGGGCAACCCGAAAGGCGAAGACCAGCCGAACAAGAAATACTACGATCCACGCGTATGGCTGCGCGCTGCCCAGACTTCTATGATTACTCGTCTGGAGCAGGCATTCAAAGAACTGAACGCGGTTGACGTTCTGTAATTTGAGCTGTTCATAGCGTCAAGAAGGTCCGCATATGCGGGCCTTTTTTTATGCTTTTTCAATATCCTGCAATACCTGATTTTGTGATCTGTTTGGCAAAGCCGGTGCTTTTTGTTTACCCTTTACTGACCTGCCTGTCTCCATGGGGGATGGATTTTGTGTTTTGGTTTAACAAAAGGAAGAATAAATGGAACAACTTGATGTTGTAGACAGCATCAATAACGCGGGTAACTGGCTGGTGCGCAACCAGGCGCTACTGCTGAGCTACGCCGTGAATATTGTTGCCGCTATTGCCATCATCATTGTCGGGATGATCGTGGCGCGTATCGTTTCGAACGCTGTCAACCGGGTGATGGTCGCACGACACATTGATGCCACAGTCGCCGATTTCCTCTCCGCGCTGGTCCGTTACGGCATTATCGCCTTTACGCTGATTGCGGCGCTGGGGCGTGTCGGCGTGCAGACGGCATCCGTCATCGCTGTGCTCGGTGCTGCCGGTCTGGCCATTGGTCTGGCATTGCAGGGTTCGCTGTCTAACCTGGCGGCGGGCGTATTGCTGGTGACCTTCCGTCCGTTCCGTTCCGGTGAGTATGTGGATCTGGGCGGTATTGCCGGTACCGTGTTGCAGGTTCAGATTTTCTCCACGACCCTGCGTACCGTGGATGGTCGCATTGTGGTAGTCCCGAACGGGAAAATCATTGCGGGCAATATCATTAACTTCTCCCGCGAGCCGGTGCGTCGTAACGAGCTGATCATCAGCGTGGCGTACGACTCCGATATCGATCAGGTGAAGTCGCTGATCGCCAACATCATTGCCTCTGACGATCGCATTCTGAAGGACCGCGAGCAGACCGTTCGTCTGAACGAGCTGGGCGCGTCATCTATTAATTTTGTGGTGCGCATCTGGAGCAAAAGCAGCGATCTGCAAAACGTTTACTGGGATGTGCTGGAGCGCATCAAGCGTGATTTCGATGCCAACGGCATCAGCTTCCCGTACCCGCAGATGGACGTAAACGTCAAAAAAGTCAAAGAAGCAGAGTAACGTCTCCCGTAGGCCCGGTAAGCGTCAGCGACACCGGGCTTTTCTTTTATTAGCCCAGCTAATACCCAATTAATATTATCCATTTCCTCTAATGACGTTCCCGCAGTATAGTCTGCCTCCAGGACAACTCTGCGAGAATTACGTCATGTTATCTTATTATTTTCAGGGGCTTGCGTTAGGTGCGGCCATGATCCTTCCCCTTGGACCACAAAATGCGTTCGTGATGAACCAGGGCATTCGCCGCCAGTATCATCTGATGATTGCCCTGCTGTGTGCGGTGAGCGATCTGCTGCTGATTTGCGCCGGGATTTTTGGCGGCAGCGCCCTGTTGATGCAGTCGCCGTGGCTGCTGGCGCTGGTTACCTGGGGCGGCGTAGCGTTTCTGCTGTGGTACGGGTTTGGTGCCCTGAAAACGGCCATGAGCAGCAATCTTGAGCTGGCTAGCGCCGAAGTGATGAAGCAGGGGCGTTGGAAGATTATCGTCACCATGCTCGCCGTGACGTGGCTTAACCCGCACGTCTACCTTGATACCTTTGTGGTACTGGGCAGCCTGGGCGGACAGCTGGACGTTGAGCCGAAACGCTGGTTTGCGCTCGGTACGGTCAGCGCCTCCTTCCTCTGGTTCTTCGGTCTTGCGATCCTGGCGGCGTGGCTGGCGCCACGACTGCGTACCGCCAAAGCACAGCGCATTATCAATACCCTGGTGGGGCTGGTGATGTGGTTTATTGCCTTCCAGCTGGCGAAAGAGGGCATTCATCACGTACAGGGATTGTTCAACTAAGCGTTGTCTTATGGACATCTGGACAAGACCCGCTAAGCTTGCTGGCATGAGCCCTGTTAACAGGGCACTCTTCGCAACATGGAGGAATGACAGTGAAGTTTAAGGTGATGGCCCTGGCGGCATTAGTAAGTTTAGGTGCGGTGTCGGTGCAGGCGAATGAACTGCCAAACGGCCCGCACATTGTCACTTCAGGCACGGCAAGTGTGGATGCGGTACCGGATGTTGCAACCCTGGCAATTGAAGTGAACGTGGCGGCGAAAGATGCTGCTTCCGCCAAGAAACAGGCAGACGATCGTGTTGCGCAATACCTCTCTTTCCTGGAACAGAACGGTGTCGCGAAAAAAGACATCAGCTCTGCGAACCTGCGTACCCAACCGGATTACGACTACCAGAACGGCAAAAGCATCCTGAAAGGCTATCGCGCCGTGCGTACTGTGGAAGTGACTGTACGCCAGCTTGATAAGCTCAACGGATTGCTGGATGGTGCGCTGAAGGCAGGGCTGAACGAAATTCGTTCCGTCTCGCTGGGCGTTGCGCAACCGGAGAAATATAAAGACGAAGCGCGTAAAGCGGCGATAGATGATGCCATTCATCAGGCGCAGCAGCTGGCTTCCGGCTTCAAGACCAAGCTCGGTCCGGTTTACAGCGTGCGCTACCACGTTTCAAACTACCAGCCAAGCCCGATGGTGCGGATGATGAAGGCGGACGCCGCGCCGGTTTCTGCTCAGGAAACCTACGAGCAGCCAACCATTCAGTTCGACGATCAGGTTGATGTGGTGTTCCAGCTGGAGCCGACTGAAACTCAGCAAACTGAGGCGGCTAAGGCGCAGTAGTTTGCCCTCACCCTAACCCTCTCCCACAGGGAGAGGGAATTCAAGCGATTAATCCTGTCTCAACACCTTATGCCCAAACGCCAGCAGCGCGTCGGTGACGTTGCGCATCATGCGGCTTTCCGGGGCAAAACGGTGCCAGTATAGCATCCGGCGCTGATACAGCCCCGGGGTTAAATCAATCAGCTCACCGCTTTTCAACTCTTTCTCAATCTGCAAATGCGGGATCATGCAGCAGGTGGTGCCCTGACGCGCGAGCTGTACGAAGGCTTCGGACGAGTTAACGATATGACACGGCACGCTGCCCGGCGGCAAATCGAAGTTTTGTTGCAGGAAGGCCTGATGCATATCGTCCAGATGGTCGAACGCCACGGCCGGCGCTTTCAGCAGCGCTGCGCGGGTGACGCCGTTCGGGAAGTAGCGCTCCGCAAAGGCTTTTGAACCCACGAACAGGTAGTCCAGCGCGCCCAGCTGATCGACAAGACAGCTTGGCAGCGCCTGCGGCTGAATACTGACCGCCCCAACCACTTCGCCACGGCGCAGGCGTTCCTGAGTGCGGGTCTCGTCTTCAACCTGAAGGTTCAGGCGGATAGGGGAGTCGGCCAGCACCGGCGCAAGGGCTGGCAGCAGCCAGGTTGCCAGACTGTCGGCGTTCACCGCCAGCGACAGCAGCAGCGGCGTAGAGCCGGTTTGTTCATCGCCCAGCCATTCATCTTCCAGCAGTTCAACCTGACGCAGCAAGGCGAGGAGCTTTTGTCCTTGCTCCGTCGGACGCGGCGGTACGGTACGCACCAGCAGCGGCTGCCCGAACATGTTTTCAAGCTGTTTGATACGCTGTGATACGGCGGACTGGGTGATGCACAGCTTTTGCGCCGCGCGCTCAAAACCGCGTTCACGAATAACTGCATCAAGTGCCTGTAGTGTTCTGTAGTCCGGACGTTTCATTGCTCTGGCTGACTCCTTAATTTTGCTTAATCTGCACTATGACACAATTTTCCCTTCGTGGCAGACGAAATCCATTCGACGTGTTCTATAATGCGCCCTGAGTTTTCACACCACAGGCAAAACGATCATGACGCAGGATGAACTGAAAAAAGCAGTAGGATGGGCCGCTCTCCAGTACGTACAGCCGGGTACCATTGTCGGTGTTGGTACGGGGTCGACGGCGGCGCACTTTATCGATGCGCTGGGCACGATGAAGGGGCAGATCGAGGGCGCGGTTTCCAGCTCCGATGCTTCCACGGAAAAGCTGAAAAGCCTCGGCATCACCGTTTTCGACCTCAACGAAGTGGACCGTCTGGGCATTTACGTTGATGGCGCGGATGAAATCAACGGCCACATGCAGATGATCAAAGGCGGTGGCGCGGCGCTGACCCGCGAAAAAATCATCGCTTCCGTGGCGGATAAGTTCATCTGCATCGCGGACGCCTCCAAGCAGGTCGACATTCTGGGGAATTTCCCGCTGCCGGTCGAAGTGATCCCGATGGCGCGCAGCGCGGTTGCCCGTCAACTTGTGAAGCTGGGCGGTCGTCCGGAATACCGTCAGGGTGTGGTGACCGACAACGGCAACGTGATCCTCGACGTTCACGGCCTTGAGATCCTCGATGCCATTGCGCTGGAAAATGCGATCAACGGCATTCCAGGCGTTGTTACCGTAGGGTTATTTGCCAACCGTGGCGCGGATGTGGCGCTGATCGGCACCGCTGACGGCGTGAAAACCATCGTAAAATGATCTGACGGGGGGAACGCTCCCCCCGCTAAAAAAATTTTGAAAAGCTAAATTCGGTGACTTGTGTCACGTTTTTCCGCCTCTTTTGCCGATCCTGCCACGTTCGTAATTTTCCGCAGCATTTTCCTCTGCCATTTTGCTCTGTATGACTTTTCTTCAGAGTGCCGACGCAAACGTTCATATTGCTGCAATAGTTTTTTTTGATATGTTGGCTGCACGGGATTTATATCCAGCACAACATCAGTTCAGATAAAAACAGGGTCGGGTAAATGGCAAAGGTATCACTGGAGAAAGACAAGATTAAATTCCTGCTGGTCGAGGGCGTGCATCAAAAAGCAATCGATAGCCTTCGTGCGGCAGGTTACACCAACATCGAATTTCACAAAGGCGCGCTCGATACCGAAGAGCTGAAAGCGTCCATCCGTGATGCCCATTTCATTGGCCTGCGATCCCGTACCCAACTGACTGAAGACGTTATTGCTGCGGCGGAAAAGCTGGTGGCGATTGGCTGTTTCTGCATCGGCACCAACCAGGTTGATCTGAATGCCGCCGCAAAACGCGGTATCCCGGTCTTTAACGCGCCGTTCTCTAACACCCGTTCCGTGGCGGAGCTGGTAATTGGCGAGCTGCTGCTGCTGCTTCGCGGCATTCCGGAGGCTAACGCCAAAGCGCACCGCGGCGTGTGGAATAAGCTGGCTGCGGGCTCCTACGAAGCCCGTGGGAAAAAGCTCGGGATTATCGGTTACGGCCATATCGGTACGCAGCTCGGTATTCTGGCGGAATCTCTCGGTATGCATGTCTATTTTTACGATATCGAAAGCAAGCTGCCGTTAGGCAATGCCACCCAGGTTCAACACCTGTCTGACCTGCTGAATATGAGCGACGTGGTAAGCCTGCACGTGCCGGAAAATGCGTCCACCAAAAACATGATGGGCGCAGAAGAGCTGGCGCTGATGAAGCCGGGCTCTCTGCTGATCAACGCCGCGCGCGGTACCGTAGTTGACATTCCTGCACTGTGCGACGCGCTGAAGCGTAAACATCTGGCGGGTGCGGCGATTGACGTGTTCCCGACGGAACCGGCCACTAACAGCGATCCGTTCACCTCTCCGCTGTGCGAGTTCGACAACGTGATCCTGACGCCGCACATCGGCGGTTCTACTCAGGAAGCGCAGGAGAATATCGGCCTGGAAGTGGCGGGTAAACTGAGCAAATATTCCGACAACGGTTCAACGCTCTCTGCGGTGAACTTCCCGGAGGTGTCTCTGCCGCTGCACGGTGGGCGTCGTCTGCTGCACATCCACGAAAACCGTCCTGGCGTGCTGACCGCCATCAACCAGATCTTTGCCGAGCAGGGCGTTAACATTGCTGCGCAGTATCTGCAAACTAACTCGCAGATGGGTTATGTGGTTATTGATATTGAAGCGGATGAAGACATCGCCGAGAAAGCATTGCAGAGCATGAAGGCCATTCCGGGGACGATTCGCGCGCGTCTGCTGTACTGATGGTGCGGTCTGTGGTGTCGGGTGGCGCTTACGCTTACCCGACCTACAATGTTCGAGGATTTATGTAGGCCGGGTAAGGCGTAGCCGCCACCCGGCTTTATCCTACCAGACCCATATTTTGCTGGGCGTCACCACCGCCGGTAACGGCACATCCCATTTCTCCACCGGCAACGCCTCCACGCCCTGGCAATCATGCGCGTAGCCTACCGGCTGCAATTCGTACTGCTGCCAGTTTTGTAGCGTCCTGTCGTAGAACCCCCCGCCCATGCCTAATCGCTGGCCCTGCTCGTCAAACGCCACCAGCGGCGTAATCAGCACATCCAGTTCAGATAGCGGCAGCACGTCGCGCACGTCGAGTTTGGGTTCGGTGATTTTCAGACGATTTACCACCAGCTCGCTGTGCGGATGGTAGTGCAGAAACAGCAGATTGCCCGGGCTAAAGGGATGTAGCACCGGCAGATAAACTTTTTTCCCGGCGCGCCAGAGCTGGTCGATAAGCGGTTGGGTATCCAGCTCACCATCAAACGAGAGAAACAGGGCGACGGTGTTTGCCATCACCACAGGCGGATAGGCCATCATGCGGGCGGCGGCCTGCTGGGCAAAATGTGCCTGTTGCTCGGCGCTTAAGGCGCGACGACGCTGGCGAATAAGCTGACGGATGTCCTGGCGTGAAGCAGAAACTTCAGGGAATTGAGTCATGGTAGTCGGTAGAAGAAAAGAGAGGGAATCTCCGAGATGCCGCCGCAGGCTGTAACCCTTGAACCCTTGGTTCAAGGTGAATGTGTCGTCATAGTTTTAAGGCTTCTCGGACGGACCGAGCATGCTCACCAACCATGGAGCGCCACATTCTTGTGGTATGAAATATCGGCTCAGGGGACTGGCCCGCTTGCGAACATCTCAGAGAAATTTTGTCTTCACAGTTACTCTACCATAGTCAACTGAGAAGTGTTATTCAAACTTTGGTCCCGGTCTTTCGGGACTGCGACCTTGATCAAGCAATGCCTGTTCTATGGTCTGCTGGAGCATTTTAATGCGCTGCTCCATGCTTGCCGCGTAATCGCGGGTCTTCGCTTTTTCCTGAGTCAGTTCATAGCTGATGTTCAACGCGGCGATGAAAACCAGCTGCTCAGTATTTGTGACTCTAGTGCGTTCTTTTAGATCTTGCAACCGCTGATTCAAATCGTCCGCAGCCTGATTCAAGGCATCCCTTTGTTCAGGCGGACAATTCACTCGCAGTGAACGGCCAAAAATCTGGAGATCGACGGGTTGTGCAGACATGCCACCTTCCTGCTGATTGACTGCGCTGCCTTCGCTTACTGCCCCGGGGGCTGCGAAGGGGCGACACTATAGCTACCCTGATGTGAAGATACAAGCCCTTTTCTGGTATCACCAGGGTCCAAAGTGGTAGCATATCATGAATATCCTCCCTTTGATGACGAATGCGTATGTCTATACAGAACGAAATGCCTGGTTACAAGGATTTAAACCAGTTACTGAACCAGCAGGGAGTCGGTCTGACCCCTGCCGAAATGCACGGTCTGATCAGCGGCATACTGTGCGGCGGAAACAGCGACAGCTCATGGCAGCCGCTGATCCACGACCTCACCAACGAAGGGCTGGCGTTTGGCCACGAACTGGCGGAAGCGCTGCGTAAAATGCACGCCGCAACCAGCGATTCCCTGGAAGACGATGGCTTTCTTTTTCAGCTTTATCTGCCTGAAGGCGACGATGTCAGCGTCTTCGATCGCGCCGATGCGCTCGCGGGTTGGGTAAACCACTATCTTCTTGGCCTGGGCGTAACCCAGCCTAAACTGGATAAAGTGACCGGCGAAGCGGGTGAAGCGATCGACGATCTGCGTAATATCGCCCAGCTCGGCTACGATGAAGACGAAGACCAGGAAGAGCTGGAAATGTCTCTCGAAGAGATTATCGAGTACGTGCGCGTGGCGTCTCTGCTGTGCCACGACAACTTTACGCGCTCGCAGCCGACCGCGCCGGAAGTTCGCAAGCCAACATTACACTAAGAAAAATAACGCACAGGAGGGTGTCATGGTTATCTCCAGTCAAGAGTATTCTCGCCGTCGTCAGGCGCTGCTGGCAAAAATGCAGCCGGGAAGCGCTGCCCTGATTTTCGCCGCGCCGGAAGTGACGCGCAGCGCCGACAGCGAATACCCCTATCGCCAGAGCAGTGATTTCTGGTACTTCACCGGGTTTAACGAGCCGGAAGCGGTACTGGTGCTGATTAAAAGCAATGACACCCACAACCACAGCGTGATTTTTAACCGCGTGCGCGATCTGACCGCGGAAATCTGGTTTGGCCGCCGCTTAGGGCAGGAGGCGGCGCCGGAAAAACTGGGCGTGGACCGTGCGCTGGCCTACAGCGAAATCAACCAGCAGCTTTACCAACTGCTGAATGGCCTGGACGTGCTCTATCACGCGCAGGGCGAATACGCGTATGCGGATGACATTGTCTTCACCGCGCTGGATAAGCTGCGTAAAGGCTCACGTCAGAATTTGTCTGCACCCGCCACCCTGACGGACTGGCGTCCGATGGTGCATGAGATGCGTCTGTTTAAGTCTGAAGAAGAGCTGAACGTGATGCGCCGCGCGGGCGAAATCAGCGCCCTGGCGCATACCCGCGCCATGGAAAAGTGCCGTCCCGGTATGTTCGAGTACCAGCTTGAAGGCGAAATTCACCATGAATTTAACCGTCACGGCGCGCGCTTCCCGTCCTATAACACCATCGTAGGCGGCGGTGAAAACGGCTGCATTCTGCACTACACCGAAAACGAAAGTGAACTGCGCGACGGCGATCTGGTGCTGATTGACGCGGGCTGTGAATATCAGGGTTACGCGGGCGACATCACCCGTACCTTCCCGGTGAACGGTAAATTCACCACCGCGCAGCGTGAAATCTATGACATCGTGCTTGAGTCTCTGGAGACCGCGCTGACGCTGTTCCGCCCTGGCACCTCCATCCAGGAGGTTACGGGCGAGGTGGTGCGCATCATGATTACCGGGCTGGTGAAGCTCGGCATTTTGAAAGGCGATGTGGACACCCTTATAACCGAAAACGCCCATCGTCCGTACTTTATGCACGGCCTGAGCCACTGGCTGGGGCTGGATGTGCATGACGTCGGGGCATACGGTCCGGAACGTTCGCGCGTGCTGGAGCCAGGCATGGTGCTGACCGTTGAGCCTGGGCTGTACATCGCGCCGGATGCCGACGTGCCAGAACAGTACCGCGGGATCGGCATTCGTATTGAAGATGACATCGTCATCACCGAAACCGGTAACGAAAACCTGACCGCGACCGTGGTGAAAAAAGCCGACGACATCGAGGCGCTGATGGCGGCGGCACGCGTATGAGCGTGATCATCGTTGGCGGAGGCATGACCGGCGCTACTCTGGCGCTGGCCATTTCGCAGTTAACCAAAGGCCAGCTTCCGGTGCATCTTGTTGAGGCGGTTGCGCCGCAGGCGGCCGATCATCCCGGCTTCGATGCCCGCGCCATCGCGCTGGCCCAGGGAACCTGCCAGCAGCTTGCGCGCATTGGGATCTGGCAGGCGATAGCGGACTGCGCGACGGCCATCGGCACCGTTCACGTCAGCGATCGCGGCCACGCCGGGTTTGTGACGCTGGATGCCCACGATTACCGAATTGAGGCACTGGGGCAGGTCGTCGAGCTGCATGACGTGGGGCTGCGGCTGTTCCGTCTGTTACAGGATGCCCCTGGCGTCACGCTGCACTGTCCGGCGCGCGTCGCCAGCTTCAGCCGCCGTGACGAGGCCGTCAGCGTGACGCTGGACAACGGCACCACGCTGGAGGGGCAACTGCTGGTGGCGGCAGATGGTTCACGCTCCGCGATCGCCACGCAGTGCGGCGTCGAATGGCGCTCTGAACCCTATGGACAGGCGGCGGTCATCGCTAATGTCTCTACGGCTGGCGCGCATAACGGCAGGGCATTTGAGCGCTTCACGGAGCACGGCCCGCTGGCCATGCTGCCGATGTCGAACGGGCGCTGCTCGCTGGTATGGTGCCATGCGCAGGATCGGGCCGATGAGGTTCTCTCCTGGTCCGACGAACGTTTTTGTTCCGAGCTGCAAAAGGCCTTCGGCTGGCGGCTTGGGCGCATCACCCACGCCGGAAAACGCGTGGCCTATCCGCTTGCGCTGACGACCGCATCGCAGACTGTCTCCCATCGCGTCGCCCTGGTCGGCAACGCCGCGCAGACGCTACACCCCATCGCCGGGCAAGGCTTCAACCTTGGCCTCCGTGACGTGATGAGCCTGGCCGAGCTCCTGGCCCGGACGTGGAGCGAACAACAGGATTGTGGCGCATACTCAGTGCTGAGCCATTACCAGAAACGACGCCAGGCGGACAAAGCGGCGACCATTGGCGTCACCGACGGTTTAGTCCACCTGTTTGCCAATCGCTGGGCACCGCTGGTTGCGGGTCGCAACCTTGGGCTTATGGCGATGGAACTGTTCATTCCGGCACGTGACGTGCTGGCGCAGCGGACCCTGGGTTGGGTCGCGCGTTAAGGAGTATTGACCGTGCAAAATGTTGATGTCGCCATTGTGGGCGGCGGAATGGTAGGACTGGCGCTGGCTTGTGGTTTACAGGGCAGCGGCCTGCGCGTGGCCGTGCTTGAGCAAAAAGCGCCGCAGCCTGTGGCGCAGGATGCACCGCCAGAGCTTCGCGTCTCGGCGATCAATGCCGCCAGCGAAAAGCTACTGACGCACCTTGGCGTCTGGTCTGAAATCGTGGCGCTCCGTGCCAGTTGCTATCACGGGATGGAAGTGTGGGACAAAGACAGCTTTGGCCGTATCGCGTTTGACGATGAAAGCATGGGGTACAGCCACCTTGGACATATCGTTGAAAACGCGGTGATCCACCACGCGCTGTGGCAGAAAGCGCAGCAGTGCAGCGACGTCACGCTGATCGCACCGGCGAAACTTCATCAGGTGGCGTGGGGCGAAAACGACGCGTTTATCACTCTTGAAAGTGGCGATATGCTGACTGCGCGTCTGGTAGTGGGTGCCGACGGCGCTAATTCCTGGCTCCGTAACAAAGCGGATATTCCGCTGACTTTCTGGGATTACCGTCATCACGCGTTGGTGGCCACAATCCGCACCGAAGAGCCGCACGGCGGCGTGGCGCGCCAGATTTTCCATAATGACGGCATTCTGGCCTTCCTGCCGCTTGCCGATCCGCATCTCTGCTCCATCGTCTGGTCCTTAGAGCCGGAGAAAGCGCAGCAGATGCAGGAGGCGACGCCGGATGCCTTCAGTCAGGCGCTATGCGTGGCGTTTGATAACCGTCTGGGCCTGTGCGGGCTTGAAAGCGAACGCCAGACGTTTCCGTTAACCGGTCGCTACGCGCGTCAGTTTGCCGCGCACCGTCTGGCGCTGGTGGGGGATGCGGCGCATACCATTCATCCGCTGGCCGGGCAGGGAGTGAACCTCGGCTTTATGGACGCGGCTGAGCTGGTTGAAGAGCTGCGTCGCCTGCATCGGGAAGGCAAAGATATTGGTCAGCATCTGTATCTGCGTCGCTACGAGCGCAGCCGCAAACACAGTGCGGCTATGATGCTGGCGGGTATGCAGGGCTTCCGCGAGCTGTTTGCCGGAGCGAACCCGGCGAAAAAACTGCTGCGCGATATTGGCCTCAAACTGGCCGACACCCTTCCCGGCGTAAAACCGCAGCTTCTTCGTCAGGCAATGGGCCTCAACGATCTTCCCGACTGGTTACGTTAATCTCGATCCCCGTCACACTTTATTTTCCCGGCCTGCGCGTCGGGGAAATTCCCTCGTTTGAAATAATCTAATTTCACGTCATTTTTCGCATTAGAAAATCTAATCTTACTATTTTTATGTTACGGAAATTCGGCCCATTTTTCCGCATGAAATATCAGCATCTGCTAAATCCTGTTAGATCATTGTTAATTTTATGCGGGTTTAATCGCATTTTCCCAGTGAATAACTCTGTAGGCTTTTCAGCGATTTTTGGTCATAAGCTAATGTGATGACCCGTTTTACCTTATGGTTAACCGCCGGTTTCGGTGGTAAGTTCAGGTAAAAGAGAACGTTTGCGTCGGCCCCCGATCGCGAGGCCGACACCGGGTTTCACGGTGAATTTTTCAACGAGGAAAAGATGGCTCAACAGACTCCTTTGTACGAACAGCACGTGTTATGCGGTGCCCGCATGGTGGACTTCCACGGCTGGATGATGCCGCTGCACTACGGCTCGCAGATTGATGAGCACCACGCGGTGCGCACCGATGCCGGTATGTTCGACGTGTCTCATATGACGATTGTCGACCTGCGCGGTAGCCGCACCCGGGAGTTTTTGCGTTATCTGCTGGCAAACGACGTCGCCAAACTGAAGACGCCGGGCAAAGCGCTCTATACCGGTATGCTCAATGCCTCTGGCGGCGTGATTGACGACCTCATCGTCTACTACTTCACCGAAGATTTCTTCCGCCTCGTTGTAAACTCCGCCACCCGCGAAAAAGACCTCTCCTGGATTTCCCAACACGCTGAACCTTACGCCATTGACATCACTGTCCGTGACGATCTGTCGCTGATTGCCGTACAGGGGCCAAACGCCCAGGCGAAAGCCGCGTCTCTGTTTAGCGACGAGCAGCGCAAAGCCACCGAAGGCATGAAGCCATTCTTCGGCGTGCAGGCGGGGGATCTGTTTATCGCCACCACCGGCTACACCGGTGAAGCGGGCTATGAAATTGCCATGCCAAACGAGAAGGCCGCTGATTTCTGGCGTGCGCTGGTGGAGGCAGGTGTGAAGCCTGCGGGCCTGGGCGCGCGCGATACGCTGCGTCTGGAAGCGGGGATGAACCTCTACGGTCAGGAGATGGACGAAGGCGTCTCTCCGCTGGCCGCCAACATGGGCTGGACCATCGCATGGGAACCGGCTGACCGTGATTTTATTGGTCGTGAAGCGCTGGAGATGCAGCGCGAGAAGGGCACTGAACAGCTGGTAGGCCTGGTGATGAAAGAAAAAGGCGTGCTGCGCGGCGAGCTGCCGGTGCGCTTCACCGATGCCGATGGCAATCATCGCGAAGGCGTGATCACCAGCGGAACGTTCTCCCCGACGCTCGGCTACAGTATTGCCCTGGCACGCGTGCCGGCGGGGATTGGCGAAACGGCGGTGGTGCAGATCCGCAACCGCGAAATGCCGGTCAACGTGACCAAACCGATTTTTGTTCGCGCCGGTAAGCCGGTCGCCTAACTATTTTTATCAGGAGAACTTCAATGAGCAATGTGCCAGCAGAACTGAAATACAGCAAAGAACACGAGTGGCTGCGCAAAGAGGCGGACGGCACTTACACCGTTGGGATCACCGAGCACGCGCAGGAGCTGCTGGGCGACATGGTGTTTGTTGACCTGCCGGAAGTGGGCGCAACCGTGAGCGCAGGCGATGACTGTGCGGTGGCGGAATCCGTTAAAGCGGCCTCTGACATCTACGCCCCGGTAAGCGGTGAAATTGTTGCCGTGAACGACGCGCTCAGCGACTCCCCGGAGCTGGTGAACAGCGAACCGTATGAAGGCGGCTGGATCTTCAAGATCAAAGCCAGCGACGAAGCGCAGGTTGCCGCGCTGCTGGATGCGACCGCGTACGAAGCACTACTGGAAGACGAATAAGCCATTTCCCTCTCCCCTTTGGGGAGAGGGTAGGGTGAGGGGAACAGACGATACCCTCACCCCAGCCCTCTCCCTTAGGGAGAGGGAGAAAACACATTCACTGCACGTTTCAGGAATCATCGCTCATGACACAGACTTTAAGCCAGCTTGAAAACCGTGGCGCCTTCATTGAACGTCACATTGGGCCGGATGCTCAGCAACAGCAGGAGATGCTGAAGACAGTTGGCGCGGATTCATTAAACGCACTGATCGGCCAGATCGTGCCAAAGGACATCCAGCTTGCCACGCCGCCGCAGGTAGGCGAGTCCACGACGGAGTTCGCCGCGCTGGCGGAGCTTAAGGCCATCGCCAGCCTTAACAAGCGCTATAAGTCTTACATTGGCATGGGCTACACCAACGTGCAGTTACCGCCGGTGATCCTGCGTAACATGCTGGAAAACCCGGGCTGGTACACCGCTTATACCCCATATCAGCCAGAAGTCTCCCAGGGCCGTCTGGAAGCGCTGCTGAACTTCCAGCAGGTGACGCTGGATCTGACCGGTATGGATATCGCCTCTGCCTCGCTGCTGGATGAAGCCACCGCCGCCGCCGAAGCGATGGCGATGGCGAAGCGCGTGAGCAAACTGAAAAACGCCAACCGCTTCTTCGTCGCGGCGGACGTGCATCCCCAGACGCTGGACGTGGTGCGCACCCGTGCGGAAACCTTCGGCTTTGAGGTGATTGTCGACGACGCTGAAAAAGTGCTGGATCACCAGGACGTCTTCGGCGTGCTGTTGCAGCAGGTGGGCACCACCGGGGAAGTACACGACTACGGCGCACTGATCGCCGAGCTGAAATCCCGTAAGATTATTGTTAGCGTCGCCGCTGATTTTATGGCGCTGGTGCTGCTGACGGCGCCAGGTAAACAGGGCGCGGATATTGTCTTCGGCTCAGCCCAGCGTTTCGGCGTGCCGATGGGCTACGGCGGCCCGCACGCGGCGTTCTTTGGCGCGAAAGATGAATTTAAACGCTCCATGCCAGGCCGTATTATCGGCGTATCGAAAGATGCCGCCGGTAACACCGCGCTGCGCATGGCGATGCAAACCCGCGAGCAGCATATCCGCCGCGAGAAAGCGAACTCCAACATCTGTACCTCGCAGGTACTGCTGGCTAACATTGCCAGCCTGTACGCGGTGTTCCACGGTCCGGCTGGCCTGAAGCGCATTGCCAGCCGCATCCACCGTCTGGCCGATATCCTGGCCTGCGGTCTGCAACAGAAAGGTCTCAGACTGCGTCATGAACACTATTTCGACACCCTGTGCGTCGAGGTGGCAGACAAAGCGGCCGTGCTGGCGCGCGCCGAGGCAGCGCAAATCAACCTGCGCAGCGACATTCACAATGCGGTCGGCATTACGCTGGACGAAAGCACCACCCGTGACGATATCCTGACCCTGTTCAACGTATTGCTGGGTGACGCACACGGTCTGGACGTTGATACGCTCGACAAAGAGGTTGCGCTCGACAGCCGCTCCATTCAGGAAAGCATGCTGCGCGACGACGCGATCCTGACTCATCCGGTGTTCAACCGCTATCACAGCGAAACCGAGATGATGCGTTACATGCACTCACTGGAACGTAAAGATCTGGCGCTGAACCAGGCGATGATCCCGCTGGGCTCCTGCACCATGAAGCTGAACGCCGCGGCTGAGATGATCCCAATTACCTGGCCTGAATTCTCTGAGCTGCACCCGTTCTGCCCGGCTGAGCAGGCGGAAGGGTATCACATGATGATCAACCAGCTCTCCGACTGGCTGGTGAAGCTGACCGGGTACGACGCGCTCTGCATGCAGCCGAACTCCGGCGCGCAGGGTGAATACGCCGGTCTGCTGGCAATCCGTCACTATCACGAAAGCCGCAACGAAGGCCATCGCGATATCTGCCTGATCCCAAGCTCCGCCCACGGTACCAACCCGGCTTCTGCCCAGATGGCAGGAATGGAAGTGGTGGTTGTGGCGTGCGACAAAAACGGCAACATCGATCTGGCCGACCTGCGCGCGAAAGCCGAGCAGGCGGGCGACAAACTCTCCTGCATCATGGTGACCTACCCATCCACCCACGGCGTGTACGAAGAGACCATCCGTGAAGTGTGTGAAGTGGTGCATCAGTTCGGCGGCCAGGTTTACCTCGACGGCGCAAACATGAACGCCCAGGTGGGCATCACCTCTCCGGGCTTTATTGGCGCGGATGTGTCGCACCTGAACCTGCACAAAACGTTCTGCATTCCGCACGGCGGTGGCGGCCCGGGCATGGGTCCTATCGGCGTGAAGGCGCACCTGGCGCCGTTTGTCCCAGGCCACAGCGTGGTGCAGATTGAAGGCATGCTGACCCGTCAGGGCGCGGTCTCCGCGGCACCGTTCGGCAGCGCCTCTATCCTGCCAATCAGCTGGATGTACATCCGCATGATGGGCGCGGAAGGGCTGAAGCAGGCCAGCCAGGTAGCGATCCTTAACGCCAACTACATCGCAACGCGTCTGAAGGACGCCTATCCGGTGCTCTATACCGGCCGCGACGGTCGCGTGGCGCACGAATGCATCCTCGATATTCGTCCTCTGAAAGAAGAGACGGGCATCAGCGAGCTGGATATTGCCAAGCGCCTGATCGACTACGGCTTCCACGCGCCAACCATGTCCTTCCCGGTTGCGGGAACGCTGATGGTTGAGCCGACTGAATCTGAAAGCAAGGTGGAGCTGGATCGCTTTATCGACGCCATGCTGGCGATCCGCAGCGAAATCGACCGCGTGAAAGGCGGGGAGTGGACGCTGGAAGATAACCCGCTGGTTAACGCGCCGCATACCCAGAACGAACTGGTGGCAGAGTGGAACCACGGTTATACCCGCGAGCTGGCTGTCTTCCCGGCAGGTGTGGCAAACAAATACTGGCCAACCGTGAAACGTCTTGATGATGTTTACGGCGACCGTAACCTGTTCTGCTCCTGCGTACCGATGAGCGAATACCAGTAACGTTGTTCCTGTAGTAACGTAGGCCGGGTAAGGCGAAGCCGCCACCCGGCTTTTTTATTGGGAGAAAAGAATGGCAATTGCACTGGTCACCGGCGCCAGCCGGGGTATTGGTAAAGCCACCGCGCTACAGCTGGCAAGCGAAGGCTACACCGTTGCGGTGAATTTTCATCACAACATCAAAGCCGCGACAGAGGTCATTAATCAGATCGTGGACGCGGGCGGTAAAGCCTTTGCCGTGCGCGCGGACATCAGCGATGAGGCGCAGGTGATGGCGATGTTCGCCAGCCTCGATCGCGAAGGTGAGCCGCTCGCTGCACTGGTGAACAACGCCGGAATTTTGTTTGAACAATCCACCATCGAAAACCTCTCCGCTGAACGTATTAACCGCGTGCTGGCTACCAACGTCACCGGCTATTTTCTCTGCTGCCGTGAAGCGGTGAAGCGCATGTCGCATAAACACGGCGGCAAGGGCGGCGCGATTGTGAATGTCTCCTCGGCGGCATCACGGCTGGGCGCGCCGGGGGAATATGTGGATTATGCCGCCTCAAAAGGGGCGGTGGATTCCCTGACTACCGGCCTCGCGCTGGAGGTGGCGGCACAGGGCATTCGCGTTAACTGCGTGCGGCCAGGCCTGATTTATACCGATATTCACGCCTCCGGCGGCGAGCCGGGGCGTGTGGATCGGGTGAAGTCGATGTTACCGATGCAGCGTGGCGGTCAGCCGGAGGAGGTCGCCCAGGCCATTGCCTGGCTGCTGAGCGACAAAGCCTCCTATGTTACCGGTAGCTTCCTGGAGCTGGCTGGCGGGAAGTAACGCTAAGACGCCAGCCACAGCCGCAGGCGCATTCCCCAGCCGCTGGTCCAGCCGGTGGTGATCGACTTCACTTCGCCGTGAGAGATCACCACCAGCGTTGGCGTCACCTTAACGTCCCACTCACGCGCCAGTTCTCCGCTGGCGTCGTTGACCGTGGGCATCATCGCCTTCTTCTTCCTCATCCATGTTTCGAGCGTCGCGTTATCGCCCGAGCGCAGCGCAACCGACATCACGTTACCCCCGTCCGCGGCAAGCGCCGCCACCGACGGCGTGGTGTAGCGGCAAACGCCGCACCATGTCGCCCAGACGTAGACCAGCAGCGGTCGCTCCTTACTCATGGCGATAAGATCGACGGGCTGACCGTCGAGGGTGTGCAGTGCCGTCGCGGAGAAATTCTGCGGCAGCGCGGGCTGGCGGAAATAGTCCACCGCCAGGCTCACGGCTATGCCAATCAGCAGCCACACGCCCAGTTCGCGCAGCAGGCGCGGAAGCTTACTTGCCACGGACGTTTGCCAGCTGTTCTTTGACCAGCCCCTCCAGGTCGTCATACGGAATGGCGCCCGCCACCATCTGGTCGCCGATAATGGTCGCCGGGGTACCCTGAATATTCAGCACCTGCGCCAGGATGAGGTTCATCTTTAAGCTGTCCATGGTTTTATCATCCGTTTTAATGCCGTCCGTTCCGGTCTTGACCTTCGCGGCGGCGATGCTGGCGTCATCGTGATAGCCCTTTTTCATCATCAACCGCTGGTGCAGCGCCCAGAATTTATCCGGCGCCTGCTGCCACGTCGAGAGCGCCGCTTTCGCGGCATTTACCGAGCTTTGTCCCTTAAACGGCAGCAGTTTGACGATGAGCTGCACGTCGGGATTTTCCTGCACGATTTTCTCCAGCATTGGGTCGAACTGCTTGCAATACGGGCAGTTGTAGTCCGTGAAGGAGACGATGGTCAGCTTCGGCGATGCCGCGCCGGTTCGCGGGCTGTTGGTGTCGTTAAACAGCAGTTTTGCCAGCTGGTCGCTGGAAGCGTCATCTGACGGTGCGGCGAAACCGAACGTTGATAACGACAGCAGAAGTAAGGCTATTAAGGCTCTCATGTTATTTTCCTTTTGCATCGGACAGGGTGCTCAGCACCGCTTCGCGGCTTAACAACGCAGGCAGCACGTGGCCCTGCGGTAATCCCGGTCCGTAGATCTGGTTAAACGGCACGGCGGCGCTGCCGCGCGTGGTTAAGAACTGGCTGATGGTATCTGAGGGGCGGCTCCAGTCGCCGCGCAGGGCGACAACGTCCGGGGCGGAGAGCGCATCCTGCACGTCGTCGCGCAGCAGCACGTTGTATTTATTGGCTTTACAGGTCACGCACCAGTCGGCGGTCACGTCGACGAACACCCGTTTGTTCTCCGCCAGCGCGCGGGCAATGGCCTGCTCGCTGAGCGGTTGCCAGTGGATACGATCGCGGCGGGAACCCTCGCCGCCGGAGCCGGATACAAACGCGACTGCTCCGGCCACCACTACAGCTAATACCCCGGCGCGCAGTGCCGTTTGCCAGCGGTAGCGCCAGGCGGTGACCAGCAGCAGCGTAAGGATCAGGAGCACGCCCAGCGTGATGACGGGCAGGCTGCCAATGTGCACCGTCAGCAGGCTCAGCAGCCACAGCGATGAGCCGAGCATCATTATCCCCAGCACTACGCGTACGACGTTCATCCAGCGTCCCGGACGCGGCAACCGCTGGGCCAGCCCCGGCCAGGCCGCCACCAGCAGCCACGGCAGGCTCATGCCGATACCCATCGCCAGGAAGATCCCCCACAGCAGGGGAAGCGGCGCCGCCAGCGCGACCGAGACCGCCGTACCCAGGAACGGCGCGGTGCAGGGTGTCGCCAGCAGCGTGGCAAACGCGCCTTGCCAGAAATGACCCGCAAGCCCGTTACCGCCGCGCGTGGCGAGGAAGGTGCTGGCGCCGGAAGGGAGACGGATTTCAAGCAACCCCAGCAGGCTGGCGCTGAAAAGCACCATCACCATCGCCATCGCACCAATAAACCACGGGTTCTGGAACTGGATCCCCCAGCCGAGTGCCTGATTGCCTAAGCGTAAAACCGTCATCATCAGCGCCAGCGCGAGGAACGAGATCACGATCCCGGCTACCGACGCAAGAAACTGTCGGCGTACCTGACTCCGCGCCTGCCGTTCGGTTTGCATCAGCGTGCCCAGCTTCATGGCCAGCACGGGCAGTACGCAGGGCATGACGTTAAGGATCAGACCGCCCGCCAGCGCCATCAGCAGCACCCAGCCTAACGAGAGCGTCGGCGCGGCGTTCCCCGGCTGAATGCTCAGGCTGGACTCCTGCGCCTGCCCGCTAGCGGCCAGAACCAGCGACAGGGTTTTGCCGCTGAGGTTGGGCGCGGCCTCGCCCCAGCTGTCCGTCACGGGCACGGTGGCGACCAGCGAATCACCGCGCACGGTGAGGGCCGGTTTGCCGAAATCAACATCATCCATACCGTCGATAAACAGGGACGGCGCCTGCCAGCCTGCGTCACGCTGCGCCGTTACGGTCAGCTTGCCGGGGGCATAGGTGGCGTTAAGCGTTGAGGTCAACCCGCCGCTGAGCGGAAGGGTGCCCATGGCCCGACTGAAATCGTAATCAAAACCGGCGCCTGCGGATGCGGTCATGTTCAGTGAAAACGGGTAGTCGGTAAGAATACAGACGTTGCTACAGGTGGAGAGCGTAAGCACGCCGCTCAGGATCTTCGGGACGTCGCCCCGCAGGGTGATGGGAAAGCTGACATCGCCGTGATAGCCCTGCGTGGTGATACCCGCGACGTCGAAACGCTGCGGCACAGGCCAGCGCCATTTCGCCTCGACGGGCTGATGCCATTTAATCGCGGGTGCGACGCCCCCTTCGCCCGGCGAGCGCCAGTAGGTTTTCCAGCCTTTTTGCAGGGCGACGTCCAGAAGCAGGCGGGTTTCGCCAGTGCTTTCGGGTTGCGCACGCAGCCTGACGCTGGCGTGCTGATTATCGGCGGCGCGCAGCCAGCCGCTGTCGGCAGCCTGGCTGAGGGGCAGCCATAGCCAAAGCAGGCAGACCAGCAGTCGCCTGAATACAGTAAACATAAATTATCTCCGTAAATGATGAATTAACCTGAAGTAACAGGCGAAGGCTCATTCACGGAAGACGCATAATCGCAGATGCACCCTTAACCGGGGCGGGGAGATAACGCGGGGAGGCCACTGCCGTTCGCGGCGCGGCGGGCTGGCTGCCAGCAACGCCAGCAGCAGGGTGACGGCAATCAGGGCGCCTTCAAACAAAACAGGCGGGACCGACATCAGCGACTTGGCGCTAAGCTCACACGGGGTTACCGGTGCGTCGGTACTCTCCTGCCCCTGCTGGACAGACTGGCTCGTGGCGGTGACGTTCATGACAAGCGCGTGCATCCCGGCCATCCGCTGGGCGGTGCATATCAGCACCACCAGGCAGGCCAGGGCTACAAGCAGGATAGCGTTGCGTTGTCGCTTGATCATGTTCGCCTCAAATATTCAGGACGCCTATATTATCGGGCGAACATATTTTGGCAACGCAAAAGCTGTAAAGAAGTGTCTGGAAGATAAGCGGTTTGCCCTCTCCGCTTGCAGAGAGGGCGAGCCATTACAGCGTTTCGCCGTTGCTGGCAATGACGGTTTTATACCACTCAAAGCTCTTCTTACGGGAGCGGGACATGTCACCGGTACCGTCGTCGTGCTTGTTGACGTAGATAAAGCCGTAGCGCTTGCTGTACTGGCCGGTGGTGAAGGAGACGCAGTCAATGCAGCCCCACGGGGTATAGCCCATCAGATCCACGCCGTCCCAGGTCACGGCCTTCATCATCTCTTCCACGTGGGCGCGCAGGTAGTCGATGCGGTAGTCATCGTTGATGCTGCCGTCCTCTTCCACTTTGTCGTAGGCGCCGAAACCATTTTCGACGATAAACAGCGGCTTCTGATAACGTTCGTACAGTTCACAAAGCGAATAGCGCAGGCCTACCGGATCAATCTGCCAGCCCCAGTCGGACGCCTTGACGTGCGGGTTCGGCACGCTGCCCTCGAAGCCGGAAATGGCGTCACCGGTGCCGCCTTCCGCTTTGACCGCGTTGGTCATGTAGTAGCTGAAACCTAAGTAGTCGCAGGTGCCCTCACGCAGGATCTGCTCGTCGCCCGCTTCCATCCTGATGGAGAACCCACGGCGCTCCCACTCGTTCAGTACGTAAGACGGGTAGTAGCCGCGCAGCTGCACGTCGGTAAAGACGTAGCGCTCGCGCATGGATTCCTGAGCAAACATGACGTCCTCTGGCTTGCAGGAGTAAGGATAGAGCGCCACCATCGCCAGCATGCAGCCGACTTTCATCTCCGGGTTAATGCGGCGTGCGGCTTTCACCGCCAGCGCGCTGGCCACGAACTGGTGGTGCAGCACCTGGTACATGGTCTCTTCCGGATTGTCGTGCTCGGTATAGACCACGCCAGAGCAGCAGTAGCCGAACAGCGGTGCACGCCAGTTGCGCTGGTTGTTGATTTCGTTGAAGGTCATCCAGTATTTGACCTTATTTTTGTAGCGCTCAAATACCACTTCCGAGAAGCGCACAAAGAAATCGACCACTTTACGGTTGGTCCATCCGCCATATTCCTGAACGAGATGCAGCGGCATTTCAAAGTGGGAGAGGGTGATCACCGGCTCGATGTTGTACTTCAGCAGTTCATCGAACATGTCGTCGTAAAACTTCAGCCCCTCTTCGTTGGGCTGAGTTTCGTCGCCTTTCGGGAAGATGCGCGTCCAGGCGATGGAGGTACGGAAACATTTGAAGCCCATCTCGGCAAACAGCTTAATGTCTTCTTTGTAATGGCCATAGAAGTCGACGGCTTCGTGGTTCGGGTAATATTTGCCTTCAATCACTTCCTGCGTGATTTCACGCGGAACGCCGTGTGCGCCGCCGGTGAGCACGTCGCAGATGCTTGGCCCTTTGCCGCCTTTGTTCCAGCCGCCTTCAACCTGGTGCGCCGCCACCGCGCCGCCCCATAAAAAATCTTTCGGTAAGGTGAGTTTTTTCATCTTTGCTATTCTCAATTCAGGACTTATTGATTTCGAGTCTAGCAAAGCGGAATTAAATGTCACGATATAACAATTTGTGGAAATTGTAATTTGTCACATCAAAAAAACAAGATGTTTTATTCTGTTAATTTCTTCGCCAGTTTTCGGCCTAATGATTCCAGAATATAGATGACGGGAATTTGCGTGGTGATATCGTAAACGCCGCCAATACGCGTTTGCGGGACATGCCAGGAGAGGTTAAAGTCCGCCAGCTTTGCGAGACGAGAATGTTCATGGCTGGTGACGGAGAGCACTTTGCAGTGGTGCAGGCTGAACTGGCTGGCGAAGCGCAGGATCTCCTGGGTTTCGCCGGAGACGGAGAGTACAATGGCCAGCGCATTTTTAGCCATGTCGTTAGTGACCGGGAAATAAGGATCGTCGATATGGTTACTGAATTTGCCGATATTTGAAAAGAAACGTGCGCCATATTTTGCCAGCGATCCGGAGGTGCCCGCACCGACAAAAATAATTCGTTCAGATGATAAAATAATATCGACGGCTTTATCTAATAGCGCGTCAAACTCTTCGTTATTTACGCTTTTAAAGAAGCTGATAATTTCACTGGCACCAAAATTCGCCTGCTGCGGCTCGTTCTGCTCCAGATAGAGTTTAAAGCGCACCCGAAATTCCGAGTAACCATCGCAGTTGAGCTTGCGGCAGAAGCGCAGGATAGTGGTAGTGGAGACCCCAGCAGCATCCGCCAGCTCGCGGATGGTCATGTACATCACTTTATCGCGGTTCTTAATGACATAGTTGTAGACCATCATTTCCAGATTGTTGAGGCTGGCAATGGCGGAATGGCTGAACATACTCACAATGGCTAAACTCGCTGTCGGACACTATTCCTGAAGCATACCATGATGACGAAGGGCGGGAGACGGATTTATCTCCTTGATTACTCAGGTGTTAATGAAATCATTTACACCTGTGCGGTGGATTTATTTTTCATTACACTGATTTATAAGGATAAATCTTGATTATAGATTTATTTTAGCTAACAGGTGTTCACTGGAATCATTCTCAGTTAGCATAGACTGGCGATGAATAATCATCTTTTGTTTTCCCGGAGTTAAGTATGGTGAGCAGACCATTAATCGCACAGGGATATTCGCTGGCTGAGGAAGTAGCCAACAGTATAAGCCATGGCATTGGCCTGGTTTTTGGGATTGTCGGCTTAGTGTTATTGCTGGTACAGGCAGTGGATACCAACGCCAGCGCGATGGCCATTACCAGCTACAGCCTGTATGGCGGGAGTATGATCCTGCTTTTCCTTGCCTCAACGCTGTATCACGCGATTCCGCATCAACGGGCGAAGATATGGCTCAAGAAATTTGACCACTGCGCTATCTATCTTCTTATTGCGGGTACCTATACGCCGTTTTTGCTGGTGGGGCTCAACTCACCGCTGTCGCGTGGCCTGATGATTGTGATCTGGAGCCTGGCGCTGCTGGGGATCCTGTTTAAGCTGACCATTGCGCACCGGTTTAAAGTGTTGTCGCTGGTTACCTATCTGACAATGGGCTGGCTGTCGCTGATTGTGGTGTATCAGTTAGCCATTAAGCTGGCGGTGGGGGGCGTGACGCTTCTGGCGGTGGGCGGTGTGGTCTACTCGCTGGGCGTGATTTTCTACGTCTGCAAGCGTATTCCGTACAACCATGCCATCTGGCACGGCTTTGTGCTGGGCGGCAGCGTGTGTCACTTCCTGGCAATTTATCTGTATGTTGGGCAGGTGTAGTTTTTTTGTAAGGTGCGGTCTGATGCCCTCACCCCGACCCTCTCCCACAGGGAGAGGGTGAATATCAACACCGGGCGATACAGCATCAATCTTCCAGTGAATACGGCAGCGGCTCAATGCTGAGCGTGTTTGCATCATCACGCACGCGGAACACGCTGTCGGGCTCCATATCATTATTCATGACAACCTGCACCAGCAGGCGGCCATCATCGAGCTGGACGGCGGCTAACACGGTGCCGGTACGGCGCCAGTTTTCGCCCATCTTCATCTCAAGATCTTCACCCGCTTCCGGCACACGGCTGGCGTGACCAGCCAGCGTCCACAGGGCGCGTTTGTTCGCGCCGCGGAATTTCGCACGCGCCACCATTTCCTGACCGGTGTAGCAGCCCTTCTTAAAGCTGATACCACCCAGCGCCTGGATGTTTGTCGCCTGCGGGATAAACTGCGCGCTGTTTGCCGCGTCAATGACCGGCAGGCCCGCTTCGATGTTCAGCGCCAGCCACTGCTGGCTGTTGTTGAGCTGTGCTTCACCGCGCAGGGCGTCAGTGACGCGTTCCGCCGTTGCTTCGTCGGTTACCAGCAGGAAGCGCTCCGTCGGGTGCTCGAACCACAGAATGGAGGTCGCTCCCTCGCTGACCAGCTGTTTTTCAGCATCCGGTAGCTCGGCAAACAGGTTTTTCAGCGCTGCACGCGCCTGGAAACCCGCGACCCCCAGCAGAACGTGTTCATCGTCCGGGGCGATGGTGACTTTAGAAAAGACCGCGTATTTTTTTAGCTCTTTAAGCTGGGCGTCACGCAGGCTGCGGCGCTCAATAAAGGCGAATCCGTCCTGACGGCGGAACAGACGCAGGTTGCTCCACATTTTGCCTTTTGGATCGCAATGCGCGGCCAGCAGATGCTGGTGCTCAGTCAACTGCGCCACGTCCGCCGTGACCTGGCCTTGCAGGTATTTTTCACTGTCCGCACCGGTCAGTGTCGCCAGTGCCCAGTCATCAAGAGTAATCAGCGTCAGCGGCAGACGCGCAGAGGCGGCGGGCTGGCGAGGAGAAAATGGTGTAAATGCCATAGTGATGTCCTGAATTGCTTAACGCTTTGATAATACCTAATGGTAAAAGAGACTGTATTCAATGCAAGCGCTTTCAGCAGGCCATTCGTGCCATTACGCGGTTATACGTGGCGCTACGCAAAATAGTGTAATCCGCTGTCTTTATAAGGATTATTCAGGAAGCCTGCTCGAGGTTCGCAATATTCCAGTAAAGAAACGGTCAAAAACACGTTACACTAGCAGGTGTTCCCGGAGAGCAATAATGAATACCGAACGGGATACCGACTGTGCCAAACGTAATGCAGGAAACAGAACATGGATATTAACAACAAGGCCCGTATTCACTGGGCGTGCCGTCGCGGCATGCGTGAACTTGATATCTCCATCATGCCTTTCTTCGAGTATGAGTACGACAGCTTAAGCGATGACGATAAGCGCCTGTTTGTCCGTCTGCTTGAGTCTGACGATCCGGATTTATTCAACTGGCTGATGAATCACGGCAAGCCCGCCGACACCGAGTTGCAACGGATGGTGCAATTAATTCAAACACGGAATCAGGAACGTGGTCCTGTGGCAATCTGATCTTCGCGTCTCGTGGCGCTCACAGTGGATGTCCTTACTGCTCCACGGTCTGGTCGCGGCAATGGTGTTATTGGTGCCGTGGCCGCTAAGCTATACCCCTCTGTGGCTGCTTTTGCTGTCGTTTGTGGTGTTTGATAGCGTGCGCAGCCAGCGTCGAATCAACGCCCGTCAGGGTGAAATTAAGCTGCTGATGGATTCTCGCCTGCGCTGGCAGGGAAAAGAGTGGGAGATGATGGGGACGCCGTGGATGCTTAACACCGGGATGATGCTACGGCTGCGTCGGGTCGAGGACAACCGTCGCCAGCACCTGTGGCTGGCCGCAGACAGTATGGATCCCGCGGAGTGGCGGGATCTGCGCCGGCTAATCGTGCAACAGCCGACGCAGGAATAAATCAGCTAAACTGCTCGGCCATCTCACCCAGAATTTGTTCGCACCAGGTCTGGAGGCGCTCGTCGCTGAGATCGTACTGGTTGGTTTCATCCAGCGCGAGCCCGACAAACAGCTGGCCGTCGGCAATGACGGGTTTTGGGCTGGTGAACTCATAGCCTTCCGTAGGCCAGTAGCCGATAAACGTCGCGCCCTTTGGCGCCAGTTTGTCATGCAGCATGCCGAGCGCGTCGAGGAACCACTCCCCGTAGCCCAACTGGTCGCCCATGCCATACATCGCAATGATTTTGCCTTCAAAATTGACTGAATCGAGCTGATCCCAGATGGCTTCCCAGTCTTCCTGAATCTCACCAAAGTCCCAGGTAGGGATACCCAGAATCAGCACATCGTACTGCTCCATCAAGGCAACCGCGTCATCTTTCAGGTTATGCAACGTCACCAGTTCCGGGCCAATGATGTCACGAATTTTCTCCGCCGCCATTTCGGTGTAGCAGGTGCTGGAACCATAGAACAGACCAATATTCATCGCGTAACTATCTCAATTCTTGCTATGACTTTGCGCGTAGTGTACCAGAAACCGATGGCAATCAGGCATAATGGCCAGATTGCAGAACCAAAGGGGCTGATGTGGAAAAGGATCTCGCACTCATCGAACAGTTTCTCGACGCGCTGTGGCTGGAGAAAAACCTCGCTGAAAATACGCTCAGCGCCTATCGTCGGGATCTCACGCTGCTGGTCGAGTGGCTGGCGCATCGGGGGCTGACGCTTGAAAGCGCGCAAAGCGATGACCTGCAAGGGTTGCTGGCTGAGCGGATGGAAGGGGGGTACAAAGCCACCAGCTCCGCGCGTCTGCTGAGCGCCATGCGCCGCCTGTTCCAGCACCTGTACCGCGAGAAGATCCGCGCGGATGACCCCAGCGCACTGCTGGCATCGCCTAAACTGCCTCAGCGGCTGCCAAAAGATCTCAGCGAAGCACAAGTTGAGAGATTATTACAGTCGCCCGCAGTTGACCTTCCGCTGGAGTTACGCGATAAAGCCATGCTTGAACTATTGTATGCCACGGGCTTGCGCGTTTCCGAGCTGGTGGGCCTGACGATGAGCGATATCAGCCTGCGTCAGGGCGTGGTGCGCGTTATCGGTAAAGGGAACAAAGAAAGGCTGGTGCCGCTGGGTGAAGAGGCGGTCTACTGGCTGGAGACGTATCTGGAACACGGGCGTCCGTGGCTGCTGAACGGCGTCTCCATAGATGTATTGTTCCCGAGCCAGCGCGCGCAGCAGATGACGCGACAAACGTTCTGGCATCGCATTAAACATTACGCCACACTGGCGGGTATTGACAGTGAGAAGCTGTCGCCGCACGTTTTGCGTCACGCCTTCGCGACGCATCTGTTAAACCACGGCGCTGATTTACGCGTGGTGCAGATGTTGCTTGGACACAGCGATCTTTCAACGACGCAAATATACACCCATGTCGCGACGGAACGCCTGCGGCAGCTACACCAACAGCACCACCCTCGCGCGTGAGTGCCGACGAATTGTTACAGGAACATATATGAAAAAGTCTTTAGCGCTGTTCACCCTGCTGGCAGCTTCGGTTTCCGGTTTTGCCCATGCGGATGATGCCGCCATTAAACAGTCTCTGACGAAACTCGGCGTCGCCAGCAGCGAGATCCAGCCAGCGCCGGTGGCTGGCATGAAAACGGTGCTGACCAACAGCGGCGTGCTGTACGTGACCGAAGACGGTAAGCACATCATTCAGGGACCCATGTACGACGTGAGCGGCGCGCAGCCGGTGAACGTCACCAACCAGCTGCTGATGAAAAACCTGAACGCGCTCGAAAAAGAGATGATTGTCTACAAAGCGGCGCAGGAAAAGCACGTTATTACCGTCTTCACCGACATCACCTGCGGCTACTGCCACAAGCTGCATGAAGAGATGAAAGACTACAACGCGCTGGGCATTACCGTGCGTTACCTGGCTTTCCCACGCGCTGGCGTGCAGAGCCAGCCTGAGCAGGATATGAAAGCGATCTGGTGTGCGAAAGACCGCAACAAGGCCTTTGATGACGCGATGAACGGCAAAGGCGTGAAGCCCGCGTCCTGCGATATCGACATCGCTAACCATTACGCGCTGGGCGTACAGTTTGGCGTGAGCGGTACGCCAGCCATTGTGCTGAGTAACGGCTATGTGGTGCCGGGCTACCAGGGGCCAAAAGAGATGAAAGCGTTCCTCGACGAGCACCAGAAACAGATGGGTGGTAAATAATTCGCGTGAAAGCCCCGATAAAACTGCGCCGCCGCGATGCGGGTGAAACCGCGGATTTACCAGACACGCTTCCGCTGCTGCTAAAGCGGCTGTACGCCAGCCGTGGCGTGCGTACGGCAAGCGATCTTGAGCGCAGCGTCAAAGGCATGCTGCCCTGGCAAGCGCTGAGTGGCATCGAACAAGCGAGTGAAATGCTCTGCGACGCGTTCCGGGAAGGCACGCGGATTGTCGTGGTGGGCGATTTCGATGCCGACGGCGCAACCAGTACCGCGCTGAGCGTGCTCAGCCTGCGTGCGCTGGGCTGTGATAACGTGACTTACCTGGTGCCGAACCGGTTTGAAGACGGCTACGGCCTCAGCCCGGAAGTGGTCGATCAGGCCCATGCCCGTGGCGCACAGATGATCATGACCGTGGATAACGGGATCTCTTCTCATGCGGGGGTCGATCATGCCCATGCGCTGGGGATCCCGGTACTGGTCACCGATCACCACCTGCCAGGCGAAACTCTGCCTGCCGCCGAAGCCATCATTAACCCGAACCTGCGCGACTGCGATTTCCCGTCGAAATCGCTGGCCGGAGTAGGGGTGGCGTTTTATCTGATGCTGGCGTTACGCACGTTGCTGCGTGATAAGGGCTGGTTCGAATCGCGCGGGATTGCCGTGCCGAACCTCGCGGAGTATCTCGATCTGGTGGCGCTGGGAACCGTGGCGGACGTGGTGCCGCTCGATACCAATAACCGTATTCTCACCTGGCAGGGCTTAAGCCGCATTCGGGCAGGTAAATGCCGTCCGGGGATTAAGGCGCTGCTGGAAATTGCCAACCGCGATCCGCTGAAGCTCGCGGCAAGCGATTTGGGTTTTGCCCTCGGCCCACGCCTGAACGCGGCGGGGCGGCTGGACGATATGTCGGTTGGCGTCGCGCTGCTCCTGTGTGACAACATCGGCGAAGCGCGCGTGCTGGCCAGTGAGCTGGACGCACTCAACCAGACCCGTAAAGAGATTGAGCAGGGGATGCAGGCCGAAGCACTGACCCTGTGCGAAAAGCTGGAGCGCAGCGGTGACACCCTGCCGGGCGGGCTGGCGATGTATCACCCCGAATGGCACCAGGGCGTGGTGGGCATTCTGGCGTCGCGTATTAAAGAGCGTTTCCACCGCCCGGTGATCGCGTTCGCCCCCGCCGGGGACGGCACGCTGAAAGGCTCCGGTCGTTCCATTCAGGGGCTGCATATGCGCGATGCGCTGGAGCGTCTGGATACGCTGCATCCGAACCTGATGATTAAGTTCGGCGGTCACGCGATGGCGGCAGGCCTGTCGCTGGAAGAGGCGAAGTTCGACGAGTTCCAGCGTCTGTTTGGCGAACTGGTCACCGAGTGGATCGATCCGGCTCTGTTGCAGGGTGAAGTGGTTTCTGACGGTGAGCTTTCACCGGCTGAAATGACCATGGAGGTGGCGCAGATGCTGCGCGATGCCGGCCCGTGGGGGCAGATGTTTCCGGAGCCGCTTTTCGACGGACGTTTTCGTTTGTTGCAACAGCGCATCGTGGGCGAACGCCATCTCAAAGTGATGGTGGAACCGGTCGGCGGCGGACCGCTGCTCGACGGCATCGCCTTTAACGTTGATACCTCCATCTGGCCGGACAACGGCGTGCGCGAGGTTGAGCTGGCCTATAAGCTGGATATTAACGAGTTCCGTGGTAACCGCTCCCTTCAGCTCATCATCGACAATATCTGGCCAATTTAGCGTCAGTAATCTCTATAAAAAAGGGCGTGGATTCGGTACAATCCCGCTCTTATCACCGCATTTTGACAAGCTCATAAAAGAAAACAGACCATGTTTGAAATTAATCCGGTAAAAAACCGCATTCAGGACCTCACGGAGCGCTCTGACGTTCTTAGGGGGTATCTTTGACTACGATGCCAAGAAAGAGCGTCTCGAAGAAGTAAACGCCGAGCTGGAACAGCCGGACGTCTGGAACGAACCTGAGCGCGCGCAGGCGCTGGGTAAAGAGCGTTCTTCCCTCGAAGCCATCGTAGATACGCTGGATCAAATGGCGCAGGGTCTGGAAGATGTTTCTGGGCTGCTGGAGCTGGCTGTCGAAGCCGACGACGAAGAAACCTTTAACGAAGCCGTGGCAGAGCTCGACGTGCTGGAAGAGAAGCTGGCGCAGCTGGAATTCCGTCGCATGTTCTCCGGCGAATACGATAGCGCTGACTGCTATCTCGATATTCAGGCAGGTTCTGGCGGTACCGAAGCACAGGACTGGGCGAGCATGCTGATGCGCATGTACCTGCGCTGGGCGGAAGCGCGCGGTTTCAAAACCGAGATTATCGAAGAATCCGAAGGTGAAGTGGCGGGTATCAAATCCGTCACTATCAAGATTATTGGCGATTACGCCTACGGCTGGCTACGTACTGAAACCGGCGTTCACCGCCTGGTGCGTAAGAGCCCGTTCGATTCCGGCGGCCGTCGTCACACCTCCTTCAGCTCCGCGTTTGTCTACCCGGAAGTGGATGAAGATATCGATATCGACATCAACCCGGCGGACCTGCGTATCGACGTTTACCGCGCATCCGGCGCGGGTGGTCAGCACGTTAACCGTACGGAATCTGCGGTGCGTATTACCCACATTCCAACCGGGCTGGTAACACAGTGCCAGAACGACCGTTCCCAGCATAAGAACAAAGACCAGGCCATGAAGCAGATGAAAGCGAAGCTTTATGAGCTGGAGATGCAGAAGAAAAATGCTGAGAAGCAGGCGATGGAAGACAACAAGTCCGATATCGGCTGGGGCAGCCAGATCCGTTCTTACGTCCTTGATGACTCCCGCATCAAAGACCTGCGCACCGGGGTTGAAACCCGTAACACGCAGGCGGTGCTGGACGGCAGCCTGGACCAATTTATCGAAGCAAGTTTGAAAGCAGGGTTATGAGGAACCAACATGTCTGAACAACAAGCACAGGGCGCTGACGCGGTAGTCGATCTTAACAACGAACTGAAAAACCGCCGCGAGAAGCTGGCAGCGCTGCGCGAGCAGGGCGTGCCGTTCCCGAACGATTTTCGTCGTGACCACACCTCAGACCAACTGCACGCAGACTTCGACGGTAAAGAGAACGAAGAGCTGGAAGCGCTGAACGTTGAAGTGTCCGTGGCGGGCCGCATGATGACCCGTCGTATCATGGGTAAAGCGTCCTTCGTGACCTTACAGGACGTTGGCGGCCGCATTCAGCTGTACGTCTCTCGTGACGACCTGCCGGAAGGCATCTACAACGAGCAGTTCAAGAAGTGGGACCTGGGCGACATCCTGGGCGCTAAAGGTAAACTGTTCAAAACCAAGACCGGTGAACTGTCTATCCACTGCACCGAGCTGCGTCTTCTGACCAAAGCCCTGCGCCCGCTGCCGGACAAGTTCCACGGTTTGCAGGATCAGGAAGCGCGCTATCGTCAGCGTTACCTGGATCTCATCTCTAACGATGAATCCCGTAAGACCTTCAAAATTCGCTCCCAGATCATGGCCGGCATTCGCCAGTTCATGGTTAACCGCGACTTTATGGAAGTAGAAACCCCGATGATGCAGGTGATCCCAGGCGGAGCCTCCGCTCGTCCGTTCATCACCCATCACAACGCCCTGGACCTGGACATGTACCTGCGTATCGCGCCGGAACTGTACCTGAAGCGTCTGGTGGTCGGCGGTTTTGACCGCGTGTTTGAGATCAACCGTAACTTCCGTAACGAAGGTATCTCCGTACGTCATAACCCAGAGTTCACCATGATGGAACTCTATATGGCCTATGCGGATTACAAAGATCTGATCGAGCTGACCGAATCCCTGTTCCGCACCCTGGCGCAGGACATTCTGGGCACCACCCAGGTACCTTACGGTGAAGAGGTGTTCGACTTCGGCAAGCCGTTCGAAAAACTGACCATGCGCGAAGCGATCAAGAAATACCGTCCTGAAACCAATATGGCGGATCTGGATAACTTCGACTCTGCGAAAGCGATCGCTGAAAGCATCGGTATTAAGGTTGAGAAGAGCTGGGGTCTGGGCCGTATCGTCACCGAGATCTTCGAAGAAGTGGCCGAAGCGCACCTGATTCAGCCTACCTTCATCACCGAATACCCGGCGGAAGTGTCTCCGCTGGCGCGTCGTAATGACGAGAACCCGGAAATCACTGACCGCTTCGAATTCTTCATCGGGGGCCGCGAAATCGGTAACGGCTTTAGCGAGCTGAACGATGCAGAAGATCAGGCGCAGCGCTTCCAGGATCAGGTTAACGCGAAAGCGGCAGGCGATGACGAAGCGATGTTCTTCGACGAAGACTACGTGACCGCGCTGGAGCACGGCCTGCCGCCGACGGCTGGCCTGGGTATTGGTATCGACCGTATGGTGATGCTGTTCACCAACAGCCACACCATTCGCGACGTGATCCTGTTCCCGGCGATGCGTCCGGTGAAATAAGCCGTTAAGACGTAAAAAAAGCCCCGTGCGTTTATCGCCGGGGCTTTTTTATTGCGCCGCGAAGGCGCTGAGTTTTTCACGCGCAGTGTTCGCTTCTTGCACCATCCACGGGCTAAATGCCCACGGTGTGGCGTCCAGCGCGCGGAATAGCGCGTCCAGCTCCACCCACTGATACTCCATCACTTCATCGTCATTGATTGCGAGGGTATTCGTTACGCGGGCGGCATAGACCGGGCAGATTTCGTTTTCAACGATCCCTGACGGGTCGGCTTCACGGTAGCGGAACTCCGGGGCAATGGGGGTGATGTCTGTGATTTCGGCGCCGACTTCAAAGCGGCAGCGGCGGATAATCGCCTGCTCTGTCGCTTCGTCGGCCTGTGGATGACCGCAAACGGAGTTGGTCCATACGCCGGGCCAGGCTTTTTTACTTAAGGCGCGACGGGTGATCAGACATTCTCCGTTAGCGTTAAACAGCCATGAAGAGAAGGCCAGGTGTAGCGGGGTGTGTGACGTGTGCGCGGCGTACTTCTCCTGAGTGCCAATCACTTTTCCCTGGTCATTTACCAAAATAACGTGTTCTTGAATACTCATTGATGCTCCAGTGCCAAAATGCTTAATGGTTCAGCACCATCAGCGGAATTATTATACTGCATTCTTATGCGAACGGTTTGGCCCACAGAGCGGAAAAGGGCATGACCCGCATCAGTTTGGGCTGCTATCATAGTGCGCCATTCACGCTGACCGAGGAGCTGTTTTGTTTGCAGGAAGCCTGACGAGAAACCCGATCATTGCCGTTTTCTGCCTGACGCTGACGCTACTTGTAGCAGGATGCTCGGGGAGTAAATCTTCGGATATGGGCAGTTATTCCGGTGCAGTCTATACCGTTAAGCGCGGGGACACGCTCTACCGCATCTCACGCGCCACGGGAACCAGCGTGAAGGAACTGGCGCGCCTGAATAATATTTCTCCACCGTATACTATTGAGGTAGGGCAGAAGCTCAAGGTTAACGGCGGTTCTTCCTCAGGGAAAAAGTCCTCAACGCGTAAAACAGCCAAAGTCACGCCATCCTATCAGGTGCCTAAATCATCCTGGCCGCCGGTCGGTCAGCGCTGCTGGATCTGGCCTGCAAGCGGAAAAGTGGTTGCGCCGTACTCGCTCTCGGAAGGTGGCAATAAAGGTATTGATATCGCTGCCGCACGCGGTACACCGGTTTACGCTTCAGGGGCCGGGAAGGTGGTCTATGTCGGTAACCAGCTTCGTGGATACGGTAACCTGATCATGATTAAGCATGGTGAGGACTACATTACTGCTTATGCGCATAACGACACGATGCTGGTCAATAACGGGCAGAACGTGAAGGCGGGGCAGAAGATTGCGACTATGGGCAGTACCGGGACGGATACGGTGAAGCTGCACTTCCAGATCCGCTATAAGGCCACAGCCATCGATCCGCAGCGTTATCTTCCGGCGCAGGGCAGTAAGCCGAAGTGCTAAGTGATTATTTAATCGCCACTTAGTGGGGTAAAGGCTTGTATGAAGAGGCGTAAGGTCTATAATGCCTTACGCACCTCAAAGCGGGCGTAGTTCAATGGTAGAACGAGAGCTTCCCAAGCTCTATACGAGGGTTCGATTCCCTTCGCCCGCTCCAGTCTCCTCATAAATTAACAAGTTATAATTTATCAGTTAGTTACTTTGCTCCGCTTTAGCAGGTACAACTAAAACTACCCAATGTTCTATGCCCGTATCTGGCGTCGCGTGACAGGGTCTGTAGTTCAAGGAAACATATCATCCACGCTGGCGGTGGTTCCAGTTTCTTACCGCGACAGCACAACAACGAACTAAAAGCCGCATATCTGGCATAACTCCCGAAAACAGGTTTATGGTGATAACGTACCTACAAACGACATGTAGGATCTATCAGCGTTTCAGCCACGCTCCCGCAAGGGTACACGGTTATCCTGATAAGGTGTGATCCCTCTGACAGTCTGATGTTGTCGCCTAACGGCTCCACTTGTTGCTGTATCACCAACGGGGCTTTATGGCTTCTATTGTCTGAAATCTGATTCATTGGACAAACATCATGTGGATTGCTGTAAAGTTCATCAGTATGATTGCTTGCACAATCAGCGATTGGGAAAACACTTCTGGGAGATAAGGGACGAGACGATATGAAAGTGACTGATGAGGCTTTGTTACGTTCAGGGTTTACGCAGCCCGAATTGCAGAAGATAAAAAGCAACATTGAAAAATATGGAGGAACGCTTGGAGAGGCCATAAATGACCTCGCTAGGCGATTTGTTACCTTGGCGGGAGTGGTGGCTGTGTGTGCCTTAATCCTACTGCTACTTATCGTCTTCAGCTCACCTGATAGAGCAGTTGCATGGGGGCTGGCGATGATCTTTGGGGTTGCCATTATGTCCTTCGCGCAGCCGCCGGTAATTTCCTATAAATCCTGGCGTTACCGAAAAACTATCAAGGATTAACTGGTTCCATTTTCGGTTGTCAATAGATCGAAAATCACTTTTGCTTTAACACCATAACCGACAATCTTCATTGTTAGCTTAGGAGTGCTCATTGTGCTGACTTTGCGATAGTAATCGTGTGGAAGCCAGCGAAATAATCTCCAGGCTCCAGTTTTTCGAGCGAGTCCTACAATGCTGTACACACTGGCACCGAGAGTAACACCATTATAGAGAGCCAAGCCCTTGTTAGGATTAAATCCCATGAACTGGGCCGTATGCATCGCGGAGTCAGCAATGATACCTTGCGAGGGTTTATGTCCTTCTGGCTGATCAAAGTTGAGCACTTCTTTCGTTAATCCGTTCATTCCATCGGCAATCAGGACTGCCCCAGCCAGCATACCAATCGGCCCCATAGTGGATAACATCATAAAGCCACCAAAGAGAACCACGCCTGATAGCACCACGTTTACGGCGGATATAACATAACCGACGATTTTATTATTTTCCTTAACAAACTCGACCGTCGCGTAAAGCTGTGCGGCTCTGGTTCTTTACAGGCGTTCTTGTTCGTGTAGATTATCTGTTTCAGCACGCAGATTTTTGATGCATGCAATGCATTCTTCATCGGTTTTAGCTCGTCGTGCTGTTTCAAATTCTTTATCTACAACCTGTTTTATCTCTTCGACAAACTTGATACGTGTAAGACCATCTTGCAAATAGAATGCTGACAGCCGGTTTGCTGTTTCGACGAGTTTCCGGGCCTCTAGATTCACCATGGTATCTGACCATGTTCTGTTCCAGCCCCTGTTAAGCAACGCAATATCCATTAAAGACTCCTTCCCAAAATGTGTCTGGTCATTTTAGGTGCAATAAGGTCGAAGACCATAGGAAATACTTTCACAACCCACCCCCGTGGGTGTCCCGTCTCTTTATCCTCCCAGTTTACTTCCTCCTGCTTAAAATATCCCCGGCTCTATTATAGATCCGCTGAGTGGAACGATTAACCGCCTAATAATTTCACTGGATCTGCATGAAATATTCTGGTGTTGCCACTGCGTCACACCGCTTTGCTTACGCTGCAATTTGCCTCGCTTTATTGCAACAGGCACAAAGCTCTCTTTTCGTAGTAAAAAGCCTTCTTTTGCTAAACAAGGAATCACCCATGGCATAACACGCTAAGTTGCACATTTCCTATACCCTGGATACCCTGAGATTAATCCTAATAACTCAAGGGTGAGTATGGCTACCGGGAAGAGAAAGAACCAAAAGGAATCACCTGAAGAAGAGTTAGATCGCTTGCTGGATGAGCTTGAACTCACAGAGGAGCAACGGGAGTTTATCGAATCCATGCGGGAGGATAAGGGCGATCCCAGTAGTGAGTAACGCTTGCCTTCAGCCGAACGAATACGAATGGCCGCATAACGGCATTGTAAAGATTTTTTCTCCTCACGAGGGCTTTCCGTCAGCGTCGATGGCTCAGCGTACCGTGCCAGAAATTGTCCTGAAATGATGCGGTATTCAGACCGGATCGAACTACTATTCATTATGATTTATCAATGCATTATACCCTGACCATGTGCATGTAAAATCGCGGAGCCGGGAGAGTTGACGGCAATGTAAAAGAAATCATGAGGAAAGAAATATGGCTGCTACAAACGGTATGATTGATACTGATGACGCTGTAATTTTACTCATCGACCATCAGAGTGGCTTATTCAACACGGTACGTGATGTGCCTGTACCAGACCTTCGTAATTATGTGACAGCGATAGCCAAAGTTGCCACGCTTTTAAATATCCCGGTGATCACCACGGCCTCTGTTCCTGACGGTCCCAATGGCCCGCTCATCCCGGAAATTCACAAATATGCACCCCATGCCGTGTATGTTCCACGCACCGGGCAGATTAATACCTGGGATAATCCGGCGTTTGTGAAGGAAGTGGAAAAGACGGGCAGAAAGACCCTGATTATTGCCGGCACGCTCACCAGCGTCTGCATGGCGTTCCCTGCGGTTAGCGCTGTCCAGGAGGGGTATAAGGTTTACTGTGTTGTGGATGCCTCGGGGAACTGGTCCAAAATCGCGACCGATACCACCATCGCGCGCGTGGCTCAGGCGGGGGCGATCCCTACCGATACGTTTGCCATTGTCGCTGAATTAATGAGAACCTGGAACCGCGAGGAAGGTTCTCGCTTTGCTGAGATCCTGGCAGAGCATGTCTGTCCGGAATATAAGTGCCTGATTGAAAGTTTCGGCAAAGCTCAGGAAATTGCCAGAACGGGCCCGGAAACCAATCTGGAGCATTATAAGTAAGTCCTAATAAACCTGTATAAAAGTTGCTGGATTTTATCGTCCTGTACCTGAGCGTATTACAGGTGCAGGACGTAGCGGCGTCGTATTCCGGACGTCGCTGAATTGTCAGAGATATTAAGAGGGGCTGAACCGCGCATAATTTAAAATTAAACCCTCTTTCTTTTTACGTAATCAATCGCCCCTGTTATATCTGTCGGCAAATTTTTTATTTCCCGGACCACAGATGAAAACACGACTCCTCCTGTGCGCTGGCGTATTAGCTGCCTCCAGTGCCCATGCCAGCGCCCTCTATTTTTATGAAGCCGGCACCGAAGATACCGCGCTTGCCGGAGCAGGGCAGGCGGCTCGTGCGCAGGATGCCTCTACAATTATGACCAACCCGGCTGGCATGACGCGCTTACCGGATCATATGGTCACCGGTGGGTTACAGGTTATGGATGGCTCCATCGACAACCAGCTGGATAACGATGCCCATCAAAGCCCCGGCGATGTGATGAAAACCATCCCGAATGCCAGCGCCTTTTATAGCCAGAAGGTGACCGATAATCTTTATGCCGGGGTCGGGCTTTACGGTAATTACGGCCTGGGGATCGACTACGGTAGCTGGGCGGGCGACAGGTTGATTAAAAAGAGTACCATGGTAGCCATGACGCTCAGCCCCTCGCTGGCCTATAAGCTTAACGACCGTCTTTCGATTGGCGCGTCCGCCAACGTTAACTACGGTTACTTCTCGCTGACTCGCAGCGTTAACGATGATGACTACCAGCGACGCGATGAAGACCTGGCCATGAGCTATCGGCTTGGGCTGCTGATGCAGCTAACTGACCAGACCCGAGCCGGTATTACCTGGAACAGCGAAACGGACTTCAGCTTCAATATTGACGGCAACGCGCGTCTACAGAACGGCACCTACGACCTGCCGTTGTCGGCACAGATCAGCGCGCCGCAGCAAATCATGCTCAGTCTGGTGCATGATATTAACCCGCGGTGGTCGGTTATGGGCGATCTCGGCTGGCAGGACTGGAGCCAGTTCGGCGCGCCGCAAATCGTCGTCGGGGACCAGCAGCTGAACAACGTCAGCCGCCTGAAGGACACGTGGCACGGTGCGGTGGGCGTGCAGTATCGTCCAACGCCTCAGTGGCGACTGAATGCCGGTGTGGCGTTCGACAGCTCGCCGTATGAAAGCCAGAGCGATGTGGCCTTAACCTTACCTACCGGCGATGAGTGGCGATTTGGCACGGGGGCCCAGTATCAGATCACCCCGGCCAGCAATATTGGTATTGCCGTGTCGTATCTTCATATGCAGTCGTCGCATGTGAAATCGCCGGTGGCGTTTGCCGGAAGTTACGACCATCCTTATCTTTGGTTTGCCAGCGTCAACTACAGCTATCAGTTTTGATCGGCTAACCGCTTAAAATATATGGTCTATAATGGCAGATATTGAATGTCAGAAGGTTGTACCATGCATATTTTACCGCCTGTTCGACCCGAAAAATCCATCGAACGACTGACCGCTATCCTTGAGCCGATAGCGGAGAAAGTGCACGTTGTTCCGCGTAAGCGACTCACCTGGTTACGGAAGGGGAAACAGCAGATGTACCTCTTTCTGGAAGGGGAGTTATCCCTGCTGCGGGCCTCGGATGGACTGGTGGTAGTAACCGTTTACGAGCCGCATTTGTTTGGTATCGCAGAGATGATCCAGCCTACCCAGGGGCATCTTCTCCGTGCGGAAAGGGAGTCGACTATTTTACGTCTTGATGCGGACAAGGCGGCTGAGTTGTTTCGCGCCGAGGGCGTCTGGGAGGATGTCGCCGCGCTGCTTTCATACCATACGGCCTATTTAATATTTCGTGATGCACAGGTACTCCAGCAGCGTACCTATTCCGTTATTCGTAACCACCTTCAGGAAATGATTTTGCTCCCGGAAGAGACGCGTCTGCGTACCACGATTCTGGAATATATTCAGGATCGTACGCTGCTCTCTCGCAGCAGTATACTCAATGTATTATCCGCCCTTAAGCAGGGAGAATATATCTCCTTTAAGCGCGGCGGATACCTGCTTGAAGTCAGACATTTACCCGAATCATTCTAGCGGAAGTTTAAAATTAAACAGAAATGGAATTAACGCTGCCGTTAATTTTCTATATCGTTTGCTTTCTCAGATTTAACTTTATCAAGTAAACGGTATTTTTATGAAAAAGACAGTTATCGCATTAATTGTGGCTAATGTATTTACCGCCACTTCCGCCTTCGCCGCCGCGGATGCGGGCACCTGGTATAGCGGGGCGAAATTCGGCTGGTCTCACTATTTTGATACCAATATGGGTTCAAAAGCGTTTGAGAACACGCATTCCGATCACTTCGATTTTGACCATGATAATGTCGGCGGGGGTGTTTATACGGGTTATCAGATTACCCCATGGCTTGCGGTAGAAGGTGGTTATGATTATTTAGGCAACATGCAGATTAAAGGCCAGCATGGCGCAGGGGCGCAAATGAAGACGCAGGGCCTGCAACTGTCTCTGAAGGCCAGTTATGCCCTGACCAATGACTGGGATATTTACGGCCGTGCCGGCGCAATGGGCTATCGCGCTGAATCCGATGTAAGTGGTCACAATCGTTTTGAAACAGGTGTGCGCCCGCTTGCTGCCGTGGGTACTGAATACGCCTTCAATAAAAACTGGGCGGGCCGCCTGGAGTATCAGTGGGTAAGCAACGTGGGCAATGTTAACCAGATCGGCGTGAGCAGCGACCTGAGTTCCGTCACCGCAGGGCTTAGCTATCGCTTTGGTCAGTACGACTGATGTCCGTGATATGCCCATTAATAAAAACCCGGCTGCTTAAGTTGCCGGTTTTTTTGTTTTCAGCTGGTGAATAATGGTTCAAGAACGATATGAATATTTTGCAGGCCCGTGACATTATTATCTTTCAGGTATTGCTGGTTAACCATATCTAGCTGTTCCAGCTTGGTCAGCGAGGCATAGACGCGTTGAACGGCACTGTCCGCAACAAAAATTTCTTTTGCGGTGGTGTCCTGTAGATACTGTGATTTTACGCTGCGCGTTAGGGTCTCGATCTGCTGTTTATTTTCCTGATAAAGAGACGCGATATGCGATATCTGTACCTGCGGTGGTTTTTCCCCCGGCAACACCAGTGGAATTTGCAGATGATTAATTTTTTCAACATTGTCTGGTTGGGGAGAACTACAGGCTGTTAATGTGCTGAGGGTTAATACAGCGAAAAAGAACGGCAGGCTTTTCATCGAATCACTCCGGGGAAATAACTGGACTCAGCATTATCCCTGAAGGCCGCAGCGACGAAAGAATTAACTTATTTATTTATAAACGTTAATTTCATAGGTTAAAGATAAGCCTGGTGATAGCCTCCTTTCCCCCCATGTACCGCCAGCGTAAATATAACTCCTCGAGGAAGTATGAAATTTAAAACTCTCGTTAGTGCGATGGCCGTTGCTGGTCTGCTATTAGTCTCGTTGACCTCATTGCCTGTCCTGGCACAAAAGGAAGGGAAGGGAGCCACTGCCCATACGAAAGAGATGAATGATGCACTTTATGGTCAACTGCCCTTCTTTGATAAGACCGTTTTCCGAAATGCGCACAAAGGCTTTATTGCCCCGCTGCCAGCCGCGGTGATTAAAGACGAAAAAGGCGCCGTTATCTGGAACCCCCAGAAATACGCTTTTATCAAAGAAGGGCAAAAAGCGCCGGATACCGTCAACCCGAGCCTGTGGCGTCAGGCGCAGCTGAATAATATTGGCGGTCTGTTTGAGGTCACGGAAGGCGTCTACCAGATCCGCAACCTCGATCTGTCGAATATGACGATTATAGAGGGCAAAGAGGGGATCACGGTTATCGATCCGCTGGTGTCTGCGGAAACGGCCAAAGCGGGCATGGATCTTTACGTTCAACATCGTGGCAAACGCCCGGTTGTTGCCGTTATTTATACCCATAGTCATGTCGATCATTATGGCGGCGTGCGTGGCGTGGTCGATGAAGCGGGAGTGATGACCGGCAAAGTGAAAGTCTATGCTCCAGCAGGTTTTATGGAAGAGGCGGTATCGGAAAATATCATGGCCGGAAATGCCATGAGCCGCCGTGCCAGTTATATCTACGGAAACCTGTTAAAGGCCAATGTAAAAGGTCAGATAGGGGCGGGTCTGGGGACGACCACCTCAGCGGGGACGGTCACGCTTATCGCGCCCACTCACGCCATTACCAAAGACGGGCAGAAAGAGATCATCGACGGTCTCACCTATGATTTTATGCTGGCGCCGGGGTCGGAAGCGCCGTCTGAAATGCTCTGGTATGTGGAAGAGAAAAAACTGATTGAAGCAGCAGAGAACGTCACTCACACCCTGCACAATACTTATTCGCTGCGCGGGTCGAAGATACACGATCCGCTGGCATGGTCAAAATACATCAATAACGCTCTCGATCGTTGGGGGGGATAAAGCGGAAATTATTATCGCGCAGCACCACTGGCCCACATGGGGTAATAAGAAAGTGGTGAAGCTGATGAAAAGCCAGCGTGATATCTACCGCTATATCAACGACCAGACGCTCAGACTGGCGAATAAGGGGCTGACGAGGGATGAAATAGCCGCAAATTTCGCCCTGCCTTACGGACTGGCTAAATCCTGGGCAGGCCGTGGCTATTACGGCTCGGTAAGCAACAACGTCAAAGCCACCTATGTCTACTATCTTGGCTGGTTCGACGGCAATCCGGCGACGCTCGATGAACTGCCTCCGGTCGAGGCGGCGAAAAAGTATGTCGATTACATGGGCGGAGCCCGCGCGATCCTTGAAAAAGCTCGTGTCGATTATGCCCGGGGGAATTATCGCTGGGTGGCTCAGGTGGTCAGTAAAGTCGTTTATGCCGATCCGAATAATAAGGCAGCGCGCGAACTGGAAGCGGACGCGTTTGAACAGCTGGGATACCATGCGGAGTCAGGGCCGTGGCGTAACGCCTACCTCACCGGTGCGCAAGAGTTGCGTAACGGCGTGAAGATAAAGCCGACGCCCAAAACCGCCAGCCCGGATGCGGTCCGTGCCATGTCAACTGAGATGATTTTTGACTACCTCGGCGTTCACCTTAACGGCGTCAGAGCGGCGAATGCCAGAGGCATTTTTAACGTTGATTTAGGCCGCGAGGGCGGCAGGTATAAGCTGGAGCTGGAAAATGGCGTGCTGAACCATAGCGCCAACGCTTAGGCAGAAGATCCGGATGCAACCATTACGCTCAGCCGCGAAACGCTGAACAAAATCATCCTTAAGGAAACCACGCTGAAAAAGGCGCAACAGGCAGGAGAGGTGACGATCGTCGGCAACGCCGCGAAGGTGAACGAAATGCTGCGCTGCATGGAGAGCTTCGGCTTCTGGTTTCCTGTCGTCACCCCTTAAAAGTAAAAAAGGCTGCTTTCGCAGCCTTTTTCGTCAAATGACGCCGTCGCCGCCGTCTGAACACCAGACCTGCCCGGAGGTGTATGAACACTCATCCGAGGCCAGAGTGACATACAGCGGTGCGATCTCCACGGGCTGTCCCGGGCGTCCCAGAGGGGTACTCTCGCCAAAATGTTTCACTTTTTCCTGTGGCTGCCCACCGCTGGGCTGGAGCACGGTCCAGTAAGGTCCGGGCGCTACCGCGTTCACGCGGATCCCTTTCGGACCCAGCTGTTTCGCCAGCGCTTTGGTAAACACCGCGAGACAGGCTTTGGTCTGCGCATAGTCAAGCAGTACGGCGCTCGGTTTAACCGCCTGAACGGAGGAGGTGTTAATGATGGAAGCGGGAGCTTTCATGTGGCGCAACGCCGCCTTTGTGATCCAGAAAGGCGCATAGACGTTGGTCTTAAAGGTCGCGTCAAAATCTTCCGTAGTCAGTTCTTCCAGCGACTCACGATACTGCTGGCGGCCTGCGTTATTCACTAGGATATCCAGCCCGCCCAGTTTTGAGACGGCCTGCTCCACCAGGTTCTGACAAAAAGTTTCGTCGCGCACATCGCCCGGAAGCGCGACGGCGTTCCGTCCTTCCGCTTTAATCAGGGCGATGACTTCCGCTGCGTCTTCTTCCTCTTCCGGCAAATAGTTAATGGCGACATCTGCCCCTTCGCGGGCATAGGCAATGGCTACCGCGCGTCCGATGCCGGAATCGCCCCCGGTAATTAGCGCCTTCTTACCGGCAAGACGTCCATGCCCTTTGTAGCTCTTCTCGCCGTGGTCGGGTACGGGTTCCATTTCTGAGGACAGGCCCGGCGGCGTCTGGGGTTGCTCCGGGAAAGGTGGCGTTGGGTAAGCGTTCGTACGTTGTTCATTATCACTCATAGCTAACTCCTTGTTAGGGGTGAGATTTGATGGATAGTTACAGCGTTAACGCTTCGCTGAATTATTTTTGCAAGTGGCTGACCCGGACTACGGGTGGGGATGATTTTTTATCGAGCGAGCCGCTAATACTGATCATGTTGTCAGGTTCCACGGTTCTGTCGTCAAATACGGCTTTCGGGATAATAACGTCGATTTTCCCGGTTTTATCCTGGAATACGTATTTATCGCCATTGCCATCAATAAGATTGCCGCGCAGTGAAATAGAGGCGCCATCATGCATCTCTTTCGCCTGAGTAATGGTCATAATGCGCGCATCATCGGTACCACGATAACCGCTGTCCAGCGCATGCGGCGGTGGCGGCGCGTCACCCTTTTGTAACCCGCCGTTATTATCTGCCCAGGCAGTAGGGATAATTAATATTAACAAAGCTGAAATCACTGATAATTTCATCTGATATCCTTCATTTTGGATGTCTTGACTTATTAAGTATTGTTGCTATTTCTTTATGTGGCAAATGTGATAAGTCTTAAAAGCATTTTCACAGAGAAATCAAAAATTTCGGCAATTAAGCGAAACGGTGACGACTGCCATGGAACCAAAAAATGAAAAAGTGCCTGGGATAAAAGAGAGTTATCGTTTACTGACGTTTGAGTACGCATTTCGTCAGGTGGGTTTTATTGTGCTGTTAGCTATTATCGTGGCGGCAATTGCCGGGCTGTTTTCAAGCGGTGTGGTCAGTGACGTGGAGAAAACAAACGATGCAAAATCCCTGACCCTGAGCTATGAGCGCTTCGGTCGCCGCCAGACCGAATCGCGGATGGCGCTGACGTTTCCGGTGACGTCTGAGAGCAAATATACCCTCAGCCTGACCAGCGAAAGCAGCGACGCGTATGAGCCCGGCAGCGTCTGGCCACAACCGGACAGCATGTACAGCCGGGGGAATACCCTGTTTCTCGTCTACGATCGTTTACAACAGACCGATAAATTTACCGTTCTATTATTCATCACGCCGTCAAAAGCAGGGAAGTGGGCAAACAGCATCCGCGTAAACAACGAGCCAGATATCCGTTTCTGGCAGTTTATTTACCCCTAGGAGTCGAATATGGACATGGTTTTTCGTGCCCTGGCAATTTACCTGTTTCTGGTCATTGTGTTTAAAGTTGCCGGGCGGCGCGCCCTGTTACAAATGACCAGTTTTGACCTTATTTTGCTCTTAATTATCAGTGAGGCGACACAGCAGGCGCTGCTTGGCGAAGATTTTTCCATCACCGGTGCGATGATTACAATAACAACGCTGGTGGTGGTGGATATTATTTTTGGCCTCCTGAAAAAATATTTTTCCACTGTTGAGAATATTCTTGATGGCACGCCGGTGATATTGGTGGAGAACGGTGTCCCCCTTGCCGATAAACTGAAAAAGGTCGATGTATCCTGTGATGATATATTGGTATCAGCCCGCCAGAATCACGGTATTACAGAATTGAAGGAGATAAAATACGCTATTCTTGAGCGTAATGGTCATATTTCTATTATTCCTGACGAAAATTAAGGGCAACGCGATGAGCAATCTTATTCACGACAGTAACAACACCATCAGCGAGCTGACGAAAAAGCTCGCCACTCAGCTTACGGACAGAGGTTTGCGGTTAACTACCGCAGAGTCCTGTACCGGCGGCAATCTCGCGGTTGCGCTTTGTGCCGAAGAGAACACGGCGGAATTTTATGACGTTGGCATGGTGGTGTTCAGCGATGCGGCGAAGGAGAGGATCCTCGGCGTGCGGCACGAAACCATTGAGCGCTTCACCGCCGTCAGTGAACAAACGGTGACCGAGATGGCCGCTAAAATTCGCGAAATTGCCGAGGCGGATATTGGCCTTGCCATCAGCGGCTATGCGGGACCGGAAGGCGGAGACGATGGCACCGCAGCCGGTACGGTCTGCTTCGGCTGGAATATTCGCGGACAGACGGAAACCCGCACCGTGCTGTTTTCCGGTGAATGTCAGGATGTGGTGGATAAAGCGGTGCGTTATTCCTTGTCTGAACTGATCGAAATACTCTCCGGCTGGGATAACGTCTGAAACAAGGGGAAAGGCTATGGCTGTCATCGTTATTACCGGCGGTACGGCGGGCGTGGGGAAGGCCACGGCGCTGCACTTTGCCAAAGCGGGCTACGATGTGGGCATCATTGCCCGCGATGAGCAGAGCCTGCGCTCCACAGAAGAGGAGTTGCGCCGTTTCGGGATCAACGCCTGTGCCGTTCAGGCCGACGTGGCGGACAGCAAGGCGGTGACCGATGCTGCTAACGAGATTGAATACCGGCTTGGAGCCATCGATGTGTGGGTGAATAACGCCATGGGCGGGATGCTGGCGCCGTTTCGCACCATGTCGCCTGAGGAGTTTCGCCGCGTCACCGAGGTGACCTATCTGGGCTATGTTAACGGTACCCGCGCCGCGCTGGAGTTAATGACCCCACGCGATCGCGGAACGATTATTCAGGTTGGCTCCGCGCTGGCCTACCGCTCCATTCCCTTGCAGTCAGCCTACTGCGGGGCGAAGGCCGCGATCCGCGGGTTTACCGACGCCGTGCGCACCGAGCTGATGCATGAAAACAGCCGGGTGCAGATCGCAATGGTACAGATGCCGGGCCTCAATACGCCGCAGTTCGAGTGGGCGAGGAATACATTTGCCTGGGCGATGCGACCGGTTCCCCCCGTGTTTCAGCCGGAAGTGGCTGCCAGCGCGATTTTCAAGGTAGCGCAAAAACCGGTGCGGGAGCTGTGGGTGGGCAGCAGCACCGTCCAGTCGATTGTCGGGCAATTTCTTTTTCCCGGCTTTCTGGATCGGCTGATGGTTAAAAAGGCCTGGGAAGGGCAGATGACCGATACACTAAATGCGGATGACCGTCAGGACTATCTGGATCAGCCGGTTAACGATCTGCATAAAATCCACGGGCACTTCACCGACGAAGCAAAAGAGCGCGCCACCAGCGTTACCTCCGGCATGCCGGGGAAAGTGCTGCTCGGCTCCCTCGCCGTCACGGGTGCGATCGTGGCGCGTCTTCTGCTCTCGCGGAGACGATAATCAGCGCAGTGCGGTACGATCGGTCCAGAACCAGCGGTACCCATAGCCGCTGAGGTTAAGCGCGACGGTTTTGCCGCACACCAGCGCGTCGTTGTAGCGTTTGTCCGCCAGGCAGGCGGTCCAGGTCGCATGCCGGATCCCTCTGGCGGTAAAATTAACGGGCTTATCGCTAAAGTTAACGAAGGTCAGAATGCTGCGCGTGTCGGTTTCGTAATAGATCCCCAGCACCGCATCGCTGTCGATATTAATAAGACGAAACGGCGCGACGCCGATCTCAGGGAACTCCGAGCGCGTATTGGCGATATCGATAATGCAGTGCAGGAGTGAGTTGCGGTGCAACAGCGAATCCGCCACGTTGATTTTTTGATAGCGGTACGGGCCGCGGTCAATCATCGGGGCGATAAAAGTTTCCGGGTCGGCGTCTGAGAAACCGCCGCCTTGCGATCCGGCCCACTGCATCGGGGTGCGTACGGCGTAACGCTCCTCCAGTTCCAAATCATCTCCCATGCCAATCTCATCCCCGTAGCGCATGACCGGTACGCCCGGCAGCGAAAACAAGACCGCATGGCAAAAGGCCAGCCGCTTACGATCGCCATTAAGCATCGGCGCCAGACGGCGGCGGATACCTCGCTGATACACACTCATTTCTTCGTCAGGGGCAAAGGCATCAATGACGGTCTGCTTCGCTTTTTTTCCTATCCCTTCCAGATCCAGCTCATCATGATTGCGCAGCCAGTTGGCGAAGCAGCAGGAGTCAGGCGGCACAATCATCTTCTTCACCGCGTTGCGCAGCGGTCGTGCGCTTTTCTCCGCAAGGCTGACGTAGAAGTACTTATTGAGCCAGAAATTCAGCACCAGGTTGAGCCGGTCGTTCTGACCAAAATAATCTTTGTAGGCCTCGACCTCCACGTCGACTTCGCCGAGCAGGATCGCATCCGGGTTACGCTGCTCGATAAGACGGCGCAGATGCTCCAGGATCCACAGGCCGCGTTTTTCATCCCCACGTCCGGCCTGTTTTGTCAGGTGCGACGCCGCATCCAGGCGAAAGCCCGACACCCCGAGCTTTAGCCAGAAGATGATGATGTTCTCAACCTCCTTCAGCACCGCAGGGGAGGCCAGATTGAGATCCGGCTCGTGGTGATAAAACATATGCCGATAGTATTGCCCCGCCTCGTCGTCCCATGTCCAGATACTCTTCTCCACGCCGGGGAACATCGGCGGCGTATCGTCGTCGTCCGTGTCGGACCACAGGTAATAGTCACGATAGGGTGATTGAGGGTTGCGGCGGGCCTGTTGAAACCAGGGATGCGCATCCGAGGTATGCTGGATCAGCAGCTCAATAATGACCTGCATCCCCAGCTCCCGCGCCTGTTCAATAAAGGCGATGATATCGTTGAGCTTGCCGAAGCGGGGATCGACCTGCAAATGGTCGCTCACGTCATAGCCTTCATCGAGAAAAGGCGTGAGGTAAAACGGAGTGATCCAGATAACCGTCGCGCCCATCCGGCGGATGTAGCGTAGCTTCGCGGCGATTCCGGCGATGTCGCCACAGCCATCGCCGTTCAGATCGTAAAACAGGGCAGTATCTATCTGGTAAATAATGGCGCGTGTATGCCAGCCTGCCATAGTAATCCTTAGTGATAACCTTCGGTATCAGACACTTTGCCCCGGAAGACGTAATAGCTCCAGGCGGTATAAACCAGGATCACCGGGATGATTAACAGCGTGCCGATCAGCATAAACAGCTGGCTGGCAGGCGGCGCGGCGGCTTCCCACAGGGTGATGTGCGGCGGAATTATGTGTGGCCACAGGCTGATGCCCAGGCCGCTAAAGCCGAGGAAGATCAGGCCCAGCGTTAACAGGAACGGACGGGCATGGCTGTCGGGATTACGCGTCAGCCGCCAGATCCACAGGCTGAATACCGCCACAAGAACCGGAACCGGCAGGAACCAGAAGAAGTTAGGCAGAGTAAACCAGCGTTCGGCGACAAACTGCCAGCCGAGCGGGGTCCAGATACTTACCACCGCAATGACGGCAATCAGCGCCAGCAGAACGTGGCGGGTCAGCTCGCGCATCCGGTTTTGCAGCGCGCCTTCGCTTTTCATGATCAGCCACGTGGTGGCCAGCAGGGTATAGGCGACAATTAAGCCCAGCCCGCAGAACAGGTTAAACGGGGTGAACCAGTCCAGCGAGGAGCCCACAAAGCGACGCCCTTCCACGTCAAAGCCGTTGATCATCGCGCCAACCACGATCCCCTGGCTGAAGGTTGCGAGCAGGGAACCGCCAGCAAAAGAATAGTCCCAGAATTTGCGGTGGGAAGGGGTCGCCTTAAAGCGAAACTCAAATGCCACGCCGCGGAAAATAAGCCCGATCAGCATGGCCGTCAGCGGGATGGTCAGGGCATCGATTATTACCGCGTAGGCCAGCGGAAACGCGCCGAACAACCCTGCGCCGCCGAGAACCAGCCAGGTTTCATTTCCGTCCCAGACCGGGGCGACGCTGTTCACCATCACGTCGCGCTCTTTGGCATCACCCACAAAGCTGAACAGCATGCCGATACCGAGATCGAAACCGTCCATGATGATGTACATCAGCGTGGCGAAGACAATAATGGCAAACCAGATGACCGGGATATCGACGCCCATCAGATCTTCTCCTCTTCCGGAACAGACTCGGCGGCGGACAGCGGACGGGCAGGGGTGCCCGATGTATTAGACGTTAGCGTGCCCACAGGCTGCGGACCTTTTTTAATCAACCGGGCGAGATACACATATCCCACGCCAAATACCGAACAGTAGACCACGATAAAGGCCAGCAGGCTGATGCTCATCTGCAACGTGCTGTGCAGAGACACCGCATCTATCGTGCGCAGATAGCCGTAAACGACCCACGGCTGGCGGCCCACTTCGGTGGTGACCCACCCGGCGAGCAGCGCGAGTAATCCGGCAGGCCCCATACAGAGGGCAAACCAGTGGAATGGCCGTGAGTGATAGAGTCGACGGCGATAGCGCAGCCAGACGCTCAGTACGCCAAGGGTAATCATCAGCAGCCCCATGCCGACCATAATGCGGAAGGACCAGAAGACGATGAGCGAGTTAGGGCGGTCCTCTTTCGGGAAATCCTTCAGCGCCGGGACCTGTTTATCCAGGCTGTGCGTCAGGATCAGGCTGCCGAGCGCGGGAATTTCAAGCCCGTATTTGGTGCGTTCCTCTTCCATATCCGGTACGCCAAACAACAGCAGCGGGGTGGCCTCGCCGGGCGGGTTTTCCCAGTGGCCTTCAATCGCGGCGATTTTGGCAGGCTGGTGCTCAAGCGTATTCAGCCCGTGCATATCACCAACCACGGCCTGAATGGGCGCGACCAGCAGCGCCATCCACATGGCCATGGAGAACATCTTGCGGATCGCGGGCGTATCGTTACCGCGCAGCAGATGCCATGCCCCGGACGCGCCCACAAACAAGGCGCTGCACAGGAAGGCGGCGATGGACATATGGATCAGTCGGTAAGGGAATGAGGGGTTAAAGATAATGGCCAGCCAGTCTTCGGGAATGACCTGACCGTTCTGAATACTGAAGCCCTGCGGGGTGTGCATCCAGCTGTTAGAGGCGAGGATCCAGAAGGTGGACATCAGCGTGCCCAGCGCCACCATGCAGGTGGCAAAGAAGTGCAGGCCGGGGCCAACCTTGTTCCAGCCGAACAGCATCACGCCTAAGAAACCGGCTTCCAGGAAGAAGGCGGTTAAGACTTCATAGGTGAGCAAAGGGCCGGTTATGCTGCCCGCGAACTGGGAAAAGCCGCTCCAGTTAGTCCCAAACTGGTAAGCCATCACCAGCCCGGAAACCACGCCCATACCAAAGTTGACGGCGAAAATTTTTAGCCAGAAATGGTATAGCGAGCGCCAGACATCATTTTTTGTGCGAAGCCACATGCCTTCGAGAACCACCAGATAGCTCGCAAGCCCGATGGTGATCGCCGGGAAGAGAATATGAAAAGAGACGGTAAAGGCGAACTGTATCCTGGCCAGATGAAACGCATCAAGCTCGAACATGCTCCGTACCTCTGGAACTGATAGCGCACAAGGCATTGCCAGACAGCCTCAGGCTGCCTGGCAAAACCGGTTACGGTTTTTTCTTACCTGCGCCAAGCTCGGCACCGGTAAGCGGATCGGCGTTAGGGTCGGATTTCGTACGTGCGCACATCGCTTTGACCAGCGTTTCCTGCTCTGTCGTGAGCGTTACTCTTGCGCCGCCGTCACCGCCATCGACCGCTGGCTGAGGAGATTCCACGTAGTCGAAGTGCTTATCGCTGTTCCAGCTGCCGCGAACTTCTCCCCCCTCAGACATATTGTAGTACTTGTTGGTGTACTCTTCGATTGGTGGCAATTTACCCGGTGGGAAATTGTTACGGATCGACTGGAGCGCCTTCTCAAACGAGAGCTGGTGTGCTGCCTCACGCGTCATTAAAAACGCCAGCGCATCTTTAACACCCGGATCGTCCGTTACGTTAATAAGCCGTTCGTAGATAATTTTGGCGCGCGCCTCGGCCGCAATGTTAGAGCGCAGATCGGCGGTGGGCTCGCCAATAGTATCCACATACGCCGCCGTCCATGGTACGCCCCCGGAGTTGGTCAGTGGAGTACCACCGCCGTAGAGCAGGGAGGTGATATGACTGTCGTTGCCGTTCTCGGTCATGGAGCGGTACAATTCCGCTTCATTTTCAACGCCTTCCGCCAGTTCACCTTTCGCACCCTTATTCAGCATACCCACCAGGGTGCCGATGATTTCCAGGTGACTTAATTCTTCGGTCGCGATATCCATCAGCATATCTTTACGACCGGGATCGTCGTCGCTCAATCCTTGCGTAAAGTAACGACATGCCGCGGCAAGTTCGCCCTGTGGCCCGCCAAACTGCTCAAGCAGAAGATTGGCCAGGCCCGGATTCGGTTCGGCTACGCGTACCGTGTATTGCAGCTGTTTTACGTGTCGAAACATAGTTTCTCCCTCTTTCGTTATTTTTTCGCTTCAACACCGTCCGCATCGGAGCGCAGCAGGAACTGTTCCGTCGTCTGTGGAATATGCTGGAGCAGCCAGTCAGCCATCTGGCGCTCTTCTTCCAGAATGGACTCAATGGCAGGAATGGAGGCGGTATCGCCCGCTTGTTTGGCCGCAGCCAGCAGAGAGGTGTAGCAGGCAATTTCAAACTGCTCAAAAACGTAGCCGCTGATGGAGCCTTTAACAATTTCGTCGGAAGGGAACATGCCGCCAATGGACTGGCCGAGCGCCGCCATTTTGCTCATGGAATCTTTTATGACCGAACGGGAAATATCATTGCGGTCGAGAATTTCTTCCAGCACGGTAATTTGGTGTTTAGTCTCATTAACGTGTTGTTCAATTCGTGCACGTAAGTCGGGATAATTATCAATACGGCTGGCCATAGATTCCAGCATGGATTCGGCTTGCTTTTCCATCGCATGGGCATCGCGTAGCCAATCATGGTAGTGTTCTACATGATTCATAATTAACTCCTGTGATTTATTATCTGGTTAATTTTTGTTGCTGATGCTCATCAAATTAATATTTATCCTTTCTGGGCTTTTTGATTAATATTGCCGACAGCCAGATCGGTTAATTTGAGATCGGTTTCTTTTTCTTCTTCCAGCGTTTCGGCAAGAAGTTTAACGGCTTTTTTATAGCCTAATTGTTCAGCCAGGGTGGCCAGGGTGCCGTAGCTGGCAATCTCGTAATGCTCGACTTTTTGTGCTGCGGCAATTAATGCAGCGTCACGCACTTCATTTTTCTCAGTGCTCTCAATAACTTCGTTGGCTTCTTCAATTAAGCCTTCCATCGCAACGCATTTCATGCGCTTCAGTTTGAGGCCGGATTCCTGCTCAATAATCTGATCGATACGCTCGATTTGTCCCTGAGTCTCTTCGAGGTGGGCCGTGAACGCGGCACTCAACTTCTCGCTGGATGCGGCGCGAGCTAACTTGCTTAGAGCGCGGGTCAGCTGCTTCTCAGCGCTGTAGGTGTCTGATAACAGGTGAATAAATACATCTTCAACAGTTTTCATATTCATATTTTCGCTCCAGTGAAATAAAGGGAAGGTACTGCGAGCCGACGGGCCCGCAGCATGCTCTCGGTATATTTATAAGAGCTTTAAATAAGATCAGGAGTTATCAGATTTACGGCCTCCGCCGTGACTGTTCTGGCCCCCTTTCTTACCCGCTTCAGATGCGCGTTGCGGATCGTTTTTGAAATTACCGCCGCTGTGCTGGCCGCCTTTACGTCCAGCTTCTGATGCCTTTTCACGGTCTTCAGCGAAATTACCGGAACCACCACGATGTTGCTCTGCCATATATCAACCCTCATGTTGCGTTTATGTCAGGAGATACGATAAGTAATTCGTATCAGTTGTCGTTCAGGAATTAACATTAGTCGTTATGTGAGAAGAGTCAAATTTCATGTCTGGGTTGTTTTGCGGTAATTTTGCAGGTGTTCAGGAAATACCGCTTCGTTACGAACTTTAAAAACGGACGGTAAATCCACTGGTTAGGGAGAAATAAATCTGGATGTTGGGAGTTCGCTTAGCTAATAATCCTAATGTGAACGTGGCGTGAATTATTACAAGAGTTGACACAACGCAAAAATATATCGTCGCAACGGGTGCTTCTGTATTCGGAATAATCTTAAGTGCCTGGCGAAATAACGTGTTGAAAAGAAGGTGGCCAAACCTCGTTTTTGACGTGGTCAGGCGGATCGGCTGAGGGTATGCTTCTTTTGTCACCACAATAATTACAGAGGCAATATCATGGATCAGGAGCTACTGGATGCGGGGTACCGGGCCTACACCGGTGAGAAAATTGATGTTTACTTCAACACCGGGATCTGCAAACACTCGGGCAACTGCGTGCGCGGCAGCGCGGCGCTGTTCGACCTGAAGCGTAAACCATGGATCGCGCCGGATGAAGTAGATGCAGAAACGGTTGTGCGCGTAATTGATACCTGCCCGAGCGGTGCGCTGAAGTACCGCCAAAAATAAGTGAGGAACCATGGAAATTCTTGAAGGCCATAACAAGTTTTACGTCAACGACGCCGAAGGCAATCAGGTAGCGGAGATTGTCTTTGTCCCAACCGGCGAGCATCTGAGCATCATTGAGCACACCGATGTTGATCCAAGCCTGAAAGGGCAGGGTGTGGGTAAGCAGCTGGTGGCGAAGGTGGTAGAGAAGATGCGCGGGGAGAACCGTAAAATTATCCCGCTGTGTCCGTTTGCGAAGCATGAGTTTGATAATACGCGGGAGTATGACGATATTCGGGCGTAAAACAGATGCCCGGCATTGCGCCGGGCAGCACACTCAACCGACAAACATCACCGACACACACAGCACACCCACAATCAGCGTCAGCAGGTTACCGATGGAGCGGTACGGTTTTAACGACGGGATCAGGTACGTCGACAGCGTCGGCATGATGAACAGGATCATGGCGATAAGCGGACCGCTGATGGCGTAAATCATCGAGATCGCATTCGGGTTGATGCAGCAGACCGCAAAGGTAATCAGCGACACGCCGAGAATCGAAACCGCGCGGTTAAAGGCGCGGCTTTTCTTCACACCCACCTGATTCAGCGACGATTTCACAATTTCCGTTGCCCCTTCAATCACGCCAAAATAGGTGCCGAGGAACGATTTCGACATCGCAATAATCGCCACGATAATGCCGGAAATGCCCAGCCATGCCGGGGACGAAGGCATCATCGACAGCGCGGACAGGATCGTCACCCCTTCCTCTTTTGCCGCCATGATATACGACGGTGGAATCGAAAGCAGGCAGCTGAACACAAAGAACAGCACGCTGAGGCAGATGATCAGATACGCCACTTTCATGATTTTTTTGCATTTACCCATCGCCTCTTCACCGTATTTCTCGCGACGGTCCACGGCGAAAGTCGAGATGATCGGAGTATGGCTAAAAGCGAAAACCATCACCGGGATCGAAATCCACACCTGGTGCAACGTATGCTGGTCGAAGGCCATCTGGCTCGTCAGAAGCGACGGCTGCCAGCTGCCCGTCAGATACAGCGAGACAAACAGGAAATAGGCGATCAGCGGAAAAACAAGGAAACCCATCACCTTAATGGTGATGTGCCGCCCCATCAGGAAGATCAGATTCAAAATCAGCACCACGCCAAAACTCACCAGCATCCGCATGCCGGTATCCACCGTCATCCGTTTCGCCAGCTGTTCAGTGAGTGAGTTAGTTATCGCCACCGCATAAATCAGAACCACCACAAAGAAAGCCACAAAATAGAGCGTGGTGATCAGGTTGCCGATCTTTTTGCCGTAGTAATGGGAAACGGCACCGGTGATCCCTTCGTTGCCTTTCGTCTTCGACGACAGAATAAATTGCGCCAGCGCTTTATGCGGCCAGTAGGTTAAGGGATACGCCACAAGGGCGGTGATCAGCAGGACAATCGCGCCAGCAGAGCCGAGCTGAATGGGCAAGAACAGGGTTCCTGCGCCCACGGCAGTGCCGTAGAGGGCGAAACTCCAGAGAGTCTCTTCTTTTGACCAAATTTTCGACATTAGAGCAACGTATCAACTATAAAACGAACAAAAAGGAGTGCAATTTACCATAATTATGCGTTGAGGTCGCCGTTGCTTCGCAGGGGTGGGCCGGAGCAGGTCTCCGGCCGGAAGGTTATTCGCTTGCCAGGGCGCGGCGTTGCTGGCGGCGCTTGATGATTTTCTCCCGCAGGGTGTCGTACGCCCAATTGTAGAGCATGGTGTACGGCAGGAAGAACAGGAAGAAACCAATTTCCAGCGTAAAGGCCTGGAGCAGCGTCACGCCCAGCACGGCGGCAACGATGGTTACGCCAATCACAATAAAACCGCATTCAAAACCCAGCGCATGCAGGGCGCGCACTTTCGCCGTGCGCTTCACCCGCTGGACGGGCCAGAAACGGTCGAAGCCAAAGTTATAGATAATGTTCCAGAGCATTGCCGTGGTCGCCAGAATTATGGTGAGACCCCCCATCTCAACCACCGAGCGCTGCATTAGCCACGCGGCCGTCGGGGCGAGGATCGCCGTAGCAATGCCTTCAAAACAGACGGCATGGAAGATCCGCTCCGGCAATTTACGTTGGAGTGCATCCTGATGTTGCATATTTACCTCATATTGACGCCAGTATGGGCGTTGATGCGGTCTATTCTTATCGTTTAAGGTGATATATAAAAGATGGTATCCATCGATAAAGTAGATACATCATGCGTTATTCTCCCGAAGCACTGACCGCGTTTGTTGAAACTGTCGCCGCAGGTTCGTTTTCTGCTGCGGCACGGCGGCTGCGTAAAAGCCAGTCCACCATCAGCACCTCCATCGCCAACCTTGAAGCTGACCTTGGCTTTGAGCTGTTCGATCGCTCGGCGCGTCACCCGGTGTTGACCGCCCAGGGTGAACAGGTGCTGGGCTATGTCCAGTCGATACTCGCCGCCAGCGCGCGCCTGGATGAGCTGGCCGTATCCTTAACGGCGCAAACGGAGGCGCGTTTTACCTTTGTTCTCTCCGATACGCTTAACCCGGCCGTGCTGGAACAGATGATGAGCCAGTTCGACCAGCGTTTTCCGCACACGGAATTTGAGTGCCTGATTGGGGAAGAGGAGGACGTGATCGATCTGCTGCAAAAGGAGCGGGCGCAAATTGGCCTGACGGAAGCGCGCGACAGCTACCCGACCGATATTGGCGCGACCCGTCTGCCTATGCAGACAAGGATGGCTATTTACGTTTCTGCCGGACATCCTCTGGCAGGGCAACATGAGACGCAGGCGGACGAGCTGCATGGCTGGCGCGAGCTGCGGCTGAGTACCTATCTTGAACGGGAAGCGCCCCTTGCGCGCGGGCCGGTCTGGTCTGCGCCGAATTACCTGTTACTGCTGAGTATGGCGGTACAGGGCTTTGGCTGGTGCGCGTTACCCTGCGCGCTGGTCGACGAATTTGCCGCGTCGAAATCGCTGGTGCAGCTGAACGTGCCGGGCTGGCCGAGGTCGATTGCCATCGATCTGGTATGGAACAAACGAACCCCACCCGGCGTCGCCGGAAGCTGGCTGCGCCAGTACTTGCAGGACGCACGATAATCCTGTGACTAAACTCACTAATTTTAAACATTTGCGTCAATTGTTGATAACAATCCTCTACTATCGTCATGTCATTTTGCACAGAGGTCGTGATGAAAGATGTCGTTATAGTGGGTGCGTTACGTACGGCTATCGGCTGTTTTCAGGGAGCGCTTGCGCGTCACTCTGCGGTTGATCTCGGCAGCGTGGTGGTAAGAGCGCTGGTGGAACGCAGCGGGATTGCCGCACATGAAATTGATGAGGTGATCCTTGGCCAGGTGCTGACCGCTGGCGCGGGACAAAACCCTGCGCGCCAGGCAGCGCTGAAGGGCGGCCTGCCCAATACCGTTTCGGCAATTACCATCAACGACGTCTGTGGTTCAGGTTTGAAAGCGCTCCATCTTGCGACGCAGGCCATCCAGTGCGGTGAAGCGGACGTGGTTATTGCCGGCGGGCAGGAGAATATGAGCCGCGCCCCGCACGTCCTGACCGACAGCCGGACCGGCGCGCAGCTCGGGAACAGTCAGCTGCTTGACAGTCTGGTTCACGACGGGCTGTGGGACGCCTTCAACGACTACCATATGGGCGTAACGGCGGAAAACCTGGCGCGGGAATACGGTATCAGCCGCGAGCTTCAGGATGCATATGCCCTCAGCTCACAGCAAAAAGCGCGTGCAGCGATCGACTCCGGGCGTTTTCGCGATGAAATTGTCCCGGTCAGTACCCAGCGCCAGAACGGCGAAGCGCTCATCGTCGATACCGACGAGCAGCCGCGCACCGATGCCAGCGCAGAAGGGCTGGCAAAACTCGATCCGGCCTTTGAAACGCTCGGTTCTGTAACGGCAGGCAACGCCTCATCCATTAACGACGGTGCGGCGGCGGTGATGATGATGAGTGAAAGCAAAGCCCAGGAGCTGGCGCTGCCGGTGCTGGCGCGCATCAAAGCGTTTGCCAGCGTGGGTGTTGATCCTGCGTTAATGGGGATCGCCCCGGTCTATGCCACGCGCCGCTGCCTGGAGCGGGCGGGCTGGGAGCTGAGCGATGTGGATCTGATTGAGGTCAACGAAGCCTTTGCTGCACAGGCGATCTCGGTCGGGAAAATGCTGGAATGGGATCCGCTGCGGGTCAACGTCAACGGCGGTGCAATTGCGCTGGGTCATCCCATTGGCGCCTCCGGCTGCCGCATTCTGGTGTCGCTGGTCCACGAAATGAAAAAGCGTAACGCCCGAAAAGGGATCGCAACGCTCTGTATTGGCGGAGGGCAGGGGGTGGCCCTGGCTATCGAACGGTAGTTTCCCCTCTCTGTGCACAGAAAACCTCCCACGGGAGGTTTTTTTGTGTCCGCAGAATCCTTTTTTAACACTTCTGCGTTCTTTCTGAAGCCCGCAATAATTATTGCGCGGTTAATTATTTGCTTTGTGAAGTGCTTAATGTGATCTCCACCCTGAAATTTACGGTTAATGCCCTTTTTTTGTTGATGGGGTTCACGTCGATCTTTGCCAAAAAAAATGAAACAAATAATTTCGATCCTTGTCACTAAAATAACGGTGCATAAAAAATAAACTCAGGTTTCATAAAAACGAAACGTTATTTTAATTGAGGGTTTTTTCATGTTTAAGAAATCTCTGCTCCTTGCTTCCCTTATTAGTGCCTCTTTTGCGGCTAGCGCCGTTACCGTCGATCTGCGTCACGAATATATTGACAGCGGCTCGAATGCCGACCGTGTTGCCGTCTCGCACCGCTTTGATAATGGCTTCGGTTTTTCAGTCGAGGCGAAGTGGAAATCAGGCGGGGACAAGGCAGATCAGCCATTCGCGGATGTAGTGGGGAACGGTCACGAAGATCAGATTAGCTGGCGCTGGAAAGCGACAGACAATATCGCCCTGACCCCTGCGTTTACGATTGAAAGCACAGACAGTCGCACCATTTATAAACCGAATCTGCATGTGCAATATAGCTTCGATAATGGCTTCTACGTGGCTGCGCGTTACCGTTACGAATATACTCGCTACCCGTCAAGCTCAAATAAGGACGATGATAAAGTTAACCGAGGCGATGCGTGGGTCGGTTGGGTATTAGGTGACTGGCGTACCGAGCTGAACTATGTTTACGCGAAAAGTTCTGAAGGCGTGGCCCGAAATAATAATAAAGATTATTCCAACGAATATAACGCCAAGCTGGCCTACAAATGGGATAAAAACTGGGCACCGTATGTGGAGGTGGGGAACGTGGGGGTTAAAGACACGGACGAACGCCAGACCCGTTTCCGTTTAGGTGTGGCGTACTCCTTCTGATAATTCAGTTCCTTCGCTAAAAACCGCCGGGTGGCGCTAACGCTTACCCGGCCTACACATTCTTTCCAATCCATTTTTTCGTAGGCCGGGTAAGCGAAGCGCCACCCGGCAAAAAGCGCCGCGCAATCACCCAAAAAAAAGCCCTCCGAATCGGAGGGCAAGGCCAGTTACAGAAACACTAACTCATTCAGGCATGCAACATTTCAGGTTGCTCGGGGAGTTTCGCGATATAGAGGGCCGGTTTGCCGTCTTTATCGGAACTGTACAGCACCGCTTTTTCGTCCGGGGTGAAGGACGGATGCGGGTGGGTTACCTGGCGGCTGTTCGCCACCGTAGCCCATGAGGTGTCATGACGGGCGATGCGGTAATAAGATTTCTTCGCCACGTCAAAGGCATACAGATAAGGATCGTTATCAATGGTGTAGCCGCCGGTGTCTTTCACGTCAACAGGCGTACCGGAACCGTCGCCAACCAGCATGCTGCCGTCAACGTTGCTCATCAGATGCGAACAGGCGGGCATGTTCATTACCGCTTCATTCACGCCGGTGTCCGGGTTGAAGCGGGAGATGGTACGCCCTTGCTGACCTTTCAGATAAGAGACGTAGATCAGCGCGGACCCGTCCGGCACCCAAAATTCATGTGTACAGCTTTCACCTTCCGCGTGCGTTTTCACTTTCCGCACGTTGCTGCCATCTTCGTTGACCAGCCACATGCGGGCGTCGACCAGGTCGTGCGGCCCTTCATGACAGAAGGCCACGGTATTGTCATCGAACGGACGATAAATCGGATGTCCCAGCCAGATCTTCTCGTCATGAATGGTGGTGCTTTCACCCGTTTTCAGATCAACGCGCAGCAGGCGGCAGTGCGGCCCTTTGTGGAAGAAGTCGTGGAAAATTTTCCAGTCGTTGAGTGGCGTCCAGTCACATCTGGCAATCTCAATACCCACCAGTTTGGTGCAGTCGCTGTTCGCGACCCAGGTGCCGTAGCCGACCCACTCTTCCGGAACGCGGTACACTTCGCGCTCTGCCAGCGTCTGTAAATCCACCTCCAGCAGGGTGCGATCGTTCTTCACATAGTAGAGGGATTTATCGTCCGGAGAGAGGAACCCGCCAAAGGTATTATCGCCCGCGCCTTCGGTCAACTGTACCGCTTCGGCGTTTTTCAGATCCAACAGGTAATAGTTCCAGTGACCGTCGAACTCCCCGGCGAACAGCAGGTGGCTGCCATCGTTAAAGAAGCACTTCTGGTAAAAGTAGTTGCGATGACAGGTTACTTCCGGTGGGGTCAGGCGGGTGACTTCCACGCCTGTATCCGGATCGCGGCTGACCTCATAGTTCAGCTTGACCCGCATACCTTTAGCCATAATGCACTCCTTTGAACGCGTAATGTAGGTTGAAAACTAGGTGATAAATTATCAAAACGTTGTTTCATTATGTGTGACTGACAGCGCACTTTCTCATTTTCATTAACCAGATTGAGGGTCTTAAAGATTTATCGTGATCGAAACTCCATTTCTGGCATAAACAGGCAGAAAAAATGAAACGTTGTTTTAAATGCAATTGAAAACCCCGTTGTCAGGGGATAATATGTGTTCATCACGAAAACGGAACGTTGTTTCGTTATTTATCTTTGCCTTCGGGCACGATCAATTCTGGAGGTTTACGTGGACGTCAGACAAAGCATCCACAGTGCGCACGCTAAAATGCTGGATACTCAGGGGCTGCGCAGTGAGTTTTTAGTTGAGCAAGTGTTCGAAGCCGACAAGTACACCATGGTCTACAGCCATATTGACCGCATTATTGTGGGCGGGATTATGCCGGTGGCGAAAACCGTCTCCGTGGGCGGTGAAGTGGGCAAACAGCTGGGCGTGAGCTACTTCCTCGAACGCCGTGAACTGGGCGTGATTAACATCGGCGGGCCGGGCACCATTACCGTCGATGGCCAGTGCTACGAAATTGGTCACCGCGACGCGCTGTACGTCGGCAAAGGCGCGAAAGAGGTGGTGTTCGCCAGCATTGATGCCAGCAAACCGGCGAAGTTTTACTACAACTGCGCCCCGGCTCATACGACTTATCCAACCAAAAAAGTCACGCCAGCGGATGTTGCCCCGGTGACCCTTGGCGATAACCTCACCAGCAACCGTCGCACCATCAACAAATATTTTGTTCCGGATGTGCTGGAAACCTGCCAGCTCAGCATGGGGCTGACCGAGCTTGCGCCGGGCAACCTGTGGAACACCATGCCGTGCCATACCCACGAGCGCCGCATGGAAGTCTACTTCTATTTCAACATGGATGAAGACGCCTGCGTGTTCCACATGATGGGACAGCCGCAGGAGACGCGCCATATCGTTATGCACAACGAGCAGGCAGTCATTTCGCCGAGCTGGTCCATCCACTCTGGCGTGGGAACGAAAGCCTATACCTTTATCTGGGGGATGGTCGGTGAAAACCAGGTCTTTGATGACATGGACCACGTCGCTGTTAAGGATCTGCGCTAGTCGCAGGCAGTTAAGCATACATCTGCCTGTTGCTGACAGGCGCTGAACGATTAAGGAACAAACATGATTCTGGATGCATTTTCTCTGCAAGGTAAAGTGGCTGTGGTTTCCGGTTGTGACACCGGGCTGGGGCAGGGTATGGCGTTAGGTCTGGCGGAAGCGGGCTGCGATATCGTCGGGATTAACATCGTTGAGCCAACGGAAACCATCGAGCGCGTCACCGCGCTGGGCCGCCGTTTCCTGAGCCTGACCGCGGACCTGCGCAAAATCGATGCGATCCCTGAGCTGCTGGATCGCGCGGTGGCGGAGTTTGGGCATATCGATATTCTGGTCAACAACGCCGGCCTGATCCGTCGTGAAGACGCGATTAACTTCAGCGAAACGGACTGGGACGACGTGATGAATCTGAACATCAAGAGCGTGTTCTTTATGTCCCAGGCGGCTGCGAAGCACTTCATTGCTCAGGGGAAAGGTGGCAAGATCATTAATATTGCCTCCATGCTCTCTTTCCAGGGCGGCATCCGCGTGCCGTCTTACACCGCATCGAAGAGTGCCGTGATGGGCGTGACCCGCCTGCTGGCGAACGAGTGGGCGCAGCACAACATCAACGTCAACGCGATTGCGCCGGGCTACATGGCCACCAACAATACCCAGCAGCTGCGTGCGGATGAAGAGCGCAGCGCGGCAATCCTGGAGCGTATTCCAGCGGGTCGCTGGGGTCTGCCGAGCGATCTGATGGGCCCGGTTGTATTCCTGGCGTCCCCGGCTTCGGACTACATTAACGGCTACACCGTTGCCGTAGACGGCGGCTGGCTGGCACGTTAAGTCAGCCCGAATAAAGAACCTCTGCCCTCGGGTAGAGGTTTTTTTTGCGTCAAAATTGGCTTTATCCATATCCTTAAAGATGAAAAATCCATACTGAAAAGGAATAAATGACGGGTGTCACACATTTATTGCTTAAATATTAACTAATTAATCAAAAATAAGGTTAAACCATCCAGATTTGAAATTGTAATGTCCATCACAGATCGGTGTGTCGTAGCGAAATAATCCATATCTTCACCATTTCCGGCCTGACACTTTCTTCCGGTATCTCGTAATTTCACTTAACGAATTTCGCTGTTGAGGCAGGAAACAATGACATCTGTAAATGACTCTACCCTTATGCCCGCTGCGCTGCGCGATACCCGACGCATGAACCAGTTTGTTTCTGTTGCGGCCGCCGTAGCCGGTTTACTGTTTGGTCTGGATATCGGCGTTATCGCGGGCGCACTGCCCTTTATTACCGACCACTTTACGTTAAGCAACCGCCTGCAAGAGTGGGTGGTGAGCAGCATGATGCTGGGTGCGGCCATCGGCGCACTGTTTAACGGCTGGCTGTCGTTCCGTCTCGGGCGCAAATACAGCCTGATGGTCGGGGCGATCCTGTTTGTTGCTGGCTCTCTTGGTTCGGCGTTTGCCACCAACGTTGAAGTGTTGCTGCTTTCCCGCGTGCTGCTGGGCGTGGCGGTAGGTATCGCGTCCTACACCGCGCCGCTTTACCTCTCCGAAATGGCGAGCGAAAACGTGCGCGGGAAGATGATCAGCATGTACCAGCTGATGGTGACGCTCGGTATCGTGCTGGCGTTCCTGTCGGATACGTACTTCAGCTACAGCGGCAACTGGCGGGCAATGCTTGGCGTGCTGGCGCTGCCTGCGGTGCTGCTGATTGTGTTAGTCATTTTCCTGCCGAACAGCCCGCGCTGGCTGGCGCAAAAAGGGCGTCACGTGGAGGCGGAAGAGGTGCTGCGCATGCTGCGCGACACGTCCGAAAAAGCGCGTGAAGAGCTGAACGAAATCCGCGAAAGCCTGAAGCTGAAGCAGGGCGGCTGGTCCCTGTTTAAGGCGAACCGCAACGTGCGCCGCGCGGTGTTCCTCGGCATGCTGTTACAGGCGATGCAGCAGTTCACGGGGATGAACATCATCATGTATTATGCCCCACGCATCTTTAAAATGGCTGGTTTTACCACCACCGAACAGCAGATGATCGCCACGCTGGTGGTGGGGCTGACCTTTATGTTCGCCACCTTTATCGCGGTGTTCACCGTCGATAAGGCCGGACGTAAACCGGCCCTGAAAATTGGCTTTAGCGTAATGGCGCTCGGCACCTTGATCCTTGGTTACTGCCTGATGCAGTTCGATAACGGCACGGCGTCAAGCGGCCTCTCCTGGCTCTCCGTTGGCATGACCATGATGTGCATCGCCGGTTACGCGATGAGCGCCGCACCGGTGGTGTGGATCCTGTGCTCTGAAATTCAGCCGCTGAAATGCCGCGACTTTGGTATCACCTGTTCCACCACCACCAACTGGGTGTCGAATATGATCATTGGCGCGACCTTCCTGACGCTGCTGGATGCGATTGGCGCGGCAGGCACCTTCTGGCTGTATACGGTGCTGAACGTGGCGTTTATCGGCGTGACGTTCTGGCTGATCCCGGAAACCAAAGGCGTGACCCTGGAGCATATTGAACGCAAGCTGATGAAAGGGGAGAAACTACGTAATATCGGCGTGTAATGTCATTGCCCGGTGGCGCTTCGCTTACCGGGCCTACGATACCGTGTAGGCCGGGTAAGCGAAGCGCCACCCGGCTTTGTTTTTACCGCATCGCACGTCTCAAAATACGCTCCGCCTGACGCTGGAAGTCAGCGGCCGTCTCTTCCACGGTTTTCTGCCCGTAGTCGATATACTGCAAAGAGGTACCGAACTGCGCCACAATCTGTGGGTCGTCAAAGTATGGCGAGACGGTGAGTTTCGCCGGCAACGACTGCGCCAGACGCAGGCCTGCCACGGAAGGATCGTCCTCTTTAATGGTGCCGTCTTCGGTCAAATACTGCACCGCCACTTTGCTCAGCGGCACGCCGCGCTCAAGACCCAGCGTATCGACCCCTTCTTTGCTGTTGAGCAGGAAGTTAATCAGCTTCGCTGCCGCCTCCGGGTTTTTGGTCGTCTTACCAATCGACAGCATCTGCGCCGGTTTGAAGAACAGACCTGCGTCGGTGGCGCCCGGCAGCATTGGGTAGTTGCCCAGCTCCAGTTTCGCCGGTGGCTTCAGGTTGTCGGAATATTTGTTGATGGTGGAGTTCCACATGTAGGTGCCGCCCCATTCACCCTGGATCCACGGCTTCATCTCATACATGTTGCTCTTACCGAACGAGGCATAGTATTTGGTGTCCGGCATGACGTGGCTGTCGATCAGCTTTTTGTAGGTCTGGAAAAACTCTACCCACTGTTCCTTTGTGTAGCTGAACTTTTTGGTTTTCTCATCCACCGCAGGAATGTTGTACTTCTGGATCATGTACGAATTCAGCAGCGCCAGCGTATCCTGATGCTCCAGGATCACCGGATAGTATTGCTTGCCGAGCTTGCTCTCGAAGGTTTTACCGGCCGCCATCAGCTCGTCCCAGGTTTTCGGGTACGCAATACCCGCTTTTTTCCAGGTTTCGTCATTGAAGTAGAACACGCGCGCCGTCACCGAGATCGGAATGCCGTTCAGCTTGCCGTCCACGGTGGTGGTTTGCAGCTCTTTGGGATCGAACTGCGACAGGTCAATCACGTCCTTCATCTTGTTCAGATCGTAGAAGCCGTCACCGGTTTTCGAGAAGATCGGCAGCCAGTTCCAGTTCGTCTGCATTACGTCCGGCTCGGTGCCGCCCGCAATCTGGGTGGTCAGACGGGAGAGGTGACCATCCCAGCCGGTGTATTCCGCTTTCACGTTGATGTCCGGGTTCTGCTTATGGAACTCTTCCAGCGCTTTCAGGGTGACCTGGTGACGGCCGTTGCCGCCCCACCAGGACATCCGTAAATCCACATTCTGCGCCATCGATGGCAAAGCGGTAAGACCCAGGGTCGCGGAGATTGCTGCGCTTAAAAGCACTTTTTTCATTTTTATCACTCCATCAGAGAGAGAGGTTCTGTTCAGTTTTTGCGTCAAAAATATGACACTTGTTCATCTCAAACGTGAAATACACCTTACGATGAAGCCCCTTATCAATCATTGGTTTAGCTTCATCGGACGGGATTCTGGCGGTCAGTTCGTAGTCCGCGACCTTCAGGTACACAAAGAATTCGTGGCCCATGTTCTCAACGCGCACCATCTCCCCGCTACAGCCGCCGTTCGGGAAGGGCTCATCAGAGAGCGACACAAATTCCGGACGCACGCCGTAGTAAATCTCCTGACCCGCGTAGGCCGCGACTTTCTCCTGCTTCTCCGCGTTCAGCGGCATGGTTTCATCGCCAATGGCGATGTGCAGCTGGCCCGCTTTTTCGACCAGCACGCTTTTGCGTATATTCATCTCCGGCGCGCCGATAAAGCCCGCCACGAACATGTTCCTCGGCTTGTGGTAGAGGTTGTCCGGCGTATCCACCTGCATGATATGGCCGAGCTTCATCACGCAGATGCGGTCGCCCATGGTCATCGCTTCGGTCTGGTCGTGTGTCACGTAAACGGTGGTCGCCGGTTTTCCGGATTTCTTCAGCTGCTTGTGCAGGTCGGAAATACGAATACGCATCGAAGCGCGCAGTTTGGCGTCGAGGTTTGAAAGCGGCTCATCGAACAGGAATACATCCGGTTTTTTCACAATCGCACGGCCTACCGCCACGCGCTGCGCCTGGCCGCCGGAAAGCTGGCGCGGCAGGCGGTCGAGCAGCTCTTCCAGTTCAAGAATTTTGGCAGCTTCATTCACCTGAGACTCAATCTGATCTTTCGGCAGTTTGCTCAGCTTGAGACCAAAGGCCAGATTCTCGCGCACCGTCATGTGCGGATAGAGGGCATAGTTCTGGAACACCATTGCAATACCGCGCTCTTTCGGCGCGAGGTTGTTCACGATCTTGTCGCCAATGCGCACCTCGCCGCCGCTGATGGTTTCGAGCCCCGCCAGCATGCGCAGGGTCGTGGATTTGGCGCAGCCGGATGGGCCGACGATCACCATGAATTCCCCTTCAGCAATTTTAAGATCGATAGCGTGTACCGCTTTAAAGCCGTTGGAGTAGACCTTTTCCAGCTTGTTGAAAATAACTTCAGCCATGGTATTTCCCTCTTAACCTTTAATTCCGCTGCTGGTGACGCCCTGTACGAAGTAGCGCTGTGCCAGGAAGAAGACAATGATGGATGGCAGAATGGAGATGCTCGCCATTGCCAGAATTTCGTTCCACGGCGCGCCTTCGGTGACATCGATGGACATTTTCAGCGCCAGTGCGATGGGGTATTTATCCACGCTGTAGACGTAAATCAGCGGCCCGATAAAGTCGTTCATGGACCACATGAACTGGAACAGGGCGACGGAGATAATGGCCGGTTTCAGGATCGGCACTACCACGTACCACAGCACCTGAATGGAGTTACAGCCGTCAATCTGCGCCGCCTCTTCCATGTCACGCGGGACGCCGCGCAGGAACTGGATCAGCATGAAGACGAAGAACCCCTGAGTGGCGAAGGCCAGCGGCAGGTACAGCGGCATATAGCTGTTGAGCATGCCCATTTCACGGAACATCAGGTACTGCGGGATCAGCAGCACGGTGCTGGGCAGCAGCATGGTGGTGATGAGCGTGGCGAACCAGAACTTCTTCCACGGGATCTCGAAGCGGGCAAAGCCGTACGCCACGATGGTGGAGGAGATAATGGTCAGGATCACTTTCGGGATCACATACTTAAAGGTGTTCAGCATGTAATGGCCGAAGTTGTACTCGGTGCCGGTTTTCCAGCCGTTTACGAAACCATCCCAGGTGGCGTGGGCAGGCCACAGGCTCAATGTGGTGAAGATCTCGTGGTTCGGTTTGAACGACGCGGAGAACATCCACACCAGCGGGTAAAGCATCAGCAGGCCGACAACCAGCAGAATCACATAGCGAACGGAGGCGTTGATTTTCTCTCTGCGCAGCGTGCGGGCCACTTCGCGTTCGGCGACGCTTCTTGCCGTGGAGAGTTGTTGAATATCAGCCATTTTTGCCTCCTTTATCGGCGGAGTAGAACACCCAGTATTTCGACGACTTAAAGGCGATACCGGCGAAGACGGCCACCACCAGGAACAGGATCCACGCCAGCGCCGCGCCATAGCCCATATCGAAATACTTAAAGGCGGTGTCGTAGATGTAGAGCGAGAACAGATAGGTCGAATAGGTTGGCCCGCCGCCGGTAATCACGTACGGCCCGGTAAATTCCTGGAACGCCTGCGTGGTCTGCATGATGAAGTTGAAGAAGATCACCGGCGTAATCAGTGGCACGGTCACCTTCATGAACATCTGCCATTTCGATGCGCCATCGATCATTGCCGCTTCATACTGGGACTGCGGTACGTTTTGCAGCGCGGCCAGGAAGATGACCATCGCGGAACCGAACTGCCAGACGCGCAGCAGGGTAACGGACATCAGCGCCAGCGACGGCTCGCCCAGCCAGTTCACCGGATCAAAGCCAAAAACGCCGATAAAGCTGTTCAGCAGGCCATCGATGGCAAATAAGGCGCGCCACAATACGGCAATGGCGACGGAGCTGCCGAGGATCGACGGAATATAGTAGGCCGTTCGGAAAAAGCCGATGCCGCGTAATTTAAAGTTCAGGACAAAGGCAATTCCTAATGCAAAGGCGAGCTTTAGCGGGATGGTTAAAAATACATAGGCAAAGGTCACGCCCATGGATTTCCAGAAGAGCGTGTCTTCGGTAAACATGTAGCGATAGTTTTCGATGCCGTTAAACACCGGCGGACTCATCAAATCGTAATCCGTAAAGCTGAGGAAAAACGATGAGACGAAGGGGAATGCCGTAAAGAGTATCAGCCCGATGATATAGGGTGATATCCATGCGAGCCCCAGCAGCTTGTTTTCATTCATACATACCTACCTGGCAATCAATGGTTTAATACGAAATCTGCTTTGTTACATTTTCCCAGGCCTGCGATGCGCGGCATGGGAGCTGAAATTCAGGGTGCAACGTCTGGTAACGGCAAAACCTACGTTTGTTTTTTAACGCTTTTTTGTCTTTCGTCGTGGTGTAAGCGCTTCGGGTTTCAAAAGAGCTGAACCGGTGTTCTTGGATACTAAAACATCGTTTTATTTTATATTATTGCGATTTATTTCTGCGTCATTCGCTTAATGGTGGAAATGTGATCAGCGTCGAAACGCTGTTTCAATATAGTGAGGGAGGTGGCATTTTTGACTTTCCACGGACGTTCGCCGCGGCCCATGAGGAAGAGATAATGAAGCAAAAGGGGAGCAGGAATAACAATAGTCACGCAGCGTGGCTAACTACCAGATCTGATAGCAGGTCTACAGATGTACCAATTCGTCATTCAGATAATTCTTACATTCTTGTATGATTTGTTACACCGGAACCAGTCAGGCAGAATTTCACTGCATCCTTAAAAGAAGAACAGTTATGTCAGCGATGGATTTCAAAAAACATACGGATCTCAATTTTCCTCACTATGCTCCCCCGGCGGTCAGCGCTAAAGAAATAGATCTTCTGGGTCTGCTGGACGTCCTGCTGGCAGCAAAAAAACGCATCATCACCATTGTCTTTGCATTTGCACTGGTCGGCCTGGCAATCGCCTTTCTGATACCGCAAAAATGGACCAGTAAAGCGGTCATTACGCCCGCGGAACAGACGCAGTGGAGTTCGCTGCGCCAGATGATGGTGGCGCTCCAGGTGCTTGATGTCGACGTGAAAATTACCCGTGCGGATGTGTTTAATCTGTTTATCAAAAAGTTTCAGTCCCAGTCTCTGCTTGAAGAGTACATGAAGAGCTCACCTTACGTGATGGCTCAGCTCGATGGCGCTGAGGTTGACCCGCTGGAGCTGCACCGCGCGGTGGTCAATATTGCCGAAAAGATGAAGGCTGTTGATAACACGCAGGAAAAAAATGCCGATAAAGCACCATACCTCTCCTGGACGTTAAGCTTCACAGCCCCAACGGCAGAGGATGCGCAGAAAGTGTTGAATGGTTACATTCAGTACATCTCCCGCATCGTCGAGCAGGAGACCATGCAAAACATTCGCGATCAGCTGATCCTGAGAACCAAAACGGTACAGCAGCAGCTGGAGTTGGATCGGGTCCGTCTGACCAATATCCACAATACCAACCTGCAACGCCTGAACTACTCGCTGGAAGTGGCGAACGCGGCTGGGATCAAAAAGCCGGTTTACAGCAATGGACAGGCGGTGAAAGACGATCCGGATTATTCCGTCGCCCTCGGTGCGGACGGGATTGCGCAGAAATTGCAGATTGAAAAAAATCTCAAGGACGTTTCTGAGCTGAACGCCGATTTCCAGAACCGCGAATACTATCTGGCACAGCTGCAAAAACTCTCCTTCGAAGATGTGAGCCTGGAGCCGTTCAAATACCAGCTTTCACCTTCTATGCCGGTGAAAAAAGATGGCCCGGGCAAAGCCCTCATCGTGCTGCTGGCGTGTATTCTGGGTGGACTGTTCGCCTGTGGCAGCGTGCTGCTGCGCGAGGCTATGAGCACCCGCAACCCGCTGCCGGAACAACTTCCTGAGCCGGTAACGGAATAACATAAAAAAAGGCGCTCAACTGAGCGCCTTTTTTTATTTCAGGAAATCTTCGCGTACCGGCGTAAAGGTATCCAGCAGGGTGCCGGGTTTCAGGCAAACGCAGCCGTGCATCACGTGCGGCGCTTTATAGAGGGTGTCGCCCGCGGTCACCACATGCTTCTCCTCGCCAATGGTGAACTCAAATTCCCCCGAGAGAACGTAGGTGAGTTGCTCATGCGGGTGGTTATGCATCGGGCCAATCGCGCCTTCCTCGAAATTCACTTCCACCGCCATCATCCTGCCGTCGTGCGCCAGAATACGACGCGTCACGCCGTTGCCCAGATCCTCAAGCGTGGTCTCTTTATGGAAAATAAACATATTTTCGCCCTGTTGTGTAATGAAACATTGTTTCAATTAACTTATCTCACCCGCCGAGAAAAGGAAACGTTTAGCCAAATAACTGGAAAGGCGATCACAAGTTTGCTTCACTGGGTGAAACGCACAGGAGGAAAGATGAAAACGATCGGTCTGTTAGGGGGCATGAGCTGGGAATCAACGATCCCGTACTACCGCCTGATTAATGAAGGCGTTAAACAGCGTATGGGCGGTCTGCATTCGGCCAGCCTGCTGCTGCACAGCGTGGATTTCCATGAAATAGAAGCCTGCCAGTCGAGCGGGGAGTGGGACAAAGCGGGGCAGATACTGGCGGACGCCGCGCTCGGGCTGGAGCGTGCGGGCGCGCAGGGTATTCTGCTGTGTACCAACACCATGCATAAGGTGGCGTCGCACATTGAAGACCGCTGTTCGCTGCCGTTCTTACATATCGCGGATGCCACCGGGCGTGCCATACGTACCGCCGGCATGACGCGCGTGGCGCTGCTGGGGACGCGCTACACCATGGAACAGGATTTTTACCGCGGGCGGCTGAGCAGCCAGTTCGGGATTGAAAGCCTGATCCCGGAGGAGGCTGACCGGGCGCGCATTAACCAGATTATTTTTGATGAGCTGTGTCTGGGCACCTTCAGCGAAGCTTCGCGCGCCTGGTACGTCAGCGTGATAGAGAAACTGGCGCAGCAGGGAGCGGAAGGGGTCATCTTCGGCTGTACCGAAATCGGTCTGCTGGTGCCGGCAGACCGAAGCCCGATACCGGTCTTCGATACCGCCGCCATCCATGCCGCGGATGCGGTGGAGTTTATGCTGTCATAAAGGTTTTTGCAGGTCAGGTAAGCGAAGCGCCACCTGACGCGCGTGCGCAATCAGATGTTCACTAAAGGCATCAACCAGCGCTGAGGCGGGCCGGTGCAGCGGGCGGATCAGGCTCACGGTAAAGGGAACGGAAACGCTAAAACGGCGCAGAACCACGCCGCTGCTGGCGTAGTCCATGGCCGTGAGCGGGTTCACCACCGAAATACCCACGCCCGCGCGCACCATCGCGCAAATTGACGCCGCACTGTGCGTTTCCATCACCATCCGCCGCTTCACCTGATGTTCGGCAAACAGGCCATCCAGAAGCTGCCGGTAGCTGTCGGTCTGCGACAGGCTGATATAGTTCTCACCGTGAAAATCCGCCGGTGTCAGCACGGTTTTGTGGGCAAGCGGGTGGCTGGCAGGCAGCACGCAGACCTCATCCAGCGACAGCAGCTCCGTGCGTTCCGTTCCCGCTGGCGTGACGAGGGTTTCAGTCAGACCCAGATCGTGGCGCTGGGCCGAAAGCCACTCCTCCAGCAGCGGCGACTCCTGCGGCACGATGGTCAGGCTGACCTCCGGATAGCGGGCCAGAAACGGCTGTAACAGTACCGGCAGGAATGACTGGGAAAAGACCGGCAGGCAGACGATGGACAGTTCGCCCTGGCGGAACTCCCTCAGGCTCTCTGCCGCGCTCACGATCCTGTCCAGCCCGTACCAGGAGCGCTGAACCTCCTCAAACAGACGTAAACCCTGCACCGTTGGATGCAGCCTGCCGCGGGTGCGTTCAAACAGCTTCAGCCCCAGCACTTTCTCAAAACGCGCCAGCTCGCGGCTGACCGTCGGCTGCGAGGTGTGCAGCATGTGCGCGGCTTCAGTGAGATTGCCGGTGGTCATCACCGCATGAAAAATCTCGATATGGCGTAGGTTAACGGCGGGCATAGGGCACCTGATGGCTGAGCGTGTTCCATATCATTTTTGCATAGACTCACGATAAAACGATATTTTTTATTCTCTTCAGGCTATGGCGTAATGATAAAAAACAGATTTCCGGAGACGACCATGCCACGCCCGCTCAACCAGACCGAAACCGATTTAAACGCCGATAACCTGCTGCGCCTGCCTGCCGAATTCGGCTGTCCGGTGTGGGTTTACGATGCGCAGATTGTCCGCGAGAAGATCGCCGCGCTGCATCAGTTTGACGTGGTGCGTTTTGCGCAGAAGGCCTGCTCCAATATTCATATTCTGCGCCTGATGCGCGAGCAGGGCGTGAAGGTTGACTCCGTATCGCTGGGTGAGATCGAACGTGCGCTGGCGGCCGGGTTTGATCCGAAAGCCGACAGCGACGCGATCGTCTTCACCGCTGACCTGATAGACGACGCCACGCTGGCGCGCGTGCACGAGCTGCAAATCCCGGTCAATGCTGGTTCGGTGGATATGCTGGAACAGCTTGGGCAGGTCTCTCCTGGCCATCGCGTCTGGCTGCGCGTCAACCCGGGCTTTGGTCACGGCCACAGTCAGAAAACCAACACCGGGGGCGAAAACAGTAAACACGGGATCTGGTATGCCGATATGCCTGCGGCGCTGGAGGTTTTACAACGCTACAACCTCAAGCTGGTGGGCATTCACATGCATATCGGGTCCGGCGTGGATTATGGCCATCTTGAGCAGGTCTGTGGCGCAATGGTGCGTCAGGTTATCGATTTTGGTCAGGATCTGAAGGCGATCTCCGCCGGGGGAGGGCTTTCGATCCCTTACCGCGAAGGAGAAGAGGCGATCGACACGGATCACTATTACGGCCTGTGGAGCGCCGCGCGTGACAGGATCGCTGCCCATCTGGGCCATGCGGTGAAGCTGGAGATTGAGCCGGGTCGTTTCCTGGTCGCCGAAGCTGGCGTGCTGGTGGCGCAGGTGCGGAGCGTGAAGGAGATGGGAAGCCGTCACTTTGTGCTGATTGATGCTGGCTTCAACGACCTGATGCGCCCGTCCATGTACGGCAGCTATCATCACATTACCGCGCTTGCCGCCGATGGCCGCGATCTGGTCAACGCGCCGCGCATCGAGACCGTTGTTGCCGGCCCGCTGTGTGAATCCGGTGACGTCTTTACTCAGCAGGAAGGCGGGAAAGTCGAAACCCGTTCGCTGCCAGAGGTAAAACCGGGAGATTATCTGGTGCTGCATGATACCGGTGCGTACGGGGCGTCTATGTCTTCCAACTACAATAGCCGCCCGCTGCTGCCGGAAGTGCTGTTTGATAACGGCGTGGCGCGGCTGATTCGCCGTCGCCAGACCATTCAGGAGCTGCTGGCGTTAGAGCTGGTCTGATAAAACCACGGCCCTGTTGTCACCGAATCGCGTAAAACCAGCGTGCCGGTGAACGGCGGGATCGCTTCAACCGGCTGGTTTTTTGCCAGCCGGATCGCCTGGTCGATTGCCGTGACGATCATGTTGTCGATCGGCAAATATACCGACGACAGGGCAGGCTCCAGCCACTTTGCGCTGGGGGCATCGTCAAAACCAAACAGCGAAATATCCTGCGGGATCTTCAGCCCGGCCTGGTGTAATGCTTTGGAGGCGCCCAGGGCCATATCATCATTACAGGCAAACAGGGCGCTGAACGATGTCTTTTCCGCAATCAGCTCCTTGCACAGCTCGTAACCCCGCGTCATGCCTGCATCGCCGTATTTAATCCGCCGCTCGTCGAGACGAATACCGTGCTTCTCCAGCGCCTTACGGTAGCCCATCAGCCGCGCTTTACCCGTTGGGGTGTGGATCGGGACGGTGATACAGGCGATCTCCCGATGACCCTGGCTTATCAGGTAATCCACCGCTTTGAAGGCCGCGTCCTGCTGTTCAAAGAAGACGCAGCGATCCGCCGCCTGGCTCACTTCACGGTTAATGATCACCAGCGGCGTCTGCACGCTGTTGATCAGCTTCAGGATCGTCTTTTCGCTCATGTATCGCGTGTACAGCACGATGGCGTCGCACTTGCGGTCGGCGAGCATCTGCACCGCCTGTTCTTCCTGTTCAGGGGCGTCGTGACCGTCGGTAACAATCAGCTGTTTTCCGTGCTTTTCGGTCTGCCGTGACGCCTGCTGTAGCAAACGACCAAAGTAAAAACCGTCGAACGTCGAGACGACAAGACCAATGCTGTTGCTGGTCTGGTTAGCCAGCGAACGCGCGAGAAAGTTCGGACGATAGCCCAGCTCCTCCATCGCGCGAAATACCTGCTGACGCGTGCTCTCTTTAACCTGACCTGTGCCGTTCAGCACGCGCGAAACGGTGGCCTTCGACACGCCCGCACGCAGTGAGACATCCAGCATTGTTGCCATTCGAAATTCCTGTTTCCACGTAATGGTTTGCAGTTTAACACAGACCATCCGGCGCATAAGCGACGTGGGAAGGGCAAAACCCCATAACGATCACGCTTTTCGGTAACGATCCTCGCCAGCGGGATAAATGCCTGTCATTGGCATGCCAAAATGGTGATAAATCGCAATCTGGAATACCTCTTACCTCATTGAGAGCTTAATCACAGAACAAAACGCCTGTGGGCGCTATTTTTGGCATACCAATAGTATCCGGCTGTCCATCTTATTCAATAAAAGCCCTTTTACTGAGGTATTACCCTATGGCATTTCAGGAAAAACTGATCGACGCTCTGGGCAGTTTTGCCACCACGTTCAACAGCTATCGCTATATCCAGGCGATCAAGTCTGCGTTTATTACCTTAATGCCGGTCATCATTGTGGGGGCGTTCTCGGTACTGATCTCCAATATGGTGCTGGATCCGAAAAACGGCCTGGCGAGCTTTCAGTCGCTGTCGTTTCTGGCGGCGTTAAAGCCGATCACCAGCGCGCTCAACTATGCCACGCTTAACTTTCTCAACATCGGTGCGGTGTTTTTAATCGGCATTGAGCTGGGGCGTATTAACGGCATTAAGTCCCTGTTCCCCGGCCTGCTGGCGGTGATCTGCTTTATCTGCGTGACGCCAACCACGGTGGAAATGCTGGTGGACGGCGAGATGCACGTGGTGAAAGACGTGCTGCTGCGCCAGTTCTCCGATACCCGCAGCCTGTTCCTCGGCATGTTTATCGCCATCCTGTCAGTGGAGATTTACTGCTGGCTGGAAAACCGCAAGGGGCTGAAAATCAGGATGCCGGACACGGTGCCGCCGAACGTCGCCGCGTCGTTCTCTGCGCTGATCCCGGCCATTATCACCACCACCGCCATCGCCACCTTTGGCTTCGTGTTTCATCAGATTACCGGCATGTATCTCTACGACGCGGTTTACCAGGTGGTGCAACAGCCGCTGGAGCGCGTGGTGCAAAGCCTGCCGGGGATCCTGCTGTTGATGTTTGTCGCCCAGCTGTTCTGGGTGATTGGTATTCACGGCAACCAGATGATCAAGCCGATCCGCGAGCCGCTGTTGCTGGGGGCAATCACCGTTAACATGAGCGCGTTCGAGCAGGGCAAAGAGGTGCCAAACATCATCACCATGCCGTTCTGGGACGTCTATATGAGCATCGGCGGCTCCGGCCTGACCATCGGCCTGCTGATCGCCGTCATGATTGCCACCAAACGTAAAGAGATGAAGGAGATCGCTAAGCTCTCCATCGGCCCGGGTATTTTTAACATCAACGAGCCGGTGATCTTCGGGATGCCAATCATGCTCAACCCGATCCTGGCTATCCCGTTCATCATCACGCCGCTGGTGACGGGCTCGATTGGCTACTTTGCCACCGTGACCGGATTTGCCGGGAAAGCCGTGGTGATGGTGCCCTGGACCACGCCGCCGCTGATCAACGCCTGGCTGTCAACCGCGGGCTCCATGGGGGCGGTGATCACCCAGTTTATCTGCATCGTGACCGCGGTGATTATCTATCTGCCGTTTGTGAAAATTGCCTCACGCCGCGCAGAGCAGGCCGCGCTGCAACAAGCCACCGATAACGCATGAGGACCGGATGAGCATAAAACAGATAACTATACCGCAGGATTTTATGCTGGGCGCGGCGGCATCGGCCTGGCAGACCGAGGGCTGGAGCGGCAAAAAGCCAGGGCAGGATTCGTGGATCGATCTCTGGTACAAGAACGATCGTCACGTCTGGCACAACGGCTATGGCCCGGCGGTGGCAACCGACTTTATTAATCGCTTCCGTGAAGATGTGGCGCTGATGAAGCAGGCGGGCCTGACGCACTATCGCACCTCGATCAACTGGTCGCGCTTTTTGACCGACTATGAAAACGCCACCGTAGATGAAGAGTACGCCGCCTATTACGACGCGCTGTTCGATGAAATGCACCGTCAGGGCATTGAGCCGATGATCTGCCTGGAACACTACGAATTGCCGGGCGTGCTGCTGGAAACCTACGGCGGCTGGGCGTCGAAGCACGTCGTCGAGCTGTTCGTTCGCTATGCGGAAAAAGTGTTTGAGCGCTTTCACGGCAAAGTCACCCGCTGGTTTACCTTCAACGAGCCGATTGTGGTCCAGACGCGCGTCTACCTTGACGCACTGCGCTGGCCCTATGAGCAGAACACCAGCACCTGGATGCAGTGGAACCACCATAAAGTGCTGGCGACGGCGAAAGTGGTGAAGCTGTTTCGCGAGAAAGGGTATGACGGCTCAGTGGGTTGTATTCTTAACCCGGAAGTGACCTATCCACGCTCGCGCGCACCGCATGACGTGCGAGCGGCAGAGATGTACGATCTGTTCTACAACCGCGTCTTTCTCGACCCACTGGTGCACGGGCGCTATCCGCAGGCGCTCTTTACCCTGCTGGCGCAGCATCAGGTGCAGTGGGACTACACGGCTGACGAGCTGGCGCTGATTGCCGACAACACCGTCGACGAGCTGGGCATTAACCTCTATTACCCGCATCGCGTCAAAGCCCCGTCCCGCGCCTGGCACCCGGAGACGCCGTTCCACCCGGCGTATTACTACGAGCCGTTCGAGCTGCCGGGGCGGAGGATGAACACCTCCCGCGGCTGGGAGATCTTCCCGCGCATTATTTACGACATGGCGATGCGGATTAAAAACGGCTATCGCAACATTGACTGGTTTGTAGCGGAAAGCGGGATGGGTGTGGAGAACGAAGCGCAGTTTCGCAATCGCGACGGCATTATCGATGACGCGTACCGCATCGCGTTTATCAGCGAACATCTTTATTACACGCTGCTGGCGCGGGAGGCGGGGGCAAACTGTCACGGTTATATGCTGTGGGCCTTCACCGACAACGTCTCGCCGATGAACGCGTTCAAAAACCGCTACGGGCTTATTGAGATCGACCTTGAAAACCATCGCGCACGGCGGGCAAAGAAATCGGCGTCCTGGTTCCGCCAGCTGCGCGATGAGCGTGTGCTGACGCTCAGTGTTGACGATGAATGGAAGTAAGCCTTCTGGTAAAATAGCGCACAAACTGGCCGGGAGGACGTCCGGCCCGCGCATTAACTGAAAAACACAGGTGAAAACGTGGATAAGGCTGTCATCCTGCCGGAAAAAAAACAGTACCAGGAGATTGGCGAGGATTTACGGGCGCAGATTATCCAGGGGCATTATCCCGTGGGATCGCGTCTGCCGCCGGAGCGCAACATCGCCGAGACGTATGGCGTGAGCCGCACTATTGTGCGCGAGGCGCTGCTGATGCTTGAGCTTCAGGGGACGGTGGATATTCGCCAGGGGTCTGGCGTGTACGTGATGCGCATTCCGGAGGAGCATGAAAACGAGGAAGAGCGTTTTCTGAACAGTGACGTGGGGCCGTTTGAAATTCTCCAGGCGCGTCAGCTGCTTGAAAGCAACATTGCCGCCTTTGCCGCAAAAATGGCGACGCGGGCGGATATCGACAACCTGCGCCGCATCATCGAGCAGGAGCAACGGGCGATTGCCGCCGACGATCGCAGCCAGGACAACAACAAAATGTTCCACCTTGTACTGGCGGGGGCCACACAAAACCAGATGCTGCTGGCGACCGTTGAAAGCGTCTGGCATCACATGGACAGCAGCCCACTGTGGCAGCAATTCAACGGCCACATCGCCAGCCGCGCATGGCGGCTGAAATGGCTCGGCGACAGGCAAACCATTCTCGCTGCGCTCCGCCGCCGCGACGTGATGGGGGCGTGGCAGGCGATGTTCCAGCATCTTGAAAACGTCAAAAAGAGCCTGCTTGAGCTGTCAGACGAAGACGCACCCGATTTCGACGGCTATCTCTTCGAATCGGTCCCTCTTTTCCAGGGGAAGCTGGTGTGAATATACTGCCGCTTCACGCTGCGCCGCAGTTTACACAGCAGGTGATCGACTGGATCTGGTACGCGTTTGGTGAAGGTATGCCGCGTGCCTTTTTCCAGAGCATTGTCGAGCATAGCCTGACGCCGGGCGAGTTACCGCTCACCTTTATTGCCGTTGAGGATGACCAGCTGCTGGGCACCGTTGGGCTGTGGCGTTGCGATTTAATTTCCCGACAGGATCTCCACCCCTGGCTGGCTGCGCTGTATGTCGATGAAGCCGCCCGGGGAAACGGGCTGGCGGGAAAACTTCAGCAGCATGTTATCGGCTACGCGCGACGCGCCGGGTATCACGAGCTTCATCTCTGGTCTGCCTGCCGCGACTTCTACGAACGTTACGGCTGGCACTACATCGGCGATGCGCTGGAATACCCGGATAAAACCGTCCATCTCTATCGCTGTTCGCTCACGGCTTCCGCGGGCGATACCACCGAGTGACGGCGCACTAAGGTTGGGCTGAACAGGTGGGTAATTTCCGGCGGCGGGCGATGCTCGGCCAGCGCTAACGCCAGTTCTGCCGCCTGCGTTGCCATGGTTACAATCGGGTAACGCACGGTGGTCAGGCGAGGGCGCACGTAGCGCGACACCAGCACATCATCAAAGCCAATCAGCGAAATTTCTGCCGGGACGTCGATCCCGTTATCATTCAGCACGCCCATTGCGCCGGCGGCCATGGAGTCGTTATAGCTGGCCACGGCGGTGAAATTCCGCCCGCGTCCCAGCAGCTCGGTCATCGCCTGCTCGCCGCCACTCTCATCCGGTTCTCCGTACGCCACAAGACGATCGTTGCAGGGCAGACCGGCTTCGCGCAGCGCGTCGTAATAGCCCTGAAGGCGATCTTCCGCATCGGAAATTGGGTGGTTGGAGCACAGATAACCAATTCGGGTATGGCCCTGCTGGATCAGGTGACGGGTTGCGAGCCATGCGCCGTAACGGTCGTCGAGCGCCACGCAGCGGGTTTCAAAACCGGGAATAATACGGTTGATAATCACCATCCCCGGCATCTGTTTCATCAGATGGATCAGCTCGGCGTCGGGGATCATTTTGGCATGGACCACCAGTGCCGCACAGCGATGACGGATCAGCTGCTCAATGGCCTGGCGCTCTTTCTGTTCATTGTGGTAGCCATTACCAATCAGCAGGAAATTTCCGGTGTGATAAGAGACTTGTTCTACGGCTTTGACCATCGCACCGAAAAACGGATCGGATACATCCCCGACCACCAGCCCGATGGTTTCTGTCGACTGCTGGGCAAGGGCGCGCGCGTTGGCGTTAGGGTGATAATTCAGGTTTTCCATGGCGTCCTGCACGGCCTGGCGCGATGCATCACTCGCTTTAGGGGAGTTGTTGATTACGCGGGAGACGGTCGCGACGGAAACACCGGCCAGACGAGCCACATCCTTAATTGTCGCCATTCAATACCTTCTTATAGGGGTAAGCGTTTACACACTAACTAGTGTTGCGGAAAAGCGGCGCGCATTCAAGGGGAGCGGGTGAGCGTCCTCTGCAAACGTGAAGCAGAACATCCCTCGCGGTGTAATCGTTACACGGCCAGTCATGTCTGAATAATGGTAATCTGAACCTTTAGTTACACTTTGCCTCAGGCTGTTGCGATTGTCCGTTAGCAACGATGCGTTATGAATTGCTAGAGTCGAGATCCCAGAGGTATTGATAGGTGGAATCAACTTCGGTTGATTAACACGATTTACACCAACCTGCGTTTTACGCAGGTTTTTTTTTGCCTGTAAGTTCAACCTGTAACAGCAAAAGAGAATATTCACACCTGGTTGCACTTCGGCTCATTCCCTTGCGTTTTCCCGCTGGCGAAGCCTGTCGCCGGAGGCCACAATCAAGATCCCAGAGGTATTGATTGGTGAGAATTCCTGGTACGTTTTCGTACTCTTCTCTTGCACCAACCTGCGCGGATGCGCAGGTTTTTTTTCGCCTCTGTTTTTGCTATCGCTCCCTCACTACTTCTCGTGTAATCTGCCACCATTTATACCTTTCACACTGGCTGGCAAAGGGAGTTGAAATGCTTTTTGGGTTCTTCCGCACACTGTTTCGTGTCCTGTTTCGCATCCGCGTGACTGGCGATACGCAGGCACTCTATGGCGAGCGTGTTCTTATCACACCGAATCACGTCTCTTTTCTTGATGGCGTATTGCTGGCGCTGTTTTTGCCCGTGCGGCCCGTCTTCGCGGTGTACAGCTCCATCAGTGAAAAATGGTACATGCGCTGGCTCAAACCGCTGATTGATTTTGTCCCGCTCGATCCAACCAAACCGATGATGATTAAACATCTGGTGCGTCTGATTGGGCAGGGGCGTCCGGTGGTTATCTTCCCGGAAGGGCGGATTTCAGTGACGGGCTCCCTGATGAAAATTTACGATGGGGCCGGTTTTGTCGCGGCGAAGTCTCAGGCCACCGTCGTGCCGCTACGCATCGACGGGGCTGAGCTGACCTTTTTCAGTCGTCTGAAAGGGCTGGTGAAGCAGCGTCTGTTCCCGAAAATTACGCTGCATATATTACCGCCGACGTCACTGCCGATGCCCGAGGCGCCGCGTGCGCGCGACCGCCGTAAAATCGCCGGGGAAATGCTGCACCAGATTATGATGGAAGCGCGCATGGCCGTTCGCCCGCGCGAGACGCTGTATGAATCGTTGCTGTCGGCCCAGTATCGCTACGGTGCGAAGAAAAACTGCATTGAAGACATCAACTTTACGCCGGATACCTACCGTAAGCTGTTGACCAAAACGCTGTTTGTCGGGCGTATCCTGGAAAAATACAGCAAACAGGGTGAAAAGATCGGCCTGATGCTGCCAAACGCGGGTATCAGCGCGGCGGTGATCTTTGGTGCCGTCTCCCGGGGCCGCATTCCGGCGATGATGAACTACACGGCGGGCGTGAAAGGGCTCTCCAGCGCGATTACCGCGGCGCAAATCAACACCGTCTTTACCTCCCGCCAGTTCCTGGATAAAGGCAAGCTGTGGCACCTGCCGGAACAGCTGACGCAGGTGCGCTGGGTGTTCCTGGAAGATCTGAAAGCAGACGTCACGACCGCCGACAAGCTGTGGATTTTCGCGCACCTGCTGATGCCGCGTCTGGCGCAGGTTAAGCAGCAGCCGGAGGATGATGCCATTATCCTCTTTACCTCCGGCTCTGAAGGCAACCCGAAAGGTGTGGTTCACAGTCACAAAAGCATTCTGGCGAACGTCGAACAGATTAAAACCATTGCTGACTTTACCGCCAACGATCGCTTTATGTCGGCGCTGCCGCTGTTCCACTCATTTGGTCTGACCGTGGGGCTCTTTACGCCGCTGCTGACCGGTGCCGAGGTGTTCCTCTACCCAAGCCCGCTGCACTACCGCATTGTGCCGGAACTGGTTTATGACCGTAACTGCACGGTGCTGTTCGGGACGTCCACCTTCCTCGGAAACTACGCGCGCTTCGCCAACCCGTATGATTTCTTCCGCGTGCGCTACGTGGTGGCGGGGGCGGAAAAACTCCAGGACAGCACGCGCCAAATCTGGCAGGACAAGTTTGGCCTGCGCATTCTGGAAGGCTATGGCGTGACGGAGTGCGCGCCGGTGGTCTCCATCAACGTTCCGATGGCGGCAAAACCCGGAACGGTTGGCCGCATTCTGCCGGGGCTGGACGCGCGTCTGCTGGCGGTGCCGGGTATTGAAGACGGCGGACGTCTTCAGCTGAAAGGGCCGAACGTCATGAACGGCTATTTGCGTGTGGAAAACCCGGGGGTGCTTGAGGCGCCGACGGCTGAGAACGTCAATGGCGAGGTTGAAACGGGCTGGTACGACACGGGCGATATCGTGCGCTTCGACGATCAGGGCTTCGTGCAGATCCAGGGACGCGCAAAACGCTTCGCCAAAATCGCCGGGGAAATGGTCTCTCTTGAAATGGTCGAGACGCTGGCGACCGCAGTCTCAGCAGAGAAAATGCATGCGACCGTGGTGAAAAGTGATGCCAGTAAAGGCGAGGCGCTGGTGCTCTTCACGACAGACGGTGAACTGAAGCGTGACGCGCTGCTCAGGTATGCACGCGAACACGGTATCCCCGAGCTGGCGGTCCCCCGCGATATTCGTTACCTCAAACAGTTACCGGTGCTGGGCAGCGGTAAACCCGATTTCGTGACCCTGAAGGGCATGGTTGAAGAGGCAGAACAGCAAAATGCGTGAGTCAGTGCACACTAACACTTCAATCTGGTCGAAAGGCATGATGGCGGTTATCGCCGCCCAGTTTCTTTCCGCGTTCGGCGATAACGCGTTGCTGTTTGCCACGCTGGCATTGCTGAAAGCTGAGTTTTATCCCGACTGGAGCCAGCCGATCCTACAGATGGTGTTTGTGGGTGCTTACATCGTATTTGCGCCGTTTGTCGGCCAGGTGGCGGACAGCTTCCCGAAAGGTCGTGTCATGATGTTTGCCAACAGCCTTAAGCTTCTGGGCGCGGCAAGTATCTGCTTTGGTATCAATCCTTTCGTCGGCTACACGCTGGTGGGCATTGGTGCGGCAGCCTACTCCCCGGCGAAGTACGGCATTCTGGGTGAGCTCACCACCGGTGATAAGCTGGTGAAGGCCAACGGCCTGATGGAGTCCTCCACCATTGCGGCTATTCTGCTGGGTTCGGTGGCGGGTGGCGTACTGGCAGACTGGCATGTGCTCGCCGCGCTTGGCATCTGCGCCCTGATGTACGGTGGCGCGGTGATCGCCAACCTGTTTATCCCCAAACTGGCCGTGGCGCGTCCGGGGCAATCCTGGCGCTTCGGGCCCATGACCGGCAGCTTCTTCAACGCCTGCCGCGTACTGTGGCGTAACGGTGAAACACGCTTCTCGCTGATGGGCACCAGCATGTTCTGGGGGGCCGGCGTTACGCTGCGTTTCCTGCTGGTGCTGTGGGTGCCGGTGGCGCTGGGCATTACTGACAACGCCACGCCGACTTATCTGAATGCCATGGTCGCCGTCGGGATTGTTGTCGGGGCCGGGGCTGCGGCAAAACTGGTGACGCTGGAAACCGTCGCGCGCTGCATGCCTGCGGGGATCCTGATTGGCGTCGGCGTTCTGTTCTTCTCCCTGCAACATGCTCTATTGCCTGCCTATGCCCTGCTGCTGCTGATCGGCATGTTAGGCGGTTTCTTTGTGGTGCCGCTAAACGCGCTGTTGCAGGAGCGCGGCAAACAGACCGTGGGGGCGGGCAACGCCATTGCGGTGCAAAACCTTGGCGAAAACATGGCGATGTTGCTGATGCTGGGGATTTACTCGCTGGCGGTAAAAGCAGGTGCGCCGGTTGTGGCAATCGGGGTAGGATTCGGCGCGCTGTTCGCGCTGGCGATTAGCGGGCTGTGGGTCTGGCAGCGTCGTCGTTGAATTGTGCGGCCTGATGCCCTCACCCCGGCCCTCTCCCACAGAGAGAGGGTGAAAACCCTAAAAACGGCAACGTGCGTTGCCGTTTTGCTTTTATTACGGTGCCGGGTAGGTATAAACCTGATGCACCGCTTCTATCTCCGCTAATACCTCTTCACTCAGGTTCAGATTGAAACTCTCAATATTGGTTTTCAACTGATCCATCGTCGTTGCGCCGAGCAGGGTACTCGCCACAAACGGCTGACGACGCACGAAGGCCAGCGCCATCTGCGCCGGATCGAGTCCGTGGCGTTTCGCGATATCCACGTAGGCCGCAACGGCTTTTTGCGTCTGCTCGCCGCTATAGCGGGTGAAGCGGCTGAAAAGCGTGTTACGCGCGCCAGCCGGTTTCGCGCCGTTCAGGTATTTGCCCGTCAGGGTACCGAAGCCCAGACAGGAGTAGGCGAGCAGCTCCACCTCTTCGTACTGCGTCACCTCCGCCAGACCCACTTCATAACTGCGGTTCAGCAGGCTGTACGGGTTCTGAATGGTCACGATGCGCGGCAGATCGTGTTTATCGGCCAGATGCAGATAGCGCATCACGCCAAACGCCGTCTCGTTGGAAACGCCGATGTAGCGGATCTTACCCGCCCGCTGGCACTCCGTGAGCGCTTCCAGCGTTTCCAGCAGGGTAACGGCCGGAGCACTTTCGTTCCAGGTGTAGCCAAGCTTACCGAAGCAGTTCGTCGGACGCTGCGGCCAGTGCACCTGATAAAGATCGAGATAGTCGGTTTGCAGGCGCTTGAGGCTTGCATCCAGCGCCGCACGGATATTCTTGCGATCGAGGATCTGATTAGGGCGGATCCCGGCATCGTTATTACGGGAAGGTCCGCTGACTTTGGAGGCAATGACCAGCTTTTCGCGATTGCCGCGTTTCGCCAGCCAGTTGCCGACATACGTTTCAGTAAGACCTTGTGTTTCCGGGCGGGGAGGAACGGGGTACATCTCCGCCACGTCAATCAGGTTAATGCCCTGGCTGACGGCGTAATCGAGTTGTGCATGGGCATCGGCTTCGCTGTTTTGTTCACCAAATGTCATGGTGCCCAACCCCAGTTGGCTGATCTCCAGAGCGCTGTGGGGGATACGATGATAATGCATAGCCGGTTTCCTTTTTTAGACATACAGACTGCGTCAGGAACCTCCCGACAAAGGAATATAAACATGGCAGAGGGAAGGCAAAAGGGGAAGGAAAAAATCAAAAAGGCCAGCAAGCTACTGACCTTTATCTGTTTAGCGCTCGATGATCTGGGAGACTTCGTCGCGATTAATCTGCATTTGATTGCCTTCGCGATCGCGGTAACTCACCAGACCGGTATCGTCGTCGACTTCGGGTTTGCCATCGGTCAGGATCATACGACCATCTTTCGTTGACATGACATAGTCGCTGCTACAACCCGATACCGCAAACGCTAAACCGACTGCTGAGATAATTACTGCCCATTTTTTCATCGTTCTCATCCTCACCTGGCTCGTATCAAATCATAGTGTAGTAATAACCTGATATTACGACAGGTGAAAGGGGGGAAATCTTAAAAAGGAGGAGATTATGTTAGCCGGAGCGCAAAATTAGTAAAAAACTATGTTTTCAACAGGAAGTGGCGTGCCAGCAGTGCCCCGGTGAAATTCTTTTTAAGATAGAAACCGCGCGGCAGCGTGAGGATCGGTTCGCCCTGTGCGCCTACCGCTTCAGTGAGCGCTTTGCTATTGGCGGCTTTAGGACGAAGTTGCAGCACTTCGCCATGCCGGGCGGTGATCCGCTCAACCTGTCCCAGCACAATCATGTCCATCAGCTCTTCCCAGTCCTGGGAAAGCAGTCTCTCCTCTTCATCATTCGGACTCCAGAGCAGCGGGGCGCCAACGCGACGCTCTGCCAGCGGGATCTGCCTGTCGCCCTCAACGGGTACCCACAACACCCGCTTCAGCTTATGCCTGACGTGGCTGGTTTCCCAGGTCACTCCGCTGTTACCCGTGAGCGGCGCAACGCAGACAAAGGTGGTTTCCAGCGGCCGCCCCTGGCTATCGATGGGGATCGTCTTCAGTTCCACCCCCAGCGCCGCAAAATCTTGTTCGGGTTTACTGCCCGCGCTTGCGCCCAGCCAGCGTTCCAGCAACACGCCGATCCAGCCCTTATCACGCTTTAGATCGTTGGGTATCGTCAACCCCGCCATCACGGCCAGCTCGCCCAGTGAATAACCTGCCAGACGTTGTGCCTGCTGGAGCAACTGGGCTTCACTGACGGGAGGGGAGAGCAGTGGGGCGAGAGAATGCATGCTAACAACCTTTTGATTAAAAAATGAGCTGATATTTTATCCCTTGTGGACAGAGTTTACCTTTTTCTGTGCACCTATTCCATGTGGATGATTTATTTAATCTTTTTTAGACTATAGTCCGTCGCGCCGCGGCTAAAAAACAGGTTGTGCAATTCTGGTCACTGACAATAAACAGGATCTTACACCATGTTATCCACAGAAAAATGGGATAACTGGGAATAACTGCCACTACTGTTTCAATTTACAGCCTTGACGTGCGATGAAAATCGAATTTTCACACAAATTGTGCCTAACTTATTGGCACAATCTGTGGATAAAACCGACGCTGTTCGATCTTTCATCAGCAGGAGGATCTTTGATGTGACGATCGTCACGTTAATCGCCTCTGGTACCCTTAATTCCAATCTAATATTATGAATTTAAATGATTTATTATTGGCAGGGTAAATTGGCGTTTCGTCGGGTTACAAGGTTGTTCATCGGTAATTCCGCACTTCTTCACAACTATATCCACAGAAAAGGTGAATAAAAATGGTCTCTGTCGCCCGCATCTGTTTATAACTCCTCACTAAATTGTGAGTTATTCAAATGTTATTAGGTTGCAGGCCTGTAAGAGAGTGGTTTACCGCCTCCCTGTAGTGTGAAACAATCATTCATATATCAGATTTAGTTTGGGGTAGTCCGGTGATTGATGACGATGGCTACCGCCCAAACGTAGGAATAGTAATTTGTAATCGTCAGGGCCAGGTGATGTGGGCCCGGCGATATGGTCAGCACTCCTGGCAGTTCCCGCAAGGCGGGATCAATCCTGGAGAGTCCCCAGAACAAGCGATGTACCGGGAGCTGTTTGAAGAGGTTGGTTTAAGCCGAAAAGATGTTCGTATTCTGGCTTCGACCCGCAACTGGTTGCGTTACAAGTTACCGAAACGTTTGGTGCGTTGGGACACAAAGCCGGTTTGTATCGGCCAGAAACAGAAGTGGTTTCTTTTGCAGTTGGTGGGCAACGATTCAGATATCAATATGCAAACCAGCAGCACGCCAGAGTTTGATGGCTGGCGCTGGGTAAGCTACTGGTATCCGGTTCGTCAGGTCGTGTCATTTAAGCGCGATGTATATCGTAGGGTGATGAAAGAGTTCGCAAGTGTCGTGATGCAGCTTCAGGAGACGCCTCCGAAGCCACAGAGCGCACCTGCCTGGCGACGTAAAAGAGGTTAAGCTACGCAAATCATGCTCACCCGCTTGCGAGAAATAGTTGAAAAGGTTGCCAGTGCGCCTCGCCTCAACGAGGCGCTGAATATTCTGGTGACGGACATCTGTCTTGCGATGGAAACCGAGGTCTGTTCGGTCTACCTGGCCGATCATGACCGACGTTGCTACTACCTGATGGCAACCCGCGGTTTAAAAAAACCACGGGGACGCACCGTCACGCTCGCGTTTGATGAAGGTATTGTTGGCCTGGTCGGGCGACTGGCGGAGCCAATCAACCTTGCCGATGCGCAAAAACACCCCAGCTTCAAATATATCCCTTCCGTCAAAGAGGAGCGGTTCCGCGCTTTCCTTGGCGTGCCTATTATTCAGCGCCGCCAACTGCTTGGCGTGCTTGTTGTCCAGCAACGAGAGTTGCGGCAGTACGACGAAAGCGAGGAGTCTTTCCTCGTCACGCTGGCAACGCAGATGGCTGCTATCCTCTCCCAGTCTCAGCTGGCAGCCCTTTTTGGGCAGTATCGTCATACCCGCATCCGCGCGCTTCCGGCCTCGCCGGGCGTCGCGATTGCCGAAGGCTGGATGGATGCCACGCTCCCGCTGATGGAGCAGGTCTACGAAGCCTCGACGCTGGATGAAGCGCTTGAGCGCGAACGGCTTACCGCTGCGCTGGAAGAGGCGGCGAATGAGTTTCGTCGCTACAGCAAACGCTTTGCCGCTGGCGCGCAAAAAGAGACGGCGGCTATTTTCGATCTCTACTCACACCTGCTTTCCGATGCGCGTTTGCGTCGTGAGTTATTTGCCGAGGTCGATAAAGGGTCGGTGGCAGAATGGGCGGTTAAAAAGGTCATTGAAAAATTTGCTGAGCAGTTTGCGGTGCTGACTGACGGTTATCTGAAAGAGCGCGCCGGCGATTTACGCGCGCTTGGGCAACGTCTGCTGTTCCACCTCGATGATACTATTCAGGGGGCGAACGCCTGGCCGAACCGGTTTGTGCTGGTGGCCGATGAACTCTCAGCGACGACGCTGGCTGAATTACCGCAGGACAGGCTGGCGGGCGTGGTGGTGCGCGATGGCGCTGCTAACTCCCATGCCGCCATTATGGTGCGCGCGCTCGGTATTCCGACCGTGATGGGGGCGGATATTCAGCCCTCCGTACTGCATCGCCGTACGCTGGTGGTGGACGGATACCGTGGTGAGTTGCTGGTGGATCCTGAACCGGTTCTCCTTCAGGAGTACCAGCGTCTTATCAGCGAAGAGAATGAATTAAGCAAGCTGGCGGAAGATGACGTCAACCTGCCCGCGCAGCTCAAGGGCGGTGAGCGGGTGAAGGTGATGCTCAACGCTGGCTTAAGCCCCGAGCATGAAGAGAAGCTCGGCAGCCGCATCGATGGCATCGGCCTCTACCGCACTGAAATACCGTTTATGCTGCAAAGCGGCTTCCCGTCAGAAGAGGAGCAGGTGGCGCAGTATCAGGGCATGTTGCAGATGTTTAATGACAAACCCGTCACGTTGCGCACCCTGGACGTCGGCGCGGATAAGCAACTGCCCTATATGCCCATCAGTGAAGAGAATCCCTGCCTCGGCTGGCGTGGGATCCGCATAACCCTCGATCAGCCGGAAATCTTCCTTATCCAGGTTCGTGCCATGCTGCGTGCCAACGCGGCCACGGGGAATCTCAGCATTTTGCTGCCGATGGTCACCAGTATTGACGAGATCGACGAAGCGCGGCGGTTGATAGAACGTGCAGGGCGCGAAGTGGAAGAGATGATCGGCTATGCGATCCCTAAACCCCGTATCGGCGTGATGCTTGAAGTGCCTTCGATGGTCTTTATGTTGCCGCAGCTGGCGACCCGCGTTGATTTTATCTCCGTTGGTACCAACGACTTAACGCAATACATTCTGGCAGTCGATCGCAACAATACGCGTGTTGCCAGCATCTACGATAGCCTGCATCCGGCGATGCTTCGTGCCCTGGCGATGATCGCCCGCGAAGCCGAGCAGCATAATATCGACCTGCGCCTGTGCGGTGAAATGGCCGGCGATCCGATGTGCGTGGCGATCCTGATTGGTCTCGGTTTCCGTCACCTGTCAATGAACGGACGTTCCGTTGCGCGTGTGAAATACCTGTTACGTCACATCGAACAAGATGAGGCGCGCGAACTGGCCGCGCGTAGCCTGGAAGCACAGCTGGCAGCCGAAGTGCGCCATCAGGTGGCTGCGTTTATGGAGCGACGCGGCATGGGCGGTTTGATCCGCGGTGGCCGCTGATCCCCACAAAATAATGACTGCTCGGACGACCCCTCTCCCTTGAGGGAGAGGGATGGGGTGAGGGAGAACTGCGCGCATGAACCCCTATACACATCTTTTACATCTCAGGCGCATCCTCCGCGCCTGCCTTATGCTATGATTCGCAACTTTGGAGCACCTGCCAACGGCGGGAATGCAATTCACCCGCTGTCCACTTTCAGCGGAATAACAACATCTTGTGGTGACAGATGAACAGTGGTTATCTGCATTTTCCGGAATTCGATCCGGTTATTTTCTCAATAGGACCTGTAGCGCTGCACTGGTACGGTCTGATGTACCTGGTGGGCTTCGTTTTTGCCATGTGGCTTGCTGGCCGTCGCGCCAGTCGTCCGGGCAGTGGATGGACGAAGAACGAAGTGGAAAACCTGCTTTATGCCGGCTTCCTCGGCGTATTCCTGGGAGGTCGCATCGGTTATGTCCTGTTCTATAATTTCCCGGTATTCCTGAACGACCCGCTCTATCTGTTCCGCGTCTGGGACGGCGGTATGTCCTTCCACGGCGGACTGATTGGTGTGATCCTCGTGATGGTGATCTTCGCCAGACGCACCAAACGCAACTTCTTCCAGGTGGCTGATTTTATTGCGCCGTTAATCCCGTTTGGGTTGGGCGCAGGGCGTCTGGGCAATTTCATCAACGGTGAGCTGTGGGGGCGTGTCGATCCGAGCGTGCCGTTTACCATGCTGTTCCCGGGCTCCCGCGCAGAGGATATCGCGCTGCTGCCTTCGCATCCTGAGTGGCAGTCCATTTTCGATACCTACGGCGTCCTGCCGCGCCATATGTCACAGCTCTATGAGCTGGCGCTGGAAGGCGTGGTGCTGTTCATCATCCTGAATCTTTATATCCGCAAACCGCGTCCAATGGGGGCTGTCTCCGGTCTGTTCCTGATTGGCTACGGCGCGTTTCGTATCATCGTCGAGTTCTTCCGCCAGCCGGATGCGCAGTTTACCGGTGAATGGGTACAGTACATCAGCATGGGGCAGATCCTCTCCATCCCGATGATTGTCGCGGGTGCCATTATGATGATTTGGGCGTATCGTCGTCGTCCACAGCAACAACTTTCCTGAGGAATCATGAAACAGTATCTTGAATTGATGAAAAAAGTGCTCGACGAGGGCACGCCGAAAAACGACCGCACCGGCACCGGTACGCTCTCCATTTTTGGCCACCAGATGCGCTTCAATCTGCGAGAAGGCTTTCCTCTGGTGACAACGAAGCGCTGCCATTTGCGCTCGATCATTCATGAACTGCTCTGGTTCCTGCAAGGCGATACCAACGTTGCTTATCTACATGAAAACAATGTCTCCATCTGGGACGAGTGGGCAGATGAGAACGGCGACCTGGGTCCGGTCTACGGCAAGCAATGGCGCGCGTGGCCTACCCCGGACGGCCGCCATATCGACCAGATCACGACCGTCATAAACCAGCTGAAAAATGATCCGGACTCGCGCCGTATCATTGTCTCTGCCTGGAACGTGGGTGAACTGGATAAAATGGCGCTGGCGCCTTGCCACGCGTTTTTCCAGTTTTACGTGGCGGACGGCAAGCTCTCCTGCCAGCTCTATCAACGCTCCTGCGACGTGTTCCTCGGCCTGCCGTTTAACATCGCCAGCTACGCGCTGTTGGTGCACATGATGGCGCAGCAGTGCGATCTTGAAGTGGGCGATTTTGTCTGGACGGGCGGTGATACCCACCTCTACAGCAATCATATGGAACAGACGCATCTCCAGCTGACGCGCGAACCGCGTGCATTGCCGAAGCTGGTGATCAAACGTAAACCGGACTCGATCTTCGATTACCGTTTTGATGATTTCGAGATTGAGGGTTACGACCCGCATCCCGGCATTAAAGCTCCTGTCGCCATCTGATACGGCAAATCCTGACACAACCGGTGCTCTTTAGCGCCGGTTTTTTTTCACGCCCGTTTTGTTTTTCGAGCCTGTTTCCAGAGATGATGCAACGCGTTGCAACGGGTGAAATTCTCCTGAAAGCGGCTCGTAAAGTTCTGGTTTGACGCTCGCACCGTTTCTGCTATTCCTCCACACTCCCGCCATGAAAAACGAACAAGGCTTTACGCTTATCGAAACCCTTATCGCCGTTTCGCTGGCAGTGATCCTCAGCGCCACAGGACTCTATGGCTGGGACAGCTGGCAGCAGCGGCAGCGGCTTTGGCAAACCGCCTGCCAGGTGCGGGATTACCTGGTGTTTTTGCGCAATGACGCCAACCGTCACAACAGCGAGCACAGGATCGCGCTGTATAACGACGGTGAAAAGAACTGTCTGACCAGTTCAGCGGTGACCGGTTGTGACAGCGGCGGACCGTTCGTGATGAAGCCGATGTGGCCAGGGGTCACGATAAGCGACATAACACCTGCGCTGGGATTTTACGGTTTAAGAGATACCGCGTGGGCCGGACATATCCGGGTGCAGAGCCGCGCTGGTGGGTGGTGGGTTATTGTCTCAAATGGCGGACGTATCAGGCTGTGTAATGCCGCAGGAGAAGGTGCATGCCAGTAAATCGAAAAGGGTTTTCCCTGCTGGAAGTGCTGATTGCGATGACGATAAGCAGCATTCTGTTACTCAGCACGTCACGTTTTTTACCGGGGCTACAGCGGGGGGTTTTACTGCAATCCGGGCAGCAGGAGCTGGAGGATGAGGTCTGGCAACGTCTGTTCGCGGTCGGTAAACAGTTTCAGAGAGCAGGATACTGTGCAGGGCATTGCCAGGGACAGGGGATGATCATCGGCAGGCAAGGACGATGTGCGATTGTGCAATGGGATGCGAACAGCAACGGCCAGTGGGATAGCACCGCGTCGGAAAACGACAGTACGGGATTCCGGCTTGAGTCCGGATCGCTTGAAACGCTGCGGGGCGCCACATCCTGTGACGGTAAGGGATGGGATAAGCTCACCGACCCGGATCGGGTCCTGATAGAGCAATTTATGGTCACTAAAACCGATCGTGCTGGCTTTGCGCCGGTCATCAGTATCGAGCTGCGTGCCCGCCGTAAAGGTGAACTGACCGCCCCCTTTTCGGCTCGCCATACCGTAACGGGGTTTAATCTGTGAATCGTCAGCGGGGCATGTCATCGCTGGCGCTGGTCCTGCTATTGCTGGTGCTCGGCACGCTGATCCTCACCGGATTAAATCAGCAGTTGCAAACCTTTAGCACGCTGGTAAGTGGCGAGAGTTTGTCTGTTCGCCAGCAGGCTGCCGTGCAATCTGCACTGGAGTGGGGGCGCGTTCAGGAATGGGCTTTACAGCCAGAGGTTCAGTGCAAACAGACACAGCGTTTGCGGGTCTGTGTAAGGCTGTTTGGGGAGCGTGTTTTGCTTATTGCCGGCAATGACGATCTGTTGCTATGGCAAGGCGGGGACATCGCGGAAGGGCAGATACGCTTTTCCGCCCACGGCTGGAGTGATTTCTGCCCCCTTAAGGAAAGTACGCTATGTCAGTTACCCTGAGCAGACAAAAAGGATTTAGCATGGTTGAGGTTTTGCTGGCAATGATGTTGCTGGTTGTGGTTGTGACGGCGTTATCCGGATATCATCGCGCGCTGGCAGCCCGGTATGCGGCGCTTAGCCAGTATCGTCAGCTATGGCATCATGCGTGGAATCAATCGCAGATCTCAACATTAACGCTCCCGCCGGGCTGGCAAGTCAGTCGGGGGCAGACAACACAGTCCGGATGTGTCAGCATCACGGTCACACTTATTTCTCCTATGGGGCGGCAGGGCGCGTTAACGCGTCTGCACTGCCCGGTTAGCCGCTAGTCGGGAGCGTTTATGCTAAGGGTTTACCACTCAAATCGTCTGGATGTGCTGGAAGCACTGATGGAGTATATCGTTGAGCAAGAGCGTCTTGACGATCCGTTTGAGCCAGAAATGGTGCTGGTGCAGAGCACCGGTATGGCGCAGTGGCTGCAAATGTCCCTTTCGCAGAAATTTGGCATTGCGGCGAACATCGATTTTCCGCTGCCCGCGAGCTTTATCTGGGAGATGTTTGTTCGCGTCCTGCCGGACATCCCTGAGCAGAGCGCCTTCAACAAACAAAGCATGGCCTGGAAACTGATGACGCTGCTGCCGGACATGCTGGCGCGTGATGAGTTTGCCATGCTGCGGCACTACCTGAATGACGACACCGACAAGCGTAAACTTTTCCAGCTGGCCTCACGTACTGCCGACCTCTATGACCAGTATCTGGTTTACCGTGCAGACTGGCTGATTCGCTGGGAAGCGGGAGAATTAGTCGATGGGTTACCGGAAGCGCAAATCTGGCAGGCGCCGCTCTGGAAAGCGCTGGTCGAGCATACCGGGAAACTCGGTCAGCCTAAGTGGCACCGTGCTAACTTGTACGATCGCTTTATCTCGATACTTGAGAACAGCGCAGAACGGCCAGCCCGTTTGCCGTCACGCGTGTTCATTTGCGGTATCTCCGCGTTGCCGCCTGTCTACCTGAACGCGCTAAAAGCGCTCGGTAAGCACACTGATATCCATATCCTCTTTACCAACCCGTGTCGGCACTATTGGGGGGATATTCAGGATCCGCGCTGGCTTTCACGGCTGGTCACCCGTCAGAGAAAACGTCTCTTTGAAGAACGCGCGGTGCCGCTGTTTAAAGACAGTGAAAACGCGGCGCAGCTTTTTGATGAAGAGGGGATTCAGAACCTGCCGAACCCGCTGCTTGCCTCGTGGGGCAAGCTCGGACGTGACTATATTTATCTGCTTTCAGATATCACCTCCTCGGGAGAAGGAGATGTGGATGCGTTTGCCGATATTACGCCGGATAGCCTGCTGCACAATATTCAGCTTGATATTCTGGATTTAGAGAACCGTGCCGTTGCCGGGATCACTGCCGAGGAGTTTGCGCGAAGCGATAAGAAGCGAAAACTGGATCCTGACGATCGTAGTATCGCGATCCACGTTTGTCACAGCCCACAGCGTGAAGTTGAAATTCTTCATGACCGCCTGCTGGCCATGTTGCAGGACGACCCAACCCTGACACCGCGCGATATCGTGGTGATGGTGGCGGATATCGACAGCTACAGCCCGTTTATTCAGGCGGTATTTGGCAGCGCAACGGGCGACCGCTATCTGCCCTACGCAATCTCTGACCGTCGCGCTCGTCAGTCACACCCGGCGCTACAGGCCTTTATCAGCCTGCTTTCGCTGCCTGATAGCCGGTTTATCTCTGAGGATGTGCTGGCACTGCTGGATGTGCCAGTTCTGGCCGCACGTTTCAACATTAACGAAGAGGGGTTGCGCTATCTGCGCCAGTGGGTCAACGAATCCGGTGTCCGCTGGGGTATCGACGATGATAACGTCCAGGAGTTCGAACTGCCAGCAACCGGCCAGCATACCTGGCAGTTTGGGCTGACGCGCATGCTGCTGGGGTATGCAATGGAGAGCATCCACGGCGAATGGAATGACGTGCTGCCGTACGATGAATCCAGTGGGTTGATCGCGGAACTGGTTGGTCACTTAGCCTCGCTGCTTATGCAGCTCAACCGCTGGCGCCGTGCATTGATGCAGCCCCGCCCGCTCGAAGAGTGGCTGCCAGTTTGCCGCGAAATGCTGAATGATTTCTTCCTGCCGGACAGCGAAACTGAAGCCGCCATGGCGCTTATCGAGAAGCAGTGGCAGGCCATCGTTGATGAAGGGGTTAATTCGCACTATCACGAGGCGGTTCCCCTTTCGCTTCTGCGTGATGAGCTGACGCAACGTCTCGATCAGGAGCGCATCAGCCAGCGCTTCCTTGCGGGGCCGGTGAATATTTGTACCCTGATGCCAATGCGTTCAATCCCGTTCAAAGTGGTCTGTCTGCTTGGCATGAACGACGGTATTTATCCGCGTGCGCTGCCGCCTCTGGGCTTTGATCTTATGAGCGCACAACCGAAGCGGGGTGACCGCAGCCGCCGCGATGATGACCGTTATCTCTTCCTTGAGGCGCTGATGTCTGCGCAAAGCAGGCTGTATATCAGCTATATCGGACGTTCAATTCAGGATAACAGCGAGCGTTTCCCGTCTGTGCTGGTGCAGGAGCTAGTGGACTACATTGGACAGAGCCACTATCTGCCGGGCGATGAAGCCTGCAACTGCGACGAAAGCGAACGTCGGGTGATAGCGCATATCACTTGCCACCATAGCCGTATGCCGTTCGATCCTGTCAACTACGTTCCTGATGAACTGCAAAGCTATGCCCGCGAGTGGCTTCCCGCCGCGAAGAAAGCGGGGACGCCGCAAACCGATTTTATTCAGGCGCTCGAACCGCGCGCTATAGACACCCTCACGTTTGAGCAGCTACAGCGCTTTTGGGCACACCCGGTTCGGGCGTTTTTCCAGCAACGCTTGCAGGTGAATTTCCGCTCTGAAGAGAGCGAAATCCCCGATGCGGAACCGTTTATTCTTGATGGGCTGGAGCGTTTTAAGCTTAATTCCCAGCTTCTGAATGCGCTGGTTGACGAAGAAGACGCCAGTAAACTGTTTCGACGTTACAGGGCGTCGGGATTACTTCCGTATGGTGCATTCGGCGAAATCGTCTGGGATGCCCAGTGCGAGGAGATGCGAGCGCTAGCTGACCGCGTTATCGCGTGTCGGCAGCCGGCGAGCAGCATTGAAATCGATCTCGATTGTAACGGTATGCACCTTAGCGGCTGGCTCACGCACGTGCAGTCTGACGGGCTGCTGCGTTGGCGCCCATCCATGCTCAGCGTTTCACATGGCCTGCAACTCTGGCTCGAACATCTTGTCTACAGTGCGAGTGGTCACGAAGGTGAAAGCCGGTTGTTTGTACGTAAGGACGGCGAATGGCGTTTCCCGCCGATGGAGCCTGAGCAGGCGTTGACGTATCTGTCGCTTTATATTGAAGGCTACCGGCAGGGCATGAACAAACCCCTGCTTTTGCTGCCTGAAAGTGGGGGGGCATGGATAAAAGCCTGTTATGACGCGCAGAATGATGCCATGTTAACGGATGAGGCTTCGCTCCATAAAGCGCGCAGCAAGTTTTTGCAGGCCTACGAAGGGAACATGATGGTACGTGGCGAAGGTGACGATGTCTGGTATCAACGTTTATGGCGAACGCTGGAGCCAGAATATTTCGACATTATCACCCAGGAGGCGCAACGCTACCTGTTACCGTTATACAAATTTAATCAGTCCTGAGTGCTGTATAAAAATTGCGCAGTATGAGGTGTTCATTTATGATGCACCTCTTATCACGGACTGATGTACCCAAAGAAAGAGATGCTGGCGTGTCCAGCACGCACGTTGTTAATGATGTAGCCGTGATAAAGAGGTCGTAATGCCAGGCAGCACCTTGTTCAAAGCGTTTGTTTTGTTTATCGCCCTTTGGGCTCCCGTCACACAGGCCGATTCCGGTTGGCAACCTGTCAAGGAAACAATCCGTAAGAGCGATAAGGACACCCGTCAGTATCAGGCGATTCGTCTTGATAACGGGATGACCGTACTGCTGGTTTCCGATCCTCAGGCGGTGAAATCGCTCTCCGCGCTGGTTGTGCCGGTGGGTTCGCTGGAAGATCCTGACGCCCATCCGGGACTGGCGCACTACCTTGAGCACATGACGCTGATGGGCTCTAAAAAATACCCACAGCCTGACAGCCTGTCCGAATTTCTGAAAATGCATGGCGGCAGCCACAACGCCAGTACCGCGCCGTATCGCACCGCGTTTTACCTGGAAGTGGAAAATGATGCGCTTGATGGGGCGGTGGACCGTCTGGCGGATGCCATCGCCGCACCGCTGCTGGATAAAAAATACGCTGACCGTGAACGTAATGCCGTGAACGCCGAACTGACGATGGCGCGCACGCGAGACGGTATGCGCATGGCGCAGGTTAGTGCTGAAACCATCAATCCGGCGCACCCGGGTTCGCGCTTCTCAGGCGGCAACCTTGAAACGCTGAGCGACAAGCCAGGTAGCCCGGTGCTCGATGCGCTGCATGCGTTTCGTGAAAAATACTATTCCGCCAATCTGATGAAAGCGGTTATCTACAGCAATAAACCGTTGCCGACGCTGGCAAACATGGCCGCGCAGACCTACGGCAGGGTGCCAAATAAAAATATCGATCTGCCGCAGATTAACGTGCCGGTTGTCACGGACGCGCAAAAAGGCATTGTTATTCACTATGTGCCGGCCTTGCCGCGCAAGGTGTTACGCGTTGAATTCCGTATTGATAACAACACGGCGCAGTTCCGCAGCAAAACCGACGAGCTGGTGACTTATCTTATCGGCAACCGCAGCCCGGGTACGCTCTCCGACTGGCTGCAAAAGCAGGGGCTGGTGGAAGGTATTCGCGCTGACTCCGATCCCGTTGTAAATGGGAATAGCGGCGTGCTGGCCATCTCCGCGACGCTGACCGATAAAGGGCTGGCTCACCGGAACGACGTCGTTGCGGCCATTTTCAGTTATCTCTCTCTGCTGCGCGACAAAGGCGTCGATAAACGCTACTTTGACGAGCTGGCGCATGTGCTGGATCTCGATTTCCGCTATCCCTCTATCACGCGTGATATGGACTACGTTGAGTGGCTGGCAGATACCATGATCCGCGTGCCGGTGGAACATACGCTGGATGCGGTAAATATTGCCGACCAGTTTGACGCCGGAGCGCTCAAAGCGCGTCTGGCGATGATGACTCCGCAGAATGCCCGCGTCTGGTATATCAGCCCGAACGAACCGCATAACAAAATGGCCTACTTCGTTGATGCCCCGTATCAGGTTGAAAAAATCAGCGAACAGACCTTCGCGGGCTGGCAGAAAAAGGCGGGGGAAATTGCGCTGAAGTTACCGGAGCTTAACCCCTACATCCCGGACGATTTCTCGCTGATCAAACCCGCAAAGGCGTATCCGCACCCGGAGCTGATTGTTGATGAGCCGACGCTGCGCGTGGTCTACACCCCAAGCCGCTATTTCGCCGACGAGCCAAAAGCGGATGTCAGCGTGGTGCTGCGTAACCCCAAAGCAATGGACAGCGCCAGAAACCAGGTGCTGTTTGCGCTTAATGATTATCTGGCCGGTATTGCCCTCGATCAGCTCAGCAACCAGGCTGCCGTTGGTGGTATCAGTTTCTCCACCAACGCCAATAACGGCCTGATGGTGAATGCCAACGGCTATACCCAGCGTTTGCCGCAGCTGTTCCAGGCGCTGCTGGACGGTTATTTCAGCTATACGCCTACGGAAGAACAGCTCGAGCAGGCTAAGTCCTGGTATGCCCAGATGATGGATTCTGCCGAGAAGGGTAAAGCCTACGATCAGGCGATTATGCCAGCACAGATGCTGTCGCAAATTCCGTACTTCCAGCGCGAAGATCGCCGCGCGATATTGCCCTCAGTCACCTTAAAAGAGGTGCTGGCTTACCGTGATGCGCTGAAAACCAATACCCGTCCGGAGTTCCTGGTTGTAGGGAATATGAGCGAAGATCAGGCTAAAACGCTGGCGCAAAACGTCCGTGCGCAACTGGGTTCAAAAGGCGATGAGTGGTGCCGTAACCAGGATGTGCTGGTAGAGAAAAAGCAGAACGTGATCTTCGAAAAAGCGGGAAGCAGCACGGATTCCGCGCTGGCCGCGGTGTTTGTCCCTGTCGGTTATGACGAATTTACCAGCTCTGCCCAGAGTGCTGTGCTTGGTCAAATTATTCAGCCGTGGTTTTACAACCAGCTGCGCACCGAAGAGCAGCTGGGCTATGCGGTGTTCGCTTTCTCCATGAATGTGGGCCGTCAGTGGGGGCTGGGCTTCCTTCTGCAAAGCAGTGACAAGCAACCCGCTTACCTGTGGCAGCGTTATCAGGCGTTCTTCCCGCAGGCGGAAGCAAAACTGCGCGCCATGAAGCCGGAAGAGTTTGCCCAAATCCAGCAGGCGGTTATCGCCCAGGTGATGCAACCGCCGCAGACGCTGGGTGAAGAGGCCTCGCAGCTGAGCAAAGATTTTGATCGCGGTAATATGAAATTTGATTCGCGTGATAAAATAGTGGCCGAAATAAAACAGCTGACGCCACAAAAGGTTGCCGATTTCTTCCATCAGGCGGTAGTAAAACCGCAGGGTATGGCCATCCTGTCTCAGGTTTCTGGCAGCCAGAACGGGAAAACGGACTACGTAAAATCAAAAGAGTGGACCGTCTGGAAGAGCGTCAGCGCGCTGCAACAAACAATGCCCTGGAGTAAGAAAGAATGACCCATACCGCTGAGCCGCTTGATCCCCTAAGTTTACCTCTACAGGGTGAGCGACTGATTGAAGCCTCAGCGGGAACGGGAAAAACCTATACCATCGCCGCGCTCTATCTGCGTCTGCTGTTGGGGCTCGGCGGCAACGCCGCTTTTTCGCGCCCGTTAAGCGTGGAAGAGCTGCTGGTGGTAACCTTCACCGAAGCGGCCACTGCCGAGCTGCGTGGCCGTATTCGCAGCAACATTCATGAGCTGCGCATTGCCTGTCTGCGTCAGACGACGGATAACCCCCTCTACGCGAGCCTGCTGGACGAGATTGCGGATAAGCAACAGGCCGCGCAATGGCTGCTGCTGGCCGAACGGCAAATGGATGAAGCGTCCGTCTTCACCATTCACGGTTTTTGTCAGCGCATGCTGAGCCTGAATGCGTTTGAATCCGGCATGCTCTTTGAGCAGCAGCTTATTGAAGATGAATCCGAGCTTCGCTATCAGGCCTGTGCGGATTTCTGGCGTCGACACTGTTATCCGTTGCAGCGCGACATTGCCGAAGCGGTTCACGCCCTGTGGAAAGGTCCGGAAGAGCTTCTTCGCGCCATCGACCGTTACCTGCAAGGCGAGGCGCCGGTCATTAAATCTCCTCCGCCTGCCGATGAAACGCTGGCCTCGCGCCATGAAAATATCGTCGCCAAAATTGCCGCGCTTAAGCAGAAGTGGAATGAGTCGGTCGGTGAAATTGATGCAATCATCGAAAACTCAGGCATCGACAGACGCAAGTTCAACCGTGGGAACCAGGGGAAGTGGATCGAAAAGATCAGCGCCTGGGCCCAGGAGGAGACGCGGGGCTACCAGCTTCCGGACGCACTGGAAAAATTTTCGCAGCGCTTTTTGACCGAGCGAACCAAAGCCGACGGCATTGTGCCTGAGCATCCCCTGTTTGTGGCGATTGAAGCGCTGCTTGCGGAGCCATTAACGCTCAATGACCTGATGATCACCCGCGCCATGACGGAGATCCGCCAGGCCGTCGCGCGCGAAAAACGTCGCCGGGGCGAGCTGGGGTTTGATGACATGCTGAGCCGCCTGGACGAAGCCCTGTCCAGCGAGAATGGTGAAGCGCTCGCCAGCGCGATCCGTACCCGTTTTCCGGTGGCGATGATTGACGAATTTCAGGACACCGACCCCCAGCAGTACCGCATTTTTCGCCGCATCTGGCGACAGCAGCCCGACACTGCCCTGTTGTTGATTGGCGACCCTAAACAGGCGATTTACGCCTTCCGTGGGGCAGATATCTTCACCTATATGAAAGCCCGTAGTGAAGTTGTCGCGCATTACACGTTAGACACCAACTGGCGTTCCGCTCCGGGGATGGTTGAGAGCGTCAATGCGCTGTTCAGCCGTATGGAGACGGCGTTCATGTTCAAGGAAATCCCTTTTCTGCCGGTGAAATCCGCCCCAAAAAACGCATCCCTGCGCTTCGAAGTCAGTGGCGCGGAGCAGCCCGCCATGACCTTCTGGCTGCTTGAAGGGGAAGGCTATGGCGTTGCTGATTATCAGGCGGCGATGGCCCAGCACTGCGCCGCGCAAATCCGTGACTGGCTGAGCGCAGGCAACCGCGGCGAGGCGCTGCTGTGGAAGGGGGAACAGGCAAATCCTGTTAAAGCCTCTGATATTACCGTGCTGGTGCGCAGTCGTCAGGAAGCGGCGTTAATCCGCGATGCGCTAACATTGCTGGATATTCCGTCAGTGTATCTCTCTAACCGTGACAGCGTGTTCGACACGCTGGAAGCCCAGGAAATGCTCTGGCTGCTTCAGGCGGTACTGGCGCCGGAGCGCGAAAATACGCTTCGAAGCGCGCTGGCCAGCTCTATGCTGGGGTTGAACGCGCGCGATATTGATGAGCTCAACCATGACGAAAACGCATGGGATGCGGTGGTTGAAGAGTTTGTCCATTACCGTGAACGCTGGCAAAAACGCGGCGTCATGGCGATGCTGCGCGAATTGATGACGCGGCGTCAGATTGCCGAAAATATGCTGGCGTCATCCGGCGGTGAAAGGCGTCTTACCGATATTTTACACATTAGCGAACTGTTGCAGGAAGCCGGCACCCAGCTTGAAAGTGAACATGCCCTCGTGCGCTGGCTGGCGCAGCAAATCGCGGATCCAAACAGTAACGCCTCAAGCCAGCAGATGCGTCTTGAGAGCGATAAGCATCTGGTGCAAATCGTCACCATTCACAAATCGAAAGGTCTCGAGTATCCGCTGGTCTGGCTGCCCTTTATCGCGAACTACCGCGTTCAGGATCAGGCCTATTATCATGACCGCGAGACTTTCGATGCGGTGCTCGATCTCAGCAAGGCGGAAACCAGCGTTGAGCTGGCGGAAGCGGAGCGTCTGGCGGAGGATTTGCGCCTGCTTTACGTGGCGCTGACCCGTTCTGTCTGGCATTGCAGCCTGGGCGTCGCGCCGATTTTCCGCCGTCGCGGGGAGAAAACAGGGGAGAGCGATTTCCATTTAAGCGCCTTAGGGCGGCTTATTCAGCGTGGTGAGCCGAAAGATGCGGCGGGGTTGCGCCTCTGTATTGAGTCGCTTTGCGGTGACGATATCGCCCTGCATATCCCCTCCCTGCCAGACAACAGCCGCTGGGAAATGGCGCAAGAGCCCGCGACCGATCTTAACGCGCGCCAGATCACACGGGTGCTTGCCGACGACTGGCGCGTCACCAGCTACTCTGGCCTGCAACAGCACGGGCAAAGTATTGCGCAGGATCTCATGCCGAAGCTGGACGTGGATGCCGCAGGGGTAGGCGATGTTCCGGTTGAACCGACGTTAACTCCGCATCAGTTCCCACGCGGCGCGTCGCCGGGCACCTTTTTGCACAGCCTTTTTGAAGAGCTTGATTTCACCCAGCCTGTCAGTGAGGAGTGGGTGCTGAAGATGTTGCAGAGCGGAGGCTATGACGCGCACTGGCAGCCCGTTCTCACTGACTGGATCAACGCCATTTTGCAAGCGCCGCTGACGGCGCAGGGCTTCTCTCTTCGCCAGTTAACGGCCAAAAATAAGCAGGTTGAGATGGAGTTTTATCTGCCCGTCGCAGGCCCGCTTAAGGCCGACGCGCTCGATGCGCTTATCCGTCAGTACGATCCGCTGTCAGCCGGTTGCCCGCCGCTGAACTTCCGTCAGGTGCAGGGCATGCTGAAAGGGTTTATCGACCTGGTCTTCCGTCACGAAGGACGGTACTACCTGCTGGATTACAAATCAAACTGGCTGGGCGAGAACAGCGAAGCCTATACCCAGCAGGCGATGGCGGCCGCCATGCAAATGCATCGCTACGATCTGCAATATCAGCTCTATACCCTGGCGCTGCACCGCTATTTGCGCCACCGTATTGCGGATTACCGCTACGACGATCATTTTGGCGGTGTCATCTACCTGTTCCTGCGCGGGGTTGATGCTGCCGATCCGCGCTCCGGGATCTTCAGCACTCGTCCGGATGCGGAATTGATTAATAAAATGGATAACCTGTTTGCAGCAAACACGGAGGAGATGGCATGACGATGCAGGACTTATTGCTGGATGCGGTAGAGCAACGCGTGCTGCGTCAGCTGGACGTGCAGTTTGCCATGATGATTGCCGCTGACCAGCCCGCCGTGATGCTTGCCGCTGCCCTGTTGAGTAAAGATGCCGGAGAGGGGCATGTGTGTCTGCCGCTCTCGCGTCTGGTGGTTGACGAGAAAATGCCGCCTGTCCTCCAGTCCTGCTTTGCGCTGCTGGGAGATAAGGTGGACTGGCAGAAAATCTTGCGGGAATCGTCAGCCGTTGGGCCGGGAGACAACCAGGCACCGCTGATCCTGACGGGGGAGCGCTTATACCTGAACCGCCTGTGGCGAAATGAACTGACGGTAGCGCGTTTCTTTAGTGAGACCAATGCGCCGCTTCCCTGCGACGAAGCACAGCTTCGCCAGACGCTGGACAGGCTGTTTGACTCCGGTGAGGACACAGACTGGCAGAAAGTGGCGGCGGCCGTCGCCCTGACGCGGCGGATCTCGGTGATATCCGGCGGCCCGGGAACGGGGAAAACAACGACCGTCGCAAAGCTGCTGGCAGCCCTGATACAGCTTTCAGGAGAGCAGCGATGCCGTATTCGTCTGGCGGCGCCCACCGGGAAGGCTGCGGCGCGTCTGACCGAATCACTGGGCGGCGCGATGCAACAGCTGCCGCTCACTCAGGAGCAGCTTGCGCTTTTCCCGGGTGAAGCAAGTACTCTGCACCGTCTGCTCGGCGCGCAGCCGGGTAGCCAGCGGCTGCGCTACCATGCGGGTAATCCGCTGCATCTGGACGTGCTGGTGGTGGATGAAGCCTCCATGATCGACCTGACCATGATGTCGCGCCTGATTGATGCTCTGCCACCCCATGCGCGGGTGGTTTTCCTGGGCGATCGCGACCAGCTCGCCTCTGTAGAAGCCGGGGCGGTGCTGGGAGATATCTGTACCTACGCCAGTTACGGTTATACCGCCGCGCGGGCGCAGGAGCTCGCCCGTCTGACCGGCTGCTCGCTTGAACCCGATCACACGCCGATCGCGGGCGCACTGCGTGACAGCCTGTGCCTGCTGCAAAAAAGCTACCGTTTCGGTAGCGACTCCGGCATCGGCCAGCTGGCTGCGGCGGTCAACCGTGGCGACAGGCACGCCACGCGCACGGTGTTTGACGGTACCTTCACTGACATTGAAAAGAAATCGCTGCAAAGCGGGGAAGAGTATCAGGCTATGCTTGAGGAGGCTCTCCAGGGATACCAGCATTTTCTGAGCTGCGTGCAGCAGCGCAGTCAGCCCGGACAGGTCATCGCCGCATTTGGCGAATACCAGCTTCTGTGCGCATTGCGGGAAGGGCCGTTTGGCGTCACGGGCCTGAACGACAGGCTGGAGCAGTTGCTGGTGCAGAAACGCAAAATTAACCGTCAGCTGCATTCGCGATGGTATGAAGGCCGGCCAGTGATGATCTCCCGCAACGATAGTGCGCTGGGGCTGTTCAACGGGGATATCGGCATTGCGCTCGATCGCGGTAACGGTCTGCGCGTCTGGTTCCAGCTACCGGACGGTAGCGTGAAGTCCGTCCAGCCCAGCCGCCTGCCAGAGCATGAAACGGCATGGGCGATGACGGTACATAAATCTCAGGGCTCCGAGTTCAACCATGCGGCGCTGATCCTGCCGACACAGCTGTCGCCGGTAGTGACCCGCGAACTGGTCTACACAGCCATTACCCGTGCGCGCCAGCGCCTGTCGCTATATGCGGATGAGCGCGTGTTGAGCCAGGCTATTGCCACCCGTACCGAGCGCAGAAGCGGATTAAGCGCGATATTTGAATCTGTCTGAGTGAACGCCCTCTCCAACAGGAGAGGGTGACTGTTATCCCAGGTCCGCCATTAACACCTTCGAGCGGCGCTGGTAGTTGTACATCTCTTTCTTACTTTCCGGCAGGGAATCAATATCCACCGGCGTGAAGCCGCGCTCCTGGAACCAGTGAATGCTGCGCGTGGTGAGCACGAACAGCTTGCTCAGACCCATCTGGCGCGCCTGTGCCGCCACGCGTTCAAGCAGCAGTTCCCCCCGCGAGGAGCTACGGTAATCCGGGTGCACGGCAACGCACGCCATTTCGCCAATCTGCTCTTCCGGGAACGGATAAAGCGCCGCACAGGCAATGGTCAGGTTATCGCGCTGAATGATGGTGAACTTGTCGATCTCCATCTCCAGCTGCTCCCGGGAGCGGCGAACCAGAATGCCCTGTTGTTCCAGCGGACGGATCAGCTCCAGAATGCCGCCGATATCGTTGATGGTGGCACGGCGGATCTGCTCGGCGCTCTCCATGACGATCTGCGTACCGATCCCGTCCCGGGAGAACAGTTCCTGCAACAGCGCACCGTCTTCCTGATAGCTGATCAGGTGGCTGCGGCGCACCCCGCTGCGGCACGCTTTAACGGCGCCGCGCAGAAAACGCACGGTACCGGAATAGTAATCGCCTTCTGCTTCCAGCGCTTCCACGCGCGCCTGGGCTTCATTCGGAAAAAGTTCTGGCACAATTACGCCCTCATCGTTCACGACACCCTGCGAGGAGCAAAAGCCGATCATTTTTTCCGCTTTCAGCTTGATGGCCAGCTGGGTGGCAATCTCTTCTGAGGTCAGATTAAAACTTTCACCCGTTACGGAGACGGCAACGGGCCCCATCAGGACGATCGCGCCATTGTCTAACTGGCGGTGAATGGCGTCTTCATCAATACGGCGGATGCGGCCGCTGTGGCAGTAATCCACGCCATCGTCCACGCCGAGCGGCTGAGCAATGATAAAGTTGCCGCTCACCACGTTAATGTGCGCGCCCTGCAACGGCGTATTATTCAGGCTCATCGACAGGCGGGCGGTGATATCGAGCTGCAACAGACCCGCCGCCTGTTTGACCAGTTCGAGGGTTTTCGCATCCGTCACGCGCGTGTGTTTGTGGTAGATCGGCTCATGGTGATGGGCGGCCAGGTTGGCTTCGATTTGCGGACGTGCGCCATACACCACCACCAGACGGATGCCGAGGCTGTGCAGCAGGCCGATATCATTGACGATGCTGGAAAAGTTTTCATGCTCAATGGCTTCGCCGCCAAGCATGATGACAAACGTTTTTCCCCGATGGGTGTTGATATAGGGAACAGAATGGCGGAATCCCTGGACCAGTTCGGTTCTGCGTTCCTTAACCATGACACAACCCTTAGTGAATGTTTATTCGTAATTTATGTATTTTTATTCGATCGTGGCCGCGTGTGCAAGCCTAAATTTTCTGCGACCCACAGAAAATAATAAGTAATCCGTGCGTTAACGTATGATTGTTTACCCTTTTATAGATGACAGTTTATGCGTCATTCGTTAAAGTTTTCGGTCAATTTGGGCGTTTTGTTCATCAATCAGATTTCTTGCTCGGGAGAAGCATGTCGGGATCCAATTCAGCAATAAGCCGCCGCCGCCTGTTAAAAGGGGCCGGGGCGATGTGGTTGCTTAGCGTCAGCCAGGTGGGTCTTGCCGCCACAAGCCAGGTAGTCGCGGTGCGCGTCTGGCCGTCGTCGACCTATACGCGCGTGACGGTCGAGTCCAATCGCGTGCTGAAATACAAGCAATTTGCCCTCAGCAATCCTGAACGTGTGGTGGTTGATCTCGAAGGTGTGAACCTCAACTCCGTGCTTAAAGGCATGGCAGCACAAATCCGTGGCGACGATCCGTTTATCAAATCGGCGCGCGTCGGGCAGTTCGATCCGCAAACCGTGCGCATGGTGTTTGAGCTGAAGCAGAACGTGAAACCGCAGCTCTTTGCCCTTGCGCCTGTTGCCGCCTTTAAGGAGCGTCTGGTGATGGATCTCTATCCGGCGAATGCGACGGATATTCAGGATCCGCTCCTGGCATTACTTGAGGATTACAACAAAGGCGATCTCGACAGCCAGGTTCCGCCAGCGCAAAGTGGTCCAAAGCCTGGCAAGGCGGGGCGCGATCGCCCGATTGTGATCATGCTCGATCCTGGCCACGGCGGAGAAGATTCCGGCGCCGTCGGGAAATATCGCACCCGCGAAAAAGATGTGGTGCTGCAAATTGCCCGTCGTCTGAAGGCGTTGATCGACAAAGAGGGCAATATGCGCGCCTATATGACGCGCAACGAAGATGTCTTTATTCCGCTGAAGGTCCGCGTGGCAAAAGCGCAAAAGCAGCGCGCGGATCTGTTTGTCTCTATTCATGCGGATGCCTTCACCAGCCGCCAGCCGAGCGGATCCTCAGTGTTTGCCCTGTCAACAAAAGGGGCGACCAGCACCGCGGCGAGATACCTGGCGGACACGCAGAACGCCTCGGATTTAATCGGTGGTGTGAGCAAAAGTGGCGACCGTTACGTCGACCATACGATGTTTGATATGGTGCAGTCGCTGACTATTACCGACAGCCTGAAGTTTGGTAAAGCGGTGCTGGGCAAACTGGGCCGGGTCAACAAGCTGCACAAAAACAGCGTCGAGCAGGCCGGATTTGCGGTACTGAAAGCGCCGGATATTCCTTCCATTCTGGTCGAAACCGCGTTTATCAGTAACGTGGAAGAGGAACGTAAGCTCAAGACGGCTAAATTCCAGCAGGAAGTGGCGGAGTCGATTCTGGCGGGGATCCGGGCCTACTTCTCAGACGGGGAAACGCTGGCGCGGCGGGGGTAGGGCATTAAGCCGGGTATCATGCCCGGCATTTTCACAAACGCCAGATACAAAAAAACACCCTTCAGGGTGTTTATTGTTTTAAGAAGTGTTGGTTGCGGGGGCCGGATTTGAACCGACGACCTTCGGGTTATGAGCCCGACGAGCTACCAGGCTGCTCCACCCCGCGTCCGTCTTTTTGCTTCGTATTTCAAACCACATCTGCGTTGACTTTCCTCGTTCACCTCAGTCACTTACTGGAGTAAGCTCCTAAGGATTCACTGCGTCGTCGCCTCGCTGTGATTCGAACTACTTCGCAAAAACTTCTACAGTCGTAGAAGATACTTCATCAAATTTTAATTGGTTGCGGGGGCCGGATTTGAACCGACGACCTTCGGGTTATGAGCCCGACGAGCTACCAGGCTGCTCCACCCCGCGTCCGTGGAAGCGCACTATACTCGGATAGGTTTGTGATGCAACCCCTTTTTCACATAATTCATTATTTTGTATGCAAAATGAACGGCAAAAGCCACTTTGGACTATTTTTTGTGCAGAATTTGCCAAAGGGAAGGCGATTGCATTTCATTAACACGGTGGGTTTGTTATCTTCATCTCGCGGAATTGGGCAACTAAAAGACGAGATATAATGAAAGGACGTTGGGCGAAGTATCTGATGACAGGCGCAATGGTGGCGATTCTTGCGGCCTGCTCTTCCAAACCGACCGATCGCGGTCAACAGTATAAAGACGGGAAGTTATCCCAGCCTTTCTCTTTAGTTAACCAGCCCGATGCCGTGGGTGCTCCAATCAATGCCGGGGATTTCTCCGAGCAGGTGTACCAGATCCGCAAAGCGTCGCCGCGCCTGTATGGCGCACAGAACAACGTTTATAGTGCCGTGCAGGACTGGCTGCGTGCAGGCGGTGATACCCGCAATATGCGCCAGTTTGGTATCGATGCCTGGCAGATGGAGGGGGCGGATAACTACGGTAACGTCCAGTTTACCGGTTACTACACCCCGGTTGTCCAGGCGCGACACACGCGCCAGGGCGAGTTCCAGTATCCCATTTACCGTATGCCGCCGAAACGCGGTCGTCTACCGTCCCGCGCCGAGATCTACGCCGGCGCGCTGAGCGAAAATTATGTTCTGGCCTACAGCAACTCGCTGATGGACAACTTCATTATGGACGTGCAGGGCAGTGGCTATATTGATTTTGGCGACGGCTCGCCGCTGAACTTCTTTAGCTATGCCGGTAAAAATGGCCATGCCTATCGCAGCATCGGTAAGGTGCTGATCGACCGTGGCGAAGTGAAACGAGAAGATATGTCGATGCAGGCTATCCGCGAGTGGGGCGAAAAGCACAGCGAAGCGGAAGTGCGTGAGCTGCTTGAGCAGAACCCATCGTTTGTCTTCTTCAAACCGCAGAACTTTGCGCCGGTGAAAGGGGCGAGCGCCGTCCCGCTGATTGGCCGCGCTTCTGTGGCATCGGATCGTTCGATTATTCCGGCGGGTACCACTCTGCTGGCGGAAGTTCCACTCCTCGACAACAACGGCAAATTCAACGGCAAGTATGAATTACGCCTGATGGTGGCGCTGGACGTGGGTGGGGCGATTAAAGGCCAGCACTTCGACATTTATCAGGGCATCGGCCCGGATGCCGGCCATCGTGCAGGCTGGTATAACCACTACGGACGCGTGTGGGTGCTGAAGACAGCGCCGGGTACCGGAAACGTATTCAGCGGCTGATTGTGGTATTCTGAGCGCAAGACGGATTACGGTTCAGGGTGAGGAATACCTCACCCTTTTTACATCTGAGGTTTTATGTCTGTGGTAATCAGCGATGCCTGGCGCCAGCGTTTCGGCGGCACGGCACGGTTATATGGTGAAAAAGCCCTGCAACTGTTCGCGGATGCGCATGTCTGCGTGGTGGGCATTGGTGGCGTGGGTTCGTGGGCGGCAGAAGCGCTGGCGAGAACCGGCATTGGCGCAATTACGTTGATTGATATGGATGATGTCTGCGTGACTAACACTAACCGTCAGATCCACGCCCTGCGTGATAACGTCGGTCTGGCGAAGTCCGAGGTGATGGCGGAGCGTATTCGTCTCATCAACCCGGAGTGCCGGGTGACGGTGATCGACGACTTTGTGACGGCAGATAACGTCGCGGAGTACATGAGCAAAGGCTACAGCTATGTGATTGACGCCATCGACAGCGTGCGGCCAAAAGCGGCGCTGATCGCTTACTGTCGTCGTTACAAGGTGCCGCTGGTCACGACCGGCGGCGCGGGCGGGCAAATCGATCCGACGCAGATCCAGGTGGCGGATCTGGCGAAAACCATTCAGGATCCGCTGGCTGCCAAGCTGCGTGAACGCCTGAAGAGCGACTTCAATGTGGTGAAGAACAGCAAGGGCAAGCTGGGCGTCGACTGCGTGTTCTCCACCGAAGCGCTGGTCTACCCGCAGGCGGATGGTTCAGTTTGTGCGATGAAAAGCACGGCGGAAGGGCCAAAGCGGATGGATTGTGCCTCTGGGTTTGGAGCGGCCACCATGGTGACCGCCTCCTTCGGCTTTGTGGCGGTCTCTCACGCCCTGAAGAAGATGATGGCGAAGGCGGAACGTCAGGCCTGAGCCTGACGGGCGGCATCCAGCACCGCGTCGTTTAGCGCAATCAGTCCCTGACCGCGCGAGGCGCTAAGCTGCGCGCGAAGCCCCAGCTCATCAAACAGCGCCAGCGGAGAATGCGCCAGCAGCTCTGCGGCGCTTTTCCCTTCGATTGCGGTCAACAGCACCGCCAGCAGACCGCGAACAATGCGTCCCTCGCTGTCGCCGAAGAAATGCAGTTTCTCACCGGATACGCTAAACCCAAGCCAGACGCGGTTCTCGCAGCCTGCGATCTCCTTCGCCTGTAATTTCAGCTCGTCTGACAGTGCAGGCAACTGTTTGCCCAGCAGGATCAGCTGACGATATTTATCTTCCCACTGCGTGAGCGGGACAAAGGTCTGTTTTAACGTCTCTTCAGTAATAACGGTGCCGAACGGGTGTCCGGCTAAAGCTGAACTTGTCATTAATCCACCAGTAATTCCAGGGCGCGGTCGACGGCGGAAACCAGCGCATCGACGTCACTTTTTGTATTGTACGGTGCAAACGAGGCGCGCAGAGTACCGCTCACGCCAATAGCCGCCAGCAGCGGCTGGGCGCAGTGCTGTCCGGCACGCAGGGCAATGCCGTATCCGGCAAGTAGCGTTACCATGTCGCTATGGTGCACGCCCGCGAAATCAAAGGCGAGCAGGCTGGAGTCCTGCACGCGGAACGAGCGAAAACCCGGACGTTTTTTCAGTTCTTCTTCCGCCAGCGTCGCCAGACCCCGGCTCCAGCTTTCAGCCTGAACCACGTCCGTTTCTGTGAGCCATTCGAGCGCCGCGCTCAGGCCAATAACCCCGGCCACGTTCGGTGTACCGGCTTCCAGGCGGTAGGGCACATCCTGCGTTTTAAAACCGTCGAAGGTGACTTCGGTAATCATCTTGCCGCCGCCGAGCCACGGCGTCATCCGGGCCAGCAGTTCAGGTTTGCCGTACAGCGCGCCGATACCGGTTGGCCCGTACAATTTGTGCCCTGAGAAGGCATAGAAGTCGATATCCAGCGCCTGCACATCAGCCGGAAAATGCACCACACCCTGCGCACCGTCGACCATCACCACCACGCCGCTGGCATGGGCAATCTCAATGGCACGCGCCAGATCCGGACAGCCGCCGGTGACGTTGGACATCTGCCCCAGCGCCAGAATACGGCTGCGCGGCGTAATCAGCTCAGGCAGACGCGCCACGTCAGGCAGGAAGTCCGCACCCAACGGGAGCTTTACAACCTGTGCCCCGGTTTGTTCGGCCACCATTAGCCAGGGCACCAGGTTGGCGTGGTGTTCCGCCTCGCTGACGATGATCTCATCCCCGGGCTGCAACAGCGGACGCGCGTAACATTGCGCCACCATGTTAATGGCCTCGGTGGTGCCCCGCGTCCAGACGATGTTCTTACCGCTGTCAGAATTGATCAGGCGCGCGACCTGATCCCGTGCGGCTTCGTATTGCGCCGTTAAGCGCTGCGCATCGGCATACTGGCTGCGGTGCACGTTCCCGGCGCTCAGGCTGTAAAACTGGCGGGTTGCCTCAATCACCGCCTGCGGTTTAAGGGCCGTGGCAGCGCTATCAAGATAAATGCCGGCATCGGCCAGCGCGGGAAACTGTGCGCGAAACTGCGCAGGACTGAAAGCGTTCATGGAATTCCTCATATCGATTCTACGATCGTCGCGCAAATTCATCGGCAGGGCAAGGAAGTTGATATCTATCAGATTTGTCTGCTTATCCTGGCGAGTCTGAAAAAGCAGGTTATGCTAAATAGTGTTAGGCGGATGTTTTAGCCTGTTATAAATCGAGGTTTGAATAGCATTAATTGCTAAAGGAGATAATCATGAAAAAGACAGCTGCAATCATTTCTGCCTGTGCGTTGACCTTTGCCCTGAGCGCCTGTTCTGGAAATAACTACGTAATGCATACCAACGATGGTCGATCTATCGTCTCTGAAGGGAAACCGACAACCGATAATGATACCGGGATGATTTCATACAAAGATGCTAACGGGAACAAACAGCAGATCAATCGCACTGACGTGAAAGAGATGAAGGAAATCGAGCATTAACAGTTAGATAAGCGAAAAAAAAGCACCGCAAGTTGGCGGTGCTACATTAATCACTATGGACAGACAGGGTAAATGTACAGGAAGTGAAAAATTGGTAGCGTTGCTACCGTGGTCTGAATCGCAGACCAATTGCAAACACAACAACACAACATCACAACCGTAAGCCAAAAGCCCTTCAGAACACGCATTCCAAAAAAAGCTTTTCGTTCCGGCTCAGGAAGTGCCGCCACTATAGGTATTTGCTGGTAGTTCCTCAACGGACAAATTATAATGGCTCAGATAAAAAAAACTAATAGGTTAAACGTTGTTTCCTATATGTTAAATCTCGTTAACATCTAAGCCAGATAACCATGTCCAAGCGATTGCCACCCCTTAATGCATTACGTGTTTTTGATGCAGCAGCACGCCACCTCAGCTTCACCCGCGCAGCCGATGAGCTTTTTGTGACACAGGCCGCAGTAAGTCATCAAATCAAGTCTCTGGAGGATTTTCTGGGGCTTAAGCTGTTCCGTCGACGCAACCGTTCGTTGCTGTTGACCGAAGAGGGGCAGAGCTATTTTCAGGATATTAAAGAGATTTTTTCCCAGCTGACGGAAGCCACTCGCAAGCTTCAGGCCCGGAGCGCAAAAGGCGCCCTGACTGTGAGTTTATTGCCCAGTTTTGCCATTCAGTGGCTGGTGCCGCGACTCTCAAGCTTTAACTCAACTTATCCGGGAATCGATGTCCGAATCCAGGCGGTGGACCGTCAGGAAGACAAGCTTGCAGATGATGTGGACGTGGCGATTTTTTACGGTCGCGGTAACTGGCCGGGCTTGCGTGTGGAAAAATTATACGCAGAATATCTGTTGCCGGTCTGTTCACCGCTGCTGCTGACGGGGGATAAAGCGCTCAAAACGCCCGCCGATCTGGCGCAACATACGCTTTTGCACGATGCGTCGCGTCGCGACTGGCAAACTTATACCCGCCAGTTAGGTCTTAATCATATAAACGTGCAGCAGGGGCCCATTTTTAGCCACAGCGCGATGGTGCTACAGGCTGCCATTCACGGGCAGGGCGTGGCGTTGGCAAACAACGTTATGGCGCAGTCCGAAATTGAGGCAGGCCGTCTGGTTTGCCCATTTAACGATGTACTGGTCAGCAAGAATGCATTTTATCTGGTTTGTCATGACAGTCAGGCAGAACTGGGTAAAATAGCCGCTTTCCGGCAGTGGATACTGGCGAAAGCGGCAAGCGAGCAAGAAAAATTCCGCTTCAGGTATGAACAATAACGTTTGTGTGCCGGGCACGCATCAATTCAGGACTTAAACATGACCAGCCGATTCATGCTGATTTTCGCCGCGGTGAGTGGCTTTATTTTTGTAGCTCTGGGCGCGTTTGGCGCGCATGTCTTAAGCAAATCTCTGGGCGTTGTGGAGATGGGGTGGATCCAGACCGGCCTTGAATATCAGGCGTTCCACACGCTGGCAATTTTTGGGCTGGCGGTGGCGATGCAGCGCCGCATCAGCATCTGGTTTTACTGGAGCAGCGTCTTTCTGGCGCTGGGTACCGTACTGTTCAGCGGCAGTCTTTACTGTCTGGCGCTGTCGCATTTACGCCTGTGGGCGTTTGTTACACCTGTCGGCGGCGTCAGCTTCCTGGCGGGTTGGGTGTTAATGTTTATCGGAGCTATCCGTCTGAAACGCAAGGGCGTTGTTCATGAATAAGGTTGTTTTATATTGTCGCCCGGGGTTTGAGAAAGAGTGCGCCGCGGAAATCACCGATAAAGCGGCGAAGCGTGAAGTCTTTGGATTCGCTCGCGTCAAAGAGAACGCGGGCTATGTGGTATTTGAATGCTATCAGCCTGATGATGCCGACAAGCTGGCGCGCGAACTGCCGTTCAGCTCATTGATTTTCGCCCGTCAGATGTTTGTCGCGGGTGAACTGCTGAAAGATCTTCCGCCGGAAGATCGCATCAAGCCGATTGTTGGCCTGTTGCAGGGCGTGGTGGAGAAGGGCGGCGATTTGCGCGTGGAAGTGGCCGACACCAACGAAAGCAAAGAGCTGATGAAGTTCTGCCGTAAGTTCACCGTGCCGCTGCGCGCGGCGCTGCGTGATGCGGGTGTGCTGACAAACTACGAAACGCCAAAGCGCCCAGTCGTGCATATCTTCTTTATTGCGCCAGGATGTTGTTACGCAGGCTACTCGTATACCACCAATAACTCGCCGTTCTTTATGGGGATCCCGCGTCTGCGCTTCCCGGCAGATGCGCCGAGCCGTTCAACCCTCAAGCTGGAGGAGGCGTTTCACGTCTTTATCCCGGCGGACGAGTGGGACGAACGGCTGGCAAACGGCATGTATGCCGTCGACCTTGGCGCGTGCCCGGGCGGCTGGACCTATCAGCTGGTGAAACGCAACATGTGGGTATCGTCCGTTGATAACGGCCCAATGGCGCAAAGCCTGATGGACACCGGACAGGTCACCTGGCTGCGTGAAGACGGTTTCCGCTATCGCCCGAACCGCAACAACATCTCCTGGATGGTGTGCGACATGGTTGAGAAACCGGCGAAAGTGGCCGCGCTGATGGCCTCCTGGCTGGTGAACGGCTGGTGTCGCGAGACCATTTTCAACCTCAAGCTGCCGATGAAAAAGCGCTATGAGGAGGTGTCGCAGAACCTGGCCTACATTCAGCAGCAGCTGGATGAACACGGGATTAACGCGGAAATCCAGGCGCGTCAGCTTTATCACGACCGCGAAGAAGTGACGGTGCATATCCGTCGCTGGTGGGCGGCCGTGGGGGGGCGTCGCGACGAGCGATAACGTTTGTAACGCCCGGTGGCGCTGCGCTTACCGGGCCTACAAAATCGTGTAGTTGTTTTAACGCTCTAACCTTAACTGCTGTAAATTCCCGTCCAGTTGTAAATCCGTCTGTAGCGTCGCCACCTCCCGGCAGATAAACGCCATTTCTTTATGCGCCTCCAGCTTTTTGCGCCATTTATCCGGCACCTCGTTCAGCCGGGCGTACATCCCTTCCAGACTCTGAAACTCCGTCAGCAGCTGTGCGGCGCTTTTGGGTCCAATACCGGCGACACCCGGCACTTTAGAGCTGCTGATCCCCGCCAGCCCCCAGTAATCCGGCAGTTGCTCAGGCGATACGCCAAACTCGCTGGCAATGAACGGCGCGTCCAGCCAGCGTTTTTGAAAATAGTCGCGAATACGGATAGTGGGGGAGAGCAGCTGGCAGTAGCCTTTGTCGGTTGAAACGATAGTCGCCTGATGTCCGGCGCTCGCGACTTTAACCGCCAGCGTTGCGGCTAAATCGTCAGCCTCATTACCGTGGGCGCCCCAGCACGGAACGCCGCGCTGCTCAAAGGCCGCGCGGATAGCGGGCATTTCTGCGTGCAGATCGTCCGGCATCGGCGCACGCCCGGCTTTGTAGTCCGGCAGGCGCTGGTGCCGCCAGCCCGTGTTGCGGGCTTCGTCATCAAAAACCGCGACCGCATGGGTGGGTTCACTGTGGCGGATAAGCTGCTCCAGCGCGTGTAAACAGGTGTCCTTGCAGGGTGTGCCCTGTACCGCATGAATACGGCGAATCAGGTTAAGAGCATCGACGATAAGCAAATGAACGGCCACAGATAATCTCCCTTCTGTCTAATGGGTGAAGGGTAACACTGAGCGCAGCATGAAACTATGAATGGTGGGGAAAACAGGAAGAAGCCTCGCAAAACGAGGCTTCCTGAGAGGCTTAATCGCAGGTGACGATCTTCATCGCCAGGCCACCGCGGGAGGTTTCGCGGTATTTGGCGTTCATATCTTTGCCGGTTTCGTACATGGTTTCGATAACCTTGTCGAGGCAGACGCGCGGTTCGCTGGTACGACGCAGCGCCATACGGGCCGCGTTCACTGCTTTCACCGAGGCGATGGCGTTACGTTCGATGCATGGCACCTGGACCTGTCCGCCGACCGGATCGCAGGTCAGCCCCAGGTTATGTTCCATGCCGATTTCCGCCGCGATACAAACCTGCGCAGGGCTTGCGCCCAGCAATTCGGCCAGACCCGCCGCCGCCATAGAGCAGGCTACGCCCACTTCACCCTGACAGCCTACTTCCGCGCCAGAAATTGAGGCGTTCATCTTGTACAGTGAGCCAATCGCACTGGCGACCAGCAGGTAGCGTGCAAGTGAGTTTGCGTTCACTTCACGGATAAACTTGTCGTAATACGCCAGGACCGCCGGAACAATGCCGCACGCCCCGTTGGTTGGTGCGGTGACGACGCGGCCGCCCGCGGCGTTCTCTTCGTTCACCGCCAGCGCGAACATGTTGATCCAGTCGACGACGGCCATCGGATCGGTGGTGGTTTTGTCGGCGCTGACCAGCATGCGGCGCAGCGCAGCCGCACGACGCGGAACACGCAGTTTACCCGGCAGCACGCCTTCGGTGGTGATCCCGCGCTCAATGCCGCTGCGCATCACTTCCCAGACGTTAGCGAAGTGCTGTTCCAGTTCCTCTTTGCTGTGCAGGGCCAGCTCGTTTTTCATCATCAGGCCGGAGAGAGAAAGCCCTGTCTCCTGGCAGTGACGCTGTAAGTCGGCCGCGTTTTTGTAAGGGTACGGCACATCAACAGCAGAATTGGTGCTTTGACCAAAATGGTCCTCGTCGACGATAAACCCGCCGCCGATGGAGTAATACGTCTGGCTGTAAACCGCTTTGTCGCCGGCCAGCGCGGTAATGCGCATGCCATTTTCGTGCAGCGACAGGTTATCCGCATGGAAATTCATGCAGTGATCAACCGGGAATTCAACCTCATGCTCGCCGTTCGCCAGCAGCAAACGACCGTGGGTGTTCACGTCCTGGATAAAGCCAGGTATTGCATCAATATCAACGGTATCCGGCAGATTACCCGCCAGCCCCATGATAATGGCAATATCGGTATGGTGGCCTTTACCGGTCAGGGAAAGGGAACCATATACATCGACAACCACGCGGGTGATGTCGTGCAAAATGCCGCGTGCAATCAAGTCATCCGTGAATTGTTTACCGGCTTTCATTGGTCCGACGGTGTGAGAGCTGGAAGGACCAATACCGATTTTGAAGATATCGAATACGCTAATCATGATGCGTCCATTGCTTCAGTCAGAGGGGAGAAGTGCGCCGTCCGCAGACGGCGCAGGAGGTATTAGCTGAACAGCGAGTAGAAAATAGCGGAGATGGCAATCAGGCCCATCACAACAACGAACACGTTGCTGATATGGCCGCTGTATTTGCGCATCGCAGGCACTTTCTGAATCGCGTACATCGGCATCAGGAACAGGATCATCGCGATAATCGGGCCGCCCAGGGTTTCAATCATGCCCAGAATGCTTGGGTTCAGGGTGGCTACCGCCCAGGTGGTCACCAGCATGAACAGTGCAGTGATTTTGTTCAGACGGTTGATTTCAATGGTCTTGCCTTTACCACGCAGAGATTTAATCACCATGCCGTTGAAGCCTTCACGTGCGCCCAGGTAGTGGCCCAGGAAGGATTTGGTGATGGCGATAATCGCGATGATCGGCGCCATCCACGCAATCAGCGGTGCGTTAAAGTGGTTTGCCAGGTAAGACAGAATAGAGATGTTCTGCTCTTTCGCCGCCGCCAGATCCGCCGGGGAGAGGCTCAGCACGCAGCTGAACACGAAGAACATTACGGTCAGTACCATCATGATGTGCGCGCGAGCCAGGATGCTGGAGCACTTCTTCTCTGCGCCATTGCCGTACTCTTCACGCTTCGCTACTGCGAAGGAAGAGATGATTGGCGAGTGGTTGAAGGAGAATACCATCACCGGGATCGCCAGCCACAGGGTCAGCAGCAGACCGTTGCCGGTCGTGGATGCGCTGCTCAGAGACAGGGTTTCCAGCGCAGCGCCGTTCCACTGTGGGATCAGGTACAGAGCCAGCACCATCAGAGCCGCAACAAACGGGAACACCAGCACGCTCATCGCTTTCACAATCATCTGCTCGCCGAAGCGCACGATGGTCATCATACCGACGATCAGGATCAGGGACAGAATCGCACGCGGCGGCGGGGTCATCTGAAGCTGGTGCATCATAAAGCTTTCAACGGTGTTGGTAATAGCAACGCTGTACACCAGCAGAATCGGGTAAATCGCGAAGAAGTAGAGCAGGGTAATCAGCTTACCTGCGCCGACGCCGAAGTGTTCTTCAACGACTTCAGTGATGTCTTCGCCCGGATTTTTACCGGACAGCACGAAGCGGGTCAGGCCGCGGTGTGCAAAGAAGGTCATCGGGAAAGCGATGAGGGCCATGATGATCAGCGGGATCATACCGCCGACACCTGCGTTGATAGGAAGGAACAGTACACCAGCGCCGATTGCTGTGCCGTACAGGCCAAGCATCCACATGGTATCCGTTTTGCGCCAACCGCTTCGGGATTCAATCGAAGCAACGGTGCTGGTTTGAGTGGTTTCCATCTGTATCTCCTGGAGGAAGCAAATTGTCAGGTTTTTAGTCAAATCCGATGAAAAAGTGCCTGACGGTAATATGAAATTCGTTCAGTGACGGTTTTTTAATAATTTTTGCCCGTAACTATTGGCGGGCGGAAAGATACATTCTAGTTATGAATCTATCAGTGATCGCGATCCCAAATGCAATAATCCACTTGTGATGTGGGTATCTTTAGACCATTTATCTGTTAAAAAAACATCAAAGAGAATTTACGGGCGCGAAGGCTACCATTAACGACATGTTTTCGAAAAGGTCGACCCGCGAGATAGGTGTCTTTCGCTGTAAAGAAATGGGATTTTAGGATTTTCTGGCGGGTAATTTCGATTAAGGCTGATTATTTACGGTTTCAAAATCGAGGTAATCGTTTGCGCAGGCGTCAGATTTGTTAATAACATTGAAGATCGCTATGAATTGCATCACTAATAAAAAAGCCGGATGACGATCCGGCTTGAGAGGAAAGAAATGTCGCTTTACTTGATGATTTCGTAACACGGAATATAGGCAGAGCCTGGAAGCTTCATGCGGTGCTGAGCGACAAAGCCCTGCAACATGTCATCCATGCGGCGCATCATCTCCGGGTCACCGTGGATCTTATACGGCCCGAACTCTTCAATTGCGCGGATCCCTACCTCTTTCACGTTCCCCGCCACGATGCCAGAGAAGGCGCGACGCAGGTCGGCAGCCAGCACTTCCACCGGCTGATCCGGATAGAGTTTGAGGTTCGCCATGTTCTCATGCGACGGCTCGAAGGGTATCTGAAGATCCGGTGCGATACGGATGGACCAGTTAAAACTGTAGGCATCCCCGGTATCACGACGATTCTCTTTCACCAGCGGCATCGCTTTTTTCATCTGACGGGCCACTTCTGCGGCATCGTCAATAATAATGCGGTAGTGACGGCGCGCATCTTCGCCCAGCGTATGCACGATAAACTCGTCCAGCACGCGGAAGTAGTCGGCGCTCTCTTTCGGGCCGGTCAGGATCAGCGGCAGAACCTGATCTTTGTTGGCCGGGTTCATCAGGATCCCCAGCAGATAAAGCAGCTCTTCCGCCGTGCCTACGCCGCCCGGGAAGATGATGATGCCGTGCGCGATACGGACAAACGCCTCAAGACGTTTTTCGATATCCGGCATAATAATCAGTTCGTTAACCAGCGGGTTAGGCGGCTCAGCGGCGATGATCGATGGCTCGGTCATGCCGATAAAACGGCCTTCTTTATAGCGTTGCTGTGCGTGTCCTACTGCCGCGCCTTTCATCGGCGCTTCCATCGCGCCAGGACCGCAACCGGTACAGATATTCAGTTCGCGCAGGCCGAGCTGCGTCCCTACGCGGCGGGCATACAGGTATTCGGTTTCGTTAATGGAGTGACCGCCCCAGCAGACGACCATGTTCGGCGCTTCGCCCACGTGCAGGGCACGGGCGTTACGCAGAATGGAGAAGACCAGGTTGGTGATATGAACGGAACTTTCCAGGTCAAGATGCTGGAAACGTCCGGCATTGCTGATCTGTCCGTTAACAAACAGAATGTCGCGCAGCACGGCAAACAGGTTTGCCTGAAGTGAGCGAATAATACGCCCGTCGACAAAAGCGTCTTCCGGCGGGTTGATCACTTCGAGCTTCACCCCGCGCTCGCGGCGCAGCACGTTGATATCAAAACTTTCGAAGCGGGACAGCAGCTCTTTACTGTTGTCGGTCAGGCTTCCGGAGTTCAGTACGGCAAGTGAACAGTTACGAAACAGTTGATAAAGGTCGCTACTGGCGGTGCGTTTAAGCATGTCCACTTCCAGTTGCGACAACATATCCATAGAGCCAAGCGGGCTAATATGTGTAATCAAGTGAGCTCCTTATGGGACGATTATCGTCTTTCCCTGTTGATTACAATAGCCCTGGCTTATGACGTTTCACAACACTTCGGGCGGAATACCGCCCGCATATTGTGAAAATATTTATCTTACTGGCGCACAAGTCGTCCGGTGGCAGGCACAAAATCGGTATTGGTGCGCCACGGGTTGATATCCAGACCGCCGCGACGGGTGTAGCGGGCGTAAACGCTCAACTTTTCGGGCTGGCAGAAACGCTGGATGTCGTTGAAGATGCGCTCCACGCACTGCTCGTGGAATTCGTTGTGATGACGGAATGACACCAGGTAACGCAGCAGCTTTTCACGGTCAATCTGCGGGCCGCGGTACTGGATCTGTACCGAGCCCCAGTCCGGCTGATGGGTGATAAGGCAGTTGGATTTCAGCAGATGGCTAACCAGCGTCTCGTTGACCACTTTTCCGCCCGCCGCGTTTTCCAGGTAGTCGCTGCTAAATTCATAGCTTTCCACCTCAATGTCCTGATCGTCGATGCAGGTGCCGTGGAAATGGGCGATGGGCTGACCTTCCAGCTCATGCAGACGGTATAACGAGACGGTTACGTTCCCCTGCGCGCACGCGCTTAAATCACGTTCAAGCGTCTGTTGCACCTCGTCCCAGCTGTTAAATTTGGTCTGGTTAAAGCTGTTGAGATAGAGCTTAAAGCTCTTGGATTCGACCAGGTTTACGCTGGCGTAATCCAGCTCGACGTGGCCCACGGCCACCTGCGGCAGACCGCGCGCATTCAGCCAGGAGAGTTCGTACAGCGTCCAGATGTCGCCGCCGACAAACGGCAGCGCGTCAGCGTGCAGCCCGAGCGGATCGCGGTTCAGACTACGCGGCACGCCCTGCAATAGGCTTGCATCGTAGGTGTCGCGGTAATCGGTCGATTTTCCCAGCGTTAAGCCCGTTAACGCCTGATGATTTTCGTAAGACATGTTTCATAGCCACTTTACAGGTACACTTATGGGCTGAGTTTATCCTGTCTTACAAGAAGAGAGAAATCGGTGGATATCGAAACTGCAAATGCCCTGACGTCCTTCACGACCCGCTATTGCGATGCCTGGCATGAAAAGCGGGGGACGTGGCCGCAAAGTACTGACTTATATGGCGTGCCGTCACCGTGCATTATCGCTTCGCAGGATGATTACGTTATCTGGCAACCGAAACCGTTCATGGGCGAGCAGAATGTAAATGCGGTTGAACGCGCGATGGACCTTGTGATACAACCTGCGCTTCATGCATTTTATACCACGCAGTTTGCCGGGGATATGACTGCATGTTTTGCAGGACAGCCGCTGACGCTGCTGCAAACCTGGAGCGAAGACGATCTGCAACGCGTTCAGGAAAACCTCATTGGTCACCTGGTCACGCAAAAACGGCTTAAGCTCTCTCCGACTCTCTTTATTGCGACGCTCGACAGTGAACTGGACGTCATTTCTGTCTGCAACCTGTCTGGCGAGGTCATTAAAGAGACGCTCGGCACCCGCAATCGCGACGTTCTCGCGCCTTCACTTGCGGATTTCCTTATCCGAATTGAGCCGCTTCTGTAATCCATGATGCTAGTGGGCGTGTGAGAGATCTCTTACACGCGCTGTGAGACATCGCCGAAACAATTAGCATTGTCTTAGGAATTTCAGATTAATATTAACTTCTCTTTCAATAAGTTAGTGGTTTTCTGAAAGGAAATCCCCCGTTTCGCCTGGCTTACATTGCTCACAAGGTGGGTTGTAAGACGAAGCAGAATAGCGGATTCTATCTGTGTCGACAGGATGCCGACACGAGAAACGAACATCAGGATGATGGCGTTTCTTACCAGGGACACGTCAGGATGACGCCGCAGGAAGGCTTCAGGATGAAGCAAAGTGGATCACGCAGGATGCGTAAGGGACACCTCCAGGAAGGAGAACGAGAGCCGGTCAGGATGGTCGGTGGGTCAGGATGGCCAGGACGTTTCAGGATGAAACCTACACATCAGGACGATGTGAGCAGGAAGCAAAAGGTAAAGGGATGACCAGGCCTTCGGGCATCAGGAAAAGTTGTCACGGATGAGCAGGGAGCACGTATTGTAGCTGGAATGCTGCGAAACGAACCGGGAGCACTGTTTTTACAGTGCTCCCTTTTTTATTTCTGTCTTCCGCAATGCTATGCTTCGCGCCATTCCGTTTTTCAGTTGAGGTATATATGTCGCATCATGACAGCGTTCGTGCGCAGTTGCACGCCATCGAAGCCCTTATGCGCCAGCATCAGCTGTGGCAGGATAACGCGCCGCAGCCAGACGCGTTCGCCAGCACCCAACCGTTTTGTCTGGATACGCTGGACCCGTTCGAGTGGCTCCAGTGGGTCTTAATTCCGCGTATGCACGCGCTGCTGGAAGGTGGCCACGCGTTGCCCGCGTCTTTTGCCGTCTCTCCCTATTACGAAATGGCGCTGGAAGCGACCCACCCGGCGCGTGCCATGATGCTGGTGGAGCTGGAGAAGCTGGATGCGCTTTTCGCCGGTGACGATGCATGACGCTTGAGATCCTTTATCAGGATGAGTGGTTAGTGGCGGTGAATAAACCGTCCGGCTGGCTGGTGCACCGTAGCTGGCTCGATCGCGATGAGAAAGTGGTGGTCATGCAAACCGTGCGCGATCAAATCGGTCAGCACGTTTTTACTGCCCATCGTCTCGATCGGCCAACCTCTGGTGTTCTGCTGATGGGGCTTTCCAGTGAGGCCGGGCGCCTGCTGGCGCAGCAGTTTGAACAGCACCAGATCCAGAAACGCTACCACGCCATCGTGCGTGGCTGGCTGATGGATTCCGCCACGCTTGATTATCCCCTGGTGGAGGAACTGGATAAAATCGCCGATAAATTTGCCCGCGAAGATAAAGGCCCGCAGCCAGCGGTGACCGACTATCGTGGTATGGCGACCACAGAACTGCCGGTGGCGACCAGCAAATTTCCGACCACGCGATACAGTCTGGTGGAGCTTTTGCCCAAAACCGGGCGCAAGCACCAGCTTCGCCGTCACCTTGCACATCTGCGCCACCCCATTATCGGCGACAGCAAGCACGGCGATCTGCGCCAGAACCGCAGCGCGGCCGAGCACTTTGGCTGTAACCGGCTGATGCTGCACGCCAGCGAGCTACGCCTGACGCACCCGTTTACCGGCGAACCGCTGACTATTCGCGCGGGGCTGGACAAGGTCTGGATGCAGGCGCTGTCACAGTTTGGCTGGCTGGGACAACTCCCCGAAAATGAAAGGGTTGAGTTTGCCGCAGGCAACGTTCAGGATGAACAGCAAGCGCAATAATTACGGGAGCAAAGCATGGCTGAAGTAGGCATTTTTGTCGGGACAATGTACGGCAACTCGCTGCTGGTGGCGGAGGAAGCGGAAGCAATCCTCGTAGACCAGGGCCATAAAGCAACGGTCTATGAAGATCCGGAGCTGGCGGACTGGGAAAAGTATAAAGATAAATACATCCTGGTGGTGACCTCCACCACCGGGCAGGGCGATCTACCGGACAGCATCGTCCCGCTTTTCCAGGGCATTAAAGACCAGCTTGGCTATCAGCCAGATGTTCACTATGGCATCATTGCCCTCGGCGATAGCTCTTACGCCAATTTCTGCGGCGGCGGTAAACAGTTCGACGCGCTGTTGCAGGAACAGAGCGCTCAGCGCGTCGGAGAGATGTTGCTGATTGATGCGGGTGAACACCCTGAGCCAGAAAGCGAGTCAAATCCCTGGGTTGAACACTGGGCCACGCTCCTGAACTAACCCTGTACTAAACGAACGCCAGGCCGGGTAAGGCGAAGCCGCCACCCGGCAACGAAGCCGCATCCTATCCTCAATTCCGTGAAGTATCTTCCACCACTTTGGGCTTATGCCCCAAACCACGTTCCCCACGCCCGTCAATGTTGTGTTCCTGCACGGTGAGAGAACCGGTCACTCCTTCATATACTTTTCCCGTCACTATAAAACGGCTTCTGGCCGTACCAAAACCAAACACAAATCTCTCATTCTGATTACCCTACAGGTGCTGTACAGAATGAACCAGGCGAAAGCTATGTTTCAGGAGTGCAACAATGAGTACATTAAGCCACGCGGCGAGCAGCGCTGAGAAGCGCACCAACGCCCGCTACTGGATAGTGGTGATGCTGTTTATCGTCACCTCTTTCAACTACGGCGACCGTGCCACGTTATCCATTGCCGGCTCTGAGATGGCAAAGGACATCGGACTTGATCCGGTGGGTATGGGTTATGTTTTCTCCGCATTTTCATGGGCCTACGTAATCGGCCAAATCCCTGGCGGCTGGCTGCTGGACCGCTTTGGCTCAAAACGGGTCTATTTCTGGTCCATTTTCATCTGGTCGATGTTTACCCTGTTACAGGGCTTCGTGGATATCTTTAGCGGCTTCGGCATTATCATTGCGCTCTTTACCCTCCGCTTCCTGGTGGGCTTAGCGGAAGCGCCATCATTCCCTGGCAACAGCCGTATTGTGGCCGCCTGGTTCCCGGCGCAGGAGAGGGGAACGGCGGTAGCGATCTTTAACTCGGCGCAATACTTTGCGACGGTTATTTTCGCGCCAATCATGGGCTGGCTGACGCATGAGGTGGGCTGGTCACACGTCTTCTTCTTCATGGGCGGGCTGGGGATCGTCATCAGCTTCATCTGGCTGAAAGTGATCCACGAACCAAACCAGCATCCGGGCGTGAACAAGAAAGAGCTGGACTACATTGCTGAAGGCGGGGCGCTGATCAACATGGATCAGAAAACCCAGAAAGCTAAGGTCCCGTTCAGCCAGAAATGGGGGCAGATCAAACAACTCGTCGGCTCACGAATGATGATCGGTATCTATCTCGGCCAGTATTGCATTAACGCCTTAACCTACTTCTTTATCACCTGGTTCCCGGTTTACCTGGTGCAGGCGCGCGGCATGTCGATTCTGAAGGCGGGGTTTGTCGCCTCCGTGCCGGCCATCTGCGGCTTCGTGGGTGGAGTGCTTGGCGGGGTCATCTCCGACTGGTTGATGCGTCGTACCGGTTCGCTGAATATTGCGCGTAAAACGCCAATCGTGCTCGGCATGCTGCTCTCCATGACCATGGTGTTCTGTAATTACGTCAGCGCGGAGTGGATGATTATCGGCTTTATGGCGATGGCCTTCTTCGGTAAAGGCATTGGCGCACTGGGCTGGGCGGTGATGGCAGATACCGCGCCGAAAGAGATCAGCGGCCTGAGCGGCGGTCTGTTCAACATGTTTGGCAACATTTCCGGCATTGTCACCCCAATCGCTATCGGTTACATCGTCGGCACCACCGGCTCCTTCAATGGTGCGCTGATTTATGTAGGCGTCCATGCGCTGGTGGCGGTACTCAGTTACCTGGTGCTGGTGGGTGACATCAAACGAATCGAACTGAAACCTGTTGGGGAGCGCGGATGATGACAACGCAATCAAGCCCGATCGTGACGGAGATGAAGGTCATCCCGGTGGCGGGGCAGGACAGCATGCTGCTCAACATTGGTGGCGCGCATAACGCCTGGTTCACCCGCAACATTGTGGTGCTGACCGACAGCGCAGGGAACACCGGCGTCGGGGAAGCGCCTGGCGGAGAGGTGATTTACCAGACGCTGGTCGACGCCATCCCGCAGGTGGTTGGGCAGGAGGTCGCCCGTCTCAACAAGGTGGTTCAGCGGGTGCATAAGGGCAACCAGTCGGCGGATTTTGATACCTTCGGCAAAGGTGCCTGGACGTTTGAACTGCGCGTTAACGCGGTGGCGGCGCTGGAGGCGGCTCTCCTCGATTTACTGGGCAAGGCGCTGAACGTGCCGGTCTGCGAACTGCTGGGGCCAGGCAAACAGCGTGATGCGGTAACGGTGCTGGGCTATCTGTTCTACGTTGGCGACCGGACTAAAACCGATCTGCCGTATCTGGAACGCTCGCCGGGTAGCCACGAGTGGTATCACCTGCGTCATCAGGAGGCGCTCTCTGGCGAGGCGGTGGTACGCCTGGCAGAGGCGGCGCAGGATCGCTACGGCTTTAAAGACTTCAAGCTGAAAGGCGGCGTTCTGCCGGGCGAGCAGGAGATTGACAGCGTGCGCGCGTTGAAAAAACGCTTCCCGGAGGCACGCATCACCGTCGATCCGAACGGCGCCTGGCTGCTGGATGAAGCTATCGCGCTGTGCAAAGGGCTGGGCGACGTGCTGACCTACGCGGAAGATCCGTGCGGCGCCGAGCAGGGCTTTTCTGGCCGCGAGGTGATGGCCGAATTCCGCCGCGCTACCGGGCTGCCGGTTGCGACCAACATGATCGCCACCAACTGGCGCGAAATGGGCCATGCGGTGATGCTGAATGCGGTGGACATACCGCTGGCGGACCCGCACTTCTGGACCCTTTCCGGCGCGGTGCGCGTGGCGCAGCTGTGCGATGACTGGGGCCTCACCTGGGGCTGCCACTCCAATAATCATTTCGACATTTCGCTGGCGATGTTTACCCACGTTGGCGCGGCGGCGCCGGGCAACCCGACCGCCATCGATACGCACTGGATCTGGCAGGAAGGCGAAGCGCGCCTGACCAAAAATCCACTTGAAATCAAAAACGGCACAATTGCCGTACCGGATGCGCCGGGGCTGGGCGTGGAGCTTGACTGGGATCAGATCCACAAGGCGCATGAAGCGTATAAAAAACTGCCGGGCGGCGCGCGCAACGACGCAGGCCCGATGCAGTACCTTATCCCCGGCTGGACATTTGACCGTAAGCGCCCTGTATTTGGACGTCACTGATAAAAGGATCGAACGATGAGCACATTTTCTACCCCTGTAGTTACCTCCATGCAGATCATTCCTGTCGCGGGACATGACAGCATGCTGATGAACCTGAGCGGCGCCCATGCGCCGTTCTTCACCCGTAATATTGTGGTGATCAAGGACAACTCAGGGCATACCGGTGTCGGTGAAATCCCGGGCGGGGAGAAGATCCGTAAAACGCTGGAGGACGCCATTCCGCTGGTGGTTGGTAAAACGCTGGGCGAGTACAAAAATGTGCTGACTCGCGTGCGCACGACCTTTGCCGATCGTGATGCGGGTGGCCGTGGTCTGCAAACGTTTGATCTGCGCACCACTATCCATGTGGTCACGGGCATTGAAGCCGCGATGCTGGATCTGCTGGGCCAGCATCTGGGCGTCAATGTCGCCTCCCTGCTGGGCGACGGCCAACAGCGCAGCGAAGTGGAAATGCTCGGCTACCTGTTCTTTATCGGCAACCGCAAACTCACCCCGCTGCCGTACCAGAGCCAGCCGGACGAAAAATGCGACTGGTATCGTGTGCGTCACGATGAAGCGATGACCCCGGACGCGGTGGTGCGCCTGGCGGAAGCCGCGTATGAAAAATATGGCTTTAATGACTTCAAGCTGAAAGGCGGCGTACTGGCGGGTGAAGAAGAAGCAGAGGCGATCGCCGCGCTGGCGAAGCGCTTCCCGCAGGCGCGCGTCACGCTGGATCCGAACGGTGCCTGGTCGCTTGATGAGGCGATCAAAATCGGTAAGCAGCTTAAAGGCGTGCTGGCCTACGCGGAAGATCCGTGCGGCGCCGAGCAGGGGTTCTCCGGACGTGAAGTAATGGCGGAGTTCCGTCGCGCCACCGGGCTGCAAACCGCCACCAACATGATCGCGACCGACTGGCGTCAGATGGGGCACACGCTCTCGCTGCAATCGGTGGACATTCCGCTGGCAGACCCGCACTTCTGGACGATGCAGGGCTCGGTTCGCGTGGCGCAGATGTGCCATGAGTTCGGCCTGACCTGGGGCTCCCACTCCAACAACCACTTCGACATCTCGCTGGCGATGTTCACCCACGTGGCGGCCGCTGCGCCGGGCAACATTACCGCCATCGACACCCACTGGATCTGGCAGGAGGGCAACCAGCGCCTGACCAAACAGCCGTTTGAAATCAAAGGCGGCATGGTGCAAGTTCCTGCTACACCGGGGCTGGGCGTTGAGCTGGATATGGACCAGGTCATGAAAGCGCATGAGCTTTACCAGAAACACGGCCTGGGCGCGCGTGATGACGCGCTGGCGATGCAATACCTGATCCCAGAGTGGAGATTCGACAATAAACGTCCGTGCATGGTACGATAAGCTCATTGGGACCGCTCCCATGAGTGGTCCCTTACGTGGTGTATGCTTAACGTAACTAACATGCGTAAGGATGGCTTATGAAAATTGTTATCGCTCCGGACTCGTATAAGGAAAGCTTGAGCGCGCTGGAGGTGGCGACAGCGATAGAGGTCGGTTTTCGCGAAATTTTCCCGTCAGCGGACTATGTCAAATTACCGGTTGCCGATGGTGGTGAAGGGACGGTGGAAGCGATGGTGGCAGCCACGCATGGGCGTCTTGTCCATGTTCCTGTTACCGGGCCTTTGGGTGAACGCGTGGAAGGGTTTTTCGGGTTATCCGGAGACGGGAAAAGCGCCTTTATCGAGATGGCGGCAGCGAGCGGTCTGGAGCTTGTTGCTCCTGCAAAGCGTAACCCGTTAATCACCACCTCCTGGGGAACTGGGGAACTGATCCGTCATGCGCTGGATGCGGGCGTTAAGCATATCATTATTGGCATTGGAGGCAGCGCGACCAATGACGGTGGCGCAGGCATGGTGCAGGCGCTGGGTGTAAAACTGCTGGATGCGAAAGCGCAGCCCGTTGGGCCGGGCGGCGGCGAACTGGCAAGCCTTGCGCATATCGATCTTAGCGGGCTGGATAAGCGGCTGGCAGCCTGTCGAATTGAAGTGGCCTGCGATGTGACCAACCCCCTGATCGGCGAGACTGGCGCTTCTGCGGTATTCGGTCCGCAGAAAGGGGCGACGCCGGAGATGGTCAGGACGCTGGACAACGCGCTTGCGCATTACGCAAAAATTATCGCCCGGGATCTGGATATTGACGTCTTAAACCTGGCGGGCGGTGGTGCGGCCGGTGGAATGGGGGCGGCGCTGTATGCATTTTGCGGCGCACAGCTCCGTCAGGGGATTGAGATTGTCACCGATGCCCTGCATCTCGATGAACAGGTCGCGGACGCCGATCTGGTGATCACGGGCGAAGGGCGTATCGACAGCCAGACGATCCACGGAAAAGTGCCCGTTGGCGTGGCGAGAGTCGCGAAACGCTATAACAAGCCGGTTATTGGCATTGCCGGCAGCCTGACGGCGGATGTTGGCGTGGTGCATGAGCACGGACTGGATGCCGTATTCAGCGTGATTTACACCATCTGCTCGCTGGAGGATGCGCTGGAAAATGCGCAACAGAATGTACAGATGGCCGCAAGGAATATTGCGGCGGTGATAAAGATGGGGCAGGGGATGTCGCGTTAACGTTCGTGCTCCTGTAGGCCCGGTAAGCGAAGCGCCACCGGGCTTTGGTCTTAACTCCCCAACACCTTCATTGCTTCCCGCGTCACGTTGTCCATCTCATCCAGCAGCTCCAGGAACTCCGGTTCGAGATCGGATTCTGGCGTACCCGCGCGAAGCTGCTGTTCAAGCAGCTGGCAGAGATTTTTCAACCGCGGTACGCCGCTGTAGCCGCAGCTGCCGTGCAGTTTATGGATAGCCTCCAGCAGCCCTTCAGGGTTTTCACCCACCAGCTGTTCTTCAACCTTGTTACGGATCTCAGGCAGGAAGTCCACCAGCATTTGCAGCATATCGCGGGCCAGATCGGGTTTGCCCGCCGCCTGGCGCAGCGCCAGTTGCCAGTCAAACGTGGCATTCTGGTTAACGCTAATTTCCGGCGATTCAGCTGTAATAGTGTATGTCCCGCCAATGTGTCCCGGCTTGTAGCGCAGCAGCAGGCTGTGCAGCTTCTCTTCGTCGATCGGTTTCGCCAGATAATCGTTCATACCCGCACCCAGCAGTTTCTCCTTTTGCCCCGCCATCGCGTGCGCCGTCACGGCAATCACCGGCGTCTGCTGCTGGTGCGGAAGCTGGCGAATCAACTCGCAGGCGCGGATGCCATCCATGCCCGGCATCTGAATATCCATCAGGATCAGGTCGAACTGCATCTGTTTGGCTTGTTCCACGGCTTCGGCGCCGCTGGTACACAGCTCAACGTGCTGAACCTGATCCTCAAGCAGCACGCCAATCAGCTTCAGGTTCGCCGGGTTATCGTCCACGGCCATCACCGTCATCGGCAGCTTATGTTCGTCATTTTCCAGCGGCAGGGACTGATGCGTCAGACGGCAATATTCAGTCAACGCAGGTAACAGCCGTGTGGCGGTGAGGGGTTTCAGCAGACACGCCGCCGCTCCGTCGTTTTTCAGCTCTTCGGCGTTGATTTGGGCGTGGCACGGCAGCGCCAGCAGCAGGTAGTCCGTCATTGAGGCCGCCTTCGCCAGGCGTTCCTGCTGCATGGTCAGTTCTCCGGTAAACGTCACCGGAATCCCCAACAACAGGATATCGTAATGATCGTTCGCCAGCGCGGAGAAGGTCGGGCTGTAGATGACCTCCAGCGGCGTGCTGCTTAATACATCCAGCGTACACTGCGCCGCCGCGGCGTTCGGTTCCACATAGGCCAGACGCATCCCTTTCAGGCAGCCGGTGACCGGGCCGTCGGTCTGCACGTTCGGGTTAAGATCAAGGTTGATATGGAACCAGAAGGTTGAGCCCCGGTTAGGCTGGCTGTGGAAGGAGATATCGCCTCCCATCTCTTTCACCAGCTTTTGGGTGATCACCAGCCCCAGGCCCGTTCCGCCGTGACGACGGGAAATGCTCGCATCGGCCTGGCGGAAAGCCTGGAACAGACGCGTCTGATCGCGCTCCGGAATACCAATGCCGGTATCCCGGATCTGCACTTCAATCTGGACTTTGTTATTACTGAGCGCCCTTTTTTCGACCAGAATGTCGATGTTGCCGCTCTCGGTGAACTTAATCGCGTTGCCCACCAGATTGGTAATGACCTGTTGCAGGCGCAGCGGGTCGCCAATGACGTTATCCGGCACATCATTTTTAATATTGAGCGTCAGTTCCAGACCCTTATCATGCGATGAGTGGGCAAGAAGCGTGACCACGTCATCCAGCGTGCTGCGCAGCGGGAAGGGAATACTCTCCAGAATCAGCTTGCCCGCTTCCAGCTTCGAGAAGTCCAGTACGTCGTTAATAATGGTCAGCAGGTTATTGGCTGAGCGTTCAATGGTATGCAGATGGTCACGCTGGGTTGGGTTAAGCTCGCTTTTGAGCGTCAGACGGGTAAAGCCAATCACCCCGTTCAGCGGCGTGCGCAGCTCGTGCGACATGTTCGCCAGGAATTCAGACTTAATACGCGCCGCCTCCTGAGCACGTTTTTTCGCCAGATCCAGCTCCACGTTCTGGATCTCCATCTGCTCCAGCGTTTCGCGCAGGTCAGAGGTGGCCTGGTCAACGTTGTGCTGCATCTCTTCGTGATAAGCCGCCAGCGACATCGCCATTGAGTTGATGCCGTTTTTCAGCATATCCAGCTCGCCGAGCATAAAGCCTTCCACGCGGCTGTCGAGCTGACCCCGGCGGATCCGGTCAACGGTATTCACCATGTTGCGGATAGGCCCCGTGACGTCGCGCATCAGTCGCCAGCCGAAGATCAGCGCGATGCCAATACAGAACAGCATCATCACGCCGGAGATGAAAATTTCTTTGTACTGCTGGAGCCGCACCGACTTGAGATCCAGCTCCAGCGCCACATATCCAAGCATATTATTGCTGGACTTCGCATCGGACTGGGCAGATTCGTCGGGTGAATAGCTTTCGGAGATAATCGGCGTGCGCAGGATCATGATATCGCCTCGCCGCAACACCGTAAGATGACGCGGGAAGGGGGTACCATCCGGGATTTTCAGCGACGTGGGATCCAGATGGAAATTCGAGGTGACGAACAGACGGTTATGCTCATCATAAACGGAAATGGCGCGTACGATCTCTGAATGACGGCGGTGCAATACGCTGATTAACTGACCAATGGATTCACGGTTTTGCAGGTTCATGCCGTACTCGCTGGAGACGGCCAGCGGTTCGATAATACTGGCCCCGGCATCTTCAAGCTGTCTCTGCAAATCGTTATAGCGATGCACCACAAAGAAAATGCTCAGCAGCAAACCGATGAGAACGGTAGGAGCGAGGATCAAAATCATCATGCGCGCGCGCAGGCTGTAGTTGGTCATGGAGTTCCGTTATGGGACAATCAGGCTAATTATGTTTATTTGAGAACAATCTCGGCGATGGCGCAATTCTACTCTGCAAAACGACGCGTGACGACGCGTCAGATCATAACTGTTGAAGCCTCTGACCTCGATCCTTTTGGACAGGGGGTGGCGCGTCACAAGGGTAAAACACTGTTTATCACAGGTTTGCTGCCAGGAGAACGTGCAGATATTACGCTGACGGAAGACAAACGTCAGTATGCGCGCGGTCAGGTCAAGCGCCGTCTTAATGATAGCCCGGAGCGCGTGACGCCTCGCTGCCCCCATTTTGGCGTCTGCGGTGGCTGCCAGCAACAGCATGCCAGCACTGAATTACAGCAAAAAAGTAAAAGCAGCGCGCTGGCCCGCCTGGTCGGACACGACGTGAATGACATCATTGCCGATCGGCCCTGGGGCTACCGTCGCCGCGCTCGCCTGAGCCTCAGCTACCAGCCCAAAACCGAGCGGCTGGAGATGGGGTTTCGCAAAGCCGGCTCCAGCGATATCGTCTCTGTCACGCAGTGCCCTGTTTTGGTGCCCCATCTTGAGGCATTGCTCCCGGACGTGCACCACTGTCTTGCATCGCTGGATGGCGTGCGTTCGCTCGGCCATGTCGAACTGGTGCTGGCCAACAGTGGCCCGCTGATGGTGCTGCGCCACACCGCGCCGCTGTCAAAGGCGGATCGCGAAAAACTGGAACGCTTTTCGCATTCTCATGAGCTTGCGCTTTTCCTCGCGCCGCAAAGCGAGATACTTGAGCAGGTCAGCGGAGAAGCGCCCTGGTATGCGTCAGACGGGCTACGCTTAACGTTCAGCCCGCGGGATTTTATCCAGGTTAACGACGGCGTGAACCAGCAGATGGTGGCGAATGCGCTGGAATGGCTCGACGTACAGCCCACTGACCGGGTGCTCGATCTGTTCTGCGGCATGGGGAACTTTACCCTGCCGCTGGCCCGCAGAGCAGCAAGCGTGGTCGGAGTGGAAGGCGTTGAGGCGCTGGTGGCGAAAGGCCAGGAGAACGCCCAAAAGAACGGTTTGCAAAATGTGACATTCTTTCATCAAAATCTTGAGGATGATGTCACTCAGCAACCGTGGGCTAAGCAGGGCTTTGATAAGATCCTGCTCGATCCGGCGCGCGCAGGTGCGCCGGGCGTGATGCAGCATATAATTAAACTCGCGCCTGAACGCGTGGTCTATGTTTCCTGTAACCCGGCGACGCTTGCCCGTGACAGCGAAGCATTATTGAGCGGGGGTTACCAGATTCGACGTCTGGCAATGCTGGACATGTTCCCGCACACTGGTCATCTGGAATCGATGGTGTTGTTCGAGCACATCTAATGAGTTTGGCTTGTCGACTTCGACAGGCCCTTGTCCCTAAAGGAGAGGACGATGGTTGCGGTAAGAAGTGCACATTTAAATAAAGCTGGTGAGTTTGACCCTCAAAAATGGATCGCAAGTCTGGGGATTTCCAGCCAGCAGTCGTGTGAACGCTTAACCGAAACCTGGGCCTATTGTTTACGCACAACGCAGGGGCATCCGGACGCTGAACTGCTGTTGTGGCGCGGCGTGGAGATGGTTGAAATTCTCTCCATGCTGAACATGGACATCGAAACGCTACAGGCCGCACTGCTGTTCCCCCTGGCGGACGCCGACGTGGTGACGGAAGACGTCCTGCGTGAAAGCGTCGGCCAGTCCGTCGTGGCGCTCATCCACGGCGTGCGTGATATGGCAGCCATTCGTCAGCTTAAAGCCGCGCAAACTGACTCTGTCTCTTCCGAGCAGGTGGATAACGTTCGTCGTATGCTGCTGGCGATGGTAGATGATTTCCGCTGCGTGGTGATCAAGCTGGCCGAACGGGTTGCCCATCTGCGTGAAGTAAAGGATGCGCCGGAAGACGAGCGCGTCCTGGCCGCCAAAGAGTGTACGAATATCTATGCGCCGCTGGCGAACCGTCTGGGTATCGGGCAACTGAAGTGGGAGCTGGAAGATTACTGCTTCCGCTACCTGCATCCGGCGGAATACAAACGCATTGCAAAATTGCTGCACGAACGCCGCATTGACCGCGAGCACTATATCGAGGAATTTGTCAGCGGGCTGCGCCAGTCGATGAAAGAGGAGAATGTGCGCGCCGAGGTCTACGGGCGTCCAAAGCACATCTACAGCATCTGGCGCAAAATGCAGAAGAAACACCTCGCCTTTGACGAGCTGTTTGACGTGCGCGCGGTGCGTATCGTGGCGGAGCGTCTTCAGGACTGCTATGCCGCGCTGGGGATAGTGCATACTCACTTCCGCCATCTGCCGGATGAGTTCGATGACTACGTCGCGAACCCCAAACCAAACGGCTATCAGTCTATTCATACCGTGGTGCTCGGCCCTGGCGGCAAAACGGTGGAAATTCAGATCCGTACCAAACAGATGCACGAAGACGCCGAGCTGGGCGTGGCGGCGCACTGGAAATACAAAGAGGGTACCTCCGGCGGCGGTCGCTCCGGTCACGAGGACCGTATCGCCTGGCTGCGTAAGCTGATTGCGTGGCAGGAAGAGATGGCCGACTCCGGCGAAATGCTCGACGAAGTGCGCAGTCAGGTCTTCGACGATCGCGTCTACGTCTTTACCCCGAAAGGGGACGTGGTGGATTTGCCGGCAGGCTCCACGCCGCTCGATTTCGCCTACCACATCCACAGCGATGTGGGGCACCGTTGCATCGGGGCGAAGATCGGCGGACGTATCGTACCGTTTACCTACCAGCTCCAGATGGGCGATCAGATTGAAATCATCACCCAGAAGCAGCCAAACCCAAGCCGCGACTGGCTGAACCCGAACCTCGGTTACGTTACCACCAGCCGTGGGCGCTCAAAAATTCACGCCTGGTTCCGTAAGCAGGATCGTGACAAGAACATCCTTGCCGGTCGCCAGATCCTGGACGACGAGCTGGAACATATTGGCATTAGCCTGAAAGAAGCGGAGAAGTTCCTGCTGCCGCGCTACAACTTCAACGAGCTCGACGAACTGTTAGCGGCGATTGGCGGCGGTGATATCCGCCTGAACCAGATGGTGAACTTCCTGCAAGCGCAGTTCAACAAGCCAAGCGCGGCAGAGCAGGATGCGGCAGCCCTGAAACAGCTCCAGCAGAAAACCTACGCTCCGCAGCAGCGCAGCAAGGACAATGGCCGCGTGGTGGTTGAAGGGGTGGGTAACCTGATGCACCACATTGCCCGCTGCTGCCAGCCGATCCCGGGAGATGATATTGTCGGCTTTATCACCCAGGGGCGCGGGATCTCAATTCACCGCTCCGACTGCGACCAGCTTGCAGAGCTGCAATCGCATGCGCCGGAACGTATCGTGGAAGCCGTCTGGGGGGAGAGCTACTCGGCGGGTTACTCGCTGGTGGTGCGCGTCACTGCCAACGACCGCAGCGGCCTGCTGCGCGACATCACCACCATTCTCGCCAACGAGAAGGTCAACGTGCTGGGCGTTGCCAGCCGCAGCGATACCCGCGAGCAGCTTGCCACCATCGATATGACTATCGAAATCTATAACCTTCAGGTGCTGGGCCGCGTACTCGGCAAACTGAACCAGGTGCCGGATGTGATTGACGCGCGTCGTCTGCACGGCGGCTAAACATCCTCTTCTGTAGGCCGGGTAAGGCAACGCCGCCACCCGGCTCAGGCATTTAATGGAATCTGTTATGACTCAAATCGACCGCCTGCTCGGCATCATGAAACGCCTGCGCGACCCGGAAAACGGCTGCCCGTGGGATAAAGAGCAGACTTTCGCCACCATTGCGCCTTACACGCTGGAAGAGACCTACGAAGTGCTGGACGCCATTTCGCGAGAGGATTTCGACGATCTGCGCGGTGAGCTGGGCGACCTGCTGTTCCAGGTGGTGTTCTACGCGCAGATGGCGCAGGAAGAGGGGCGCTTTAACTTTGACGATATCTGCGCCGCTATCAGCGACAAGCTGGAGCGTCGTCATCCGCATATCTTTGGTGATGCCTCCGCAGGTAACAGTGTGGAAGTGCTGGCGCGCTGGGAGCAGATAAAAAGCGCTGAACGCGCTGAAAAATCCCAGCACTCGGCGCTGGACGACATTCCCCTGAACCTTCCCGCGCTGATGCGCGCGCACAAAATTCAAAAGCGCTGCTCGGCGGTAGGGTTTGACTGGACCTCTCTCGGCCCGGTGCTGGGAAAAGTACACGAAGAGATCGACGAAGTGATGCATGAAGCGCAGCAGGCCGTTGTGGATGAAGCAAAGCTGGAAGAGGAGATGGGCGATCTGCTGTTTGCAACCGTCAACCTTTCACGCCACCTCGGTGTAAAAGCGGAAACCGCCCTGCAAAAAGCGAACATTAAATTCGAGCGACGCTTTCGCGAAGTTGAGCGGATTGTGGCCTCGCGCGGCCTGGAAATGAGCGGGATTGACCTCGACGCGATGGAAGAAGTCTGGCAGGAAGTAAAACGCCAGGAACATGATCTCTAACGAGATTTTGCGATCAAGCGCAATTTGTGTGATTTTTTAAATGACAAGCGCTTGATTTGCGTCAAAAACATTTACCCAAAAGGGGCTATTTTCTCACTCCTTATGTTTGTCATGGCCTGGAATGGAGACGGAGAATGAAAGTTTGTGGCGCTCGTCGTGTTCGGGTATACTACTTTCCCGTCCTGGTTATTCCATCGTTTCACCCTAACTTCTCAGGTTCAGCATGACAACGAACTATATTTTTGTGACCGGCGGGGTCGTATCCTCTCTGGGTAAAGGCATTGCCGCAGCCTCCCTCGCAGCCATTCTTGAAGCCCGTGGCCTCAATGTGACCATGATGAAACTGGATCCGTACATCAACGTCGATCCTGGCACCATGAGCCCAACCCAACACGGGGAAGTGTTCGTTACTGAAGACGGCGCTGAAACCGATCTGGATCTTGGCCACTACGAGCGTTTCATCCGTACCAAAATGACTCGTCGTAACAACTTTACGACTGGTCGTATCTACTCTGACGTTCTGCGTAAAGAGCGCCGTGGTGACTACCTGGGCGCGACCGTGCAGGTCATCCCACACATCACTAACGCCATCAAAGAGCGTGTCCTTGCCGGTGGCGAAGGGCATGACGTTGTGCTGGTTGAAATCGGCGGTACCGTGGGGGATATCGAATCCCTGCCATTCCTCGAAGCGATTCGTCAGCTGGCGGTAGATATTGGTCGTGAGCACGCGCTGTTCATGCACCTGACGCTGGTGCCTTACATGGCGGCAGCTGGTGAAGTGAAAACCAAACCGACTCAGCACTCTGTTAAAGAGCTGCTCTCCATCGGTATTCAGCCTGACATCCTGGTTTGCCGTTCCGATCGCGCGATTCCGGCGAACGAACGTGCGAAAATTGCATTGTTCTGTAACGTGCCTGAAAAAGCCGTTATTTCAATGAAAGATGTCGATTCCATTTATAAAATCCCGGGCCTGTTGAAATCACAGGGTCTGGACGATTATATTTGTAAACGATTCAGCTTGAACTGTCCGGAAGCTAACCTGTCTGAATGGGAGCAGGTGATTTACGAAGAAGCCAATCCGGGCGGCGAAGTGACTATCGGTATGGTCGGCAAGTACATCGAACTGCCAGATGCCTATAAGTCAGTTATCGAAGCGCTGAAACACGGTGGTCTGAAGAATCGCGTCTCTGTGAACATCAAGCTGATTGATTCGCAGGATGTGGAGACGCGCGGCGTCGAAATTCTCAAAGATCTGGATGCGATTCTCATCCCTGGCGGCTTCGGCTACCGTGGTGTTGAAGGCAAGATCGCCACTGCACGCTATGCGCGTGAAAACAATATTCCATACCTCGGTATCTGCCTGGGTATGCAGGTTGCGCTGATTGAATTTGCGCGCAACGTAGCGGGAATGGAAAACGCGAACTCTACGGAATTTGTGCCAGACTGTAAGTACCCTGTTGTGGCGCTGATTACGGAATGGCGCGACGAAGACGGTAACGTCGAAGTCCGTACCGAGAAGAGCGATCTGGGTGGCACCATGCGTCTTGGCGCACAGGCCTGCCAGCTGTCCGACGATAGCGTGGTACGCAAGCTGTACGGCGAGCCGGTCATCACCGAGCGCCATCGTCACCGCTATGAAGTCAACAACATGTTGTTGAAACAAATTGAAGCTGCGGGTCTGCGTGTTGCGGGCCGTTCCGGGGATGATCAGTTAGTCGAGATCATCGAAGTGCCTAACCATCCGTGGTTCGTGGCCTGCCAATTCCACCCGGAATTTACTTCAACGCCGCGTGACGGGCATCCGCTGTTTGCAGGCTTCGTGAAAGCCGCCAGCGAGTACCAGAAGCGTCAGGCGAAGTAAAAAAAGTTAGAACGGCAACGCGTACCTTTGGTACGCGTTGTTTGTCTGGAGTTTTAGTTTAACTTGTACTGAGGAAAATCTAATGTCCAAAATCGTTAAAGTCATCGGTCGTGAAATCATCGACTCCCGTGGTAACCCGACCGTTGAAGCTGAAGTTCATCTGGAAGGTGGTTTCGTCGGTATGGCAGCGGCTCCATCAGGTGCTTCTACAGGTTCCCGCGAAGCGCTGGAACTGCGTGATGGCGACAAATCCCGTTTCATGGGCAAAGGCGTACTGAAAGCGGTTGGCGCTGTTAACGGTCCTATTGCTCAGGCTATCGTTGGCAAAGATGCTAAAGATCAGGCTGGCATCGACAAGATCATGATCGATCTGGACGGTACTGAAAACAAATCTAACTTCGGTGCGAACGCAATCCTGGCCGTTTCCCTGGCGAACGCCAAAGCGGCAGCAGCAGCTAAAGGCATGCCACTGTTCGAGCACATCGCTGAACTGAACGGCACCCCAGGCAAATACTCTATGCCTGTACCAATGATGAACATCATCAACGGTGGTGAGCACGCAGACAACAACGTTGATATTCAGGAATTCATGATTCAGCCAGTTGGCGCGAAAACCCTGAAAGAAGCGGTACGTATGGGTTCTGAAGTGTTCCACAACCTGGCTAAAGTTCTGAAAGCTAAAGGTATGAACACGGCTGTTGGTGACGAAGGCGGCTACGCGCCAAACCTGGGTTCTAACGCAGAAGCACTGGCTGTTATCGCTGAAGCGGTTAAAGCAGCAGGCTACGAGCTGGGCAAAGACATCACCCTGGCGATGGACTGCGCAGCATCTGAATTCTACAAAGACGGTAAATACGTTCTGGCTGGCGAAGGCAACAAAGCGTTCACCTCTGAAGAGTTCACCCACTTCCTGGAAGACCTGACCAAACAGTACCCAATCGTTTCTATCGAAGACGGTCTGGACGAGTCTGACTGGGATGGTTTCGCATACCAGACCAAAGTACTGGGCGACAAAATCCAGCTGGTTGGTGACGATCTGTTCGTAACCAACACCAAGATCCTGAAAGAAGGCATCGAGAAAGGCATCGTTAACTCCATCCTGATCAAATTCAACCAGATCGGTTCTCTGACCGAAACGCTGGCTGCGATCAAAATGGCGAAAGACGCTGGCTACACCGCGGTTATCTCTCACCGTTCTGGCGAAACTGAAGACGCTACCATCGCTGACCTGGCTGTTGGTACCGCTGCTGGCCAGATCAAAACCGGTTCTATGAGCCGTTCTGACCGTGTTGCTAAATACAACCAGCTGATTCGTATCGAAGAAGCGCTGGGCGAAAAAGCACCTTACAACGGTCGTAAAGAGATCAAAGGCCAGGCATAAGCCTGAACCTTCGTTCTTACGAAAAAACCCGCTTCGGCGGGTTTTTTGTTTTCTATAGCAGAAGCGGCAACGTGGCGCTTGCCGTTTGCTGGCTAACGTCACCGTAATGGCTGTCTACTGCAATAAGGGAAGTGGTTAGCAGTTCAACCAGCAGCATCACGCCAACCTTGGCATTGAGCGCACCCGCGCTCAGCGGTCCCTCGGGTTTGGCTGCAACCAGCTGTAAATCGCTCAGGGAGGCCAGCGGGCTGCGGGGCGTATTGCTGAGCGCCAGTACCTTAACGCCCCGCTTGCGGGCTAGCTTCACGACGTGGAGTAAATCGCGGGTCGATCCCGAACTTGAGATGGCCACCACCAGCGTCTCTTTCGAGAGCGTCGTCGCATTCATGGCGGCGCGATGCATATCGCTAAACAGCTGTGCAGGTTTGCCGAGTCGCAGCAGCTTGTAATGCAAATATTCCCCCAGAATCGCGCTGGCCGCCACTCCGTAAATTTGCACTGACTGCGCCTGATGCAGGGCCAGTGTCGCCTGTTCAAGCTGGGCCCGGTCGAGGAGTTTTGCGGTATCTTGCAGCGCCTGGACAGACTCATCCACCACGTTATCTATTGCATCTCCTGCCTGACGCTCCGGCAAACCCTGCTGAATATCCAGCGCAAGCGCCATTTTAAATTCGTTATATCCCTTACAGCCCAGCGTGCGGCAAAGGCGTGTGACGCTGGCCTCGCTGGTGCCGCTTTCACGCGCCAGCTCGGTGATCGTCAGGTAGAGCACCCTGGCAGGATCGTTGAGGACAAACTCCCCCAGTTTTTGTTGCGTTGGGCTGTACCCGGAAGCCTCCTGGCGTAGCTTCAGCAGCAGGTTTTCATGGTCCGACATGCTAGATCCTTAATGCGTTTCTCTGCCAACTAGTGTGGCGGAAAGCGGGGGAGGGATGCCAGTCATTTCGAAAAAGTATGATCGGTGTCCTGGTTTTTGGTGGTAATTTTCACAATTAAAAATATATGTGGTAAAAATTTTCATCAATAACCAGGGGGATAAAAAAATGATGCAAATGTTCAGCGGAGCGTCTTCCGGCGGATGGTTTGAAAAAGCGCAGCGCTTTGGCAAATCCTTTATGTTACCCATCGCCATACTGCCCGCAGCAGGTCTGTTGCTGGGGATCGGCGGGGCGCTATCGAATCCGAATACGCTTACCGCGTATCCATTTTTAGACGTTGGCTGGCTACAGGCCATCTTTACCATCATGAGCAGCGCAGGCTCGATTGTGTTCGCAAACCTGTCGGTACTGTTCGCTGTTGGGGTCGCCGTTGGGCTGGCAAAAAACGATAAAGGCACGGCGGGGCTGGCGGCATTACTCGCTTATCTGGTGATGAATGCCACTATCAATGCGCTGCTGATCCTGACCGGAAAACTGGCGCATGAGAACCCGGGCGCCGTAGGGCAGGGCATGACGCTGGGTATTCAGACGCTTGAAACGGGCGTGTTTGGTGGGGTAGTTATTGGGCTGGTGACCTGCGCACTGCATCATCGATTTAATAAAATCGCGCTTCCGCAATTCCTGGGCTTTTTTGGCGGCTCACGCTTCGTTCCCATTATCAGCTCACTGGCGGCGATACTCGTCGGCGCGCTGATGACCGTGGTCTGGCCGCATTTTCAGAAGCTGATCTTTGGCCTCGGCGGGCTGGTGGATGCCACCGGCTATCTGGGGACTTTGCTGTACGGCTTCATCCTGCGCATGCTTGGCCCGTTTGGTTTGCACCACATCTTCTATCTTCCGTTCTGGACCACCGCGCTTGGCGGCAGTGAAATTGTTAACGGTCACCTGGTTGAGGGCACGCAGCGGATCTTCTTCGCCCAGCTCGCCGACCCGAACACGCAGCATTTCTATGAGGGCACGTCGCGCTTCATGTCCGGGCGCTTTATTACCATGATGTTTGGTCTGCTGGGCGCCTGCCTTGCGATGTACCACACGGCCAGGCCGGAGAACAAAAAGCGGGTTGCCGGGCTGCTGCTCTCTGCGGCGTTAACCTCATTCCTGACGGGAATTACCGAGCCCATAGAGTTCTCATTCCTGTTTATTGCCCCGGTGCTGTACGTCATTCATGCGCTGTTTGACGGGCTGGCGTTCATGCTCGCGCACATTCTGCACATCACCATCGGACAAACTTTCTCCGGCGGGTTTATTGATTTCGTGCTGTTCGGCATTTTGCAGGGGGAAGCGAAAACTAACTGGATGTTCGTCCCGCTGGTGGGCGTACCGTGGTTCTTCCTTTACTACTGTACCTTCCGCTATCTGATCAAACGTTTTGATTTTGCCACGCCGGGCCGTGAAAAGGAGGCGTTGGCTGACGAGGCTACCCTGCCGCAAAGCGAGCGCGCCGCGGCGGTGATCGCCGGGCTGGGAGGAAAAGACAATCTGGATGACGTTGACTGCTGCGCCACGCGCCTTCGCGTCACGGTGAAAGACGGTAGCAAAGTCAATGAATCTGCACTGAAAGCGACCGGCGCGCGCGGCGTCATCGTGCGCGGTAACGGGGTTCAGGTCATCTATGGCCCGCACGTCACCATTATCAAAAACGAAGTGGAAGAGATCTTATCGTAATGAAAACTGTACTGGATAACCTGAAAGGAAAACTGGTCGTCTCCTGCCAGGCGCTGGAAAACGAACCGCTGCACAGCCCGTTTATTATGTCGCGAATGGCGCTGGCGGCGGCCCAGGGCGGTGCCGCTGCGATCCGCGCCAATAGCGTGGTGGATATCGAGGCTATCAAAGGGCTGGTCTCACTGCCGGTCATCGGCATCATCAAACGAGACTATCCGGACAGCGAGGTGTTCATCACCGCGACGCTCAAAGAAGTGGATGAGCTGATGGCGGTCGCCCCGGAGATCGTTGCGCTGGATGCGACCGCCCGGAAACGGCCCGGTGGCGTATCGCTGGACATGCTGATCGCGCAGATCCGCACCCGTTACCCGTCGCTGCTGCTGATGGCGGATATTGCCACCGTGCAGGAGGCCGTGACCGCGCAGGCGCTGGGATTTGATTGTGTCGGAACCACCCTTTACGGTTATACGGCGGAGACCGCGGGCCATTCGCTACCGGAAAATGACTGCGCGTTTTTGAAAGAGGTGCTGTCTGCCGTCACGATCCCCGTGATAGCCGAAGGTAACGTGGATACCCCCGATCGCGCGGCCAGGTGTCTGGCGCTGGAGGCGCACACGGTTGTCGTCGGCGGGGCGATCACCCGACCACAGCAAATTACGGAACGGTTTATGGCGGCAATTGGCGCGCAAAGCACCGATGGAGCATGATCATCTGACGGGGATCTGCGATACTTATCGTTTATCCCCTTAACAGAGTTGACTATGCAGTACCCGATTAACGAGATGTTCCAGACCCTTCAAGGCGAGGGTTACTTTACCGGCGTTCCCGCTATCTTTATTCGTTTACAGGGATGCCCGGTTGGCTGCGCCTGGTGTGATACCAAACATACGTGGGATAAGCTCGCAGATCGGGAAGTGTCGCTGTTCAGCATTCTGGCGAAAACCAAAGAGAGCGATAAATGGGGCGCGGGCAGCGCGGAAGATCTGCTTGCCATTATTGGTCGTCAGGGCTGGACGGCGCGGCATGTGGTGATCACCGGCGGGGAACCCTGCATTCACGATCTGATGCCGCTCACCGAACTGCTCGAGAAGAACGGCTATAGCTGTCAGATCGAAACCAGCGGCACCCATGAAGTGCGCTGCTCCCATTCAACGTGGGTCACGGTTTCACCAAAAGTGAATATGCGCGGCGGGTATGACGTACTGTCGCAGGCGCTTGAGCGTGCTGATGAGATCAAACATCCGGTGGGGCGCGTGCGTGACATCGAAGCGCTGGATGAACTGCTGGCGACGCTGACGGACGAAAAGCAGCGCGTGATCGCGCTACAGCCTATCAGCCAGAAAGACGATGCGACCCGTCTGTGCATTGAAACCTGTATCGCCCGCAACTGGCGGCTGTCGATGCAGACGCACAAATATCTGAACATTGCCTGATACTTTTGTGGCCCCGCTTAACGCGGGGCTTTTGTTGTTGGCAGTAAAGCCCAGGTCACGACTGCCGACCCAAGGCAAATCGCACTGTTGAAAAGCAAGGCATACTGCGCGGCACTGGCCGTTCCCATCGGCAGCCATAGCGCGTACAGCGATGCGGTGACCGCGATACCCATTGCGCCGCCCAGGGAACTGCCCATCTTATAGATCCCTGAAGCCACCCCCACTTTGTTTTCAGGGGCATTCATTACCGCCGTGTCCGTTGAGGGCGTGGCGTAACATCCGAGCCCCAGCCCAAATAAAATATTGCTCAGAAAAACGGTAACAATGTAGACCTCTTTGCTTAAGAAGGTGCATGAAATCAGCGAAATACCTGTTGCGGTCAGCAGCGGGCCGGTCATCATCGGCAGCCTGGCGCCATAGCGCTGAAGCAGTTTTTCACCCACCCGGATCATCGCCAGTACGGTAACCAGATACCCCAGCGTCATCATGCCTGTCTGTAGCGGTGACAGATGATGGCCCTGCTGCAACCAGATGCTGGCGATCATCATGGTGCCAATGCAGCCGTTGAGCAGGAAATTTGAGAATACCGAGGCGCTATAGGCCCGGTTTTTAAACAGGGCGAAATCGATCAGCGCCGCATCGCCTTTTCGCCGCCCGGTAACGACAAAGCACATCAGTGCAATCACGGCTCCACACAGTACAAGAAGCGATAAACTGCTGCTCCAGCCCCAGCTGTGTCCTTTGCTGATAAACAGATTGAACAGCACCAGCATAAGGACAAAACTCACCAGGCCGCTGATATCCAGTTTGTGTCGACACGCATCAGGGCTGCGGCTTTCCGGGGTGGCGCGGATAAGCAATAGCGCGGCCAGAGCCACCACCATGGAGAAAATAAATATCCAGCGCCAGCCCAGCGTGGTAGCGATGGCGCCTCCCACAAACGAGCTCAGGCCACTGCCGCCCCAGGAGCCGATAACCCAAAAGCTGATGGCCCGCTGGCGTGCTTTACCGTCATACCAGGTCTTAATCAGCGCCAGCGTGGCGGGCATGATGCAGGCCGCTGATAGCCCCTGTATCGCTCTTCCCAACAGAAACAGGACGGGCTCCCATGAAATGAACAGCAGACCACTCCCGATCATGCTCAGGATCAGGCCAATCATGGTCAGTCGCATGCGCCCAAACTTATCGGCAAACCCACCGCAGGCGACGACAAAACAGCCGCTGAACAACGCGCTAAGGCTGACGGCCAGCGTAAGGGTTTCGAGGGCAATATCGAGGCTATTCTGCATGGCCGGAACCACGTTGATAACCGACTGGGCAAACAGCCAGAAGGTCAGAACGCTCATGACGATACCCGCCAGCAGCCGATCGTTACCGGCGTAGGCGGATGCGCCTGTCAGGGAAACGGTACTCATAGTGCAGCCCTCCCGGGAAGGTGCGAATCAGCGCAGATAGTGTTCGGTCAGTGCGGCCCACAGCGCCGCGCCGGTGAGGAGAATGTTGTCGTTAAAGTCGTAACCCGGGTTATGTACCATGCAGCGGTCAGGCTCATCGCCGGCGCCAAGGGTGAAATAGCATCCATTGGGATTTTTCTCGAGCATGAAAGCAAAGTCTTCGCTGCCCATAAACGCATTCACCTCCGCGACGGAATCCTGACCGAACAGATCGGTGGCGACGTTGCGCACCATCTCATTGGCTTGCGGATTGTTTTTCAGTACCGGGCTGCCGTTAATGTGTCGAATGGTGGCCGTCGCATTGAAACTTTCCGCCTGTGCAACGGCGATATCATGGATACGCTGTAGCACGGTTTGCCGCACGCGTTCATCCAGCGTGCGCACGGTAAGTTTCATCAATACTTTGTCGTTGATAATGTTGGGGGCATGTCCGGCCTGAATGCTGCCTACGGTAACGACGGCAGGCTGGAAGGGGGTAATGTTGCGCGAAACAATCGACTGTAAAGCGATAGTGATATGACAGGCAACCAGGGTGGCGTCAACGGTATGTTCTGGCACCGCACCGTGACCCCCCACGCCGTTAACCTCAATATGAAGGGTGTCGGAAGAGGCCATCATGGCGCCATCGCGCAGACCAATTTTTCCGAGGGGCTGTGACGGCATATTGTGGAGACCAAAGATGTGGTCGCAGGGGAACAGGTCAAACAAACCGTCCTCTACCATAACGCGTCCGCCATACAGAAGTTCTTCCGCGGGCTGAAAAATAAGGTGCAGCGTGCCGTTAAAATTACGGGTGCGTGCCAGGTACTCCGCTGCATACAGGAGCGTTGTGGTGTGGCCGTCATGACCGCAGCCGTGGAATTTACCCTCAACGGTACTGCTCCACGCCTTGCCGTTGTTTTCCTGCATTGGCAGCGCATCCATATCGGCGCGCAGGCCCAGGCGTTTATGCCCGTTACCCACCTTCAGTGTGCCGACCACACCGGTTTTCGCCAGCCCGCGATGAACCTCATATCCCCATTCCTGAAGCAGCGCAGCAACGCGATCGCTCGTGTTGTGCTCCTCAAAACCAATTTCAGGATGCTGATGAAAATAGCGCCGTAATTCAGTGAACCGAGCTTCGTTGCCACGCAGAGCTTCGATAATTGGATGTGTCATTTTTGTTATCCTTTTTCTGCCAAACGATGATAATTTCGAGTCTATGACGATCGTCCCGCCTGAAAATGCATTTTTTTGTTGTAAAGCGACGGCTTTATTTTGATTGTTTTTCATACAATTCAGTTATGACAAAAAAGAGCAGGTCATTATTTGTCTTTGATGAGGGGTAAGATGGCGCAACGGGGAGATGAATTTTGGATAGAGATTCAGGACATTCGCCACTGCGTGGAGGATGAAGGCGATACGCTAACGTTGCTCTGGGTGCTGGAAGGGCGGGCAGAGCTGAACACCGATGCGGGACGTGACATCCTGGAGGCCAATACCCTTGCCATCATAAACCGTCATCGGCGCTGGCAGTTCACGAGCGAAACGGCAAATGTCACCCTGCGCGTAACCCTTTCCGGGCGCTGGGTCGTCCAGCTCTGCAATGATTTTTTTGCCCATGATTATGCTGTACCGGCAGAAGCCGGAGGCGTCTGGCCCCAGTGCGATGCGCTTCGCGATCTGCTGCGCCAGCTTCTTGTGGTCACCCTCATCAACGACCCGCACCGCTACCGGCTGGAGGCGTACCGCTGGCTGAGCGAGATTTTGCTGTTGCTGACCAGCCGCTTTCAACAGCCCGCCCGTATGCTGTCCCGGGAACTTTCCTCAGCGCACAGCAAACGCATCGCCCGGGTGATAGAGCGGATCAATGCCAGTTATTCCCGCCGTATTACGCTTGCGGAAATCGCCGCGAGTGAATATGTTTCTGAAGCCTGGCTCTCTCGTCTCTTTCGCAAGGAGGTGGGGATCAGTTTCATGCAGTACATCACCCGCCTGCGGCTGGAAAAGGCGGCCAACGCTCTCCGGCTGACGAACCGACCGCTGCACCAGATTGCGCTTGAGCAGGGTTTCGCCAGCACGCGCATGATGAGCGATCGGTTCAGGCGTGTTCACAATATGTCTCCGGGTGAGTTTCGTAAGGCCCGACGCCAGCACCCGGAGGCGGCACGTATTCGGACGGACAGGCGTGAGCAGCGCTATCCGGTCGCCGTGGACAAGCTGTTTAGCCTGCTCAATGAACCGGTGGCGCGCGGTTGGGGAGCCTCGCCGCTCGTCGTTCACCCGCAGCAGGAGCAGAGACTGGATCTTGAGCAGCTCAATCCTCTTTCTGCCTCGCTGCGCCGTATGCGGGTGGTCATTACCCTGCGTGAGCTCGACGATTTGCTCCGTGAGGACGTTCGACAAAATCTGGAGGCGATAAATGAGGCTATTCCCATTGAGGGAATTGATATCGCCGAACCTTTTCTCAGCAGTCGTCTGTTTGCTACCGGGTGGGATGACCCCCAGATGGCAGGCTACGCCTGCTGGTACAATCTGCATCAGCTCTTCACCTGGCTGGCAAAAAAGCAGTGGACGGTGCTACTGCACACCGGCGTAACGACCCGCCGCGATCTTCTCACCCGCTTTTTACAACAGTCGGTTAATCATTTTGCGCCAGAGATCACCGCGGGCTGGCACTTCGTCATGCACTGGTCAACACAGGCGAGTGAGGAGACCCGGGAGCAGGTCTGGCTGGCCCAGCAAAAGGCAATACGAACTTATCTTCCGCAGGCAAAGTTTGGTTTATGGCACCGATTTGCCCCCGTCAGCGCGGGCGTAAGCGACGATACCCTGTTCAGTTCAGCCATCCTGATGCAGGCCGATTTTCTTGCCTGTTCTGCCGATGCCAATGAACTTCTCGATCCCGCGCAGCTGGAGGTAACCCCTCTCTCCTCAACGGAAAATTATCCGATACTGAAGGTCCGCCAGATCCTCGCTGCCCTTCGCCTGCGAAAATGTTCGCTTCCCGTCTGGCTTCTCTCCTGGAATACCCTCACCGGCAACACGCGGGCGACAAACGGCTGGTTTTTCCGTGGGGCGCTGCTGATGCAGAACCTGCTCGGGCTTTCGGAGCAGGTCTGGCTGGCGGGATTCTGGCTCAATTCGGGTCTTCAGGGAGAAGCCCGTGCGAACAACACCATCGATACCTCAAGCCTTGCGCTACAGTATAACCATGGTCTGCCGCGTCCGGTTTATTGGGTACTCTGGCTCTGGCAACGTCTGCGGGGCGAGGTGCTGGTCAATGATAAGCGTGTCCTGCTTACGCGCCATCGCAATGGTTATCAGCTGTTGCTGCGTAATGTGGTGGTTTTTAATCCGCTCCTATCCAGTGAAGAAGCCTTCATCCAGCGTTTTCGCCAGCAGTATCATTTACACCTGAAGGGAATGCGCGGTAAATGGCGAATTAAATGCCATCTGTTTGATCAGCACAACGGCGCGCTCTATCCGTTGCTTGAAGGGGTTGGCAGCGAAAGCGGCCCTGATGAAGAGATGTGGCGCTGGATAGCGCATAAAGCGCGTCCAACGCTTTCCGTACGCGATGAACGCCTTTATGACGGCTGGCAACTGAGTGAATCACTGGAGAGTAATGCGCTGGTGCTCTACGAGTTTACGCCGCTCGTGCCTCGTGAGGCCGAAACGGAGGAGATTCACTCCCCGCGGTAGACGCAGCCTGCCGTGCAGGTCTCTTTGATCATCACCGCACTCAGCAGCGGCACCAGCGGTTTCATCTGATCCCAAATCCATTTCGCCAGCACCTCGCTGGTCGGGTTTTCAAGGCCCGGAATATCATTCAGATAGTAGTGATCGAGACGATCGTAGGTCGGCTTAAACGCGGCCTTCAGTTCGGCAAAGTCCATGATCCAGCCCGTATGGGGATCGACTTCACCGGTGATTTCAAGACGCACCATAAACGAGTGTCCATGCAGGCGGCCACATTTGTGCCCGGCAGGAACGTGTGGAAGGTGGTGTGCGGCTTCGAAGGTGAAATCTTTAAACAGTGTGGTGGACATCATAGCTCTCAGGAATGCGGAAAAAACCGCCGCATAGTACCGGAAAGCACAATTTTTATCATTAACTAAAACGGCTCTGAACTGTCGCCGCCTCGTATTCATGGTGTTTATCGACTTTTGTTGTTTTATTTCAGATAGTTGTTTAATCGCTTTTATCGTTAAGAACGATAACTAAAACAGGTTAGTCCATTTGGTTATTTATTATTTCCATCCCTTCTTTAATTGTTATTATCCCCGCCGTTAACCTTATCTTCAGTTTGGATTTATTCGCTTAAAGTCCGCTTTGCTACTGGAACATAACGACGCATGACAACACAGGCCCCACCTTCAAATTTGCTTCCCCTTAACCCGGAGCAACTGGCGCGCCTCCAGGCCGCGACTTCCGATTTTTCACCCACCCAGCTCGCCTGGGTCTCCGGCTATTTCTGGGGAATGCTGAACCAGCAGCCGGGTGCTGTGGCTGGCGTCCCGCCAACGGCCGTTGAAATTCCTGCCATCACGCTTATCTCCGCTTCGCAAACGGGTAATGCCCGTCGTGTGGCCGAAGCGCTGCGTGATGACCTGCTCGCCGCGAAGCTGAACGTTAACCTGGTCAACGCCGGGGATTATAAATTCAAACAGATCGCGTCAGAAAAACTGCTGGTGGTGGTGGCGTCAACGCAGGGCGAAGGCGAGCCTGCGGAAGAAGCTGTCGCGCTGCATAAGTTCCTGTTCTCGAAAAAAGCGCCAAAGCTCGAGGGCACCGCCTTTGCCGTCTTCGGCCTCGGTGATACGTCCTATGAATTTTTCTGCCAGTCCGGTAAAGATTTCGACAGCAAGCTGGCGGAGCTGGGCGCAGAGCGCCTGCTGGATCGCGTAGACGCTGATGTCGAATACCAGGCCGCCGCCGCCGAATGGCGGGCGCGCATCGTTGAGGTGCTGAAGGCCCGCGTCCCGAAAGAGACGCCAGCGCAGGCCGCCGTTACCGCAGCGGGCACCGTCAACGAAATCCACACCAGCCCTTACACGAAAGAGGCGCCGCTGACGGCGAGCCTGTCGGTAAACCAGAAAATCACGGGCCGTGATTCGGAAAAAGACGTGCGCCATATCGAAATCGATCTCGGTGACTCCGGCCTGCGTTATCAGCCTGGCGATGCGCTTGGCGTCTGGTATCAGAACGATCCGGCGCTGGTGAAAGAGCTGGTCGAACTGCTGTGGCTGAAAGGCACGGAGCCGGTCCAGGTGGAGGGTAAAACCTTACCGCTCTCTGAGGCGCTTCAGTGGCATTTCGAGCTGACGGTGAACACCGCCAACATCGTTGAAAACTACGCCACCTTAACCCGCAGCGAATCGCTCCTTCCGCTGGTCGGGGATAAGGCGAAGTTACAGCAATACGCGGCGACAACGCCGATTGTCGATATGGTGCGTTTCTCACCGGCACAGCTGGATGCCGACGCGCTGATCGGCCTGCTGCGTCCACTGACGCCGCGTCTTTACTCCATCGCCTCCTCACAGGCGGAAGTGGAAAACGAAGTCCACATCACCGTTGGCGTGGTGCGTTACGACATCGAAGGCCGCGCGCGGGCGGGCGGGGCCTCGGTCTTCCTGGCCGACCGCGTGGAAGAAGAGGGCGAGGTGCGCGTCTTTATCGAGCACAACGACAACTTCCGTCTGCCGGCGAACCCGGAAACGCCGGTGATCATGATTGGCCCGGGCACCGGCATCGCACCGTTCCGCGCCTTTATGCAGCAGCGTGCAGCGGACGAGGCACCGGGTAAAAACTGGCTGTTCTTCGGCAACCCGCATTTTACCGAAGATTTCCTCTACCAGGTTGAATGGCAGCGCTACGTCAAAGAGGGCGTGCTGACCCGCATCGATCTGGCCTGGTCTCGTGACCAGAAAGAAAAAGTATACGTACAAGACAAACTGCGCGAACAGGGCGCAGAGCTGTGGCGCTGGATCAATGACGGTGCCCACATTTATGTCTGCGGCGACGCCAATCGCATGGCGAAAGACGTTGAGCAGGCACTGCTGGAAGTGATTGCCGAATTCGGCGGTATGGATGCCGAAACGGCGGATGAATTTTTAAGTGAGCTGCGCGTAGAGCGCCGTTATCAGCGAGATGTCTACTAATGAGCGAAAAACATCCTGGCCCACTGGTGGTCGAAGGCAAACTGTCTGATGCCGAGCGCATGAAGGTAGAGAGCAACTACCTGCGCGGTACCATTGCCGAAGATTTAAATGACGGCCTGACCGGCGGTTTCAAAGGCGACAACTTCCTGCTGATCCGTTTCCACGGTATGTACCAGCAGGACGACCGCGATATCCGCGCCGAACGTGCCGAGCAGAAGCTGGAGCCGCGTCACGCGATGCTGCTGCGCTGTCGTCTGCCGGGTGGCATCATCACCACTAAACAGTGGCAGGCGATCGACAAGTTTGCCCATGACAACACGATTTACGGCAGCATTCGTCTGACCAACCGTCAGACCTTCCAGTTCCACGGCATTCTGAAGAAGAACGTCAAGCCGGTTCACCAGATGCTGCACTCCGTGGGTCTGGACGCGCTGGCGACCGCCAACGACATGAACCGTAACGTGCTCTGCACCTCGAATCCGTACGAGTCCGAACTGCACGCCGAAGCGTACGAGTGGGCGAAAAAAATCTCCGAACATCTGCTGCCACGCACGCGTGCCTATGCGGAGATCTGGCTCGATCAGGAGAAAGTCGCCACCACCGATGAAGAGCCGATCCTCGGTCAGACCTACCTGCCGCGTAAGTTCAAAACCACGGTGGTGATCCCGCCGCAGAACGATATCGACCTGCACGCCAACGACATGAACTTCGTGGCGATTGCCGAAAACGGCAAGCTGGTCGGCTTTAACCTGCTGGTGGGCGGCGGTTTGTCCATTGAGCATGGGAACAAGAAAACCTACGCCCGCACCGCGAGCGAGTTCGGCTTCCTGCCGCTGGAGCACACGCTGGCAGTGGCTGAGGCGGTGGTTACTACCCAGCGCGACTGGGGTAACCGTACCGATCGTAAAAACGCGAAAACCAAATACACTCTGGAGCGCGTAGGCGTCGAGACGTTCAAAGAAGAAGTGGAGCGTCGCGCGGGCATCAAGTTTGAGCCGATCCGCCCTTACGAATTTACCGGTCGCGGCGATCGCATCGGCTGGGTTAAAGGTATCGATAATAAATGGCACCTGACGCTGTTTATCGAAAACGGCCGTATTCTTGATTATCCGGGCCGTCCGCTGAAAACCGGCCTGCTGGAAATCGCGAAGATCCACAAAGGCGAGTTCCGTATCACCGCTAACCAGAACCTGATCGTCGCCAGCGTGCCGGAAAGCGAAAAGGCGAGAATTGAAGAGCTGGCCCGCGAGCACGGGTTGATGAATGCGGTGAGCGCGCAGCGTGAAAACTCGATGGCCTGCGTGTCGTTCCCGACCTGTCCGCTGGCGATGGCCGAAGCCGAGCGTTTCCTGCCGTCCTTCACTGATAAAGTGGAAGCGATTCTGGAAAAACACGGTATTCCGGACGAGCATATTGTTATGCGCGTGACGGGCTGCCCGAACGGCTGCGGTCGCGCGATGCTGGCCGAACTCGGTCTGGTAGGGAAAGCGCCGGGTCGCTATAACCTGCACCTGGGCGGTAACCGTATCGGGACGCGTATTCCGCGTATGTTCCGCGAGAACATCACCGAGCCGGAAATTCTCGATTCCCTCGACGTGCTTATCGGACGCTGGGCGAAAGAGCGCGAAGCGGGTGAAGGCTTCGGCGACTTTACGGTACGTGCGGGCATCATTCGCCCGGTGCTCGATCCCGCAAGGGATTTCTGGGAGTAACCACGAGAGGTATTTATGTCCGTACTCGATCTAAACGCGCTTAACGCATTGCCAAAAGTCGAACGCATTCTGGCACTCGCAGAAACTAACGCCCAACTGGAAAAGCTGGACGCCGAAGGGCGCGTGGCGTGGGCGCTGGAAAACCTGCCGGGAGACTATGTGCTTTCGTCGAGCTTTGGCATTCAGGCGGCGGTCAGTCTGCATCTGGTGAATCAGATCCGTCCGGACATTCCGGTGATCCTCACCGATACCGGCTATCTGTTCCCGGAGACCTATCAGTTTATCGACGAGCTGACGGATAAGCTCAGGCTGAACCTGAAAGTCTACCGTGCGACGGAAAGCGCGGCCTGGCAGGAGGCGCGTTACGGCAAGCTGTGGGAGCAGGGCGTTGAGGGCATTGAGAAATACAATGAGATCAACAAGGTCGAGCCGATGAACCGGGCGCTAAAAGAACTGAACGCTCAGACCTGGTTTGCGGGCCTGCGCCGCGAGCAGTCCGGGAGCCGGGCAACGCTGCCGGTGCTGGCGGTGCAGCGCGGCGTGTTCAAAGTGCTGCCGATCATCGACTGGGATAACCGCACGGTGTACCAGTATCTGCAAAAGCACGGGCTGAAGTACCATCCGCTGTGGGATCAAGGCTACCTGTCGGTAGGCGACACCCACACCACGCGTAAATGGGAACCGGGAATGGCGGAAGAAGAGACGCGATTCTTCGGGCTGAAGCGCGAGTGCGGGCTGCACGAAGGGTAATGTTTTTTTGCCCGGTGGCGCTGCGCTTACCGGGCCTACAAAGGCTTAATTCTCCCTCTCCCCGTGGGTGGTTCCCCAGTAATTCGAAAGCAAAAGCGATAACGTTGCCTCAGAATAACTGAGGGCTTTCAGCGATGCTTCGGTCCGGCTGTAAATCGCTGAGGCGTTTCCTGTAGGCCGGGGCGAGGCGCAGGGATGCGCCGAGAGGGCGGGCTTTACAGGGATGTTACCTCCGCCCGTCCCCGATAAGCCGGAATGAATAAGCCGAAGGCACCGCGAAGCGGCGATTTTCCGCCGGAAGCCCGGGTCGCCAGGGTGGTGGCGACTGAGCCACCCTGGCACGTTCACCGGTCATGTCGTGACAGAGTAGCAAGGAACATAAAGTGAACGGAATGACCACCAGAGCCGTATGTTCCCCCTCACCCCAGCCCTCTCCCTCAAGGGAGAGGGGGCCGTCTGTGCAGGCATTATTTTGTGGGGAACCCTCAGCCCCGTGGGAGAGGGGTGGGGTGAGGGCGTCAGGCCGCACTATGCTTAACGACCTCAGGCTTTCCCCGCTTTCGCCAGCTCCTTCACCAGCGGCAGCATTACTTTCACGACATCCCGGCTGCGGTGCTCAATCCGCTGCGGCAGCGCTTTATCAATGTGCTGCTGATTATCCAGCCGCACATCATGCCAGCTGGTCCCGTCCGGGAAGGCTTTCGATTTGCTGCGCTGCTGATAGCCATCTTTTTTGCCCAGCGCCCAGTTCGTCGCCTCGACGTACAGCACCGGAATGCCCGCCTTATCAAACACTTCACCGTCATTACAGCAGCCTGTGCCTTTAGGATACTCCGGGTTACCGCCCGGATTTGTCGCGGCATAGACACCATGCGTGCGGGCAAGCGCCAGCGCGCGGTCGCGGGTGAGTTTACGTACGCTGCTCGGCGTGCTCTGTCCGCTATTAAAATAGAGCTTATCCCCCACGATCAGATTATCGAGGTTAATCACCAGCAACGTATTTTTCTTCTCCTCAGCGCTCATGCGCTTAAGGAGATTCTCAGCGCCGAGTTTTCCTTCTTCTTCGCCGCTGGTCGCAACAAAGCGAATGCTGTATTTCGTCGGAATATTCTTCAGGCGTTCGGCCAGCTCAAGCATCACGCCCAGACCCGCCGCATTATCATCCAGTCCCTGAAGCGTCAGCCCGCCGAGATTATTATCGACATCGGCATCGCTCAACGGCGTGTAGGTATCAAGGTGCGCCATAATAATAATCTGCTCAGCCGCCTTTCCTTCGTGCGCCGCAATAACCGTGCTGCCAGTTACGTTATGCCAGTTTTGCGTTTTATTGCGAGTGGTATAGATGTAGCGGCTGTGGAAAGCGCGAATGTCGCTTTCATAGCCCATATCCGCAAACTGCTGACGAATATAGTCTGCCGAGAGCATCTCGGCTGGGGTTCCGGTCATACGGCCCGGAAAGACCGTCGCAATATGCCGCGCCTGCATACTGGCTATTTCACCGTAAGATGGATTTTTTGCCTGAGCCGGAAGGATAAAGCAAACGCCGAGCGCCAGGGCAACGAATCGGTGGCGCATTGCGGAAAACATAGTGAGTCCTTAAAAACAGAGCAAAATTTTAACCCGCATAGTATGAAACTGTGATCGGGTAGACACAATTTGAATTGCTCTTAAATGCCCGAAATTTCGCGTGTTAAGCACTTTTTGATATTTGCTTTTCCACGGCGTTATTCCATTGAGTAACTACTCATTCCAATTCGTAATTTCATTCGATCTAAGCCGCCCCCTATAGTCCCTTTATTCGTGGTTGTTAGTGAGTTGTTGCCTGTGGACTATCTCCCCCTTTTTGCTGCCTTAAAAGACCGACCGGTATTGGTTGTCGGGACGGGTGAAATTGCCGATCGCAAAATCGCCTTCCTGCAACGCGCCGGGGCGCAGGTGCAGATCGTTGCAGAGGCGGATTTTGCAGAGTCTCAGATCGACAGCGTGGTACTGGTGATTGCGGCAACCGAAGATCGGGCGCTCAACAGCCGAATCTCCGACGCAGCCCAGGCCCGTCACCGCCTGGTGAACGTGGTAGACGACCAGCCGTTATGTTCATTTATCTTCCCGTCGATTGTCGACCGCTCGCCGCTGCTGGTGGCGATCTCCTCCGGCGGCACCGCCCCGGTGCTGGCGCGCGTGCTGAGAGAAAAAATCGAAGCGCTGCTGCCGACCAGCCTCGGACGCATGGCGGAGAAGGCCAGCTACTGGCGCAACCATCTGAAAACGCGTCTGACCAGCGTGACGGAACGCCGTCGCTTCTGGGAGCGTGTGTTTCGCGGCCGCTTTGCCAGCCTGATGCAGGCCGGTAACGAGACGGCGGCGCAACAAATCCTCGAAGACGAACTGGATAACCCCGGCAGTACGGGCGGGGTGATCATTCTGGTGGGCGCCGGGCCGGGCGATGCCGGGCTGCTCACGCTGCGTGGCCTCCAGGTTCTTCAGGATGCGGATGTCGTGTTCTACGACCACCTGGTCACCGACGGTATTCGCGAGCTGATCCGCCGTGACGCGGAGCAAATCTGCGTCGGCAAACGTGCCGGCGAGCACTCCGTGCCGCAGCACGACACCAATCAAATGCTGATTGCCGCTGCGAAAGCGGGCAAAACCGTGGTGCGCCTGAAAGGGGGCGATCCGTTTATCTTCGGTCGTGGTGGCGAGGAGTTGCAGGCGGCAGCCGAAGCGGGCGTCCCGTTCCAGGTGGTTCCCGGCATTACGGCGGCGTCTGCCGTCACGGCCTACGCCGGTATTCCGCTGACCCATCGCGATTACGCCCAGAGCGTGACCTTTGTGACCGGGCACTATAAAGCCGACAGCACGCCGTTTGACTGGTCGCATCTCGCCCAGAGCCGACAAACGCTGGCGATTTATATGGGCACGATGAAAGCGGCAGACATCAGCGAACAGCTTATTCAGCACGGTCGCGATGCGGCAACGCCGGTAGCGGTGATCTCCCGCGGGACACGCGTCGATCAGCATGTCGCCATCGGCACTTTACAAGACCTTGCAACCCTGGCGAAAGACGCCCCAATGCCCGCCCTGATTGTGGTGGGAGAAGTGGTGCAGCTGCACAGCACGCTCGCCTGGTTCCAACACACAACCGACACAGAAGGCTTTGGCGCTTCTGTTATAAATTTGGCTTAAGGAACGGTTATGGACCAAAAACGACTTACTCACCTGCGGCAGCTCGAAGCGGAAAGTATCCACATTATCCGCGAAGTGGCCGCCGAGTTTTCTAACCCGGTGATGATGTACTCCATCGGTAAAGATTCCAGCGTCATGCTGCACCTGGCGCGTAAAGCGTTTTATCCGGGTACGCTGCCGTTCCCGCTGCTGCACGTGGATACCGGCTGGAAATTCCGCGAGATGTACGAGTTTCGTGACCGTACCGCCAAAGCCTACGGCTGCGAGCTGCTGGTGCACAAAAACCCGGAAGGGGTGGCGATGGGCATCAACCCGTTCGTGCACGGCAGCGCCAAGCATACCGACATCATGAAAACCGAAGGGCTGAAGCAGGCGCTGAATAAATACGGTTTTGATGCGGCCTTCGGCGGCGCGCGCCGTGACGAAGAGAAATCCCGCGCCAAAGAGCGTATCTACTCTTTCCGCGACCGCTTCCACCGCTGGGACCCGAAAAACCAGCGTCCGGAGCTGTGGCACAACTACAACGGCCAGATCAACAAGGGCGAAAGCATTCGCGTCTTCCCGCTCTCCAACTGGACCGAGCTGGATATCTGGCAGTACATCTATCTGGAAAATATTGAGATCGTTCCGCTGTATCTGGCGGCCGAGCGCCCGGTGCTGGAGCGCGACGGCATGCTGATGATGATCGACGACGATCGCATTGATTTACAGCCGGGCGAAGTGATCAAAAAACAGATGGTCCGTTTCCGTACTCTCGGCTGCTGGCCGTTGACCGGCGCGGTGGAATCCAGTGCGCAGACGCTGCCGGAGATCATCGAGGAGATGCTGGTGTCGACTACCAGTGAGCGACAGGGCCGCGTGATTGACCGCGACCAGGCAGGCTCCATGGAGCTGAAGAAACGTCAGGGTTATTTCTAAGGAGCCGCCATGAATACGACTATTGCCCAACAAATTGCCGATGAAGGCGGCGTAGAAGCTTATCTGCACGCCCAACAGTACAAAAGTCTGCTGCGTTTCCTGACCTGCGGCAGCGTGGATGACGGGAAAAGCACCCTGATAGGTCGTCTGCTGCACGACACGCGCCAGATCTACGAAGATCAACTCTCTTCTTTGCACAACGACAGTAAACGCCACGGCACCCAGGGCGAAAAACTCGACCTGGCGCTGCTGGTAGACGGCTTGCAGGCGGAGCGCGAGCAGGGCATTACCATTGATGTCGCCTATCGCTACTTCTCTACCGAAAAGCGCAAATTTATTATCGCCGACACCCCGGGGCACGAGCAGTACACTCGTAACATGGCGACCGGCGCGTCCACCTGTGATCTGGCGATCCTGCTGATTGACGCCCGTAAAGGTGTGCTGGATCAGACTCGTCGTCACAGCTTTATCTCTACGCTGCTGGGGATCAAACATCTGGTGGTGGCGGTGAACAAAATGGATCTGGTGGACTACAGCGAAGCGCGATTCGACGAGATCCGTCAGAGCTACCTGACCTTTGCTGAACAGCTGCCGGGCAACCTCGATATTCGCTTTGTGCCGCTGTCGGCGCTGGAAGGGGATAACGTCGCCTCTCAGAGCGGGAACATGCCGTGGTACAGCGGCCCGACGCTGCTGGAAGTGCTGGAAACCGTTGAAATTCAGCGCGTGGTTGATACCCAGCCGATGCGCTTCCCGGTGCAATACGTGAACCGTCCGAACCTCGATTTCCGCGGCTTCTCGGGCACCATTGCGTCCGGCTCGGTCAAAGTGGGCCAGCGCGTGAAGGTGCTGCCGTCCGGTGTGGAATCGGCCATTGCCCGAATCGTCACCTTTGATGGCGATCTGGAGGAAGCCGGAGCAGGTGAAGCGGTAACCCTGGTACTGAAAGACGAAATTGATATCAGCCGCGGCGACCTGCTGGTCGACGCGCAGGAAACGCTGGCGGCGGTGCAGGGCGCATCCGTGGACGTGGTGTGGATGGCGGAACAGCCGCTGACCGCAGGCCAGAGCTATGACATTAAAATCGCCGGCAAGAAAACCCGCGCCCGCGTGGACGGCATTCAGTTCCAGGTGGACATCAACAACCTGACCCACCGTGACGTGAGCGAGCTGCCGCTGAACGGCATCGGTCTGGTGGATATGACCTTCGACGAGCCGCTGGTGCTGGATCCGTATCAGCAGAACCCTGTTACGGGCGGGCTCATCTTCATTGACCGCCTGACTAACGTTACCGTCGGTGCCGGCATGGTGCGCGAGCCTGACGCGCAGGCGAGCGTGACGTCTGAGTTCAGCGCCTTCGAGCTGGAACTGAACGCGCTGGTGCGTAAGCACTTCCCGCACTGGGGCGCACGCGATCTGCTGGGAGGCAAGTGATGGCCGCCCATGATGAGAACGTCGTGTGGCATCCTCATCCGGTCACCGTCGCCCAGCGCGAACAGCTCCACGGTCACCGTGGGGTTGTGCTGTGGTTTACCGGGCTGTCTGGCTCCGGTAAATCCACGGTGGCAGGCGCACTGGAAGAGGCGCTGCATCAGCAGGGGGTGAGCACCTACCTGCTGGACGGCGACAACGTGCGTCACGGCCTGTGCAGCGATTTAGGGTTCAGCGATGAAGATCGTAAAGAGAACATTCGTCGGGTGGGGGAAGTCGCCAGCCTGATGGCGGATGCCGGGCTGGTGGTGCTGACGGCGTTTATCTCACCGCACCGCGCCGAACGTCAGATGGTGCGTGAGCGCGTGGGGCAGAATCGCTTTATTGAAGTGTTTGTGGATACCCCGCTGGCAATCTGCGAAGCGCGCGATCCTAAAGGGCTGTACAAAAAAGCCCGCGCGGGAGAGCTGCGAAACTTCACCGGCATTGACTCCGTTTACGAAGCGCCTGAATCCCCTGAGATTCAGCTGGAAGGTCAACAATTGGTAACAAATTTAGTAAGCCAATTATTAGACCTGCTCAGACGGGACGATATTATCAGATCCTGAGACGGTATCGTTCGGGAGCTGTCTTCCCGAGCGATGAGTCACGGTCACAGGATTAGCTATGCGCAACAGTGAAAACTACATGATTACCACCGGGTCGGAACCGTTAACGACCGACGACGAGACGACCTGGTCCTTCCCTGGGGCGATAGTCGGCTTTGTGTCGTGGCTACTGGCGCTGGGTATCCCGTTTTTGATCTACGGTGGTAACACCCTCTTTTTCTTCCTCTATACCTGGCCTTTCTTTTTGGCGCTGATGCCCGTTGCGGTGGTTGTGGGCGTGGCGCTGCACTCCCTTTTCAACGGCAAGCTCCTGTATAGTACGCTCATCACTATCGCCACCGTTGTGGTCATCTTTGGCCTGCTGTTTTTATGGCTGATGGGCTAACTTACGGCATAATTAAAACCCCGCAGTAGAGTCCAGCGGAAAGTTATGGGATGATGATGCCGTTTTTTCAGGGGGCAGGATGGGTAAACTAACGCTGCTGTTGCTGGCTTTGCTGGTCTGGCTGCAATATTCGCTGTGGTTCGGCAAAAACGGACTGCACGACTACAGCCGGGTGAGCGATGACGTCGCGGCACAGCAGGCGACAAACGCCAAACTTAAAGCGCGTAACGATCAACTTTTTGCTGAAATTGATGACCTCAATGGCGGCCAGGAGGCGATTGAGGAGCGCGCACGCAATGAACTCAGTATGACTAAGCCGGGCGAAACGTTTTATCGCCTGGTTCCGGATGCGTCTAAACGCAATCAGGGCTCCGCACAAAACAATCGATAATCAGGCCCAGGATTACGACATGGCAGCAACTTTTTCGGACGTCTGTGCCGTGGTGCCGGCCGCAGGTTTTGGCCGGCGCATGCAGACAGAATGTCCTAAGCAGTACCTCTCAATTGGCGATAAAACGATCCTCGAGCACGCCGTGGCGGCGCTGCTGGCGCATTCTCGGGTGAAACGCGTTGTTATTGCCATCAGCCCCGGCGATGCACGTTTTGCTCAGCTCCCGCTGGCGAATCACCCTCAGATTACCGTCGTTGACGGCGGCGCAGAGCGGGCTGACTCCGTTCTGGCGGGCATTCAGGCTGCCGGGAACGCGCAGTGGGTGCTGGTGCACGATGCCGCGCGTCCCTGTCTGCATCACGACGATCTGTCACGTCTGCTGGCTCTGAGTGAAACCAGTAACGTGGGCGGCATTCTGGCCGCCCCGGTGCGTGACACCATGAAGCGTGCCGAACCGGGTAAACCGGCGATTGCCCACACCGTCGAGCGCGTCGATCTATGGCACGCGCTGACGCCACAATTTTTTCCCCGCGAATTACTCCACGACTGCTTAACGCGTGCGCTTAAAGAAGGTGCGACCATTACGGACGAAGCCTCGGCGCTGGAGTATTGCGGTTTCCACCCCACGCTTGTTGAAGGGCGCGCTGATAATATAAAAGTGACGCGCCCGGAAGACTTACAGCTCGCGGAATTTTATCTTACCCGTACGACCCCTCAGGAGAAGGCATAATGCGTATTGGACACGGTTTTGATGTACACGCCTTTGGCGGCGTTGGCCCAATTATCATTGGCGGCGTGCGCATTCCTTACGAAAAAGGTCTGCTGGCGCATTCTGATGGCGACGTGGCGCTGCATGCGCTGACCGACGCGCTGCTGGGTGCCGCCGCGCTGGGCGACATTGGCAAACTGTTCCCGGACACCGATCCTGCTTTTAAAGGCGCAGACAGCCGCGAACTGCTGCGCGAAGCCTGGCGTCGTATTCAGGCCAAAGGCTACACCCTTGGCAACGTTGATGTGACGATCATTGCCCAGGCACCGAAGATGTTGCCGCACATCCCTCAGATGCGTGTGTTTATCGCTGAAGATCTGGGCTGCCATATGGACGACGTCAACGTCAAAGCGACCACCACGGAGAAGCTGGGCTTTACCGGTCGTGGCGAAGGCATTGCCTGTGAAGCCGTGGCGCTGCTGGTGAAGGCGGCCAAATGACGGATTTCGACAACCTGACGTATCTGCACGGTGAACCGCAGGGCAAGGGGCTGCTGAAAGCCAACCCTGAAGATTTCGTGGTAGTGGAAGATCTCGGTTTTGAGCCGGACGGCGAAGGCGAGCACATCCTGGTGCGCATTCTGAAAAACGGCTGCAACACCCGCTTCGTGGCGGACGCGCTGGCAAAATTCCTCAATATTCACGCCCGCGAAGTGAGCTTTGCCGGTCAAAAAGATAAACATGCCGTGACCGAACAGTGGCTTTGCGCCCGCGTGCCCGGCAACGGCATGCCCGATTTAAGCAAATTTGAGCTTGAGGGCTGTAAGGTACTGGAGTACGCCCGCCATAAACGCAAATTGCGTCTGGGAGCGTTAAAAGGCAATGCCTTTACTCTGGTGTTGCGCGAAGTGACCGAACGCGAAGACATTGAAAAACGCCTGAAGGCCATTAACGAACGCGGCGTGCCAAACTATTTCGGCGCACAGCGCTTTGGCATTGGTGGCAGCAACCTGCTGGGTGCGCTGCGCTGGGCGCAAAGCGGTGCACCGGTGCGCGATCGTAATAAACGCAGTTTTTGGTTGTCGGCGGCCCGCAGTGCGTTGTTTAATCAGATTGTGAGCGAACGGCTGAAAAAACCGGACGCGAATCAAGTTGTTGTCGGCGATGCGCTACAATTAGCGGGACGCGGAAGCTGGTTTGTGGCAACGGCCGATGAGATGGCCGATGTCCAGTCGCGCGTGGACGCTAAAACGCTGATGATTACCGCCGCCTTGCCGGGTTCAGGCGACTGGGGAACCCAGGGCGAGGCGCTGGCCGCTGAGCAGTCAGCGGTGGCGGATGCGCCAGAATTACAATCGTTGCTGGTGCGGGAAAAGGTCGAGGCGGCGCGCCGTGCGATGCTCCTCTACCCGCAACAGCTGAGCTGGAACTGGTGGGATGACGTAACCGTCGAGTTACGCTTCTGGCTGCCGGCAGGTAGCTTTGCCACCAGTGTTGTCAGGGAACTTATCAACACGTCGGGTGATTATGCGAATATTGCTGAGTAACGATGACGGGATCCATGCGCCAGGTATTCAGACGCTGGCGAAACACCTCCGCGAATTTGCGGATGTGCAGGTCGTGGCTCCCGATCGTAACCGCAGTGGCGCGTCTAACTCATTGACGCTGGAGTCTTCACTTCGCACCTTTACCTTTGAGAATGGCGATATTGCCGTCCAGATGGGGACGCCGACCGACTGCGTGTTTCTGGGCGTAAATGCGCTGATGCGCCCTCGGCCGGATGTTGTGGTCTCCGGCATCAATGCCGGGCCAAATCTTGGCGATGATGTGATTTACTCCGGCACCGTGGCCGCGGCGATGGAAGGGCGTCACCTGGGTTTCCCGGCGCTGGCGGTCTCGTTAAACGGCCACACCCACTATGACACTGCCGCCGCGGTGACCTGCTCCATTCTCCGTGCGCTTGGCCGCGAGCCACTGCGTACCGGACGTATCCTTAATATTAACGTGCCGGATCTCCCACTGGACGAGATTAAAGGGATCCGCGTGACGCGCTGCGGCAGTCGCCACCCGGCCGATCAGGTTATTCCCCAGCAGGATCCGCGTGGCAATACCCTGTACTGGATCGGCCCGCCGGGAGATAAATGCGATGCCGGGCCAGACACCGACTTCGCTGCGGTGGATGAGGGTTACGTTTCCGTAACGCCGTTGCACGTAGATTTAACCGCTTATAGCGCGCATGATGTGGTGTCGGACTGGTTAGATCGGGTCGGAGTGAACGCGCAATGGTAAGTAAACGTGTACAAACTCTTCTGGAACAATTACGCGCACAGGGGATTGCCAACGAGCAGGTGCTGGATGCGCTTGCCCAGGTTCCCCGTGAGAAGTTTGTAGATGAGGCGTTTGAACACAAAGCGTGGGAAAACGTGGCGCTGCCCATCGGGCAAGGCCAGACGATTTCGCAGCCCTACATGGTGGCGCGTATGACGGAGCTTCTGGAGTTAACGCCAGACTCCCGGGTGCTGGAAATTGGCACCGGTTCAGGGTATCAGACCGCGATCCTGGCCCACCTTGTGCACCATGTCTGTTCCGTGGAACGGATTAAAGGGTTGCAGTGGCAGGCGCGCCGTCGCCTTAAACAGCTTGATTTACATAATGTATCGACACGCCACGGCGATGGATGGCAGGGTTGGCAGGCTCGCGCCCCGTTTGACGCCATCATTGTCACGGCAGCGCCACCTGAAATCCCCGCTGCACTTCTCTCGCAGCTGGACGAGGGCGGCATTCTTGTTTTGCCCGTCGGCGATGAGCAGCAGCTTTTAAAGCGCGTTCGTCGACGCGGCGGCGAGTTTATTATCGATACCGTGGAAGCCGTACGCTTTGTGCCCCTGGTTAAGGGCGAGCTGGCCTGAGACTCGGATTTTTCCAGGGTTATTAAGGCAAATTCAGCGTATGGTGTGGCGCGATAGGTTCGTGCCATCACGGTTATTTTTAAGTCACTGGTAGTTAACACATTCCTGGGGGATAAATGAGCGCGGGAAGCCCAAAATTCACCATCAGCCGTGTTGCGGCATTATCACTGGTTTCGCTCTGGCTGGCAGGCTGTACAAGTTCAAATAACGCGCCTGCGCCCGTCAGTTCCGTTAATGGAACCAGCGGCTCGGGTAACACGTCCAGCGGAATGTTGATCACCCCTCCGCCTAAAATGGGCACCTCAACGGCGCAGCAAACGCCGCAGATCCAGCCGGTTCAGCGTCCAGTTACGCAGCCTACGCAGATACAGCCAGTGGAACAGCCTGTTCAGACTGAAAATGGCCGCATAGTGTATAACCGTAAGTATGGGAACATTCCGAAAGGTAGCTATACCGGCGGCAGTACCTATACCGTGAAGCGCGGCGATACGCTGTTCTATATTGCCTGGATCACCGGGAACGATTTCCGCGATCTGGCACAGCGAAACAACGTCCAGGCCCCGTATGCTCTGGAAGTCGGGCAAACGCTTCAGGTTGGCAACGCGACGGGGACACCGCTTACGCCAGGCAACACCGTTTCAGCAGCCGACGTAACTGCGCAAAATAACAGCGTCACCCCTGCACAAAAAACCACCACGGTGGTTGCTTCACAACCTGTAATTACGTATTCTGAGGATTCAGGTGATCAGAGTGCTAACAAAATGTTGCCGAATAATAAAGGTACTGCGACTGTTGTCACAGCACCGACTACGGCACCTGTGGTTAGCTCTACTGTACCGACTGCAAGCAGTCAGAATGCCAGCTCGTCAATTACCACCTGGCGTTGGCCAACTGACGGCAAGATTATCGAGAACTTCGCTACCTCTGAGGGGGGCAACAAAGGGATCGATATCGCAGGCAGTAAAGGACAGGCAATCATCGCGACCGCAGACGGACGCGTTGTCTATGCCGGTAACGCACTGCGCGGTTACGGTAATCTTATTATCATCAAACATAATGATGATTACCTGAGTGCCTACGCCCATAACGACACAATGCTGGTCCGGGAACAACAAGAAGTTAAGGCGGGGCAAAAAATCGCTACCATGGGTAGCACCGGAACCAGTTCTACACGCTTGCATTTTGAAATTCGTTACAAGGGGAAATCCGTAAACCCGCTGCAATATTTACCGCAGCGATAAATTGACGGGGCATGCCAGCCAGGGTGTCTCGTCCAGGGATCACGGGTAGGAGCCACCTTATGAGTCAGAATACGCTGAAAGTTCATGATTTAAATGAAGACGCGGAATTTGATGAGAACGGAGCAGAGGCTTTTGACGAAAAAGCCTTAGTAGAAGAGGAACCCAGTGATAACGATTTGGCTGAAGAAGAGCTGTTATCGCAGGGTGCCACACAGCGTGTGCTGGACGCGACTCAGCTTTACCTTGGGGAGATTGGTTACTCCCCACTGCTAACGGCCGAAGAAGAAGTCTATTTCGCACGTCGTGCTTTGCGTGGTGATGTTGCCTCGCGTCGTCGCATGATCGAAAGTAACCTGCGACTGGTCGTGAAAATTGCCCGCCGTTACGGCAATCGTGGTCTGGCTCTGCTGGATCTGATTGAAGAGGGCAACTTAGGTCTCATCCGCGCAGTTGAGAAGTTTGACCCGGAACGCGGGTTCCGTTTCTCAACCTACGCGACCTGGTGGATTCGTCAGACCATCGAACGGGCTATTATGAACCAGACCCGTACGATTCGACTGCCGATCCACATCGTCAAAGAGTTGAATGTTTATCTGCGTACCGCGCGCGAGTTGTCCCATAAACTGGACCACGAGCCAAGTGCGGAAGAGATCGCAGAGCAACTCGACAAACCGGTTGATGACGTAAGCCGTATGCTGCGTCTCAACGAGCGCATTACCTCGGTTGACACCCCGCTGGGTGGCGACTCCGAAAAAGCGCTGCTGGACATCCTGGCCGATGAAAAAGACAACGGCCCGGAAGACACCACGCAGGACGATGACATGAAACAGAGCATCGTCAAATGGCTGTTCGAACTGAACGCCAAACAGCGTGAGGTGCTGGCACGTCGTTTCGGTTTACTGGGGTATGAAGCTGCGACACTGGAAGATGTCGGCCGTGAGATTGGCCTGACCCGTGAACGTGTTCGTCAGATTCAGGTTGAAGGCCTACGCCGCCTGCGTGAAATCCTGCAAGGGCAAGGTCTGAATATCGAAGCGCTGTTCCGCGAGTAAGCAACCATTCGTCAGAAAAGGCCCGTCGTGAGACGGGCCTTTTTTATGCCTTACGGCTGCGCCGTTTCGTGCAGCAAACGCCAGGTGATGTTATCCCCTTCCTGATTAAGCACCGCGGTTGACCAGCGCACGTTGACGGGCTGGCCTGGCCGGGTTTGCGTCTCCCGGTAATGGAGCACCGCGCCGTTGTCCCATGTCTGAAGCGTTGTTAACGCATCAATACCGATCCTGAGCCCGGGTCGGGTTCCCCGCTGCGCATTTAAAAATTGGGCAAGCGCGTGATGATCTAACGGGTTGCCACTCGGTGGAACCATCAGAAAATCCGGACGGAAACGGGCGAGCAGGGCGTCCCGATCGCCTTCGCCTGCACCTAACCAGTTTTCAAGGGCGACGTGAATGTCGAGGATCTCTTGTTCGAAATGGGTCATGGTTGCTCCTGTTGCAGTTGCGCAAGTAACTGCGTGTTGTTAAGACGGTAGACGTACAGTACGGGCAGTAGAGTGATGACTGCGGCAAAAACAAACATCCCGTGCCAGGCGGCCAGCGGCGGGAGATAAGCCTGCATGAAGCTCAGCGCCTGCGCCAGCAGCAGGGCACCCGCAAAAAAGCTCAACTGACGATTCAGATTCCATAGCGCGCTGGCATCAGGCATATTTTCCGGTCGCATCGTCAAAAACGCGCTGCTCTGAGCCGTACTGCTGCAAAGGCTTCCCCCCGCGCCCATCAGCGCAAACGCAACGGCAGGTAGCAGCATTGCCGGGCCGACGTTAACTAAAAGCAGAATGCCCGTCGCCTGCAAAAGGCAACCGATGACCACCAGCGGCCGGGGGCCGATACGGTTGAAATAGCGTCCTGTCGCGGTGATAGCCAAAAACGAAGCCACAGACCATGGCAGCATAAGCATGCCCGTTGCGGCGGGTGTCATATTGGCCTCGCTCTGGAGGTAATACATGCCCGTTACGTTCACGCCGATAAAAATGCCGGGTACGCACACATAGATAAGCATGGATAAGCGCAACAGCGGATCCGTCAGCAAAGACAGGTTTACTGTCCTGGTGGGGGTTATCGGCGACGGTTCTGTTTTAAGCCACGCGCAGGCCAAAGCAAAGGTGACAATGACGACGGGCAGGGTGGCAAAAAATATCCAGCGCCAGCTGAATGTCTGAACCAGCATACCGCCCACAGCCGGTGAGCACGCGGGGGCAAGCAGTGCGACCAGCATCACCGCCGAGGAGAGTCTGGCCCGCTCATGAGGCTTAAACTGTTGCCAGGTCAGCGCCTGACCAACCGGGATCAGTAAACCCCCTCCGGCGCCCTGCACGACTCGCCAGGCAATCAGACTTTCCAGCGAAGATGAGAGACCCGCCGCAACGGAGGCCGCGCTAAAGAGAAGCAGTGAGAGCAGGATAACGCGCTTCGGCCCGACGCGGCGCGTCAGGATACTGCTGAAAGGGATGACTAGCGTCAGCCCGGCAATGTATCCGTTACTTACCCAGGCAAGCGCGGAAGGTGTGGTATTGAAAGCGCGAGCCATCGCCGGAAAGGCGACGCTGGCAATAAACATGTTTATCAAATCAAGGAATAAGCCGAGCAGAAAGACGACGGCGATTTTGCTGCGATACGTCATGGAAGTTCCTCCGGTGAGGTGGCGTATCGTATCGGCCCGCACGTTACGGATAAACGCGACAAAGCACGATATACTGTCAACATTATTTTGACAGTTAACCAGGCAAGCGATGCTTAATTTACAGCGTACGGCAATGTTTATCGCCGTAGCGGAAACCGGCAGTTTCACCGCCGCGGCGGAGGCGATGGGGCTGACAAAAGCGGTGGTCAGCTTTCATATTCGTCAGCTTGAAGAGGAGCTGGGCGTCACCCTGTTGCTGCGAACCACCCGACGCCTGACGCTGACCGAGGCGGGGAAGCTCTTTCATCAACGAAGCGTGATGCTGTTACGGGATGCAGAGCGATTGCAGGATGACGTTCGCGCCAACCACGCCGGGCTGACGGGAGAACTGCGGATCACCACCACGCCCGAATATGGCTCGCAGGTGGTGGTGCCTTTGCTGGCTGAATTTAGCCAGTTGCACCCGGACCTTCGCGTGCGGCATGTCTCGTCCTCTTTGCATGCCGATCTTATCGCCGAGCGCTTCGATGTCGCTATCCGGCTCGGCACGCTTGCAGATTCGCGCTACCACGCCGCGTTGATGACCTCCTTCACCATCCTGCCCGTGGCAACGCCAGGCTGGCTGGCAAACCATCCGGTTGACTCGCTGGAACAACTGGCGGAAGCGGACTGGATCATTCACGAGCGTTTAACGTCGCCGCTGCGCTGGCAGGTAAGAGGTGTTGATGGGCATCCGGTTTCCTTTGAGATCAAGAAAGCGCCGCGCCTGTATGCAGACAGCGCCCAGGCGCTGATGGCTTTTGCCCTCGCGGGATGTGGAGTGGCGCTGCTGCCGGAGTGGCTGGTGCGTAACGCACTGGATGCGGGGGAACTGGTCTCGCTGTTACCGGCGTACACGTTTGCTCAGCAGGGCATCTATGCCGTTTATCCCGATGCCCGGCATGTGCCCGCGAAAGTGCGAACATTTATTGATTTTATGCGCGTCAGGGTGACTTAACCCTGCATCATCTTTTTAATGAGCGCTGAAAATTGCTCTCGTTCCGCGCCGTTAAGGCGCCCCAGAAATGCCTCATCCACCTCATTTCCAATCGGTTTACTGCTCTCAAGCAGGGCCTCTCCTTCGGCAGTCAGAAAGACAAACCGACGGCGTTTGTCTGCCGGATCGTGCTCGCGCCTGACCAGGCCGCGTGCTTCCATGCGGCTCAGCATTTCTGCCAGCGTCGCTTTGGTGCTCACCGCGACTTCAGTCAGGGCAACCTGCTCAATACCAGGATTTTCAGCAATTGACCGCATCACCGCATATTGTGGCTTGGTCAGTTCAGGCAATGCGTGCTGCCACTGGGCGGTATGCTGTTGAAAAAGCTGACGTAGCAGGTGGAAAGCTTCTTGTCTTAACTCCATGGACACTCCGACGGAAAAATACTCCCTCTATGATAGCCGCTCTTGGGCTGAATTTTAACGCGAGAGTTTTTTAGCGATTAGTGTGATCGTATGCGAACGATCTTGTCAGCAGCAGGATCAAGGCGTAGTTTAATTAATATGTTCGTATACGAACAAATTAATTGAGGTGCTGAATGAGATTGATTGTGGGAATGACGGGCGCGACGGGTGCGCCATTAGGCGTGGCGTTGTTACAGGCGCTGCGGGAAATGCCGGAGGTGGAAACGCACCTGGTGATGTCGAAGTGGGCAAAAACCACGATTGAGCTGGAAACGCCCTTCACTGCGCATGACGTTGCTGCACTGGCGGATGTCGTCCATAGCCCGGCCGATCAGGCTGCCACCATCTCCTCCGGCTCATTTCGCACCGACGGCATGATCGTCATCCCGTGCAGCATGAAAACGCTGGCGGGTATCCGCGCGGGCTACGCCGAAGGGCTGGTAGGGCGTGCGGCAGACGTAGTGTTGAAAGAGGGGCGCAAGCTGGTGCTGATTCCCCGTGAGACGCCGCTCAGCACCATCCATCTCGAGAACATGCTTGCTCTTTCCCGTATGGGCGTGGCGATGGTGCCGCCTATGCCTGCGTACTACAACCACCCGCAAACCGCCGATGACATTACCCAGCATATCGTGACCCGTGTTCTCGACCAGTTTGGTCTGGAGCATAAAAAAGCCCGACGCTGGGAAGGTTTGCAGGCAGCGAAACATTTTTCACAGGAGAATAAAGATGGCATTTGATGATTTGAGAAGCTTCCTGCAGGCGCTCGATGAGCAAGGGCAACTGCTGAAAATTGAGGAAGAGGTTAACGCCGAGCCGGATCTGGCGGCGGCCGCCAACGCGACCGGACGCATCGGTGACGGTGCGCCTGCGCTGTGGTTCGATAATATTCGCGGCTTCACCGATGCCCGTGTGGTGATGAACACTATCGGCTCGTGGCAAAACCACGCTATTTCGATGGGGCTGCCAGCGAATACCCCGGTGAAAAAACAGATCGACGAGTTTATTCGTCGCTGGGACAAATTCCCCGTCTCGCCAGAGCGTCGTGCAAATCCGGCCTGGGCGCAGAACACGGTGGACGGGGAAGACATCAACCTGTTCGACATTCTGCCGCTGTTCCGCCTGAACGACGGTGACGGAGGCTTTTATCTCGATAAAGCGTGCGTTGTCTCCCGCGATCCGCTCGACCCCGATCACTTCGGCAAACAGAACGTCGGGATCTACCGTATGGAAGTGAAGGGCAAGCGTAAGCTCGGCCTGCAACCGGTGCCGATGCATGATATCGCGCTGCATCTGCATAAGGCAGAAGAGCGCGGCGAAGACCTGCCTATTGCCATTACGCTGGGTAACGATCCGATCATCACCCTGATGGGCGCCACGCCGCTGAAATACGATCAATCCGAGTATGAGATGGCCGGTGCGCTACGCGAAAGCCCGTATCCGATTGCGACGGCTCCACTGACCGGTTTCGATGTGCCGTGGGGGTCGGAAGTGATCCTCGAAGGGGTGATTGAAGGCCGGAAACGTGAAATTGAAGGGCCATTCGGTGAGTTTACCGGACACTACTCCGGCGGACGCAATATGACGGTTGTACGCATTGATAAAGTCTCTTACCGCACCAAACCCATTTTCGAATCCCTTTACCTCGGCATGCCGTGGACCGAGATTGATTATCTGATGGGGCCCGCCACCTGCGTACCGCTCTATCAGCAGCTAAAGTCGGAATTCCCGGAAGTGCAGGCGGTAAACGCCATGTACACCCACGGTCTGCTGGCGATTATCTCCACTAAAAAGCGTTACGGCGGTTTTGCCCGTGCGGTCGGCCTCCGCGCCATGACCACGCCACACGGTCTGGGTTACGTGAAAATGGTGATTATGGTGGATGAAGACGTCGATCCGTTTAACCTGCCGCAGGTGATGTGGGCGCTGTCATCAAAGGTCAATCCGGCAGGCGATCTGGTGCAGCTACCGAATATGTCTGTGCTCGAGCTTGACCCCGGCTCCAGCCCGGCGGGGATCACTGACAAGCTGATCATTGATGCCACCACCCCGGTTGCCCCGGACAACCGTGGTCACTACAGCCAGCCGGTACAGGATCTCCCTGAAACCAAAGCCTGGGCCGAAAAACTGACCGCGATGCTGGCGGCACGTCAATAAGGAGGAAAAAATGATTTGTCCACGTTGTGCCGATGAACATATTGAAGTGATGGCAACATCACCGGTGAAAGGTGTCTGGACGGTATATCAGTGTCAGCACTGTCTGTATACCTGGCGCGATACCGAACCGCTGCGCCGTACCAGCCGCGAGCATTACCCGGAAGCGTTCCGCATGACGCAGAAGGATATCGATGAAGCACCGCAGGTGCCGACGATCCCGCCGCTGCTGTAAAAAAAGCCCGGTGGCGCTACGCTTACCGGTCCTACGGGTTTTGTAGGCCGGGTAAGGCGAAGCCGCCACCGGGCAAAAGACCGCAGAGAACTAAACCAGACTCTTCAACCGATAAATCCACTCCAGCGCCTGACGCGGCGTCAGCGAATCCGGGTCGAGGTTCTCCAGCGCTTCTACCGCCGGAGAGGTCTCTTCCGGCACCGCCAGCAGTGACATCTGCGTACCATCTATCTGCGTCGCCGCCGCATTCGGTGACAAACTTTCCAGCTCACGCAATTTCTGACGCGCGCGCTTAATCACCTCTTTTGGCACGCCCGCCAGCGCGGCGACGGCCAGGCCATAGCTCTTGCTTGCCGCGCCGTCCTGCACCGTGTGCATAAAGGCGATGGTGTCGCCGTGCTCAAGCGCATCAAGGTGGACGTTAGCCACGCCTTCCATTTTCTCTGGCAGCTGTGTCAGTTCGAAATAGTGCGTTGCGAACAGCGTCAGCGCTTTGATTTTATTTGCCAGACTTTCCGCGCACGCCCAGGCCAGAGACAGGCCGTCATAGGTGGAGGTACCGCGTCCTACTTCGTCCATCAACACCAGACTGTTCTCTGTCGCGTTATGCAGAATGTTGGCGGTTTCGGTCATCTCGACCATAAAGGTAGAGCGACCGCTCGCCAGATCGTCCGCCGCACCCACACGGGTGAAGATACGGTCGATAGGGCCAATCTCAACCTTCTGCGCCGGAACGTAGCTGCCGATGTAGGCGAGCAGCGCGATAAGGGCTGTCTGGCGCATATAGGTGCTTTTACCGCCCATGTTGGGGCCGGTAATGATCAGCATTCTTCGCTGCGGTGACAGGTTCAACGGGTTGGCAATAAACGGCTCGTTCAGCACCTGCTCAACCACCGGGTGGCGGCCTTCGGTAATGCGAATGCCGGGTTTGTCAGTAAAGGTCGGACAGGTGTAATTCAGCGTGTCGGCGCGCTCAGCCAGGTTTACCAGGACATCCAGCTCGGCCAGCGCAGCGGCGCTCAGTTGCAGGTCAGCCAGGTGCGGCATCAGGATGTCGAACAGCTCGTCATACAGCTGTTTCTCCAGCGCCAGCGCTTTACCTTTCGACGTGAGCACTTTGTCTTCGTACTCTTTCAGCTCGGGTATAATGTAGCGCTCGGCATTTTTCAGCGTCTGGCGGCGAACGTAGTGAATCGGGGCCAGGTGGCTCTGCCCACGGCTGATCTGGATATAGTAACCGTGTACCGCGTTGTAGCCGACTTTCAGGGTGTCGAGCCCCAGACGTTCACGCTCGCGGATTTCCAGCTTATCCAGATAATCCGTCGCGCCATCGGCCAGCGCACGCCATTCGTCCAGCTCTTCGTTGTAACCCGGAGCAATAACCCCGCCATCCCGCACCAGAACAGGCGGCGCATCAATGATGGCGCGTTCCAGCAGTTCGCGAAGCTCGGTAAATTCGCCCATGGTTTCGCGCAGCTTTTGCACTGGCGCGCTGTCGATCTCTCCCAGCTGAGCGCGCAGTTCCGGCAACTGCTGGAACGCGTGCCGCATACGGGCGAGATCGCGTGGACGCGCGGTGCGCAAGGCCAGGCGCGCCAGGATACGCTCAAGATCACCCACCTGACGCAGCACCGGCTGCAATTCGGTGTAACGATCCTGCAATGCGGCAATGGTTTGCTGGCGGCCAGTCAGCGTTTCGGTATTGCGGATCGGCATATGCAGCCAGCGTTTGAGCATACGGCTGCCCATGGGGGTAACCGTGCTGTCAAGAACCGACGCCAGCGTATTTTCCATGCCGCCAGCGAGGTTCTGCGTGATCTCCAGGTTGCGGCGCGTGGCGGCATCCATGATGATGCTGTCCTGCTGACGCTCCATGGTGATGGAACGAATATGGGGCAGGGCGGTACGTTGCGTATCCTTAACGTACTGCAACAGGCAGCCTGCGGCACACAGCCCGCGCGGGGCGTTTTCCACGCCAAAGCCAATCAAATCGCGCGTGCCAAATTGCAGGTTTAACTGCTGGCGCGCGGTATCAATTTCGAACTCCCACAGTGGACGACGACGCAGGCCGCGGCGACCTTCAATCAGCGCCATCTCGGCGAAATCCTCTGCATAAAGCAGTTCTGCCGGATTAGTTCGCTGTAGTTCAGCCGCCATGGTTTCACGGTCAGCCGGTTCACTCAGGCGAAAACGACCGGAGCTGATATCCAGCGTGGCGTAGCCAAACCCTTTACCATCCTGCCAGATCGCCGCCAGCAGGTTATCCTGGCGCTCCTGAAGCAGGGCCTCATCGCTGATGGTTCCCGGCGTGACGATGCGTACGACCTTGCGCTCAACGGGGCCTTTCGATGTGGCCGGGTCACCAATTTGTTCGCAGATAGCGACAGACTCGCCCTGGTTCACCAGCTTCGCCAGATAGTTTTCAACCGCGTGATGCGGGATACCCGCCATCGGGATGGGCTCGCCTGCCGACGCGCCACGTTTCGTCAGGGAAATGTCGAGCAGCTGAGACGCACGTTTCGCATCGTCATAAAAAAGCTCATAAAAATCGCCCATACGGTAAAAGAGCAGGATTTCCGGATGCTGCGCTTTCAGCTTCAGGTACTGCTGCATCATTGGCGTGTGGGCGTCAAAATTCTCAAGTGTGCTCATAAAATCCTGGTGTCCATGTTCTTAAATTTCAATGAGTTGTATTTTTTTGTTGTCTGGTTACATATCCGCTCATTGGAACTCATGAATCCTGCGTTTCATTCATCGATGTATGGCGACCATGATAACGAAGTCTGTATGGCAGGAAAACAGCAGGAAAGGGCTCTTTCTGTAAAATGCGTACCTCATTCCATCCTTGTAGCTAATCCGGCACTCAAGGTGCTGTCGCGCTGTACAGCGTTAATCCACGCATACATCGCATTTAGCGTCCGTTACTCGTTATTACGTTCATCCCGCGGGTGAATATACTTTAAAAAGAGGCCCGACTATTAAATATTGCGATTGACTGTAAATCTGGTCCTTATCCGCGGCATTAATGTTCTGTCGGAACAGGTAAATGCGGAAGGAAAAAGTGATAACCCCCTGCTTTGACAAGGGTTGATCGCAGAGTATAATTACACTTCACCCCGGCAGTTAACTATTCTGTTTATCGTAAGCGAGCGGCATATGTTCTGGATAATTAACGATAAAATTAAATTTTGTCCAGAGAGGAATTTGCTGATTTCGTTGACCCGTCCTGACTTAAATGTAATTCTGACAACCCCTGCCAGCCGTTGTCTGAACCTTCTTTTAGAATCATTTCCAGAAGTCGTTACGCAGAAATACTTCTTTGATAAAGTCTGGGGCGAGGACGGCATGCTGGTTCCGGCAAATACGCTTTATCAGAATATCTCTATAATTCGACGCGGGCTCCGGACCACAGGAGAGACGGACGATACGCTGGTGGCGACGGTGCCGAGAAAAGGATTCCAGATAGAGAAAAATGTCAGGGTAACCCGCGTTGACACGGACTGTGTTGATGACGGAAAAAAAGCGACAGCGACGGGAGTGGAAACCTCTCCGGTTGAAACAAAGGATAAACCTGTCGAAAATATTCCCGTAATGCCGGGTGGGAGGAAAAAACAGCGTCAATTACGCCAGTATATTTTCTCGACAGCTTTAATGATAATCGCGTTTTGTGCCGGTTTCTTTGCGTTTCAATACCTTTTACATGATAACCCGGAAAAAGATTTTTTCAGGGATTATCCAATTACTCTTACACAGAACGGCTGTCATTTTTCCTCGCAAAACGATGATATTCGTGGCGTCGGCAACTTCAGGCGATTTATAAAAATCATTTTAGACACGGGGCTTGATTGTAAAAAATATCCGTGGGTCTATTTTTCCTCATCCAGCCATGCTCCGGCGCTTTCCGTTCTTGCTTGCAGAGAACCCTTTGAAATAAAAGCAAATGCCGGATGTATTTCGCTCTATTTTAGAGGACATCTCTGATGACCAAAAAGGCAACCGTTCTGTTGTTTCTGGTATTCTTCCTCGCTGGCGCACTGGCCGCATGGCTATACCGTCTACACCAGCAAAACAGTGAAAATACGGAGGCCTGTTCAGCGTCAATCGTCGTCTATCATGAGGATATTCGCGCTAACCTGACGATGGACTTCATGTACACGATGAAGAAGCAGACTGGCGTCATTGCGCTAAGCGGAGCCTATTATAAAAATGATAAACTTGCTGGCGTTATCCGCAGAGATGTCTCCTATGTATGGACAGAAAATAAAGACTCATTCCATTTTACATCGGTAAATATACATGACATTAATGGTCAGCAAACCGCACCAAATGAGATTATGAATGAAATTCTCCCTGACTTCTTTCTGTATCCGAAGAAAAACCTGAATTATTCCATTACGCAGCAGGGGCCCCGTGGGTTTATATTTTCTGTCGGAAAACGCCCTATTTTTTACTGCTCTCGCTGAACGACATGGCCGGGATGTCCATCATCCGGCTCTTTAATGAGTTCGATAATTATTTTACCCGGCCCGACCTCCACCCGAACCTGCGAATGGGTTAAAAAGCCTGCTTTTTCGAGCCAGTCCCCTTTCAGATTCAGGGCTGCGTGTACGCTGTAACGCGTTGGGATCTTGGTTTTACGATCTTCATGACGCTTTCTGAAATAACCCACTTTTAAGTGACGATACGGTTTGGTGATAGCCATTCCTTGCATAGATCCTCCGGTAACTGTTGGCAACGTGTGTTCAGACTGCCTGTATAAAATAACAGTAAAAACGCGTCAGGAAAGAGCGAAGACTGGAAGGCACCTTCAGAAAACAGATTGCAACGACTGAAATCCCTTTTTTAAAATGGTATTCTGAATGCGTGTTATTGAGGGGGGATGAAAATGGCGGGGAAACGCATTGCGCGCGAAAAAGAGACGATCGCGAAAATGATCGCCCTGTATGAAAAAAACTGTCCGCAGGCGGTAAAGGATGAGGGCCATTATCAGGCGCTGAATGCCTACGCGGATAAGCGCCTGGATAAATGCGTCTTTGGTGAGGAAAAACCCGCCTGCAAACAGTGCCCGGTGCACTGCTATCAGCCCGCCAGACGTGAGGAGATGAAGCAGGTGATGCGCTGGGCGGGGCCACGAATGCTATGGCGTCATCCGATTCTGACTCTTCGCCACCTTATTGACGATCGCCGTCCGGTTCCGGAACTGCCTGAAAAGTATCGACCTAAAAAATAGGCGCTTCAGCGCCGCAGCGGGCGGCAAATCACGCTCAGCGCGACCGCGCTGCACAGTGGAAACACCGCCAGCAGCAGCCACGGGTAAATGGCCTCCGTCGAGGGCACCAGCGCCTTGTCCAGCAGGCTGCCTAAACCTAAATTCCCCACCAGCACCGCGATGCCGCCGGCGGTTGAGAGTGCGCCATAGTGCGCTCCAAGCGTTGACTCCTCGGCAAAGCGCGGGATCAAATCTTTAGCCGACGGCACCAGCAGCATTTGTCCGAGCGTCAGCAGCGTGACAAGGCTTGCAGAGGGCAGCAGGCGCAGCCAGCCCTCCGGCGGCTCCGTCGCGGCAAAGAGCGCCACGCTTGCAAACGAGGCGGAAAGCAGCAAAAAGCCCACCGGTAAGATCCGGACCGCGCCGACGTTTCGGGCGAAACGGGCAAGGGGCAGCTGCAGAACAATAATCAGCACCGAGGCCAGCATAAACAGCGGCCCCAGATCTTTTTCGTTCCCGCCGGCGCGTTGGATCTCCACCGGCAGCGCCAGATAGAGCTGGTTATAGCTTAACAGCCATGAACTGTAGGCAATGATAAAGGCGACGAAACGCGGCTGACGGAACGTCGTCCACCAGGGCAGAATTTTCAGCGGCTTCGTGCTGTGATGTGCCGCAGGCAGGCAGAAAAATAGCACCACCAGCGCAACGATAAATATCCCTGCGCCTGCGAGCGCAACCTGACGAAAGCCCAGCCCCGTCAGCAGGGCCCCCATCACCGGGCCAAGAACGGCGCCAAGTTCACCGCACACCGCAAACAGCGCAAACCACTCCGCGCGGCTGCGTTTACCCTTTGCCTCACTTTGCGTTCCCGCTTTTGCCAGCAGGGCCTCTATCGACGGTGAGAACAGCGCGCCGCCAACGCCCGTCAGACAGGCCCCCAGAATGACGGGCCACAGGGATTGCCCAAAGGCCAGCAGTAAATAACCCACCACGCGGACGATGCAGCCGCTGAGGATCACGCTCTTCGCGCCAAACCGGTCTGAAAGCGCGCCGCCAACAATAAACATCCCCTGCTGGGAAAAGGTGCGCAGCCCAAGCACCAGCCCAATCAGCCCGCCGGAGAGCAGCATATCGTCACGTAAGAAGATCGCCAGGAAGGGGACGACCGCGTAAAAGCCGATATTAAACACAAACTGGCTGCCCAGCAGAACGGGCGGCCAGAGGGTGTTGGCAGTGCGAAGAGGCATCGTTTTAACTCACCCCTACACGATAAAATGGATGTGTTTTTTGCCGTGGTACGGCGAGATCTCGATTCTGGTTTTCACCCTGAAGACGTCCCAGAGCAGCTCCTCGGATAAGATTTCCTGCGGCGTTCCGGTCGCCACAATCTGCCCTTGCTGCATCACAATCAGCGAATCGCAGAACATGGATGCGTGGTTAAGATCGTGAATGGCGACGATGCTGGTTACCGGCAGCTCACTGATAAGCTGCATGAGCTGCATCTGATGATGAATGTCCAGGTGGTTGGTCGGTTCATCCAGCAGAATTTCGGTTGGCGCTTGCGCCAGCGCGCGGGCGATATGTACCCGCTGACGCTCGCCGCCGGATAAGCTCAGCCAGCCCTGTTCGCTGCGATCCAGCATATCCACGCGTTGCAGGGCGGCAGTGACGGTTTCGTCATCCTGCGCGCTCCAGTTTGAGAAGGGAGAATGGTGCGGAATTCGCCCCAGTTTGACGACGTCACGCACGCGCATATTGGCGTCGGTCATTCCGTGCTGTTCAACAAACGCCACGCGCCGCGCCAGCTGCTTTTTGGCAATGCGGGCAATGTCCTGTCCGTCCAGCGTCACGCACCCGGCATCCGGGCGGCGCAGACCTGCCAGTATGCGCAACAGCGAGGATTTACCGCAGCCGTTAGGGCCAAGCAGGCCCACCGTTTCGCCCCGGGAAACCGTCAGCGAAACATTATTCACAATGATCTTTTTACCTACCTTCCAGGTGATTTTCTCGGCGCAGATGCTCATTACTTATTCCTTGAGCGGTAGATAATCACGGCGAAGAACGGTACGCCCACCAGTGCGGTAACGACGCCAACCGGCAGGCTTTGCGGAGCAATCAGCATCCGCGAGGCGATGTCGGCCAGCACCATCAGGATCGCCCCCGCCAGCGCGCTGGCTATCAGCAGCGTGCGGTGCAGCGGCCCGAACAGGAAACGCATAACGTGCGGCACGACCAGCCCGACAAAACCAATAGAGCCCGCCATGCTGACGATGGTCGCGGTGATCAGGGCGGTGGTGGTAAACAAGGCCAGGCGCACCCAGGGCACGGCAATGCCCAACGAGGCGGCGGCATCATCACCGAACGTAAAGGCGTCCAGCGCACGGGAATAATAAAGACAGACGGCCAGCCCCGCCAGTACCACTACCAGCGCCAGCTGGAATTCCGGCCAGCGTACGCCGCTAAAGCTGCCCAGCAGCCAGAACATCACGTCGCGCGCCTGTTGCGCGCTGGCAGAGGTGCTGATGGTATAGGCGGTAATGGCGTTAAACAGCTGAGAGGCCGCTACGCCCGCCAGGATCGTGCGTTCATTGCCGCCGCGCGCGCCGTTGGTCAGGAAGGCGACGAAGGCAAAGGCGGCGAAGGCTCCGGCAAACGCGCCCGCAGAAAGCGATACTGCGCCGGTGCCGAGACCCAATACGACGACTGACACCGCCCCGGTTGACGCTCCCGCCGACACGCCGAGCACGTAAGGTTCCGCCAGCGCATTCTTCAAAAGGCTCTGCAATACGGCCCCGCAGATGGCCAACCCGGCTCCGCAACAGGCCGCCACCAGCGCGCGGCTGAGGCGAAAGTCCCAGATGACGCTCTCGTAGATGCGGTTGAGCGGAACGTCAGTCAGCCCCAGCTTATTGCTGATGGCGTAGAACACGTTATTGAGCGGGATAGACAACTCACCGATGCTGACGCCAAGGGCGATCACCAGAAACAACAGCACGAAGGCGAGCAGGCATGACGTGGTCAGGAGCACCCCCTGCCGCATCTGAAGTACGGCGGTGGTCATCAGTTCAGTCCCAGTTTTCTGAGCTGTTCGCCGACCTGCTCAGCACCGTAAAGCGTGCGAATCGTCGGGTTCATGGCCTGGCCGTCCATCACCACAATATGACCCTTCTTCACCGCCTCCATCTGGCTGACGGCTGGATCGCTTTTCAGGAATTTGATTTTTTCTTCGGCGTTGTCCAGCGCCCAGCGGTTACGATCCAGGCTGGAGACCACAATCACGTCCGGATTAGCGGCAATAATACTTTCCCAGCCCACGGTCGGCCATTCGGTCTCAGAGGTAATGGCGTTATGGCCGCCCAGCACGTTAGCAATAAAGCCAGAGGCGCTGTTTTTGCCGCCGACATAGGCATCAGCCGAAGGTGAGGAGCTTGAGAACCAGAAAACAAAGGAGAGGTCTTTGTTGTTTTTGCCAAACTCCTGGCGCAGGTCGGCTTCACGTTTTTTGAAGTCGGCGATAACGGCCTGACCGCGCGCTTCCACGTTGAAAATCTTGGCGAAATCCTCAATCTCTTGATAAAGGTAGGTCATGTCCCACAGCGTCTGGCGGCTGCCGTACATGTCCCCTGCGGCTTTTTTGGTGGCGCACATGCCCGGAGATAAATAGCTGTTTACCCCAACGGTGGCCAGGTCTTCGCGTTTTGCGACCTTACTTTCCGGTCCGAGCAGCAGCGGCAGCTGTGCAGGAACAAAATCAGGGTTTTGCGCAAGAATGGATTCAAGTGTCGGAATTTCGACGGTCAGGGTTTTGATTTTTGCATTCTGCTCAGCCAGCTGCGGCAATACTTTGGTCGGCCAGAACGCGCTGGCTTTCACCTTATCTTCCAGACCCAGCAGAAGCAGGATCTCGACGGTATTCTGCCCCAGGGCCACAACGCGTTCCGGCGCTTTGGTGAAGGTTTCTTTATACCCGCAGTTTTCTATCGTGAGCGGGTACGTGGTAGCCAGAGCTGTACTCATTGATGCAACCGCCAGGCCTAACGCGCAGAGAACCTTTTTCATTAAACGCTACCTTCATTAAAATTATTTTGATGCAAATGAAACGCATTATTAAGGCGGAATTTTATACAGAGGAAAATATATTGTGTCAATGTGAGACAATTACGCAGAGTGATGAAAGGCGGCGCCATATACGGCGCCGGAATGACGGGTTAATTCAGGCTCTCTTTATCGATTCCCAGACGCTTCATGCGCGAGAGCAGGGTGGTACGCTTCAGCCCCAGCCGTTGCGCCGCGCCTTTCGGCCCGGCCACCACGCCGTTGGTCTCCCTGAGCACGCGCAAAATGAGCTGATATTCATCCTCTCCATCCTTCGCAACCTCGGTTGCGGCCACGGTCGTTTCCGCAAGAGAAACCTCCGGCAGGGACAGCTGAAGCACGTTCCCGCGCGTCAACAGGACCGCGCGTTCAATGACGTTTTCCAGCTCGCGCACGTTCCCCGGCCACTCCATCGCCGAGAGTGTGCGTAGCGTTTCGGCAGGAATACTGTCGATATTTCGCCCCATCCGGCGGGCAATCTTCGCGGTAAAGGCTTTCACCAGCAGCGGAATATCTTCCGGGCGCTCGCGCAGCGGCGGCAGGCAGATCGGGAACACGTTCAGGCGATAGTAGAGATCGCTTCTGAACTCACGGTCTGCGACCATTTTTTTCAGATCGCGGTTGGTGGCGGCAATCAGACGCACGTCGGTCTGGATCAGCTTGTTGCTGCCGAGGCGCTCAAACTCCTGCTCCTGCAGCACGCGCAGCAGCTTGGGCTGGAGCTCCAGCGGCATATCGCCCACTTCGTCGAGGAACAAAGAGCTTTTATCCGCCAGCTCAAAACGGCCCAGCCGCTGGCTGCTGGCGCCGGTAAAGGCACCGCGCTCGTGGCCGAACAGGTCGCTTTCCAGTAAGCCAGCAGGCATCGCCGCGCAGTTCATCTTCACCATCCGGCGGCTGTTGCGGTTGCTCAGGTTGTGGATCGCCCGGGCAATCAGCTCTTTCCCGGTACCGGTTTCACCGAGGATCAGCACCGTGCTGTCGCTTTGCGCCACCATCTCCACCTGCTTGAGCACGCTGTACATGGCATCGCTGCGCCCGATGATTTCGCCAAACTCGCTGTCCACGTTGTTGAGCTGCTCGGTCAGCGCCAGGTTTTCGTCCACCAGCCGCTCCTTCAGGCGGTGGATCTCCTGATAGGCGAGGGCGTTATCCAGCGCGATGGAGATGCGCTCGGCGATCTGGCGCAGCAGCTTCAGGTTGGCGGTGGTAAATACGGCTTCATCACACTGCGCCAGTTTGAGCACGCCGAGCATGGTGTTGCCGGACATCAGCGGCAGCAGGCACAGGGTCTGGATCTTGTTGCCCCAGGTGTTGAAGAGCATCCGCTCGTAGGGGGCTACCGGATCCTGTTCATTGAGATTGAGCAGCAGGATCTCTTTGCTTTTAAATACCCGCTCGGACAGCGTTCCCGCTTCGTCCACTTCGCTCTGCTCGTGCGCCGGGTTAGCTTCATCAAGGTAGTGGGTGGAGTAGATGTTCAGCTTGCCTTTCCGGTTGCCGCGTAGCGCAATGCTGATGGCATCGATTTTAAAATAGTGATGGATCTCTTTTGATACTTCGCTGACCAGCTCATCCATGTCCAGGCGGGAGAGCACGGCGTTGGTGATGGCAACCAGAATGCGGAAGTTATCGCGCTCGCGGCTCAGCAGGTCGTAGTCCACGTTATTGGTGACGCGGCTTTGGATCTGCTCCGCGACAACGGCCACAATCTGGGTAAAGGTGTGCAGGCGTTCGTACTCCGCCTCGCTCCAGGGCTGGTCGGTATCGCGGATAAACTCGCAGCCGCCAAAAATTTGCCCTTCCACCGCCAGCGGCAGCATGCTGTAGTGGCCGAAAGGGTGGTAAAGGTTGCTCTCTGCCAGCTTCGGCCAGGCCTGGCGAAACTGGTCAAAATTGCAGTGCAGCGCTTCCGGGCGGGAGAGAATACGCCGCACCGGGCCGTGGGCAAGAAACGTTTCATCTTCATATTCGAAGATTTTGCCGTTATCACGCGTTGAGAAATAGCTCGCGCGGTGGGTTGCGCTATGCCAGAGCACAATGGCGGCGCTGTCCGCCAGCGCAGATTGCCTGACCAGCCGCGTCAGGGCATCGCTCAGTGCGCCGAGGTCGGGCTGTTGTAAAAGTGTGCGCGTGATGTCAAACAGGCCCTGCTGTCCAAGATCGCTCATCGGTGTATACGGCATTGTTGCTTTCCAATAGAAACTGGCAAAAAGAGACGTTCGGCGCTGACCGCTATTGATGCGGTCTAGCAAATACGGGGTAACGGTTCAGCGTGCGGCAGATCCAGCGTGCGCTTCACGCCGTAAAGCCCGGTCAGGCGCACCCCTTTGCGCTCAACCACGTCGCCGATGATGGCCGCGTCTTTCCCTAATGGATGCGCGCGCAGCTGTGCAAGTACGGCTTCCGCCGCCGTGCGTTCCACGCCGATCACCAGCTTGCCTTCGTTGGCAAAGTTAAGCGGGTCTAGCCCTAATAGCTCGCATAGCCCGCGCACGGCGCCTTTGACAGGCAGGCCGCGCTCGGTCAGCTCAATTCCGCAGCCGCTGCTTGCGGCAAATTCGTGCACCACGGCATTCACGCCGCCTCGCGTGGCGTCGCGCAGGGCTTTTACGCCCGGCATGTCGCGCAGCGTCTGGATCAGCGGCGTGAGTACCGCGCAGTCACTGCGCAGTTCCCCGTCCAGCCCCAGGCCTTCGCGCAGGTTCAGGATGGTTGCCCCGTGGCAGCCCAGCGTGCCGCTGACAATCAGCACGTCGCCTGCGCAAAGCTGTTGAGCGCCCCAGTGAATATCGGCGGGGATCGCCCCCATCCCGGCGGTGTTGATAAAAAGCTTATCCGCCGCGCCGCGCTGCACCACCTTGGTATCCCCGGTGACGATGGCGATCCCCGCCTCGCGGGCGGTGTGCGCCATGCTGTTGACCACCGCCGTGAGCGTTTCCATCGGTAACCCTTCTTCGAGGATAAACCCGCAGGAGAGGTAGCGGGGGATCGCGCCGCTGACGGCGACGTCGTTTGCCGTGCCGCAGACGGCGAGCTTGCCGATATCGCCGCCCGGGAAGAACAGCGGGTCAATCACGTAGCTGTCGGTAGAGAACGCCAGCCTGTCACCGTGTGCGGTGAGGGTTGAGAGCGCAATGCGCGCCTGATCTTCCTGCTCGGCGAGCCAGGGATTGTTAAAGGCGTCCATAAACAGCCGGTTAATCAGCTGCTGCATCGCCTGTCCACCGCTTCCGTGCGCCATTTCCACCGTGTTCATGCTTCACACTCCTGGTTGCGATAGTGATACCACGCGGCGCATGCCCCTTCTGAAGAGACCATCAGCGCGCCAAACGCGGTTTGCGGGTTACAGGCGTTGCCAAATAACGGGCAGTGATAAGGTTTGCATTTTCCGGTGAGTACGTCGCCACAGCGGGCGCGGGGATCGTCGCACACCTGCTGCGGCTGCGGTCGGAAATGCGCTTCGGCGTCGAAGGCGCGATACGCGGGCGTCAGGTGTACGCCGGATTCGGCAATCAGCCCCAGTCCGCGCCACTCGCTGTCGCCTTCGACGCTAAACACGTCGGCTATTGCCTGCTGTGCCCGTCTGTTACCTGCATCGGGCACCACGCGGCGATACTGATTTTCCACCGCACTCAGGGCCGCTATTTTCTGCTCAACCAGCATGGTCACGCCTTGCAGTAGATCAAGTGGCTCGAAACCAGCCACCACTAACGGACGATTGTACTGTTCAGCGATAAAACCGTAGGCTTCTGTGCCGATCACCATGCTGACGTGGCCCGGTGCCAGAAACGCGTCGATACCGTTATCTGGCGCTTCCAGCAGGCTGCGCAGCGTGGGAATAAGCGTGATGTGCTGGCAGAAAAAGTAAAAGTTTGTGACGTTGCGGGCTTTCGCCTGCTGGAGGGTAATGGCGGTGGCGGGCATGGTGGTTTCAAAACCCAGCCCGAAAAAGACGACCTTACGCTCAGGATTAGCCATCGCCAGCGTCAGGGCATCCATCGGTGAGTAGACGATCCGCACGTCCGCGCCGCGCGCCTTCGCCTGGAGCAGCGAGCCATTTTTTCCCGGTACACGCATGGCATCGCCAAAGGTGCAAAAAATCACACCGGGGCGGCTGGCGATGTCGAGACAGCTGTCGATGCGCCCCATCGGCAGCACGCACACCGGGCAGCCGGGGCCGTGGATAAATTCGATGTTCTCCGGCAGCAGCTGGTCGAGGCCAAATTTAAAGATGGCGTGGGTGTGTCCGCCGCACACCTCCATGATCCGCAGCGGTTTTTCTTTCGTGTAGTCCAGCAGCGACGCGCGGGACTTCAGGCGATCGATAAGCTGCAACACCTGCTCAGGCGCGCGATATTCATCAACGTAACGCATGTGTTATCGTTCCTCCCCATACAGCAGGGCGCCCACGTCCGGCTCGACGTCAAACATATTCTGTAGCGCGTCCAGCGTGTCGCGGGCTTCTTCCTCATTAATCACGCTCATGGCAAAACCTACGTGGACCAGCACCCACTGGCCGAGACGCGATGCGCCGGTCTCATCGTGGCTGCCTACCAGCGTCAGGTCGACATCGCGCAGGATGCCGCATACCTCCACTTTAGCCTGATTGCCGTCGATGGAATGAATTTTTCCGGGGACGCCTATGCACATCGTTCGTTCTCCAGCCAGTTCAGCCAGGCGTCCATCCCGTCGCCGCGCGTGGCGGAAACCAGCAGGATCTCAATGTCCGGGTTCACTTCGCGGGCGTAAGCCAGGCACTTATCCACGTCGAAATTCAGGTACGGCAGCAGGTCGACTTTGTTCAGCAGCATGAGGGAGGCGGCGGCAAACATATGCGGATACTTCAGCGGCTTGTCTTCCCCTTCGGTCACGGAGAGTACCGCCACTTTATGCCGCTCGCCGAGGTCGAAGCTTGCCGGGCAGACCAGGTTGCCGACGTTTTCAATGAACAGGATGCCGTTGTTCGCCAGCGGCAGGCGCGGGGCGGCGTCGGCAATCATCTGCGCGTCCAGATGGCACCCTTTCCCGGTGTTGACCTGAATCGCAGGCGTACCGGTTTCGCGGATGCGCGCGGCGTCGTTTACCGTTTGCTGGTCACCTTCGATAACGGCGCAGGAGACACGTTTATTCAGCCGTTTGAGGGTTTCGGTCAGCAGCGTGGTTTTACCGGAGCCGGGGCTGGAGACCAGGTTCAGCACCAGCTGTTCGCGCGCGGCAAAGCGGGCGCGATTGCGGACGGCGAGCTGGTTGTTTTTATCCAGCACGTTAATCTCCACCTCCAGCATCTGGCGCTGGCTGATGCCCGGCGCGTGGGTGCCCGCTTCGCCGCGGCCGTAATGCAGGTCACCCGCGTCGGAACGCTGCGGCGCGAAGGTGATGCCGGTCAGTGCCGCCGCGGGACGCGGGGCAGGGGAAAAGGGCGCGGAGCGAAACGCGGAGTGGGGGCGGTGTTCATCCCCTTCGATATACAGGTTGCCTTCAGCGCAACCGCAGGTACTACACATACTTTACTCCTTCTCGATTTCGAGGCGTTGGATCTGCATACCGTCATCCGCCACGATGCGCAGCCCGCTGCTCTGGCACTGTGGACAGCGCTGTACCTTCGATGACAGCAGCGTGACGTACTCCTGACACTGTTCGCACCAGCACTCCGCCTGCTGCTCCTCGATATGCAGTGCGCAACCTTCCGCCAGCGTGCCGCGGCACACCAGCTCAAAACAGAAGGTGAGGGCGCTGGTCTCGACGCAGGAAAACGCCCCGACCTTCAGCCAGACGCCGGTCACGCGCTTCGCATGGTTCTGCACAGCCTGCTGTTCGATAAGTTCCAGTGCCCGCTGGCAGAGGGTGATTTCGTGCATGACGCCTCCTTAATGAATTGCCCCTTCAATGCAATAACAGTGCCAGCTTGATTTGCGTTACGGCGTGACGATGTCAACGCTGTCGAAATGACACGTCGACACCGCGGCGGTGACAGTACGTATCTTGTTAAAAGATATTTAAATCAACATATTAAAAACTGGCACGAAAACTGCTTAACAGCCGCTAACTCCATTAACCGGATACCTTTTATGACTATTTGGGAAATTAGCGAAAAAGCGGATTACATCGCGCAACGTCATCAGCAGCTTCAGGATCAGTGGCACCTCTACTGCAACTCTCTGATTCAGGGGATCACCCTGTCAAAAGCCCGTCTGCACCATGCCATGAGCTGCGCGGCGCAGGGGGACATGCGCTTTGTGTTGTTTGGTCACTTCACGATTTTTGTCACCCTGGCGGAGAGCTTCAACAGCCACACCATTGAGTATTACGTTGAGACAAAAGAGGGTGAAAAACAGTGTATTGCGAAAGCTCAACTGATGGCCGACGGCATGGTGGACGGTCACGTCAGCAACCGCGATCGCCAGCAGGTGCTGGAGCACTATCTGGAGAAAATAGCGCCGGTTTATAACGGCCTCTACGCCGCCGTTGAGCACGATCAGCCGATCAACCTGAAACAGCTGATCGACGGAAAATCCTCCGCGAACGTGGCCTGAAAAGCGAGTGTCGAGAAGTGTCGATAAGACAGTTTTTTTTCGTCAAAAATGACCATCACCAGAGGATGACCCGGTGAACCGTTTTGTAATTGCTGACTCGACGGTCTGTATTGGCTGTCGGACCTGTGAGGCGGCGTGCTCGGAAACGCACCGCCTGCACGGGCTACAGTCCATGCCGCGCCTGCGCGTCATGCGTAATGAGAAAGAGTCTGCCCCGCAGCTCTGTCACCACTGTGAAGACGCCCCGTGCGCGGGCGTTTGTCCTGTCAATGCCATCACCCGCGTTGACGGCGCGGTACAGCTGAACGAAAGCCTGTGCGTGAGCTGCAAGCTGTGCGGCATCGCCTGTCCGTTCGGCGCCATTGAGTTTTCCGGCAGCCGTCCGCTGCATATTCCGGCGAATGCCAATACCCCGAAAGCGCCGCCTGCGCCGCCGGCTCCGGCACGCGTGAGCACGCTGCTGGACTGGGTGCCGGGCATTCGCGCCGTTGCGGTGAAGTGCGACCTGTGCAGCTTCGATGAGCAGGGTCCGGCCTGCGTGCGGACCTGCCCGACCCGGGCGCTGGTCCTGGTCAACATCCGCGACATCGCTCGCACCAGCAAACGCAAGCGCGAGCTGACCATCAATACCGACGTCGGCGATCTTTCGCTGCTGCGGGCGCTTAACGAGGGGGCGAAATGAACGCGATAGTTATGATGACCAGCGGCGTGGCCTGGTTTGCCGCCGCCGCTGTCCTGGCGCTGCTCCTCGCCTTCCATAAAACGCTGAGCGGCGTGATTGCTGGTATCGGCGGGGCGGTCGGCAGCCTGATGACGCTGGCGGCGGGCGGGGTTGTCCTGATCGACGGGCAATCCGTCGACACCCTCATCCCGCTGATTCACCACGCCGTTGAGCTTACGCCGCTGAACGCCATCTGGCTGATAACCTTTGGCCTGTGCGGGCTGTTTATCAGCCTGTTTAATATCGACTGGCACCGCCATCAGCACACCAAAGCCAACGGCCTGCTGGTTAACCTGTTGATGGCCGCCGCGGTCTGTACCGTTGTCGCCAGCAACTTCGGCGCACTGGTGGTGATGGCTGAAATCATGGCCCTGTGCGGCGTGTTCCTGACCGGATGCAGCGCCTCCGGCAAGCTGTGGTTTGCGCTCGGACGTCTCGGCACGCTGCTGCTGGCGCTGGCCTGCTGGCTGGTGTGGCAGCGTTTTGGCACGCTGGATTTCGCCGCGCTTAACGGCCAGCCGCTGGGCAACGACGTCTGGCTGTTGGGCGTAGTCGGTTTTGGCCTGCTGGCCGGGATAATCCCGCTGCACGGCTGGGTGCCGCAGGCGCATGCCAATGCCTCAGCCCCGGCCGCTGCGCTGTTCTCCACCGTGGTGATGAAGGTCGGTCTGTTCGGCATCCTGACGATAACCCTGACGGGCAATCAGCCGCCGCTGTGGTGGGGCGTGGCGTTGCTGATTGCGGGGATGATCACCGCGTTCGTCGGTGGCCTCTACGCGCTGATGGAGCACAACATCCAGCGTCTGCTGGCGTACCACACCCTGGAGAACATCGGGATTATCCTGCTCGGCATGGGCGCAGGCGTCACCGGGCTGGCGCTCAACCAGCCGGCGCTGATTGCCGCCGGGTTTATTGGCGGTCTGTATCACCTTATCAACCACAGCCTGTTTAAAAGCACCCTGTTCCTCGGCGCGGGCAGCGTCTGGTTCCGCACCGGGCACCGCGATATTGAGAAGCTCGGCGGGATTGGCAAAAAAATGCCCGTCATTTCGCTGGCGATGCTGGTCGGGCTGATGGCGATGGCTGCGCTGCCGCCGCTGAACGGCTTTGCCGGCGAGTGGGTGATTTATCAATCCTTCTTCGCCCTCGGCCAGAGCGAGGCGTTTATCGGGCGTTTACTCGGCCCGCTGCTGGCGGTGGGCCTGGCGATCACCGGGGCGCTGGCGGTGATGTGTATGGCTAAAGTTTACGGTGTCACCTTCCTGGGCGCGCCGCGCACCCGAGAAGCGGAAAACGCCTGCTGCGCCCCGGTACTGATGACCACCAGCGTGGTCGCGCTGGCGCTGTGCTGCATCGCGGGCGGGGTTGCCGCGCCGTGGCTGCTGCCGCTGCTGGGCCACGCTATTCCGCTGCCGCTGGTCACGGCGCATACCGTCGTTTCCCAGCCGATGATGGCGCTGCTGCTGATTGCCGCGCCGCTCCTGCCGTTCGTGCTGATGCTGTTCTTCAGACGCGACCGTCTCGCCTCCCGCTCGCGCGGCGCGGCGTGGGCCTGCGGCTACGAACACGAGCAGTCGATGGTCATCACCGCCCACGGTTTCGCCATGCCGGTGAAAGAGAACTTTGCCGCCGTGCTGAAGCTGCGCCACTGGCTGAACCCGGTGGGCTGGGTGCCGGGCTGGCAGGGGGCCGCCGTGCCCGTACTGTTCCGCCGCCTGGCGCTGATCGAGCTGGCGGTGCTGGTGGTGATTGTCATTTCACGAGGAGCCTGACATGAGTCTGTTACTGGCAATTCTTCAGGCGCTGGTGCTGTTCGCCGCCGCGCCGCTGCTGTCGGGCATCACGCGCGTGGCGCGCGCCCGGCTGCACAACCGTCGCGGACCTGGCGTGCTCCAGGAGTACCGCGATCTCTTCAAACTGCTCTCCCGTCAGAGCGTCGCGCCGGATGCCGCGGGCTGGGTGTTCCGCCTGACGCCGTTTGTGATGGTGGGCGTGATGCTGACCATCGCCACCGCGCTGCCGGTGGTGACGGTGGCGTCGCCGCTGCCGGTGCTGGGCGATCTGATTACGCTGATCTACCTCTTCGCCATCGCGCGTTTCTTCTTTGCGATTGCGGGCCTGGACACCGGCAGCCCGTTTACGGGTATCGGCGCCAGCCGCGAGGCGATGCTCGGCGTGCTGGTTGAGCCAATTCTGCTGCTGGGGCTGTGGGTCGCCGCGCAGGTTGCAGGCTCGACCCACATCAGTTTTATCACCGACACCGTTTACCACTGGCCGGTTTCACGTTCGCTCCCGCTGGTGCTGGCGCTCTGCGCCTGCGCGTTCGCCACGTTTATCGAGATGGGCAAGCTGCCGTTCGATCTCGCGGAAGCGGAGCAGGAATTACAGGAGGGGCCGCTCACCGAGTACAGCGGCTACGGCTTTGCGGTGCTGAAGTGGGGCATCAGTCTCAAGCAGCTGGTGGTGTTGCAGATGTTCGTCGGCGTTTTCTTCCCGTGGGGGCAGATGACGCACTTCTCTGCGGGCGGCCTGCTGCTGGCCGTGGTGGTGGCTGTGCTCAAGCTGCTTATCGGCGTGCTGGTCATTGCCCTGTTTGAAAACAGCATGGCGCGCCTGCGTTTTGTCGAAACGTCACGCATTACCTGGGCTGGTTTTGGTTTTGCATTTTTAGCGTTCGTCTCCTTGCTGGTGGCGTGATTAAAGAGAGTGTTTATGTCTGAAGAAAAGAAAGGTCAGCAGTATCTCGCCGCGTTGCATCAGGCTTTCCCGGGCGTGGTGCTGGAGGAGTCCTGGCAAACCAAAGACCAGATCACCGTCACCATTAAGGTGAACTATCTGCCGGAAGTGGTGGAGTTTCTCTACTACCAGCAGGGCGGCTGGCTGTCGGTGTTGTTCGGTAACGACGAGCGCCAGCTGTGCGGCAGTTACGCGGTGTACTACGTGATGTCGATGGAGCAGGGCGAGAAGTGCTGGATCACCGTGCGCGTCGAGGTCGACCCGAATAAACCGGAATACCCGTCCGTCACGCCGCGCGTGCCCGCCGCCGTCTGGGGCGAGCGCGAAGTGCGCGACATGTACGGCCTGGTGCCGGTTGGCCTGCCTGACGAGCGTCGCCTGGTGCTGCCGGACGACTGGCCGGATGAACTCTATCCGCTGCGCAAGGACAGCATGGACTACCGCCAGCGCCCAGCCCCAACCACCGACAGCGAAACCTACGAGTTCATCAACGAGCTGGGCAGCAAGAAGAATAACGTGGTGCCGATTGGCCCGCTGCACGTTACCTCTGACGAACCGGGCCACTTCCGCCTGTTCGTCGACGGCGAGAACATTATCGACGCCGACTACCGCCTGTTCTACGTCCACCGCGGCATGGAGAAGCTGGCGGAGACCCGCATGGGCTACAACGAAGTCACGTTTCTTTCTGACCGCGTGTGCGGCATCTGCGGCTTTGCCCACAGCACCGCCTACACCACCTCGGTGGAAAACGGCATGGGGATCGTGGTGCCGGAACGCGCGCAGATGATCCGCGCCATTCTGCTGGAGGTGGAGCGCCTGCACTCGCACCTGCTGAACCTCGGCCTGGCCTGCCATTTCGTCGGATTTGACTCCGGGTTTATGCAGTTCTTCCGCGTGCGCGAGGCATCAATGAAGATGGCGGAGATCCTCACCGGGGCGCGTAAAACCTACGGCCTGAATCTGATCGGCGGGATCCGCCGCGACCTGCTGAAAGACGACATGATCCAGACCCGCCAGCTGGCGCAGCAGATGCGCCGGGACGTGCAGGAGCTGGTGGATATGCTGCTCAGCACGCCCAACATTGAGCAGCGCACCGTCGGGATTGGTCGTCTTGACCCGGAAATCGCCCGCGACTTCAGTAACGTTGGTCCGATGGTGCGCGCCAGCGGCCACGCCCGCGATACCCGCGCCGATCACCCGTTCGTCGGCTACGGCCTGCTGCCGATGACCGTGCACAGCGAGCAGGGCTGCGACGTCATCTCCCGTCTGAAGGTGCGCATCAACGAGGTATTCACCGCGCTGAACATGATCGACTACGGCCTCGATAACCTGCCGGGCGGCCCGCTGATGGTGGAAGGCTTCACCTACATTCCAAACCGCTTTGCCCTCGGCTTTGCCGAAGCGCCGCGCGGGGACGACATCCACTGGAGCATGACCGGCGACAACCAGAAGCTCTACCGCTGGCGCTGCCGTGCGGCGACCTACGCCAACTGGCCAACCCTGCGCTACATGCTTCGCGGCAACACGGTCTCCGACGCGCCGCTGATCATCGGCAGCCTCGACCCGTGTTACTCCTGCACCGACCGCATGACCGTCGTGGACGTGCGCAAGAAGAAAAGCCAGGTGGTGCCGTTCAAAGAGCTTGAGCGCTACAGCATCGAACGTAAGAACTCGCCGCTGAAATAAGGATTCGCCATGTTTACCTTTATCAAAAAAGTGATCAAAACCGGCGCGCAGACCAGCAGTTATCCGCTGGAGCCGATCCCGGTTGATAAAAACTTTCGCGGCAAGCCGGAGCACAACCCGCAGCAGTGCATCGGCTGCGCGGCCTGCGTCAACGCCTGCCCGTCGAATGCCTTAACGGTGGAAACGGACCTGAAAACCGGCGAGCTGGCCTGGCAGTTTAACCTCGGGCGCTGCATCTTCTGCGGCCGCTGCGAGGAGGTCTGCCCGACGGTCGCCATTCGCCTGTCTCAGGAGTACGAGCTGGCGGTGTGGAAAAAAGAGGACTTCTTCGAGCAATCGCGCTTTGCGCTGTGCAACTGCCGCGTCTGCAAGCGTCCGTTCGCCGTGCAAAAAGAGATCGACTACGCCATCGCGCTGCTGAAGCACAACGGCGACGTCCGCGCGGAGCATCACCGTGAAAGCTTCGAAACCTGCCCGGAGTGCAAGCGTCAGAAATGCCTGCTGCCGTCTGACCGCATCGATTTAACCCGCCATATGAGAGAGGCCAGCTGATGGAAAACTTACTCGGCCCGCGCGACGCTAACGGCATTCCGGTGCCGCTGACGGTGGAGGAGTCCATCGCCAGCATGAAGGCGTCGCTGCTGAAAAAAATCAAACGCTCGGCCTACGTCTATCGCGTGGACTGCGGTGGCTGCAACGGCTGCGAGATTGAGATCTTCGCTACGCTGTCGCCGCTGTTTGACGCCGAGCGCTTCGGCATCAAGGTGGTGCCGTCCCCGCGCCACGCGGATATCCTGCTGTTCACCGGCGCGGTCACCCGCGCGATGCGCTCGCCTGCGCTGCGCGCCTGGCAGTCTGCGCCGGATCCGAAAATCTGCATCTCCTACGGCGCCTGCGGCAACAGCGGCGGCATCTTCCACGATCTTTACTGCGTCTGGGGCGGCACCGACAAAATCGTGCCGGTGGACGTCTACATTCCGGGCTGCCCGCCGACGCCCGCCGCCACGCTGTACGGTTTTGCCATGGCGCTCGGCCTGCTGGAGCAGAAGATCCACGCCCGCGAGCCAGGCGAGCTGGACAACCAGCCAGCCACTATCCTGCACCCGGACATGGTGCAGCCGCTGCGGGTGAAGATCGACCGCACGGCACGCAGGCTGGCGGGCTACCGCTACGGACGCCAGATTGCCGACGATTATCTGCGTCTGCTCAGCCAGGGCGACCATCAGGTGGCGCGCTGGCTGGAGGCGGAAAACGATCCGCGTCTCAATGAGATCGTGGCGAACCTGAACAACATCGTGGATGAGGCGCGTATCCGATGAGTGAAACGGTGGTGTTCAGCCAGCTGAGCCGTAAGTTTATTGATGAGAACGACGCCACGCCAGATGCGGCGCAGCAGGTGGTTTACTACAGCCTGGCGATTGGGCACCACCTCGGGGTGATCGACTGCCTGGAGGCGGCGTTAACCTGCCCGTGGCCGGAATACCTGGCGTGGATCGCCACGCTGGAGGAGGGCAGTACGGCGCGGCGCAAGATGGAGGGCGTGCCGAAGTATGGCGAGATCGTCATCGACGCCAACCACATTGCGATGCTCGCTAACGCCTTTGACGCGGCGCTGAGCGTACAAACCCCGGCGCAGCAGGCGTGGAGCAAAACGCTGCTCGGCATGCTGCACGATATTCATCAGGAGAGCGCCATCTACCTGATGGTGAGGAGATTACGTGACTGACGTTTTACTGTGTGTCGGCAACAGCATGATGGGCGACGACGGCGCGGGTCCGCTGCTGGCGGAACTGTGCGCCGCAAACCCGCCGGGCAACTGGGTGGTGATTGACGGCGGCAGCGCGCCGGAAAACGACGTGGTCGCCATCCGTGAACTGCATCCGGACAGGCTGTTAATCGTCGATGCCACCGATATGGGGCTTAACCCCGGCGAGATCCGCCTGATTGACCCGGACGACATCGCCGAGATGTTTATGATGACCACCCACAATATGCCGCTGAACTACCTGGTGGATCAGATCAAAGACGACGTGGGCGAGGTGCTGTTTTTGGGCATTCAGCCGGATATTGTCGGGTTTTATTACCCGATGACGCCGCCGGTGAAAGAGGCGGTGGAGGGGGTGTATTCACGGCTTGCCGGGTGGGTTGGGGATGGAGGTTTTTCTCCGCTCTGAGCAGTGCCGGGTGGCGGCTTCGCCTTACCCGGCCTACCAAACCCATCTCCCTCTCCCTGTGGGAGAGGGCTGGGGTGAGGGCAACAGGCTACTCGAGATCCCCCCCGTTACTCGCAATCACCTTCTTATACCATCCAAACGATTTCTTGCGTTTCCGTTCCAGCGTGCCGTTCCCGGCGTCGTCGCGGTCGACGTAGACAAATCCATAGCGCTTGCTCATCTCCCCGGTTGAGGCCGAGACCAGGTCGATGCAGCCCCAGGTGGTGTAGCCCAGCAGCGGAACGCCGTCCTCAATCGCGTCGCCCATCGCGCGGATGTGCTCGCGCAGGTAGCTGATGCGGTAGTCGTCGTTAATCTCGCCGTTTTCATCAATGACATCTTTCGCTCCCAGACCGTTTTCCACCAGGAACAGCGGCTTCTGGTAGCGGTCGTACATCATGTTCATAGTGATGCGCAGGCCGAGCGGGTCGATACCCCAGCCCCACTCGCTCACCTGAATGTGCGGGTTGCGCAGGGACTTCACGATGTTCGCCGCGCTGGTGTTGCCCGCGTTCATGTCCGCCGACGCGCAGCGCGAGGCGTAGTAGCTGAACGAGACAAAGTCGACGGTATTTTTCAGCAGTTCGTCATCGCCCGGGTCTTTCACAATCACGACGCCTTTTTCGCGGAATACGCGGGCAGAGTAGGCCGGATAGCTGCCGCGCGCCTGCACGTCGATAAAGAACAGGTTCTCGCGGTCTTTCTCCAGCGCCATCCACACGTCTTCCGGCTTGCAGGAGTAGGGATAGAAGTTACCGCCCGCCAGCATGCAGCCGACCTGATTTTCCGGGTTCACCTCGTGAGCGATTTTAGTCGCCAGCGCGCTCGCCACCAGCTCGTGGTGCGCGGCCTGGTATTTCACCTGGTCTTCGTTTTCACCTTCCTCAAACACCAGCCCCGCGCCGGAAAACGGGCTGTGCAGCATGATGTTGATTTCGTTGAAGGTCAGCCAGTATTTCACCAGCCCGTTAAACTCTTCGAAGCAGGTGCGGGCGTAGCGGGCGAAGAAATCGACCATCTTACGGTTGCGCCAGGAGCCGTACTCCGTCACCAGGTGCATCGGCACGTCGAAGTGGCAGAGGGTCACCAGCGGCTCGATGTTGTACTTTTTGCACTCCTCGAACACCGCGCGGTAGAAGGCAATGCCTTCCTGATTCGGCAGCGGTTCGTCGCCGTTCGGGTAGAGGCGGCTCCAGGCAATCGAGGTGCGGAACACCGTAAAGCCCATCTCCGCCATCAGGGCGATGTCTTCTTTGTAGCGATGGTAAAAATCAATCGCCTCGTGGCTCGGGTAGAATTCGTCGTCCCGCAACGAAAACCGTTTTTCCTTGCCGACTTTTACCGCCAGGCGGTTTGCGCCGTGGGGGATCATATCGACCGTCGTCAGTCCTTTGCCGCCTTCACGGTAAGCCCCTTCACTCTGGTTGGCGGCAAGCGCGCCGCCCCATAAAAATCCTTGTGGAAAAACAGACATTCTTACCTCGCTTTCAGTTTATGCTTCTGCTGCTTTGTTCTGTACCGGTGCGGTTTGCAGGGCGCGTGCTTTTTCGGCTTCGTCTTCTACCGGGATATCCTCAAACCCTAACAGCAGGGTCAGCACAAACGACAGCACCACTGCCAGACCCATCACGCCAAACACCCAGACGATGGTCATCGGGTTGGCCGGGTCGAAGAACTGCACGCTGGTAAACAGCCCCGGCGCCGCCATCGAATGGCTGGCAAGACCGGCCATTCCTGCCACCGCGCCGCAGATAAAGCCGCTGATCAGACTCGCAATCAGCGGACGCTTCAGGCGTACCGCCACGCCGTACAGGGCCGGTTCAGAGATCCCCGCCATGATGGCGGAGGCCGCCGCGGCCAGCGCCGTCTGGCGCAGCTCCGGGTTTTTGGTTTTCCACGCTACCGCCAGCGATGAACCGCCGAGCGACAGGTTGGCGCCGATTTCCGACGGCATCACCATCCCTTCTTTGCCCGTTTCGGCAATGGTCTGGATGATGGTCGGCGTAAACACGCGGTGCATCCCGGTCATCACCAGCAGCGGCCACAGCGCGCCCATAATGGCAACGGAGAGCCAGCCCAGATAGCCGTGAATGGTGTAGACCAGCGCGGAGATGGCGCTGCCGATCCAGATCCCGAGCGGGCCAATCAGTACGATGGCGAGCGGGGCGGCAATCAGCACGATCAGCATCGGCTTGAGGAAGTTTTTCGTCACCGCCGGGGTAATGCGATCCACCCAGCGTTCGATGTACGACAGGCACCAGGTCATCACCAGCGCCGGGATAACGGTATAGGTGTATTTCACCGCCGTCACCGGAATGAACGCGAACTCAACGTGCTCGCCCTGCGCGGCCTTGGCCATCAGCTCGATAAAGCTCGGGTGAACCAGCACGCCCGCGATGGCGATTGCCAGGGACATGTTGGTTTTGAACTTCACCGCTGCGGAAGCCGCCACCATCAGCGGCAGGAAGAAGAACGCGCCGTCGCCGATAACGGTCAGGATCGTCAGCGTCGGGTCACCTTTGCCCAGCACGCCGGTCATCTCAAGGATCATCGCCAGCAGCTTGACCATCGACCCGCCGATGATCGCCGGGATCAGCGGAGACATAGTGCCGATCAGCGCGTCGAGGATCCCGGCGCCAATCCGGCGCAGCGTGAGCTTCTGTGGACCTTCCGCTACGGCAGGTTGCAGGTTAGCGGGCAGCAGGCTCACCACTTCACGGTATGCCTGGGACACGGTGTTGCCGATGATCACCTGGCACTGGTTGTCGTTGCGCACCACGCCGAGCACGCCGCTGATGCTTTTCAGGCGCGCGGTGTCGGTAAGGCTTTCGTCTTTCAGAACGAAGCGCAGGCGCGTCATGCAGTGGGTGACGGCGACGATGTTCTCTTTACCGCCCAGCGCGCTAACAACGTCGTTTGCCAGCGCAGCGTAATTTTTTGCCATCGGATGTGATCCTGTTATCGTTGTGAGAAGTGTAGGAAACCGGTTTCACATAATCATCATGAGTTTCTTTTAATGAAACAAGACCACTTTTTATGCATTTTTTCGTTTCGTGATGACGATCACTCGTGGCCGTAAAAAGCGTGATAACGCCGCTGCGACAATTTTTCTGCGGTGAAGTACACTGCGGCTCATCGGTTTTGAATGGAATAACACTATGACCACCATGCTGGAAGTGGCGAAGCGGGCAGGCGTGTCGAAAGCGACGGTCTCCCGGGTGCTGTCGGGGAACGGTTACGTCAGCCAGGAGACGAAAGACCGCGTGTTTCAGGCCATCGAAGAGAGTGGGTATCGCCCCAATCTGCTGGCGCGAAACCTGGCGACCAAACGCACCCAGACCCTGGGGCTGGTGGTGACAAACACCCTGTACCATGGGGTCTACTTTAGCGAGCTGCTGTTTAACGCCGCGCGGATGACGGAAGAGAAGGGGCGTCAGCTGATCCTGGCGGACGGCAAGCACAGCGCCGAAGAGGAGCGCGAGGCGATCCAGTACCTGCTCGACATGCGCTGCGACGCGGTAATCATCTACCCGCGTTTTCTGAGCGTGGAAGCGCTGGACGAAATTATTGAGAAATGCGAGCAGCCGATTATGGTGCTCAACCGCCGTTTGCGGAAAAACAGCAGCCACAGCGTCTGGTCCGATCATAAAGCGTCGTGTCAGGACGCGGTATCGCAGCTCATCGCGAAAGGCCACCGGGAGATTGCGTTTATCACCGGTTCGCTGGATTCCCCCACCGGGGTGGAGCGTCTTTCCGGCTACAAGGACGCGCTGGCGCAGCACGGGATTGCAGTTCGTGACGCGCTGATCGCCGAAGGGAAGTGGAGCCCGGCCAGCGGCGCGGCGGCGGTCTCTCAGCTGCTCACCCGCGGCGAAGCGTTTACCGCGCTGGTGGCGAGTAACGACGATATGGCGATTGGCGCCATCAGGCAGTTGCACGAGAGCGGCGTCGCCACGCCGGGCGCGGTGTCCGTCATCGGCTTTGACGACGTGGCAATCGCGCCCTATATCGTGCCGTCCCTCTCCAGCGTGCGTATTCCGGTAACGGAGATGATCCAGGAGACCATCAGCCGCCTGATTTTCATGCTCGACGGCGGTGAGTTTAAGCCTCAGCAAACCTTCTCCGGCGAGCTTATCCTGCGCGACTCCGTCATTGACGGCCCGCATCGCTGACGTCGACATCTGTCATCGTCACTAATGACGATGACAGAACTACTTCTTTTTATTTCGCTTTAAAATCAACGCATTAAATATTGGCACGGTTTATGAATAGCTTCGCGCATAACAGTTATGCCGGAGAAGCAGATGAACCGTTTTATTATGGCCGATGCCAGCAAATGCATTGGTTGCCGTACCTGTGAAGTGGCGTGCGTGGTGTCCCATCAGGCAGAGCAGGATTGCGCCTCTCTCACCCCTGATACCTTCCTGCCGCGCATCCACGTCATTAAAGGCGTGAATATTTCTACCGCCGCTATCTGTCGCCAGTGTGAAGACGCGCCGTGCGCCAACGTCTGTCCGAACGGGGCGATTAAGCGCGAGAAAGGCTTCGTGCATGTGATGCAGGAGCGCTGCATCGGGTGCAAAACCTGTGTGGTGGCGTGTCCGTATGGCGCGATGGAGGTGGTGGTTCGCCCGGTGGTTCGCAACAGCGGTATCGGGCTGAGCGTGCGCGCGGAGAAAGCCGAAGCCAATAAATGTGACCTCTGCTACCACCGCGACGCCGGTCCGGCGTGTATGGAAGCCTGCCCGACGCACGCGCTGGTCTGCGTGGATCGCGACAAGCTTGAGCAGATGAGCGCCGAAAAGCGCCGTCGCGCGGCGTTCGACACCTCGTCATCACTGCTGTTCTGAACCGTATGAGCAGCAACGGCGTTCAGCTGCGGGTGCGCGGCAAGGTGCAGGGCGTGGGGTTTCGTCCCTTCGTCTGGCAGCTGGCGCACCGGCTGAAGCTTGTGGGCGATGTCTGCAACGACGGAGAGGGTGTCCTGGTGCGTCTCGCGGGTAATGGGGGGGACTTTACCGCGAGGCTGCATCAGGACTGCCCACCGCTGGCGCGCATCGATCGCGTTGAAACGCAGCCGTACAGCTGGAATACGCTGCCGGACGAGTTTGTCATCCGCCACAGCGAGAGTGGGGCGATGGACACGCAAATCGTCCCGGATGCCGCCACCTGTCCCGCGTGCCTGGCGGAGATGCGCGATCCCCGCGAACGTCGCTACCGCTACCCGTTTATCAACTGCACCCACTGCGGGCCGCGGTTTACCATTATCCGCGCCATGCCCTATGATCGCCCGGCCACGTCAATGGCGCCATTCCCGCTCTGTGTGCCCTGTGAAACGGAGTACCGCAACCCGGCTGATCGGCGTTTTCACGCCCAGCCAGTGGCCTGCCCGGACTGCGGGCCGCAGCTGGAGTGGCGAGCCGGGGAGGCTGCTGCTGCCCGCGAATCGGCGTTAAGCGCGGCGGTGGCGATGCTGGAAGGCGGCGGGATTGTGGCGGTCAAAGGGCTGGGCGGTTTTCACCTGGTCTGCGACGCGCTTAACCCGCAGGCGGTTCGGAAATTACGGGCACGCAAGCAGCGCCCGACCAGGCCGCTGGCGGTGATGATCCCGCATGCGAACGATCTGCCGAAGGCCATCCAGACGCTGTTACGTTCACCCGCTGCGCCGATTATGCTGACGCCAAAAGCCTGCCTTCCAGCGTTTCCTGAGGAGATTGCGCCGGGGCTGAATACGGTCGGCGTGATGTTGCCTGCGAACCCGCTCCAGCATTTGCTGATGTTGGACTGTCAGCGTCCGCTGGTGATGACCTCCGGCAACCTAAGTGGCCATCCACCCGTCATAAACAACCAGCAGGCGCTGGAAGAACTCAGTGACATCGCTGACGGCTTCCTGCTGCACAACCGCGACATCCTGCAACGGATGGATGATTCAGTGATGGACCAGGAGGGCACGATGTTGCGTCGCGCACGCGGTTTTGTGCCGGATGCCATCACATTGCCCGCCGGATTCCGCGACATCCCGCCCATGTTATGCACCGGCGCGGAGATGAAAAATACCTTCTGCCTGGTACGTGGCAACCAGGCGGTGCTGAGCCAGCATTTTGGCGATCTGAGCGACGAGGGCGTAGAGGCGCAGTGGCGCAGTGCGCTCTCGACGATGCAGGAGATCTACGCTTTCCAGCCAGAGCGTGTGGTGTGCGATGCCCATCCGGGATATCACGCCCGACAGTGGGCCCGGACGCAGGCGCTGCCCGTTGAGACCGTGCTGCATCATCATGCGCATGCGGTAGCGTGTCTGGCGGAGAACGGCTGGCCGCTCGACGGCGGGGATGTTATTGCCCTGACGCTGGACGGGATCGGCATGGGCGAGAACGGCGCGCTGTGGGGCGGCGAGTGCCTGCGGGTGAACTATCGCGACTGCGAACGGCTGGGCGGTCTGCCAGCCGTTGCGCTGCCGGGGGGCGATCTGGCGGCAAAACAGCCGTGGCGCAATTTGCTCGCCCACTGTCTGGCGTTCGTACCTGACTGGCAGCAGTACCCGGAAACTGAGGTGGTACAGCGTCAAAACTGGCCGCTGCTGGCAACGGCGGTGTCGCGCGGTATCAATGCGCCGCGGGCCTCCTCCTGTGGTCGTCTGTTCGACGCCGTGGCCTGTGCGCTGGGCATTGAAACGCAACGCTATGAGGGCGAAGCCGCGTGCCGGCTGGAGGCGCTGGCCGAACGCTGTGCAGGGGTTGATCATCCGGTGACGCTCCAGACGGATAACCTTGCGCTGTTCTGGCAGCAGTGGCTGGCCTGGCGGGCGGAGCCCGGCGAGCGCGCCTGGGCCTTTCACGATGCGCTGGCAAAAGGGCTGAGCGAACTGGCGGCAACGCATGCCCGCCGACGGTCGCTCTCTACGGTGTGCTTCAGCGGCGGCGTCCTTCACAACCGCCTGCTGCGCGCGCGCCTTCGTCATTACCTTTCTGATTTCACGCTTCTTTTTCCTTCGCGCCTGCCCGCAGGTGACGGAGCGATCTCCTTCGGGCAGGCGGTGGTTGCTGCCGCCCGATCATGTTTACAAAGGACTTAAAATGTTACGACTGTTACGCAATGAACCTCGTGCAGCGTGCCTGCTGCTGGCTCTCGGGATGGCTAACCTGCTGGCCTGGGGGCTGGCGTGGCACACCTTTAGCGACAGTACGGCGCTGATGGCGGCCAGCCTGCTGGCCTGGTGTTACGGACTGCGTCATGCGGTGGATGCCGACCATATCGCCGCGATTGATACCGTGACGCGTAAGATGATGCAGCAGGGCAAGCGCCCGTCCGGCGTGGGCGCATGGTTTTCCCTCGGACACTCCACCATCGTGGTGCTGGCCTCCATTGCTATCGCCGCTACCGCCACGGCGTTTCAGAAAAACATGGCATGGTTCCACGAAACCGGCAGCCTGATTGGCACCGCCGTCTCCGCCACCTTCCTGCTGGCGATGGCGCTGGTGAATATGGTGATCCTGCGCGGCGTCTGGCGCAGTTTTCAGGCACTGAAACACGGCAGGCCGGTGCAGGGCGACATCACGCTGCCTGCACAGGGTGGCGTCATGAACTGGCTGTTCGGCAAAACCTTCCGCCTCGTCAATAAAAGCTGGCAGATGTACCTGGTCGGTTTCCTGTTTGGCCTCGGCTTTGACACGGCCACCGAAATCGGCGTGCTGGGGATCTCCGCCGCCAGCGCCTCCAGCGGGATGTCGGTGTGGTCGATCATGATCTTTCCGGCGCTCTTCGCCAGCGGCATGGCGCTGGTGGATACGCTCGATAACCTGCTGATGGTGGGTGCCTACGGCTGGGCGTTTAACAAACCGCAGCGCAAGCTGTACTACAACATGACCATCACCGGCACTTCGGTGGTGGTGGCGCTGTTTATCGGCGGCCTGGAAGCCCTGGGTCTGCTGATGGACAAGTTCTCCCTCAGCGGCGGCGTGTGGGATCTGATTGGCGCGGTGAACGATAACCTGGGTGATGCCGGATTTGTGGTGGTCGGGCTGTTTGTCGCCTGCTGGCTGATCTCGATGGCGAACTACCGCTGGCGCGGTTATGACGCGCTGGTGGTGCGCTCCTGACGCTGAAAGGGTAGCCATAAAAAAAGCCCCGGGACATCGGGGCGGTGGACAATAAAATCCAAAGGTTAAGTAAGCGTGGCAGTACTATAGGCCGGGTAAGCGGAGCGCCGCCCGGCATGACGAGGGTTAAGCAGGTAACGATTTCAGCAGCGCGAAGGCCTCCTTCATTCTGTCTTCGCTGACCACAAAGGCGCGCATCTGACCGGCAGTATCGGTGCCGCGCGCCACCATGCCCTGAGGCGAAAGGGCAATCTGCCAGTCCAAATCCTGACGCTGCGTTTCACCTGCGAGATGCAGCGGTAGTTCCGGCGTTTTTACCTTCACCAGCATGGCGGGTAATTTCACCGGGGCGTTGCCGCCGAGCAGGTTTTTCGCCAGGAACATGGCGCTTAACTGAATCGGTTGCAGGAATGGCAGCACCTGGCCGTTAATTTCCGCGCAGTCGCCCAGGGCATAAATATCCGGCTGGGTGGTTTGCAGGTAGCTGTCCACCTTCACGCCGCGATTGATCTCTGCGCCCGCGCGGTGCGCCAGCGCGGTTTCCGGGCGCAACCCCGTCGCCGCAATAACCACATCCACTTCCACGCTGCGGTTGTGGTCGAGCGTCGCACAAATGCCGGTTTCGGTTTTGCTCAGGCTCTGCAACTGCGATTTCAGCAGCAGATGCACGCCCATGTCGGTCAGACGATGCTGTAAGCGACTGCTTACTTCTGCCGGCATCAGCGCTGACAGAATGCTGGCCGCGTGGTCAACCAGGGTGACGGATTTTCCCGCCCGGCAGAAGTCCATCGCCAGCTCGGTGCCAATCAGCCCGCCGCCGACAATCATCACCCGCGTGGCGTCGCGTAACAGGGTCTCGCTGGCCTGATACTCCAGCTGGCTGTTGAGCGTGACCATTAGTTCGCGGCCCTCAACCGGCGGCACAAACGCCGATGCCCCCGTCGCCAGCACCAGCTTGTCGTAGTGCCAGGTTTTATCTTTCGCGTTCACCACGTGGGCGTCGGCGTCGATATCGGTCACCCAGGTGTACGGAAACAGACGCAGGTTAAACTGTTCTGCAAACTCCCCCGCCGTCTGGCGGGTGAGATCGTCGGCGCGCTGATTCTGGCTAATGACGTGGCTTAAATCAGGCTTGTTGTACTCATCCATGCTGTCGGCGGCGATTACCGTCAACGGCACGTTAGCATCCTGTTTGCGGATATTTTTCACCAGCTGGCGGGCGGCAAAGCCCGAGCCGATAATGACGATGCCGTGGCTCATTTTGCCTCCGTTGCCAGTTCATCAAAGACGTCTTTCCCGAGGGAACATTCCGGGCAGAGGAAGTTGTCCGGCACCTCGCTCCATGGCGTACCCGGCGCGACATCCTGCAACGGCTCGCCCAGCTCAGGATCGTAAATCCACTGGCAGACGCTGCACTGCATGCAAGGGCCGAGGTCGGCAGCGGCAGGAGCGGCTTCTGCTACGGCTTCCGGCGCAACAGCCGCGGCGGGTGCGGTTTCCGGCAGTGGCGCAAGCGCCCACTGGCGGGCAATGTCGCGACCGTGCTGGCGACAGATTTCCAGCGCGTCGAGATCCGGACGCCATTTCGCCTTCAGGCTCAGGGACATCTCAAAACCGGCATCCTGTAAACGGGTGGAGAGACGGTCTACCGCGCCGCCGCTCCAGCCGTGTGAACCAAAGGCGCTGGCGCGTTTGTTACGGAAGCGCAGGCCGGTCATCTCTTCCACCAGTCCGGCAATTTTCGGCATCATCACGTTATTCATGGTGGAGGTACCCACCAGCACGCCTTTGGAGCGGAAGACGTTGGTCAATACCTCATTCTTATCGCTGCGCGCCACGTTGAAGATTTTCACCGCCACGTTCGGGTCAACTTCGTTGATGCCCTGGGCAATGGCGTCCGCCATCATGCGGGTGTTGTTGGACATGGTGTCGTAGAAGATCGTAATGCGGTCTTCCTGATAGTCCGCCGCCCACTTCAGGTACAGTTCGACAATCTGGGTTGGATTTTCACGCCATACCACGCCGTGGGAGGTGGCAATCATATCCACCGGCAGGTTGAAGCCGAGGATCTCGGTGATTTTTGGCGTGACCAGACGGCTGAACGGGGTCAGGATGTTGGCGTAGTAGCGTTGGCACTGTTCGAACAGCTCGGTCTGATCCACTTCGTCGTTGAACAGACGTTCGTCGCAGTAGTGCTGGCCGAAGGCGTCGTTACTGAACAGCACCGCGTCACCGGTCATGTAGGTCATCATGCTGTCCGGCCAGTGCAGCATTGGGGTTTCCACGAAGATCAGCTGTTTGCCGTTGCCGATATCCAGCGTGTCGCCGGTTTTCACAGTGTGGAAGTTCCACTCCGGATGGTGGTGGTGGCCGTTGATGGAGTCAATGGCGTTAGTGGTGCAGTAGATCGGGGTATCCGGAATGTGGGACATCAGCTCGGTCAGCGCCCCGGCATGATCCTCTTCCGCGTGGTTGATGATAATGTAGTCGATCTCATTCAGATCGATTTCGCTGCGCAGGTTCTGCACGAACTCGCGGCTGAATTTGTGATCGACGGTATCGATCAGGACGTTTTTACCTTCACGAATGAGATAGCTGTTGTAGCTGCTGCCGCGCAGCGTTTTGTATTCCGTCCCGTGAAAATCACGTACTTCCCAGTCACGTTGACCCACCCAATGAATGTTATTTTTAACCAGAATAGACATAGCAACCTCAACTTAATACGGCGTTTTCAAATAAGATGACTGTCATATATCAAGTTGCGTGCCAACTTTTTAAATTATTGAAAATAATGGATTTATATTTTGATGCTCCCAAATGGGTAGTCATTTTGACTATCTTAAAAATTGTCAATATGACACTATGCATTGTCAAAATGACAGTGAGGCAGAGATGAGCTTTTCCGTAGATGTGCTGGCGAAGATCGCCATAGAACTGCAAACCGGTATTGGTCATCAGGACCGCTTTCAGCGGCTGATCTCCACGTTGCGTCACGTGCTGGATTGCGATGCCTCGGCGTTGCTGCGTTACGAAGGGCGGCAGTTTATTCCGCTGGCTATCGACGGTCTGGCGAAGGACGTACTCGGGCGGCGCTTTACCCTGGAGGGCCACCCGCGTCTGGAAACCATCGCCCGTGCGGGTGACGTGGTGCGTTTCCCGGCGGACAGCGATCTGCCCGACCCTTACGACGGCCTGATCCCCGGGCAGGAGAGCCTGAAGGTGCACGCCTGTATCGGCCTGCCGCTGTTTGCCGGGCAGAACCTGATTGGTGCGTTAACCCTCGACGGCATGTCGCCGGATCAGTTCGATACCTTCAGCGACGAAGAGCTACGGCTGATTGCTGCGCTGGCGGCCGGGGCGCTGAACAACGCCCTGCTGATAGAACAGCTGGAGAGCCAGAATATTCTTCCGGGTAGCCCGACGGCGTTTGAGCAGGTGGCACACACCGAAATGATCGGCCTTTCGCCAGGCATGGCGCAGCTCAAAAAAGAGATTGAGATTGTCGCCGCGTCTGATTTGAACGTGCTGATCTTCGGAGAGACCGGTACCGGTAAAGAGCTGGTGGCGAAAGCGATCCACGAAGCCTCGCCCCGTGCGGTGAATCCGCTGGTCTATCTCAACTGCGCGGCGCTGCCGGAAAGCGTGGCGGAAAGCGAGCTGTTCGGACACGTCAAAGGGGCCTTTACCGGGGCGATCAGCAACCGCAGCGGCAAGTTCGAAATGGCCGATAACGGCACGCTGTTCCTCGATGAAATTGGCGAACTCTCCCTTTCGCTCCAGGCCAAACTGCTGCGGGTGTTGCAGTATGGCGATATTCAACGTGTGGGAGACGATCGCAGCTTACGCGTGGATGTGCGCGTGCTGGCGGCGACGAACCGCGATCTGCGCGAAGAGGTGCTGGCGGGGAATTTCCGCGCCGATCTGTTCCACCGTCTGAGCGTGTTCCCGCTCACGGTGCCGCCGCTGCGCGAGCGGGGCGAGGATGTGGTGCTGCTGGCGGGCTTTTTCTGCGAACAGTGTCGGCTCAAAATGGGGCTTTCCCGCGTGGTGCTAAGCCCCGGTGCGAGGACGCACCTGCTGAGCTACGGCTGGCCAGGTAACGTGCGTGAACTGGAACATGCGATTCACCGCGCGGTGGTGCTGGCGCGGGCTACGCGTTCGGGGGATGAAGTGGTAATTCATGCGCGCCATTTCGCGCTGCATGAGGAAACGACGCCGTCCGTGAAGCCGGTGATACCTGAGAGCGTGAACGAAAACCTGCGCGAGGCGACGAATGCGTTCCAGCGTCAGATGATCACCCGCGCGCTGGAGCAGAATAACCGCAGCTGGGCGGCGTGCGCGCGGGCGCTGGAGATGGACGTCGCCAACCTCCACAGGCTGGCGAAACGTCTGGGGCTGAAGGGTTAAATAATCCCCGCCTGGTAGAAGTCTTGCAGGTTGATCGCGCCGCACAGCCTGCCGTGCTCGTCCACCACCGGCGCGGCGGTGATTTTGCGCTTCATCAGCACCTCTTTGGCTTCAATGGCGCGGCTGTCGGCATTCAGCGTCAGTCCGCCCTGGGTCATTGCTTCGGATACCCGCGCCTCCAGCTTGCCGCCGCCCACCAGCCAGCGGCGCAGGTCGCCGTCGGTGAAGACGCCCTTCACCTGGCGGTCATTGTCGCATACCGCAACCAGCCCCAGCCCGGTGCGGCTCAGCTCCAGCATGGCGTCCATCACGCTGGTGTCGAGTTTGACCTGAGGAATGGCATCGTCGGTGCGCATCAGGTGGTGAACCTTGTTGAGCAGACGTGCCCCAAGCGCGCCCGCAGGATGGGAGCGGGCGAAATCTTCCTCATTAAAACCGCGCGCCTGCATCACCGCCATTGCCAGCGCGTCGCCCATCATCAGGGTGTTGACGGTGCTGGAGGTCGGTGCCAGGTGCATCGGACAGGCTTCGCGCTCAACGGAAATATCCAGCGTTGCTTTCGCGGCCAGCGCCAGCGGCGATCGGGATTTGCCGGTCATCGCTAACAGGGCCACCGATTTTTCTTGCAGGCGAGGGATGATGAGATCCAGCTCTTTGGCTGAACCGGAGTAGGAGATAAACAGCATCACGTCGCGGCTTTCGATCATCCCCAGATCGCCGTGCAGCGCTTCGGCAGGATGCACAAAGAACGCCGGGGTGCCGGTGCTGGCAAGCGTAGCGGCAATCTTCTTGCCGATATGACCGGATTTACCGATACCCGCCACGATCACTTTACCCTCGCAGTGGATAATGGTGTTGGCTGCACGAACAAAATCCTCACCCAGACGCTCCGGCAGGCGGCTGGCTTCCTGTAGCTCCAGCAGCAGGGTCTGACGGCCTGCGTTTAACAGAAAATCACTCATTTTTCTCTCCGGTTACGATCACGTCGATGCCCTTCGCTTCCAGCGCTTTTTTAAATGCCGGATCGATACCTGCGTCGGTAATCAGCTTATCGACGCTTTCAAGGCTACAGACAATGTTGGGGCTTTTACGGCCAAACTTCGACGAGTCTGCCATCAAAATCACTTCCCGCGCGGCGTTGCACATGGCTTTACTGACGCTGAACACCTCGTTAAACGTCGTGACGCCCGCGTTCAGGTCGATGCCGTCGGTACCTATAAACAGTTTATCGAAGCTGAAGTGGTCGAAGGCGTTCTCCGCCAGCTGCCCGTGAAACGACGCCGATTTTTTACGGAAGGTGCCACCGGGCATCAGGATGGTCTGCTCGCTGTCGAACTCTGACAGGGCATTGACGATGTGCAGGCTGTTGGTCATCACGGTGATGTTATTAAAGCGGCTGAGCAGCGGGATCATCTGTAGGACAGTACTGCCTGCGTCGAGGATAATGGAATCGCCGTCATGGATAAATTTGACGGCGGCTTCGGCAATCAGCGCTTTCTGGTGAGTATTGATCAGCGTTTTGTGGTCGATAGGCGGGTCGGCTTCGTCTTTATTGAGCACCACGCCGCCGTAGGTACGAATGACGGCGCCGGAGTTTTCGAGCAACACCAGGTCCTTGCGTATTGTCGTGCCGGTGGTGTCAAAGTAGTGGGCCAGATCCTCTACCGAGCACTTTCCCTGCTTTTGCAGATGCTCAAGTATGGCCGCCTGCCGCTGACGTGGTTTCATAGGCGCTTCGTTCCTTACGTTGCGAAATGATAATTCCGCAAGTTTATAACTTTCACAACGAAATTATCCATGTTTCAGATTAAGCGCTAATGATAGTGCATTCTGACAGAGTGAATCATGGGGGAAGATCACATCAGGTTGTAATTCATGCAGCGAAATGCCGTTGATCGCCTGAATTTTGGTCGGACGGGCAAACACCGTTACGCCGCGCATGATGAGGGAATCGCTCACCCGGTTGTGTTCATCCAGCGCAACGGCAACCACCACCCGCGGCTTAAAGCGCCCCCCGGAACGCCCGACGCCGACGCGTCCCTTCTGACACAACGCATCAAAGGCGCGGTTAAACTGGTAGATCTGCCAGCCGCCAAACGCCATCTGGCAGATCCAGGCGAGGGCGGCGACGGTGATGAGTGCGGTTACCATATCGGCTCCTTGTTATATTCCCTCTCCCGGTGGGAGAGGGGGAGGGTGAGGGCATCACCCTGCTCGATCAGAACATCACCTGCCCACCGGTGACGTTAATCGACTGTCCGGTGCAGTACGAGGCTTTCGGGCTGGCGTAAAACAGCAGCATGTTCAGCACGTCCTGATAGTCGCACCCGCGCTTGAGCGGCACTTTGTCGATGTAGTACTGTTCCACTTCTTCAGCTTTGATGCCAAGTTTGGCGGCGTACTGCGGCAGCAGGGACTGGAACATCGGGGATTTCAGCAGGTTACCCAGCATCAGCGCGTGAACGGTAATGCCGTATTCGGCCAGATCCAGCGCCAGAGACTGCGTCAGCCCGACGCCGCCAAACTTCGCCGCGCTGTAGCCGGAGTTGTGCTTGCTGCCCACTTTCCCCGATTTTGAGTTGATCTGAATGATGCGACCCTGAATACCGTCGCGGATCATCAGCCGGGAAAACTCACGGGCGCAGAGGAAATAGCCCACCAGATTCACCTGCAACGAGCGGTCAAAATCCCCCAGCTCGAAATCGCTGATAAACGCCGCTTTCGCAATCCCCGCGCTGTAGACCAGCAGGTCGATACGCCCAAATATCTCGTCCACGCCGCGGGCCAGCGCCATCACGCTCTGCTCGCTGGTGGCGTCGGCACCAAATCCGTACGCCATCCCTTCGCCAAACTCGGTGTTGATGGCGTCCGCTACGCGGGCGGCTTTCTCACTCTGAATATCCACGACCGCCACGCGGTAGCCCTCTGCGGCAAGCCCATGGCAGAGGAACTCGCCTAAGGTTTGTCCCCCACCAATGACAACGGCAACCTGACTCATGTGTCTCTCCTTTATTACGAAATAAATTTTAACGTGCAGCCTGGGGTGACAGCCTGCGGAACCGGGCCCACTACGTGAACCGTACCGGGATACTCCGCCTGCGGCTGGCCGTCGAAACGTAGGGTGATATGCCCCAGCTCGCGCAGGTTTTGCTCGGCGACGTCGCCGACGGCGGTCACGGCATAGCGCGCCTCGCCCAGCTGTAGCTGGCTCCCTGCCTTTAGCTCGCCGTTCAGCTCGCCGTGGCAGTGGATAAAGCAAAACTCTTCGATATCCGCAGGCGCCCCTTCGCGGAAGGTGATCAGCATCTGGTCGCTCAGCGCATCCGCCGCGCTCTGGCCGATGCGGGTAATGGTTGTCTGGTAAATCACAGTCATGGCAGGCACCTCTTATTGATAAATAAAGCCGGAAACAAACCAGGCAATCAGCACCGTCGGCGCGCCCGTCAGGAAGCGGCTGACCAGCACGGACGGCACGCCCACGCGCACGGTCTCCTGGCGTGCTTCCGCCAGCGACAGCCCCACGGGGATAAAGTCGCACGCTGCCTGGGCGTTAATGGCAAACAGGGCGGGCAGGGCGAGGTGCGGAGGAATATTCCCCAGACCAATCTGCACGCCAATCAGCACGCCGATAACCTGAGCAATCACCGCGCCCGGGCCGAGGAACGGCGACAGCAGCGGGAAGGAGCAGATCAGCGCCAGCGTCACCAGGCCGAGCGGGTGGCTGGCAAGCGGGGCGAGGCCGTGGGCAATCCAGTCGCCCAGGCCTGAGGCCATGATGATGCCGATCAGCGCCGAGACGAATGCCATAAACGGCAGAATGGTCTTCAGCACCGTGTCGATGGTGTCGCGCCCGGACTGGAACAGCACCGCCACGGCGGACCCCATCCCCATCCCGACCTTCGCCAGCAGGCCATCGCTCTGCTCGGTGATTTTTTTGCTGGTGTCGTACTCGCGCGGGGCCGCTTTTTGCGGCGCAGATGTGCCATTCACCAGCGTGATGTTGTCTTCCTTCACGCCTGACACATAAATATCTTCAACGATGTACTGCGCCAGCGGGCCGGATTTCCCGGTGGAGTGAATATTTACCGTCGGAATGCGGCGCTTCGGATAGATGCCGCAGCGCAGCGTGCCGCCGCAGTCGATCACCGCCACGCCGATTTCCGCTTCCGGCGGTTCGCCTTCCTTGAAGCCGTCGACCGCTTCCCAGCCGGTCAGATCGCGCAACTTGTCGACGATCGCCGGGCGCGTGCCCGCGGTGATGTACACAATCTTTTTGCCTTCGGTGGCGTCGAACTCCAGCGGGCCGCCCCAGCCGCCCGTGCCTTTCTCAATGCGGATCCGGTTCATGCTGTGGCTCCTGAAAGATGGACTTTCTGTTCAAGCTGGATGCCCATTTTTTTCTCAAAAATGGCGGTGGTGAGATCTGTCACCCAGCCGCGGAAGAAGTTGGTGACCAGACCGACCAGCAGGTAGCTCACCGCCAGCGGGCCGAGCGGCAGACCAAGCGTGGTAAGGCCGCTGGCGATCCCGAGATAGACAAACAGTTCGCCGGGGTTGATGTGCGGGAACAGGCCGTTCATGGAATGGCAGCTGTAGGAGGCGGCGGCGTAATAGCTCGGCTTGTACTTCTCTGGCATAAAGCGGCCGAGGCTTAAGGTCATCGGGTTGCAGAACACAAAGGTGCCGATGAAGGGCAGTATCAGGTAGCGGGACAGCGGGTTTCCGGCGCAGCGCTGGGCGAAGCGCTCAATGCGCTGCTGGCCGATAAAGTTAATCAGCGCGTTCATGATCACCAGCAGGCTGATCAGCAGGGGCAGGATCCCGGTCACCATGCCAGTAAACACTTCTCCGCCTTTCTGAAACAGCCCGATGAACCACTCGGCGCCATGGGTGATGGTTTCTATCATTCTTCTCTCCTGTAGGGCGTTTGTTTTTGTCTATCTGCGGCTAATAATAATCACTTTGAAAGGTTTTAAAGTGTTAATTAGATCTCACAATGAAAGAAAAATGTATTATTTTGAAAGTTTATTGGTGAGGTGAATAATTTTTGGTGGAAAAAGGCACGGATTTGCGTTGGGGAGGTGCGTACCGCTTCCTTGAGGAGTTGGGGATGCTTTACCATACTGGGTTCTTACCGAACTCGTTAAATGGATGCCACATGTTCAAGCGTCGTTATGCAGCGCTGTTGCCTGCGCTTATTCTCCTGTCCGCCTGTAGTAGCAAACCCAAGACCGAAGCCGTTCAGCCAACGGCGGGCGCGCCTTCCGGAGGATTCCTGCTGGAGCCGCAGCACAATATGATGCAGATGGGCGGCGACTTCGCGAATAACCCTGCGGCCGAACAGTTCATCGATAAAATGGTGAGCAAGCACGGTTTTGATCGCCAGCAGCTGCATGCCATTTTGTCTCAGGCGAAGCGTCTGGACTACGTGCTGCGCCTGATGGACAGGCAGGCGCCGACGGCCCAGGTGCCGACCGGGCCAAACGGGGCGTGGCTGCGTTATCGCAAACAGTTTATTACCCCGGACAACGTGCAAAATGGCGTGGTGTTCTGGAATCAGTATGAAGACGCCCTGAACCGCGCGTGGCAGGTCTATGGCGTGCCGCCGGAGATCATCGTCGGTATTATTGGGGTTGAGACCCGCTGGGGACGCATTATGGGTAAAACCCGCATCCTCGATGCGCTGGCGACGCTCTCCTTCAACTACCCGCGTCGCGCGGAGTATTTCTCTTCCGAGCTGGAAACCTTCCTGCTGATGGCGCGAGACGAACAGGACGATCCGTTAGATCTGAAAGGGTCGTTCGCCGGTGCGATGGGCTACGGCCAGTTTATGCCGTCCTCCTATAAGCAGTACGCGGTAGATTTTAACGGGGATGGTCACATCAACCTGTGGGATCCCGAAGACGCTATTGGCAGCGTGGCCAACTACTTCAAAGCGCATGGCTGGACGCCGGGCGGCCAGGTGGCGGTACAGGCGAACGGCGAAGCGTTTGGTCTGGAAAACGGATTTAAAACCAAATACAGCGTGGCGCAGCTGGCAGCGGCAGGCTTAACGCCGTCTCAGCCGCTGGGCAATGTTGACCAGGTGAGCCTGCTGCGCCTGGATGTCGGAACCGGTTATCAGTACTGGTTCGGGCTGCCGAACTTCTACACCATTACCCGCTACAACCACAGCACGCACTATGCGATGGCGGTGTGGCAGCTGGGGCTGGCGGTGTCTCAGGCGCGTGTGCCAGCAGCGTCACCGTTTAGCCAGTAAGTCCCCTTATGCCTCCCTCTCCCTGTGGGAGAGGGCTGGGGTGAGGGCACCCGCCCGCACCTGTTTCCCGCAGAAACATTTCGCCACACTCCCAGTTTACTCCCGCCGTTTACATCTCAATCGCCTTTCATTATTGTTATGTTATAACATTATTTAATTGAGATATCCATGTCCCTGTTTTCTCTCTCATCCTCGCTTCGGCTGCTGCTGGCGCTGGTGCTCATTCTGTTTCTCGGCCTGGCCGTGCGCTGGGCGGTGGCGTTGCCATGATCGTGATGAACGACCTGGTGGCGGGTTACGATCGCCAGCCCGTTACGCGCGCGCTGTCCGGCGTGATTGAACGCGGGAGCATGACCGCCATCGTCGGGGCCAACGGCTGCGGCAAATCCACGCTGCTGAAAACGCTCGCCGGCTTTCTTCCGCCCGTAAGCGGTACGTTTCGCTGGCAGGGGAGACGTCCGGTGGTGGGCTGGCTGGCGCAGCGTCACGCGCTGGAGGCGCAATTTCCTCTGACCGTGCAGGACGTGGTGAGCATGGGCTGCTGGCCAGCAATCTCTCTGTTTGCCGGTTTTCGTCGGGATGCCCGCATGCGCATTGCCGGCGCGCTGGAGCGCGTGGGGCTGGAGTCCATGGCGTTCTCCACTATTGATGAACTTTCCGGCGGGCAATTCCAGCGCATGCTGTTTGCCCGCGTTTTAGTGCAGCAGGCACCGCTGGTGATGCTGGACGAACCCTTCACTGGCGTCGATGAAGCGACCTGCAACGTGCTGATGGATCTGATGCTGGAGATGTATATGCAGGGGCAGACTCTGCTGGCGGTACTGCACGACAGCGAACGCGTCTCGCGCCACTTCCCACAAACATTGCGGCTGGACGCTGATACGCCGCACTGGAAAACCGAGCGGGTGAGGGTGGCATGATCTGGCATCTCTTCTTCCAGCCGTTTATTGAGTACGGCTTTATGCGGCGCGCGCTGGTGGTTTGCCTGGCGCTCTCCGTCAGCACCACTGCGCTGGGTGTATTCCTTCAGCTGCGTCGGATGAGCCTGATGGGGGACGCCCTTTCTCACGCCATTTTGCCGGGTGTCGCGGTGGGCTATCTGCTCAGCGGAATGTCGCTGCTGGCAATGACTGTCGGCGGGTTTATTGCCGGTATCGCCGTTGCGCTGGTGGCCGGGCTGGTCAGCCGCCGTACACCTCTTAAAGAGGATGCCAGCTTCGCGGGGTTTTACCTGGGTTCCCTGGCGCTGGGCGTCACGCTGGTGTCGCTGCGCGGTTCAAATGTCGATCTGCTTCATCTTCTGTTTGGCTCCATTCTCGCCGTGGATAGCGCGTCAGCCCTGTTCGTGACGGGGGTCTGCATGTTCACGCTCCTCACGCTGGCGATTTTTTATCGTGGGCTGGTCAGTGAAGCGTTCGATACTGCGTGGTTGCAGGTGAACGCGCGCTGGCTGCCCGGGATGTTACACGGTCTGTTTCTGGCGCTGCTGGTGCTCAACCTGGTGGCCGGTTTTCAGGTACTCGGCACGTTGATGGCCGTCGGGCTGATGATGTTACCCGCCGTGGCGGCACGCTGCTGGGTGCGCACACTGCCAGGGTTACTTTTGATGGCGGGTATCAGCGGTATTTTTTGCGCGTGGCTGGGCTTAAGTCTTTCCTGGGCAGTGAGTCTGCCCGCCGGGCCCTCCATTGTGCTGACCGCCAGCGCATTGTTCTTTATTTCAGTTTTATTTGGCACGCGCAGCAGGCTGGCGGATAGCCTGCGGGCGCTTTTTTAACGCAAGGGGAAACGATGAAACGTACAGGGTTAGCCGTGGCGCTCGCGCTCGGCATGATGACGCACGGCGTAATGGCGAAAACGCTTAATGTGGTGACCAGCTTTTCCATCCTGGGAGACATCACGCAGCAGGTTGGCGGCGATCGTGTGAAGGTGACGACGCTGGTGGGGCCAGACGGTGATCCCCATACTTTCGAACCCTCGCCCAAAGACAGCGCGGCGCTGAGTAAAGCTGACGTGGTGGTGGTCAATGGGCTGGGGCTGGAGGGTTGGCTCGACCGTCTGGTGAAAGCCTCCGGATTCAAAGGCCAGCTGGTAGTTGCTTCAGACGGCGTGAAAACGCACACGCTGGAAGAGGACGGTAAAACCGTGACCGATCCGCACGCGTGGAACAGCGCGGTGAACGGCGCGCTGTATGCGCAAAATATTCTCTCAGGGCTGGTGAAGGCCGATCCTGAAGATACGGCGGCGCTTGAAGCTACCGGTAAACCCTATATTGCGCAGCTCTCTCAGCTGGACGGTTGGGCTAAAAAGCGTTTCAGCGACATCCCACAGGCGAAGCGCAAAGTGCTGACCAGCCACGACGCCTTCGGCTATTTCAGCCGCGCCTACGGCGTGACGTTTATGGCGCCGCAGGGGCTGTCGTCTGAGAGTGAAGCCAGCGCGGCGCAGGTAGCGGAGATCATCAACCAGATTAAAGCTGACGGCGTGAAAACCTGGTTCATGGAAAACCAGCTTGACCCGCGCCTGGTGAAGCAGATTGCGACCGCCACGGGCGCCCAGCCGGGCGGTGAACTTTACCCGGAAGCGCTGTCCGCGAAGGGCGGCGTGGCGGACACCTACGTCAAGGCGTTTCGCCACAATGTGGACACCCTCGCTAACAGCATGAAATAAGCGTCTCTCTGGCCGGTGCGCCCACATCGGCTTTTTTCTGAAGCCCCCTCGTAAAACCCGACGCGCATCCCCATATTTGATGAGAAAGTGCTATCTTGTGCTGCATGTTTTTCTAAGGCCTGGAGCGAGAATGACTGACCATGAATTGATGCAGTTAAGCGAAGTGGTGGGGCTGGCGCTGAAACAGCGCGGCGCGACTCTCACGACCGCAGAATCCTGCACCGGCGGCTGGGTGGCGAAAGCAATTACCGATATTGCTGGCAGTTCCGCCTGGTTTGAACGCGGCTTTGTGACCTACAGTAACGAGGCTAAAGCGCAGATGATTGGCGTGCGTGAAGCCACGCTTGAGCAGCATGGCGCGGTCAGCGAACCGGTGGTGATCGAGATGGCGATTGGCGCGCTGAAAGAGGCGCGCGCAGATTACGCTATCTCCATCAGCGGTATCGCGGGGCCGGACGGCGGCAGCGACGTGAAGCCTGTCGGCACCGTCTGGTTTGGCTTTGCCACCTCAAAAGGTGAAGGGATCACCCGCCGGGAATGCTTCAGCGGCGATCGCGAAAGCGTGCGTCGTCAGGCAACGGAATACGCGTTAAAAACGCTCTGGCAACAATTTCTACAAAACACTTGATACTGTATGACTATACAGTATAATTGCCTCAACAGAACAGAAGTCCATGGTGAAGCGCAGTTGCTTCTCCCGGCATGACAGGAGTAATAATGGCTATCGACGAAAACAAACAGAAAGCGTTGGCGGCAGCACTGGGCCAGATCGAAAAGCAATTCGGTAAAGGCTCCATCATGCGCCTGGGTGAAGACCGTTCCATGGATGTGGAAACTATCTCCACTGGTTCGCTTTCTCTTGATATCGCACTGGGCGCTGGCGGTTTGCCGATGGGCCGTATCGTAGAAATCTACGGTCCGGAATCCTCGGGTAAAACCACCCTGACGTTGCAGGTTGTTGCGGCGGCACAGCGCGAAGGTAAAACCTGTGCGTTTATCGATGCCGAGCACGCGCTGGACCCGGTCTATGCCCGTAAACTGGGCGTTGATATCGACAACCTGCTGTGCTCCCAGCCGGACACCGGCGAGCAGGCACTGGAAATTTGTGACGCGCTGGCGCGCTCAGGTGCGGTTGATGTGATCATCGTCGACTCCGTTGCGGCGCTGACGCCAAAAGCGGAAATTGAAGGTGAAATCGGTGACTCTCACATGGGCCTCGCGGCACGTATGATGAGCCAGGCGATGCGTAAGCTGGCGGGTAACCTGAAGCAGTCCAATACGCTGCTGATCTTCATCAACCAGATCCGTATGAAAATTGGTGTAATGTTCGGTAACCCGGAAACTACCACCGGCGGTAACGCTCTGAAATTCTACGCTTCTGTCCGTCTGGATATCCGCCGTATCGGCGCGGTGAAAGAGGGGGATAACGTAGTCGGTAGCGAAACCCGCGTGAAGGTTGTGAAGAACAAAATCGCAGCACCGTTCAAACAGGCTGAGTTCCAGATCCTCTACGGCGAAGGTATCAACTTCCTCGGCGAGCTGGTTGACCTGGGCGTGAAAGAGAAGCTGATTGAAAAAGCGGGCGCATGGTACAGCTACAACGGTGACAAGATTGGTCAGGGTAAAGCGAATGCTATCTCCTGGCTGAAAGAGAACCCGGCGGCGGCGAAAGAGATTGAGAAGAAGGTGCGTGAACTCCTGCTGAACAACCAGGACTCTAAACCTGATTTCGTGGTCGACGGCGCGGATGCTGAAGAAACCAACGAAGACTTTTAATCCTCTCGGATAAAAATGAAGGGCTGCTGATGCGGCCCTTTTTGCATTTCTGAATCGACAGGTTTTTTATGAGTGAACCGACATCACGCCGACCAGCCTACTCACGCTTGCTGGATCGGGCCGTGCGTATTCTTGCCGTGCGTGACCATAGCGAACAGGAGCTGCGGCGGAAACTGTCAGCGCCCGTCATGAGCAAAAACGGTCCGGAAGACATTGATGCCACCGCGGAAGATTATGACCGCGTGGTTGCCTGGTGCTACGAGCATCACTATCTGGATGACGGCCGTTTTGCCGCTCGCTTTCTTGCCAGCCGTGGTCGTAAAGGCTATGGGCCAGCGCGTATCCGCCAGGAGCTGAACCAGAAAGGCGTTGCCCGTGAATCGATTGAAAAAGCCATGCGCGAAAGTGAAATTGACTGGTGCGAACTGGCGCGTGAGCAGGCGGTACGAAAGTACGGTGAGCCGCTGCCGCGTGAATTTTCAGAAAAAGTTAAAATCCAGCGCTTTTTGCTCTACCGCGGCTTCCTGATGGAAGATATTCAGGATATCTGGCGTAATTTTACCGATTGAACGCATGCGGGATTTTACTTCCCACTAAAGAAAACTTATCTTATTCCCACTTTTTCCAGTAGCTGGTCCGTCCAACTGTTTACAGATACAGATCTGCTGCGACATTTCGTTAGCTTGATTTCAGGATAATTATGAGCAAGAGCACCGCTGAGATCCGTCAGGCGTTTCTCGATTTTTTCCATAGTAAGGGACACCAGGTTGTTGCCAGCAGCTCCCTGGTACCGAACAATGACCCGACTCTGCTGTTTACCAACGCCGGGATGAACCAGTTCAAGGATGTGTTCCTTGGTCTCGACAAGCGTAATTATTCCCGCGCCACAACCTCACAGCGTTGCGTGCGTGCGGGCGGTAAACACAACGATCTGGAAAACGTCGGTTACACCGCGCGCCACCACACCTTCTTCGAAATGCTGGGTAACTTCAGCTTCGGCGACTACTTCAAACACGACGCCATTCAATACGCGTGGGAACTGCTGACCGGTGAAAACTGGTTCAATCTGCCGAAAGAGCGTCTGTGGGTGACCGTGTATGAGACCGATGACGAAGCGTTCGACATCTGGGAAAAAGAAGTGGGTATCCCTCGCGAACGTATCATCCGTATCGGTGACAACAAAGGCGCGCCTTACGCGTCTGATAACTTCTGGCAGATGGGCGACACCGGCCCTTGCGGTCCGTGCACCGAGATCTTCTACGATCATGGCGACCACATCTGGGGCGGCCCTCCGGGAAGCGCGGAAGAAGATGGCGATCGCTATATTGAGATCTGGAACATCGTCTTCATGCAGTTCAACCGTCAGGCCGACGGCACCATGGAGCCGCTGCCAAAACCGTCCGTAGATACCGGTATGGGCCTTGAGCGTATCGCGGCCGTTCTGCAACACGTTAACTCCAACTATGAGATTGACCTGTTCAGCACCCTGATCAAAGCCGTTGCTGAGGTAACGGGCGCAACCGATCTGAGCAACAAATCACTGCGCGTTATCGCAGACCATATTCGTTCCTGTGCGTTCCTGATTGCTGACGGCGTTATCCCGTCAAATGAAAACCGTGGCTATGTGCTGCGTCGTATCATTCGTCGTGCGATCCGCCATGGCAACATGCTGGGCGCGAAGGACACCTTCTTCTATAAACTCGTTGGGCCACTGATTGGCGTGATGGGCTCTGCCGGCGACGAGCTGAAACGCCAGCAGGCGCAGGTTGAACAGGTTCTGAAAACCGAAGAAGAGCAGTTTGCCCGTACGCTGGAGCGCGGTCTGGCGCTGCTGGACGACGAGCTGGCGAAACTCAAGGGCGACACGCTGGATGGCGAAACCGCTTTCCGCCTGTACGACACCTACGGCTTCCCGGTTGACCTGACGGCGGACGTTTGCCGCGAGCGCAACATCAAAGTTGACGAAGCAGGCTTTGAAGCCGCAATGGAAGAGCAGCGTCGTCGTGCGCGTGAATCCAGCGGTTTTGGCGCAGACTACAACGCGATGATCCGCGTTGATAGCGCGTCTGAATTTAAAGGCTACGAAGAGCTGGCCCTGACCAGCAACGTAACCGCGCTGTTTGTTGACGGTAAAGCCGTAGACAGCATTAGCGCGGGTCAGGACGCGGTTGTTATCCTGGATAAAACGCCGTTCTATGCGGAATCGGGCGGTCAGGTTGGCGATAAAGGCGAACTGAAAGGCAATGGCTTCAGCTTCAGCGTAAGCGATACCCAGAAATACGGTCAGGCGATTGGTCACCAGGGCAAACTGGTTTCCGGTTCTCTGAAAGTGGGCGAGGGCGTTCAGGCCAACGTTGACGAAGCTCGCCGCGCGCGCATTCGTCTGAACCACTCGGCAACCCACCTGATGCACGCAGCCCTGCGCGAAGTGCTGGGTACGCACGTTGCACAGAAAGGTTCTCTGGTTAATGACAAAGTGCTGCGTTTCGACTTCTCACATTTTGAAGCGATGAAGCCATCTGAAATTCGTGCGGTGGAAGACCTGGTGAATGCCCAGATCCGCCGTAACCTGCCAATCGAAACCCACATCATGGATCTCGAGGCAGCGAAGAAGAAAGGTGCGATGGCGCTGTTTGGCGAGAAATATGACGACCGCGTTCGCGTGCTGAGCATGGGCGACTTCTCTACCGAACTGTGTGGCGGTACTCACGCATCCCGCACCGGTGACATCGGCTTGTTCCGCATCGTTTCCGAGTCGGGGACGGCGGCAGGCGTGCGTCGTATTGAGGCGGTGACCGGGGAAGGCGCAATTGCCAGCCTGCATGCGCAGAGCGACCAGCTACACGAGATCGCGCAGCTGCTGAAAGGCGATAGCCAGAACCTGGGCGAAAAAGTGCGTGTCGCGCTGGATCGTACCCGTCAGCTGGAAAAAGAACTCCAGCAGCTGAAAGAACAGGCTGCGGCGCAGGAGAGCGCAAACCTCTCCAGCAAAGCGGTAGACATTAAGGGCGTCAAACTGCTGGTCAGCGATCTGGCGGGCGTTGAGCCTAAGATGCTGCGTACCATGGTCGACGATCTGAAGAACCAGCTTGGTTCGACGGTTATCGTGCTGGCAACGGTCGCAGAGGGTAAGGTTTCTCTGATTGCGGGCGTCTCTAAGGATGTGACGGATCGTGTCAAAGCAGGGGAACTGATTGGCATGGTCGCCCAGCAGGTGGGTGGCAAAGGTGGCGGTCGTCCGGACATGGCGCAAGCCGGTGGAACGGATGCGGCGGCACTTCCCGCGGCATTAGCCAGCGTTGAAAGCTGGGTAAGCGCGAAACTGTAATAACTACAAAGCACAAGCAGACGCCATAGCGGTAACGTTATGGCGTCTTGCTCACTGCGCTATCGATAACGATAAAGTCAGGTTGAGTTTGTGTATATCGGCTAAACTTACGTTTAACAGAATGTGATGCCGTGACTGCTTACACTTTACGTGTTTGTCATCGCTTACTTTTTGGCGTTATATGATGGATAATGCCGGGATACAAGAGACCCGACTCTTTTAATCTTTCAAGGAGCAAAGAATGCTGATTCTGACTCGTCGAGTTGGTGAGACCCTCATGATTGGGGATGAGGTCACCGTGACAGTTTTAGGGGTAAAGGGTAACCAGGTACGTATTGGTGTTAACGCTCCTAAAGAAGTATCTGTCCACCGTGAAGAGATCTACCAGCGTATCCAGGCTGAAAAATCCCAGCAGTCCAGTTACTGATATTGTCGCGTCTCGCTGTCGGGCGAGACGCAACCCTCCTGTTATTTTTCCTGCATAAAGTTACCGTTCTATTTCAAACGCTTCGTTTTTGACCACTCTCATAACCTTATCTCATCCAAATGACGCGCTTCTCTCAACAGAATTCTGTGAAGATGTCTGCAAAATCCGCTTATAAAACACTCTCTTTGCGGCTTTTACATGCGAATTGCGTGCGAATTGTGCAAACGAAAAAAGCATGTGGAAAATTGTTTGACTTATAAGTCCCAGAAAGTAATATATGCGCCACGCAGCGACGAGAAGCTCTTAACGAGTTGCTCGAAGCACTCGAAAGAGGCGTTGTGTGGTGAGGTGGCCGAGAGGCTGAAGGCGCTCCCCTGCTAAGGGAGTATGCGGTCAAAAGCTGCATCCGGGGTTCGAATCCCCGCCTCACCGCCATTTTGCATCCGTAGCTCAGCTGGATAGAGTACTCGGCTACGAACCGAGCGGTCGGAGGTTCGAATCCTCCCGGATGCACCATCTATTACTTCATATTG
>NZ_KQ089854.1:3388213-3583962 GCF_001037565.1 Enterobacter sp. BWH52 | reverse complement strand
AGTAAATCCCGATGCATCCGTAGCTCAGCTGGATAGAGTACTCGGCTACGAACCGAGCGGTCGGAGGTTCGAATCCTCCCGGATGCACCATATTCTCCTGGATAACAGCGATGCTGTTGTTTTAAGGTCTGCGAGTTAATCGCAAGCACCAGGGAGGATAACGTTGCTTTAGCAACGGCCCGCAGGGCGAGGCGTAAGCCGAGTAATCCTCCCGGATGCACCATCTTCTCCTTCTTTGTTCATTCCTTCGACGTTTCGTCAGCAATCACGCTCTCTGTCAGCGACAAAAATCCCCTTTTACGATAAAGTAATGCTTTGTTAATCGTTTAGCGAGAGCACGATGTACGCACAGTATGACGGTTTGATCTTCGATATGGACGGCACCCTCCTGGATACCGAACCCACGCATCGTCAGGCCTGGACCGAAGTCCTGGGCCGTTACGGTATGCGTTTCGATTTACAGGCGATGATTGCCCTCAACGGATCGCCCACCTGGCGTATCGCACAGGCCGTGATTGAGCTGAATCAGGCCGATCTCGACCCTCATCAGCTCGCGCGTGAAAAAACCGACGCGGTAAAAGCCATACTGTTAGACACCGTGCAGCCTTTACCACTCATTGACGTCGTCAAGGAGTGGCACGGCCGTCGTCCTATGTCTGTCGGTACGGGCAGCGAGAGCGCGATTGCTGAAGCGCTACTCAATCACCTTGGCCTGCGCCACTATTTTTCTGCCGTCGTTGCCGCCGATCATGTTAAACATCACAAACCCGCACCGGATACCTTCCTGCTCAGTGCAGAATTAATGGGTGTTCCACCTGCAAAATGCGTGGTGTTCGAAGATGCTGATTTTGGCATTCAGGCCGCGCGTGATGCCGGAATGGCGGCGGTGGACGTTCGCTTACTGTGAGTGACGCGCTGTCACTCGCTTCATTATTCGCCAGCAGTTTTTTAAGCTCCACCCTCTTACCGGGGAATTCGGAAGTGGTGCTGGTGGCGATGCTGTTGTCCGGCGTAAGTCAGCCCTGGTTGCTGGTCTTAATAGCAACAATGGGTAATAGCCTTGGAGGGCTGACTAACGTTATTCTTGGACGTTTCTTTCCGCTACGCGAAAAATCTCGCTGGCAGGAAAAGGCAGTGGGCTGGCTAAAACGCTATGGCGCTGCCACGCTGTTATTAAGCTGGATGCCTGTAATAGGCGATTTACTGTGTCTGCTGGCGGGATGGATGCGCATCTCCTGGGGACCGGTGCTCTTTTTTTTGTGCCTTGGCAAGGCGTTACGCTATGTTTTACTGGCATGGGTAACACTACAGGGTATGACGTGGTGGCACTAATTGGTGGAATGAATTCGCGACCTTCAATCGTCAACCATTACAATTATGCTGAGTGACAATTTTTTGACAGGCGGGAGGTCAAATTGATCCCGGACGTATCACAGGCGCTGGCCTGGCTGGAAAATCACCCTCAGGCACTGAAGGGGATTCAGCGTGGGCTTGAGCGCGAAACGCTGCGCGTAAATGCGGATGGTAGCTTAGCGACTACGGGACACCCGAAGGCGTTAGGCTCGGCGCTGACACATAAATGGATCACAACCGATTTCGCCGAAGCGCTGCTGGAGTTCATCACGCCAGTAGACGGTGATATTGATCATATGCTGACGATCATGCGCGACGTGCATCGCTTCACCGCCCGCAACCTCGGCGACGAGCGTATGTGGCCGCTCAGCATGCCGTGCTATATCGAGCAGGGGCAGGATATCGAGCTGGCGCAGTACGGCACCTCGAATATTGGTCGGCTGAAAACGCTGTATCGCGAAGGACTGAAAAACCGCTACGGCGCATTGATGCAGACGATCTCTGGCGTGCACTACAACTTTTCTCTGCCGATGGCGTTCTGGCAGGCGAAGTGCGGTGAAACGGATAAAGAAGCGATCTCCGCGGGCTACTTCCGCCTGATCCGCAACTACTACCGTTTTGGCTGGGTTATTCCGTATCTGTTCGGCGCGTCCCCGGCTATCTGTTCATCGTTCCTGCAAGGGAAACCGACCACGCTACCGTTCGAGAAGACCGAATGTGGCATGTATTACCTGCCATACGCGACCTCCCTGCGCCTGAGCGACCTTGGCTATACCAATAAATCGCAAAGCAATCTCGGAATTACGTTTAACGATCTGCACGAATATGTGGCAGGCTTGAAGCGGGCGATAAAAACCCCGTCGGAAGAGTACGAAAAAATCGGCCTCGAAAAAGACGGCAAACGCCTGCAAATTAACACCAACGTGTTGCAGATTGAAAATGAACTGTATGCGCCGATTCGTCCGAAGCGCGTGACGCGCAGCGGTGAAACGCCGTCGGATGCGCTACAGCGCGGCGGGATCGAATACATTGAAGTGCGCTCGCTGGATATCAACCCGTTCTCACCGATTGGCGTTGACGAGCAGCAGGTTCGTTTCCTTGACCTGTTTATGGTCTGGTGCGTACTGGCGGATGCGCCGGAAATGAGTTCCGACGAACTGCTGTGTACCCGTGCCAACTGGAATCGCGTGATTCTGGAAGGGCGCAAGCCGGGCCTGACGTTAGGTATTGGCTGTGAAACGGCTCAGTTCCCACTGTCTAAGGTAGGGAAGGATCTGTTCCATGACCTGAAGCGCGTAGCCCAGACGCTGGATAGCGTGTACGGCGGCGAAGCTTACCAGAAGGTCTGCGACGAACTGGTTGAAAGCTTTGATAACCCGGAACTGACATTCTCAGCACGTATTCTGCGTTCTATGATTGAGCAGGGAATTGGTGGCACAGGGCGTTCACTCTCAGCGGAGTACCGTGAGATGCTGATGCAGGAGCCGTTAGAGATCCTGAGCGAAGCGGATTTTGTGGCAGAGCGCGATGCGTCCGTTGTGCGTCAGAAAGAGGTCGAAGCGGCGGATACGGAGTCGTTTGAGGCGTTTCTGGCGAAGCAGGCCTGAACCAAAAGAAAAAGGCCACATCGCTGTGGCCAAAATATACATCTCTGAATTCAGGGATGATGATAACAAATGCGCGTCTTTCATATACTCAGACGCGCATTCTGTAGAAGAGTTCAGTTTATTTTAAAAAAAATCACTATCGGAGGTGACGTATGCCGTTATTAGATAGCTTTACTGTCGACCATACCCGTATGGAAGCACCAGCAGTCCGCGTGGCGAAGACCATGAACACGCCGCACGGCGACACGATCACCGTTTTCGACCTGCGCTTCTGCGTGCCGAATAAAGAAGTGATGCCAGAGAAAGGCATTCACACGCTGGAACACCTGTTCGCCGGATTCATGCGCGACCACCTGAACGGCAACGGCGTGGAGATCATCGATATCTCTCCGATGGGCTGCCGAACCGGTTTCTACATGAGCCTGATTGGTCAGCCTGAAGAGAAACGCGTCGCGGATGCGTGGAAAGCGGCGATGGAAGACGTGCTGAAGGTGAAAGAGCAGAACCAGATCCCTGAGCTGAACGTTTACCAGTGCGGCACTTACCAGATGCACTCTCTGGAAGAAGCTCAGGAGATTGCCCGTCATATCATCGAACGTGATGTTCGTGTAAACAGCAACGACGAGCTGGCCCTGCCAAAAGAAAAACTTCAGGAACTGCACATTTAGTATCGTGCCTGTGGATGCCCGGTGGCGCTTCGCTGACCGGGCCTACAATCCTGATGACGACAACCACCACCTTCTCCTTTACCCATCGCCCGCTTGTGCCGTTTTCGCATGATTATGCTCATGGCGACAGCGAGCCGTGGCATCAGCACGACTGCGCGCAGCTCCTGCACAGCCTCACCGGCGTCGTGCGGGTGGATACCGCATCCGGCTGCTGGGTGGTGCCGCCCGGTCGCGGCGTCTGGCTACCTGCGGGTACGCAGCACGCCCTGCGCATCACCGGCAACGTTGCCGCCCGCACGCTGTTTATCGACCCGCTGGCGCGCGCCGATCTCCCGGCGACCTGCCAGATCGTGCAGATCTCGCCCCTGCTGCGCGAGCTGATCCTGACCTCCCTCACGCTTCCTGAATCTTACGCACCCGGAAGCCGCGATGAACGTGTTTATGAGCTGATCCTCGATGAAATTCGTCTCATGCCGGTGCTGCCGTTTCACCTGCCCGAGCCGGAAAGCGAAGCGCTGCGCCATCTCTGCCAGCAGATTCGAATGGCCCCGGGAGAAAGCTGGAGCAGCGCCCAGGCCGCAGGTATTGTGGGGATGAGCGAACGCACGCTGAACCGTCATTTTCAGCAGCAGACAGGCCTGAGCTACGGCGAATGGGTGAGAAGGGCGCGACTGCTGGAAGCCTTAGTGCGGCTGGCGCAGGGCCAGCCGGTATTACGCGTGGCGCTGGATCTGGGGTATGGCAGCCACAGCGCCTTTACGGCAATGTTTCGCCGGGTAATGGGTCTCTCACCCAGCGATTACTTCAGGAACGACTGACCGCGTTAAAAAGCGCCTGAATCGACGCGCGTGCCACGTCGCTGTCGATGCCCACGCCCCAGCGGCTGGTCCCATCCTGGAACAGGCAGCGGATATAGGCCACCGAGCGGCTGTCGCTGCGTTCGCCTAACGTATGTTCGTGATAATCCTTGATCACAAACGACGCGTTGATCCAGCGGCTTAAGCCGTGAGCGGCGGCGGAGAGCAAACCGTTTCCCTGGCCTTCCAGCTGGCGGGTGCCCCCATGCGTGGCGACGCTTGCCGTCAGCCGCAGCTGGCCGTCCTGCTGACTGTCGCTGCGGTACGATTGTAGCGCTAATGGCGGGCTCGCCACCAGGCCGTAACGGGCGCGGAACAGCTGCCAGAGCGCATTCTGCGTCATCTCTTTTCCATGGTTATCCGTTTCCTGCTGCACGTGCTGGCTAAAATCCTGTTGCAGGGCGCGAGGCAATTTCAGGCCGTGGTTTTGCTCAATAAGCCAGGCGCTTCCGCTTTTTCCTGACTGGCTGTTCACGCGGATCACCGCTTCATAGGTACAGCCAATATCCTGCGGGTCGACGGGCAGATAGGGCATCTCCCAACGTTCGCCAGGCTTACGGGTATCGAAACCTTTCTTGATGGCATCCTGGTGCGAGCCGGAGAAGGCGGTGTAAGCCAGACGACCCGCCCACGGATGGCGCGGATGGACGGGCAGCTGGTTGCAGGTTTCTACCGTTTCAACCACCCGATTCATATCGCTGAAATCCAGATTCGGGCTAATGCCCTGGCTGTAGAGGTTCATCGCCAGCGTCACCAGGCAGACGTTGCCCGTGCGCTCACCGTTGCCAAACAGGCAGCCCTCCACGCGGTCAGCCCCGGCCATGACGGCCAGCTCCGCGCTGGCGACGCCCGTTCCGCGATCGTTATGCGGATGTACGCTGATACAGACGTCACTGCGGCGGCTGAAGTGGCGGCAGAAATACTCGATCTGGTCGGCATAGACGTTCGGCGTGCTCACTTCGACGGTAGCGGGCAGGTTGACGATCATCGGACGCGCCGCGCACGGCTGCCAGATCTCCGCCACGGCTTCACAAATCTCCAGCGCAAACTCCGGTTCGGTAAAGCAGAAGGTTTCCGGGGAGTACTCGTACTGCCAGCGGGTGTCAGGGTTCTCTTCACACAGCTGACGAATCAGGCGCGTCGCGCGCGTCGCCAGCTCGACGATTTGCGCTTTCTCCATGCCGAATACCAGACGGCGGAACAGCGGGGCGGTAGCGTTATACAGGTGAACGGTGGCCTGCTTCGCGCCGCGCAGGGAGTCGAAAGTGCGATGGATAAGATCGTCCCGCGCCTGCGTTAACACCTGAATGGTGACGTCATCCGGGATGCGGTTCTCCTCAATCAGCTGACGTACAAAATTAAAGTCCGTCTGCGAGGCGGACGGGAAGGCGACTTCTATTTCTTTAAACCCGCAGGTCAGCAGCAGATCCCAGAATTGCAGCTTGCGCGCGCTGTCCATCGGCTCGGCCAGCGCCTGGTTACCGTCGCGTAAGTCGGTCGAGAGCCAACGCGGGGCGCAGGTGATAATCTGCTCCGGCCAGCGGCGGTCGGGCAACGAAAGGGTGGGGTAAGGCTGGTATTTGTCGGCGGGTGTGTTCAGCATGGTGCGCTCCTGTTGTCTTTTCACTATCGTGAATCGATTTCAGGCGCGCTGCTTTATCGGAACTGACAATCGCTGTCGCGTTTTGGACAACCGTAGAAGTTGCCCGGTGGCGCTGCGCTTACCGGGCCTACGATCGTAGGCCGGGTAAGGCGTCCTGTAATGAGGGCTAATGCGCCCCACCGCCCCCGCTACCGGCCCCAAACGGTGGTTTGGCAAACCACACCAGCCCCAGCAGGACGATAAAGATCCCTGCCGATATCCAGAAAATCTCGTTTGCCGAGATAATCAGCCCCTGGTTGGTGATCTGCTGGGCAAGCCAGCCGGACGCCTGCTGCTCCGTCATCCCCATCCCCTCAAGCTGGCTATACATCTGCTGAGCGTTAGGGTTGAACGGGTTCACCGCTTCGGTGAGTTGAGCATGGTGCATCGATTCCCGGTTGGTCCACAGCGTGGTGGTGATCGATGTCCCGATGGAGCCCGCCAGCGTACGGGTGAAGTTCGACAGGCTCGATGCCGCCGCCATCCGCTCAGGCGGCAAGCCGGAAAGCGTAATGGTGGTTAGCGGCATGAAGAAGCACGCTACGGCGAAGCCCTGAATAAACTGTGGCCACGCGGAGGCGCCAAAGTCCATTCCCGGTTCAAACGTATACGCGCGCCAGTAGAAGCACACGGCGTACATGATGAAGCTGAACGTCACCAGCCTGCGCATGTCGAGCTTATGGGCGAAACGGCCAATAATCGGCGACAGCAGAACCGGAATTAACCCCACCGGCGCGGAGGCCAGCCCCGCCCAGGTTGCGGTATAGCCGTACACCTCCTGCAACAGCTGCGGCAGCAGAACAATCGCGCCGAAGTAGAGCATATAGGCGAGGCTGATACACAGGCAGCCGATGGTGAAGTTTCGCGATTTAAACAACGAGAGGTCGACTATCGGGTTATCGTCCGTCAGCTCCCAGACAATCAGGAAGCTGATGGCCACCACAGCGACCACCGTCAGTACGATGATTTCCGTAGAGGCGAACCAGTCCAGCTCTTTACCGCGGTCGAGCATGATTTGCAGGCTGCCGATGCCGACAACCAGCAGTGCCAGTCCGATGCCGTCGATCCGCCGCTGTTCGGTCCGCGTTTCGCGACCACGCAGAGACTGTAGCGTCATCAGTACCACCAGCGCACCGATGGGCACGTTGATGAAGAAGATCCAGCCCCAGTGATAGTTATCGCTGATATAGCCGCCGAGGATTGGCCCGCAAATCGGAGCGACAATCACCGTCATCGACCACAGCGCGAGCGCGATGGAGCGTTTGGCGGGCGGATAGTTGTTCAGCAGCAAACTCTGAGACAGCGGAATCAACGGCCCGGCGACAATCCCCTGGATGACGCGGAAGAAAATCAGCATCGTCAGGCTGCTGGACATGCCGCAGGCCCAGGAGGCCAGCACGAACAGGATCGTCGACCAAAGGAACAGCTTCACTTCACCGACGCGCTTCGCCAGCCAGCCGGTGATGGGAATGGAGATGGCGTTCGCCACCCCGAACGAGGTAATGACCCAGGTCCCCTGGCTCAGCGATGAGCCAAGGTTCCCGGCGATCGTAGGGATCGCCACGTTTGCGATGGTGGAGTCCAGCACCTGCATGAATGTCGCCAGCGACAGCGCAATGGTCATAATGACCAGTTGCGCCCCCTCCAGCGGTTTTTGCGGCTTTTGCTGTTGCATAACGCTCACCTTCGGCTTAACCGGCGTTTGCCTTCACGATGTCATCGATCAGCTTATTGACGGGATCGAGGCTAATTTCACGGGCGTTACTTTCATAAGCTGGCGTACTGCGCACCTGGCTTGCGAGGATCTGACCGTCTCGGTTGGCGGTATCGACCGTCACCAGCGTGGAAAGGCCAATTCGCAGCGGATGGTCTGCCAGCTGCTTAGGATCCAGTTCGATACGCACAGGCAAGCGCTGTACCACTTTGATCCAGTTGCCGGTGGCGTTCTGTGCAGGCAGCAGGCTAAACGCGCTGCCGGTCCCCATGTCCAGACCGACCACTTTCCCGGTGTACTTGATGTCATCGCCGTAAATATCGCTGACCACAGTTGCGGTTTGGCCGATACGCATATGCGCCAGCTGGGTCTCTTTGAAGTTCGCATCGACCCACAGATTGTTCGCCGGAACTACCGCCATCAGCGGCGTGGTGGTGCTAATCTGCGCCCCTGGCTGTACGGAACGACGGGAAACGTAGCCGGTCATCGGGCTGACGATTTTGGTACGTTGCAGGGCAAGCCATGCGTTACGCACTTCGGTCGCCGCCTGTTTCACCGCCGGCTGGTTTTCCAGAGAAGTACCCAGCACCATCGCCTGATTAGCGTTGTACTGTTGGATCGCCACGTCCAGCTGCGCCTGTGCGCTGGCCACCGCATCGCGGGCGTGCTGCAACTCTTCACGGCCAATCAGGTTGGCGGTGCCGAGAGGAACACGACGATTGAGGTCGCTCTGCGCCTGAGCCAGCGCCGTTTTCTGCACGTCGATATTGGCCTGAAGCTGCTTGCTGTTGATCATCAGCTGGCGGGTCTGGCGAACGCTGGAGGCCAGAGCCGTCTGTGCTTTTTCAAAAGCCTGTTGGGCGTCGGTTGGATCGAGCGTGACCAGCACATCGCCTTTTTTCACAAAGTCGGTGTTATCAGCCCAGACTTTCGTCACGCTGCCTGACACCTGGGCCATGATTTGAACCTGATTCCCTGCCACGTATGCATCGTCTGTCTCTTCAACATGACGCAAGACTAAAAACCAATAGATCCCATATGCCACGGCAATAATAATAAAGAGCAAGGTCAGCAGAATAAGGGCGCTCTTACGTTTGCCCTTTTTGTTGACCGGTTGCTGCGGGGGGGTGTTCTCCGCATTTGCGCTCATTGTTGTTCTCCACGATCTTTTTATTTTCACATCGGCTGAGCCGACCTGTTGTCAGAAAGGCCAGCAGTTTCACGTGCTGGCCTGTCAGTTTTTCTTTTTAGCAATCTGGAATGTTGAGCGGATCGTCGCGTTAGCGCAGCGCCTCAAGGATGACGCCATCTTCATCCATCTGGTCCAGACGGGTGAGCAGCTTGCGAGTAATATGCTCAAGCTGGTCGCGCTCGGCGGTGCTGAGGGCAGACCAGAGCTGGTGCAGGCAGTTGTGCTGCGGTGGCAGCACTTCGCGCAAGAATTCGTGACCTTTCTCGGTCAGTTGCAGATGCAGGCAGCGGCGATCGTTATCGCTTTCACGGCGTTCAATCCAGCCGCGCTTTTCCAGTTCATCCGCGATACGGGTTGCATTGGTACGGGATGACCCCAGCGCACAGCTCAGTTCCGATGGCTGAATGCTGTGATTTTCCTGAGACTCCAGCGTAATCAACGCCATAAACAACGTCTCGTTAATCCCTTGCGCTTTCAGCATCTTGTTACGATTTTCCAGCAGCTTACCCTGCATGTGCATGCACAGGCGGGTCAGCAGAATTTCCTGATACGGGAAGTCCTCATGACGACTGGCGCGGAACTTAAGCATTTGTTCAATGGGCGTAAACGAACTATCCATTTTGGGCATAACCTCATTAATTACAGCCGATATAGTAACGACAGTGACAAATAATGTAAATGAATTATTTGTGCGGTTATATCCGCCAAACGTATGTCACCATCAGAAAGCGCCGGGTAAATCCGTGACCCGGTGAGCACAGAGAGTGTGGGGTGTGTACCCGCGAAAGAGGGGATGTGAGGACAGGGGTCTGAACTATTCATGCCGGTAGTAAATATGTCACCCACAGTAAAATTTCTGGGATAAATGATTGCTGTTACCTTAACAGATGCAGGCCCCCTTTACACCCCGGGGGGCCCAAAGCAATGTAAAACTTAGTGAATTGCTTCCTGACGGTGATAGCCGCGCCACCATACCAGCAGATTTATCGCCGCGACGATGGCGCCGATGGCGCACACTCCCGTCCAGCCCGCATGCTGCCAGGCGGAGGCTGAGATGAGCGAGCCCGCCGCGCCGCCGATAAAGTAGCTGGTCATGTACCCGGCCGTCAGACGGTTACGGGCGTCCGGCTTCACGCGGTAAATCACGGTCTGGTTGGTGATGTGTACGCCCTGCACGGTGAGGTCTAGCACCAGAATACCGACAATCAGCGCCAGCACGGAGACGTGTCCGTACCAGATGGCCGCCCAGGAGAGCAGGAGTAAAACCAGCCCTGCGGAGGTGGTCATATGAGATTTACCTTTATCGGCCAGCCCACCCGCCGGGCGCGCGCCCAGTGCGCCAGCCGCGCCTGCCAGCCCGAACAGGCCAATCACGCCTTCTGAGTAGTTAAACGGTGGCGCGGCGAGCAGAAACGCCATCGACGTCCATAAGATGCTGAAGTTGGCGAAGGTGAGACACCCCAGAATGGCGCGCGTGCGCAGGAGTTTATCCCGGGTGAAAAGGCTGAAAACGGAGGCGAGGAGCTGCGGATAGTTCAGGTGATTTTCCTGCTTCACCTTTGGCAGGCCGCGCCACAGGGCCAGCGCCATGATAAGCATCAGCACGCTCGCCACCCAGTAAACGGTGCGCCAGCCGCCGAGGCTCGCCAGCAGCCCGGCAACGGTTCGCGCCAGCAGGATGCCCAGCAGCAGGCCGCTCATGATAGTACCGACCACTTTGCCGCGTTTTTCCGGGGAAGCCAGCGTCGCGGCGAGGGGAACCAGAATTTGCGCCACCACCGAGAACAGCCCCGTCAGCGCGGTGCCGATAATCATCATCGTTAACGACTGGCTGCTGGCGGTGATCAACATTCCGCCCGCCGCCAGCAGCGTCATGGAGACGATAAGCATCCGGCGCTCAAACATATCGCCTAATGGCACCAGGAACAGCAGCCCGGCCGCATAGCCGAGCTGTGCTGCGGTGACAATAAAGCCGGCGGAGCTGGCTGAAAGATCGAAGGCGCGTGCGATGGTGTCGAGCAGTGGTTGTGCGTAATAGTTGCTGGCGACGGCCAGACCCGTTGCCACGGACATTAAAAGGATGAGTGCGGGGCTAAGCCCTTGAGTTGTTTTTGTCATTAGTTTCAGGAATCGTGAGTTAAGTGATTATTTTTCCGGAAACATAATAACCAATGATGGTGAATGTTGGGGAATTGTTATGTGTGTGTTTGTGCGGTTAAGCCCCTCACCCTAACCCTCTCCCGAAGGGAGAGGGAACGCTAACACCCTCTCCCTTCGGGAGAGGGCTGGGGTGAGGGGAAAGTACTTTACTTCTGCGCCTCAAGCGCCTCTTTCACCCAGCCATCGAACTGCTGCTGGTGGGCTTTGATCCAGCCATCCACGTGGCCTTTGATATCTGCTTCGGATGATTTACCCGCGTGCATCATCGCGTTCTGGGCGTTAATGTCAGCCAGCGGCAGTTTCATCACCGAGAACAGCTTCGCCGCCGCAGGGTTTTTCTCGGCCCAGGCTTGGTTCGCCACGATATGCATGGTATTCACCGGGAAGCCATAGTTCATGCCATTTGGCAGTTTGGTGTCGATATCTTTCTGCTCGCCCGGCAGGGAAGAGAAGGGCACCTGCAACCACACCACGTCTTTGCCCGGCTTCAGCACGTCGCTCACCCAGTACGGCGTCCAGGTGTAGTAGATCACCGGCTTGCCTTCTTTAAAGCGGGCGATGGTGTCGGCCATCATCGCAGAGTAATTGCCGTGGCTCACGTCGACGGTCTTCGCCAGATCGAAGGCTTTGTTCTGGTGGTTAATTACCGCTTCACAGCCCCAGCCCGGCGAGCAGCCCATCATGTCGGCTTTGCCGTCACCGTTGGTATCAAAGAGTTTGGCGATCTTCGGATCTTTCAGCTGTTCAATATTGGTGATGTGATACTTATCGGCGGTTTTCTTGTCGATCAAATATCCCTGCGCAGCGCCGGTCACAAAGGTGCCTTCACGGTAGAATTTCTTGTCACCGCCTGCGGCGGCATACATATCGTCGTGCAGCGGCTGCCAGTTCACGGCGGTAAAGGTGGCATCGCCGGAGGCAATGGAGGTATAGCCCACGTTGTAATCCACTTCGCTGGCGGTATTCACCGTATAGCCCAGTTTCTCCAGCGCACGGCTGACAATCTGGGTCTGGAAGGACTCTTCCGAAATGGTGCTCTGCACCGGCTGCACGGTAATGCCTTTGCCCGGCAGGTCAGCGGCAACTGCGCTGGTGGAGACAAGGGTCGCAAACGCTGTGGCAAAAAGTACGTTATGTCGCATCGTTGTTCCTTATTTTGTGAATGGGCGGGTGAGTAACCCGACAGGGCCGGTGGTGTACCAGCGACGGTTGCCGCGACTGCGTGAATCACGACCGACAGCCTGGGTCAGGCGGTCAAGAATGATGGCGAGGATCACAATCCCGACGCCGCCGACGGTCGCCAGCCCCATATCGAGACGGCCAATGCCGCGCAGTACCATCTGACCTAACCCGCCAACGGCAATCATTGAGGCGATCACCACCATCGACAGCGCCAGCATCAGCGTCTGGTTAACACCTGCCATAATGGTCGGCATCGCCAGCGGAAGCTGAACCTTAAACAGCATCTGACGCGGGCTGGCGCCGAACGAGCGCGATGCCTCTATCAGATCCGCAGGCACCTGGTTAATGCCCAGAATGGTCAGACGAATAATTGGCGGAAGGGCGAAGATAATGGTCACGACCACCCCCGGTACGTTACCGATGCCGAACAGCATCACGATAGGCACCAGGTAAACGAACGCTGGCGTGGTCTGCATCGCATCCAGCAGCGGGCGGATAATTTTCGCGGCCCGGGGGCTGCGCGCCAGCCAGATCCCCATCGGCAGGCCGATCACCACGCAGAACAGCAGGGCGGTCAGCACCAGCGCCAGGGTGATCATCGCCTGAGACCACGCGCCAATCGCGCCGATGGCAATCAGCGAAATCAGCGTGGCGATCCCCATACCCGCGCTGCCGAACTGCCATGCGATCAGCGAGAACAGGATAATCGCCACCGGCGCGGGCATGCCCAGCATCAGCTGCTGGAAGCCGTTCAGGATGTAATCCACCGGGATGCGGATCCCCTGGAACACCGGACGGAAGTGGGTAACGACCCAGTCGATCCCCTCCGTTACCCAGCTATCCAGCGGGATCAGCGTCTTGTGGAACGGATCCATAATATTGAAATGCTCTGGGGCAGGCGCCGGTGCGCTGTTGAGCCAGTCTGCCGCGCCGCCGCCATCGGCAGGCGCAGGCGTCGAACCCCACGCATCGGCAGATTGCGCCGCGCTGTCCGCTGCTTCAGTGGTGCCCCATGGGTTTGATTGATCAGCCATTGTTTGTCCCCTCGCGATCTAAAGCCTGTAGCAGCATCCGTTTTGAGATGATGCCAACGTACTGTTGTTCTTCACCGACAACCGGCACGGCGCACGGCGCCTGACCCACGTGAGAGAGCAACTCGCTGAGCGGCGTTTCGGCGTCCACGGCAAGCGGAGCGTCAATCAACGCTGCATCGATTCCCTGGTTTTCGCTCAGGGCGGTTTTCAGGGAGTCGATGGAGACCACGCCGACAAATTTATTGCCGCGTTCAACCAGATAACCGTATTCACGGTCTTCGTCCTGCAACAGCTTCAGCGCGGAGCGCGGACCAAAACCTGGCGTTTTTCGAATAATGCCGTTTGGTGTTCGACGGGCAATATCTTTCGCACTGAATACGTGGCTAATATCCACGCCGCGGAAGAAGGTGCGCACATAATCATTCGCCGGATTATTGAGAATTTCATCCGGTGTGCCGACCTGCACCACTTCACCATTTTGCATAATGGCGATACGGTCACCAATACGCATGGCTTCATCCAAATCGTGAGAAATAAAAACAATGGTGCGCTGATGTTTGGCCTGTAATTTTACCAGCTCATCCTGCATCTCGGTGCGAATTAAGGGATCGAGCGCCGAGAAGGCTTCGTCCATTAATAAAATATCCGGATTAATCGCTAATGCGCGCGCTAATCCCACACGCTGACGCATACCGCCGGAGAGTTCATCCGGATACGCATGAGCATAATTTTCCAGCCCGACCTGACGCAGTGCATCAAGGACTTTTTCCTGACGTTCCTGAGCGGGGATACCGGCTAACTCCATGCCAAAGGCGGTATTATCGAGTACCGTCATGTGCGGCATCAGTGCAAATGACTGAAACACCATCGCAATTTTCTTTCTGCGCACCTCGCGGAGTTCCGCGTCTGATATTCTGGCGATATCAACGCCGTCAATCAGCACCTGTCCGCGGGTGGGTTCAATCAGGCGATTGAGAAGGCGAACCATAGTGGATTTACCCGAACCGGATAATCCCATGATGACAAAAATCTCGCCTTCTTCAATGGCCAGACTGGCGTCTTTAACGCCAAGCGATAGCCCGGTTTTTTCCAGAATTTGCTCTTTCGAAAGGCCTTTCTCAATATATTTGAAAGCACGCTGCGGGTGCTCGCCAAATACTTTATAAAGATTTTTCACTTCTAATTTAATTGCCATGCAATAGAGAGTGTCCTGTTATTTGTTTATGTCGATATGATTACCATGGTAAATAGTTAACTGGCATTACCCTAACATACTCAGAATCTGAGACAACCCTGGGCCAGCCGAAGGCCAGAATTTTGCCGCAAGCGAAACGGCTGAATTTCCCATGAATAAAGGGCTGAGGGCGGTTTGAATTTTTCTCAATTTTTTGCTGCTGCATGGGGAAATTTCGCCTGAATCGGTGTGTTTCAGGCGAATATGACGGGGAAATTACAGTGTAGTACCTGGTGGAATATTTGGCTGGAAATAATGAAATGCAGAGTTAATTAATGAACGTTAATTCATTCATTAAAAATCCCAGTCCTCGTCTTGCGTCTCCACCGCTTTACCCATCACGTACGACGAGCCGGACCCGGAAAAGAAGTCGTGGTTTTCATCGGCGTTGGGCGACAGCGCCGCGAGGATCGCCGGGTTCACTTCCGCCATGTCTGGTGGGAATAACGCTTCGTAGCCCAGGTTCATCAGCGCCTTGTTGGCGTTGTAGCAGAGGAAGGCTTTTACGTCCTCTTCCCAGCCCGTTCCGGCGTACAGCTCTTCGGTATAGCTCAGCTCGTTGTCATACAGATCCATCAGTAAATCGAGGGCAAAACCTTTGAGTTCCTCGCGTTTTTCCGGGGTGACTTTCTCCAGTCCTTTCTGGTACTTATAGCCGATGTAATACCCGTGTACCGCTTCATCGCGGATGATGAGGCGAATCAAATCGGCGGTGTTGGTGAGCTTGCCCCGGCTCGACCAGTACATAGGCAGCCAGAAGCCGGAATAGAAGAGGAAAGATTCCAGGAATACGCTGGCGATCTTCTTCTTCAGCGGCTCGTCGGCCCGGTAATATTCCAGCACCAGATCTGCCTTGCGCTGCAATGACGCGCTCTCTTCACTCCAGGCGTAGGCGGCGTCCACGTCCCTGGTCTGGCACAGAGTGGAGAAAATCGAGCTGTAAGAGCGGGCATGCACCGCCTCCATAAAGCTGATATTCGACATTACCGCCTCCTCGTGCGGGGTCAGCGCATCACTCATCAGCGCGGGCGCACCCACGGTATTCTGAATGGTGTCCAGCAGCGTCAGGCCGGTAAAGACGCGGATTGTCAGCTGCTGCTCGGCATGGCTCAGAGTTTGCCAGGCCGGAATATCGTTGGAGAGCGGCACCTTTTCCGGCAGCCAGAAGTTGCTGGTCAGGCGGTTCCATACCTCCAGGTCTTTATCATCCTGAATTTTGTTCCAGTTAACGGCGCTTACGCGTGACAGTTTCATCCTTTCTCCTTACAGCGCGCAGGACACGCAGCCTTCAATTTCGGTGCCTTCCAGCGCGAGCTGGCGCAGGCGAATGTAGTACAGCGTTTTGATGCCTTTCTTCCAGGCGTAGATCTGCGCTTTGTTGATATCCCGCGTGGTGGCGGTGTCCGGGAAGAAGAGCGTCAGCGACAGCCCCTGATCCACATGTTTAGTCGCCTCGGCGTAGGTATCAATGATCTTTTCCGGGCCAATTTGATAGGCGTCCTGGTACAGAGCCAGATTCTCATTGGTCATAAACGGGGCAGGGTAGTAGACGCGCCCGGTTTTGCCTTCCTTACGGATTTCAATCTTCGACACGATGGGGTGGATGCTCGACGTGGCGTGATTGATATAGGAAATGGAGCCGGTTGGCGGCACCGCCTGAAGGTTCTGGTTATAAATGCCGTAGCGCATCACCTCTTCACGCAGCTGTTGCCACATCTCACGCGTCGGCAGGGTGATGCCAGCGCGGGCAAACAGCGCGCGTACTTTTTCGGTTTTCGGCTGCCAGTCGCCTTCCAGATACTGGCTGAAATACTCTCCGCTGGCGTAGCGGGACTGCTCAAAGCCTGCGAACCGCTGGTGGCGTTCGCGCGCCAGCATCATCGAGGTATGCACCGCATGCCAGGTGACGGTGTAGAAATAAAGGTTGGTGAAATCCAGCCCTTCGGGGCTGCCGTAGGCGATGCCCTCCCGCGCCAGATAGCCGTGCAGGTTCATCTGCCCAAGGCCGATGGCATGCGACGCGGCGTTGCCCGCTTCAATAGACGGTACGCTGCGGATGTGGCTCATGTCTGATACCGCCGTCAGTCCGCGAATGGCGGTCTCTACCGTGCGGCCAAAATCGGGAGAGTCCATGGTGTGGGCAATATTCAGCGACCCGAGGTTACAGGAGATATCCTTGCCCACGTCCGCGTAGTCGAGGTTCTCGTCGTAGCTGGACGCGCTGTTGACCTGCAAAATCTCCGAGCACAGATTGCTCATGTTGATGCGCCCGCCAATCGGGTTGGCGCGGTTCACCGTATCCTCGTACATGATGTACGGATAACCGGATTCAAACTGAATTTCAGCCAGCGTCTGGAAGAAATCCCGGGCGTTGATGGTTTTTTTACGAATGCGATCGTCGGCCACCAGCTCGTCGTACAGCTCGCTTATCGCCACGTCGCCAAAGGCTTTGCCGTAAATCCGCTCAACATCATACGGTGAGAAGAGCGCCATGTCGGCATTCTCTTTAGCCAGCTTAAACGTGATATCCGGGATCACCACGCCGAGCGACAGGGTTTTAATGCGGATCTTTTCATCGGCGTTTTCACGTTTGGTATCCAGAAAACGCAGAATGTCCGGGTGGTGCGCGTGCAGATAAACCGCACCCGCGCCCTGACGCGCGCCAAGCTGGTTGGCGTACGAAAAGGCATCTTCCAGCATCTTCATCACCGGGATGACGCCGGAGGACTGATTTTCGATGCGCTTAATCGGCGCGCCCGCTTCCCGCAGGTTCGAAAGCAGAAATGCCACACCGCCGCCGCGTTTCGAAAGCTGTAGCGCCGAATTTACCGCACGGCCAATCGACTCCATATTGTCTTCAATACGCAGCAGGAAGCAGGAGACCAGCTCGCCGCGCTGGGCTTTCCCGCAGTTAAGGAACGTTGGCGTGGCGGGCTGGAAGCGGCCGGAGAGGATCTCCTCCGTGAGACTTTCGGCCAGCACTTCATCGCCCTGCGCCAGCGTCAGCGCCACCATCACCACCCGATCTTCAAAGCTTTCTAAATAGCGTTTGCCGTCAAAGGTTTTCAGGGTGTAGCTGGTGTAATACTTCCACGCGCCGAGAAACGTCTGGAAGCGAAAACCGCAAGCGTGCGCCCGTTCAAACAATGCCACCACGAAGGCGCGGTCGTAGCGGGTCAGGACACGCTCTTCGTAATAACCCTCTTTTACCAGCCAGTCGAGACGTTCCTGCTGGCTGCCAAAAACGATGCTGTTCGGGCGCACATGAGCAGCAAAAAAGGCGTCCACCGCCTCACGATCTTTATCAAACTGAATGCGCCCCTCCCGGTCATAGAGGTTTAGCATGGCGTTTAATGCGTGGTAATCCGGCGTTGCCTGAATCACGCGCTCTGCGGTTGTCGTTGCCAAAATTCGTTCACTCCTTTACGCACGTTCTCTACGTCCTGCTGTGTCCCCATCAGTTCAAAACGATAGAGATACGGCACGCCGCATTTTTGAGAGATGACATCCCCGGCGCGGGCAAAGGCCTCGCCGAAGTTGCGATTGCCTGCGGCGATCACGCCGCGAATAAGCTGCCGGTTATGGGGATCGTTCAGAAAGCGGATCACCTGACGAGGCACAGCCCCTGCGGTGCCGCCACCGCCATAGCTGGGCACCACCAGAATGTAGGGTTCGTCTACCTGAATACGCTCCCGCTCGTTCAGCGGAATGCGTATCGCGGGCAGCCCGAGACGCTCCATAAACCGAAGCGTGTTTTCCGAGCTGCTGGAAAAGTAGACCAGCGTGCTCATGCACTGACGCCCTGAGCGGCAAGGCGGTTGATCATGTCCGGACGGAAGCCAGACCAGCTGGTGTCGCCGGCAACCACAACCGGAAGCTGACGGAAACCCTGCGCCCGCAGGGTGTCTGCCGCGTCGGGCACCTGATCAATATTGACCATCTCAAATGCCACGCCGCGGCTCTCCATCGCCCGTTTCGTGGCGTGGCACTGAACACAATCGTTACGAGTGTAAATAATAATGCTCATGATTCGCATTTCCATTTAGAATGAGAGGACGGCGCGAGTAAACGCGTCATATTGTGTGTGTCTTACTAAAGGGAATACTAGATGTAGTTTATATAAGTTTCAACCACACAAGATATGGGAAATTCAGATTAATAAGGCCCCGATGATGAGCCTGGCGGGGCAGGGCGGGCTGTACGGTTTTTTCAGGTTGTCAGGCAAAGAAAAGCCCCGGCGCCTGAGGCTACCGGGGCTAAGAACGCGCGCTTACTTACGCAGACTAAGCAGGGCGCCGACAAAAATCCCGACCGCCGCGACCGTTCCCAGCGTACAAAGCGGTTTTTCACGTACGAAGGTGGTGGCGCAGCTGGCCATGTCGCAGGCCGCCTGAGTGGTACGTGAGCGGCCGTTCATCCTTGCCCGCGTTTCACGCAGCAGAGACTGAGCCTTACGTTTCGCGGCATCTGCTTCGTCCTTCGCGTCAGAGCCCCAGGATTTCAATACGGCTTCCAGCGTGTCCGCTAATTGGCTGACATCGTTACGAATATCCTGTGTGTCGTCATTAATATCGTTTCGGTTCGGTCTGTTAAACATACGATCCTCCATAATTTGTGTTCCCGTTTAGTTTAGTCCAGAAATGTAATATCTGAAGCGAGTCACGGCTTATTGGGCAGTTTATGGAATATTCTGAAAGCCCTGCTAATGCTGAATACTGTAAGGTTGCCGGGCAGGAATGATAATGAGGAAAAGATATGTATTTACGACCCGATGAGGTGGCGCGCGTTCTTGAAAAAGAAGGGTTCACCATGGATGAGGTAACATCAAAAGCGTACGGATATCGCCGTGGTGAGAATTATGTTTACGTCAACCGTGAAGCAAGAATGGGGCGTACTGCTCTCATTATTCACCCGACACTCAAAGACAGAAGCCTGTCATTTGCTGAGCCCGCCTCGGATATTAAAACCTGCGATCATTATCAGCAATTTCCGCTCTATTTAGGCGGCGAGACGCATGAACATTATGGTATTCCGCACGGTTTCAGCTCGCGTATGGCGCTGGAGCGATTCCTGAAAGGGCTGTTTGGCGACGTACAATAACTCTGCGACTGGCATGAGCCAGTCGCCTTACCTTACGCTTTTGCCTGGCTATAAGGGCTGACTTTGAACAGGCGGCGGCAGTAGTCAAGAAAGTAACCGTACACCGCACCCATCAGCATGGATACCACGATATTTGAACTTACCGCAGCGGCGATTTGATGCCAGTCTGCGCCCACCGTCAGCAAAATAAACACATACACCGGGGACTGGAACGTCACGTAAGCCAGCACGTCCGCCAGGTTTTTTACCCAACCCGCCGGGCTAATACGCCGGGCTAAACGCATCACTGCATCGCGGTACAGGCCGTACGGCCAGGCGATCATGATATTCACCGGAATGGCCACCAGGCGCGACGAGAGAGATTGCTCAAAGGACATTCCCGACAGGAAAATTTCAATCAGCATATTCACGACGGAACAGTAAACGACCATCGCGAACGTATCCGCTACCGCATGGCGCAGGCGAGACTGCGGTGAGAACATGTCTGAACTCCTCGAACAGGACAAAAAAGTGGCGTTTTACCTGCGGCCTTTAGTGCTTTAGGTTGGTTTGTTTTGAGTGTATAGCGTATCTCTCTGGCTTTTAACTAACAAGTAGTGATTAATTTTTATTTACTGGCGCTTTAGCCATAAAATTCTCTAAAATTGTGCGTTTTTTGCGCGCTTCGTTATTTTCTCTCCTCGCGCCTATTTTAGTGAAATATATCAATGAATTAGATTATCTATGCGCGTGTGAAACCTTTGTTGTGTGGGATTTTGGAGGCGGTTTTTTGAACGGTTTAAAACAGGGTTTTTTGGCCTGGGGAAGGGCGGTATATTACGCTTTAAAACAGACATATATTTCAGGGTTATATTAACGGGATATTCTAAAACATTTACAATAATGTCAAAACGTCACGGTGGGTAGATATCAGAACCAAAATCAATTATTCTGTTGCCTGATTTATGTTATACACAAGAAGAAAGGTTTTTCATTATTATGGCTTTAACGTTACAGAATCTTAATAATATTCGTACCCTCCGGGCGCTGGCACGTGAATTATCCATGGATGTTCTGGAAGAAGTGCTGGAAAAATTCCGGATTGTCACTGAAGAAAAACGCAGCGAGCAGGCTGAATTAGAGCGTCAACGCGCTGAACAGCAGGATAAAATTAATGCTCTGCTGGAACTGATGAAAGCTGACGGTATTTCTCCGAGCGATCTGTTAGGCAGTGACCTGGCGCAGGCGGGTCAGCCGACGAAAAAACGTAAAGCGCGTGCGGCGAAATATCGTTTTATTGACGCGAACGGTGAAGAAAAAACCTGGACCGGTCAGGGACGTACGCCAAAGCCAATTGCGACCGCACTGGCAAACGGTAAATCGCTGGACGATTTCCTGATCTGATGATTATTCGGGCGGTGTATTCCGCCCGATTATTGACTTAGCAGACGCCAAAGTCACCTTCTTCGGAGTACAGAACTACGTCCGCCGCTTTCAGGTGATATTTCTCGCCCTGCTCATCGCTGGCCTGCACGGCCACAATGTTTTCACCATTCACTTCGAGCACTTTCAGTTTCGGACCGCCCTGACGCGGTTGGACATAATCACCGACAGAAAACATAGCACCTCCTCATCATTGTCATGATCTTCACCATAGCCCACGTCCGGGACGGGGTACAGCCTAATCTTTCAGATACTCCTTATCAGGTACGTCGGTTCCACGGCATCACTTTCAGAAGTCGCGCCATACCGCAAAAACCTGTCACTCCGGCGAACAGCAGCCCGACGCCCACAAAACCGCTCAGCAGGAAAAAACCGCTGGAGACGCTGTAACCCAACACCACGCCGCAGAGGATCAGCAGCCCGGCAGCGATCTGCACCTGACGCATCAGCGGAAGCGGCTGCGATCGATCTTCAACGGTCAGCAGCCCGGCCTGTTTCCAGCCCTGAATGCCTCCCTCAACCACACAGGCGTTCGCAGGGGATGCTGCCTGCGCCAGACGAGCAGCATTGTTTGAGGTTCGTGCGCCGGACTGACAGTGGAAAATCACCGTTTCTCCCGGCGCCGCGTTAAGCCCGCCGGGTAACGAATCCAGCGGAATGGAGTGCGCCGCCGGAATATGCTCGCGGGCATACTCGTCGGGGTCGCGAATATCGATAAGTTTGGCGCCTTCAGCAATAAGCGCGTTTGCCTGCTGCGGCGAAATAAGAGGAAGAGACATTATGTTTCCTTACGGTCAATTTCAGAACAGTAGAGCATTTAAGGCCGGGTTTAAGCCAGTGTAAAGAGGGTAAAGGCAGGTAAAAGCGCGAGAGACGAATGGCAGTTACCCGTAAACTGGCTACGCTTAGAGAAGTGTCTTTTATAATTTTCAATTGGTTAGCTTGCACGGAGTTATTTATGGGTTTTTGGCGCGTTGTTTTTACGATTATTCTCCCGCCGCTGGGCGTGCTGCTTGGCAAGGGGCTGGGCTGGGCGTTTATTCTGAATATCCTTCTGACCATCCTGGGCTACTTCCCCGGTCTTATCCACGCATTTTGGGTTCAGACGAAGAGCTAGGTACGCCACAGTAAGTCACTGTAGATCCGGGTCAGCACGCCTTCGGGGCCAAATTGCTGTTTTATCCAGCGCGTGACCTGACCGGTCGCCGCATGCTGCGTGGCGAGCAGCATGCGCGAATCCTGGCGCGGATTATTGATTCGCCGCGTTACCAGCAGCCCATCCTCCACCGCCTCACGCGTCATGTATTCCGGTAAAAATCCAATACCTTCCCCCAGGATCTGACACTGGCATTTCGTGTTGAAGTCCGGCACCAGAATCGCCTCCTGACCGTGAAGCAGCCAGCCCACCTTCTTATTGATGGTATGCGCGGTATCCTCGACCATGATATTGGGATACAGACGCAGCTGACTTTCGGAGATGGGCTCCGGGGCGAACGCCAGCGGATGCGTGGGCGCGATGGCAAATACCCAGCGGATCGCGCCTATCTCGGTATAATCAATGCCGCCGCCGTCCAGCAGCGTATCCGGCGCGCCAATGGCGATATTGGCCTGATTATTAATGATGGAATCCCAGACGCCGTTATACACCTCGGTTGTCACCGTGATCTGGCAGGTGGGAAACTGTTTTTTCAGCACCTGGAGCAAACGCGCGGTATGGCGTGGCGTATACAAAAGCTGATTTATGCAGATGCGCACCCGCGTCTCAATGCCCTGAGAAATGGTATCAATCCCGCGCTTGATGGCATGAAAGTCATTCAGCAGGTCGGTCGCTTTACGATAAAAATAAAAACCGGATTCGGTCAGCTCAATGCTGCGCGTGTTGCGTACAAACAGCACCACGTCCAGGCCGGTCTCCATGCGTTTGATGGTGTAACTGATGGCCGAGGTGGTTACGCCCAGCTCGGCAGCCGCTTTGCTAAAACTGCCAAAACGTGCCGCGGTGGTGAAGGCCAGCAAATTCTCTTCGGTAAAGATGGAATTCATATTATGGCTCCTGGTGACCATCAGTTTTGAACATATTTTAACACTGGCGTTACATCATAGTTGATGTTGGTCACAGTTCTGTATTTTTACGTAGGGCCGCGCTGTGTAAGGCTTTTTCAGCCATAAGGATAATGCAGCCTGAAGTGTGTAAAAGCGGTAAAACATAAGAAAAAGGTTGCACAGACGCACGTTTCTGCCGGACCGTTGAATTTAACTCAACAATGAATTGCGTGTCGATGAATGATTTTTAAGCGGATTCTTTTATGACCAGGCTGTTGCTATTCTCAGGCCATCAGAAGTGAAACATAGGGAGTCTGAATATGTCTGCAACTGCACTGGTTACAGAATTTCTGCTGGCGGCAGAAGAGGGCAATATCGACGCGCTAAAAGCCTGCCTGGAAAAAGGCGTGGATATTAACGTAACCAACCGCCAGAAAAGAACCGCCATTATTATTGCCAGCCTGAAAAAGCATTACGCCTGTGTGGAATTTTTAATTGCCGCCGGGGCGGATATTGATAAACAGGACCAGACCTGTTTTAACCCCTTCCTGATCAGCTGCCTGACCAATGATTTAACCCTGCTGCGCATTGTCCTTCCGGCGGATCCGGATCTCGACCGTCTGACGCGCTTTGGCGGCGTGGGCATTACCCCTGCCAGTGAAAAAGGGCACGTTGAAATCGTGCGTGAGCTGCTGGAAAAAACCGACATCAACGTCAACCACACCAATTTTGTCGGCTGGACGCCGTTGCTGGAGGCCATCGTATTAAACGACGGCGGCGCAAAGCAGCAGGAAATTGTGAAGCTGCTGCTGGATCACGGCGCGAACCCGCACATGACCGATAAATACGGCAAAACCCCGCTCGAACTGGCGCGGGAAAAAGGCTTCAACGCGATCGCAGACCTGCTGCTGGCGGCAGGCGCGTAGCGCATTCGGTCAGCCTTCCCCTGGCTGGCCGTTACTGAAAAAACGCATTGTTACCGACGTGCATTTAGCACGACGGCGGCCCCCTTTTATCTTAAACAGGTGAAAATAATGCCAACCAAAATCGTCATAAAAAAGAATACGTATTTCGATTCGGTTTCCTTAATGTCGGTTTCCACCAAAGCCAATAAATTGCCGGGCGTCGAGCAGGCGTTTGTGGCGATGGCGACGGAAATGAACAAAGGCGTATTAAAAAACCTCGGGCTATTAACGCCGGAATTAGCGGACGCGAAAAATGGCGACCTGATGATCGTGATTAAAGGCGACGCGGCAAATGATGAAACCCTGGCCTCCATTGAAGCGCTGTTCACGCGTAAAGAGCGCACGGGCTCCCATGAAGCACGCTACGCGTCGATTGCCAGCGCCAAAACCCATCGTCCGGACAGCAACCTGGCGGTGATTTCCGTCAACGGCACCTTCGCCGCCCGGGAAGCGCGTCAGGCGCTGGAAAACGATCTTAACGTGATGCTGTTCTCCGATAACGTATCGCTCGACGACGAGCTGGCGCTGAAGCAGCTGGCGCATGAAAAGGGTCTGCTGATGATGGGGCCAGACTGCGGCACCGCCATTATCAACGGCGCGGGGCTGTGCTTCGCCAACGCGGTGCGTCGCGGGACGATTGGCATCGTTGGCGCCTCCGGTACCGGCAGCCAGGAGCTGAGCGTGCGCATTCATGAGTTCGGCGGCGGCGTGTCGCAGCTGATCGGCACCGGCGGGCGCGATCTTAGCGAGAAGATCGGCGGCCTGATGATGCTCGACGCCATCGACATGCTGGAGGCGGACGACGCTACTCGGGTGATAGCGCTCATCTCCAAACCGCCAGCACCCGCGGTGGCTGAGAAGGTGCTGGCCCGGGCACGCGCCTGCCGCAAGCCTGTAGTTGTGTGCTTCCTGGGCCGCAACGAACCGCCTGCCGATGAAGACGGTTTGCAGTTTGCTCGTGGCACCAAAGAGGCGGCCCTGAAAGCGGTGCTGCTTACCGGCATTAAAAAAGACGACCTGGATTTACATCCGCTCAACTGGCCGCTGATCGAAGAGGTACGCACCCGCCTGACGTCGCAGCAGAAGTACATTCGCGGCCTGTTCTGCGGCGGCACCCTGTGCGACGAAGCGATGTTTGCCGCGCTGGAGAAGTTTGACGATGTTTACAGCAACATCCAGCCGGACCCGGCCAGGCGTCTGAAAGATATCAGCGTTAGCCAGGCCCACACCTTCCTTGATTTCGGTGACGATGATTTCACCAGCGGCAAGCCACACCCAATGATCGACCCGACCAACCGCATCAGCCGCCTGCTACAGGAGGCGCGCGATCCGCAGGTGGGCGTCATCGTGATGGACTTCGTGCTGGGCTTTGGCGCGCACGACGATCCGGTGGGGGTGATGATCGAGGCGATCAAAGAGGCACAGGCGATCGCGAACGCCGACAACCGTCCGTTGGAAATTCTCGGCTACGTGCTCGGCACCGATCAGGATCCGCAGTCGCTGGCGCAGCAGTGCCAGCTGCTGACCGACGCAGGCGTCATCTGGGCCAGCAGCAGCACCAACACCGGATTACTGGCACGCGAATTTGTCTGCAAAGGGGAGAAAGCATAATGACCACTTTATTCAACCAGCCGCTAAACGTCATTAACGTCGGCATTGCGATGTTCAGCGACGACCTCAAAAAGCAGCACGTTCCCGTGACCCAGCTCGACTGGACGCCGCCGGGGCAGGGCAATATGCAGGTTGTTGAAGCGCTCGACCAGCTGGCGGAAAAACCGCTGGCGGAGAAAATTGCCGCCGCAAACAAAATTGCCCTGGAGCGGATTATTCAGTCCCATCCGGTGCTGGTGGGCTATGACCAGGCCATCAACATGGTGCCGGGCATGACCCGCACGACCATTCTGCACGCCGGTCCGCCAGTTACCTGGGAAAACATGTGCGGTGCGATGAAAGGTGCGGTTACCGGCGCGCTGGTGTTTGAAGGGCTGGCGACGGATCTGGAGGACGCCGCAAGGCTGGCGGCGTCAGGTGACATCACCTTCTCGCCGTGCCACGAGCACGACTGTGTGGGCTCTATGGCGGGCGTCACCTCCGCGTCGATGTTTATGCACATCGTTGAGAACAAAACTTACGGCAACCGCGCCTTCACCAACCTCAGCGAGCAGATGGCGAAGATCCTGCGTATGGGGGCTAATGACCAGAGCGTGATCGAGCGCCTGAACTGGATGCGCGACGTGCTCGGCCCGATGCTGCGCGACGCGATGAAGATTATCGGCGAAATCGACCTGCGCCTGATGCTGGCCCAGGCGCTGCACATGGGCGACGAGTGCCACAACCGCAACAACGCGGGCACCACGCTGCTTATTCAGGCGCTGACGCCGGGGCTGATCCAGGCGGGCTATCCCGTGACGCAGCAGCGTGAAGTGTTCGAGTTTGTCGCCAGCAGCGACTATTTCTCCGGTCCGACGTGGATGGCGATGTGTAAGGCCGCGCTGGATGCTGCCCACGGCATTGAGTACAGCACCGTCGTCACCACCATGGCGCGCAACGGCTACGAGTTCGGCCTGCGCGTTTCCGGCCTGCCGGGGCAGTGGTTCACCGGCCCGGCGCAGCAGGTGATCGGCCCGATGTTCGCGGGCTATAAGCCGGAAGACTCCGGGCTGGATATCGGCGACAGCGCCATCACCGAAACCTACGGCATCGGCGGCTTTGCGATGGCGACGGCCCCGGCAATCGTGGCGCTGGTGGGCGGCACGGTGGAGGAAGCCATCGATTTTTCTCGCCAGATGCGCGAAATCACCCTCGGCGAAAACCCGAACGTCACCATTCCGCTGCTCTCCTTTATGGGGATCCCGACCGCCATCGACATCACGAAGGTCGCGGGCAGCGGCATTCTGCCGGTCATTAATACCGCCATTGCCCACAAGGACGCCGGGATCGGCATGATTGGGGCGGGCATCGTTCACCCGCCGTTTAGCTGTTTTGAAAAGGCGCTGTTGACCTTCCGCGATCGCTACTTTTTATAAGGCATGCATCCATGAAAAACATGAAACTGGAGTGGAAAAGAGGTGACTGGGCAGCTTATTTCGGGTTGATGACCAACAACCTGACCAATTTGCTGACCATGATGGGGCTGCTCATTTTTGTCGTCGGCATCCCGAAGGAGATTGTTTATGGACGCATCGCGCCAGCCTTCGGGCTGGCGGTGCTGGTGGCGAGTCTTTGCTATACGTGGTTTGGCCTGCAAATGGCGCGCGCTACCGGACGAACGGACGTCACCGCGTTGCCGTCCGGCCCGAGCGCGCCGTCGATTTTTACCGTGACCTTCCTGGTCTTAATGCCGGTTTACCAGCAAACTGGCGATGCGGATTTCGCGATTCAGATTGGCCTGGTGTGGTGCTTTGTGGAAGCGATGATCCTCGCGGGCGGTTCCTTCCTGGGGGAAACCATCCGCAAGATGATCCCGCGCACCGTGCTGCTGTCGTGCCTGTCCGGTCTTGGCTTGCTGCTGCTGGCGATGAACCCGATGTTGCAGGCGTTCGAAGCGCCGACCGTGTCGTTTATCGTCCTGCTGCTGATCTTCATTAACTGGTTCGGTAAAAAGCCGATTTTCGCCCGTATCCCGACCGGCCTGCTGCTGTTAATTGCCGGTACTCTACTTGCGTGGATCTCTGGCCTGCAAAGCCCGGATGCCATTAAAGCGTCCATGTCATCCTTCGGCTTTAACCCGCCGGAAGTGCACGTGGACAGCTTTATGCAGGGGCTGCCGCACGCGCTGCCTTATCTGGCGTCCGCCGTACCGCTGGGGCTGGCAAACTACATCTTTGACCTGGAGAACATCGAAAGCGCCCACGCGGCAGGGGATGAATACCCGACCCGCAAGGTAATGCTGGCGAACGGTCTGGCCTCGATGCTCGGCTGCCTGATGGGCAATCCGTTCCCGGTCACGGTCTACGTCGGCCATCCTGGCTGGAAAGCGATGGGCGCCAGCATCGGCTACACCCTGGCGTCCGGCGTGACCATGTTCATCGTGCCGCTGTTCGGGCTGGGGGCCTTTATGCTCGCCATCATACCGATGACCGCCATCGTGCCGATTCTGGTGTTTATCGGTGTCGTCACCGCCAACCAGGTGGTGAGGGAAACCCCGAAAGTGGAGGTGCCCGTCATCTTCATCTGCCTGTTCCCGTGGATCGCCAACTGGGCGCTGACCATGATGAACAGCGTGATGAGCGCCGCGGGGACCAGCGCGGCGAAAATCGGCACCGACGTGCTGCACAGCAAGGGGATCTACTACGAAGGCCTGATGCATCTCGGCAACGGCGCGCCGCTCGCCAGCATGCTCTGGGGCTGTATCGCCATCTTCGCCATTATCAACAAACCGCTGCGCGGGGCCGTCGCCGCCGCAGGAGGCGCGCTGCTGGCGCTGTTTGGCGTGATCCACGCCCCGGTGGTGGGCTTTGCCGAGGGCAGTTCCCTGATGTTTGTCACGGCCTACCTGATGATGGGCGGGATGTTTGTGGTGAAGCATGTGCTGGATACCTCTGTTAATCCCCCTCTCCCTGTGGGAGAGGGCCGGGGTGAGGGCACCAGAACGCACCTTCTAAAGGAAACAAAATGAAAGAGCTTATGGTCGTCGCCATCGGCGGCAACAGCATTATCAAAGACAACGCCAGCCAGTCGATTGAGCATCAGGCGCAGGCGGTCAAAGCGGTGGCTGAGTCGGTGCTCGAAATGCTGGCCTCGGACTATGACATCGTGCTCACCCATGGCAATGGCCCGCAGGTGGGGCTGGATCTGCGCCGCGCCGAAATCGCCCACGAGCGGGAAGGGCTGCCGCTGACCCCGCTGGCAAACTGCGTGGCGGATACCCAGGGCGGCATCGGCTACCTGATCCAGCAGGCGCTCAACAACCGCCTGGCGGCGCGTGGCGAGCAAAAGGCGGTCACGGTCGTCACCCAGGTGGAGGTGGATAAAAACGATCCCGGCTTTACGCACCCGACAAAACCGATCGGCGCGTTCTTCAGCGAGGCGCAGCGCGACGAGCTACAGCTCGCGCACCCGGACTGGCATTTTGTCGAGGATTCAGGCCGGGGCTATCGCCGCGTGGTGGCCTCGCCCCAGCCGCGGCGCATCGTCGAGGCGGATGCGATTAAGGCGCTAACGCAGAAAGGTTTTGTGGTCATCGGCGCGGGCGGTGGAGGCATTCCCGTGGTGCGCAGTGAACAGGGCGATTACCAGAGCGTGGATGCGGTTATCGATAAAGATCTCTCCACCGCGCTGCTGGCGCGCGAGATCCGCGCCGACGTGCTGGTGATCACCACCGGCGTGGAAAAAGTGTGCGTGAACTTCGGCAAGCCGAACCAGCAGGCGCTGGATACCGTCAACGTGGCGCAGATGACGCGCTACATGGATGAAGGCCACTTCCCGGCAGGTAGCATGTTGCCAAAAATCGTCGCTTCGCTGGAATTTTTACGCCATGGCGGCAGGCGCGTAATCATCACCTCGCCGGACTGCCTGCCCGCAGCGCTGCGCGGTGAAACGGGTACCCATATTATTAATGAAGGAAGATAAGATGAGTGAGAATAAAAGCCGCCGCGAGTTTATCAGCCAGAGCGGCAAAATGGTTACTGCCTGCGCGCTGTTTGGCGCCACGGGTTCCGTCGCGTATGCTGCCGATTCTGTAAAGGCAACCTGCGAGACGGGTAAACCGATGAACATCACCGCAAAACATTACTATCTCGACAACGTGCTGCTGGAAGCCGGGTTTAACTACGACGGCAGCGTGGCGACAAGCACCCGCACCGAGCTGAAAACGCTGGAGATCAAAGACGGGAAAATCGTCGCCCTGCGCGATAACGGCAGCCACGCCGACGCGACCCTGCCGCACTACGACGCGGGTAAAAAGCTGATGCTTCCGGCGATGCGCGACATGCACATTCACCTGGATAAAACCTTCTACGGCGGCCCATGGCGCTCCCTGAACCGTCCGGCGGGCACCACCATTCAGGACATGATCCGCCTGGAGCAGAAGCTGCTGCCGGAGTTACAGCCCTACACGCAAGAACGCGCCGAAAAGCTGATCGACCTGATCCAGTCCAAAGGGTCCACCATCGCCCGCAGCCACTGCAACATAGAGCCGGTTTCCGGCCTGAAAAACCTGGAAAATTTGCAGGCGGTACTGGCGCGCCGGGGCGCAGGCTTTGACTGCGAAATCGTTGCCTTCCCGCAGCACGGCCTGCTGCTGTCGAATTCTGAAAAGCTGATGCGCGAGGCGATGCAGGCGGGGGCGCATTATGTGGGCGGGCTGGACCCAACCAGCGTCGACGGCGCGATGGAGAAATCGCTAGATACCATGTTCCAGATTGCGCTGGATTACGACAAAGGGGTGGATATTCACCTCCATGAAACCAGCCCGGCGGGCGTGGCGGCGGTGAACTACATGGTAGAAACCGTGGAGAAAACGCCGGCGCTGAAGGGGAAGCTGACCATCAGCCACGCCTTCGCGCTGGCCACGCTTAACGAACAGCAGGTGGATGAGATCGCCACCCGCATGGCGGCACAGCAGGTAACCATCGCCTCGACCGTGCCGATTGGCACCCTGCACATGCCGCTGAAGCAGTTACGTGATAAAGGCGTGTTTGTCATGACCGGTACCGACAGCGTGATCGACCACTGGTCGCCGTACGGTCTGGGGGACATGCTGGAGAAAGCCAACCTCTACGCCCAGCTCTATATTCGCCCGAACGAGCAGACGCTTTCGCGGGCGCTGGGCATCGCCACCGGCGACGTGCTGCCGCTGAACGACAAAGGTGAGCGCGTGTGGCCTAAAGCGCAGGACGACGCCAGCTTTGTGCTGGTTGACGCCTCCTGTTCCGCCGAGGCGGTGGCGCGCATTTCTCCGCGCACCGCGACGTTCCACAAGGGGAATCTGGTCTGGGGCACGGTCGCCTGACGCCACGTTGGGGTATCGCTACAGGTGATACCCCGACAATCGCAACTCACGGTCAATCCACTCGACGAACTGCTGGATCTTCCACGCGCGTTCGTTCATGTGCGGCATCACCAGATGGTGCGCGTTGATGGCGATACCCATTTCATCAGGCAGCACCTGCACCAGCGAGCCATCCTTCAGGTGATCGGTAGCCATCATTTTGCTCTCCAGAATAAACCCAAGCCCCATGCGCGCCGCTTCAAAGCTCATGTAGGAGCGGTCGAAGCTGAGGCTGAAATTAAGCCAGGGCCTGTCGATATTGTGCCAGGCGAACCATTTCTCCCAGTTCACGAGAGTGCTGGTGGACGAGATAAGCGACTGTTGCAGCAGATCGGCGGGCGTGCTGATGGGATGCTCTTCTGCATAGTCCGGCGAGGCCAATACCACCAGCGTGTCGTTTTTAATGGTCATCACCCGGTAGGCGTCCCAGTCCGGAATACCGTGACGGATATCAATGTCGATATTATCTCTGGCGAACTGTAGGTTCTCATAGGAGCAGGTGAGATTGATGGTGATATCAGGATATTCGGCGCGGAATCTGCCCAGACGGCGCAACAGCCAGGACAGCCCGAAGGTGGGGGAAGAGTGCACGCGAAGCACAGCATTGTCTTTTTCTTTCACGATTTGATCGGTGGCGCGCCCGATGGCGCTCATCGCCGCCGAGACCTCCCGCAGATATTTTTCTCCCGTCGGGGTGAGTTGAACCCCTTTGCCGCTGCGGATAAATAATTTCTTGCCCAGCCACGATTCCAGCGACGCGATCTGGTGGCTTACCGCCGAAGGCGTGACGTTGAGCTGTTCCGCCGCCTGATGGATGCTCAGGGCGTTAGCAACGGCGATAAACGCCTGCAAATTTCTGAGCGAGGGCAGCGATAACGTCTGGCGATCCTGCGCGGACATGGCCTACTCCTTACACGATAATTGATAAAAAACATAACATTGAGACTGCGAGCGGGCAATTTTATCCCGATGTTATTTTTTTGAGCTGTATCGCGAATCAAATTTATCTCAGCAATAAATGAGCTTTATTGAATGGCGTTTCATGGGTGAGCCGATATATTGACGTTGAACGCAATAATAAAACGACTCACGGTGTTCGAATAATGAGGTAAGTTATGTCTCGTATAGAACAAGCTGTCCCCTACATAAAGACTAAAAAAACCAATTACCGTTTCGTTGTGCTGGCATTAATTTTTATTGTTTATGCCATTAACTATGCTGACCGAACAAATATTGGTGCAGTACTGCCGTTTATCATTGACGAATTTCATATCAATAATTTCGAAGCCGGTGCCATCGCCAGCATGTTTTTTTTGGGATACGCCCTGAGCCAAATTCCTGCGGGCTTTTTTATTGCCAAAAAGGGAATTCGCGGCATGGTGGCACTGTCGATATTCGGCTTCTCTGCCTTTACCTGGCTGATGGGCACCGCAACCTCAGTTCTGGGCCTGAAGTGTATCCGCCTGGGGCTGGGGTTAACAGAGGGGCCGTGCCCGGTCGGGCTGGCCTCCACCATCAATAACTGGTTTCCGCCAAAGGAGAAGGCCACGGCCACGGGCGTCTACATCGCCGCCACCATGTTCGCGCCCATCCTCGTGCCGCCGCTGGCAGTGTGGATCGCCATGACCTGGGGCTGGCGCTGGGTCTTCTTCTCCTTTGCGATCCCAGGATTGGTCATTGCCGTCCTGTGGTATCTGCTGGTACGCACCAGGCCGTCCGAGAGCGCATTCGTCTCGAAAGCGGAGCTGGAGACCATTACCGCCGGTCAGGAGACCCCGGACGCCAGACGGGAAAATATCGTGATTTCACCAGGCTTTGCACGCCTCGATCGGCTGATCCGCGTGCGGGAATTAGCCCCGGTAAGCACGGTAAAAGGGCTGTTTACCTCGAAGAATATTCTCGGCGACTGCCTGGCCTATTTTATGATGGTCAGCGTGCTGTACGGACTGTTGACGTGGATCCCGCTCTATCTGGTGAAAGAGAAAGGCTTTACGTTTATGAGCATGGGGCTGGTCGCCAGCATGCCGTGCATCGGTGGATTTATCGGTGCGATTTTTGGCGGCTACGTCTCCGACAAACTGCTCGGCCGCCGACGTAAACCGACCATGATGTTTACAGCCATCAGCACCGTTTTAATGATGGTTATTATGCTGAATATTCCGCAAAGCACCGTCGCGGTTTGCGTCGGGTTATTTTTTGTCGGCCTCTGTCTGAATATCGGCTGGCCCGCTTTTACGGCTTATGGAATGGCTGTTGCGGACAGTAAAACCTATCCGATTGCCGCGTCCATTATCAATAGCGGCGGTAATCTCGGCGGATTTGTTTCCCCGATGCTGGCAGGTTATCTGCTGGATAAAACAGGTAGTTTTAATTCCGTGTTTATTTATTTCGGTATTTGCGCAGCCATTGGCTTAATAATGATTATGCTGCTGGAAGAGCCGAAATAAAACATTAAATCTCTCTTGTCCTAATGGAGTAAATGTATGCTACTGAAAAATAAAGTCGCCGTTATTACCGGCGCGGCTTCCGTACGCGGTTTGGGTTTCGCTACGGCGAAATTATATGCTGAACAGGGTGCGAAAGTGGTGATTATCGATTTAAACGCTGAAGCCAGCCGGGCTGCCGCCGCGAGCCTTGGCGACGAACATCTGGGCCTTGCGGCGAACGTCAGCAATGAATTACAGGTTAATGCCGCCATTGAGCAGGTGCTGGGGAAATACGGGCGCATCGATATTCTGGTGAATAACGCCGGCATAACTCAGCCGATCAAGCTGATGGATATCAAACGCGAAAATTACGATGCGGTGCTTGACGTCAGCCTGCGCGGCACGCTGCTAATGTCCCAGGCGGTTATTCCCACTATGCGCGCGCAAAAGTCGGGCAGCATCGTCTGCATTTCATCGGTATCGGCCCAGCGCGGCGGCGGCATCTTTGGCGGCCCACACTACAGCGCTGCAAAAGCGGGTGTGCTGGGGCTGGCAAAAGCCATGGCGCGTGAGCTGGGGCCCGACAATGTGCGCGTAAACTGCATCACGCCGGGTCTTATCCAGACGGACATTACCGCAGGCAAGCTGAGCGATGAGATGAAAACGTCCATTCTGGCGGGCATTCCGCTTAACCGCCTCGGAGACGCGCAGGATATTGCCCGCGCCGCGCTGTTCCTCGGCAGCGACCTCTCTTCTTACTCCACCGGTATCACGCTCGACGTGAACGGCGGGATGCTGATCCATTAAGGAGATACGACGATGACGGATACCACAGTTCAACAGGTTGCCGCCGCGGCCTGGCGCATTCGCCGCTACGCGCTGCGCATGGGCGAAGTGCAGGGGCAGGGCTACATCGGGCAGGCGCTGGGCTATGCCGATGTGCTGGCCACCGCGTTTGCCCACGGGATGAACCTTAAGCCGGGCGAGCCGGAGTGGGAGGGGCGTGACCGTTTTTTGCTCTCTCACGGCCACTACGCCATTGCCTGTTACGCCGCCCTGATTGAAGCGGGGATCGTTCCTGAAGAGGAGCTGGAGACCTACGGCGCGGACGACAGCCGCCTGCCGATGTCCGGCATGGCAACCTACACGCCGGGCATGGAGATCTCCGGCGGTTCGCTGGGGCAGGGCTTAAGCATTGGCGTTGGCATGGCGCTGGGGCTGAAGCGCAAGCAGAGCGCGGCATGGGTCGTTAACTCCATGTCGGACGGCGAGCTGGACGAAGGGTCAACCTGGGAAGCTGCGATGTCGGCGGCACATCACGGCCTGTCGAACCTGATCGTGCTGGTGGACATTAACCGCCAGCAGGCGGATGGCAACTCGCACGCGATCCTCGGCTTTGAGCCGCTGGAAGATAAATGGACCTCCTTCGGCTGGTACGTGCAGCGCGTCAACGGCAACGATGTCCCTTCACTGGTAACGGCGTTTGATAACGCCAAACGCTACCCGGAAAACCAGCCGCGCGTCATTTTGTGCGACACGCTGATGGGCAAGGGCGTGCCGTTCCTCGAAAAGCGTGACAAGAACCATTTTATTCGCGTGGATGCTGACGAGTGGCAAAAGGCACTCGCCGTGCTGGATGCCAACAAACCTGAAGGAGTGCTGTAATGAGCCAGACCACGGAGAAAAAACCGCGTTTAACCACGTCGGCGATGATTGCCTCTATCGCGGAAGAGGGCCAGGAGACGCGAGCCGCACCGTTCGGTCACGCGCTGGTGAAGCTGGCGGAACAGCGACCGGAGATCGTCGGCATGACGGCGGATCTGTCGAAGTACACCGATCTGCATATTTTCGCTCAGGCCTACCCGGAACGCTTCTTTCAGATGGGCATGGCCGAGCAGTTGTTAATGGGGGCCGCGGGCGGCATGGCGAAAGAGGGTTTTATTCCTTTCGCCACCACCTATGCCGTCTTCGCCACCCGCCGCGCCTACGATTTTATCCATCAGGTGATTGCTGAAGAGCACCTGAACGTGAAGATCTGCGCGGCGCTGCCGGGGCTAACCACCGGTTACGGGCCGAGCCACCAGGCGACGGAAGATATTGCGATTATGCGCGGTATTCCGGGCATGACGATTATCGATCCCTGTGACGCAATCGACACCGAACAGGCGGTGCCGGCGATGGCAGCGCACGATGGCCCTGTCTATATGCGCCTGCTGCGCGGCAAGGTGCCGGTGGTGCTGGACCAGTACAACTACCAGTTTAAGATTGGCAAAGCTGCGCTGCTGGAAGAGGGGAACGATGTCCTGATCGTCGCCTCAGGCCTGATGACCATGCGTGCGCTGGAGGCGGCGAAGCAGCTGCGTAAGGATAACGTCAGCGTGGCGGTGCTGCACTCGCCCACCATTAAGCCGCTGGACGAAGAGACGATCCTGGCGCAGGCTGCGAAGCCGGGACGGCTGGTCATCGTGGCGGAAAACCACAGCAGCGTAGGCGGGTTGTGCGAAGCCGTCGCGTCGCTGTTGATGCGCAACCGCGTGAACGTGGATTTCGATACCGTCGCGCTGCCGGACGCGTTCCTTGATGCGGGCGCGCTGCCCACCCTCCATGACCGCTACGGGATCTCAACCACAGCCATGGTGGAGAAAATCCGGCGCAGGCTGTGATTTATAAGACGGATACGTTGTCAACGGGCGAGGGGTGCTTTACCCTCGCCACTGTTGCGATAAAGGAATCCGTTATGGCACAAAACATCTACGACAACCCGGCATTTTTTGAAGGCTATGCCCAGCTTCCGCGCTCGGTTCAGGGCCTGAACGGCGCGCCGGAGTGGCCCGCGCTCAAGGCAATGCTGCCAGATTTAACCGGTAAAGCGGTTGTCGATCTCGGCTGCGGCTACGGATGGTTCTGTCGCGCAGCGCGCGAGCTGGGCGCGTCTGACGTCACGGGTGTTGATATTTCAGAAAAAATGCTCGCCCGCGCGGCTGAACTGACTGATGACAATCGGATTCACTATCAGCGTAGCGATCTGGAATCTCTTCAGCTTCGCGAAAACAGTCTCGATCTGGTCTACAGCTCGCTGGCGCTGCACTATCTGCCGGAACTGGACGCGTTATTCGCCAGGGTGCAGCGTGCGCTTAAACCCGGCGGCAGCCTGGTCTTCTCGATGGAGCACCCGATTTATACCTGCGCCACCCGTCAGGGCTGGCTCACCGACGACAGCGGTGAGCGGTTCTGGGGCGTGAACCATTATCAGGACGAAAGCCAGCGCGTCAGCAACTGGCTGGCGGACGGGGTAATCAAATACCACCGCACGCTGGGTACCACGCTTAACGCGCTGATCAAGGCCGGATTGACGATAAGCGAAGTCAATGAGTGGGGACCAACGCAGACGCAGGTTGACGCCTGGCCCGCGCTGGCCGAAGAGGCGGAACGCCCGATGCTGGTGCTGATCGCCGCCCGTAAGGCTTAATAGCCGACTTTATATACCCGCCCGCTCTGTACCCCTTCCACGCTGCGGCGGTAGGCCTGCGCAACGGTCGCAGCGGGAACGCTTTCAAACCCGGGGAAGAAGCCATCATATGCTTCGGCGGATTCGGTCAGCACCGTCGGGCTGATCAGGTTAATGCGGATCCCGCGCGGCAGTTCACAGGCCGCGGCGCGCACAAACCCTTCCAGCGCCGCATTCACCGTGGTGGCATTGACGCCCTGAGCAATCGGCTCGTGAGCCACAATGCCGCTTATCAGCGTAATCGAGCCGCCTTCGTTCAGGTAGTGCTGGCCGGTCAGCGCCAGACGAATCTGCCCCAGCAGCTTATCCTGTAAGCCCCAGTTGAACTCGCCGTCGGTCATGGTTGCGAGCGGGCCGAAGTGTACCCCACCGCTGGCGGAGACAATCGCATCCACCGGGCCGATCTTTTCGAACAGCGCCTGTACGCTCGCCTGCGAGGTGATATCCACCTGATGGTCGCCCTGCGTGCGACCCACGCTGATCACCTCGTGACGACGGCTTAGCTCTTCTGTCACAGCACGACCGACCGTACCGCTGGCACCAATAATGACGATTTTCATAGCAGACTCCTTATGTTGTGAGCCTTCATTCTTTAATAAATAAAAATTCAGATAAACTGGGTTGATGTTAGAAGATTGCTAACCAGAGGTTCGGAATATGGATAAGCTTCGCGGCATGGAGACGTTCATCGCGGTGGTGGAAAGCGGCAGCTTTACCGGCGCGGCGGCCCGGCTGGAGATGTCGGCGGTGATGGTCGGGAAGTATATTACGCAGCTGGAATCGCAGCTCGGTACGCGGCTGCTGGAGCGCAACACCCGTCGCCAGAGCCTGACGGATGCCGGACGCGTTTATTTCGAAGAGGCCAGGCGCGTGCTGGAGCAGGTCTCGATTGCTGAAAACGCGGTTGAGCGCCTGCGAGCCACACCCGCCGGCACCCTGCGCGTGACAGCGCCCACCTCGTTTGGCGGCTGCGTTATCGCGCCTCTGACGGCCACGTTTTTGCAGCGTTACCCGGAAGTGCGCATCGAACTGGATCTCACCAACCGAATGGTTGATCTGGTCGAGGAAGGGGTCGATCTGGCCATTCGTATCGGTGAGATCCGTAATGAGGACCTGGTGGCGAAATATCTGTGTCCCTACAACATGGTGATCTGCGCCGCGCCGGATTATCTGGCGCGTCACGGTACGCCGCAAACGCCAGCCGATCTGGTGGATCACCTGTGCCTGTCGCACACGGTATGGACGGCGCGTAACGAGTGGCGGCTGCCGGGTGTGGAAGGCGAAGTGCGCTGGAAGCGTGATGCCGTCTTACGATGCAATGACGGCTACGGCTTACGCATGGCGGCGCGAGCCGGGGCGGGACTCCTGCTGCAACCGGAAGTGCTGGTGGCGGAAGAGCTGGCGAGCGGCAGGCTGGTTCGGGTTCTGGAAGCGTTTACGCCCGCGCCGAGGCCGGTGCATTTACTGTGGCGCCAGGATTTGCGGCCGCTGCCTAAGCTAACGGAATTTATTGCCCATATTCTGCTAAGATTGGGCACAATATAAAAAAAGAAGGTAAGTAAAGAATGTCTGCAAACAAACTCGCCAGCAGCGCGCAGGGCCTGCAATCCTCTGCCATCCGTGAATTATTAAAACATAGCAAAATGGCAGGCGTGATTTCGCTGGGTGGCGGTATTCCAAATCCGGACCTGTTCGATCATGAAGGTTTAAAAATCGCCGCTGATGCCGTGCTGTCTCAGCATTTTGGCGAAGCATTCCAGTACGGTCTGACGGAAGGCGTCCCGGGGCTGCGCGAAGAGATCCAACGCATCTCTGAAGGTCGCGGCATCGCCTGTAAAGCCGATGATGTGGTCATTACTTCCGGCTCGCAACAGTCGCTTGACGTGCTGGCGCGGGCGTTAATCAACCCGGGCGATACGGTCGTCGTGGAGCGGCCTACCTACCTCGCCGCGTTGCAGGTCTTTGGCCTGGCGCAGGCGAAATTTGAATCCGTCGGTACCGACGGCGACGGCATGAAAGTGGATGAACTTGAAGCGCTGGTGGCAACTAAAACCATCAAAGCGGTTTATATCGTGCCAACCTTTGGTAACCCGGGCGGCGTGACGCTCTCCGAAGCGCGTCGTAAACAGCTGGTGGAATTATCGAAGCGCTATGACTTCGTGATTATCGAAGACGACCCGTACAGCGAGATCAACTACACCGACGAAGCGTTCCGCCCGCTGATTGCTCATGCCAAAGATATCGGCAATGAGGATAACGTGGTGTACACCTCCACCTTCTCTAAAATCCTCGCGCCGGGCACCCGCGTGGGCTGGGTGCTGGTGCCGGAGTGGCTAAAGCGCGCGGTAGTGAACCTCAAGCAAACCACCGATCTGCACACCAGCACGCTGTCGCAGCTGATGACGTACGAATATCTGAAAACCGGTCGTCTGGCGAATCAGATTAAAATGATCCGCGAAGCCTACCGCCAGAAATACCAGACCTTTGCCAGTGAACTGGAAGCGGAGCTGGGCGATGTGATGTCGTTCCACAAGCCAAAGGGCGGCATGTTCCTGTGGGCGAAAATGAATAACGGCATCAATACGACGAAATGGCTGGAAAAAACGTTGAGCAACGGCGTCGTGTTTGTGCCGGGTGAGTTCTTCTACTGCAACGAGCCGGACCACACCACGCTGCGCATGTCTTTCGTTACCCCAACGGATGAGCAGCTTAAAGAAGCGGTTCGACGCCTGAGAATTTCCCTGTAACCGGATGCGCATAATGGCAGATGCCGTTATGCGCCGTTCCCGTGTCGGGTAAGCGTATTGCGTGGCGCGGGCGGATCAGGCGACGTCCGGCTTGCCGGATTTTCGCTTCGCCATGACTTCCGCAACGGTTTTTATCCGGCTTAACTCCTCCTGCGTGCGGGAGTTAGATTGCGCTTCCCAGATATCAACGTTTAGCTGTAAGTTCAGCCAAAATTCAATAGTGGTATTAAAGGCTTTTGCCAGTTTGATCGCCATATCGGCAGTAAGTTTGCGATTGTTATTGACCAACGCGCTTACGGTATTGCGGTGTACATTTAGCATCTCTGCCAGATCGTTGATTTTCAGATTGAGCGGTTCAAGATACTCATACTGCAACACCTCGCCCGGCGTGGTGGGTTTGCGGAGTGCCTGTTGAAGTGTCATAGGTGATGCCTCACTTGTGTTGCGTGTACTTGTGTGGAGAGAGATAGAGATCGTCTGCTTTTCCCTCTGACCAGCGAAATACAAGCCTGTATTGTCTGTTTACCCGGATAGAGGAGTATCCCTTCAACGGAGGACTCAATGCTTCATACATATTGCCCGGTGGCGATCGTAAATCCAGGTGCGACATGGCCGCATTGATGATGTCGAGCTTTCTTGCAAGCGCTGTTTCCAGATTCAAAGGAATAACATTGCTCGATCTCCCGTAGAGAAAAAAATCCTCAAGCCATTGATCCCGAAAATGATTAATCATAATGCTGGTAAGCTCCAGTCCTTGAAGCTGAGTGGATATTAATGCACTCCTGCACTGTGCGCAAGTGCGTTTTGTCTGCGAGTAATATTACCCTGGTCATGGCTGAAGGGAAGTGTGATGCATGACTAAAGGTTAATTCTTCGAGGCGGATTCCACGTCTTGCGTGCGGATTAATGCCCGGCGGCGCTGCGCTTGCGCGGGCCTGCGAGAATGTAGGCCGGGTAAGGCGCAGCCGCCACCCGGCGTTTGACTACCGCTCCCTCAGCGCCTCCTTCGCCCGGTTAAACGGTTTGATCATATAATCCAGCACCGTTTTCTCTCCGGTCTTAATATCCACCGTCGCTATCATCCCCGGCACGATCGAGAAGTGCCTGCCCGCCTTATTCACCAGATAATCCTGGCTGGTACGGATAAATACCCGGTAATAGAACACCTCCGGCTTCGCTTCGTCCTGAATGGTGTCCGGCGAAATGGTCTCCACCACCCCGTGCAGCCCACCGTAAATCGCGTAATCGTAGGCAGTGATTTTCACCAGCGCCTCCTGATTAGGGTGGATAAAGGCGATATCCCGCGGCGAGAGGCGGGTTTCAATCAGCAGGTGATCGTCCACCGGCACAATCTCCATTAACTCGCCGTTGGGCGGTATGACGCCGCCGATGGTGGTCACCTTGATGTTTTTCACGATCCCGCGCACCGGAGACTTCACCGTCAGGCGGGTAACGGAATCCTCGCGGCCTTTCAGGATCGCTGACACCATATCCACCTCGGCGTTGGCCTTCGACAGCGCTTCACGGGCCTGCACGTAATACTGGGAACGGACGTCAGTGAGCTTCAGCTCCAGGTCGCTTTTCTGCCGTTGCAGGCGCAGCACTTCCACGTGGCTGGCGGCCCCGGTTTTCACCAGCCGCTGGGTGATCGCCAGTTCTTTGTTCGCGAGATCTAACGCGGCGCGCAACTCCCGCTGGGTATCCTCCAGCTGGGCGCGGCGCGAGTTGTAGAGCCGCGTTTCAGCGGCGGTCAGGTCGGTCCATTTCGCCAGGGACGGCGGGAATTTGAGCGGCAGATCGTTCACCTCGGCATACAGACGCGCGCTGGAGGCCAGCGACGCGCGGTAACGCGCCGCGCTTTCGCCGACGTTAGATTCCGAGCGGGTAGGATCCAGCCGCGCCAGCACCTGTCCGGCCTGCACCTGATCCCCTTCGTGCACGTTCAGCTCGGTGAGGATCCCCCCATCCAGCGACTGCAACACCTGCTCGCGTGAGCTGGGGATCACTTTACCGGTCCCGGTTGAGACTTCGTCCAGCACGCCGAACCACGCCCAGACGCCGAGCACCACAAACATCACCAGGGAGAAGAAAACAATGCGCCGGGCGCCGGTATAACCGCTTTCGGAGTCGAGCGCGTTATCCAGATCTTCTACTGCGGCAACGTCACGCTGACTGATTTTCATTTTTCCACTCCCGTCCGGTTGCCTGCTGCTGTTGCTGCATACGGCTGTTGTTCAGCGCCTGGGCTTTTGGCGCGTCCATCACCAGCATGCCATCTTTGAGTACCACCACGCGCTCCACCAGCTCCAGCACCGGCACGCGGTGGGTCGCGACAACCAGCGTGCGGTTGCCGAGCCACGCCCCGAGACGTTGAATAAATTCCCGCTCGGTATGTTCATCAAGGGAGGCGGTCGGTTCATCCATCAGCACGATATTCGGGTCGCGCAGCAGCATCCGCGCCAGCAGAATAGACTGCCGCTGCCCGCCGGACAGCCCGACGCCGTTCTCCATAATCGGGTAATCCAGCCCCTTTGGCAGCTTCTGCACAAAGCTGGCCGCGCCGCACATCTCCAGCACCTCGAAGATCTCTTTATCGGTGGCGCGCGGCATGCCGAGCGTGATGTTCTCGCGCAGGGTGCCATAAAACAGCCGGGCGTTTTGGGTCATAAAGCCGACGTTTCTCCGCACGTCAGCCACGTCCAGATGCGGCAGGCTGAGGTTGTCGAGCCGCAGTTCACCACCCGCCAGATCCATCCCGCCCGCCATCGCCTGCAACAGGGTTGATTTGCCCGCGCCGTTGCGCCCGAGGATCGCCACTTTTTCGCCCGCTTTGATCTCCAGGCGGTTAATGCGCAGCGCCATGCGGGGATCTTCCGGGTGATAGCGGAACTGCGCCTGCTCGAAAAGATAGTGGCCGCGCAGCACGTCCTGGCGGATCGGTGTCTCTTCGCGCTGGTTCTCGGTCGGCAGCTGCATAATGCTGTCCAGCCCCTCTTTGGCCGCCTTCACCTGCTGCCAGCGGGCCAGCACGCCGCATAGCGTCGCCATCGGGGCGATCATCCGTGAGGCGAGCATCGAGGCGGCCACCACCGAACCGGTGGTTAAGGTGCCGTCGATCACCATCGGCGCGCCCACCACGATCACCCCGGCATAGACCAGGCTCTGAATGGTCATCCCCCAGCTGATCAGGTTCTGCGTCAGTTCGCGGGTGCGCAGGCCGGATTCGGCGGTGATCTGGATATAGCTGTTCCACTGCTGCAAAAAGCGGTTCTCTGCCTGCATCAGCTTGATGTCCTCCAGCCCCTGCACGCTTTCCACCAGCACCGCGTTGCGCAGGGTTGATTCATGCGCCGACTGCTTCGCCAGCTCCGCCAGCTTCTTTTGCAGCAGCAGGCCAGGCAGGACCATGATCACCGCCGCCACCGGAGCGATCCACGCCAGCTGCGGCGCGATGATCGCCAGCACAATCACAAACAGGATAAAAAACGGCAGATCGACGATGGTGGAGATGGTGGAGGAGGTGACCATCTCGCGGATCTGCTCCAGCTCGCGCAACTGGGAGATAAAGCTGCCGGTGGATCGCGGAATGGCGCTGTGGCGCAGCCGCAGCGCGTGGCCGAACACCCGATCCGAGACGCGCAGATCCGAGCGTTTGCCCAGCAGATCCATAATGTGTCCGCGCGCCACGCGCAGCACAAAGCCAAACAGCGTGGCGATCAGCACCCCGATAGTCAGCACATAGAGCGTCGGATAGGACTGGGCGGGGATCACCCGGTCATACACCTGCATGGAAAAGACGATGCCCGAGAGGGAGAGCACGTTAATGAACAGTGCAGCCAGCATCACCCAGCTGTAAGGGCGAAGGTCGCGCATCACCAGCCGGTAGAGCCAGTCCGGGCGGTATTTTGAGATATAGGCATCCACGCGGCTGTCCTTCAGCGCCGCCAGCGGACGCAGGGCGATGACGTGGCGGATGGCAGGCAGCATCGCGCTCATCGACAGGCGGTTGGTGTGCGTGCTGTCGTCGAAAAAGCTGACCTCCAGCGTATCCTCGCCGTCGAAATTGTCGATGACGCCGATTTTTCCGTCGTTCAGCTCCACCACCACCGGCAGACGCCAGCTGTTGATGGACTGCTGATCGGCCGTCAGCAGCTGGAATGTCAGCCCGGCTTCACGGGCGAGCTGCGTCAGCGCGGGCACCATCGGTTTGCCTTTCAGCCACGGCGCGCCTGCGACGAGCGAGCCTGGCGAGCAGGCAACGCGATAGCGCGTCGCCACGTAGCCAAACGCCTGCGCCCACTGCTCTAGCGCCTCATCCGTCATGTTTTCACCCTGCGGGATATCGCGTTGCTTCATGGCTGGATCTCCACGGTCTGGATGGTGCGGTTTTCAAGATCGAACGCGTGACGCAGGCGCCCGGTGTTGTACAGACAGTTGAGCTGAAGCTGATGCAGCTGTCCGGCGGTTTGCTGTTGGGTAAAGCGCGCCTGATACACCTCCTGCTCGGCGTTGAGCACGTCGAGCAGCGGGCGGGAACCAAGATCGAGATACTGCTGCTGATACAGCTCGCGGGTGCGGGCGCTGAGCGCTTCCTGACGGCCCTGGATCTGAAGCGTGCTCATCAGGCTCATCACCTGGCTGCGCGCTTCCAGCAGTTTTTGCCGCACCTCAAGACGGGTGCGCTGGATGGTGGACTGGGCGGATTCCACCGCGTGTCCGGCGGCGTTACGCCGGGCAGTGAGGCCGCCACCCTGATAGAGCGGCATTTGCACTTTAACCCACGCGGAGTACTGGGTGCGGTCCCGCGTTTCGTTGCCCGCGTAGCGGTCGTTCAGGTAGTGACGAACTTCCGGCTCCAGAGAAACGGTAGGGGTCATTTGCGCGTTGGCATAATCGAGATTTGCCTGCGCGACGTTGGCCTGCGCCCAGGCCGCTAATACCGAGGGCACCAGACGATCGTCCGGCTCGGCGATGTCGCAGCTGCGGGCCAGGCTTTGCGGAAAGTCATTGCTGACCGCGTTCAGGCTGTCCCAGCCCAGCAAGCTCATCAGCGTGGCGCGCGAGCTGTCGAGGCTCGCCTGATACTGCATCAGCTGCGCACGCGCCCCTTCGATACGGGCATCGGTCTGGACCACGTCAGAGAGTGACGTTGCGCCTTCATCATTACGTTGTTTCGTCAGGGTGCCGATGGAGGACAGGGCATCCAGCTGTTCTTTGGCGGTCTCGACCATCTGCTGCCAGGTCTGCACCTGCACCATGGCGATGGCGGTATCGTGGGCGATGGTGTCGATGCTCACCAGCACGTTGGCCTGCTGCTGGGCGACGCCCGCGTTTTCGGCGCGCACCTGGCTTGCGACTTTGCCGAAGTCGTACAGCATTTGCGAAAGAGAAAGCACCAGCGAGGGGGTAAAGCCATTATCGTCGCCGTCGTGGCTATAGCCGTTATCCATGCCAGCGTTAATTTGCGGATAATATTTCGATTTAGCGACGTCCACATTTTCGCTCTGCTGATAAAGTTTGCCGACGGCTTCACTGATAGCCGGATGCCAGGTCACGGCGCGGTTAACCGCTTCATTCAGCTGTAGCGTGCCGGGGGCGGCTTTGCTGGCTACGGGCGCCACGCGGCCATTTAAAGAGGGGAGTTCCTGCGTTTCGCTTAATTGTCCGGTATTAATCATCGCCGCAGGGTTTGCCGCGATAGCGGGCACAGATATCAGGCAGCACGAGAGCCACCAGTAAGGCATCTTCTTTCCCATGTCTTGTCCCTAATAAAAAAGTACTGCTTTTTTGTTTATGCCCGGGCGCTGCGCGCGCCCGGGTCATTTCTTGCAGGTGCTATCAGGTAATGATGTGTTGCTGGTTTACAAGCTCGTCGTAGGTGGTCTGAACATTGTCCAGCGTAACGAGTGTAGATTTAGTGTAGGCGGCTCCCGTGCCGTCACGGTCGATGGAGATCACAGTATTGTTACCGCTTTGTGAAACAGAGACATAGTTCCCCAGCGTCGACGCGCTACCGTTCCACCCCACCAGCAGATCGCCAATGTCGATCTTGTCTCCCTGCGTGAGGGAGAAGTTCGTCCAGTGGTCGCCCGTGCTGTTACCTGCGGTGGCGTTACCCGCCGTGTTGTTCAACACCTGATAAATCAACGTGTCGCCGTAGGCCGTACCGCTAATCACATCGTTATGCTCCGAACTGACAAATTTCGGCGCCATGTCAATGGTCAGCGACGCGGTATCTTTAACACCGTTGGCATCGGTCAGGGTGTAGTTAAAGACCTCCTTGCTGGTAATGGTAGAGAGCGAGATACCCGGGTTGAGGGTGTAGGTGTAACTGCCGTCAGCGGCAATCGCCAGCGTCCCGTAGTGGCCCGTGATGTTTGACATCGTGCTGCCGGTGTACGGATCCAGCGTAGTGGTAACGCCGTCGTAGCCGGTAATGCTCACGCGGGTATCAACCGAGTGGAGCTGGTCCATCGCCCCTGCGGAGTCGGTGCCGTCGAAGATATTGCCGTCAACGGTGTGGGTACCCGTCGCGTCGAACTGCGACAGCGAGTAGCTGGTGCCGGTCACGCTTGGGGTGATGGTGATATTTCCTACCCCCAATGGCCCCATTTTGCCCGTATAGCTCAGCGTATAGGTTCCCGCCTCCAGATCGAGACCCGTCAGGTTGATGGTCGCCGTGCCGCCCAGCAGTAACCCACCGTTAAACGAGCCGGTTCTGACGGTGGTTGCGCCGTTGGACAGCGTCCAGTCCACCGTTAACCCGGTAAGCGTCAGCAGCGAGGCGACGTTAAACGACAGAACCACGTTATGCAGCGCGGTATTAGGATCCACCACGAAGGTCCCGCTCCCGCTGCCCTGGGTTGAGGCAAGCAGCGCAGCGTTCCAGCTCGCCGACCCGACCGTCGTATCGGAATAGGCGGCCGTATGGTGAACCGACGTGACGTCCATCGCGGTGCTGACATCGTTTACCGCATCCATTGGGCGCGCGGTTGGGGTGATGTTCAACGATGCCGTGTCTTTCGAGCCGTCAGGCGCGGTGATGGTGTAAACGAAGGTATCCGGCGTGCTGATATGGTCCGCGCCGACCCCGCTGTCCAGGGTGTAGGTGTATTCCCCGGCCGCGTTGATCCGCAGCGTACCGTACTCGCCGGTGATCTCCGTCAGGCCGCTGCTGTTCACCGCCACGCCGTTAACGTCGGAGACCACGGTACCCGCTGGCGCAATATCATCCGCCAGCACATCCCCGGTGGTGCTCTCGCTCACGCTTGCCACGCTGTAGACATGATCCTGCAAGACGTTCAGCGTGTAGGCCGTCAGCGCGGTGATCCCCGCCGCCGTATTGAGCAGGAACAGGTACTCGCCAGCGGGCAGGTTCAATGTCAGCTGCGGGGAGGTGCCGCCCAGCAGCGGCGCGCGCAGCCAGCCGGGTTCAACGCGCATCTGCTCGAAGGTCTGTGTCGCATTGTTGAACTTATAGATGTAAAGGTCGAACACCGAGGCCAGCGCGACGCCGCCCACGGACGCCTGAACGGTCATGGTACGGGTGGTGCCTTCTTCCACGTTATAGATGATCGGGTTGGCCAGATCGTCCAGCAGGTTCAGCCCCAGCGTATTGCCAAGGTTGATCCCCACCAGGGTAAAGCCGCCCTGCGACGAGGTGCCGTTGTTGATCGCCTCCACGGTGGTATCGAAGGTCAGCGAGGCGGTATCGTCCACGGCCACGATACCGCTGCTGCTGGTGCCTTCGCCCAGCGACAGCACCAGATTTGCCGAGGCGCTGGTGCCGTTGTGGGTGATGGTGTAGGTAAAGTTCTCCGTGCGGCCAATGACGGCGGCGCTGGTGTTGGTCAGGTTATAGGTATAGCTGCCGTCCAGGTTGATGGTCAGCGTGCCGTACTGCCCCTGAATCACCGTGCCGTCAGCCGTAACGCTGGTGGTGGTGCCCTGGGCGTTGGTGACCGCAGTGACGGTGGTGCCCGCCGGGGCGTTGTCGCTGCCTGCGGTTGGATCCACGTCGGTGATGACGTTACCGACAATGTTGGTTTCGCCGGACACGGTGCCTGCGCTGGTCTCTTTCACCGCCACATCGAGGCTGGTGTAAGAGCCGGTTGCCAGCAGGTTAGTGTTGTAGCTCAGGACGCGATACTGACCATCCGCCAGACCGGTCAGGTTCAGCGACACCCCCGTCGCGCCGAGGGTCAGCAGGTCAGCGAACTGCGGCTGTCCGGTATCGACCACGGTGGTCCAGGTGTTGTTGGCGGCGTCAAAGCGCTGTACCACCAGCTCAAGGGTATTGAGCAGGGAAAGAACGGCACCCGTGGCGTTGGCGTTCACGGCAATATCCGCACTGCCGCCGTTGCCGACGGTGAAACCTACCTGCGCGGTGTCGTTGCCGAGCAGCGTCAGCACGTTACCTACGGCGCCCACCAGCAGGAAACCATAGTCGCTGTACTGCGAGTTGGTCACCGTTGCGGTGGTCGTCAGCGCCAGCTCTTCAACGTTGGTGCTGGCAGAGAGCGGCACCACCGGCGCAAGGGCTGAGCCGGGCAGCGAGACGTTCCCTGCCGCATCGGTGGCGGTGATTTGCAGCGTCTGGCCTTCCGTCTGTTTATTGAGGAAGGTGTAGCTCCAGGATCCGTTGCTGTCTGCCGTGGCGGTGACCGTTGAATTGTCCGCCAGACGGATGGTGACGGTGCTGCCCGCTTCGGCGCTACCGGTCAGTACGCTGCCGTCTGCGTTGAAGGTCCCGGTTGGAGCCGTTGGCGCAGTGAGATCGACAATGACGGTGGTCGACGTGGAAATCGGGCTGGTGCCCGAGCCGTTGCTCGCCGTGGCGGTGAAGGCATGTGGCCCTTCGCTCAGCACCGGCGTGGTGAAGCTCCAGTTGCCGCTGGCATTCGCGGTGACCGTGCCCATCAGCACCCCGTTGTTATAGAGGGTGATGGTCGCGTTCGGCTGCGCCGTGCCGCTCAGGGTTGGCGTGGTGTCATCGGTGGTTTTCCCGTTGGTCAGGTTGCCCGTCACCGTGCCGACGTTATCGTCGATGTTAGCGATAACCGGCGCGTTCGGGATCGTGGTGATCGGGGCAATCACGGAGGTGGTGATACCCGCGTTACCGGCCTTATCGGTAGCAAAGACAATCAGTGACTCCCCGCCGGTCTGTGGAGGGGTGAGGGTGGCGCTGAAGTTTCCGCTGCCGTCCGCAACGGCTGTGCCAAGCACGGTTCCGGTGCTGCTGGTGATGGTGACGGTACTTCCCGCTTCCGCCGTACCGGTAACCTGCGTCCCGTTGGTGATCACCGCCAGCCCGGTTGGGGCTGCTGGCGGCGTCAGGTCAACATTGATCGTGATAATCGGCGATGGCGCGCTGGTATTGCCCGCGGCATCGGTGGCGGTGGCGGTGAAGCTATGCGCGCCTTCGATCAGCGTGGTGCTGGTTTGCGGCAGCGTCCAGTTGCCGTTGGCATCGGCGGTAACGGTTCCCACCAGCGTCGTGCCGTCGTAAATACGTACGGTGGCATTGGCTTCCGCCGTGCCGTTTAAGGTCGGACGGGTGTCGTTGGTTGGGTTGGTGCCGGTGACAGGGCCGGTGACGGTTCCCACATCATCCACAATCGAGGTGATTGCCGGTGCGACAGGGGCGGTGGCATCCACATTGATGGTGTAACCCCCGGTCTGCGCGCTGGCGTTGCCCACGGCGTCGGTGGCGGAGAAGGTCAGATTATGCGGCCCGTCAGCCAGCGGGGTGGACGGCGTAAAGCTCCACGCGCCGCCGGTGGCGACCGCGGTGCCAATCTGTACCCCATTGTCGTAGATGGTTACCGTCGCGCCGGCTTCTGCCGTACCGGTGAGCGTTGGTCGTGCATCGTTGGTTAACCCGCCGTTGGCGACAGGCGTCGCAGCATTACCGACGTCGTCGGTGACACTGGTCAGCACCGGTAGGGCTGGCGGCGTGGTGTCAATGATCAGGCTGAAGTCGGCGGACGGCGCGCCGGTGTTACCCGCCTGATCCGTTGCTTCTGCGGTAAAGGTGTGTGACCCGGTGCCCAGCGGCACGGTGATATCGACGGTCCAGTTGCCGTTAGCATCGGCAGTACCGGTGCCCACCAGCGTAGTGCCCTCGTAGATATTCACGGTGGCCAGCGGCTCGCTGGTCCCCACCAGCCGCGGGAGAGGATCGTTCGTGGTCTGGCCGGAGCCAATCGCCCCGGTGATGGTGCCAACATCGTCTATCGCCTGGGTGATAACCGGCGCGGCAGGCACAGTTGTATCCACAACCAGCGTAAAGCCCGGTGAGGCAGGACTGATGTTGCCCGCGGCATCGGTTGCCGTGGCGGTCCAGGTGTGGCTGCCGTTTGCCAGCGTGCCGGTAGTAAAGCTCCATACGCCGTTGGCATCAGCCACGGCGGTGCCCACCGGCTGACCATTCTCATAGATGGTAATGGTCGCGTTGGCTGCCGCGGTGCCGTTCAGCGTTGGCGTGGTGTCGTCTGTGCTTTGTCCCGAGGCGACCGGGCCCAGCACGGGACCGGCATTGTCGGTGGCAGGGGTAAAGACCGGTGCTTCGGGCACCGACGTATCCACCGTCAGGTTGAACGGTGGCGAGGTGACCCCGGTATTGCCTGCGGCATCGGTGGCGTTAAAGGTAATGGTATGCGGCCCTTCACCCAGCGCGGTGGTCGGCGTGAAGGTCCAGTTACCCTGGGCGTTGACGACCGCCGTGCCGATTTCCACATCATCGACAATAACGTGCACCGTTGCGCCCACTTCCCCCGTACCGTTGAAGGTTGGACGGGTGTCGTTGGTGGAACCGTTGCTGGCGATGATTCCCGTTCCCGGGCTGACATCGTCTATCACCGTGGTGACCACCGGGGCCGCAGGGCCAGTGGTATCCACCGTAAAGGCGAACACTGGCGAGTTGGCGGAGACGTTTCCGACATCATCGCTGGCGTTTACGCGCAGGTTATAGGTCCCGTCCGTCAGGACCGGATCCGGCGTAAAGGTCCAGTTACCGTTGCCGTCGACCGTAGTGGTACCAATCTCCACGCCGTTATTCAGAACGTGAATAGTGGTGCCCGCCTGGCCGGTGCCGCTCAGGGTTGGCGTGGTGTCATTGGTCACCTGCCCGGCGGTAAGCGGGCCGGTTACACCACCCGGGGCGTTGTCGCTGACCGTAACGATCGTCGGCACCTGTGGCGCAGTAAGATCGATTTCGACGCTCCAGGCGTTGGACGGCTGGCTGACGTTGCCCTGCGGATCCGTGGCTCTGACGGTAAAGTCATGCGTCCCTTCGCCGAGGGCGGTTTCAGGAGTAAATGTCCAGGCGCCGGTACCGTCTGCTGCCACGGTACCAATCTGCGTGGTGCCATCAAAAATGGCGACGACGCTGTTCGGCTCAGCGGTACCGGTCAGGGTTGGCGTGGTGTCGTTGGTTGGATCGCCGCTTGGAACAGGCGTTGCCGCATTGCCTGCGTTATCCGTCACGCTGGTAATCACCGGCGTGGTGGAGACGGTGTCGACCACAATGGTGATCCCGGCCGACGGGGTGCTCTCATTGCCTGCCGGATCGGTGGCGGTCACGGTCAGGGTGTGGCTGCCGTCGTCCAGCGCAGGCGGCGTGTAGCTCCAGGTGCCAGTCGGACCGACAATAACGGTGCCCAGCGGGTCGCCGTCATCGTACACCGTAATGGTGTCCCCGGCCGTGCCTGTCCCGGTCAGGGTAGGACGGTTGTCGTTGGTACTCTGCCCGTCGGCGATTGGCCCGGTGATCGGACCTACGTCATCGGTCACCGCACCGATGGCTGGCGCTGTCGGGGCGGTAAGGTCGACGGTGACGGTCGCGACAGGCGACTGCCCGCTGGTCGCGCCGGTGGTGGTGTTAGTGGCGGTCACGGCGAAGGTGTGTGGCCCTTCCGTCAGCGGCAACAGCGGCGTGTAGCTCCAGTTGCCGTTGGTATCCGCAACAACGTTAGTCAGCGGAACCAGCACCCCATCCTGATAAATGGCGATCACGCTGCCCGGATCGGCGGTGCCGGTAAGGGTAGGCGTGGTGTCATTGGTGGTTTTATCTTTCACGTCGCCAGTGACAGGATCGACGTCATCGTTGATCGCCGTAATCACCGGCACCGCAGGCAGATCGAGCGGGGAGTCCGGCACGTCAAAGGTGGTTGACGGGCTGGCATTGCCTGCGGGGTCCGTGGCGATCAGCGTCAGCGTCGCGGCATCCAACTGGGCCGGGGAGAGGGCAATGGAGAAGGAGCCTCCCGTCGCGACCCCGGTCCCGATGATATTGCCGTTGGCGTCACGAACCGTCACCGTGGTTCCGTCATCCGCCGTCCCGGTCAGCGGGGTGCCCTCCGCGGCAATGGTCATATTCGTTGGCGTTGCAGGCGGCAGGGTATCCACCGTCACGCTGAGATCGCCGGAGCTGGCGGAGGTATTCCCCGCCGCGTCACTCGCGACCACTGAGAAGGTATGCGGCCCCTCGGTGAGCGCAGGGTCGGCGGTCCAGGACCATGTCCCGTTCGGCTGAACCTCCACGACCACCGGCGAGGCGACACCATCAACGGAGACGGTGACGCTCGAACCCGGCTCGCCAATCCCGGTGAGGGTTGGCGTACCGTCGCGGGTGTAAAGCACGCTGTTGGTCAGCTGGCTGTCAGAGACGGCGTCAATTTGCGGCACGGTTGGCGCCTGCGTATCAACCTCCACCGTAAAGACCGGACTTACCGGGCTAACGTTACCGGCATCGTCCACCGCGGCGACGGTGATATTCAGCGGGCCGTCGGTTTGTGTCGGCAGGGTATAGGACCATTCATTATTGACGACTTCTACGCGCGCGACTTCCACGCCGTTGTTGTAGATGATCACCGTCTCGCCGGTGGTGCCGGTTCCGCCGATGCCTGGCGTAGTGTCGTTGGTAGACTCGCCATTCTGCACGCCACCAATGGCACTGATAACCGGAGTATCCGGGGCGAGGGTATCGACCGTTATCGTGATACCGGCTGATGGCACAGATTCATTCCCGGCTTCATCGGTGGCGGTCGCCGTGTATTCGTGCGTCCCTTCGCCAATGTTGCTCTCAGGACGCCAGCTCCAGTTACCGTTACCGTCCACCGTAACGCTGCCCACGGCCTGCGGCTCGCCTGTACCCACCTGGTCATAGATGGTAATGACGTCATTCGGCGTACCGGTGCCACTCAGGACCGGACGCGGATCGTTGGTGGATTCGCCATCCAGCACGGGTCCGGTGATCTGGCTTACGCTGTCTGTCACCGTTGGGGTTCCCGGTTGGGCAGGCGCGTCAGTATCAATGGTAATGGTCACCGGCGTGGACGGCGCGCTTTCGTTCCCGGCGCTGTCCTGGTTAGTGACCGTCAGGGAGAGATCGTAGGTGCCGTCAGGGAGCGGATCATCCGGCGTCCAGCTCCAGTTACCGTCGCCATCGATCTCGGCTTCACCAATTTTAGTAGCGCCATCGTAAATGTTCACGATATCCCCCGGCGTGCCCGAGCCGCTCAGGGTTGGCGTGGTATCCCGGGTGGTCTCCCCTGGATTCAGGGCCGTCCCCGGCGTGCCGCCGTCCGGGTTGACGGTGATCTCAGGAATATCCGGCGTTGCAGGCGCGGTCGTGTCGATCGCCAGTTCAAACGGCGGCGAAATGGTGGTGTTACCCGCCTCATCCGTTGCGTGGACCGTCAGCGAGTGCGGGCCGTCCGTCAGCGGCGTGGTTGGCGTAAAGCTCCAGCCGCCGCTGCCGTCGAGCACCGCCGTGCCGAGCAGGGTGGTTCCGTCATAGATCGTGATGGTGGTGCCGTCCGGTGCGGTTCCCTGCAACTGCGGCAGCGTGTCGTCGGTGGTGTCCCCGCTGTTAAGCGGAAGCTGCACGGGCCCCACGTTATCGGAGACGGTGTCAATGGTGGCCGCTGGTGGCGGGGTGGTATCGACGGTAAGGGTAAAGCCGGCTGATGGTGCGCTGGCGTTACCGGCCGCATCGCTCGCGACGACGGTGAACGTATGCTGCCCGTTCACTAATGGGGTAGCAGGTGTGAATGTCCATGCGCCACCGCTGTTAACAACGGCAGTACCAATATCCTGTCCGTCCAGGCGGATCGTCACGGTGGAGCCCGGCTCACCGGTACCGTTCAGCGTCGGGAGCGTGTCGTTGGTAGTTTCATTGGTGTCGAGCGCACCCGTGCGGCCCGGTACGTCATCAATGACCTGCGTAATGGCCGGCGCGCCCGGCGCGGCGGTATCCACCGTGATGCTCCAGGTGTTCGATGTCCCGCTGAGGTTATTATTGGCGTCAACCGCCGTCGCCGTCAGCACGTGCCCGCCGTCCGGTAGCGCGGTTTCCAGCGTGATGGACCACTGACCGTTCGCCGAAACCAGCGCGGTGCCAAGCACGGTAGTACCGCTGTAGAGGGTGATGGTGGTGCCAGGCTCGCCCGTTCCGTTGATGGTTGGCGTGTTGTCGTTGGTGAGACCGTTCTGGCTGACAGGACCGGTGACGCCTGGGGCATCATCCACCACGCCCGTGATGACCGGGGTTTGTGCCGCGGTGATGTCCGGCGCGTCAAACGGCGCGGTCGGGCCGGTGTTTCCGGCGGTATCGGTGGCATCGGCGGTCAGGGCTTCGCCGTTGGCTTTCGGCGGGATCAGTTCAACGCTGAAATTCCCCTGATCGTCGGCGACCGTTTCCCCGACCTTCACGCCATTTTCACGGATGGTGACGGTGCTGCCCGGCTCGGCTGTACCGGTTACGGTGGTGCCGTCGGCAGAGATCACCACGTTTTCCGGCGCCAGCGGTGGGGTGCTGTCTGGCGCGTCGGCAAAGCCAGACGGGCTGGTGTTACCGCTGCCGTCGGTGGCCGTCACTTCAAGGGCTTCGCCGTTGGTCTGGGCTGGCGAAATCGGGATGGTGAAGGTGCCGTCCGGGCCGGCGGTGGCCTGGCCGATGATCGTACCGTCCGGCGCTTTAATGATAATCGTGCTGTTTGGCTCGGCGGTTCCGCTGACGCTGGCCCCGTCTTCCGCCACCACCAGGTTGCCCGGTGCGGCAGGTGGGGTGATATCCGCTGCGTTGACCAGCGCCGGTGAGCTCTGGTTGCCTGCGGCATCGGAGGCGACCACGGAGATAATCTCGCCGTTGGTCTGCGCAGGGTTCAGGTTGACGACATAGTTGCCGTTGCTGTCGGCAGTGGCGGTCCCGATTTGCAGCCCGGCATTGTTGGTGATGACGATTTTACTGCCCGGCTCGGCGGTACCGGTGATCTGGGTGCCTGCGGAGTTGAGCGTCGCAACCGGCATGTCTGGCGGCGTAAGATCGACGGTAAAGTTGATCGGCTGAGACAGACCGCTCTGGTTGCCTGCCGCATCGGTTTCCCGCAGGGTAATCGAGTGTGCGCCTTCTGCCAGTGGACTCGTCGGCGTGATGCTCCAGGTGCCGTTCGGCAGAACGGTGGTGGTGCCGATAACAACGCCGTTATCGTAAACCGTGATCGTGCTGCCCGGTTCGCCTCTGCCCGTCAGACGTGGCTCTGAGGCATCGGTAAACTGCCCGGCACCGATCGCTCCTTTCAGTACGCCCGTGTCGTCGTTAATGATAAACCCGGAAGGCGTTTGCGGCGCGGTGACATCTACCGTGACGGTAAAGACCGGCGAGGCTGGGCCAGTGTTACCGGCGACGTCGGTGGCGCGCACGGTAAGCTGGTGGCTGCCTTCGCTCAGGTTCACCGACGGCGTAAAGCTCCAGCTTCCGTTGCTGCCCACAATCGCTGTGCCAATAGCAATGCCGTTATCATAGATGGTGATCGTCGAGCCCGCTTCCGCCGTACCGGTGAGCTGTGGCCGTGGGTCGTTGGTGCTGCTTCCACTCCCGAGTGTGCCGGTGCCAGGCGCAACATCATCGGTGATGCTGACGATCGCTGGCGCGCCAGGCGCGACGGTATCGACCACGAAGCTTACCGCCGTGGACGCCGGGCTAGTATTGCCTGCGGCATCGGTCGCGGTGGTGGTAATGGCGTGGTTGCCTTCAGACAGGTTGGTCGACGGGGTAAAGCTCCATTTCCCGGTGGCATCGGCTGTGGCGGTGCCAATCGGTTTCCCGTTGTCATAGAAGGTAATGACGGTGCCGGCTTCACTGATGCCGCTGAAGGTCGGGCGGGCATCGTCCGTGCGTTGTCCGTTGCTCAGCGGGCCTGTTTCGGCGCCTACGTTATCATTGACGGTGACAATCTCCGGTGCATCCGGCGCGGTTAAATCCGGTGCCGTGACCTGAACGCCCGGGCTGGTATTGCCGGACGGATCGGTGGCGGTAGCGGTGATCTGTTCCCCGTTGGTGAGCGGCGTACCCAGATCAATCGTAAATTTCCCGTCGCTACCCGCTTTGCCCGTTCCGATGGTGTTGCCATCGGCATCTTTCAGGGTAACGGTGCTGCCCGGCTCAGCGGTACCGGTGACGGTTTTGCCGTCAGGGGAGACCTCCAGATTGGCCGGGGCATCCGGTGCGGTGAGATCCGGTGCCGTGACCTGACCGCCCTGGCTGGTATTGCCGGATGGATCGGTGGCGGTGGCGGTGATCTGTTCCCCGTTGGTGAGTGGCGTACCGAGATCAATCGTAAATTTTCCGTCGCTGCCCGCCTTGCCCGTTCCGATGGTGTTGCCATCGGCATCTTTCAGGGTAATCGTGCTGCCCGGCTCAGCGGTACCGGTGACGGTTTTGCCGTCAGGTGAGACCTGTAGATTGGTGGGGGCATCCGGAGGCGTGGTATCTGGCTCGGAAGGATTTCCCGGATTGCCGGGATTCGGGCTGTTGTTATCGTCATCTCCGCCACCTCCACCGCCGGTTCCCGCCGCAATGGCAATCCCACCTGCGACGGCCAGGCCACCCAGCACCCAGGGCCACGCAGCGGCGCCGCCGGCATCACTCCCTGACGCCGCCAGTAATGCATCGGTGGAGGCGATGGATTCATAGGTTGCGGCACCGGTTGGATCTTCAATCCACCACAGCGCACCGTCGCTCTCCTCAAGCACCAGCTGGCTCACGCCCTGCGCGTCGGTGACGTAGAAATTCTTGAGGGTAATCACTTCGCCCGAGTTGAGGGTAATCACCAGATCGTTTCCGCTGCGGGAGTAACCTGAGATGTCGGCGCGATCCACGTTAAGTTTAACGATTGAGGAGTGATCGAGTGTTATCTGTGTCCCTTCCGTGGTCGTTTCCACGCCAGTTAATTTAGATATAACAGATATTTGGCTCATACAATTATTACTCCAGCTGAGTGATTGGTTACGGCGTGTAAAACAAAGCCATCGTTTCTGAAGAGACGAACGCGCTCCCGGCGAAAATACTGTTTAATAAACAGGATTTACCGTTACTTTCTTTAGCGCGACCGATGCCCGCCAGGATTAAAAGTGGCAACCTCAGGGCAAAGCTAATTATTTACACAGGAAATAGTTGTTTATTTATATGTTTGCGATTTATAAGCCTTATTATTTGTGCAGGTATTGATTTATTTCGTTATGAAAATGATATAGCTATAAATGTCTGAATATGCAAATTAAGTGTTCGTAAACCCAGTACGGCTATTGCAGGGGCGATTAATTGATAGCGTTAATATATTTCGTTAGCTATGAGGGCTCGTGGGTAAAGGGTTTTGGCGTTAAAGGTGCAACCCTTAAAACGCTGCTGGTGGGGCGATAATAATAATTAAAATGTGCGGTAAATATTTAATTTTGGTTATGTTTAATTTCTGCTTAATAGTAATTTAAGTTAGGGTAAAATTTCTGGTGTATGATATATTTTAAATTCTCTCATTTATAAAATATATTTTTGCGTGCGGGTTAATTTCTGCTACTCCAAAAATAACGTGATTTCTTCTCATGTTTTATAAATAAAAGGCCGCAAGCGTGGCCTTTCAGAGGCAATCGGTATTAGTCTAAAGAAATTAAGCCGATTTCCACGAGGGCGGCTAATGTCAAAAGAATAAAAAGGATAACAACTATTGGTCTGTACATTTTTAAGGTTCCATCCTTGTGTGAAGTCCTGCCCATCGTGTCCGTTGTCATTTTCCATGGTAATGACGTGCTGTCGTTGATGCTCATCAAAGGGACGCAGCAGATTGAGGAAAATCTGCATTCAGGGTTGGAACCATTCAACGCTGTGTGGGTTGCGTGGCGGGGAGCTGTCGCCACTGGCGGATGTGCTCGATCAGGGCTCTGAGCTTGGGGGCCATATTGTGGCGCTGGGGAAAATAGAGATAAAAACCAGGAAAAGATGGAAGAAACGCATCCAGTAAGGAAACCAGCTGTCCTGATTCAATGTACGGTGTGAAGGTGTCCTCGGTGGCAAAGGTTATACCACCGCCGGCCAGCGCGAGGCTGAGCATAAGACGCAGATCGTTAGTGGTGATTTGTGGTTCAATTGCCACATCGAAAGGGACGCCTGCTTCCTCAAACTCCCAGCGATAGGGGGCAACGTCCGGGGAAGGGCGCCAGCCGATACACCGATGAGCGACCAGCTCACGGGGATGCGCCGGTGCGCTGTGTGTCGCCAGATAGGAAGGTGAAGCCACCACCCGTTCACGCTGCTGGCCCGTAAGGGGAATCGCGATCATGTCTTTTTCGATAACTTCGCCCAGTCTCACCCCAGCGTCATAGCCCGCTGCCACGATATCGAATTCCTCATCTGACACGAAGACATCAAGCGATACCGCAGGATGCGCTGCCGCAAACGAGGCGAGCAGTGGGCCAGAAAGAAACGCTTCCGCTATTGAGGTGACAGCGATCCTGAGCTGTCCGCGCGGCATGCTGTCCGAGGTGACATCGTCAAAGGCCGCCTCAATGTTGGCGATGGGCCCCAGCAACGATTTATGCAACCGTTCACCCGCTTCGGTGAGCCTTACCGAGCGCGTGGTGCGCATCACCAGCAGGGTCTGAAACCCATCTTCGAGACGTCTTATCCCCTGGCTGACAGCGGAACGGGTGATGCCCAGCCGCCCGGCGGCCGCGCTGAAGCTGCGCTCCTCGGCGACCGCCAGAAAAAGCGGTAACAAATTAAGATCAATTTTCATTGTTTAACATCGCTAACCAGTGAGTCCAGTAAAGGCAGGATACAAGAAACAATGTTGAGACTCTATGATTGCTTTGAACTCAACTGAAGGAGCAAAACATGAACAAAGTGATCTTAATTACCGGTGCCTCCAGCGGTATTGGAGAAGGTATTGCCAGAGAGCTGGGAAAGGCAGGCGCAAAAGTTTTCCTGGGGGCACGCAGGCTGGAGCGCATCCACGCCCTGGCTGATGAAATCCGCAGCGCAGGAGGAGAGGCAGAGGCTCAGGTATTAGACGTTACCAGCCGCCAGTCGATGGCCGCCTTCGTTGAGGCTGCACGGGAAAAGTGGGGCCGCATTGACGTTCTTATTAACAATGCGGGCATTATGCCTCTGTCTCCGCTTTCGGCTGGCAAGCAGGATGAGTGGGAACGCACCATTGACGTGAATATTAAGGGGGTACTGTGGGGAATTGGCGCGGTTCTGCCGATTATGGAAGCCCAGAACTCGGGGCAGATCATTAATATTGGCTCGATCGGTGCCTTGTCCGTCGTGCCCACGGCCGCCGTCTATTGCGCGACCAAATTTGCGGTCCGGGCCATTTCCGATGGTTTGCGTCAGGAAAGTTCAAACATCCGCGTGACCTGCGTCAACCCCGGAGTGGTGGAAAGCGAACTGGCCTTGACCATTACGCACGAAGAAACCATGGCGGTGATGGATGCGTACCGGGCTATTGCTCTCAAACCAGCTGATATCGCTCGCGCCGTGCGCCACATCATCGAGGCGCCTGAGAGTGTCGATACCACCGAAATCACCATCAGACCTACGGCCTCCGCAAACTAACGTAGCGTGTCAGGCATCAGCCTGACCCGCTTCACTCTCTTACCACGGCTGTTCGGGCGGCATAATAAACAGCTCTGCCACGTTCACATGTTCCGGTGCCTGCAACACGTAAGGAATCGAGTCGGCGACATCATCGGCTTTCAGGAACGTCATCTTTTCCTTCAGCTGTTCCATCTGTGCACGATAATTTTTGTCACTGATATGCTCGAATAATTCACTTTCAACGGCACCCGGCTGAAGCGAGGTGACGCGAATGTTGAACTGAGGCGCCAGCTCCACGGACGGGGGGGTTATATGCCGCTGCCAATGGTCGAGGAAGATTTCGCAGCGGGAAAACGGGTTACGCTGAACGTGCAGATGCAGCCCGACGTCGGGACCGGTTTTTCCTTGTGGGCAGTGCACCTGGAAGAACCTCCGCCCGGCCTGGCCAGGTGCTGGTTCGTTAACACGCTGAAAGGCTGACATGCCGGGTATCATTAGCATCGTTGGGTAGCCAGCATTCATTGCTCAGGAGGGCTTTCCACTCTCTCATTGCGCTGGTTGGAACCCACGGTGTTACCGGCGCGATCCGAAATCTCATACTCAATGGTAACGTTATGCCTGGTGGTCGGTGTGACGGTGATGTCCTTGATCCTGCTGCCCGAATCGGGGGGAAGCGTGAGGCTTGTATTGCCTTTAGCCAGCACCCGACCATTTTGCTTCACCTGCCACTTCAGACGACACGCCTCACAGGCGGACCAGGTGTCATTGATCGCCCACAGGCGAACCGTTGCTTCGCTTCCCTGACGCCACACCGCCGTCACGGGTTCAATCGACGGCAGAATGGGCTGATAGGCTTTTTGCAGGGCGTAGTAGCCCGCTTTCGGCTTACGCAGATAATCCACGACGCCCCAGTTGATGGAGGGCCAGGTTTCTACAAACATAAAGTGGAAGAGGGCAGTTACCGGCTGGTAGCGCTGCCGACGATAGCTCTCTGCCGCCATTGCCACCAGCTCTGCCTGGTAACGCTGGGTGTTGGCAATCATCTCCTGAATGGTATTGCCCCGCGGAATATTGGCAAATTTAAAGGTCTGGAAGGGCTGGAAGTTATGGTATTTCCAGTGCGTCCAGCCGGGATCGTCGGCGGAGGTGCTTTTCGGCCACATCAGGCGGGCGGGAATGATGGTTTTCAGGGTTGAGAGTCGCGGTAGCGCCTGAGCGCCAAACTCCGTGATGATCGCGGTTTTGGCGGGGCCAAGAAGATCGCGCATGGTGCCAAAGTACCATCCGGCCCAGTAGTGTTCTTCCACCGCAGAAAAACGATGCACTATGCGCGAGGTATCTTGCGAAAGCGCGTCTCCGACGCGTTTCGTCAGCGTCTGGTTCAGGTTTTTATTCCAGTCGGGAAAGCGTTTTTCCATCCACGGTGAATTCCATGGCGGCTCGTTATGACCGCCCCAGACGATAATGGCCGGGGAATTACCAAACTGTTCAACCATCTCGCGGGTCTGTCGCGCGGCATTATCCGCGAAGGCGTCGCTGTTATTGTAACCCCATTGCAGGGGGACATCCTGCCAGATCATCAGCCCCATTTCGTCAGCCACATCGTAAAGTGCCCGGCCTGCCACATGCGAGTGAACGCGTATCGCGTTGGCGTTCATTGCCTGCACCAGCCTGAAATCGCGGCGATATTTTTTGCGTGTCATGGTGCTAAGCCACGGGGAGCCGATGTAATTACTCCCTTTGATAAACAGGCGTTTGTCATTAAAGAGCCAGCCCTTGTTGTCAGGCTGCTTCACTATCTTGCGTAACCCGGTACGGGCAACTGCGGTATCCATCACTCCTTGCTTATCCGTCAGGGTTGCGCGCACTCGGTACAGGTTTGGCCTGCCATAGCCCACTGGCCACCAGAGCCTGGCGCCTTGCATTGGCAGCGTGACGCGAAGCGATTGCGGCTTTCCGTCCGTTCTCGCAAGGTTTACAGGGAATTCCTGCTTTACAGGCGGGCCCGTAAAATTGTCTGGCGTGGCCGACAGGCGCAAAGTTACGTCACCGGCAGACAATGCCCGGTAGCGGATCTCGGCGTGCAGCGCTGGTTTGCTCAGCCCTTCACGCCAGTCCGGACGCAGTATTACCTCGTCGATGGTCACTCCGCGGCTCAAATGTAGCTTTACCGGCGACCAGATCCCCCCGGAGTTGGCATCCTGGCCGTCCTCTGACCAGGCCCCGCCAGGGCGGGTATCGTGCTGGTTAAGTACGCCTTTAACCATCGTTTTATGCAGCGGCCAGATTGTTTTCGGATCTTCCCAGGGACTGTCCACCCGCACGGCGAGCTTATTGTGTCGCTGCAAAGCATCGCTTATGTCTACCGAGAAGCGCTGAAAATACCCCTCGTGATGGGCAAGATGCCTGCCGTTGAGCGTGACGTCGGCAAAATAGTCCACGCCATCAAAGACCAGGGTGGCCATGGTATCGGGCGCGCGCCTGGGCAGGGTAAATTCGTGCCGATACCAGAGGGCACCCTGATGATCGTATCCGGCGCTGTACCAGTTGGCCGGAACCGCAATCGATCGCCAGTCGCGGTCAGGCGCGCTGGCGCCATCAAAGGTGCTGAGGTTGGCGTCATGCACGCGCCACATTCCGGCCAGTGACCAGGTGACGGGCTGGCTGGCCTGGGCCAGCAGAGGGCTAATTGCCAGCAGCAGAAGAAGCCTGATCATCTTTAACCTCCTGTGCTCTGCGGCGCAGCCAGGCCGCAGAGCGTCTGGCCTCCTCGATAAGCTCGCCATGTAAAACGCTCAGCCCCGTCTGGTTCAGCGAGACCGCCTGACTCTCCAATTGCTGGAGCACTTCTGAAAGACGAATGAAACCGAGGGTGACGGCTTCGCCGCGAAGCTTATGAGCGGCCCGCCGCAGGGCATCGCGGTCATTATGCGCAATGTTCAGCGCCATGGCTGCCACCGCCTCGTCAAGACCGTTGCCGAACAGCGCCAGCAATTCATTAACCAGTTCAGGATCGTCCGCGCACTGTTTTAACAGCTGTGCCTCATCCGGCAGACCCTTATCTTCTCCGGCGAGAACATGGGCTATCTCCTCCCTGAGCGCCTCCTGACTTACCGGCTTGGCAATATAGCCGTCGAAGCCCATTGCCAGACAGCGCGCCTTGTCACCCTGCATGGCATGGGCGGTCATCGCGATGGCGGGCTGGTGGCTACGCCCCCGCGTCAGTGTCTCCTCACGAAGCAGGCGAATGGCCGTTTCACCGTCCATTTCTGGCATTTGCAAGTCAACCAACATCAAATCCCAGGACTGTTCACGCCAGCGTTCGAGTGCCTCCCGGCCATTGGATACCACTTCGCAACGGTGGCCGAGCTGCTCCAGCAGGCGTCTGGCGACTTTCTGATTCACCAGGTTGTCCTCGGCCAGCAGGATACGCAGACTGGCCTGCGCAGTAACGGGCGCAGTAACGGGCGCAGTAACGGGCGCAGTAACGAGCGCAGAAGCGGGCACAGCCGTGGGAGAGGCAAGGGGAGCGGGTGCCAGGACGCTGGCTATGGTTTGATAGAGTTCACGTTGGGCAACCGGCTTATGCAAATAGTGGGCAACCCCGATGCGCTTGAGCATATTGGCATCGAAATGGCGGCTCATGGAACTGAGCATAATGATGTGGCTTTGCTCGGCCTGCGGCATAACAGAGAGCTCAATGGCCAGCGATACACCGTCCATATCCGGCATCTGGGCATCCAGCAGGATCAGCGGCCAGTATCCCCTTTTTGCGGTCAGGCTTAACGCTTCCCCGGCGTTGTTAACACAGGTCGGTGTCAGACCCATCTGGCGAAGCATGGTGTCCAGCAGCCGCAGGTTGGTACTGTTGTCGTCTACCACCAGTACCGATTCGCCGTTAAAGCGTGCTACAGGAGCATCGGTTGCTGAGACAGCCAACTGACCTTCCAGTGGCAACGTAAAAGCAAATTCGCTGCCTTCACCCGGCTCGCTCTGAACCGTTAGCTCTCCGCCCATCAGACTTACCAGGCGGGCAGAAATGGTCAGCCCGAGGCCAGTACCGCCGTAGCGGCGGGTGGTAGAGCTATCGGCCTGGCTGAACGCCTCGAAAATGGCTTTTTGTTTCTCCATCGGGATGCCAATGCCGCTGTCGCGTATGCGAAAACGCCAGTGCCCTTCACTTTCTGTAGGCTCTATTGCCAGCATAACCTCACCGTGATGGGTGAACTTCAGCGCGTTGCCCAGGAGATTAGTCAGAATTTGACGTAGTCGGGGACCATCAACGATGAGCACTTCCGGCACCCCCGGAGCGATATCCACCAGCAGTTCAATGCCTTTTTCGCTGGCGGAGGGCATATGCGGGCGGATGAGCGACTGCACAAAGGGGCGGATTTCCAGCGGCTCTGTATCGACGGTCATCTTACCTGACTCAATGCGTGAGAAATCGAGAATGTCATTGATGATATGCAGCAGTGACTGCGCTGAACTCATCACCAGAGAAAGATATTCACGCTGTTCGGGGGTGAGCTGTGTATCGAGGCAGAGCTGAGTCATGCCCAGAATGCCGTTCATCGGGGTGCGAATTTCGTGGCTCATGTTGGCGAGAAATGCACTCTTCGCCTCGTTGGCCTCCCGGGCCACTTTCGCCGCTTCAATGGCTAACAACTCGGCCTCCTTGCGGCGGGTGATGTCCTGTAGGGTGCCGATCACCCGTTCGGCCTGCTGCTGCATACTGAGGGTGACCACCTGTCCCGAAACCAGCATCCAGCGCCAGCCCTGCGTCGCGTGTTGCACGCGAATCTCACTTTCAAACACCGGCATGTGCTCCTGCCTGGAGGCGATCATCGCGTTGCGCAGGACGGCACGATCCTCTTCATGGACCAGATTCAGTAAAAAGCGCAGCGGGTAGTGCAGCTGCGTACGCGACTGACCCACCATCGCCAGCAACGTATCGTTCACCTCCAGGCTGTCGTGAGAGACCTGCCAGTTCCAGATGCCGATCTGAATGGACTCTGCGGTCAGTAAAAAATCATCGTGCAGCTGCTGGCGCGAGCGCTGGGCGTCGTCAAGCTCGGTAATATCGGTATGCAGGCTGAGAATGCCGCCATCGGCGAGACGCTGATGCTGCACGTAGAGCCGCCGGTTTCCCGACTGCCGCACCTCTCGATGGCTTGACTGACGGCAGTTGCGAACGATCGCTTCACGCAGGGTCCGGCGGCGGGTGGAGTCGATGTTATAACCCGCATCAATAAATTTCTCCGCCAGGCTCTCGAGGGAAGCGCCGGCGATCAGCCAGGGGGCGATCACCGGGTAAAAGCGCGATATCTGGTCATTCCAGGCCAGCAGATGCTCGGCGGGATCGTAAATCATCACCCCCACAGGCAGCGCGTTGAGATCGAAACGGGATGTGGCTCGCATGGTTACTCACCTCTGGCCTTATAATGCAGCTCCGCCTGGCGGCGCAGATACTCCAGCCCGGGGGCAATTGCCATCGCCCAGGCTGTGAGGATCTCTTCATCGCAAAGTGGATCGCAGGCGCGCACGGTCCTGAGCATTGCCTCCCGCCAGAGGCCGAAAAATCGCGGTGGCAGGCCTAGTCCTTCATCACTCTGCTCCCGCGCCAGGCGTTCCAGAAAATCGGGTACAAACAGCGCACCGTCAACGGCAAGCATGGCGAAAAAGCTCTTGAAGATCGTCTGCTGGCCATCTCCGCCCTGGTCCCGGGCAAAGTGCTGTTCTGTCTCCGGTGACATATGGATAAACGTTTCCCAGAACGTTTCAAAAAAGTGCCGTTTATCATTCTCCGGCAGGACGCGGTTCAGGCTGGCGTCAAAGAGATCGCGATAAAATTTCATGGTGCGGCCCTCAAGGCACGTTCGCCGGGCAGACAGAGGCCGGGCGGATTGAAAGGATCCGACGTGCGGCGGGCAAAATAGCCATCATTCTTCACAAGGCCGTTTTCAAACAGCGGTCCGGCGTTGTGTTTGTACAGCAGCGCTTCCAGCACCATGGCGTTCGTCGAGAGGGTTAGCGTCGGGTTGATATCGCCGGTGGCCTCAACGCGGCCCTCAAACCAGCCCTGTTGCGGGTTATTCAGGTGTCGGGTTATAGCCATCAGGGCATCGGTATATTCGTTTTCCCACAGCGTCCAGAGCATGAAGACCGCTTTGGTGGTCACCTGTGCCAGCCGGGGATAGCTTTTACCGTCATCGCCCAACGTATTCCAGGCGTAACCATTTCCCCAGACGGTGTCCTCGACGTGCCATGGCGCCTGAGAGAGGTAAAAATCGGCGCGTGCGGTGAGTATGCCGTCGTGCTCCCAGCGCGTTTTTTGGCTGAGCCATACTCCTTCGGCCCGGGCGCGCAGCCTTTTTTGAATATCGACGGCCACTCCGGGAGCCTGCCAGCCAAACTCCAGACCCGGGAGCATCGCGGGGAGGGTGGAGAGCAGCGATGGCTGCCAGGTTGTTCTTGGATCGCGCGCGTCAACGGCGAGGCTGCGCTGGTACATGATGACGTTCTGGGAAGGCGGGGAAAATGCCTTGCCCGCCGGGAATCCCCACAGCCGAAACGCGCTGGCGGCATATTCGCTTTCACCCAGCCGCAGTTCGTCGCGTACCAACAGCTGTTCGTTCTGCTCGGACGCAGACCACAGCTCCCCGTCTTTATCCACCACCGGACAAAAATTCCAGCGCAGGATGATCTTTTCCAGATATTCGCGGTACTCAGGTGCTCGCTCGGCAGTGAGACGCAGGGCCAGCATCAGCCGCGCCATATCTTTCGCCGACCATCCGCGCTGCGCCGGTTTTCCTGTGAAATCGATGGGCGTGGCCGTACGGCTGGAATAGAGTCTGCCTGGCGTGCGGGTTTCGGTCAGCGTCAGGCGATTGAGTGTTCCGAGCAGGCGCGTCAGCCGTGCATCAAACTCGGCCGCCTGGATCAGACCCAGCTCGCGGGCTGCCAGCAGGGCGATAAGCGTATCGCCCATTTGCCACAGCGTAACGCGTGGCTGTTTATCGCTACCGTTGACCAGCCCTGTCTGAGGCTGTGTGTTATTCTCAAAATAGCGCCAGGCGATACCCGCCCACTCCCGCTCCTGCGGGGTCAGGCTACTGATGCGAGCGGTGGTGTGCCAGCCGCCTTTGGTCAGCCAGCGCCACCCTGCGCTTTCGCAGCTGAACAGGGCGAAGGCGATAATAAGAATGAGGACGGCGGCAGCCAGCCAGCGGGCTAAGGTCTTAAGCATTGTGCGGTCACCGGCGGCAGTTTCACAGGCTCGTCCGTATTACAGGTAGCACATTGACAGGCCTGGCAAGCGGGTTTGGTGCGCAGAGTGGTCCCGGTTTGTTCACACCATGTCTTCACTGCGGGCGTACTGTTCAGGAATGGACGGTTGCGCGAGGCATTATTAGGCTCAAAGAGATCCACCAGCTTTTTTTCCCACAGGGAAGGGGCAAAGTGGGGATCTTTGGGATTATCGCTGTTGAACTGCAACAGCTTGCCCTCTTTTTTGAACAGCAATGCTTCAAGCATGATGCCGTTGTTATTGGCCGTGAATTCTTTGATGGGGCCGTCGCCGTTTTCGTACAGCCCTTCATAGTAGCCTTTGCCCGCCTCGTTGGCGTTTTCAATGGCGTCCAGCAGGCGGTCGGTATAAGGCGAATTCCAGAGAACCCACATCCCGAGCGCCGCTTTCAGAGAGACGGCGGCCGTATTGGGAACGTACACGCCTTTATCGGTGATGGTGTTCCAGTTGAAGCCGTCGCTAAAGACGGTGTCGTAGACGAAGTAGGGTGACTGATCGAGTTGATGCTCAGAGCGAGCAGATAAAATACCGGTGATGGCGTAGCGATTCTCCTGAGCCTGGTAAACCCTGTCGGCGAAGTTTTTCATCCACGGATGGGTGTAGTCACGCGGGCTGTTTTCCCTGTCCGTCGGTTTGTCGAAACCAAATTCGAGGCCGTAAAGCACATAGGATTCGGTTACGACGTAATTATGCTGGCTGGTAAGGCGCGGATCGCGCGAGTCATAAGGCACCATTACGCAGTAGATCTCAGCCAGCTCGTAGGGCTGAGGCTGGCTGGCCTGACAGGTGCCAAAGCCCCACAGCGCAAAGCCCGCTGCACCATACTCTTCGTAGCCCAGCCGCCCCTCCTGCACGTACTTTGGCTGGCCATTTTCCAGGTAGGCTCCGTACATCATTCCACAGGGGTTGATGACGTTGGTGAAGTTCCATCCCAGCAGCACGTTATCAATGCTGTTGCTGTATTCCGGATAGCGCTCCTTAATGACCTTCAGCCAGATCAACATCCTGCCGATGTCCAGCGCCGAGAAGCCAATCTCGCCAGGTTTGTTCTGGTAGTTAACCTTCTGACCTGTGATGGTGTTATAGGCTTTATTGGGCAGTTCGTTGCGGAATAAATCCAGTTTGTTCAGGGTAGCGAGTAATTTCAGCATTCTGCGATCGAACTCAGCTTTATCAATAATCCCCAGCTCCCTTGCGGCCGTCATCGCGGCCATATAAGAGGCGCTGTCCCACATAGTGGTTGAGGGGTATTTATTAACGGCATTTACCAGGCCGGTTGTGGGCTGATAGTTAGCAACGAAATATTGCCAGGCGTTTTTGGCAATAGTCATCTCGCGAGGCGTGAGTTCGCCGCTACGCGGTGGGTAATCAGAAGCGGGAAGTCCAGCCGCTGCCTGTGCCGCAGAGAGTGAGAGCCAGCACGCCACAAGCCCGGCCAGAAGAGGAAAAAAGAGTATTGATTTCAGCTTCATGGCTTCGCTCCTGCTGAAGAGGTTTGGGGAGTGGCGGGGCCAGGGCAGGCCAGACAAAGCATCTGACCGTGCGCAATGTACGCCAGGCTTTCGAGGACGACCGCATTGGTATCGGCATCAACGATCTCGTTCACGCTGCTGTTGAGGTTAAGCCCGCGCTGCCAGCCCTTGCCTGGTACCTGTAGCTTTTGCACCTGCTGGCGCAGTGCTTCGCTCCAGCCGTTGCGGAACAGGGCGTACCAGGCAAAGGCGGTGCGGGTCGAAGTCATCGCCGTTTGCTCCGGCGTGGCGTCAAGCAGAGCGCTATTTTGCAGCGGCTGGCGATTGGGCAGATCGTTGACGTAATCCGGCGCGGGCTCGGCGTAATCGGTGCTGATCGGCGGCTTGCGGACCCGAAGGCTATGTCGACGCTGTTGGATCTGCATTATGCGCCATGTGATTTCTGCGCTCTGCGCATCAAAACCCAGCTCAAGCCCCGTTAATAAATAGGGAAGGCTGATAAGCGAAGGTTGGCGACCCCACGGCGTACGCAGCCCCTCGTCGGGCACCATTATTCCGTCGATGTCGATCATCTGCTGCCCTTCTGGTGGATTCGTCACGGCCAGTCCCGCCGCGCTGTCGATCAGCCGAAGCGTATGGCTTGCATAAAGACGATAGCCGAAGCTGTTTCTCGGCTCGTCCGTCGCCAGCGCCCAATGGTGGAGCGGGACCGCGGCCTGGCTGGTGGTGTTATTGGCAATCAGGGCGCCCATCTTCCAGCGATCGAGCAGATTGCGTACGGCGCCAGCGTGCTGAGGATAGCGCCACAGCAGCGTTTGCAGGGCGTTAAGCAGGCGGCCCATGCCGATAGCCGAGGCGTCCGGTATGCCCAGGGTCTCAAGTGTGTCGGCATGGTAATAGGCGGCGGGCAGCCCCTGAGGATTGAGTGGAAGGCTTGCGAGGGCCGCCAGTGCGGCCGCGATGCGTTCATCAAACTCCTCGGAAGTAAGAACGTTGAGCTGCCTGGCGGCTGCAACCGCAAAAAGATAGCTGCCGGTGCTCCACAGGCTGAGCCAGGGTTCACCGTCGTGCGCGTTGGCCAGGCCATTCGGCTGCGTGTTGTTCACATAATATTGCCAGGCCACCCGCGCCCAGATGGCTTCTTCGAATGTCAGTTCACGCGGAGCGGGCAAGGGTGGGAAATCGTTACTCAGCGATATCCCTGCGCTGCTCTCAACGCGTGTCGGCATCTGTTTTTCAACCCAGACGACAATAGCGAATCCCAGCAGAAAGCCGAGCAGAATGGTGAGGTAGCTGCGGGCTGACAAAAGTGCGTCGCGTTTTCTCATTCGCTCACCTCTTCTTCAGCCGGGGTCCACATGGCGGCGAAGATCAGCGGCAGCATGGCGGCAATGTTGACTGCACCCCAGAAGATATTGATAACGTAGCCGGACGGATCGTCAACCTGCCCACGTGCAACCTGAATACCGCCCCAAATCAGCCCCGCCAGCGTGAGCACGACGATGGCGATTTGCGGTTTCACCAGGTATAGAAACCGTCCCGTCTGCCTCTCTTTGGGGGTAACGTGGAATTTGATCTGCTCTCCGCGCAGGACTGTGTTGAGCGCGCGCAAATTCATGGAGAAGAATGAGAGATACGATGCTCTGCCATCCCAGGCTGATATTCCCCAGGTGCCGAACATAAACGCCAGCTCCGAAACAATAAAAAAGGGCAAAAAATGAAGATAAAAGGGTTCAGACCAGGCTGATACAGGCGGAATGCCGGTAAACAGGTACACAATGGGCGATATCAGGAAAACAGTGTTCCACACGCAGGCCAGATAGGACCAGAAGGTGGTGGCGTACATCAGCGTTTGCGGCAAAGAGAGCTTAAAACGGCGGCGGCTGAAAATATTGTCATGGAACAGAATATCCAGTGAACCCGCGGCATATTTGAAGCGCTGGATCATCCACGTCAGCATATCCTGCGGTGAGAGCATTTTCGATTCAATCCGCGGGTGCATTACCGAGCGCCAGCGGCGGGCGGCATCGCCGTGGAGCAGGATGGAGGTATAAATATCTTCTGAAACGTGAAACTTATAGGGCGTAAGTTCTGTGTCGAAGGCCACGTGAGGACGCATGGCGTCCTGAAGGGTTTCACGCATGACGGGATCGCGTATATCCCGCGTGTGGCGATCGATCTCTTCTTCTATCGTCCAGACGTAGCTGCGCAGCGCTGCCTGCATTACCGCTTCGCGCCTGTGTATAGAGGCCGCACCGCAGCAGAAGGCGGCGTTGGCCCAGTTTCGCCGTCGCAGAATGACGTCATAAAACATGCGCGGATCGTTAAAAAAGGGATCGCGGCCGATGGTTACTGGCCCGATGAACTTCTGGGCGAGCCATCCGAGCCCGTATCCCGTTTTGCCCGCTTTTCGCCCAAGCCAGCGCGCGAGGTTTTCCCCCTCCGGCAGGTCGAAGAACCACTGCGGTGTCTGAACCCAGGCCACGTCAGGGTCACGAAAGTAGCCCAGCGTGTGGCTGAGCAGAGTGGGGAAGACCCGGGTATCGGCATCGCAAATGATCAGGAAATCACCGTCGGTTTGCTCAAGTCCGTTTCGCAAGTTACCGGCCTTAAAGCCAATATTGGTCTGGCGGGAGATGTAGTTTGCGCCTTCCTGATCGCAGACGGCTTTCATCTCCGGACGCCGGCCATCATCGAGCACGTGCACCTTGTAGTCCAGCGGGCCGGGGTAATCCATCTTCATGGCGTCCCGAATTGAAAGCCTGACCAGCTCAACATCTTCTGAATAGGTTGCGATAAAAAGATCGACCTTGATGGGTCTTGAGGCTTCCGCGTCTTCGGAGCGCAGGCAATCATTGATCTCAATCGGGGGCGGATTTTGCGGCGGATCGTCTTCTTTCCACAGGTTTATGGTGAATAGCACTGTGCCGATCCAGGCCAGGGTTTCAGCCAGCACCAATGGAATGGCATACCACAGCGCGTCGGTATTTAAGGAAGCTGTCCAGCGCCAGTAAATATAATTAGCGCCTAAAATCAGCGAGGCAACCGCCAATACCTGCCATGTTAACATGACCCATCGCGGTGTCTTAAGCGGTTCAGGCGGCTGGCGATGTTCAAAACGGGTAAAATAAAAATCCATAGAGAAGGATATCCTGTTTCCACGATAGTTATTAATTACAGACCCGTTACTGACAGGGAGCGCAAAACGGAAAATAACGTCCGTAAACAAAAAGTAAAGTAAGTGTAGATGGCGGAGGAAATAATTCCAGAGAGGTTAAAACTCGATTGTTTACACGCGCTAAAATAACTGTTAACTACGCTTAATAATATTTGAAGCGTTATCAAAAATTGCCAGATGCTTTTGTTTACGCTATCTAAATAAAATACAAGAAACTTTTTAGCATGGAGAACGCGACGCCCCATGAGCCAGATTGCGCCTGTGCTTATAAATAAAGACGTTGAAAAACCAACGACATGGCGTTACATCGCGTCGGATAAACGTGATTTACGTATTGATTTTATGCGCGGTATCGCCTTAGTGATGATGGTGGTGGCGCACACGGAAGTGATGTCGATATTTAATATATTTACCTGGGAAAGGTTTGGTCTGGTCACCGGCGCTGAGGGTTTTGTGATCCTTTCAGGATTTATGCTGGGAATGTTAAACCGTGTAAGATTGCAAAAAGCAGTATTGTTGACTATATCCTGGGGACTTTATCTGCGTGCATGGAAAATATATCGGATAAATATCATCATTATTCTTTCATTTTTACTGTTAGGATATCTGCCGTTTATTAACGTCTTTGAGGTGACCCATTTTACCGATCGTTACTCAGGTACAACCTGGTCACTGTATCCGGTGACGCCGCAAATTAAAGAAACCTGGTTTAACATTGTCCTCTACCTGCAAATTGGCCCTCATCAAACGCAAATCCTTGGGCTCTATATTTTTCTTCTGCTGTTAAGCCCCCTGTTTTTGGGGATGCTCCAGAAAGGATACGTCTACTGGCTGCTGGGTTTATCGTTGCTCGTCTACGGCGGCTGGCAGATGTGGCCGGTACGCGCTACGCCGTCTCAGTTTGAATTCGCGTTTCCGCTGCTGGCCTGGCAGTTTATTTTCGTGCTGGGTATGTGCAGCGGTTGGTACAAAGAGGATTTGATCTCTTTTGCCCGTACGCCCGCCGGTAAGGTCGTGCTCGTGGCGCTGGTGATAATTGCGCTGCTTCTTGGCTTTATCGCCCAGAACCATACCAACCCGTTTATGCCGCCCGCACTGCTAATGCACAGCCTCTCGCCGGAGGACTTCAACGCTTTTTATCATACCTGGGCGGCAAAAAATGGCCTTGGGCCCGTCAGGGTACTTAACGATATCTGTCTGATGGTGACCGTCTATTTGGTGCTGACCTGGTGCTGGCTGCCCCTGTATCGCCTCGCAGGCTGGTTTCTTATTCCGCTGGGTCAACATTCGCTTTATACCTTTATTTTGCATGTCTACGTCGTATTTCTGATAAGCCAGTTCGTCACGTTCGATCTGTGGCGCCAGGACTGGATAGTGAACACCTTCATTCACGCTGCGGCGCTGGGCGTGCTGTGGCTGATGGCGAAATATAACGTCGCCGCGCGCTGGATACCTAACTAAGGAAGGGCTGATGCGGGATAAATTTTTGCTGACCTGCGCACTGCTGTGCGTTGCCACTGGCGCAGAGTCGGCGCCGAAGGACGATGCGGATTCACTACGTGACAAGAACGGCGAGCCGGTGCAGGCTGGCGTGTTCACCAGCCGCTGGGGTCGCCTGTTCTCCGGTAATGAAGACGTCTTCTCTGGCGCGCTGAGCTTTAGTTCGGGACTAAAAGAGCAGTGGATGACTATCCCTAACAGCTCGGACACCGCAGAGCAGAAACGTAAATACAACCAGACGCTTAATCTCAGCCTGCAATACTCACCCTACAGTTACTGGTTTGCGAACGTGACATCGCGTTTGCCGGTGACGGACACCAGCCGCTACACGGCCGATTTTCGTTACAGTTTTGGCTATGATGACTGGCATGCCAACACTTTCAGCCTGGTGTACAGCAATTACGGGGATAACCGCTTCTGGACGTCAGGAAACCGTCGCCACACCTATTTTGAGCAGGGGGCCGTGACGCTGGCGTATAAATTTTCACTGCCGAAACCGATAGAGAATACGCTCCTGATTAACAAAGGCGACTCTATCATTTGCCAGATGGGCTACAGCTGGGTTCCGCGTTATTACGATCTGGACAGCAACGATATCCGCAAAAACAAGAACGTGGTATTGGGCGGGTGTGGTTATACCTTTAAGCAGCACTTCTTCGTGCGCGCCACGGCGTTCTGGTTTCCGGACAGCAGCCAGCAACAGCCCTGGAACGGCGACTACAGCTATAGTTTTGGCTATGCGGGTTATACGCCAGGTTCATTCTCTGTTCAGTATGCTAACTACTCCGGCACCCGTTACCCCGGTCACCAGAGCGGCAGCGGTAAATTCCGGGAAGGCACCGTCAGCGTCATCTGGTTCTTACCGCTTTAGGAGGGCGTATGTTGTCACAGCACGTCCTGATAGTTGAAGACTCACTGGTTTATCGTCGCCTGCTTAGCCGAATGCTGACGCAGTGGGGGTATACCGTCTACGAGGCGGAGAACGGCGTTGCCGCGCTTGAGATCCTCGAAAACCAGCCAGTCAGCCTGGTGATCAGCGACTGGGATATGCCGGAAATGGATGGCCTGACGTTGTGCCGGGAGGTTCGCAGCCGTCAGTTCGGACATTATGTTTATTTAATTTTGCTTACCGCACGCGAAGAGCCGGGCGATCTGACGGTGGGGTTTGACGCCGGTGCGGATGATTTTCTCAACAAGCCGGTCGAGCAGAGTGAGCTGCGGGCGCGATTGCACGCGGGGGCACGGGTTCTGTCCCTTGAGGCCACGCTTGCTACGCGTAATGCACGTCTCAGTGAGGCGTTAAGGCAGATAGAGCAAGACCTTGAAGTGGCGGCGCGGATCCAGCAGTCGGTTCTGCCTGCGCATCAGTTGCGTTACCGGGATTACTTTGCAGACTGGATTTTTTTGCCGTCAGCCTGGGTGTCCGGCGATATTTTCAATGTCTTCCCGCTGGACAATCACCTGGGATTCTACTGTGTAGATGTGTCGGGGCACGGCGTTGGTGCGGCGATGATGTCACTTGCCGTGGCCCGTCAGTTTCTGCATGGCAGGGCGGTAGAGCGTTTTCTGTTTGCGGACGATAGCGACGTTGCTTCCCCTGCGGAAGTCGTTCGGATCCTGAATGGTCGCTTTTGCAGCGAAGAGGTTGAGATAATGAGTTATTTCACCATGATTTACGGTGTTATCGACCTGACAACAGGTGAAGGCAAGCTTTGCCAGGCCGGGCATCCTACGCCGTTCATTGTGAACCCTGGCGGCGAGGTCAGGACGGTAGGTGAAGGCGGCGCGCCGGTAGGATTGATGCCGGATCTCAGCTGGTCAGACGTAAGCTTCTCGCTGGCGCCGGGTGAGCGCCTCTGCCTGTTTAGTGATGGCATCACCGAGTGTGAAAATCCTGACAACGAACAGTTTGGTCAGGCTCGTTTGCAGCGTCGGCTTCAGGATGACGCCACGCTCGCACTGGAACGGCTCTTACCGCAGTTTGCGCAGCATCTTATACGCTGGCGCAGCGGAAAATACCGTGAACAGCAGGCCATGGCGGACGATGTTTCCTTATTAGTGATTGAGCGTACAGGAGTAAACGATGAACATTGATACAGACCGACTGGACGACGTAAACATTATGACGCCTTCGGTGCGCCGACTGGACGCCTCGGTGGCGGCGGTATTTAAGGAAGCTATTGCCCGGGAGATTGGGGTGGATCGTAAAGCCCTGATAGTCGATTTCAGCAAAATCGATTTTATCGACAGCAGCGGCCTTGGCGCACTGGTTTCCCTGCTGAAGATGATGAATGGTAAAGGTGAAATGATGCTGTGTGCGCTGAACCCCGGTATACGCAACATGTTCACCCTGACCCGTATGGATCGCATATTTCGCATTTGCCCGGATCGCGCTACGGCACTTTCGCATCTAAATCAGTGAGTTGACTGTGGCTAACGACATTACTTTTCCCGCCACGTTAACCTCCGTCTCGCCGCTTGCGGCATGGCTTGAGCGTCAGATGGCTTCGCTGTCCGTTAGCGATGACTGGCGCTTTGCGCTCGATCTCGCCGCCTGTGAAACGGCTACCAACATTATTCGTCATGCGCTACATGAGGATCCGGAACGTTGCTTCACCGTGGAGTTCATCGTTACCGTCTCGGACGCGGCGCTGCGTTTTACGGACGATGGCGATAAATTTCCCGCTGAACGTCTCGCGGCGGTGCGTGACGACGCGACGTTCGATGCCTCTCTTTTGGCTGAAAGCGGCAGAGGACTGAAACTCATTTTGTTGTATGTGGATAATTTCACGGTGGAAAATATTGCAGGGAAAAATATCACCGTTCTGGAGAAGAGGATGGTCGGATAATTGTGACGTTTAAGAAGGTCCGATCAGGGCTGTATGTGGGTATTCACAATGGCGCAGTGATCAATCTGCGCCAGTATCGTGATGACGAGCACAAGCCCAGTCAGGCCTCCGCCAGCCATTTTGCCAGTATCGCACCGGCCCGACGGGCCGTGGCTGGCAGGATGTCGGCATCCGCCACGTAGCCATCAGGATCGATACAGCGATTGTGTTCTCTCGCCTCGTGCAGGATCGCCTCGTCCCAGTAGAGGCGCTTACGCTGATCGCCCCGGGTCGTCAGAATAAACTCCACATTGCCATCAACCGCGCGGTAGCGGCGCCAGCTGTTTGCCGGAATGGAGATCACCGAACGTTCCGGGGCGATAATGCTGACTTCCTTACCCGCCTCGTTCCAGGTCACCTCCAGCTGGCCTTTAAAGACCATGATCACCTGAATATCCGGGCAGAGATGGCGACCGACAATGTGGTCGTCAGCAAGACGCAACCATTCGACGGAAAAACCGTGCGGGCTCAGGATAGCGGGAGCGGAATCCCGATCCTGTGAAATGCCGAAACCGATAACCGGCGCAATTTCGCCGCCGTGTCCCGGCAGCACCGAATCCAGCAGTCCCTGTGCTGACCAGCGGCGGTCATCGCCGGTTACCGCACGCTGGCGCATCTCCTCAACGCTGTAGTCACGCAGACCGGCAATATATTGCTCTGACAGCGGCGTCAGCAGCGCGGCGGGATCGGGCGTTGGCTCACCTGGCTCCTGCGCAATCAGCATATTATCCTTGCTGAGATACATACCGTACTCGCTGGCGGCCGCCAGCACTGACGGGTGCCAGATGATGCCGCCCGTGTTGTCCCCGCCGAGCACGGTAAATACCATGCCGCAGGTATCTTCTTTACTGACGTTGGTGAAACCGCGGAAGATCCAGGTCGGTATTGAGAGGATGGTGGGCGCGCTAAATTCAGCTTCATGCTCGCCGTTGGCGCCCCAGCGAAAACGCCACGTCCCTTCATGGATCAGGAACACTTCTGCGGTGAAATGCAGATGCAGGTTATTCGTCACCCCTTTTGGCATAGCCGCCGCGCCAATGTTAAAGCCGTGCGGCTCGGGAATATTGACGACCTGCTCGCTGGACTGGGTTACACCCGGGCCGATGAAGGAATAGTTTTGTTTGAGATGCGAGCCGGGCAGCTTGCAATCAATAAAAGCAAGATTGCAGGAGACCATATCGTCGGGGGCGATTAACCGTGTTCGTGCCTGGCTCTGGGTAAGATGGATAGTTTTCATCATTTCTCCTTTTAATAACCGGATGCACCGGTGGTAGGGATGGCGTTGCCGCGGGCGAGGGCAATGGCTTCACGTGAGGCGCGACCCAGCTGCATAACGTCGTTTGCAGGGGTAACAAACTGGAAACCCTGAGCAATACGCGCTGCCGCGGCCGCGCCGGAAGTGCAGAAAATACCGGCAATCTTTTGCTGCTGGCGGCAGCAGTGAATCACCCGCTCAATAGCAGCAAGCATTTCGGGATGTTGGGATTCGGCGCTGGCACTGCCGGTCAGCGTCAGCGAGAGATCGTTGGGGCCAATAAACACACCGTCCAGCCCTTCGGTATCAAGGATGGCGTCAAGATCCGCCAGCCCTTGGCGGGTTTCGATCATTGCCAGCGTCAGGATCTCGTCGTTGGCGTGCTGTGGATAATCGCTGCCGCCATAGAGTAGACCTCTGGCCGGACCAAAGGAGCGAACCCCCAGCGGTGGATAGCGACAGGCCGCGACAAAACGGCGAGCCTGTTCCGCGCTGGAGATCATCGGGCAGATTACGCCGTAGGCTCCTGCGTCTAATACGCGCATGATTTGCGCCGGATCGTTATCTGCCACCCGCACCAGCGGCACGGCATGCGTGGCCGATAGCGCCTGTAGCATCGACAACGCGCTGGCAAAATCAATCATGCCGTGCTGCAAATCGACGGTGACGGCGTCGTAACCCTGATGGCCCATAATTTCCGCGCTATACCCGGAGGGGATTGCCAGCCAGCCGTTAACGATCGGGGTATTTTCCAGAAATGCGGTCTTTAAACTGTTTTTGCGCACTGTATGCACTCCGTTATCCACTGACGCAGCAGCGGCGCGATCTCATCCGGGGTTTCCAGCGGAATAAAATGCCCGCCAGCCTCCACCGTATGCCTGGTCACGTTCGCATTGCCTGCTGCCAGTAGTTGATGATGATGAGGCGTGCAGATAACGTCCTGCGCGCCGTTTAGAAGTAATGTGGGGCAGTCGAGGGCGTTAAACGCAGTCCGGTTGTCCTGCCGGTGAATGGCCATTTCCGTTTGCCCGGCAAAGGTCTCAATGCCGCACTCTTGCGCCATTCGGCAAATAGTCTCTTGCAGGATCCGATCGGACAGACGTGACGGGGTGACATAGCTCTGCCACAGCGAGGAGACCAGCCAGTCGGCCAGGCCCCGCGCCTGTGCGGTGTGTACCGCTTCCCGGCGTGAAGCGAGGGTTTCTGGCGCAACGGGCAACGGATTAACGGAAATCAGCGTCAGCCCGTTCACTCTTTCTGGCGCGTCGGCGGCCATTTGCAGCGCGACAATCGCGCCGAGCGAAAAGCCCGCCAGCAGAAAGCGCGGCGGCAGAACCTTTAATAACCGCCGTGACGCCTGCGGCGCGGACTCTGCGCCCGTCAGCGTGATGCACAGCACCGCTGAGATGTTCAGCCTTTCAATAAGGGGCTGCCAGAGCCGGGCGTTACACAGGGTGCCACCAAGCAGCACCAGCGGCAGATCGGTATTGTCCAGAAGCGGATATTCCATTGCATCCCTCACGTAGCCGTCCAGCCGCCGTCAACCATCAGGGCACTGCCGGTGATCAGCCCGGCGGCGTCTGAGGCGAGGAACACCACCGGCCCCATAATGTCCTCCAGCCTGCCTAACCGGCGCAGCTTGATATTGTCCAGCACGTAGTGGCGGAACGCCGGATCGGCAAGCGACGAACGCGTCAGGTCGGTTTCAATGAAGGTCGGGCACAGCGTATTGACGCGGATCCCCGCATCGCCCAGCTCCAGCGCCATCGTTCGGGTTAACCCTTCAAGCGCGAATTTGGAGGCACAGTACACGCTACGCTCGGGGCCGCCAACGTGTCCCATTTGCGATGAGATGTGAATAATCGATCCCCCCTTACCGCCCGCCCGCATTCTGCGCGCCACGCGCTGGCTGACAAAAAAGGTGGCGCGCAGGTTAAGCGCCATCACCGCATCGAAATTTTCCTCGTTTACCTCAAGAAACGGCTGGTGGCGGGCCAGCCCGGCACTGTTCACCAGAATGTCGGGCGTGGGCAACGTTGTCAGCACACGCTCCACCTCCTGAGCGTCGGTAATATCCAGTTCCAGCGGGTGAAATGCGAGGCTGTGTTCCGCTGCCAGACCTGCGGCATGCGCCAGCGCCTCGCGGCCCCGGGCGGCAATCCAGACCTCTGCCCCTGCCTGTGCGAGGGCGACGGCGGCAGCGAAGCCAATCCCTCTTGACCCGCCGGTCACCAGCGCGCGTTTGCCGTGCAGGGTGAAAGAGGGCGTTTGCAAAAGCGTCATGGCTTACACCTTTTCCCTGACCGGGGCCGGTGTGGCGTAGGGAACTTCCGTCTGGCCATAACGGCGCACGCGAATATTGGCCTGCTCGGCATGTCCGGCGAACCCCTCCAGGAGCGACAGACGCGAACAATAGCTGCCGATTTCGGCGGTGGCTTCGTCGCTGAGGACTTTCTGGAAGGTGCAGGTTTTCATGAACTTGCCCACCCACAGGCCGCCGGTATAACGTGCGGCTTTCTGCGTGGGCAGGGTGTGGTTGGTGCCGATCACCTTATCGCCGTAGGCCACGTTAGTACGTGGTCCAAGGAACAGCGCGCCGTAATTGGTCAGGTTAGCCAGGAACCAGTCGTCCCGGTTGGTCATCACCTGAACATGTTCGGAAGCGATACGATCTGCCTCCAGCAGCATCTCATCGTAGCTGTCGCAGACGATGATTTCCCCGTAGTCCTGCCACGACTGGCGGGCAATGTCGGCGGTAGGGAGCTTTTCCAGCAGCCGTTCCACTTCGCTGAGCGTCTCTTTGGCAAGCTGGAGCGAGTTCGTCAGCAGGATGGCAGGGGTGGTGACGCCGTGTTCGGCCTGGCCCAGCAGATCCGTGGCGCACATTTCCGCGTCAACGGTGTCATCGGCAATCACCAGCGTTTCCGTCGGACCGGCAAACAGATCGATACCTACCCGGCCGAACAGCTGTCGTTTGGCCTCCGCGACGAAGGCGTTACCGGGGCCGACCAGCATGTCGACCGGTGCCAGCGAGTCCGTGCCCAGCGCCATGGCGCCTATCGCCTGAATGCCACCAAGGGCATAGATTTCCGTTGCGCCAGCCATTTTTTGCGCCGCGACGATCGCCGGGGCGGGCTGACCGTTAAACGGCGGGGCACAGCTGATAATTCTTGAGCATCCCGCCACGCTGGCGGTGATGATCGACATGTGCGCGGAGGCGAGCAGGGGATATTTTCCGCCAGGCACGTAACATCCCACGGCGTTAATCGGAATATTTTTATGCCCGAGAATAACGCCGGGACGCGTTTCAATTTCCAGGTCCCGCAGACATTCTTTCTGCGCGCGGGCAAAATTCGCGACCTGCTGTTGGGCGAATTCAATATCCTGAATATCCTGACGGCTTAACTGTTTTATGCAGCGGTCAATCTCCGCGGACGTCAGACGATAATCCTGACGGTCATAACGATCGAATTTAATGGATAATTCGCGAATGGCTTTATTTCCGCGTTTTTCAATATCCGCAAGTATTTGTTCAACCGTTTCTCTTATTTGCTGGTTGGCTTGCTGGCGCTCTTCGGTAGATTTACCGGTTTTTAATTTCCAGGACACTCGCTTCTCCTTACCTTTTTCAGATGTCAGTTGTCCTCCCGGCGAGCCGGGAAAGGGTATTTACTTCAGAAAGGGTTATTGATCCGGCGCGGCAGCGTACGCACCGTTTTTTAATAATTGGGCTGAGGTTTGCGTTTTACGGGCATATACCCATCGAGCGGACAGCGGCGTGGCAATAGCGGCCACAACGGAAAGGGCGGCAATCAATATATAACCGGACGACAGGTTAATATGTTGCATCATTACGCCCATCATTACCGGCCCGACAAACATGCCGCAGGAATAAATGGTCTGGAATAGCCCCATTCGCGTGGATTGTTCATCAGACGAGGTATTCACTACGCTGAGCGACATGAATGCCGCAAAGGCCATACCGAACGAGAACCCCGCCAGCGCCTGCCACAGGTAAATAACATAGATATTGCTGGTGAAGGGAATGCCGAAAGTGGATATCACCTGTAAAACGATGCCGAGCACGGCGGTTTTTACCAGCCCAAGTCGCTGATAAAACACCGAGCTGCACAGGGCGATGGCCAGCCCGTAAAAAAGAAGGTGAATGTTACCCAGCAGCGCGAGGATCCCCGCCCGGGCGCCAAGCTGCTCGGCATAGACCGGCGTCAGCGTGTCGCGGGTGGCGAAGGGCACCAGAATGACGACGGTCGCCAGAATGCCAATCAGCCAGACGGAACGGTCGGCCAGCTGCTGGCGCGCGCCGGTAATGCAGGCTTTAAGCGTGGGGGCCTGAACCGGGTCGTGCACGTCCTGAATGCGGGTCGTCAGGATCAACGCCACCAGGGCGGAGATGCAGGAGACAAAAAAGGCGATGTTATTGGCGAAATAGTGAATCAGCACCGCGCCAATACAGTTGCCGAGAAACACGCCGATGGGCCCTGCAAGCGCCAGCAGCGCGACGGCGGCAGGGGCTTCGTTGCGACCGAAGTAACGCATGAACAGGATGTTGTACAGCACCCAGGTCGCCGCCGTGACGCCGTCTGCCGCTTTCGCCAGATACAGCGTAATGGCATTGGGTTCAAGCCAGGCAATCGGCCAGGCGATAATTGGCAGCAGCAGGCCAATCTGGATGAAGATCCTGCGGCTTTTAACCACGTCGGAAATAATGCCTAACGGGAAGCGTATCAGAAGGGTTGCCAGACCAGACGCGCCCATAATGATGCCCATGATCTGTGGCTCAATGCCCTGGTTGATCATCATGGGGGCCAGGAATGCATCAATGCTATGGATGCAGATAAAGAACAGGATGCTGATGATAAAAAAGAGCCGGGCTTCCCGACGGCGTAACAGTGCTTGAAACATGGTTTTGAACCTCTTGAGAATTAATGGGTTATAACCAGTCAGGGACGACGTTTACCGGTTCAATCCTTTGGGCGACTCCTGTTCTCTCCGGTACCATTGACGGTATGAAAACTCTTTGCATACGTATTCAATATTTGAAGTTACGAAAAGGTTTCATGTTTGTAAAGTGATCTCGATCTTGTTGTGAGAATTTTAATTTTTTGTGTTGCATACGCATGCAAAGGTGGTGTAAGTATAAAAAAAACCCACTTGCTGAGGCGTTTGAAGCACGCGCAAATGGGCAGGACGTTGATAAGGAATCAGGGGTAATGAAACGTAAGACTTTTGCAGCAGTCACATCCCAACAGGTCGCTCAGCTGGCGGGGGTATCGCAATCTGCGGTGTCGCGAACGTTCACGCCGGGGGCCAGCATTTCGCCGGCAACGCGTGAAAAAGTGCTGAAGGCAGCGCGCGAGCTGGGTTATCGCCCGAATGCGATTGCCCGTTCGCTCAACACGGCTCGTTCGCGCATTATCGGTGTCGTCATTTCTTACTTTGATAACCCCTTTTACTCGCAGGTGCTGGAGGCGCTGGCGCAAAAGCTGGATACGCTGAACTATCACCTGCTGCTGTTCGTTGGCGACCGGGAAGGCAACGTTGACCGTATTTTTGACCAGATTATGCAGTACCGGGTGGATGGTATTGTGCTGGCCTCGGTGACGCTGTCGCTGGAGTTATCTGAAGAATGCCTTGCCGCCGGGATCCCGGTAGTGCTGTTTAACCGCAGCGAAGAGAGTGGCATGGCCTCCAGCGTCAACAGTAATAACGAAGCGGCCGCGCGGCAGATTGCCGAGTTTCTGCTGGCGGGGGAGCACAAGCGTTTTGCCTACGTGGGCGGCGTGGCCGATTCCCCGGTCAATATTGCCCGCCAGCGCGGGTTCATCTCCACGCTGGAAGAACATGGCATCACCGATGTGCGGGTGGTGCACGGGAATTACGACGCTCAGCAAACCACCCGGGCAGCCTATACCCTGTTTTCGACGTCGCCAGCGCCGGATGCGGTCTTTGTCGCCAACGATCATATGGCCGTCACGGTAATGGATGTGGCGCGCTATGAGTTTGGTTTGCGCATTCCGGAGGAGGTCTCCGTTGTCGGGTATGACGACATTGGCCCTTCCGGCTGGCCCTCTTATGCGTTGACCTCGGCGTCGCAGCCGGTCGGCGCGATGGTGGATGCCACGGTGGAACTGTTAATGAAACAAATTGACAGCGGAACCATAGAGCCTGAACAGATTACGGTGCCCGGTACGCTGGTGATACGCCACTCGGCGCGTCGCCCACGCAGCGGCGTTATCGAAACCAATGGTTTAACGCTATTCCAGTCTAAGGAGCGCACATGACCAGATTGCGGGGCTTCAGCCCTCAATTCGACTCTATCCAGCAGTTCATTTTGACGCTGACGCACGTGGTGTGGGAGCAGAAAGATATCGGCCAGCTGGCGGATTTTTACGCCACGCCGGTGGTTTTCACTACCCCCGAAAAACAGCTGCATGAGCTTTCCCAGTTTATGCGCCTGACGCTTGAGGCGATGCACAGCTTCCCGCAGCGAGCGGTGCTGACGGAGGATATTCTGTGCAGCCAGAACCCGGGGGATGAGTACTATGCGGCGCAGCGTACCGTAGCCCGCATTCAGCATCAGGGGGAGGGGTTTTTTGGCCCGCCGACGGGGAAAAATGTCTGGGTCCGCACCTGGGCCGATCGCATTTGTGTTGATGGTGCCGTACGCCAGGAGTGGCTGCTTCAGGATCGTGCCGCGATTGTGGCGCAACTGGGGCTGGATGTCCGCGACTTTGCTTTTAACCTGGCGACCATGCGCCAGCAGCTTGGGCTGGAATCTGTGTCTGCTGAGACGCTGGACGCCCGCTGGGCGGGCGGGCCCGAGGGCGACGACGTGGAAGGGGCGCTGGCCGGGGTCGTTGAGCGCTACTTAACGATGTGGGCGGGCGGTAACAGCGGCGTGGTGCCCGGTCTCTATCACCCGGCGGCGACGCTGTACGCGCCGGGGCACTGCCTCTGCACCGGCGAACAGGAAATTGGCGCACAGCTTTCCGGTTATCGCGCTTCATTTGCCGACAGCGAAACGCAACTTCATCACCTGATTGTGCGTAAAGATCCTAATGAGCCGATTCGACTTTCATTGCGCTGGTCGTTGTTAACCTGGCATGACGGTTACGGCAAATTTGGTGCGCCGACCCGTAAACCCATATCAATTACCGGTATCAGTCAGCTTGAATTACGTGATGGTTTAATTTTCCGTGAATACCTGGGGATCGATGAATTAGCGATTTGGTCGCAAATATTTAATTAATGGGGCGGCAGCCCCCTTATTCCGGCTGCAAATATTAACCGTGTTTAATTCACCCTCACTTACGGGTGCGGGTTCTTATTGTCTGAAAACAGAGAAGGAGTTTATATGTCTTCCACCGAAGCAACAAATAAAGCACCAGCCGTACCCGAAAAAAGCAGCGTGAAATCGCTGAAAGAGGAACCTGTATTACAGGTGGAGCGTCGTGATTTTCTCGATCTGGTACCGGAAAAAAGACCGCGTGTGCAATCATTACGCGGCTTTGATGACTGCTATACCGATATTGTCGATTATATCGTTCGCTGCACCCATAAAATATGGGATGAGCGCGATGTCGGCTTAATTTATTCTCACTATACCCATAACTGCGTGCTGTATAACGCGCTGGGGACACTCTATAACCGTGAACAGGTGGTACAGGATACGCTGCAACGCTTAATTGCCTTCCCGGAACGGCGCGGAATGGCAACCCAGGTTATCTGGAACGGAAATGATGTTGACGGTTTTTATACCTCTCACCTGGTGACGGGAAGCGGGCGGCATACCCAGCACAGCCATTTAGGCAAGCCGACCAACCGCACCTTCGTTACCCGGACCGTGGCGGATTGCATGATCCACGAGAATAAAATTTATCGGGAGTGGGTGGTCAGCGACAACATGTCGTTAATGAAACAGCTTGGCCTGAACACCGATCAAATCGCATTTAATATGGCAAAAGAGCAGTTCGATAAAGGCTTCCGCGTGATGGACATCGGCGAAAACGGCCGCATGCTGGGGCAATATCCGCCGGAGATGGAGTGCGATGTTTCCATTGCGCACACCGATACTGAGGAGCAGTGCCTGCGTTGGCTGCATGAGATCTACAACCGCCGGATGTTTGGCAAGATCAAAGAAGTGTATGCGCCTAACGTACAGTGGCACGGTCCGCTGATGAAAGAGCTGTACGGCACCGCGGCGGTAACCCATCAGACGCTGGCGCTGGTGGGGATGATCCCTGACGGCGCGTGGCTGCCGCAGCATATTTGTTCCAACCCGTGCGATGAAGGCGGCGTCAAAGTGGCCGTTCGCTGGATCATCGAAGGGCATCACCTGGGTTACGGCGAACTGGGCAAGCCGACCGGAGAACGACTGTTTGTGATGGGCATGTCGCACTACCACATCGTCAACGGAAAAATTGTTGATGAGTGGGTGGTTTACGACCATCTGGCGCTGTTGGCGCAGATCAAACTCGGCCAGATGGAGGACGCGTAAATGTTAAATAAGGTGAGCTGGATTAAGCGCCCGCAGGGGCAGGATGCGCAGGCCGATCGTTCCCTGACGGAGAAGGTCAGCGCCATTATCGAGCGCGTGAAAACCGAAGGCGATACGGCGCTAAGAGCCTTTTCGCAGCAGTTTGATAAGGTCGTGCCCGCGCAGTTTGAGGTGAGCGAGCAGGAGATCGCCGAAGCACTGGAGGGGATGGATGCCCAGACGCGCCGCGACAGTGAGTTTGCGATTAATCAGGTGCGTCGTTTTGCGCAGGCGCAGCTGGCGACCATGCAGCCGCTGGAGGTAGAGACGCTGCCTGGCGTGCATCTCGGTCACCGGATCATCCCGGTGCAGACGGTGGGCTGCTACGTGCCGGGCGGTCGGTATCCGATTCTCTCCGCTCCCGTGATGTCGATTGTTCCTGCGACGGTGGCGGGTTGTGAACAGATTATCGCCTGTCTGCCCCCGGGCGCCCATCCGGCGATGATTGCAGTTTGCCATCTGGCAGGCGCGCACCGCATTTTCAAAGTTGGCGGCGCGCAGGCCATTGCGGCTATGGCCTGGGGAACGGAGAGCATTCCGTCGGTGGACAAAATCGTTGGGCCAGGCAACGCCTTCGTTAATGAAGCGAAACGCCAGGTTTTTGGTCGGGTCGGCATTGATGCCCTCGCCGGGCCGAGCGAGATTTTCACTATCGCGGACGACAGCGCCGACCCGCGCATTCTGGCCGCCGATATGCTGGCGCAGGCAGAGCACGATATTCATACCCGCGTCGGGCTGGCGACAACCAGCCGGGATATCGCTGAGCGTACCCTGGCGGAGGTTGAGCGTCAGCTCGCCAGCCTGCCAACGGCGGCAACGGCGGGGGAGGCGTGGCGCCGGCAGGGTGAGATTGTGCTCTGCGAAGATGAAGCGCAGCTGATTGCTTTTGCTGACCATATGGCGACGGAGCATTTGCAGGTGCATACCCGCGATCCGCACGCGACGGCGGCGAAGATCCGCAACTATGGCTCGCTGTTTATTGGTCAGAACGCCAGTGTGGTGTTCTCTGATAAATGCTGCGGCACCAACCACACGTTACCGACGATGGCGGCGGCACGCTATACCGGCGGTCTGTGGGTTGGCGCGTACGTCAAAATCTGTACCCATCAGTGGATTGACGAGCAGGGTATCCCGGCAATCGCAGAACCGGCGATCCGCCAGAGCCGTACCGAGGGGATGCAGGGGCACCGACGGGCGGCGGAAATTCGTCTGCGTCCGCAGGACATTGATGCCATTACTACCGGCATGCGGGACTAAAACGTATCCCGGGCAGCCTTCTGCCCGGTTTTCATCACGAGAGAGCCTGAGACTATGAAGCGCCTGATACCGCCAGACGACTGCCCGGAGGAAATTGCCCACCGTCTCGACGTCATACAGCAGCACCGGGCGCTCAACGCGATCCTCGGGGTTAACCCTGACGCTATGTCTCAGGCGGAACAGCATCAGCAGCAGCGTCGACGTGGAGAACCGATCGGCCCCCTGCACGGCGTGCCGCTGATCGTCAAAGATAATATTGCCTGCGCGCCGATGCCCATTACTCTTGGCTGCCGGGCGCTGGCCTCACTTAACGCGACAGCGGATGCACGGGTGGTGCAGCGATTGCGCAGCGCGGGGGCGATTATTCTCGCCAGGGCCAATATGTCCGAGTTCGCGTTCGATGTGCGCTCGCGAAGCTCGCTGGGGGGCGATGTGGCGAATCCACTTTGCCCGACACTCACCGCCGGAGGTTCCAGCGGAGGATGCGCTGCGGCCGTGGCGGCGGGAATGGCGGATGGCGCATTGGGTACCGATACCGGCGGCTCTATCCGCATTCCCTGTAGCTATACCGGGCTGGTGGGGCTACGGCCTGCCTTTCGCCGTTCACAGCTGGACGGTGTAGCGCCGCTCTCGCCCAGCAAAGATACCGTTGGGCCAATGGTACATAGCGTTGAAGATGCCGCCTTGCTGCATGCGGTGATCCATGGCCTGCCGCCGGTTGCGCTTCCTGTGCGTTCGCTGAAAGGCGTTCGCTTTGGTGTGGTAACCGCGTTACAGGGAGAGGATGAGGTACAGCTGGAGGTCTGGCAGTCGGCGCTGCACACGTTGCGCCGTGCCGGAGCGACGCTGGTGGAGGTTTCACTCCCTTTCCTTGAAGAGGTGAGGCAGGCCACCTGCCTCAGTCTGTATGAATTTCGCGTGGCGATTGACGACTGGCTTAGCAAACAGCCTGGCGCTCCCTCCGGACTGACAAGCATTGTGGACTCCGGCGCTTTCCTGCCGGAGTTTGCGCCGTTTCTACGTCAGATGCTGGCGAGTAACACGCTGAAAACCCCGCTCTGGCTGGCGGGGCGTCGCTTTCAGCGCCTGTTGCGGCAGAACCTTTGCCAGGTGGCTGAGGCGCAACGCATCGTCGGATTTGTGTATCCCACCGTACAACGGTTACCAGAAAGTATGGCGAAGATGCCGCCAGGCTGCGCGCCAGAACTGGCCGCTATCAGCGGCCTGCCTGCCATTACGTTACCGTGCGGCGTAAGCCGTATCGGTCTGCCGGTGGGGATGGAGATGTTATCGGTGCAGAAGGATGAGGCGGCACTGATGGTGCTGGCGCTGGCGTGTGAGGGGGCGCTGGGCGAGAAGGGATAGATACAAAAAAGCCCGCAGAGCTTGCGCAGTGCGGGCTTTCTGTACTTCACCGGACATATCCGTATCATTATTTGGTGGGCTGGCGTCTCTGTGCTTTGAATTATATCTTGTTGATATTTAAAATTTTATTTTAAATTCATTTCGTAGAGGGTTCCAAAAAGGTACCTTAAAATATAACCATAGCACGTTGAATGGTTCCAGTACGCCAAGTAACTTCAAAATAACATGCCAGTGTAGTCATGTCTGCTATGAGCGAAGAGCGGACGTTACGCATTAGATCAGCAACAGTTACGGTCTCTGTTTCATACGCAGTTAGTCACTTACAAAATTATCCCAGTGGCGCATGTAATCTATAAAATCATTACTGAGTCCATTTTCCCTTAGATATGCTTCGGTAACCGGAAGGGATGGTGATGTATGATGGGGATCGTTTTTGATCTTTTCGGGGAAATCCGTTTCCAGGATTGCGGCCCGTCCAATCATGACAAAATCAAGCCCTGCCTCGATAACCCTCCTGGCATCGTTCGCGTTCATCAGCTTCCCTGATGCGCCCAGCTTCACCTTCCCGCGGGGCAGACTTGAAAATACATCTATCGCTCGTTTTCCGGCATAAGCGCCGCTCTCCAGCACATATCTCACATCCCATGGCGCAAGGTCGAGATAATCAATCAGCTCTTCTGCCAGACACTTTCTGGCGACATACAGGATATCTTCAAAGTCCATCCCATACCGTTCGAAAGACAGTCTGAGTCCAATCTGGAAATCCTGACCGCATTCCCGGCGGATGCCTTCGATGATCTCAATAATAAGCCGGGCCCGGTTTTCACGGTTCCCGCCGTATTCATCCGTGCGCTGATTCAGTGTGTATGAGAGAAACTGACTCAAAATCCAGCCAAACGCACCGTGAACTTCTGCTCCGTCAAACCCTGCTTTTTTGGCCCTGCTCGCTGCACCGATAAAATCATCACGCAGCTGTTGTACCTCTGCCCGGGTAAGGCAGCGTGCGTTATAAGTGAGGTTATCAGAAGGGCCAACGCTTCTTCCGCCTTTAAGGTTAAACCCCGCCCGGAAACCACCGTGATGCAGCTGAATGGAGGAGACCGCACCTTGTGTGCGTATTATGTCGGCCATCCGGCGAAGACCCGGCAGCTGATCGTCATTCCAGATGCCGAGCTGATTTTTGAATGTTTTCCCGTTTTCCTGGACATTGGCTGCACACGCCATAATCATGCTATAGCCACCGCGCGCAACACGTTCTATCCATTCAAAATCCGCCAGTGAGGCTGTGCCGTCAACCTCACTTTGCTGGTTGGTTAACGGGGCGAGGAGCATTCGGTTTTTAAGCTCTGCCCCCCGCATTAATGAAAGGGTGTGGAATAATGGATCATTCACGGTTGAACCTCCTGTGGATGCGAAAAATTAGCTCAAGCTTGTTTCAAGGAGAGGCTCGAAGTATTCAATTCCTTCAGGCACCTCTTCGCTACCATTGGGATCAAGCAGCCATTCAATCATGCGGTGCGGCCACCGCAGGCTTTCCGCCATCGCGGTCGATGTGATAGCGGTAATGATTTCACTTTCCCGGCCTTCATTGATTTTGCTGGCAAACTCAGGCTCGATGAGACAAGCCCGTGCCAGGGAAACCATATCGGCATGCTCCAGTTCTTTTTGGGTTTCTGACGCTGAGAACGTGTGTGGCACAGTGATAAAGACTGTTCGCCCATTAATGGTGCTGGATATTGCTTCATTAAAGCTGTTATCACAGGCCTGAATGTAATCCAGCTCCTTACCGGCAAGCGCATCAATCAGCTGTAACGTTTCCTCGATGCCGTAGCCGTCACCGTTGGCATGCCGTTTCTCTTCGGTAAGCCGGTATCCAACGATGTAGTTTTCACCCCAGCAGTCACGGGCAACTTTCTGCACTTCATCCACTATTGCCAGGGCAAAGTTCATCCGCTTCTTCAGCGTTCCGCCGAAAAAATCCGTCCGTTTATTTGAATAAGGTGAGAAGAACTGCTGAATGAGATGACTGTAAGCGCCGTGAATCTCCACGCCATCAAAACCCGCGAGGTATGCGCGCCTTGTCGCAGCACCAAACATGCGCACCACGTCCCAGACTTCATCTTCGGTAAGTTCAGTGATTTCATAAGGAATTTCACCAAACTTAACGTTGCTCGGCCCGAATACCTTGCCGTGTTTTTCCAGTGACACGACAGAACGCAAACCCGAGTGATAGATTTGCACCAGGGCTTTATTAGCGTGACGCTTCATTCGCTCAGCAAGTTGACGCATTCCTGGGATAAAGCTGTCGTCATAGAGGGACATCTGAAATGGAAATTTTTCACCGTACTTACTCACCGCTGTCGCGCCGGTCACCAGGATGGACGCGGCTTTAGAACGATGGCCAAAGAAAGCCAGGTCTTCATCTTCAATATACCCTTCCCAGGACGCCGCTTTAGATGTCATGGGTGCCATCATTACACGGTTGGGGATCTCGATGCCGTGTCTAAAAGTAAGAGGGGAGTTAAGTTTACGCATAATCAGAAGTACCTTGTTAAGATAAACATCTACATATTGCGAATTATCAATATGTATGGATAAATTAAAGACCGTCAGAGATGTACCTGGCGAACTGCTTGATAACAGCCTCATTCCTGCGGTAGTAAGTCCATTTCCCGATACGGGTAGCAATCACCAGGTCTGCTTTCTGTAAGGTATTGAGATAGATCGATGCGGTTGACTGAGTCATATCCAGCTTTTTGGTTATCTGACTCACACATACCCCCGTCGCCACAAGATCCACATCGGCCTGAGTGACAGGCGTAAAGTGCTCAAGTGGATGTTTGAGCCAACCAAGAATCTGGCGTCGGGAATCGTTGGATATGGCTTTGAGTATCGCAGATACGTTCATAGATACATCTCGTTTTGATGTTGTAATGCCCTTTACGGTATCAACATATTTAAATATGTCAATATGAAGTGTGCCAACAGCATTTTGGCAATAGAGTGCGCTGGCAATGTCCGCTTCTGGCACTAAGCGGATATGCGTCCCTTATGCGTTATTTCTGCCGTCAGTTAACCCAGTCTTCCAGCACCAGACCCGGCACCCGCTCAAACTCCCGCACATTTTTTGTCACCAGGACGGCGCTGGCGGCGATGGCGTGCCCGGCGATAGCCGTGTCGTTCGGGCCGGTGGCACCGAAGCGCATCTCGGAGTAGGTGATGGCCGAGATCACGATGCGCTGGTTGCGCAGCACCGCCTGCTCTAGGCGCTTCAGGACGGCTTCCGGCTGCTCGCGCATGATGAAGGAGCAGATACAGGTGTCGAGCATCCAGGTCTTGTTCAAAGGTCAAATCGTCCTTCGTCGGTGACAACGTCCTCGCGCTCCGCCATAAAGTCCGGGTCTGCCTTTTCCAGCTGTGCAAACGAGCCCCAGGTCGGCCGGACGGGGCGCAGGATGATGCTGTCCCCTTCCAGGACGATCTCCAGCTCGCTCACCCCCTCAAAATCCAGATCGCGGGGCAGACGGATGGCGCGGTTGTTGCCGTTTTTAAAAATGGATACGGTTCTCATGGTTTCATCTCCCGTGTCTAGCTGGATATGTTGCACATATGCTAAATGTGTTCATTACACCGGGTGTGTACATATGCCAAGTATAGGCAGATGTGTTGCATATGTATGTGGATTGCATATGCAGATGGCAGGGATATGCGTATGCCGAACCTATGCAGATGCATGGCATATGGATATGTTCAGCCTATGCTATTTCTTCTCTTTCTCCGGTCAGATCCGAAAAATAGCATAGCCGGATCTGGACTGACTAATCGCATGGAAGAGTGAAGAAGATAGGGTAGGCAAGTTTTTAACTTGCATATTGGATAATATTGATGCCGATTAGCTACTAATACGTTAAAGTCGAAGCACCGAAATGGCGGTAAAATTGCAGGTTTTTTTAATCTTCTCGTAAGATAGTACATCCTCCGGTCAATGGTAATCTATAAGCGAAGAGAAGAAGCTACATTTACAGAAGCACTTAAGGGATTTAAATAACCTCAAGTCTAATCGCAAAAATTTGTAAGGAGAAGTTTTGCACGCTTTGTAAAACTCACATCAATATGTAATTTATTTAATCTGCATGCTTCTTCAATGTTTTTTTCTCTTATGCTTTCAAAAATATCAATATGATAAGCAATGGATTTAAATTGATATTCAGGTGTGAAATTGATTCGGTTACGCATAGCATAAAATCTGGAATCAATCAATTTATAAGCATTCCTTAGTGTTAGATCACCACAGGATTCTAGAAAAAGTCGATGAAAAGATACATCCAGTTTTCGATAAGATGAAAAATTATTTTTTTCTATCATGTCAGATTGCAGGGATATGTTTTTTGATAAGGATTTAACAAATGAAGAGTGATTGTTTTCGATTGCAAGGCGTAATGCCTCATTTTCAAGTAACACCCTGATTCTAACAAGTTCTTCTATCAATGTTGATGTAATACTAAAAACAAAAGATCCGATTCTAGGCCTGACATCAATTAGGCATTCTTGAATGCTTAATCTTAGAAGTGCATCCCGAATAGGGGTTTTACTAACGTTGAGTATTTTTTTTAAATCATCTTCTATTATTCTTTGACCAAAATGTAATTCATCGCAAATTATCATTTCTCTTATTAAATCGGTAACCACATCAGTAACGGATTTTGGAATCGGAACATGAATCATTCTTAAGGAGCCTTTGTTATGATTGTTCTGTTGATCATATCATAGTTAAATGCCTTCACTAATTGTATTATTGATACAGTGTGATTCTTATCAAAGATTAGTTGACTATTGGGGGATTTATGACCTGGCCCCGGTATTAGATACAACGATCAGTTAGTAATGTCGGTTTGTTTGCCTTCTAATTTTCCATTTCTCCAGCTTGTTGCAAATTCAGCCGGCATCTGGTAGTTCAGCGATGAATGAGGTCTGGACTCGTTATATGCCTGCGGCCAGTCATTAATGATTTTCCGGACATGAAGAATATCGCTGAACAAGTGTTCAATCAGGCATTCATCCCAAAAGCGACCGTTGAAACTCTCAATAAATCCGTTCTCCGTTGGTTTAACTGGCTGGATAAGCCGCAACTCCATACCATGCTCAAATACCCATTGATCGAGCGCGCGGCAGGTAAATTCCGGGGCCTGATCGGTCGCCGGATAGCCACGAAAGAGCGCGATGCTGTCCAGAATACGCGAAACCTGAACGCCTGAAATACCGAAAGCAGCGGTGATCGTCAGACACTCCTTCGTGAAATCATACACGCAAGTCAGGCACTTAATCCGACGGCCGCTGGCAAGTGCATCCACGACAAAATCCATCGACCATGCCGGGTTCGGTGCATCCGGACGAAGAAGCGGAAGCCACTCAATCGCCAGACCTTTACGACGTCATCTGCGCTTCACACTCAGGCTGTTAAGGTGGTAAATGCGATATACCCGCTTGTGGTTGACGTGAAGGTCTTCCCGACGTGATAACTGCCTGATGCGCCGGTAACTAAAACGCCTTCGTTCGAGTACCAGTTCTGTGATACGCCCTGGTAAATGCGCATCAGCCGCCGGACGCTGGATCTCGTAGCAACAGGTCGACAGTGACAAACCTGTAAGCCCGCAGGCACGACGTTGTAACAGACCGGTCTCATCACACATAAACTCAACGGCTTCCCACTTCAGGTCTGTCGTCAGTACTTTCGCCCCAAAGTCACCTGAAGTGCCTCCTTATCCGGCATGGCTTCGCCAAGCAGCATCTTGAGTCTAACGTTCTCTTCCTCAAGCAACTTCAGGCGTTTAACCTCGGGTACTTCCATACCGCCATACTTCTTGCGCCACGTGTAAAAGGTGGCGTCGGAAATGGCGTGCTTGCGGCAGAGCCCACGAGCAGAAACTCTAGCTTCAGCCTCGCGGAGAATACTGATGATCTGTTCGTCGGAAAAAAGCTTCTTCATGGAGGTGTTCTCATGGGGCTTATGAAGACATTACTAACATCGCGGTGTATTAATCAACGGAGAGCAGATCATTGAAGGGGTAAATATAATAGCCGAAATTCAATGCTGCAGAGGCACAATGCATTTTCAATGATATAAAAAGGCGGTGAGGGATAACCCTCACCGCTAAATATTATTTAATCTCGTAAGCAAAAAATTCTTTCACTACATCGTTATTCAGTTCCTGCCCAAGCCCTGGCAATTCTGGGACATGGAAGAATCCATTGACAGGCTGATAATCATATTTGCAAAGTTCAATCATTCCTTCTTTTAATGCAACAGTATGATGTTCATGTACAATAAAGTTAGGGATGGCGGTTTCTATATGAAGTGATACAGCTGTAGAGATAGGTCCACCACATACATGGACTTGGACAGTGGCATGATAAATATTTGCATAATCACAAACCTTTTTAGTTTCAGTCACACCGCCAACCAAGCAGGCATCAGGCTGGATAACTGCGACAGATTGTTTCTCAAGAAGTTCACGATATCCCCAACGGGTGTAACTTCTCTCTCCGGTAGATACTGGGATATTGATCCGGTTAGCGACTTTTGCAAAGGCATCAGAATTCATTGGGTTTGTTGGTTCTTCGAAGAAATAAATACCTAATTCTTCAACAGCATTCGCTAATTGAATGGCTGCATTGGCTCCCAAAAGTGAATGTACCTCCAAAATGATTTTAATATCTGGCCCTACGGCATCACGCATTGCTTTAAGTCTGTTGTATGCACGTTTGATATCTGAAGGATCGAGTAAGCCAAAGTAGCTTTGTTTTGGATTCCTTAATGCATTGAACTCTGGAGTTTCCCCGTAGAATTGGATCGGATCGACTTTGAGACAGTCATAACCTTCTTCTACTGCTTTAACTGCGGCTTCCGCGTACTCCGCGGGATCCAATAATGCTCTCTGATTTTTATCCCAGCCAAATTGAAGTTGGCTCGCATAAGAACGCAATTCGGGATTAGTTTTCCCCCCAATCATCTGGTAAATTGGGGCGTTGAAATATTTACCTTTGATATCCCATAATGCAATATCGATAGCACTCATTCCCGCGTAAAAGATTGGGCCTCCGCTCATCCCCCAGAATGTCCCTCGGTAAAAATGCTCCCAGATGGCTTCAATGTTTAATGGATCTTGACCAATGAGGAATGGTGCCAAGTCTTTAAAAATGCCGACGGCAGCATTGGCACCACTTCCGTAAGCCAGGCCAGCTTCACCAATACCAGATATTCCTTCGTCAGTATTAATACGAATAAATACTGGGTTGAAATAACTTAATGATGGGTCTTTTTTTCCCAGCTTGCAGTCAAAAACTTCAATGCTTGTAATCTTCATATTACTCTCCAATTATTTACATATAAACTTAGTTAGGGGTATTTAAAATTTTCGCAATGTCAGTATGATGCCGCATATAAATCCAACAACGGCCAAACCAATAATAAGACTTAAGGCTGCACTGAAACTTCCGTAATTCGACATAATAAAACCAATTACAACGGGCCCTAGCGCGGCAACAGCATAGCTAATGCCGTTGAGCAATCCTGTCCCAAAAGATAATGCATTTTTGGGAAGGATTTCCTGTAACATCGTCATCATTATTGGCGCGCCTGGAGTGATGACTCCCATCGCGATAAGAATATATATTGCTGCCGCCCAGTTATTTACTTCATTTGCAGAAAGATAGAGCATAATAGCTGCTCCCCCCATGGCAATGATACAGAATGGTGCCCGTTTGCCAATTTTATCGGAGGCCCATCCTGCTAATAATTTACAGATAATCCCGAGAATAAATGGCATTGATGCTAGCACACCCATCTCTGTCCAGGAAAATCCTCGCTCTGCCTTTAAATATGTAGGAAGCCAGGTCATCAGAGTCCACCAGACGATATTATGGATGCTGTAATATATCACCATTATCCAGTAAAGATAATTTTTTGAAACGAGGTTAAAACTAATTTTAATGGTGTCAGTTAGTTTCTTTGTATTGTCATTTTGCTCAGGTTCTGGCATTCCTGATTCTATATAATCTATTTCCTTCTGGTTGATTGTTGGATGTTCCCTAGGAGTGTCTGCGGTGTGAAACCAGACAAAATACATCGGGATCAGACCCAGTATGGCGCATAAAATAAATGTATAGTGCCAGCTATAATTCGCTACCAGCCATACAAATACTGGTAACCCAAACGCCGGGGCCAGTGATGTACCTATAAACCATACAGCATTAGCCTTGGCTTTTTCATGATTAGGAAACCACGGGCGGCAAAACACATTCATGGTAGGAAAATGCAAGCCCTCTCCGAGTCCCAGCAGGAATCTGGAAATCAGCATAACCATCAGCGTCGGCGCAAGTCCACCAATGACCATCGCGATAAACCATCCTAACATAGCAATAACCATTGTTTTCCTAGCACCTAAATAATCGCCCAGCCCGCTAAGAACTACGTTGCCGACACCATATGCGATGAGGAATAATGTCATTATTAGTCCAGCTGCAGCAGGATCGCCCATTATCCCAAGGTCTTTCTGAAATGTTTCATCTGCTATTAATACTGTTACGTTGACTCTGTCAAAATACGCAATAGTAATAGTCAGCAGCAAAATCAAGAGCAACGATATTCTTTTTTTAGTCGGTTTATCTATCTGTTTAATGATTGTTTGACTCATATTTGTCACCGTAGGGTAAGTTTTTGTAATTGGTTTTTTTGTTCTTGTCATCGATTTTATGTATGAATTTTTTACTGTCAATTTGTGATGTATCACAAGTAGAAAAGGGGGCTTAGAGATAGTCATTTTTAACCAAATTTCTTATGTATAACATACAGATGAAATAAAAAATAATTATCTGATATATCAGATCCAATTAGATTATTAAATGGAATTGATGAAAGATATCACTTGGATATACGAATTATTTTTTGGAACATTTTTGATGTTAATCACAAAGTTATGGTGATCTGTGTCACGTTATGGATAAGCATATCGCATGTCTATAATTATCATTGAAGTCATTTCACTATAAAGTGCTTCGAATTAGATATTACGACTCAAAAGCGGCGAAAAGATTGGCTGGAATTGGCCTTGCTAAAGCGGGCACGGCTAGTTAAATGCTAACATGGCATCACGGTATTCATAAGGGGATTTCATATTCAGCTCTGAATCGCAACGGGTTTAACACATTCCTCAGAGTCATTTAAGATGGCCTGAAGAGAGGTGCACATGAGCAGTAAGCGTTATCCTAAAGAGTTTAAAATTGAAGCAGTCAAACAGGTTATTGATCGTGGCCATTCTGTTTCCAGCGTTGCAACACGCCTCGATATCATCACCCATAGTCTTTACGTTTGGATAAAGAAGTACGGGCCGGACTCTTCCATCAACAAAGAGCAGTCAGATGCTCAGGCCGAGATCCGCCGACTCCAGAAGGAGCTGAAGCGGGTTACTGACGAACGGGACATATTAAAAAAACCGCGGCGTACTTCGCAAAGCTGTCCGACTGAGGTACACCTTTATCCGTGACAACACCTGTTGCTGGCCTGTTCGTCTGCTTTGTCGGGTTCTGGATGTTAATCCGAGTGGGTTTTGCAACTGGCTTCAGCAGCCACATTCACTACGACATCAGGCGGATCTGAGTCTAACAGGACAAATCAAACAGTTCTGTCTGGAGTCCGGTTGCGTTTATGGCTACCGCAAGATCCATCTCGACCTACGAGATAGCAGGCAACAGTGCGGGATTAACCGGGTCTGGCGGCTGATGAAGCGTGCCGGATAAAGGCTCTGGTAGGATATCGAAGCCCACGAGCGCGTAAAAGGGAGGCCAGTATCGTGACACCCAACAGCCTCCAGCGGCAGCTCAACCCGGAGGCCCGCTCCATTTCAACCGCACAGTCGTGTAATGCACGCCGGAAAGCTATCACGCTCTGCTCATAATCGGTGCGGATATGGAAAATGTCCTGTAACGAAAGATCCTGCAGAAACGGGAGATTAACCTTGAGCATCCTGCGTGAAAGTTTTCCTGAGGCATCCAGTTTCTGTAGTATTTTGCCTTGTACCGGGCAACGGGTGACAAGTGAGACGCCGGCCCGGGCTGGCTGGTTGATATCGGTGAGCAGTCCCCGGTAGTGAAAATAGACGCTCCGGTTTATGGCCCCGCGCACCCACGGTCATATCCTTTACGACTTTCGTGTCTCCCGCGTGGGATCCTTGCCCTGAATGTCCCGTCCTCCTTCACTTCGACTGGCTGAAACTCTTGGTACATATACGCATTGGTAAAAGGACTCAGGCAGTCCCGCAGCTCCTGCATGATTTCGTCCGGGAGCGTTTTTGCTGACACAAAACGGAAATGCCCTTCGTCGCTAACCCGTCTTATGCCCCGCACGGTGAGGCCACGCTCGTAAAGCTGAACTACTTCCGGTGGCATCACGCTGTAGAGGAAATGCCGGGCGGGGTTATCCTGCAGGAGCTGCATCTTACGCTGCTGCTCCTTGCCTGACCGATTCACAGGGTGTGAAAGCAATGAAATCAGCTTGGATATGATGAAAATGTTCCTTCACAAAACTCACAAATTGCGTCACGCCGGCCCTGATATCTGCAAGCTGATCAGTTGCACTGTTAAGTACCAGATGGTCCATAGCTTGCGAAGAATCCACGGTATCAAGGCGTAACGCCGCTTCCTCCAGCCTATCGGTCAGGATGATTCGCTCAGCCGACAGCAATCCGGGACGATAAAGAGTCAGCTGATCGTGACGGGCAATCCACAGGCTGGCAGGGTATGCCACTCCCCGCGGAGCATGGCGAGAGCCTGAAGGTAGCGCCTGAGCGCATCCCCGAGGGCCTTAGCATCCAGCTCTGAATAGTTTTTTGCCAAAAGGCGGTTATCCCTCAGAATACTGTCGCTGAGGGCGGGCAGGTTAATTTACATATGGTTCTCCTTACATGTCTCCGTATAGACAGCGCAGCCCGATTAGGGCCTCTGACAACGTGCCTGTTTCTGCTGCAGAAGTCAGCTGGCTGACCAGAGTTTCAAACCCATCCGCTGGCATAAAAATCCGCAGCCCGTCGATCCCGAAAAATCCCTCTTTTGATACGTGTCCGGGCGGGGAGAACATGACGCGCTCCCCCTGGTGGCCGTGCGCCAGGGCTTCAGGATGACGGGCATAGAGCGTGAACAGGCCCAGCAGTTCGGAGAACGCTTCCCAGCCGTACGGCACCACAAAGTCCTGGCCGGTGATGATCAGGTGCAGACGGGGCGTGGTGTACCAGGCCCCCGGGCGCTCGCCGGGCTGCTGGCCGTCGGTGCGGATCTGGAGGCGCAGCGTGCCGGCTTCGATGGTTTCCGTCACGGCCGGGATTGCCGGGCGCAGATCCTGTGCTAGGGCGGTGGCCTTCCCTTCTGTCCAGTCCAGCCCGCGCAGAAGCAGGGGAAAAATGGCCTTCAGTCGCGGCAGGGTGAAGATTTCCGCCAGGACCGCGTCAGGCACGTCCGCCAGGCCAAAACAGTCGCTCTCCAGCGGGCGCAGCAGGTGCTCGGCATACATCTGATCCACAACAGGACGCAGATTTGCCAGGAAGGCGTCAAACTCTTCCGTCCAGTTTTCCCCGGCCAGGCGGAATATCCCCGTCAGGTAATGGTCGTCCAGAGGACGGTCGGAAGCCACATGCCAGGCCAGCAGATCCCGGGTGATGTCCATGAGGGTACGCAGGGCCGGGAGAGTGGCCAGTCTGCCCTGCCCACGCAGGAAGGCCTCCCTGGCATGAACTAGGATGAAGCGCAGCTCATCCCGGGAGACGGTTGCGGTACCGAAGGTCTGGCCGAGGATAATATGCCGGTACAGCTGCCGGACCGTGGCCTCCGGATCGGCGATCAGCTGAAAGTACCCGTCGCCGGGCGCGACCGTTTTCAGGCCGTCATCAAGGAAGCGTTCGGCCAGGGCATTGACCGAGGTATTTTCGCGACCGGCACGCACTTTCAGCGCCTCGATCAGCTTTTTGTGAAAACGCAGGTTAAGCTGGCTAAGCATCATCGTTCCTTTCATCTTTGTTTTGCTTATTATGCTAACCTAGCATTCATAATGTGCGTTATTAAATTCTGTCCTTCAAAGCTGTAATTTGTGATGGGTCAGTCATTGCTGAAAGTGATGCTGAGCTTAGTATGCTGGTTCCTTTCTCTTCTCATTTCAGTAGAGATCCGAAAACCCTGAAAGCCGGATCTGGACTGATTAATCGTATGGAAGGGCAAACGAGATACGGCAGAAAGGAGTTCAAGGCAAAAGGCAGGTGGGAACGGAAGGTCCGCTTTGAGCGAAAAGCGGACATTATGGTTAAACGGTAATATCGTTCTGATGTTATTAATTATGAGCTGTTATCAGAAAACATATTTTCAGCCATAGCCACCAGGAAAGCGTTAGCAGAGTTAGCGTAAGTAATGTGACTATTGACTATTGACTATTGATTGAGAAAAGAGACTGCTTTTATTTTTTTTAGCGTCAATACCCTAAAATAGCCTTGACGGTAACGGGATGAAACTTCATCTCCAAAAAAATTGCAGTAAAGTGACCTTCAACGGCAGGTTTTACTATATAGTGACCATAGCATCAAGAAAATACTGCAAAAAAATAATTAATAATCTTAAAGTTACACAACTTCCCGTTCGCTATCGATAAACTCTAAAACACGTATCCTTCACTTCTGTAACAGCTCCTTGAGTTTCGTAGACTGTCGCTTGACGGGGTTGTCTTCGCTCATCATGCGCTTCTGATGGCTGCGTTAAGGCATCAATAATATTCAATGCCATACATTCACACAATCAATAATCTGTCATATCAATAATCCATTAGACAAATAACACGTACAGGATAAAGCTAACAGGATATACCAGCCGGAGTATTCCCATGTCGAAAACGCTTGTGTTACTTTTCCATCCTGATATTACTCGCTCCTGTGCAAACGCTGCTCTTTCCACTGCCGCCTCCCAGCTTGCTGAGGTCGAAATCTTCGATGTACAGCAGGCCTATCCCAATGGCGTGATTGACACCGATGCCGAGGTGCATCGCTTGTTGGGCGTGGAGCGTATCGTCCTGCAGTACCCTATGCAGTGGTACGCTACCCCACCGATATTGAAGGCATGGCTTGATGCCGTGCTAACTCGATTGTTCTACATTAACTACGAGTCGGAGGGGCGCAGGCTACGAGGCATGCCTATAATGGTCTCGGTTACCGCAGGCAATAGTCCTGACGCTTATAGCCAGGGCGGACGTAATATGTTCACCATGTCAGAACTACTTGCTCCTATTCGCGCTACAGCCCACCGTTGTGACCTGACCTGGAATACCCCATTTATCGTGTACCGTGCCAATCAGCTGTCTCGGGACGAACTCAAGGATGAGGGAACCCGCTATGTTGAGGTATTAAAATCCTGGATTTCTTCAACCGGGCTGCAGGAGATCTGATATTGGTCAGTAGTCCAGGATAGCAGACAAACTTGGTCTTTCTTCGTAAACATCAACTTGTCTCAGCTACTAAGCCCTTCAGGGACTGATATAGCTTTCGACATTCGTACTTATGCCAGAAAGATTAAAGTTCGATAAGATACTATCGAACAGAAGTTACGTTACCCTCTTTTTGAAAGAAGGATCGTAGTGTTTCGATTACATGTTTCACGACCAAATCGCTATCTCTTCGCGTGTGCCAGGCTAAATGCAGACTGAAGCCTGGCAACGGGGTAGGTGGCTCGAAAATCGCCAGGGATTGGGTGTCAGAAAGACAATTTATAGGCGTAATAGCAATCATATCCGTTGCTTTAAGCAAAGGTTCGATCATGGTGAAATTCGGTACAACCGCGCCAACATGACGAGCTTTTCCTTGTTGAGCTAATACTTCTTCCAGAGACCCACGTATATTCCCTTCGCCGGAAACAACTATATGGGGCCATGCCAACCACTCATCCACGTTAAATTTTTGAACGGCAGGATGCGAGGCCCGCATGGCCACAACATAGCCTTCATGTCCAATTTCCTGGCGATGAAATTCTGGAGGAAGCGCAGGAAACGTTGAGATCGCAATGTCAGCCTCACCATTCTCCAGACGATGGAGGGCATCCTTACTGCTGCGCCATGGCAATAGCGCTAAATTCACCTTCGGAGCGCTGGTACTTAATTTGGTTAAAAGATGGGTCATGACCGCCAGGCCTGGTTGATCAGCCATTACCAGATGAACAGTTTGACGAATATGCGTCAAGTTAGTTTGTGGTGTCTCTACAACAGCCGATATGGCAAGCAGTGCCTGGGACAACGGCTCTTTTAACGACTGTGCCTTAGCCGTTAATCGCATTTCACCTGCGACACGCTCCAATAATGGATCATCAAAGACATGTCGACACCTGTCCAGAGCGTTACTGGTTGCTGGTTGTGACAGCGCGAGACGTCGTGCAGCTCGTGTTACGTGCCGTTCCTCTAACAAAGCATGCAGGACGACCAGCAGATTAAGATCCAGAGAGCGAAGATTGGCCATGTCAATTACCAGGATTAAAAGAGTCTGTTATTCAGCATGTTTATTGTTCCCATTGATTTCTTGCCAGATGAGATAGCTATCTCCCCACTCTTTCATAGCGTTGAGAACGGGGGTCAGAGTCAGCCCAAACTCTGTTAGCGAATACTCGACGCGTGGTGGAACTTCGGCAAACACCTCCCGAGAAATAATACCGTGCGATTCAAGCTCCCGAAGTTGCAGTGTCAACGAACGCTGAGTGATGCCGCCGATGAGTTTTCGAAGTTCTCCAAATCGTTTGGTTCCGCTAAGCAGGTAGTAAATAATCAGCGGCTTCCATTTTCCTCCAGCAACCACAACGGTCGCTTCAACAGTGCACCGATACTCATGAGTCGCTTGCTTCTTCATCAGTCGAACATCTACCATTAGTATAAAATATATCCCTATGTATCAAAAGACTCCCTACTTTTCAATGTAAACCATAGTATCTAAAATATCTTTCTCGTAGCGGACGGTACCGTGCCGCGTTCTTTTTTCTTGAAGAAATTGAAGGATACAGTGATGAAAGCCGCTTTTTATGAAGTCCAGGGCAGTGCTCGTGATGTTTTGAAAGTCGGCGAAATGCCAATACCGGAACCGGGTCCAGATGAAGTGCGCGTGCGCATTCATGTTTCTGGGTTAAATCCTACCGATGTTAAAGCAAGAACTGGCTTCTCCGCAGATATGCCTTATCCACGCATCATTCCTTATCAGGACGGCGCAGGCGTTATTGATGCGGTTGGCGCGAACGTGTCACCGGAAAGGCTTGGTGAGCGGGTTTGGGTATACGAAGCACAATACGGCCGGGCAACAGGCACGGCAGCAGAGTTCGTTGTGGTTCCGTCTCGTCAGGCGGTTCACTTGCCAGATACGGTCTCATTCGAAGTAGGAGCTTCCCTCGGGATCCCCGCGCTCACCGCTCATCATTGCCTGTGTTCTGATGGCCGTCTCGAAGGCCGGCGAGTGCTGATTCATGGCGGAGCTGGAGTGGTCGGAACAGCGGCAATTCTGTTGGCAAAGTGGGCAGGCGCATGGGTTGCAACTACAGTAATGAACGCAGAACAAGCCGCCGTAGCGAAGGAGAATGGTGCAGATTTAGTGCTTGACCGGACATCGGAAGATATCGCGACTATTATTATGAAAATGACCGAAGGATTCGGCATTGACCGTATTGTTGATGTCGCTTTGAAAGATAACCTTGATATCAATTTAGCTTGCTTGTCCCAGGGTGGGGTTATAAGCGCCTATGCAACTTCCAGCGCATCGGACGAGCTTTCCATTCCCTTGCTGAAGGCAATGAAGCATGGCTGTGTTTTGCGTTTCGTATATATCTACAATGTTCCTGACGAGTTAAAAAAAGCTGCTATAGAAGATATCAACTCGTGCCTTGAATCAGGATGCTATTTGCCAAAAATCGGATTAAACATGCCTCTCCAAAATATAGCCGAAGCTCACGAGGCACTGGAATCATCCAAAATTATAGGCAAGGTTCTTATACACATGTGAGCTGAATTGCGCATGGTAACTGTCACCGGATTAAGTGTCTGACCTGATTTGCAACAGACTGGAGAAAGGTAATTTTGAAAGTGAAGGATCCGACATTATTAACTGAGGGCTGTATCTAATACAGGCGGCAGGTTAGTCGGGGTGTTCAGGCAAAACTGCCATTGATGCCGTCCGCCAGGTGATGTAAACAAATTTTTCGTCTGGCAGTGCTGTCGCTGTTACGGGCTGCACCTGCAGCCCGTCTAGTAACGTTTCCAGTTCATTTGGTTCGCTTACGTTTAACGCTGTACCGGTCTCCGCGTATTATCCCGCACCAGGACCTCTTATGGTTATGGTAGACAGGGGGAAACGATAGATCCCACCAGGAGCGGAATCTATTACGGAGCGGTTAAATCGACTGCCCGCCGGAAACTTCAATGCGTTGACCATTGACCCATCGGTTGTCCTCGCCCAACAGGCTTGCGATCATCGGGCCGATATCATCAGGTAGTCCCACGCGACCAAGCGCCGTCATACCTGCAAAGGCTTTGTTATAATCGGGAATGTCACGTACAGCGCCGCCAAGGAAGTCCGTTTCGATCGCGCCAGGAGCAATGGCATTAACTGTAATGCCGCGGCTGCCTAACTCTTTAGCCATATAAACGGTGAGCACTTCTACCGCACCTTTGGCTGCCGAGTAGGCCGAGAACCCAGGGAATGACACCCGAGTCAGACCCGATGAGAAATTGATAATCCGTCCATAATCGGTCAGGATCGGCAGAAGTGACTGAGTCAGGAAAAATACGCCCTTCACGTGGACATCAAAGAGCGCATCAAACTGCTCTTCTGTGGTATTCATGAAATCGGTCATTTCTCCATGTCCGGCATTATTGATCAGATGGTCGAACGTATCGCGTCCCCAGTTGCTTTTCAATGCCGCGCTTATGGCGGTCACGAAATCGGGAAAGGAGGACATATTGCTCACGTCCAGTTGAAGTGTAATTGCCTTACGGCCAAGGGACTGGATGTCTGCCGCCACTGCGTCTGCAGCTTCTTTACCATTACGATAGGTGATGATCACATCGCCACCATAGCGGGCGATGTTCAGTGCTGTGTTTCGACCAAGGCCGCGACTGGCACCGGTCACAAGAGAAATGGTTGTCATGAAATATCTCCCGATGAATGGAGATAAAATACTACCCATCACGAAGCATTTCAGGTTGCCCGATAATATCGAAAACTTGCCTGATAATTTTGAAATTTCTATTCAACCAGAACCGCACTAAGATTAGCGCACAATCAAATCACATTTCTTAGCCTAAAAATATGATAGCGATGGCCCGATTATCTGAAGGATGTGCCTTAGACACCGATCAGTCTGAAGGTGCAAAGACGACTACGACTGCGGCGCTACTACGGGTGGCGCGGAAATATGCCGACGCGCACCTCAATAAAGAAGGTGTGGCAACAACCCCCATTCCAGGAGTATTCATTTTAAGCGAGACCGCACCTTCAATGTTGCAGTTCGCCATTACTAAACCACTGCTCGCACTTGTGCTGCAAGGCCGAAAGCGCGTGACGATGGGAAGTCATACTTTCGATTTTGGCATGGGGGAGTCTTTGCTGGTCACGATGGATGTGCCGACAGTAAGTCAGGTAATCACGGCCAGCGCCGCCACCCCATATTATTCATTTGTCGTGGAGCTTGACGCCGCTGTGATTACCGAACTGGTTGACGATATGGACAAACTGGAGGCGTCTCCGGATTTGCCCGTGAGGGTTGACCAGATCGAAGAGGATGTTGCAGAAACTGCGTTGCACCTGCTGAAATTGCTCGACAGACCGCACGCGTTGAAGATGCTGGGTCGCCAGTTGGTACGCGAGTTGCACTACTGGCTGCTGTCCGGACGATATGGCAAATCTATGCGCGCCCTGGGAAATACTGATAGCCATGCCCGTCGGATCGCCCGGGCTGTCGAGATTATTCGGGCTAAATATGATCAGCCGTTGCGGATCAAAACACTGGCCGATGCAGCGGGTATGAGTATTTCGGTGTTTCACAAGCATTTTCGCAACGTCACTACGCTTACACCGCTGCAATTTCAAAAACAGTTGCGCCTGGTCGAAGCCCGAAAACTTATGCTTGTGCAAGGTGCTGCAATCAGCACTGCTGCCCACCGCGTAGGCTACGAGAGCGTGACGCAGTTTACACGTGAATATTCGCGTATGTTCGGTCAACCACCGGCTCGCAGTATCCGTGACGCTCGCGAAAGTGGATAGTCGGTGAAGTGCGTTGCGCCGACAGATGGCCTGACTTAACAGGAGGAATCGTTTTCAGCGCATGCCCTATCCCGAAGCTCATCCAGTCATCATCAGGAATAACCAGCGTCGACTGCCGGTTACGTACCACTGGTTACTTTCAACAGCGGAGGTGCAATCTGATTAGGCGGGGATGGACGTATGAAGACGGCCAGGCTAAGTGCCAGCAAACTGCACCAGAAAACAAGGTGATAACCGCTGATATGTGCGGCAACGTGCGCTTCTCGCGCCAGTAATTGAGCGATTCCCGCCACCCCTGTTTCAGCACGTTCCACTACCCAGGGATCGCCAGCCGAAAAATAATTGCTCAGGCTTGCGCGACTGGTGTCACCGGATATTCGCAGCCACGTTGACATGACTGTACCGGCCGCAACCGGCATCAGCACGCGGGCGATGGATACGTATGCCCCCAGTGCCACACCGTGCAGTGGATTGAGATTGGTGACGAAAGCGGCAATAAGGCCGGTAAGCATGATGCTTTCGCCTAACGACTGCATGACAAGGATCGTGACGAATTGATCCACCCTCCAGTCATGGCTGATGTGAGAGCCTTGCCAGGCGGTCAAGGCAATAACGATAAGGCCGCAGATGATAAGGAGCCGGGGTTCCATTCGTCTTGCCAGGTAAATGGCCAATGGTGTCGCAGCAAGGTAGGCACCGAAAGCAATCCACGTCGATGTGCCGGTCTGCATTGGCTTCAGGTTCTCCATTTGCGTCAGAAATGTCGGGATCAGTAGAGACGTGGGGGTCATCAGCACGCCGAACAGGCAGGCGATCACCAGACAGATGCAAATATTGCGGTTGCCGAAGGCAATGAGACTTGAAAAGCTGTTTTTCTTGCTCAGGGCGCGCAAGACGGATGTGCAGAACAAAACGGATCCACCGGCCAGCGTGGACATGGCGAGTCCAGAATCGCTCCAGCCCAGCCGCTCAGCCGAGTCAATGCCAATGAAGGCCAGTACCAGTCCCAGGCAGAACATGGCCATCCCCGCCCAGTCGCCCTGCCGCAATTGGGATTGGTCGAGCGGTGACAACGGCATCGCCTTCCATGCCAGAAAAGCGATGATCGGGCCGACAAAGGCAGTTATCCAGTATACCCAATGCCAGCCAATATCCTCGATCAGAAAAGCGGAGGTGCCATAGCCCGCGTCCATACCCGTGGACACGCGCAGGCTGTATGCCCCCATGATCAATAACCAGAAACGGGGGTGTAAGCTTCGCAGCGCCAGCGAAATGGTTAACGGCAGATAAATTCCCAGGCACAACCCGGCAATGGCGTGCAGCGTGACCAGCACCGGATAGTGGTGGGAAAATGCGGGGATCAGAAAGGTGACGAGCCCCAGCAGGAGGCTGGGCGCGATCAGTACACGGGTTGGACCAATTACCGTGGCAAGCCAGGGAACGATCGGCATTGTGACAAGTTGCGCGCCATTCAATGCCGTACCCAGCCAGGCGGCTTCCAACAAGTCTAGGCCGAACTGTCCGCGCAGGTCAGGCAGGGCCGCCGAGAATAAGCGCCCCTGCAATGTGGTGAGCACCGCGCCAAGAAAAATTGTCGCGACCGTCAATATGGGGCGCGGACGCGTCGTGTTAGCAAAAAAGTTGATCAGCGCCATAGTTAGTCTCCTGCACGGCCAGGGCCGGTGGCAAGTTGCACTGTTTTCTGCATGCCCGCCGCATAGGGCGCAACAATCTCCCCTCTGGTGTCGATGCGTGTTTCTACCGACATGCCGGCCCGCAAGCGGCTCAGATCATTCTGGCCCGGCTCCAGCTCGATACGCACGGGGATCCGCTGTACCACCTTGGTGAAATTGCCCGATGCGTTATCCGCGGGCAGCAGAGCGGACTCTGCACCGCTCATGGGCGCTATTTCAGAAACGCGGCCCCGGAACGCTTTGCCTGGCAAGCCATCCACAGTCAGTGTCACAGATTGTCCCGCTTTAACATGGGCAAGCTGGGTTTCCTTATAGTTGGCAACCACGTAGGACTGAGAGTCCGGCACGATCGACACAATCTGCGCTCCATTGCCGATCAGGTTGCCCACTTGCACATGGCGTTTATTCAACATGCCGTCAAAGGGCGCGACAATACGCGTATAGGTCAGATTTCTGAGTGCGGTTTCCAGCTGAGCGCTGGCGGCATCGATATCAGCCTGTCGCACGGCACGCTGACCCTTCAGGACTTTCATAGAACGGTTTGCCAGTTCCAGCTCTGCAGCAGTCGCGTCACGCTGGCTGACGGCTTGATCGAAGTCTGCCTGAGCCGTTTCGAAACGCTGACGTGACAACGCGCCTTGCCTGACGAGTTCCGCCTGTCGTGCCGGATTATTCTTGTACTGGATAATCCTTACCTCTGCCGTTTTGACGTTGGCTTGCGACGCTTTGATACGCGCATGTTGCTGGGCAATTTCACCGTCCAGGTTATCCAGGTTCGCCTGTGCCTTAGCCAGGGCAGCCTGTGCCGCCGCTACCGCAAATCCATATTCGCTGTCATCTATTTGCGCGATCAGGTCACCTGCGTGTACTTTTTCATAGTCACCCACTGGCAGGCTTTTGATATAACCAGATATTTTGGCACTTAATACAGCGTAATCCGATTTCACATACGCATTCTGGGTCGTCTGGATTCTGTGTCTGCTCGTCCATTCAGACCATTGCGTCGTTGCCAGGAATACGAAGGTGATGACGGCAACGCACCCCAGCCAGGGCACAATACGTAGCGCAAAAGGACGTCGTTCAGTTGCTTTTTCAGGAGTGCTCATGATTATTTCCACAGGATATTGCTTGTTGCATCGGTTGCACTAAAGCCACCGCCCAAAGCGCGATTGAGCTCCGCGTCCAGAACAAGCGCACGTTTTTTTAGGGTTAACTGCTCACGACGCTCATACAGCAGCGCGTTTTGGGCGTTCAGAACTGTCAGGTAGTCGGTCAGTCCAGATTCGTATTGCCTTCGTGCCAGGTTGAAAGCAACTTGTCTGGCCGCCAGTGCCTGTTTTTCCGTGTTGAGTTGCGGTAGCAGAGCATCCAAAGACACCAGCCGATCCGCCACATCGCGCATGGCGTTCAACAATGCTGAATTGTAAGTCTCAATGGCGGCATCCAACTCTGCTGCCCGGCTTTTGTATTGCGCCCGCAATCGGCCGGCATCGAAAATGGGCAAGCTGATGGCAGGAGCCACACCATAGGTGCGACTGCCTGCGGTCAGCCAGTCAGACAAACCGACAGTCAACCCTGTGCGTGCCAATCCCGCGAACGCACGCAAGCTGATATTGGGGTAGAAATCCGCCCTGGCGACTTCGACATGTTGTGTGGCAGCTTCCACTCGCCAACGGGCAGCAACAACATCTGGACGATGCCCAAGCAACTCTGCGGGTATCGAGTCAGGAAGCTCGCCGTCCACCGCCGCCGTCATCAAATCCGGTCGCGCATTCTCCAGCGCATCCAGCGGTAGCCCTGCCAGAGTGGATAAGGCATGCCGTTGCAAGGCGATCTGCTCATTCAGTTGCAGGATGTCGCGCTCGGTCACCGGGAGGTCACCCTGTGCCTGCTGACGCTCCACTTCGGTATCCAGGCCAGCGTGAACTCTTCGTTCGACTAACTGAAAGGTCTGACGCCGCAATTCCAGTGATTGCTGTGCCAAATCCCGCATGGCAAACAAATGGGACAATTCAAACCAGGCGCTGGCGATACGGCTGGTCAACATCAGCCGGGCGGCCTCGACCTCGGCATCTCGCGCCGCCGTCTCTCCCAGTGCTGCCCGCAGCGCAGCACGCTGCCCCCCCCAGAAGTCAAAGGTGTATTGCACGTCCGCGCTCAGCGTAAACGTCGTGCCGAAATTTCCTGCGAGTGGCGGGGCCGCGTCATACGCCTGCGCGTAGCGCTTGCGTACCGCATCAGCATCTGCGCTAATCGTCGGCCATCGCTGCGCACCGGCCTGTTCAGCGATGGCGGCGGCCTGTACCAGACGGGCCCGGGCCAAACGCACATCCGGACTCAACGACAGGGCGCGATCCATGAGGCTGTTCAGTTCCGGGTCACGATAACGCTCCCACCAGTGAGGGGATGGCCATCGCCAGGGCGCATCGCTGACGGTGCCTACTGCCGTCGTTGTGAGCATCTTTGCGCTGGGTGTATTGCGATCCAGCACCCCCATACCGGCACACCCTGTCAGGCTTGCCGTCAGTAAACCGATCAAAAGATGGTGTTTCATTTCAAACCTAACGTTGTTAGTCTTTGGGTTGGATGATACACTAACATTGTTAGGTTGCAACCCCATAAGGGATGAGAGAATGAAAGCCCCACGAATACAACGAGAGCAGATTATCCAAACCGCTCTTGCACTGCTGAATGAGAATGGCCTCGAAGGGTTGACCCTGCGCAAGCTCGCACAGGCATTGCGCATCCAGGCGCCCTCTCTGTACTGGCATTTTGGAAGTAAGCAGGCGCTGATCGACGGCATGGCCGATGCATTGGTGCAGGACGTCGCCCTTCACTTTGCCGACGCGCAAACATGGGCAGACCGCATCCGACAAGTCGCCGGAGAACTGCGTCAGGCGCTACTGCAACATCGTGACGGCGCGCGTGTATTCGCTGGCACATACGTCGTCACAGACAATGTGCTGAGAACCAGCGAAGCGTTGATTTCCGCTATTGTTCAGGCAGGCGCAGACGTTCAACTTGCAGCGACGTGCAGTTTCAGCGTGACCTATTACGTGCTGGGTTTCGTGATGGAAGAACAGGCCCTGGGACCAGGCAGTTCGCTTGATCTTCCTTCGAGAAAGCAGGCATTCATCGAGCTGGCTCAAAAGAAATACCCCCACAACTGGCGTGCGCGTGAAGCGATATTTTCGGAAGAGTTCGAGGGGAGGTTCTCGGTCGGTCTGGATCTGTTAATCGACGGGATACAACTGCGTATTCATGCAGGCACCTGTCCGCCTGGCTGACGTGACAAGGATTTTTCTCATGCACATTTTGCTCGATCAATTCCCGCAAGTATGGGTATCCGCTGCGCCTTCATCCACCTGGGAGGCCGAGCTGGATGCTTTGCTAAGCCGGGGCGAACGTTTTGTCTTATTGACCCGCAACCTGCCTGATAAAGAGCACTCCAGTAGCACAGAGAAAAAAGTGTTCGCTCTGTGGTTTAAACGCAATCGGAAACGGCTTGCCGAAGTTTGCGCGGGCAGTATTGTGATCGTCCCCAACAAAATGGTTGCGACTGGTTTGGCTCCTCTGTTAGTTCCGTTGTGCAGGGTGTTCGGTTATCCGGTTCGGGTCGTGACAGAAGATCGTCTTGATGGCGAAATAGCCAATCTGATTGGCGAATGTTGATGCACGGACATAGCGACCGGATATGGCTGTTATTTACATTCCGCGACAGGGAAGCCGGATTAATGAGGATGCTTTAATGCAAGTCAATTTCCTGTTTTCGCAGCATTCACACAGTTCAAGCTGGCCGGTCCTGTGAAATTGATTTCGTTTCGATATCAATGGAGCCGCTATGTTCCGATAGGGTGTTAACCATGTTTTCTCCGTCACGCTCGACCTTGCGACCAACCGGTTGTGGCTGGCGGACCAGGAACGGATTATGCCTGGGTGGAATTACCACTCGCCAGGCTAAGCAGACCCTATTCATCCCGGGTATTTGTACCTGTTTCATTTTGCCTGGTGCGGCCGGACTGTTGTGTGGAAAGCGCGTGGCCAGCCACAGACAGGCGCGGGAGTTCTTGAGTGCATTTGACGCCATCCCGACGAGTTCTGTATATGTGTGGACGGCAATGTTTTGACTTCAGACGGCGTAATTTCTGGCCTCGATATGCTTTTCAAGACAGTCGCCCTGATACTCGGCGAGGACACTGCACGCCATACTCAATTGTAAATCGATTACGGCCCCGAACCCGAACTGCTTTTCCCCAGCGTAATCCGTGCTAAAGCTGTAGCGCGGACGATGGAATAACGGCTGCGTGTCCGGTGTTTTACTGGTTTAACCGTGAACTGCAGTTGTTATAGTGCCAGTTTACTGGCTATGTTTGCTTCTGATACAAAGCTGCCGTGATGACCGTTACCCTGTGTGACTTTTGAAATCAAGCAGGATGGTAATATGACGGTGGCTGCCCTGTAACGCGGCGGAACATCGTTGCGAAAGAGGAGGCACTCTCATATCCAAGAGACAAAGCCACTTCATTCACGGGTTTGCCTGTTATCAGCAATGCCAGCGCACTAACCACACAGGCTTGCTGGCGCCAGGCGGAAAACGACATGCCAGTTTGCTGTCGAAAATGGCGACGAAAGGTGCTGGCGCTCATAAACAGCGCGCTGGCCCAGCGCTCGACCGGATCGTGGATGGCTGGGGCGAGTAAAAAAGCCTGACACAGCGCCAACAACCCTGGCTGCTGCGGCAAAGGAATATCGAACTCGCGCACCGGCATCGCCGTCAGTTCCAGCAGCATCAAATCCGTCAGCGCCCGATCGCGTACGCTGTCATAGCATGGCGGCAGATCCACCGCCTCCAGCAGTAGCTGCCGCAACAGCGGCGATACGCTGATCACTTCGCACCGGCTGCTGTTACGTAATTTGTCCGCGCAGGCGGGTTCGATATACAGGCTGCGCGTCGTGACGCCCACAAACTTTACGGCATGCAGTGTTTTGGCAGGGATCCATACCGCATGCTGGGGCGGTACCACCCATTCTCCGTCACAGGTTGAAACGTGCATCAGTCCTGTTGCGCCATACAGAAGCTGCGCGCGGCGGTGCTGGTGTGGCGGCAGGAAAAAGCCCTCCGCATAGTCATTTCCTAGCGCTACTACCTCCCGATTCAGCCGATCGAAATCGTCAATTTTTCCGTTTCGCACATCCGCCTCCTTCTGACCGGTTTGAAAGGATAATTGAGCGCTATGCAAATGGGAAGCGGGGCGCTGGCGCGATAAGCTGCTGGCTCATTTTCACAACGGGATACTTCTTTGAACGATCTGATTATTATCGCACTGGCCGGTTTTACTACCGGCATGACAACAGTGCTTTTTGGCTTTGGCGGCGGCTTTGTAGTGGTGCCCTTTGTTTACCAGCTGCTGGTGCGGCAGCCACCGCTGGCAGGTGATGCGATGCATATCGCCGTGGCCACTTCAACGGCGGTGATGATTTTTAACGCGGGCTGGGTCAGCTTTCAAAACTGGCGTGCGGGCAGGCTTTCTTTGCCCATCTTATTCCCGCTGTTGTGGTTTATCGCCGTGGGCGCAGTGGCCGGTTCGTGGTTGGCGGGAATATTAAGCGAGGTGGTGATTCGCGAGCTGTTTATTTTTTATATGCTGATGACGATTGGGGACTGTCTGTTGCGCAAAGGTTTCTTAAGCGGCAATGCGCCGCGTCGTTTGTCGCTTTTGACGGTCACCGGTGGCGGTATGCTAATCGGCACGATTGCCGCATTGCTGGGCGTGGGTGGCAGCGTAATGACGGTGCCGTTGTTGCGGCGACACGGTCATACGATGCGAGAGTGTATTAGCGCGGCCAACCCGCTTTCCCTGCCGGTGGCGTTGTGCGGTGCGGTGACCTATGCGATAAGCGGTTGGCACAAAATTTCGGCAGGCGGTTTTGTAGGTTTTATCAGCCTGAAGATTCTGGGCCTGCTCCTGGTGGCTGGCTGGGTGGGTATAGTATTTAGCCGCCGGGCGATCCCCGCCGTCCCTGATGTCTGGCATGCGCGAATCTACGTGATGCTGTTGTGCATGGTACTGGTGGCTATGTTGCTTTAAGCAAATCCTGCTTTGCAAATTTAGTTGCTTTTACAGCGGCAATATCTGCAAGAACGTCCGTTTCTGGCACAAAGTGGAGGGCCGTAGTCAAGGTCCGCTTAGAGCGATAAACGGAAATTCGAGACGGTATAGTCTCTAAAAGCTTCCCTGCCATAAAGTTGCCGACATTCTCAGCGAATAGGTAAGTATCATCATACAGTGGTCAGGTGTGCATCCGCAGTACATTTGCTCGCATGTTAACGTAGCAGTAGTACAACATCATTTAGAGACGAATAGCCTAACAGGTTTTAACACCTTAAAATTTCACTGCTGGTTAAACACATTATTAAATGATTTTTATCATTTAAATCATTGGGTTAATTTTAATTGTGATTTGCTTTTAACCCTCGCAATTTAGAAGTATTATTTTGAGATTAAACCACTTGCCCTGCCTTCATCACTGCTTGTAAATATGCGTGAAGAATAATTTTAAGGTTATATATCATGGAGTTATTGAAGTTTTTGGCGGCGATTTTTGTCATTTACTTGTTGTTTTTTAGAAAGAAAAAACGTAAATCTCCAAAGTCTTATGCTTCAGACCCCGTGAAAGCACCGCCAAAAGAATGGCTCGCTGACATCAAGAAAAAAGAGGCGGTTGTGCGAAACGATGATAGTGAAGACGATAACCTTGCAACTTTTACATTGAGCGGTGGCCGGGCTGTTGAACTTCGGGTGACAACCAATCATTACCGGAACACCTCAAAGTCAGCAGGTGCACTAGCTCGATGGGTACTTCCGGGTGAGATGATAACTGTAGCTGGTGTAGCAATTAGCGGTGGCCACATTTACGTGGGGCAACGTATGAAGCCCTCCGGTCAGGAATCAGGCGGCTATTATGACGATGGAAGTGAGGCATCATTAATTGATGACACATGTAAGATAAAACCTACTTCTTATCTTTACGAGGACAGTTCATTAGGATATTGGCCCAGTTTTTCCTCTCTTTCCCCAGAAGCCCGCGGTGCGTATGTCAGTTGGCTTGCCAGCGATAGGTCTGATCCATTGTGTCCTATCGGCTATGTTTTTATCTACCTCTACGGCCTGGAAAGAAAAGCGCTCGTAGATTCCACTGATCCAAAATTCCCTGATGCTGAGTTCCGTAATCTGTTCAATGAAGTCGCTCGGTTAAGATCGGTATTCATTGAGAACCGCTCCTTCCGTGGATATTCGACCCAATTACTCGAAGCCATGTCTATTCTGCGCCCGAACATGGGCTTAGCCACTGAGCTCGATAGCAATTCAGGTTTCAGCAACAGCATGCAATTTAAGCTGGCTCTGGCAAAAACTGTACATGAAGGAGTTGCTGTATCAGCTGAACTGGCGTTGAACTGGGTAATAAACCACACCGAGTATTCGCTGCGTACCCCGGCTCGCCGCTGTGCTAAAGAGTTTGCTGCGCTTTTCAAACGGCGTTACACCCTCAAATATGGTGAAGGGATGGTCGTTAAGGCGAATAAAACGCGCCTAAGGTTAGATTACACACCAGCAAGTCCTAGTTTGCGAGGTGTTCGACTTCCTGTTCCCGACCTGCCTGATCCAAGTGCGTTGAAGAGCCCTGTCCAGAAAATTATGGCTCTTGCCGATATATGTACAGATGAACTTGATGCTTATAGTCGCTACCTTGGTAGGAAAGGTACGTCAGTCAATGATACGGCTGCAATTATGCTGCTCCCTTCAGAGATCGTTAATGAAAGCGCAGAAAAAATATTAAGCTCATTCAAACGCTGGGCTGATGAGGCGATCCTCGTCAAGGAGGGGTTAGTCTCAGTTGCTGACTTTTGGGCACATATGAATGCCAGTTGCCCCAATAAGATCAATAAAAAAGAGGCCGATTTGATGCAGGCCTTTGCTCTGAAGATGGGTTACGGTCTGGCACCTGACCCGTATTATCACCATGTGAAGGCGGATGTTGATGGGACACTTGTTCTATTTCCTGCCGCCGAAGGTGGACGCTTCTCACCTTCTCTTGAATTTATCTCAGCCGTAATGACGCTCAGATTAGGGGCGATGGTCGCCTTGATTGACGATTCTCTTGATCAAGCTGAACAGAAAGTGCTTGAGAATGCCATCAACAACAATCCTGGCTTCACCGATGATGAAAAACGCTCTCTACATGCGTATTTAACGTGGCAACTTCATACCCCAGCTAATATGACAGGAATGAAAAGTAGGATTGAGTTGATGGGGGCCGCAGAAAAAGCTGCTGTGGGTAAGGTTATCGTTAGTGTTGCCTGTTCGGATGGGACAATAGCGCCTGCCGAAATCAAACAGCTTGAGAAGATTTATTCAAGTTTGGGGCTGGATCCCTCATCTGTCTCGAGCAATATCCATCAGCATTCCGCAACTGAACATGATCTCGTCTCGTCTGTACCAACTGATCAGCCAGCAGCAGGGTTCACACTGGATGCTAATGTACTTGCCCGCCACGAATCTGCCACGGATGATGTTCGTAAATTGCTGAACACAATTTTCACCGAAGAAGAACCGGAAGAGCCAGAAAGCGCTCCAGCCTCATCAACGGAGGCGGGGGGGCTTGACTCCGCACATAGCCAGCTTTATCGCAGTTTGCTGGAGAAAGAACAGTGGTCCCGAAAAGAGGCGACAGAATTGTGCGGAAATTTGAATTTGATGCTCGGCGGTGCGCTTGAGGTGATCAATGACTGGTCCTATGCGGTGGTTGATGCTCCAGTACTGGACGATGCCGATGATGATATCTGGGTTGACCTGGAAATTGCCAAAGAATTAGAGGGATAGTGAATGTCTGTAACACGTATAAGAGTGAAAGAACGTGACGCTATTATTCAGTCACTTAAGTCAGGTGTAACGCCAAGGATAGGCATTCAGCATATCCAGGTTGGCCGCGTGAATGAGATCACCGCTCTCCACCAAGATATCGAGAGGACTGCTGACGGTGGTGCAAGCTTCAGACTTATCATCGGTGAATATGGTTCTGGTAAAACGTTCTTTCTGAGTGTTGTGCGCTCTATTGCGCTAGAGAAGAAGCTGGTGTCAGTCAGTGCAGACCTTTCTCCTGACAGACGCATTCACTCATCGGGAGGTCAGGCTCGTAATCTCTATTCTGAGCTTATGAAAAACATGTCCACCAGAAACAAGCCAGATGGTAATGCGTTACTTAGCGTTGTTGAAAGATTCGTTACGGAGGCAAGAAAGGAAGCGGACACGGACGGCTCCGAGGTTTCATCAGTTATTCATAAACGCCTGGCAGCTCTGTCAGATATGGTGGGTGGATATGACTTTGCGAAGGTCATTGATGCATTCTGGCGCGGGCATGAGCAGGATAACGAAACGCTAAAATCCAATGCTATTCGCTGGTTGCGGGGAGAGTACACCACCAAAACTGATGCCCGTAACGATCTCGACGTTCGGACTATTATCTCAGACGCATCATTCTATGATTCTTTGAAGCTGATGAGCCTTTTTGTCCGCCAGGCAGGCTATGCCGGTCTTTTGGTCAGCCTCGACGAAATGGTGAACCTCTTTAAGCTGAATAATACGCAAGCAAGAACAGCGAACTACGAACAGATTTTGCGGATCCTGAATGACTGCCTGCAAGGCTCAGCCGAGAACATTGGTTTTATCCTCGGGGGTACGCCAGAGTTTCTTTTCGATCCGCGTAAAGGTCTTTACAGCTATGAGGCGCTCCAGTCGCGTCTGGCGGAAAACCGGTTCGCGCAAAAAGCAGGAGTGATTGACTACTCATCCCCCACTTTGCATCTTGCCAGCCTCACCCCTGAGGAACTGTATATTTTGCTGAGAAATCTTCGTCATGTTTATGCAGGTGGAGATCCAGAGAATTATCTGGTACCAGATGAGGCACTGACTGGATTCCTGCATCACTGTAGTAAAACCATTGGAGACGCTTACTTCCGTACCCCCCGTAATACCATAAAAGGTTTCCTGGACATGCTGGCCGTGCTGGAACAAAACAGAACGATGAACTGGCAAACACTAATCGAGGGTGTGGCGATTGAAGAGGACCGGCCCAGCGATATGGATGACACCACTACGGAGGAAAGCGATGACGACGACGGACTGGCGAACTTCAAACTATGAGCAGTGCCTACGATAGCCTCGATCCCCGCGTCCGTAAGTGGGTTTACAAGCAGGGGTGGTCGACATTAAGGCCCTTGCAGGAGAGTTCTATCCCGGCAATTTTAGCCCGTGATCGAGACGTGCTAATCAGTGCAGGTACAGCAGCGGGTAAAACAGAGGCTTTCTTTCTTCCTGCCTGTTCGGCAGTTGCAGATCTCACGAATGGATTTGGCATCGTCTATATCAGTCCGTTGAAGGCATTGATTAACGATCAGTACCGTCGTCTTGGGAGCCTTGGAGATGCATTGGAAATGCCAGTGACTCCCTGGCACGGGGATGTACCACAAAGCAAAAAGAAGAAGGCTCGGACGAACCCTGCTGGCATTTTACTGATTACACCTGAGTCACTTGAGTCTTTGCTCATAAATTCAATGGGCTGGCTCAAACAGGCATTTTCTTCAGTCGCATACATCGTTATTGATGAGTTTCATGCTTTTATTGGCTCAGAGCGTGGTGTACAGCTGCTTTCTCTGCTCAATAGAATTGACCATGTGCTAGGATGCCAGGTAAATCCAATTCCCCGCGTTGCGTTGAGTGCCACGCTGGGGGAACTGGAGAAAGTGCCCGAAATGTTGCGCCCGGACAAACGACTCCCCTGCGTAACTGTTACAGATAGTAATAGCACGGCCACTCTTCAGGTACAGGTCAAAGGGTACCTGGAGCGAGTGATCCAAAAAGAGGAAGAACTTCAGAGTTCAGCTGAACATGACGTTTGCGCTGACATTTTTAGACTTTGCCGTGGCGATTCTCATTTGGTCTTTGCAAACAGCCGAAAACGCACTGAAAGCATTGCGGCAACGCTGAGCGACATGTGTGAGGAACAAATTGTTCCGAATGAATTTTTCCCCCACCATGGTTCCCTTGCCAAGGAATTACGTGAGGCGCTTGAATCTCGTCTTCAGAAAGGAAATTTGCCCACAACAGCTGTTTGTACAATGACGCTTGAGTTGGGAATAGATATCGGTAAGGTTAAGTCGGTTATCCAAGTTACGCCTCCGCATTCTGTTTCCAGTTTGCGCCAGCGTATGGGGCGTTCTGGGCGACGCGATTCCCCGTCAGTACTCAGAATGCTAATTACAGAAAATGAGCTTACTGTGAGTAGCAGTATCGTTGATCACCTACGACTCCAGTTGGTGCAGTCGATGGCAATGATCAGGTTGATGATCTCTAAACAATGGTTTGAGCCTGCCGATTCCCGGCAGATGCATTACTCCACGCTGCTACACCAAATACTTGCAATTACCGCACAATGGGGTGGAGTTCGTGCCGACCAGCTCTGGTCACAACTATGCCAGACAGGGCCGTTCAGAAATGTAGATTTAAACGATTTCAAAAGCCTGCTTAAACATATGGGAGCATGTGGCCTGCTCACTCAACTTGCTAGCGGTGAAATAGTTGTTGGGGTAGAGGGGGAGAAACTGACTAACCATTACACTTTTTATGCCGTGTTCAATACACCAGAAGAGTTCCGCATTGTCACCGGAAACAGAACCCTTGGAACAGTGCCTGTGGACTCCCCACTGCTACCAGACCAACACATCATCTTCGGTGGGCGGCGCTGGAAAGTGACAGAGATCGAGACAGAGAAAAAAGTTATCTATGTAGAGGCAACCAAAGGCGGTCAGCCACCACAATTTAGTGGGGGAGGTATGTCTGTTCATGATGCCGTTCGTCAGGAAATGCTCGCTATCTATAGGGAAGGTGATTACCGCATAGCAATAGGTAGCAAGAAAGTAGATTATGCCGATACTGCCGCCAGAAACCTATTTGCGGAAGGCTGTAGTAACTTTCAGCGTTTTAAACTTCAAAATGAGTGTTTTATTGCGAGTGGACAACACTGTTACGTAATACCCTGGATGGGGGATAAAGTTGTCAATACGATTACAGCCTTGCTCATACGTTGTGGTTTTAAAGCAAATTCATTTGCTGGCGTTATAGAAATCGATAACTCCAGTGTAGCTTCCGTTCAGCACGCGCTCAAAGAAATGCTGTTGTCAGGCTTGCCATCTGCATTTGATCTTGCCACAGATGTTCCAGAAAAGTACTTAGATAAATATGACGAGTATTTACCAGAGTCCCTTCTTGCGAAAGGGTATGGTACAAAGGCGTATGAAACAGAAGGTACGCGCATCTGGTTGCAGAAACATTTTTAGTAATCTGGATATGTAATCAGGGTATAAATAAGACATATATACCCTGAATTTTTTATTTCCCTGTAGATTTACTAGGCTTTAGTCCCGGGGTATTACCAGGAGTATCTTTATTATCACGTCGACGTTGATCCGGTTTTCCTGTCGATTTAGCAATTGGTTTTGGACCAGGTTTAAGACCCATGATAGTTATCCTTTAGAGGTGTAAGAGGGAAGCCTCAACATTGATATATTGGATAATGTGAAATTTTTCAATGGGAGCGAGCAACATATCCAATGATTAACTCGATATTGTGAACAGTGTCCGCTTCTGGCACGCAGCGGACCTTCTTAAGCGTCGCTATGCCCGCTTAGAGCGAGGTGCGGACACTGGGTTTACCGTTTCGGCAAAACTTAACTGGCAGATATCGATACGACACCAGACCCGCTAAACAACATGCGGATACCGAGGCTTATCATGACAACGCCTGGGTGTTTACCTAGCCAGTTCTCAAATGTTCCTGATGCCTTCACGACTGACCTCAGGGAAACAATTCCAGCCAGCTTCTGGATACTGCCCAAGACAAGAAATTGCAGCCAGACAGGATCCGCCGCGGGATCGACAAACTGAGGAAGAAAAGCAAACTCATTGCAGTTGAGCCGCAAGAGACAGAGGATAGTATTACAACAGGTTTTCTAGAGCACTCATGTATGTTCGCCTTACACGTCACCGCCTTGAGAAAATAGGTGAGGCAAGCTGCAAGGCGTGATCATTTTTCTCCCCATCGGGATAGACTCAATTCTCTTATTATACCGCTTTATTTCAGAGCAAAAGTACAACTTCGGTACTATCGGGTCGATAAAATAAATACCATCATCAATGTTATTTTCCGCGTAAAGGAAATTTTTTGATGTTTTTTTGTGGACACACGAAAAAAATATGGGTGTAAAATCACACCTATCAGTGACAGTGATAGGAAATGGTCGTGAAAAAATCAAAAGTGGCAGATCTCATTGTTCAGCATGTACAAAAACAACTCTTCATGGCCCTTTCTGACGCGATTTACGCGGCATCAAAGCGTTCTTACGATTATGCGCAAAAGAAGAAGCTAGACCACAGAGCGACCGCGCTTGGTTATGATCGTCATTTAAACCTGAATGAAACTATTTATGAGGTGTTTGAGGCCAACGGTTGTAACCCCGGCAAGCTGCGTGGTAACCGTATTGTAGAAGGCCATAGCGGTATTTTCACGATTGTTCGTGAAAGCTACAATGATAACCAGTGGAAGAGACTATTTCGCAGCAAACGTAAGCAAGAGCTCATTGCCGAAAACGTTTTTGTGGAAAAAGTGGTTCAACCGGATTTATTCTCCGATGGTTCTGATGTACCGAAAGCTACACTGTTCGTAGTATGCCGTTTTTCCGGTTCATTGCAGAATCAACCCGAAGCCCCGATGTCTATAGAGCTTGTCGTTCCAAGTTCTGACGGGAAGAGCTGGGTTTTCCATGAGCCACTTGAACTTTTTTTAACCCGATATGATATAGTTCCATTCCAAGAAGATAATGCATTCTCTGCACTCAAAAAGGGCATTATCAAAAAAGATGGAACCGAGGAAGATGATGTATGAGCCGAGGCATCGCTGAATTTCAACCGGATAGGTTAGTGCAAGTACTAGCCGCCCGGCGGCTATCCCAAACTCAATTAGCTACGATGGTTGGCGTATCGCCAGCTACCATCAGTAAATGGCGTTCTGGCCAGCAAGCTCCAGAATCCGAGGCCTTAGAACGCTTGGCTACAGTCGTAAATGTTACTCCTGAATGGTTTACGCGCCCTCTGTTGCCGGGTATGTCAAAGCCCCTGTTCAGAAGTAATGCATCAGCTCATGTAGCAGCACGAGCAATGTTAGAAACTCGAATCCATTGGGCTAATGAGTTGGTTACTAAGCTGACTGAGTTTGTAGATCTGCCGGAGCTAAAATTACCGCACCGTAGTTTTACAAACATCGATCAGATTAGTGATGCAGATATCGAAGATGCCGCTAGTGAGTGCCGTGCCCTTTGGAATCTTGGTACAAAGGAAATACCGGACCTTACTTTAGCCGCAGAGAGTAACGGTATTATCGTTGTCAGAGAGGAAACAGGTGTCGCGCAGATTGAAGGGCTTTCCGCTTGGAGTGAGACTCTAAGTGTTCCTTTTGTTCTCCTCTCTTCGGATAAAGGTAATGCTTTTCGCAGCAGATTTGACCTTGCTCACGAAATTGGACATCTAATCCTTCACCGCTACGTTGGCAACGAGCTCGAAGCTGAACGTTATAAGCTGAAGGAAAGCCAGGCTCATAAATTTGCGGGGGCGCTGCTGCTTCCTGCCGAGACGTTTGCCGAAGAAATTAGAACCCCGGTCACATTAGATAGCTTGCTTTTAATTAAACAACGCTACGGTATTTCTGTCGCGGCAAGCATCATGCGTTTGCATGTGCTGAATATTATTACTGAAGAAGAGAAACAAAATCTTTATAAACGCCGTTCAGCACGTTGGGGAGTGAAATCAGAGCCGGGAGATGATTATCGTGAGCCTGAAAAACCACGTTTGTTGAAACGTACTATTGAATTGTTGGCGTCTTCTGGAATTATTTCAGTTGAACGGCTTGCTGCCTTTGCGGGATTGTCTGCTATCGATGTCGAAATGATGGTTGGTTTACCAGAGGGCTATCTGACCGGCAAGAAAGCTGCTGTTGTGCATCTGGCAAAATTAAAATCTATGCTGGCCGAGCGGCGTGAAGAGCAGGCTAACGAGCATAAAGGAGCTTTGGTACAATTTACGAGACCACCTAAGCGCTCTAATTCTTAAGGTTCACGTAGCCATGCATGTTAAATGCATGGCTTCTTTATAGTAGAAACAATCATGGACGGATTAGTTACAAAGCTTGCCAAAGACCTGCGGAATGTCTTTGAAGAAAATTTCGATTATTTTGATGAGTCGGGTGTGCCATTCTTCGGTATGTTTCCTGAGAATTGTTGCCAAGGTGCATCTGTATTTCTGGGGATGCTTCTTAGCCACTTTTTTACCCGCGATATCATAAAAGTAGTACATGGTTCTACTCGTAATAGGCTATATCATCATTTTTGGGTAGAGGTTGATTCAAAGATCTATGATCTTACCTTGGACCAATTCTATAAAAATATTGGGGATAAGTATACTGGGATCGAATTTCCAGTATATGGCGAAGATAAACATCCACTAAGAAAATACTTTTTCTATAAAGAAAAAATGAGTGCGGTTCTGGCTTTTTCAATCTTCGTACAAAAACATGCGAATCTGGAAGAGGTACTACCTGCATACCAATTCATTTGTAGAGAACTCGAAGTTATGGGATGGAAAATCCCATCCCCAGAATAAACTTAATACTTATGGCGGTATTTATCGTTACACGCTTTCAGATTGTGCCGTTCATAGCGCATCCCCTTCGCAGAAAACCGGAACGGTGCCAGCAATTGGCGTTACCGGTGCATATTGCTCCGTTCACAAATTGTCTTTTGGGTTATCCGTAGGAGCCCGCATACCTCGTCTGGAGTGAGTAGATCATCATCTGTTTCACCGGGTTTTGTTATGATGCCCATCCCTTTATGTTCGGAGGGTAATTGTATATTTCACCATCAATGGTAAAGGTATGACCACATGTATAAAGACTTAACTACGGATCTGGATACCCTCAACGCCTTCAATTCGGTGGCTCAGACAACACTCTGCAAATAAATATCACAGCCTTCCACCGTTTTTGACTTTTGCAATTATATTTTTAGCATGTTTTAAATTTCTGGATAACTCTTTTTGTTCGTAACTGATTTTATATTTTAATATATGATCATGATTTTTATCATCAGAAATTTTTGTAAGATCAATGAGAAAATTATTTCTTATCATCCACTTTACAATTCGCTCATCGATATCTTTGTAAAGAGGATTACCGCCATAATTATAGAAATTAACATCTTGAATGTCACTAATACAATCAAGAGTGCTTAAAATATCTTTGTAATCTCTAATGTTACTGTTAATTACGAAACGGTCTTTATTGAGCTCTATTTTGAATCCATATTCAGAGAGCTTATATAAAAATAATACTGAGTTGGTATTGCAAAAATCGACATGCAACGTTCTTCTTTCGAATTTATCAATATGGCGGAGAATGATCTTGTGTTGTTCATCATCATATTCTTCTTCGATGAACCCTTTTTCTGCATGATTAATATGGTTGACATTGCATCCGGCATCTATTGCTATGGATAAAACATCAGGGGAGAGGGGAAGGAAGAGAATATTTCTTCCTCTGTTATCGACATGATTTATGTCACAACCTGCATTAAGTAATACTTGTAGTCCTTCAGCATCCCTATAATGTTCAAAAATACAGGTATAGCCTTTAGCATCTGTATGCGAGGTGTCTAAACCTAGTTCAATCAGCTTCTTTAGTATTTCGGGATTTTTTTGATGGAAGAGAGCATTTTGTCCCTGCTCGTTAATATGGTTTGCATTAATTTCATGGCTGAGCAGAAAATCCAGTGCTTCAAGGGTTCTACAGCCAAAAATGGCATTGTTGCCGTTACTGTTAACAGCATTAATATCATACCCAGCTTTTAAAGCATGCTTTATATCATCAGGTGATCTTGAATTGAAGAATGATTCAGAAATGGCAAGGTCTAATGCCCTTTCTAATAATCCCCTTTGTAATAATGACGTAACTAAGTCCATAAACACCCCCATGAAAAAATGTTTAAATTCATTAGATATCAGAAATTCTGAGAAATGCAACAGAGGGGACAGGCGTTTCTGATGTAAGGAAGTATAATTTTAACAAACCACCCATGGAAACATCAGAAACCCCTGCTGTAAATTTACGTCTGTAACCTGCCGTTCGGACTATAGGACCAAACATTCGCGGGAGATGCTACCATTACATCGGCAATGTTGAACTGGATTTTACATCACACACGTCGTGCAAATAAAAGGAGAAGGCTATCGACTGAAGCAAAAACAGAAAGCCGGGGTTATCGCTGAAGCTAATACTGAGTAAACAAGGTGGATCAACACTAGACCGTAGGTGGTGCGGTATGTGGATCACTTTTTACCCGTTGTTGACCCATGGCGCTCCCACGCCATTTCCAGTGCTCTGATGGCAAGTTTGCTCTCAGGTGAGAATTGAATTTCATTGCCCACCCCTCTGGGTTTTCTGGCGAACAGGTCGAGAACAACGACAAGATACGCCCAGAGTAAAGTAAGAGGCAGGGTGTAGTCGGGCCATTTCCCTGCCAGGACGTAGACCTTGGCAAGATGCATCAAAAGTTAACAAATTTCTCAGTCCAACTTCCTTCTGTCTAGGTTAACTTGCAAGCAGGAACTGCTTTTCATCGATTAGTGAATACGGTAGTTTTTTCAAACTAAATGAAATGTATTCGTATGACTTAAATCTTTAAGAAGGCAGGAGATTTGAATTTTGAAAAACTGGTCACCAGAGCATACTAAAGAAATCAAAGCTTGGCTTGACATAGATAACTATCGCAAGCTCGAAGACATCAGTTTAAATGCCTTGTATCACGAACTTTGGGCAAGAGCACTTCTGTACAAGCCATGGCCTACTGAAGAAGAAAAGAAAGGGCTTTGGGTGTACATGACTGAAATTTTCAGTGGGAACCCCCATCTATTCAAAGGGAAGCAACTCGATTATCCAACCGTTAACTATACCCTCTACAGTCCTCCACACATTTTTATCACCGATATCACCAGGCTTGCTGAACTTAGTGTGATGGCCCTTAGTGTCAATCTTTTCACCTGGGAGGAAGGAAACGATGAATATTGTGTTAATGCGCCTCATCACGAAGCTTATGTGTCACAACTCTTGTCCCCCTTATGCGAGAAAACGGTGTTGCTTGAAATCGATCTTGGTAGTGGTACTGACGATGAAATAGCCGAATCGATAAAAGCGGCCCTGCCACAATGGAGATCGGTCAAAGGAGTGGAAGTTAATGAAACCGGTATCGTTCGTTTCGGCTATGGAACCATTAAAAAAATCATAAATTATAGGTTGATTGCGATGCTGGACATCTTACTTTGGGCAAAAAGGAAAGAACTAAGAATCTCAGATGATCGCCTCTCCCGGCTTCTTTATACTGATGAAGATGAAGAAACAACTATCCGTTTAGGGTATCACATTAAAGACTCAGATCGTCCACTTGCGATGAAAGCTGCAACGATAGACTTCATTAGGCAGTTCAATTTTTTCATGAACCGAAATCCCCACCTGAAAAACATGAGAGTTTCAGATGTGATGAAACTCTCTGATTCTAACTGATCCCAAATTCCCGAAGTCTACTACTGCAGGGCAGACCATGACCCTGCAGTTAGGAAGCTCGCTCCTTTCTTTTCCCAACTGTTCGTATAGTGACCCCATTACAACGACAAAGGGAAAACAAAATGAACAATAAAAATATACGCCTGCTCCGACTTCCTGAAGTTATGAATAAAACCGGCTATGGTAAAGCCTGGATTTATCGTCTAATCAACGAAGGTTTATTTCCACAACCAATAAAAATTGGTTCGCGTGCAATTGCATTTGTTGAAAGTGAAATTGATGAATGGATCGCATCTGCAATTGAACGTTCACGTAATAATGCAGCCTGATTACGGGGTTAACGATGAATATATTAAATTTAGTATGTAAAAACAAATGGCGATATTCAGCAGTGAGCAGAGGGCCACCTGATATGTCATAAGTAGTATTAGGTCAGGCTTTAGTATTAGGAAGTAATAAAAATAGTTATGGGGGAATATTATTATGATAGTTCGCCGTGACACTATATATTAATAAGAATAGGGGATTTAAAATGAATGATTCTATCAGAGTGCCGGAAGATAAAGATTTTGTATGTGCATTTGTAGCTTCACCGAATAGCTTGTATGAAGCTATTGAGGCCTATTGTGATTATGTAGATCCAGTCGAAGAGATAGCGTTTGAGCACGTGCTTCTTTATGTGTTGTGTTCTATACTCGTCGAGGGTGGTACAGATATTACCATTAATGATGAGTTACGAATGTGTATTGAGCAAATTGTCAATGAAAAAAATAGTGCCATAAATAATAATGTGGATAAAAAGATGTAAGGTCTGTAGTAAATTATCATGGGTACAGACAGCACAAGTCTGTACCCTATCATTTGAATTCAACTGGTTATAATATATGAAAATTATGTTCTTTTAATCGTGGTCATCTGGTTTTGCTATAGTAAATATTATAGGGGTAATAATATCCTGGGCTTTTATTTCCTGCTGTTTGTTTTTTTAGAAAACTGAAAAATACAGGGTTTAAACGATACTGATATTTTAATTCAGTAGGCATAATAACCTTAACATCAATCAATTTATCGATGGTTTTATAAAATGGGCAGGTGTGTTTAGTAACCCTTCTTGCTGTGCAATGGATGTAGCGCGATGAAAACTCAGGTAAACTATGCTCTTATCTGGTGTATACGACGCGATTAATGTAAGCAACCAGAATACATAGTGAATAGTATTATACAGATTATGACTTTCAGCTGATGATTTATTCTTTTGAAGATAAGTGGAGAGTCTTTGTTGCATATAGATATCCTTTGTTTTGTTAAAGTTTTCACTCGCGTGTAGAAAATTACCACGCTGTAATGTTTTTTAAAATGGAATGCCGTCTGCAGGATATCGTCTTCTGGAGTTTTTAACTGGCTTGGTTTTGTTCCCTGCACGATAAAAATTAAACGAATTGGCAAAGTCTTCTGTCTCCAGTCTGGACTTTCTGAATTTATCCATCAGATCCTCATTGAAACGACGAGGAATTCCTTTAACACACAAATTTGAATTCAGGTATACTTGATTATCTATGGTGTCACGAATAAGTATTTTCCTCCCAAATAACTCTTTGAATGCACGTGAAACATTTGATTTATTCAGCCCAAGCTCTTTGGCAGTACGTGACTGTGAAAAATCAGGAATAATATTTCCATAATCAATGGCTGAGAAGAGATAAAGCACAATTCTAAATGCTGTGGGCGTCAAATCCATTCTGGCGAGTGTAGCCATATTACCTTTGAAGATCATTGAAAAATCGTCTCTGAATGACGTTTTTTTATAGCTGTTTGCTTTTATTTTTATTTCTTCCAGATCTTCGGGCATAACCTCTAATGCTTCTGCAATAATGGATTTTTGTTCTTTAGTTAATACAACACTTGTGATTGACATAATGGCTCCTTTTTTATTGTTATCATTACAGATATGGCATATTTAATTTATTTGTCAACGGCTTTGGTGATATTATTTTAATTATATTTTACTTGAATTTTTTATCCGTTATTTTGTGGTGGTAACAGGTTGTAGAATTTAAAACAAGGGGTGCTAAATTTAACCATCACCTGTTATGTGATTGATAATTTTTGGTGCTGAAATCAATAACGGCAGATCTTGTGTAAATATATGATTTTATTATGTAATTTTCGATTTTTATCTGCAAGATAAAAGAGTGATAAAGAAATAAGAAACCACAGTTTTGCATTAGATCGATACTCAAGGCCTTGGTGTACCTGATGAAAACACTTTTATTATTGTTTTTCTTACATAATATCATTTTATTAAATGAAGCCTGCGCAACTGTGTGTTGCGCCCTTGGGCTTCAGAACATTACTACAGTGTTTTCTATTAGTATAAATACGCTTCGCGTACGAGTTCATAGACCTGAGGTTAACTGTCATTACAAATACGCTTCGCGCAGAAGTTCATACAAATGGGTTTAGCTGTCAGCACAAATACGCTTCGCGCAAAAAAAATCAGGAGGCTGAGTTGATCGGGAAAGCGAACACAGATACATGATTTACCCGTTTTCTGACTACGGCTCACGCCGGGACCCTTCGGAAAAATCCTTTCTGCTTCAGCGAGTGAGTGCTGCGGGCACTCAGCGGCGCTGCCAGGGAAACAAAATTACGGTTTTTCAATTGTTCGGTAAAAATAATTAACATTTATCGGTAGTAAGGGCGTAAGCCAGTGCGTAGCACGCTCTCAAAAATATTCCTGTGGTTTCTTATCTGCAATAGGGAAATAACTCAGATAATTGAAATATGAAACAGTAATGCAATCGGTAAGACAAAACATTTCCACAGTAAAAGCTGTTTTTTATTTATGGAAGAAGAAAAACATATATAAATAATAAAATATTCCATTTTACTATTGATTTTAATTTTTAAGATGATAGTACTTAATTATAAAAACAAAAAATGGAGGAAATCATGAGTGCTATTAGTGTATTATCTCAGGAAGAAAAATTTATACATGTTGTTGATAAATTTATAACCCATCATCACAACAGCGTTAATAACAATACCTTTTATAAAAAACTTTATGTTCTCTTCGCTGGGTATCATCTAAAGTATTTTTATTCACGGGCGCAGTACCGCAACTCTTGTTATCACGTTGATAATATTATGCAGATGTTTACAGGAGTCGTTTCGACCCTGAACACAACGCTGCTCAGGAAGCTTGCAAATAGCGACACGTTGCTGCATTGCCTGAATTCACTCGTGAATTATATTTCAGGCAATCTGGATGAAGCAGAGCATATTTATGCTGATTTGCTGGCACAGTATGAAAAGAAACGCATTACAGGCTCTCTGGCTTATACTCCTCCTGGCTCAGTGATCAGAAAAAGACTGTGACAGCGACAGCGGCGTGGATAGGGCATGGGATACTGGAGATAAATGGGGCTGGCGTATCCGGCAGGACACCAGATGCAATAAAAAAGGCAGGGCCACCCATTCGGTGTCCCGCCTGTCGTGATGGTTTTACGGTAGGTTTACTTATCAACGACCTGCCAGCCATCATCCGTTTTGACAAGGATTACAGCAGCAGTACGCTTTTCGTTATCAACAACAACCGTCACACTACATTTATAGCTTTTATCCGATACTTCTACGCAGTCATGCTTTTTGACAGATTTTAATTCCCGCAGTGCGTCTTTCGGGACATCTTTACCTGCTATGGATTTAACGATGGCATTCGTCTGCTCTACGACCTTATTCATGGCATTATAAAGATCCTGTTCAGAGGGCTCACTGTTACAGCCGCTCAGCAAAAAGACAGCGGTAACGAGTGTGATAACGGCAGAGGTTTTCATAAATTGATTCCTGGCTGTAGGATGAATTACTGAATAAGACCCGTGTTCATTCTGCTGTTATTTTCAGAGAACGACCACTTGCTGACTGTTTCGCCTTTAAATTCGATTTCCAGCGTTCTGGCCTGCGTCTGTGAACCCCCCGTCAATAGCCCAATCACGGGAATAAATGTGGTGGCATCGAATTGATTGTTATCCATCGTGTACATCCATTCTTCATTGCCATCATCCAGCGTGGTCCGGGTATCTGGTTCACCCAGACTGGCCGTTATTTCTGATTTGGTTGTTTTATTTTTGATAATTTTTGACTGCAGACTTTGTGATGTTTCATTTTTAAGATGCTGATTGCCTGATGTTGAACATCCAGCGATAAGGAAAGTAAAAATAAAAAATACAGAAGCAATGAGTCTGTTCATAAGTTCTCTCAATTTAATTTTTATGTTTGCGGTGGTGCGAAATTAATATCACCGTATAAAAACGACTCTGTCTGCATATTTCTTTTTTATAATGCAGAGAAGAATAATGACGCTGGCAAAAAAAGTAATGACTGAGGTAGGAGTGCTGCCGGTCAATGAAAATACTAACCAAGCGAGAGCTAATGCCACGAATTGAAACAGGAATGCCACACTGAGCGGGCTTTCACCATAGGCCACTTTTGCATGGCAGCCTTTGCAAATCCGCACGCCGTGGGGACTTTGTGTAAAGCAGAAGGGGCACTGAACGGTCTGGTTACTCATTGCGACTCCGGGGCCTGATTTAAGATGATGTCTTTTTGAGCATTTTCGTTGAATGATCCTCTTTAGTAAAATTGCTTGTACCGATCGATGGATCTCCTATGATAGGTTATAACTATCATAAATATATTATCGATCTATATAAACGATCAATATTTTATTGACTATCCTTGATTTATGTACTAATTGGATTATGGTATGCGATGAGTGTGATTGCTAACTGTTTGTTCCTTAAGAGAATGACCTGCTCTGAAATGAACAGGGGTCAACAACTCCAGGTGCAGGATCTGGCGGAAAGGATGTCTGGTGGCATTCAGCAGAGACAGCCCCCTACATTTGAGAAGTACAACAATATGACTGAGTAATAAAAGCCACAACTGAAGACGACGCTGGGGGGGTATCTGACGAGCTGTATTGTGCAGTTTGCTCCTGAGTTGAATGATACCCACGGTTTCCTGCTGCCTTTCCCGACAAATTTTTTCTTCAAGCTGATGGATTTTCTCGAGGATTGTTTCCCGGTTTACAGTCTGTTTTTCAGGTCTGCATGATGGCACTGGCACAGAAGCAGGCTCTGTTGGGTTTTGCTCTTGTTTCAGTAAAGTCAGATGCTCCGGTGTAAAATCAATCAGTGTTTGCAGGGAAGACCAGCCATATTTTTTCCCAAACTGAGAAGCTTTAAAGGCAATGCCCTGGTACTGAAATGAAAAGCCGTTCATTTTTCCTGTCGACGCGATATTGGGTTTACAGGTCACACCTTTCCGTTCCAGCATATCGATAAAAGTCAGTAAATCGGGACGGCCGGTTAACGCATTATCAATCAGGCTCTGTAGAGTGGACTTAGGGCAGGGAGTTGTCGTTCGTTCAGCCATCATCAGCTCATTGCGGGAAGGCTTTCTTTTCTCCTGACGCTGACTACCGGTGGCAGGTGTGGTTTGAGTGAGTTTGTGGACTTTCTCCAGTTCGCTGATAATCCGGGTACTGATGAGATTTTCATTTTTTCCCAGGTACAACTTTCCATCGGCTATATCAATCCTGCTGGCAAGAATATGAATATGCTGCCCGTCTGTATCGTCGTGCACGATATAACAGCGAAGGTGCGTGTCAGTGAACCCCATCCGTGTCATGTAATCGTCAGCAAATGCCGCCCATTGTCTGACTGACAGTGTTTCTCCTTTGGGCAGTCGAAGCGAATTATGCCAGACAGGTTTAGCGACGTCGGGGCGCAGCAGTCGGGTACCTTCAAATTCACTGATAAGCTCAGCAGCAGTACTTCCGGTCATATTACCACCGATGACATAAGGCGTGATTTTGTGGTGAGAGCCTGACTTCAGGCTATAGAGAACTACACCTGTAAATTGTTTACCCCGCTTTATTTTCTGCATGCCTTTCATTGATTTGGATCCAGAAAGGCTGAAGGAATAAGGTGATCGCGAAGCGTTTTGATTTGTCTGCGCAGGGCGAAGAGTTCTGTTCGGGTCAGTTCGCTGTCAGAGCTTTTGCTGTCGAGATGACTCAGCAGGTGGTTTAAATCCTGTGAAAGGCTGCCAAGTTTAATCCATGCTTCACGATTGATTTCTGGCAGAACCGGCGGGAGTTTATTCAGGGAAGCCATCCTGAGCCATTCTCCTTTTTTATACTGACCTCTTTTACTGTCGAGAATAATTAACTCTTCTTCATTTAATCTGACACTGACGCAGTGATGTCGTATTTCATTCTCAGGAAGTTTGTCCGTATGGAATTTACCGCGTTTTGATACTCTGGTTATATCATCATCATTACTCATGTCACTGCTCATAGTTATCCTTTTATTGCATGTTTATTACTACAGATAACCGATGAAGTGAATAAGTCAAGCTGTTACGGGGTAAATAATTTAATTGGCTGGATTGAAAAAGGTATACCATTTGATAAATAGTATACCCACGAGGACATATCGGATTAATGATCATGAAATAAAATCTTTCAGACTAAGAAAAGGGTTGTTTACTCCAGAATTTTAGAGTCTTTTTCGCACAGGTGCACGGGGGATCTCTGGCTTCATTTCTTTTAACAGGGTTTTTTTCTCTCTTCTGGCGATATAATCAAAAATTTTATCAGCGTCAGAACGTTGTCTCAGTATATCGTCGTCCATTCTGATATCATTTCGGATAAACCATTTCACTCTCTCAATGCCGGTGTATACACCAATATGTTCATTACAAAAGTTATAAAACTGAGTGTTCCTAATATCGACAAGCTTCTTAAGTTCAGTAAAGAATGGCTTCATATCTTTTACATTTAAACTGAGTGTACAGTGATCAGCGATCAGGACATTTAGCCCTCTCTGATAAAGGAAATTAATCAGGTTTAGAGAGTGGTATGTCACATGTCTGATCAGAACAGGAGTACAGTCTATTTTATCAATATGCCGCATAAGCGCATTGACATTGAAATCATATGCGTAGCCCCCGTATACAGTTGACAAATCGAGCGCTGGTATACCATTATAGTCTCTGTAATTTATGTCGCAGCCTTTATCTATCCAGTAATCAAAATGTTCCTCTATGTAATGATTAATGAGAACAGTCTGACCTTCATTATCGACGCAGTGGATATCAGCCCCCGCATTAATAAGAACCTCCCTGCCTTCTGTATTGTCGCGTTGATGATGAAGGCATGACTTTCCTCTATTGTTTTTGTGATGAATATTAACGCCTGAATAGATTAGAAACAGCAGCATTTGTGGGTTATAATTAACAAAGAGTGCATTATTGCCATAGTGGTTTGTATGGTTTACCTCTATGCCAGCTTCAATCATTGCTTTTGCAGCTTCCACGTGGTTGCAGGAGAAAAGAGCATTATCACCGTCTTCATTTAATGCATTAATATCGATTCCTGCCTTAATACAATCAAGGACATTATCTCTGGTCCAACTGTAAAATAAATTATCTGTTGTATATTTTGTCATGGTTATTCTCCTTTGTTAAGCTGCGAATTTGTTATAAATTTCATTGTTAGTACTATACTCTTTTATTTTTATGATATCGTCGTAGATCCGCGAAAACGAAAACCATGAGATCTCTTTAACTTCTCTTTTCTTGTTTTGATAAATGATATTGCACCCGCGAAACAGGAATGCATTGTTGAAGGTGTCATGGTTTGCGTTTCTGAGAAAATGAACAAATGATTTAATTGTCTCTTTCTTGCTTATGTTATAAGAGAGAAAAGTATGGATAGAAAAGAGGGTTAAGATATTTCTCTGAGTGATCATATGTCTTGCGAAGTAACAAAAGTAAAAATCCTGCTCTTCACTTACTGGTTTTCCGAATACAGAAAATTGTGGGTTATATAATCTATAGAGATCTGCATTCTTTTTGATTTTGGCAAGGTGGTTAGTCAGTGTTGGGCAATTATGTTTTTTCATTTTTATTCTCCTTTATTGTTTTGGAGAAATGAATATATATTATTAAATAAATATAAATCAAATTTATTTTTAATGATAAAATAACGTAAACTTTTTATTTTCATTTTATTGATCTAATATCATGTTTTATATAATAAAAATACATTTTAGCAAAAAGTGCTTTATATACTAATGCTTTATCATTTTAGTTATAGTTGATACTTATTTAGAGAGGGTGATGTCATTATCTTTCAAAGGGGGCTTGTGTTGAGGTTAATGCATGTTCTGTTATCAATTTTGCAAGTTATCATTCAAAAATTAACTATTCGTTATTTGTATTTTACCAACACAGGCTAAATTTTCAGAAATGCTTACCATGCGCAATACTCGGTTCTTATGTACTTAAAAGCAATAACCTGGAAGCGTTGTCTTATCGTTCAGACTTTTCCCCGGCAGGAACAATTTTTGCCTTTTACTGTGCCTGACCTCCACGGCAGGGAAAAACTACCAGTCATTCTTACTTGACAACGCCGACTAGTACAGCGCAATAGCGACATACATTAGCATCCTTTATTCATGCTGGAGTGGGGCTGATATAAAATAGCAATCCGAAGCAGGCTGATAGGTATGTCGAGATGCGGTTTGACTTGAAGGAGTAACTCTTTTCGCAGGTTAAGCCGCTGTCATGCGGTTTAACCTTGGATTCTAACTGTTGTCACAAATTCTTGTTTGCTCAATAACCCATTCCCTGAAGTAAGCGATTTTCGGCAGGCTGTCGCAGCCAGGCCGATAAACCAGATAGTAAGATAATGGGCTGACCAGTGAAACATCCGGGCACAGGCGGATAAGACGTCCGCTTTTAAGATCATCTTCGACCATTATACTGCGCGCTAGTGCAATGCCTTGGCCTTCCACGGCAGCCTGAAGGACGGCTGCAGAATTATTAATTCGAAGGCCTGGCTTGCGGGCAATAGCCTGGACGTTGAAGCGGCGTAACCAACGATCCCAAGTGATGAAATCTTTGTGCTGCTCCATCGACAAATCATGAATCAACGTTTGCTCGGTTACTCCCGTCAGGCAATTAATAGCAGGGTTAACTGCTATAAGAGAAGGGGCGCAGACCGGGAAAACTTCTTCTGACATCAATAGTTCTGCATGTAGTCCTTCCCAACGTCCCAGACCGTAGCGAATACCGACATCCATTCCCTGTGCAGTAAAGTCCATCAGCTTAAGACTGGTTTCCAGGCGGACGTCAATATCGGGCCAGCGATGCTGGAAATCTTCAATTCGCGGCAAGAGCCATTTGGCTGCAAAAGCTGGGCTAATGGTGACGTTAAGAATGCCGTTAGATGCACCTTCACGGAGGAGGGTCATTCCCAGGTTCAGGCTTTGGAAACCCATACGGATATCGGGCAGGGCGCGCTGGGCAGGATCTGTTAACACCAAGGCTGCTCGGCGATTATTGCTTCGATGAAACAATGGAAATCCAACAACGTCTTCAAGAGCGCGCACCAGCTGGCCAACAGCAGCTGGGGTGACATTTAATTCTTCTGCCGCAAGCGAAAAGCTCAGATGCCGAGCGCTGGCTTCAAAAGCACGTAGCGCATTGAGATGAACGGGTACTTTCATATCTGATAGAAAACCTTTTTAAAAAGCCAAGATTATCTCATTTGTTCATGAGCCCTTCGCTAAACATAATGCAGAAGCAGTAAGGGATACAAAAGAAATTGTGGAATTCTCAAATCTGATGATGACTTTATGCGCAAAGATATTCTTTGTGTTTTAAAGAATCGATGACACCGTATCGAAGCGGAACCTTAAGCACTTTTTTGGCTTCAGCGAACAAACGAATGAAGGAGTAAATATGGCTTACTTGCAGATCACCCTGGATATCAGCGAACAGAACCGTGCAGCAGCAGCAGCGGTTTATCAGAAATATAAGGCACCATTCCTCTCGACTATTGAAGGCGCGGTCTCAAAAGAGTTGCTGGTACGTGCAGAAGATGTGCAGGTGCTGCATGGCTTTGAAACGACCAAACAGGCCGAAGCGTATCTCGGATCCCAGCTGTTTAACGCGGATGTAGTTGAAGCCTTGAAGCCTTATCTTAACAGCGCGCCAGACGTGCGCATCTATGCCGTTGCCTGATTGCTTTAAAAAGGGGCTGTTATGTTTTTGAACTGGACTGAAATGCGTAAAGAGATACGTGCCGCGATCGGGAAATTTGCAGGTCTGCAGCCCGATGTGATGCAGGGCATCGATAAAATGCAAAACGGTGCGGCGGCAACAGGACACCTGGATGCCAAAACCCACGAGCTTATTGCGTTGGCTGTTGCCGTTACCACGCGCTGTGACGGATGCCTGTCGGTACATGCCGAAGCTGCCGCCAAACACGGCGCTACACGCGAAGAGATTGCCGAGGCACTGGGTGTTGCTATTACGCTCAACACCGGGGCTGCGCTTGTTTACTCCAGCCGCGCTCTTGATGCTTTTGATTCATTACCGAAGTAACTCTCATAAAGCGGTTTCGCCTCGAAGCCGCTTTTTCTTTTCAGGAATGCCGCATGTTGATTAACCACGATTTTACCCGGCGCGTTACAGTTGCCACAGACGATTACCACTGGGTTCACTCCCCGCAGGGAGGTATTGATCGTGTGATGCTGGATCGCATCGGCGATGAGCTGGCGCGTGCAACCAGCCTTGTTCGTTATTTGCCTAAGACCTCTTTCCCACACCATGTTCACCCGGGCGGTGAAGAGATTCTGGTGCTGGACGGGCGGTTTTCGGAAGGTGAACGAGATTATCCCGCAGGCTGGTATCTACGCAATCCACCGGGTTCTTCCCATCAGCCCCACAGCACCAACGGTACGCTGCTGTTCGTCAAACTCGGACAGATGAGCAAAGATGAAAATCGTGCTCTGCGTATCGATACCCGCGATGGAGCAAACTGGCAGAAGGGAGAGGGTATCTCGACCTGCTCACTGTTTGAAAATGCCTGTGAGAACGTCTGTCTCTTACGCATGGCATCCGGCTCGCTTCTGGTTGAGCCGGATCTCCCGGGCGGCGCAGAGCTGTTGCTCTTACAGGGCTGTCTGATTGAAGGTAACAGTATTCATGCTGAAGGAAGCTGGATCCGCATTCCTGCCGGGCAGCAACTGGCGTTTATTGCTGAAAAAGATAACACCCTCCTGTACCTGAAAAAGGGCCACCTCGGCGCTATGCAGGAACCTCAATGATGGTAAAGACCCAGGTTGCGATTATTGGGGCTGGGCTCAGCGGACTCTATGCGGCCTGGCTGCTGCAGCGGGCCGGGATTGATTACGTTGTATTCGAAGCGCGCAGCCGCACAGGCGGCCGTGTCCTCGCAACTGCTAATTCAGGTGCAGACCTTGGGGCAACGTGGCTCTGGCCGGGGATCCAGCCCGTACTCTCCAGGCTTCTTGCTGAACTGGACATTGGGGTTTTCTCCCATCAGGAAACGGGGGACATGCTGTTTGAGCGAACAATGGATGGCGCTTCGCGCCATCAGGGATTTGTCTCTTCACCTGCGGCGGCTCGCGTGCGTGGAGGGATGTCACAGCTGACCGATGCGCTGCTGGCGCGTCTCGAGCCTGAGCGTGTTGTCATGGAGGTGCAAGTAACGCAGGTTGAACAAACTAACGAAACGCTGACTGTTCGTGGACAGAATGGAGATAAACAGGCTGTGACCGTGCATGCCCAACACATCCTGCTGGCATTGCCTCCGATGCTGGCAGCCCGGATCGCATTTACGCCTGCACTGCCTGAACCCTGGCTACAGGCGTGGCGTGATACCGGCACCTGGATGGCGCCGCATGCCAAATATGTCGCGCTCTATTCCCGCGATTTCTGGAAAGAAAAGGGCCTCTCCGGTGAGGCACGAAGCAGCGTCGGACCCATGGTGGAGATCCACGATGTTTCTGAGCCGGATGGGATGTACGCCCTGTTTGGTTTCATCGGGCTACCGTATAGCGCGCGCCGGGCTATGGGAGAGAATGCTTTACTCGAGCAGTGCAGGGCGCAACTGACGCGACTGTATGGCCCCGACGCAGCATATCCCTGTGCTGAATTTATCAAAGACTGGGCGGCCGATCCTTTTACCGCAACATCGCGTGATCTGTCTTTGCAGGCGGGCCATTCCGTACCGCCAGCCCTGGTGGATGATGGGTCCTGGCGACATGCAGTAACAGGAATCGCCAGTGAGTGGTCAACCGCATTCCCGGGCTATCTTGCTGGTGCGATTGATGCCGCTGCCGAAGGCGTTCAACGAATCTTAAACGAGAGATAAGGTATGAAAGAAACCTATAAGGCCATCCAGGTTACTCGTCCGGGTCTACTTGAAATGGTGGAGAAAGATCTCCCAGAGCCGGGGCCGGGTGAAGTGCTCATCAAAGTCGAAGCCTGTGGTATTTGTGGGGCGGACGCCGGGGCTATCGAGGGACTGGAAAAGGGGGTTGAATACCCACGCGTTCCGGGCCATGAAGTGGTTGGAACGCTCTGCAAAACATCCGATCCGTTGCCCGCATGGCTGAAGCCAGGCCAGCGTGTCGGGGTAGGGCGTTTAGGCGGGCATTGCAACGCCTGCGAACAGTGCCGTCTGGGGCACTTTAACCTTTGCCAAAACCAGCCGGTCACCGGCAGCTCACGTGATGGGGGGTATGCCGAATATATGCTGGCGCGGACCACGGGGCTGGTCGCCATCCCGGACGATCTGTCATCCGTAGAAGCCGCACCGTTGCTTTGCGCCGGTATAGCGACCTTTAACGCCCTTAAAAAATCGCATGCTCAGGCTGGAGATACTGTCGTGATCCAGGGAATGGGTGGTTTAGGTCATCTGGCCGTGCAGTATGCCCGGAAAATGGGTTTTCGTGTCGTCGCTGTGGGCAGAGGTGATGATATCGCGGATGAGGTTATGGCGCTTGGCGCGCACCACTACGTCGACACACATAGTCAAGATACCGTGGAAACAATCAAAGCGCTTGGTGGCGCGGAAGTGATCTTGTCGACCATAACGGATAGTTCTGCTGTATCGGCGTTATTACCGGCGCTGGTGCCGCAGGGGCGGTTAATGATCGTCGGCGTAGGCAAGGAGCCTTTGACGCTGATGCCGGGTGTGATGATAGGAAGAGAATTAGCGGTCAGGGGCGCTATTACCGGTACGGCCATTGAGTTAGAAAAGGCTCTGAAGTTCAGTCTGCTGACAGGTGTACGAGCAATGATCGAAACGCGGCCTCTGGGTCAGGCGCAGGAAGCCTTTGAAAAAATGCGCAGCGGTCAGGCCAAATTCCGCATGGTTCTCACACTGGACCATAGCTAAATCCAAAGTGAGCAATAGATACACAGATTGAAAGGAGAAGGTCATGTCCATCCGCGAGCTATCAACAGCTGAATTTTCTACTGAAGTTTTAGACGCTTCTGTTCCGGTATTAGTCGATTTTTGGGCGCCATGGTGCCAGCCTTGTCGCTCGGTTGCACCTGTGATTGATGCTCTGGCTCGTGAAAACGCCGGAAAACTGGCGGTATTTAAAGTCAATATCGACGAGCAGCCGGAGCTGGCGGCTAAGCACGGTATTCGTTCTATTCCCTTCTTTAAGATTTTTGTGCGTGGCGAATCCGTAATGGAGTTTTCTGGTGCCAGACCAAAAGGTGATTTTGATGCGTTGCTAACTACCGTTATTGATTGATTTACAAGTTAATACATTCATCTGCGAGAATAATTATGAGCAAAGTACGTGTTACGCCGTGGCAGGATAACGATCCTGTTCAGGCTGAGTTACTGGCTGCTATGCAGGCCCGCCGCCCCGGCGGCGAATTAATTGGCATTGACAGGGTATTATTGAAAAGCTTCCCGCTGGCAACCGGCTGGAATGCGTTGCTGGGAAGGGTTCGGGCCGATTTTAGCCTCGAGCTGATCTATCTCGAGTTGATAATGCTCCGCGTTGCGGTACTTAATGGCGCTGAATTCGAGTGGGGCGTGCACTACCCGGTTTATTTAAAGGCGGGAGGATCGGAAGCAAAGGCACAGGCACTGAAACAAACCGAGCCGGAACGCAACCTATTTGATGAACGCGAATGGACGCTAATTACCTTAACCGATCAATCAACCAAAAAGGTGGATGTCGATATTCAGGTGATCGAGTCATTGAAAGCCCTTTTTGGTGAACCCAAAACGGTGGAGGCTGTCGCGACCGTTGCCGCTTATAACATGGTTTCGCGTTTTCTGGTCGCGCTGGATATCTAGCGTCGCCATTCTCTCCCTTCTGTTGTCTGGATATCTCTGTAGTGCACGCTGCGGTGATGCTATGGGCGAGAACTGGCGGATCGCTCGCCGCGCCCATAAAAAGGAGTGCGTATGTTCGAATTAGATGCTTTTCATCTGGCAAGGATCCAGTTTGCCTTCACGGTTTCGTTTCATATTATCTTTCCTGCGATTACCATTGGCCTTGCCAGCTATCTGGTGGTGCTGGAAGCTTTGTGGTTGAAGAAACGCGCGATGGTATATCTGGATCTTTATCATTTTTGGTCCAAAGTTTTTGCCGTTAACTTCGGTATGGGCGTGGTCTCCGGGCTGGTCATGGCCTATCAGTTTGGTACCAACTGGAGCGGATTCTCTCAGTTCGCCGGTAGTATTACGGGGCCTTTACTCACCTATGAAGTCTTAACGGCCTTTTTCCTCGAGGCTGGTTTCCTGGGCGTTATGCTGTTTGGTCGTAATAAAGTCGGGCCAGGCCTGCATTTTTTTGCCACCTGCATGGTGGCGTTAGGCACATTAATTTCGACCTTCTGGATCCTTGCTTCCAACAGCTGGATGCACACGCCGCAGGGGTACATTATTGAGAACGGCGTGGTAATGCCTCAGGATTGGCTGAAGATTGTTTTCAACCCCTCATTCCCGTGGCGTTTAGCACATATGACCACTGCCGCCTTCCTGGCGAGCGCCTTTTTCGTCGGGGCATCCGGCGCGTGGCATCTTCTAAAAGGTCAGGATACGCCAGCGATCCGTAAGATGTTTTCAATGGCGCTGTGGATGGCGGTCATCGTTGCGCCCGTCCAGGCTTTTCTGGGCGATGGACATGGGCTGAATACGCTAGAACATCAACCTGCAAAAATTGCCGCTATTGAAGGACACTGGAAAAATATCCCCGGTGAAGCTACACCACTCATTCTGTTTGGCATTCCAGATATGGCGCAGGAGCGCACCAAATATGCTCTTGAAATACCTTATCTCGGTAGCGTGATCCTCACTCATAGCCTGAACAAACAAATTCCCGCCTTAAAAAGCTTCCCGCCTGCTGACCGGCCAAATTCCACTGTGGTGTTCTGGTCATTTCGCATCATGGTGGGGCTGGGGCTGTTAATGATTGCCCAGGGCGTATTGAGCCTCTGGCTGCGATATCGCAAAAACCTTTACTCGTTCCGGCCTTTCCTGTGGTTTGTGATGTTAATGGGGCCTTCAGGGCTGATTGCGATCCTGGCAGGGTGGTTCACCACCGAGATAGGGCGGCAGCCCTGGACCGTTTACGGCGTTCAGCGTACCCGGGATGCGGTATCGGCCCACGGCAGCTTACATATGAGCTTTAGTTTGCTTGCTTTTATCGTGGTTTACAGTGCGGTATTCGGTGTGGGTTATATCTATATGATGCGACTTATCAAAAAGGGGCCCGTTAGTGGCGAAGGTCAGCATCTGGAGGAAGGGGGGCCAGGCCAGTTGCGCACCCCGGCGCGGCCTCTCTCTGCGAGCAGCCAGCAAGAAGGAACCTGTCATGATTGATCTCTCGCTTATCTGGTTTGGCATTATCATCTTCTCCATACTGATGTATATCGTTATGGACGGATTCGATCTGGGCATTGGGATTATCTTCCCGTTCAGTCAGGATGCCGAAGAGCGTGATGTAATGGTCAACACGGTGGCGCCGGTATGGGATGGCAACGAAACCTGGCTGGTGATGGGCGGTGCCGGTCTATATGGCGCGTTTCCGCTGGCCTACGCCGTCATCACCGATGCGCTGGCCGCCCCCTTAACGTTGATGCTCATCGGTTTAATCTTCCGCGGAGTGGCATTTGAATTTCGGTTTAAGGCCACGCTCGCCCATCGTCCTTTCTGGGATAAAGCATTTATCTCTGGGTCTGTTATCGCCACTTTCTCACAGGGTGTAGTGGTTGGCTGCCTGATTAATGGTTTGCCTGTAAGTCATCGTGCTTATGCAGGGCCGGAGCTCATCTGGCTGGATCCGTTTGCGCTGTTTTGCGGCCTGGGGCTCGTCATTGCCTATGCGCTATTGGGCAGTACTTGGCTGGTGATGAAAACAGAAGGGCACTTACAGCAGAAAATGGCCAGGCTCACGCTACCTTTAGTCATGGCGTTACTGGTGGTGATGGGAATCGTTAGCCTGTGGACGCCGCTGACGCATCCGCTCATAGCCACGCGATGGTTCAGTCTGCCAAACCTGTTCTGGTTTTTACCCGTCCCTGTGCTGGTATTAATCTGCTCATGGGGGATAATCCGCTCCATTCGCCGTGGAGCGCACTACTCCCCCTTCTTATTGACGCTAATGCTCGTTTTCCTGGGCTTTTCCGGGCTCGGTATCAGCATCTGGCCCTGTATCATCCCGCCGTCGGTCACGCTTTATCAGGCAGCATCACCAGAAAGTAGTCAGGCGTTTATGCTGGCCGGCAGCCTGGCGATCATCCCGATAATTCTGGTTTATACCTTCTGGAGCTATTACGTCTTTCGCGGGAAAGTCAGGGCCGGGGAGGGATACCATTGAAAAACAGGGTCACGCGCACCGACAAGAAAAATCGTACGTTGCTGAAAGGGCTGTTCTGGCTGGTTGTCATCTGGACCGCCAGCGTCCTGGCGTTGGGAATCGTTTCACTGCTGTTCCGCGCGCTAATGTCTGCGGCAGGTATGAAGGCATAATCCAAAACAGACGCCTGGTCTATTCCATTCAGGCGTCTTACATGAAAGAAAAACTTCTCTGGTAAACAAGTTTATCTGCTTTGTCTGGAGCGACGTATCCACCTCATACTGATTCGGATATACCCTTTCGTCCTACGCCATACCTGCCGAACAAATCTATGACAATTCCATTGACGATCAAACAAATTGAGATGCTGGTGAAAATCAGTGAGGGAAAAGGGCTGTCGGAAGCGGCGCGCCTGCTCAATATCTCTCCTTCCGCCGTCAGCAAGGGGCTGGCTGTGATGGAGGAAAACCTGGGTGTGCCGCTCATTCAGAGAACGACCCGTTCATTTCAGTTAACAGAAGCCGGGGAATACTTTGTCTCAAGAGCCACCGAGCTTCTGAAAGAATTTGACGATATTGTCAACACGACATGTGGGTATTTCAACCACCCTCACGGTGCCCTGCGAATCACCTGTTCCGTGGCGTTCGGTTATGCCCATTTAATTGATCTTTTCGAAGAATATCGCAAGAAAAATCATGACGTTGAGTTAATCCTCGATCTCGACGACCATCTGACGAATCTCAATGAGAATAACGTTGACATCGCGTTGCGGATCACCGCCACGCCACCACAAAACTATGCAGCCAGGAAGTTATCCAAAATAAGCTGGTTGTATTGTGCTTCACCTGCCTACCTCGCCCGAAATGGCACCCCGACCAAACGGACGGAGCTCGCAAGCCATGAGTGCCTCGTATATCCGGGCTTAACGCCACCGCTTCGCTACAACGAGATAGCGTCCCAGCATCCACAGTGCAATATCAAATCCAGAACGCCTGTGCAGGCTAATAGCAGCCTGTTGCTGCTCAAGGCGGCACTCTCCGGACAGGGAATCGCCTGGCTTCCTTCCTATCTTATCAGTCGACACATTGATAACGGGGAGTTGGTTCCGCTGACGCTGGATGGTAAATGCGCTTATCCGACCCATAGCCTCTACGCTCTCTATTTCCCGAGCAAGTTCCGCAATCCCAAAGTGAGATCCTTTATCGATTTCCTGGTTGAGGAGAATCAACCCTGGAATCGTTGGGAACAGGCAATTGAGAACCTGCTTTAACCGGCAGGTTTTTTATGTGATATAGTTCACAAATATTATTAGGTATAAGAATGAATTCATAAGAAAAAACTATTATCCAGATCACATTGGTTGATAAATAATTTTATATTTTGTGGTGCTTGTCATGTTGTTCTTAAATAAATAACTTGTGAGTAAAAGTGGAAACTGTTTTCTTAATTTTTCATTCGCTACGTCTTTGTTGCTGTGTAAAGCTTCTGGCATTCAATCATTAATACCTGCGGTTGCATGGTTGAAATATCGGCAGGGACTTGTTTATTTCGCTTAAGGAATTAAACAAGTTAATACAGCATGTATTAAGTCATGCTCAACCTGGTGGTTATATTTAGTCAGTTGGGGTCTCCTATGACTGTAGAAATTAATAACGAAGCAATTAATAAAAAGAATATTCCTTTTAGTATGTATGATTTAGGGTGGGTGGTGCTCTGTATCGGCGCAGCCATTGGATCAGGCATTGTTTTTTTCCCATTACAGGTTGGTCTGAAAGGGGTATGGGTATTTGCACTGGCGGTTATCCTTGGTTATCCGGCCGTCTATTACATGCAAAAATTGTTTATCGAAACCATGGCACGTAGCGATGAGCAGGATTCCTATCTGAGTATCATTGCCAGCTACGTTGGCAATCGCTGGGGAGTGCTGCTGGGGGCGCTTTACTCTATCACCATGCTGAAATCGATGGTGGAGTACGCTCTTGCCATCACCAATGACAGCGCCTCGTACCTGAAAACGTTTGGCCTTACAACCCAGACGCTCTCAGAACACTGGTGGTGGTCGCTGTTGTTAATCGCAGGGCTATCTCTTGTGGCTTCAAAGGGGGAAAAGGTCCTGTTCAAAGTCTCGGGAAGCATGATTGCCGTAAAACTGGTTATCATCGTAGCCATTGGCTTTGTGGTTGTACCTTTCTGGGATGTGAGCAATATTAGCGAATTTCCTACAGTTAGCCATCTCGTTGTTGGCACCTTCCCAACACTGCCATTCGCTATCTTCTCTATCATGTTCGTTGGGATTTTGAACCCCATGAATATCGCTTATAAAAAGCGCGAAGAAGATAAAGACGTGGCGAAGTACAAAATATTGCGTGTACACAAAGTGGCGTATCTGGTTCTGGTGGCTACCGTACTGCTGTTCGTAGTGTCCATCGTACTTTCCATTAGCGAGGCAGACGCGTTGCGGGCTTACCAGGATAACATCTCGGCGCTTGCCCTGGCCGCAAAGGTGATTCCGGGAGCCGCGGTGAAATACATGAGCGTGATTCTCAATGTGTTCTCCATCGTAACCGCATTCCTGGCGCTTTACCTCGCCGTTCATGAGTCTTTTGTTGGCTTGATCAAAGTGGCTGTGAAAAAGCTGTTTAAGTCGCAGGACCACAATAGCAATGCCATTTCAGTTGCTGCATTTTTCATGGTGGTGTTGGTACTGTGGCTTATCGTCCTGACGAACTTCCCGATTCTTAAGGTGTTTGTATTTGGCGGTGTCACTTATGGTCTGATCAGCTGCATCATCCCTGGGTTAATTATATTAAAGAATGATAAGTTCACCGATCTGCGTGGCGTATCGGTCTACTACGTAATCTTAATTGGTATGCTGATGTGCATCGGTCCATTTGTGATGCTGTTTTCACAATAGAAAACTTACCTCTGTAACTCACACTATGCTGTAACCATAATAATTAAAATGCTTTATCATTAGTTATATTCCGGATCATCATTAATTACATTCATGATGATCCGGCAATAAAGTGTTGCGAGTGGAAAATAATTATCAAAGACGCTTGCCTGTGATATTAAGAAAGAGACGTGAAAGACAATGGGGAGCGGAGATGTCGCAAAATAAAATCGCAAAAAAATTACAGAACCTTCAGTCATCTGCAATTAGAGAATTATTAAAACATAGCAAAATGGAGGGCGTCATTTCTCTTGGCGGAGGCATTCCGGATCCCAATCTGTTTGATCTCGAAGGCTTACAGATCGCCATGGATAATGTGCTTACGCACGACTGGAAAGACGCTTTTCAGTATGGGCTTAGCGAAGGTAGCCCACAACTGCGGGGCGCTATCTGCCAGCTCATGAGAGAAAGGGCGATTCGCTGTGATATAGATGATGTCGTCGTAACCTCCGGCTCTCAGCAGTCGCTGGATATTCTGGCTCGCGCGTTGCTTAACCCGGGCGACGTTGTCGTGGTAGAGCGGCCCACCTATCTCGCGGCATTGCAGGTGTTACAGCTTGCGGAAGCAAATCTGATGTCAGTCGGCACAGATGGCGAGGGGATGATCGTCGATGAGCTCGAAGCGTTGCTGAAAACCACATCGGTGAAAGCAGTTTACATCGTGCCTACCTTTGGCAACCCCGGCGGCGTTACCCTTACGGAGCAGCGACGCAAGCAGCTGGTTGCCCTGTCTCAGCGCTACGACTTCGTCATCATCGAAGACGATCCTTACGGCGAGATTAACTTTACCGATACGACTTTTATTCCGCTCAGAGCCTGGGCGGTGGAAATGGGTAACAGCGATAACGTGATTTATACCTCCACGTTCTCCAAGATCCTTGCGCCAGGCGCACGGGTAGGTTGGTTAGTGTTGCCGGACTGGCTGAAACGGCAGGTGGTAAACCTCAAGCAGGCCACGGATCTGCATACCAGTTCGTTATCCCAGTCGCTGACGTACCACTATCTGAACAATGGCCGCCTGGCTGGGCAGATTGCACTTATCCGCGAAGCCTATAAGCAGAAATGCCTTGTCCTGAGTCAACACCTTCAAAACGAGCTGGGTGACCATCTGACTTTCCATCAGCCGATTGGCGGCATGTTTTTATGGGCAAAATTTAGATATGAGATGAATACCACGCAGTGGCTGCAGAAAACGCTGAATAACGGCGTGGTGTATGTGCCAGGCGAGTTCTTCTATTGCAATGAGCCAGATCACTCCACGCTGCGTATGTCGTACGTCAGCACCACGGAAGAGAATCTGAAAGAAGCGGTAATGCGCTTAAAAGCCGCACTAAATTAAACGTCTTCGCCATCTGGTCATGGGCGGGGGCATTGGTCAAAAACAAGTCAGTAAGTGTTGTAAAAAGAGGAAGTGTAATAATGTCCAGTCATAATTTTGATAACCAGGTGTCCCCGGAAACCTATCTTTGTCACGGCCCGTTCGATCCTGACGTGTTTGGAGGAGTAGTTAACCCACCGGTCTATCATGCCTCTACGGTCATTTTCAAAAACTGTAAAGAGCTCAGCGAGCGTCACCAGGCACTTTTTGAAGATGCTGAAGACGAGGTAATGTACTACGGCCGTTTTGGCACTCCGATCACCTTTGCTGTACAAAAGGCACTGGCAGAGCTGGAGGGTGGCTACCGTTCTTTACTGGTTCCTACGGGTCTGGCAGCCTGCACAAGCGCGTTACTGGCCCTGGTGAAAAGTGGCGATCATATTCTGGTCAGCAGTAGCGTGTACGGCCCCACGCGCGGATTCGTCAATAACGTTCTGGCGAAAATGGGCGTCACGGCAACCTTTTTCAATCCGGTTATTGGCGATGGTATTGGCGATCTGTTCCAGGAAAACACTACCGTGGTGTTTACGGAATCTCCAGGGTCGCAAACGTTTGATATGCAAGATATCCCGGCGATCACTCGTGTGGCGCATGCCCGTAACGCGAAAGTTATTGTTGATAATACCTGGGCGACGCCGCTGTTTTTCAAACCTTTCGACCACGGTGTGGATGTCTCTGTGCATGCCGCCACCAAATATATCGTCGGACACTCTGATGCGCAGATGGGTCTTATAACGACCAATAAAGAGACCTGGCTGGCGATTCGTCGCTTCGTTTATCTTTTTGGCCTGCATGCGGCACCGGACGACGTTTATCTTGCTCAACGCGGTCTGCGCACTATGTCCCTGCGCCTTGAGCGCCACCAGGATTCAGCGCTTAAAATTGCAAAATGGTTTGAAGAGCGTGAAGAGGTTGAGCAGGTGCTGCATCCGGCATTGCCTTCCTGCCCGGGTCATGAAATCTGGAAACGTGATTTTACTGGTTCGAGCGGTCTGTTTAGCGTGGTGCTTAAACCGCACTATTCAAAAGAATCAGTCGAGAAGTTTATCGATAGTCTGGAATATTTCGGCATCGGTTTCTCCTGGGGGGGGTTTGAAAGCCTGGCCATCCCGTTTAACCCGCGTAAAGATCGCCCGGAATACCACTGGCCGTACGAAGGGCAATCCTTCCGTTTACAGATTGGCTTAGAAGACCCGGTAGATTTAGTAAAAGATCTGGATCAGGCGCTTCGTCATCTGAAGTGATAAGTTCCCCTCAGAGCGCCAGCCTGGCTGGCGCTTGTTATACTCACGCAATAACGAAATGATCTGATTGACGGAAGCAGTAATGGATATTCCGATAGACCTTAAGCACTTACAAACTCTTCTTACATTGCGTAAAACGGGAAGCTTAACGCGCGCGGCGGCGGCCCTGCAACTGACTCAGTCGGCGTTATCGCACCAGATTAAACAGCTGGAAGATCACTACGGTATCATACTGTTTGTGCGTAAAACATCCCCGGTGAAGTTTACCCAGGCCGGGGAGCGTCTGTTACAGCTTGCTGAAACGGTGCTAAATGCAATGGAAGAGGCCAATCGGGATCTTTATCAGTTCGCCAGTGGGAAACAGGGGACGCTAAGGATCACACTTGAGTGTCACACCTGCTATGGCTGGTTGTTACCGGTGATGGACGAGTTCCGTAAGAAATGGTCTGAGGTTGAAATCGATATTCTGCCGGGTTTCCAGCCGGATCCGGTGGGCCTGTTGCTACAAAACAGAGCGGATGTGGCTATCGTGGATGAAACTGAGCAGACAGAAATGGTGAGCTATAGCCCGCTTTTCAAATATGAGATGGTGGCCATCTTGCCCAACGAGCATCCTTTAGCGCAAAAGCCCTGGCTGGAGGCGGAGGACTTTCGTGGCGAATCGCTTATTACCTATGCGGTGCCGGAAGATCGTATCGATCTGTGTCGTAAAGTGCTTAAACCTGCCGGTATTCCGGTACGGCGAAAAACAACGGAACTGACTATGGCGATTGTTCAACAGGTGGCCAGCCAGCGGGGTATAGCCGCGTTGCCAATCTGGGCGGTATCAGAATATCTGGATAAAAAATATGTTACGGCCAGGTCCATTACGAAAGATAAATTAATGTCAGAAATTTGGCTCGCATCGCTAACCGATAACCTGGATAAAGATTTTGTGCGCGACTTTATTCATTTTATTAGGCAGCGCTGCATGCGCCTTTTGCCTGATATCCAGATTACGTAATTATATATTGCGAAAATAAGGGGTGTGTTGATTCATACTCCGATGTGACGCTATTTCTTAACAGGAGAAAAGATGAAAAACATTATTAATACTGAAGCCGCTCCGGCAGCTATTGGACCTTATTCCCAGGGCGTTTCATTTGGTGATTTGGTGATGACTTCTGGCCAATTGCCGCTTGACCCGGCGACGATGGCCTTCCCTGAGGGCGGGGTAAAGGAGCAGACACGCCAATCTCTGTTAAACGTTAAAACGGTTCTGGAACAGTCAGGCGCTTCGCTGGAAACTGTGCTGAAAACCACCTGTTTCCTGGCCAGGATGGAGGACTTCGCAGCCTTCAATGAAGTGTACACCGAGTTTTTCGGTTCAACAGGGGCACCGGCGCGCTCATGCATTCAGGCAGGGAAACTACCAAAAGATGCTTTAGTTGAAATTGAAGCTATCGCCTACATTAAAAAGTAACAACAAAGGAGGCTGGGTGGATATTCACCGCATAAAACGTGTGCATCATTTCTATTACTGCCTCCTCATTGCAGTAAAAATGTATCGTTGTGAGCGTCCTTTTCTGAACAGAATTGATGAGAATGTTTTTATTTACACGTGGTTAAAGAAAGCAGCGAAAAACAATATTTTTGAATGCACTTTGCATAATGAGATCGCGTGGTTGAAAACACAGTTACGCGGCCATGGAATAAGATCAGACGTGGCAGCAATAATTGAGAATATCGTTGTTAAATTAGATTTCCTTTTGAGCATAGAGGAGGAGGGGACAACATGAATGGACTGCGAGACAGCGTCAGGAAAGGATTGCCGCCGCCGATGCTGTTGCTGCTGTTTCTGTTGTTCGACGTGGGAAGCAGTTGGCCCACGCTTTATTATCTGGATGAAATTATACGCTGGCCGTGGCGCACCTGCGCAGCGCTGCTCGCAGGCGGGTTAAGCCTTAGTCTGACCCTGGCAGGGTTATTAACCTTAACGAATAATAAGACGTCCCTGAATGCACTGCATCCGGATCGCACCCGTAAACTGGTGACCGAAGGCTGTTATCGCTTCTCTCGTAACCCGGTCTATTTAGGTTTTGTGGGGCTGCATTTTGCTACCGCCCTGTTATTGGGCAGTGTAGTTGGCTTACTCGTTACCCCTTTTCTGATTTTACTCCTGACAATCCTGCATATCCAGGTTGAAGAGGCAGGAATGCAGCGGCTTTTTGGCCTGCAGTGGGAGCAATATTGTAATAAGACCCCGCGCTGGTTCTGCCGGGCGTTATTCCTACGGAGCTTTACATGAGTGTGCTGGGTAACCGTTTATTTGTACTGGTGCAGTACTTTGTACCGCAACATCTTTTGTCTCAGCTGACGGGTTATGTTGCCCGAAATCGGGTTCACTGGTTTAAAACCCTGCTGATAAATGCATTTATCGCCCGATACGTTGTGGATATGCAGGCTGCGCGTGGGGAAACGGCAGAAGATTATGAAAATTTTAACGCCTTTTTTACCCGCCGACTGAAAGCACATCTGCGTCCGATTGCTGCCCGACCGCAGGATATTGCCAGCCCGGCGGACGGCACTCTCGGGCAATTTGGAACGCTGGAGAGCGATACGCTTGTGCAAGCCAAAGGACACAAATATAGCCTGCAGGAGCTTCTCGGCGGTGATACAGAACGCACTCTTCCCTTTATCAATGGCGAATATGCGACGATCTATTTATCACCACGAGATTATCACCGTGTCCATATGCCTCTGTCCGGAACGCTGCGTGAGATGGTGTATATTCCCGGAAAACTGTTTTCAGTAAATAGCGTAACTACTGGCGCCGTGCCGCGTCTTTTTGCACGAAACGAGCGTGTCGTTTGCCGGTTTGATACGGAGCAGGGGCCACTGGCTATCGTTCTGGTAGGGGCAATGATCGTTTCCTCTATCCATACCGTCTGGCATGGGCTGGTTTCTCCCCATGCTGACCTGATCCAGACCTTCACTTATCAGGAGACGGATAATACGGCGATAAGGTTAAACAAAGGCGATGAGCTTGGCCACTTCATGTTGGGATCGACGGTCATTATGCTCTTTGGGGCAAATCAAATGCAGTGGGATAAAGCCTTACTGTCAGGTAAGGGCATAAATTTTGGGGAGGCGATGGCAACCTCCCTGATTTGATGCCTGCAGCAGCGCAGGCACGCCTGAAGATCTCGCCGGATCGCCGCTTAACCTTGCCCACTTAAACGTTCACCTGCAAGTAAAACAAGGATATTGCATTAGATGACCACAGAACATGCTCTCTCCGTACCTGAGCAAAATAACAATATCATCCGCCTGTCGGCCGCTCAGGCACTGGCAGGAGCAAATTCGGTTGTGTTTTATGCTACCGGCGCCATCGTCGGCAACGCCATAGCCCCCAGCGCGTCGCTCTCGACGCTCCCTGTCACCATGTTCGTCCTGGGGATGGCAGCGTCAATCCTGCCATTTGGCGCGCTGGCAAGACATCGGGGACGTAAAGCCGCATTTATGACCGGCACGGGAGCGGGGGTTATTACCGGGCTGACGGCTGCTCTTGCGGTGGTTATCGGTTCGTTTTTGCTCTTTTGTATTGCCGCTTTTGTGGGAGGGGCCTACGCGGCGGTTGCGCTCAGCTTCCGTTTTGCGGCGACGGATGGTGTCTCGCCGGAACGCCGAGCCCGAGCGCTGTCACTGGTCATGGGCGGCGGTGTTGTCGCCGGAGTCATTGGGCCTGGGCTTGTGACCGGGACAATGGATCTATGGCCACCCCATACGTTCGCCATCACTTTTATTGCCCAAGGGATGGTAGCGGCCGTTTCAGCCGTTATTCTGATGGGCGTTAAACCGGTAGAGGTCGTTGCGGCCTCTTCTTCCGGTGGCCGTCCGCTCAGAGAAATTGTTCGCCAACCGGGTTTCGCCAGAACCGTATTCAGCGGTGCAGTAACCTATATGGTGATGAATTTTCTGATGACTGCGGCACCACTTTCTATGCATATGCACGGGATTTCGCAGGAAGCCTCAAACCTCGGTATTCAGTGGCATGTCATTGCCATGTACGGCCCGGGATATTTTACCGGTAAGCTTATCAGTCGGTTTGGCGCGCTGCGCGTTGCGGCGGTCGGGTTGTTAATTACCGCTGGCTCTGTGGTTGCTGGTCTAGGTGGAACAGAGATCCATCATTACTGGCTATCGCTAATATTATTAGGGATAGGCTGGAATTTCGGCTTTATCGGCGCATCGGCCAGGATCATTGATTTCCATAGGCCAGAAGAGAAGACCCAAGTGCAATCGCTGAACGATTTTGTGGTGTTTGGCGTGATGATCGTTGGCTCGTTCTCGTCAGGAGCGCTACTGAATCTCTATGGATGGAACGCCGTATTATGGGGTTCACTGGTTCCGGTTATCCTGGCATTTCTGGCGATAATAGTGGGGGAGCGCCATCAAAGGTAACAAGCCCGCAAAAGGCGGGCTTGATTCCTGTTAGGCCACTGCCTGCTGTTCTTTAACGGCGGTGGCGTCACTTTCTTCCAGTTTTATTATCAGCCTGTCCGCGACGTTGGCCGACCAGGCGGCAATAGTCAGGCTAGGCGCGCCGCCTGGAGAGGCTGGTAGCGCAGATGAGTCGGCAATGTACAATCCAGGATGATCGAATACTTCACCATCCGCACCGACCACGCCATCCGCATTTGACGTCCCCAGACAGGCTCCCCCCATAGGGTGAACGGTAACCGGATTACGCGGCGCATAGATTTTTGTCTTAGTACGCGCCTTAATGTTTTTTAACTCATCACTAATGTCTGTATAAATACTGTTCTCTTTTTTACTGTAATTAATTTTAAACTTACCGCCCCTAGTGGTGACGGAGCCGTTGCTGTCGTCGCCGCCAAAGGCAATGATGACCGATTGTTTACGTAACCAACGCTTAAGGAACGACGGTACAGGGATATCGTCCAGGCCCTGAATGCTGGCGCGAAGGACAATCACTCGCTCGTTAGTGGAGTCCTTCAGGCGGAAAGGGGAAGCAATAGGCATACCTTTCGACAGATCGGTAGCGCTGTTCTCTTTCCAGACGCCGAAGAAGTCACCGTTACCACTGAATTTCTGGCCGAGCCGGGGCATACCCGTGAGACCCCCTTCAATGTCGCGGCTGCGAAGTAGCAGTCGCAGGGTATTCAGGGCTCCGGCAGCCAGAATAAGATGTTCTGCCTGTACGCTTTCTACTTTACCACTAAGATGATTGCGATAACGCACTTCATAGCGCATGGACGTGTCTGCTTGCGATTCAAGCCTGTAGATCGACAGGGCTTCACACATCTCTTGTACAACCAGCCCCTGTTTTACCGCAGGCCAGATAAAGGTAAAGTCGAGGGTGGTTTTTGCCCCCGAAGGCGAACCCAGGAAGCTGTTATTTTTCATATCACACTCCCAGCGCTCGATACCATTATGATCCGTTATTTTGACCGGGAAGCCGGGCTGTTCTGGCACCAGCATGCCGATTGCCGGATCGCCGAGGGGGGTGAGCAAGCCATCATAATTCGCTTCTTCGATGCGGTTTGGCGCTTTGTCGGCAGCAGTAAGCGGACGGGCATTAAAGGCTTTAATGATCTCGTCATAGTAGCGCTCCATTTTCTCCTGGGTAATCTCCGGATGATGGTTATCCCAGTAGTTTGCGGCCAGTGGCCTGTCCAGAAAACCGGCATAAACATGGCTGCCACCACCGACACCCGACGAGCATATGATATTGATACCCTTACCGGCGTAGGCTTCGATAAAGCCTTTGTTATTAAGCGTAAATGTCTTTTTGAACAGGTGCGAGCCTACCGTTCTCAGACCATGCGTAAAGGCTTTATTTCCCTGGGGGAGTGGCACGAGATTTTTGAGTCCGATTGAACGGTTCGGCACCGTATCGCGCCAGGGACCACGCTCAAGCATTAAGACATCTCGGCCCGCAGCGGCCAGGCGTCGTGCGGCAATCGCGCCGCCAAAACCGCTGCCAATAATCAGTACTTCAACTTGCTTTGTCATTGACCAACCTTGTAACTGATCCCGCCGGGACACTGTTAAGCGGACATCCGGGTGGGACGGTGGGAAGGGCGGAGCGGCTGGCTAAACTGCTCCGTTCGGAAAAATTCACGCTTTGGGGTACTAACGGGATTGCGAAGCCGGATCGTGCTGTTGCAAAGACTCATGCCTGAGCGTGTCGAGGAGTCTGTCGGCAACGTTGGCAGCCCAGACGGCAATGGTCAGGCTGGGTGGTCTGCCAGGGGACTCGGGTAGCGCGGCCGCATCGGCGATATACAGGCCCGGATTGTCAAACACCTCACCGTTGGCACCAATCACGCCGTCCTGATTAGAAGTACCCAGACTGGCGCCTCCGAGGGGCTGGACGGTGACGGGTGAAGAAGGGGAGTAGATTTGGGTACCGGTCCTGGCTTTAATCTCACTGACTTCGTTATCTATCTCCTGATAGACGTGACTTTCCGCCTTGTTATAGGCCACGTTGAATTTGCCACGTTTTAAAGACATTACGCCGTTGTTATTATCTTTGCCCAGCGCAACGATAAAGGCGTTTCTTCGAAACCATTTTTTAAGGAAGGCGGGGCATGGCATGTCGTCCAGTCCCTGGATTGCGGCGCGCAGTACCTGAACGGATGTGCTGGTGGAATTTGCCACCCGGAACGGGCCGCACAGGGGAAGGCCGGTTGAGAGATCGTGAGTGCTATTCTCTTTCCAGAAACCGAAATAGCCGCCATTGGTCCCAAATCCTTTACCCAGGTGCGGCATACCCACCAAGCCCGAGCTATCGTTACGACTGTTCATCAGCAAACGGACCGTGTTCAGACAGCCTGCGGCTAAAATCACATGCCGGGCACGCACATGTTCATTCCTGTTTTTATGATGATCGCGATAGTGGATTTCATAGCGCATACCGTCAGCATCGCTTGTTTGTAGCCTGTGTATGTCAGTAACTTCGCACATATCACGAACAACGAGGCCACTGCGTATCGCAGGCCAGACAACCGAAAAATCGAGCGTGGTTTTGGCACCTGTGGGGGAGCCAAGAATGCTGTTATTCTTATATTCACACTCCCAGCGCTCTACACCATGGGTATCCACGACTTTGGCAACAGTGCCGGGATTTGCAGGAAGCAGGATCCCGATAAAAGGATTAGCCATTCCCTGCGAAGATAATGTTCCATAGTAACCGGTCTGGCTGAGATTATTCGGCACGCGATCGTCATCGTTAACAGGTCTGGCCTTCAGAAGCGCCAGAATTTCGGCATAATAACCATCCATTACCGTTTTTGATAACAGGGGATGACGATTGGCCCAGTAATCGGGATCTGAGGGTTTGGCCAGCATAGCGGCATAGACGTGACTGCCCCCACCGACGCTGGAGGAGCAGATAATATTAATGCCTTTACCACTAAAGGCTTCAATAAATCCTTTTTTATTAAGCAGGACAAATTTCTTTAATCGGTGCGAACCGAGCGATCTTAAACCGTGCGTAAAGGCTTTTCTTCCCTGAGGCAGAGGCGCAAGGTTATCAAGGCCAAGCGAGCGATTGGGTACCGTATCGCGCCACGGACCTCTTTCCAGCATCAGCACATCGCGTCCGGCATCCGCAAGACGTTTCGCTGCAATTGCACCGCCAAAACCACTTCCTATAACAACTATTTCTGCCTGGTTTTTCATTAAGACACCTGAACTTTTGAATAGTGATTTTCCTGCATCAATGATGAAAATCTGGTAGTAAAAATAAATAACTCAGTTAATGTGGTTATTATTGTTAAGGGCTGTGTTGTTTCATGTTGCAAAATCATTGTCTGGAGTAAATAAAAGAGCTACAAGGTAGAAAATGTATCAATTATTAATAGATTATCTTTCCCGCTTGGTAAGTTAGCGATTTCTATGTGTTTTTTTAGAAAACTATCGCTGCATGAAATAAAACTCACAATTAAAGTGAATCAGTTTCACAAAAAAAACTTAATGAAAGGGCTGAGTCAGGTCAATTTTTTCAATATAAAGATGAATGGCGACATTAGAATGCCGCCATTTTCATGATGACGAATTTAAGAAGAGATTTATAAGCTAAAAATTAAAGGCGCCTCACAGCAAAAAACAGTGAAACCAGTCCGCCGATGAGTACTATGCCAACCAGTAAATACATAACAGAAGAAAAGTTTTGGGTTAAACTTAATATCAAACCTATTAATACCGGGGATAAAGCACCAAAACCTACCGCCATTCCATTCAGTGCCCCTGCGGCAGAGGATATCGCTTCAGAAGGAACCATACCTTGCAACAAGGTAAATACACAGGGAAGTTGCATTGATGAGGCCCCAATACCAAATGATATCATTATCGCAGCTATGTTATTGTTAGTGATATTCACTCCAGCCAGAATGCCAGCAGCGCACAACAGGGCAGAGATAAGCATAATTATCCCTTTTTTACCCGTTCGATCGACTACAATTCCGGAGGCGATCTTGAAGAGTAAACCAAAAATAAAGGGTAATGATGACATCCAGCCGACATTAGACCATGAAAAACCGCGTTCAGTATTCAGATAGGTTGGAAGCCAGGTAACAACTCCCCATGACAACATTGAATTTGAAGAGAAAATGATTAGCAGCATCCAAAAATTAGCATTGCAGAGATAGATTTTAGAACGCGTAATGATTGATGGCTTTTCACTTGAATTACTTACTAAGTTATTGGTTTTTCCGCTTTTCTCTATGATCTCAAGCTCATGTTTATTGATATATTTGTTTTCGCGTGGCGTATTTGTTGCGAACAAATAAATCAAGATAAGAGGAATCAAACTTAACGCAAAGGAGAAATAAAATGTATGCCGCCATGAGTACTCTGCAATTATCCAGGTAAAAACAGGCATGGCGACAGCTGGGGAGAGAGACTGTCCTAAAATCCATGCTGTATTTGCTCTTCCTCTTTCTCTGGGTGGAAACCAGTTTTTGATAAATGTATTTTGCATGGGATAGTAAAGGCCTTCACCCAACCCTAATAATATACGAGTGCCTAATAACATCCCAAATATACTTGATAACCCACCCAAAAGAAGAGATAAGCTTATAATGATATAGGCTATAAGCATCGCTTTTCGGGGGCCAATGAGATCACCTATAGGGCTTAACACAACATTTGAAACTCCATAGGTAATTAAAAACAAACTCATTAATAATCCGATGTATATCGGTTTGCCTACCAGATCCATCTCTTGTAAAAACTGAGTGTTTGCAGCAATGATAGAAATATTAACGCGGTCTAAATATATAACCGAAAGGCTAATAAAAAGAATCGCTAACACATAAAATCTTTGCCGGGTCGGTTTCTGTGCGATTTCTTCGATATCTACTCTTTGGGAAATATTATTATCACTGTTCATTTTTATTCCTTATCGGCCTGACGGGTGGTAAAAAACAGTTTCTGTTAGCCTGAGAAGTAAAGTGGTTTACCTTTTAAATATTTATCTCATTGTCAATGCTGTTAACTGTTTTTTGCCTCAGTAAGAAACCATTGGCGAGCAAGTTTTTCCCAAAAGTATGCACCTAACGTAATGTTTTTGTCGTTAAAATCGTAAGACGTACTATGAAGATCTCCACCAACAACGCCAGTGCTACCATTCCCAATCCACCCATACGCCCCTGGTACTTCTTTTAGCATGAACCCAAAATCTTCAGCGGTCATAGCAGGGCGGACATTAGTATTAGCATTATTTTCACCCACCATTTCGTCCATGACTCTTGCCATAAAATTAGCTTCTTCAGGATGATTAGTGGTGTTGGGATAGCCCGCCCCGTTAATAATCACCTCGGCATGTGCATCATGTGCTTCAGCTATATAGTGAGAAATACGTTTTACACCCTCTAAAAGTAATAATTGAGTGTCATCTGTCAGAGTCCGACATGTTCCAGAAATTCTGGCTTCAGCAGGTATGATGTTCGGGGAGCTTCCCGCCTCTATTTTACCTATAGTCAGAACCGCTGCATCCAGTGGATTAATACGGCGTGAAACTAATGTTTGCAGTTGTGTAACTATGGCGCAAGCTATCGGAACAGGATCAATAGTCGAATGTGGCAGAGCGGCGTGTCCGCCTTTACCTTGAACAATGACTTCAAATGTAATTCCTGAAGCCATAATTGGGCCGCTTTTTATACCCATCTGTCCTTGAAGTAAATCTGGCCAGTTATGTAATGCAAAAACCGCCTGGCAAGGAAATGCTTTGAAAAGTCCTTCATTCATCATGACGCGAGCTCCGGCACCGCCTTCTTCCCCTGGCTGGAAAATAAGGTGAACAGTGCCATCGAAATTACGATCGGCAGAAAGAAGTTCAGCAGCACCGAGCAACATTGCTGTATGTCCGTCATGACCACAAGCATGCATACATCCTTTATGCTTACTTACATACTCGAAATCATTAGCTTCTTCCATTGGAAGAGCATCTATATCAGCTCTGATTCCCAGAGCTGGGCCCGGGTTATCAGCACTACGATTAATCCCATATATGCTGCCAACAATACCTGTAGTCGCCAGACCACGTTTGAAGGGGACGCCCAAAGTAGTGAGGTACTCGGCGATTTTCTCTGACGTACGATATTCTTCAAATTTCAGCTCAGGATACATATGTAAATCATGTCTAAATTCTGTGAGACGTTTCACATTTAGCTTCATTTCATTTTTATAGGACATACCATAACTCTCATTATTCATAGGGTTTAGAAGTAAGTTTTTAAGGAGGTAAAGCAATTTTTCATTTTTTAGTGAGTAAATTCACATAACAATTCCTGGTCACTGGATTGTTTAATTATTATCTCGACCGCCGCTCGACACGGGCTTGAACCCACTCAACAGGAATGATAGATATACGGTGGGTATAACGTAAAATACCTTTTAAACATCTCACTCATGCCATTGAGGTATAACTATGGAACTACGCCAATTTCGTTACTTCACCACAGTGGCTAAACTGGGTAGCATCAGTCAGGCGGCCAAAGAACTTCATATCGCTCAGCCAGCGTTAACTCGTCAGATCCAAAAGCTGGAGGATGATTTGGGAGTGCTGTTATTGGAACGAACGGGAAGGGGAGTAACGCTTACAGATGCCGGCACTCAATTCTGGTTAGACGCGGAAAAGTTGCTTGATGCTGCAGGCGCAGCAAGGGAGCGAGCGTCACGTGCTTCACGCGGAGAGAGTGGAAATATCTCTCTTGCTCTTCCTGTTATACAAAATGCAGCCCCCTCAATAACGAGTTTGCTCAGAAAATTTAAAAACGAGGTGCCGCATGTAGGTATCACTCTTCACCATCTTGTTTCGGAGGTTCAGCTTAAAAAGATTGCAGAAGGTCAACTGGATGCAGGCTTTTTATTATTCAGACCTCAGAATGATCCCTCATTTGAGGGGATCCCCATTTTCAAGGAAAGAATGTTATTAGCATATCCCTCAGAATGGCGTTGGCCAGATAATAAAAAACCTCAATATTTGAGAGAATTACAGGATTTGGATTTTATTTGGATCCCAAGAACTGCTGCGCCTGTATGGCATGACAGACTCATACATTGCTTTTTCAAAGCAGGTTTTACACCGCGTTCCGTTATGCAGGGTGTTGATGCGGTATCGATGCTAACATTAGTATCCGCTGGAATGGGATGTACCATTGTTGCGGAGGGCACCCAACATTTGGCACCGCCTAATGTAACATTCTTGACTTTAGACGATTTAAATTTGATACAGGAATGGGAGTTAGTATGGAAAAAAAAACGTTGCTCGGAGGTTTTGAAAAAGCTGATACAAATGATTGAATAAATAAAAGTTAACTGATAGTTGAAAATCGCGTTTACTTCAAGAGAGAAACAATTAAGACGTGTTAGTTATTTTAGCTAATCTCATTATGGCGTTACAGGGGAATTAGTTTGATTAATTGGTATTTGTATTGTTTTTAAAAAATTCTGAGGCTAAGTAACGTTGATTCCCTGTTATTCAATGAAGAACCAACTCTCACTGAGTTCATTCACAGAAATTGGTCGTGCATATGAGATAAATACATACTAAAGTAAAGTATTCTGCATAAGTGTCATGCGTTTTTAGTTGCCAGTTTAAACATCTGAAAAGCGAGATCTTGAAGCGAAGTACTGTCCATTCAGACATCCTCATGAAGAAGTTCCCAAAACTCTACGTACCTTATTAAGTTAAGTAATCCCTAATCTTTCGGCCAACGCAATGTCAACTGCGACACTGTTAAATAGGTGAACTTCCGCTTGCCGCTTACAGCAGACCTCGCCACGTTTTATGCGGTCCGCTAAGTGCCAGAAGCGATAATTGTAAAAGTGTCGTCTCATGAAAACATTCAGTTGAATCCAGGCACTGTACCGCAGTTTATTACGATTATACATTGTGGGAATTTACCATTCAGCAGTAAAATACTTTCAATTTCCAGCAAGTTGTATATACGGTGGAAACCTCTGACCGGCTTATTATGTGGTATGGAAAACAAAATACCTTCTCCACGAAATTGCCCGAAATGCCGTGCGTTATCATCGATAAGAATATGCGCATTGAGCATACTTTTGCTGCTATAGACACTATATTCATCGGGCTGATTAACGGAAAATGCTCCGCAAGATAGCGGGATTTACCTCAACTAAACCACAAAAAACCATTATTTCCCTCGGCGCCAATGAACAGCTGCAGTTGGACGGCCAACCGCTGGTCCTTGATAGGTTGGTACAGACCCTGAAGCAACAGTAGCAGGAAAACCAAACTACCACCGTTATCGTGAACAGCGATAAAGACGTTGCGGTGGAACGCCTGATTGCAGTGTTGGAGACCTTACATCAGTGCGGCTCCTTCTCCATTTCCATCCCCACACGGAAGTAAAGATATACATCTACTTTATCGCTCACGTCTTGCCGTTAGCTGGCTACTCGGGTTGTGCTTCGGTAAAGTCTCAGGGTTAAATATTTTTGTATTGAATTATTTCATCGTAGAGATCGCGATCTTTCAATAAATCTGTATCCACTGTTATATTGCAGTCGATAAGTAACTTTATAAAAGATTTACTTGCATGTTTTATAATAGGTAATCCAGAGTTACCAAGACAAAATGTTACATGGCTGAGGTCTGTAATTTCCTTTGCTAACGTAATGATTTCTTTAGTCTCGTTTTCATCGATAGATAATCTGCACTGGTTGCCTATACCAAAATCTATTCCTTGTTGATTCAGTTCATACATCAACTCTATACTGGAATATGTTAAATGTTTAAAAATGACGGGTGAACGGTCTTTTAAATGAACAGAACAAGCCAGCGCGATATCGTACTGGCTTGATTGCAGAAAATCAAAAGCAGTCTGGCCATTATGATCCCTGTGATTTATATCACAGCCTGCTTCAATTAATAAAATATAGATACCAGCGAGCAAGGGGTTGAAAAGGAGTGTACGCCCATGATTATCAAGTGAATGGATATCAAGGCCTGACTTGATAAGTAGTGTCATTACTTCTGGTGTGACGGAAAAGTTCGGAAAGGCTAACCGACCAGACTGATCTCTGTGATTGATATTAATTCCATTGCGAATAAGGAGTTCAATGATATTTTTATCATTGATATGGAATAATGCATTTTCTGCCTTATTATCCAGGTGGTGAATGTTTATTCCCGCATCAATCATGGCCTGCGCCGCCTTGAGAGTGCGACAGTGAAATAATGCATTTTGTCCATGCTCATTGAGCGTATTGATATCTGCACCCATCTTTAGTGAACGAATAACATCTTTTCTTGATTTGGCTGTGAACAGACTGTCATTGTTTTTATTATTTTTGTTTTTCATTATATATCTCCTGCGGTTTATAATAAAAATAACAATAACCAATGATTTTTTATTTTTCAAATTTATTTTTAATTATTTTTTGCATGAAGGTGCAATATAGGTTTAAAATGAGTGGCATAAATGTCAGGTGGAATAATAAAATTAACTTAAGATTGTAGAGTGGTTATTGTATTTGTTTGTCGGAATAAATAAAATGGTAGTTCTTGCTATTATTCATATAACAAAAACCATAGGTTCTGTTGGGACGTTATTAGCTATATCATCAATACCTGATTATATGTCTAAAATATTTTTAGACTGGTGTGTAATGTACGGTTGCCATATGTTTTTGCTCTCCGCTGAAAATTGTTGTTAAGATTAACAATGAAGATGATGGATACAAATAATATGTTGTTTATTAATGTTTGTTTTTATGTGATGTAAAAAAATGGCTTATCTCCTGGTTATTCTTTCCTCCTGTAGCGGATTACAAAATCAGCATTTAAGTTCATTTAGCGGGGCGGAAATTTTACTGTACTCTATAAACTGCGGTGTTTTTTATTTTGTCAGAGCGCCAGGAACACTATTCACACAACCTTTAATTATACGTAGCATGTCAGAGGGCGCTGACAGCTTTATCACGCTGTACAGTGACCCTGTTGACTGCCGGAGCATAAAGTCTTTATGTATGCTCCTGCGGTTGAACAAAAACTGAAAATGAGAAGGCAGTCCTCACAGCCTTCTTTTACCGTTAGCGTGTTTTTTATCCGATTTCATAATGATTTTGATTTCTTTACTTTCCCTGAGTGCAAGATAGGAAAGGATTTCAGTGCGAACCTCTGGTTCTTCAATATCATTAACGTTTACCTTAATATTATTCCTTATAAACCACTTAATAATTTCCTTGTTTTTTAAACTGACAAGCGGCGTATCATACCATGAGCAAAGCGTAATGTGGCTGATATCAGTGACTTTCTGCACTTCAGTAATGAATTTTTTAATGTCTTTGTTGGCGTATCTTACAACGCAACGCTCATTGATTTTGTAATCGATATTCTGGCTTTGTAATATTTTGATCAACTCAAGGCAGCCAAAAGTGAGACGATTAAAAATTAATGGTCTGGCTTTAATCAGGTGAATGTAATGCGTTACTACGCTGAGACACTGATCAAGTTGACGGTTGCTGAATAACATGGTCTGTATGTATTCAAAGACGGTTTCCCCATTGTTATTAACACGATTTATATCGCAACCATTGTTGATTAAAATGTCTGTGATTGATTTGTTATAAGGGTAAAAAATTAAGCTGTTTCCATAGTAGTCCAGTATGTCAGGATCAAGGCCTGCAGCGAAATAAACATTCAGCAATTCAGGAGTAATGCCGGTAATATTAACAGGATTATGACCGTATATGTCCCTGTTGTTAACATTTATACCTCGTTGAATGAGCAGGCGTACAACGTCAGGTTCACAGTTGTAAAAAAGCGCATTTCTTCCAAAGCTGTCAGTGTGATTAATATCGATACAGCTGTCGATTAGTTCTCTGGCTGAGCTTTCGCTGGCCGCAAAGAAAAGAGCATTTTTATCTTCAAGGTCAGTATGGTTTATGTTGATTCCATGTTTTACCAGTAACCGGGCAGATTCAGCGTCATTGGTGTAAAAGAGCGCATTTCTGCCCAGCGTGTCTGTATGGTTGATATCAACCCCGTTCTCAGTCAGTATATTCATAGTTTCTGAGCAGGGTGCATAAAAAAGTGCATTCCTGTTGAACGTGTCAGTATGGTTAATATTTATTCCGGCGTTAATCATTGCTTTCATAAGTTCAGGGTATTTGCAATGAAACAAAGCATTCTGGTTCGATGAACTGAGTGTGTTTATGTCCACCCCTGCCTTTAATAGTTTTTTGAGTTCTGCGGGTGATTTTATTTTGAAGAGGTTCAGTGTGTTTTTGTTCTGTGATTTCTGGCTCATGTTTTATCTCCTTTGTTATAATGTTAAATAACAATAATCAATGAATTTTTGTTTTTCAAATTTATTTTTAATTATTTTAAATGCGAATGATGAAATTTTATTGCATATTAATATGAGAGATAACTTTCTGACATAAAGATAAGAGAGTAATAATTGAAAAATAACGTCTGAATCGATAGCGGATTTATATTCGAATGGATCATTATTTAGCATGCGTTCTCCGATAGTGGTTTGATATACGACAATAACGTCAGGGAAGCTTAGATGCTGATCCCACATAGTCTGCAGAAGAACGTGCACAGTATTACCGTATCAGCAGAATGAACAGCATTACAGGCAGGTGGCACGGGGGCCTGCTTTTCTTTTCTGACCAAAGGGAAGAAAAGCAAGGGCAATCCGGAGAAGCAAGCGCAGCGGCTTCGCAGGGTTAGCCCTTGCTTCATTTCGTATAATAATAAAAAATCGTAGGGGGCTATGTTATTATATAAATACATAAAGCTTCTTTTGTATTTCTTTTAAAGCTTCTATTGTAGTTTAGGAGAAGTTCCGAGTCCATCGCTTTGGTAGCTTAAAGGAAGCTAAATGAAAAGGCTGTTTAAATGTTTCGCTTACAATGATTTTAACAACTTCTCTTATAGTTTAAGAGAAACACCAAATTCATTGTTTTAGTAGCTCAAAGGAAGCTAAATGAAACCTTTGTTTAAATGCTTCACTTGCATTGATTTCAAAGGCTTCTCTTGCAGAGTTGCCAGGGCTTGTAATATATATCTTCGATTGTGCAAGTGAAGTCCTGAAATACACTTCTTTAGATCAGTATTATAATGGCTATAAAAGTGAATGGTAACTGTGTAGGTGTGAAATCATTATCGAACATAAAGTTTTCTTAGTTCTTTTTTTAAAGTTGATTGCCTGTAAGTAAAAATTAGTTTTATTTGGCAGGGTTGTGATGAATTATATCTTCATTTAATTATAAGTAACGAGGGGAGGGGTATGGATTTTTTAAAAAATATAATGGCATTACCAGATTTAATATTAATTATAGAAATAAATTATTCACAGGAATGGATGTTATTGAAAAATGATTTATTAATAATATATGTCATCAAGAGTTTTTGCTGATATCTATCCTGTATTATGTACAGTTTGTTATTTGCCCCATGTATGGGGAAATTGGAAAGGCTACTGATTAGTAGCCTTTCGTCCATTCAGGCAGCAAAAATTTTAAGCTGTTGCGCCTGGACATACTCTCCCCACCACTGCATGAGAGCTACTCGTTCGGTAATATATTCCGCCCGATTATATGCAGCGATAATTTCGTCTTTTTTTGAGTGGGCAAGGGCCGCTTCAAGTGCATCTGTCCTGAATTTTCCTGACTCTTCCGCTGCCGTTCTTGCAATAGATCGCATTCCATGGGCAACAAGTTCACCTCCAAAACCCATACGGATAATTGCTGCGTTCGCTGTTTGTTCATGCATATGGTTTAATGGAGCCTTTATGCTGGGAAATACCCACTCGCGGTGCCCACTGATTGATTCCATAGATTTAAGTATCCGAAGAGATTCTTTGCTTAATGGAACCTTATGAGGTTTTTTCATCTTCATAAATTCAGCCGGGATGTTCCACATGCTGTTATCCATATCTATATCAGACCATCTTGCACGGACAGCTTCACCGGGGCGAACCCATGTGAGAAGTTGCCATTCAATCAGTAGTCTTGTTTCTAAACGGACAGATGCATTGTTCAGTGCTGCCAGAAAACGAGGGAGTTCAGAGGGGGGTAGGGCAGGCATATTCTGCTTTTTAGGCTTACTGAAACGTTGGCCCAGATTATCTGCGGGGTTAAATTCAATCAGCTCTTCTGTCGCCGCCCAACGGAAGATTTCATTCAACCTGGAAATGAGCCGTCGCAAAGTTTCCAGTACTCCTCGTTGTTGAATTGGATCAAGATGCTGTTTTAAGAGCTTGGGACGGATCTCATTGATTGGCACATTACCCAGACCGGGGAAAATATTTCGTTCAAGGCTTCGCCAGATGTCGTTAGCATGGTCCTGGGAGATGCCTGACGTTTTGACTTTCTCATCAAGCCACTTCTTGGCTACTGCTTGAAATGTATGTTCCGTTGCATCTTTTAGGGCATTGGCTTTCTGGGTGTTATGAACTTGTGGGTCTATACCATTTGCAAGCAACGACAAGTATTCATCACGTAAAGCTCGTGCCTTGGCAAGTGTAAGATGAGGATAGGTTCCTAAGCTCACCTTAGTTCGCTTTTTGGTCACAGGCACTGTATATCTGAAATACCAATTTTTCTTCCCTCCCTTCGCCAGGGGAGCGATTCGCAGGAGCAAACCATCGCCGTCAAAAAGGTTAACCTCTTTCTCGGCAGGTTTGGTGCTTTTGATTTCAGTGTCAGTAAGCTTCTTAGCGATTTTTGCCATTTTGGGACCCTCAAGTTTTGGACCCTTTATTTTGGGTCCCAAAAAGGGTGCCATAACGAGTAGCTTCTAGCAATTCTCGGTAGACTACCATAGACGTAAAAAAGCCCGCAGACCTTGCGCTGTGCGGGCTTGGTAGACTTCATTGGACTTCAAATAACTAAAAAGTGGTGGAGCTGGCGGGAGTTGAACCCGCGTCCGAAATTTCTACATCCTCGGTACTACATGCTTAGTTTGTCTTTACATTCGCACGCCAGCTGCGGACAGACACGCCACTAACGAACTAGCCTGATTAGTTTTAACGCTTCAACCCCAGGCAGGGTTTCCACGCGATCTCTTTTGGGTTTGACCTCTCTTTGATCCCCGTCTTAAGAGCGGAAGCTAGGGAGAGAGGGCTCTTAGCAGGTTATTAAGCTGCTAAAGCGTAGTTTTCGTCGTTTGCGACTATTTTTTTGCGGCTTTTAACGAGGCAAACCGCCCCTCGGCATGCACCTTGGGTTTCGCAAATCCCGTCGAATCCAGAATCAGCCCCAATAGTGTTGAACTCAGTATACCAGATTTTACTTCCTCGACACCAGCCCGAAACGCTAACTTATTGAATAGTACAATAAGCGCGCAGAATCAACGTCCTGCGTTTTTCATGATACGTGCTTTGTCGAGCTGCCACTCGCGTGCTTTCAGGTCAGTACGCTTGTCGTGTTGTTTCTTACCTTTCGCCACGCCGATTTTCACTTTGCACCAGGCGTTTTTCCAGTACAAAGAGAGTGCCACCACTGTGAAGCCTTCACGGTTGATGCGTCCGTAGAGGGATTCCAGTTCGCGCTTGTTCAGCAGCAGCTTACGGGTGCGGGTAGGATCGCAAACGTAATGTGAAGAGGCGACGGTCAGCGGCGTAAAGTTCGCGCCGAACAGGAAGGCCTCACCGTCTTTCAGGATCACGTAGCTGTCGCCGATATTGGCTTTCCCGGCACGCAGCGATTTTACTTCCCAGCCCTGCAACGCAAGGCCGGCCTCGAATTCTTCTTCGATGAAATACTCGTGGCGAGCACGCTTGTTAAGCGCAATGGTCGCCGAACCAGGTTTATGTGCTTTTTTCTTCGTCATAAGTGTCGTAAAGCCGTCGGTAATCTGATTTTAAAAAGTCACCTCATTGCGTCCTGTGAGGTCTAACGCGCTATATTAGCACGAGATAAGGCTTAGCGTTTTTTTAACAGGTGATAAATGTTATTATTTGTCTGTTGTGTGACCATGGAAAATGCTATGCCTCAGATTAGCCGTACTGCGCTTGTTCCCTACAGCGCGGAACAAATGTATCAGTTAGTGAACGACGTTCAGTCCTATCCGGAATTTATTCCAGGATGCACCGGTAGCCGAGTGCTGGAATCCGGCCCGACGCAGATGACTGCGGCCGTGGATGTCTCCAAAGCGGGGATCAGCAAAACGTTCACCACGCGCAATACCCTGACGAGCAATCAGAGTATTTTGATGCATCTGGTGGATGGTCCGTTTAAAAAACTGATGGGAGGGTGGAAGTTTACGCCACTGAGCGCTGACGCCTGCCGCATTGAGTTTCATCTGGATTTTGAATTTACCAATAAGCTGATCGAACTGGCGTTTGGCCGAATCTTTAAAGAGCTGGCCTCGAATATGGTTCAGGCGTTCACCACGCGCGCCAAAGAGGTTTACAGTGTCGCATAAGATTGCTGTTGAGGTGGTGTATGCGCTGCCGGAGAAGCAGTATTTGCAGCGCGTGACGCTTGAAGAGGGCGCCACCGTTGAGGCGGCTATCCGGGCCTCCGGCATCCTTGAACTTCGCCGTGATATTGACCTGGCGAAGAATAAAGTCGGCATTTATAGCCGTCCGGTTAAGCTCGGTGATGTGCTGAAAGAGGGCGACAGGGTTGAAATCTATCGTCCTCTGATTGCCGACCCGAAAGAGTTGCGCCGTCAGCGAGCAGAGAAATCCGGTAAGTAGCCAAATAAATGTACACAAAAAAGGTGCTCATTGAGCACCTTTTTGCGTTGCTGACGCCTGATTATTTGGTCAGGGCAGGCTTGTTGTCGATGTTGGTCAGCACGCCGGCACTGCTGAAGGTCAGCGTCAGGGTTTGCTGGGTTACATCTTCATGACCAGGCTGCTGGCGGAATACATAGAACCAGGTGTTTGTGCCGAAGGGATCGGACATCATCGGGGTTCCCAGGGCATAAGCGACCTGCTGTTGTGTCATACCCACGCGGATTTTGGACACATCGTTAGGGGTAAGGTAGTTCCCCTGGTTGATGTCAGGACGGTAAACCACTTTCTCCAGAGTGGAACAGCCTGCGGTCAACATCAGAAGAACCGCTGCGGCAGCGGTCAGCGTTTTACAGCGCATAGTGATTTGATTCCTTTTCGGGCCCGAGCAGTACGCGGCTCATATGTAATATGCCGATGATAATAGACCTTGCCCCACTTTGAAACCGGTCTGGCGGCGTTTTTGTTGTTCTGTATGACCCTGAGATCCCGAAAAAGTTTATGCCGCCAGCAGTTCTTTCGCATTCGCGAGGGTATTGCGAGTGACTTCACTGCCACCGAGCAAGCGTGCCAGCTCCTGCAAGCGTGAGCGTTTATCCAGCGGCTTCATGTGCGTTTCCGTCATTTCACCATCGGTTTCCTTGCTGACGATAAAGTGGTGATGACCACATCCGGCGACCTGCGGCAGGTGAGTCACACACATGACCTGCGTCGATTCACCCAACTGACGCAGCAGTTTGCCGACAACGGCCGCAGTCGGGCCGCTGATACCCACATCCACTTCATCGAAAATCAACGCCGGGGTTTCCATTTTACGGGCGGTAATCACCTGAATGGCCAGGGCGATACGCGACAGTTCACCACCGGAAGCCACTTTCGAAATTGCCTGCAAAGGCTGGCCCGGGTTGGTGGTGACGCGGAATTCTACGCGGTCTGCGCCTTCCGCCGTCAGGTGATTCTCTTCAAAGCGAACATCTATGGTGAACACCCCATGCGGCATCGCCAGCGTATGCATGCTGTCGGTAATGTGCTGGCTAAGCTCCTGCGCATAGTGTTGCCGCACGTCGTGCAGCCGTTTCGCCGTTTCCAGCGCCTGCTGATGATGCAGATTAACCGCCAGAGACAAGGTTTCAAGGGAATCGGCCTGATCGTCCAACTGCTGCTGTTCCTCCAGCAGAGACTGATAGTAATTCGGCAGCTCTTCCGGGGTAACGTGATGCTTACGCGCCAGTGAAATCTGACGGGAGATGCGTTGCTCAAGCTCGAACAGACGGTTCGGATCGAGATCCAGACGTTCACAGTAGTGGCGCAGCTCATCCCCGGCTTCTGAAATCTGAATCGCGGCCTCTTCCAGCATTTCCAGTACGCCAGAAAGCTTATTGTCCATGCCGGTCAGTTCGGTCACAAGCTGACGCACGTTGTACAGCTGGCTCTGCAAATTCACGTCTTCGCCATCCGCCAGCATGTTAAGGGCAGTCTGGCTGGTGGAGAGCAGCTGACCGCTGTTGGCCAGACGCTTGTACTCTTCGTCGATTTGCTCAAATTCACCCGCCTGCGGGTTAAATTCGTTCAGCTCTTTCAGTTGATATTCCAGCAGCTCGGCGCGCGCGGTACGCTCCTGGCTTTGCTGCTGATGCTGCGCAAGTTCGCGGCAGCTTTGATGCCACTGACGATAGTGCTCCGCCATGAGTTGAGTAAGCGCGTACTCACCTGCGTAGCCATCAAGCAGGGCTTTTTGTTGTTCGGGTTTGATTAACTGCTGGTGCGCATGCTGACCATGGATCTGGATGAGCAGCTGGCCCAGCTCGCGAAGCTGGGAGAGGGGAACCGCTGTACCATTGATAAAACCACGGGAGCGGCCATCGCTGCTGATGACGCGGCGAAGTAAACACTCACGTCCGTCTTCGAGCTGGTTTGCTTCCAGCCAGCGCAGGGCGGCAGGTGTGTCTTTTAACGAGAAGCGGGCGCAGAGATCGGCACGGGCGGCGCCTGTGCGCACCATATCCCCCTCTGCACGACCACCGAGGCACAAGCCGAGGGCATCAATGGCAATGGATTTACCTGCACCGGTTTCACCGGTAATCGCCGTCATTCCGCTATGGAAGTCGATCTCAAGCTCACGAACAATGGCAAAGTTGCTGATGGTCAGTTGTGCCAGCATAATTGTTTTCCTGTATGAAAAACCATAACTGTGTTTGTATACAGTATAAACTGGTTTTATATACAGTAAAGTGCTGGATGCAAAATCAGAACAATTTTTTTGACCAGCCGAGCTTGGAGCTTAATGTGTTGAAATAGCTGTAATCTTTTGGGTGAATGAGGTTCAGGTGGTAATCGCAGCGGCGAATGAGGACATCTTCACCTTCCTGAATGGGGAGCGCAATCTGACTGTCGCAGCTGATCTCCAGATCGCTGCGGCGATGAGAAAAACGCAGGCGGATGGTGCTGTCGCCGTTGATCACCAGCGGACGCGCCGAGAGCGTATGCGGGAACATCGGCACCAGGGTAATGGCATCCAGCGATGGCGTAAGGATTGGACCTCCGGCTGAAAGCGAGTAGGCGGTGGACCCCGTCGGGGTTGAAATAATCAGCCCGTCAGACCGCTGCGAGAAAGCGAAGATTTCGTCGATATAGACTTCGAATTCGATCATGTGCGCCACTTTACCGGGGTGGAGAACCACCTCGTTAATGGCGGTGCTGATGCGCTTCTGGCAGTCCTGCTGACACACCTGGGCTTCCAGCAAAAACCGTTTTTCACTGATATAGTGGCCTTCCAGCACGTCCGCCAGCTGCTGCTGCGCATTGTCCGGGTCGAGGTCGGTAAGGAAACCGAGATTGCCACGGTTAACACCAATAACCTTAATATCATAGCGAGCCAGCGTTCGCGCCGCGCCCAGCATATTGCCGTCGCCACCGACCACCACGGCGAGATCCGCCTGCTGGCCAATTTCCGCCAGCGTGCCGGTTCTGACGCTTTTAAGCTGCAACTCCTGGGCAATCTGCTGCTCGACCATCACTTCATAGCCTTTACCACACAGCCAGCGATACAACATTTCATGTGTCGTCAATGCGGTAGGGTGACGCGGATGGCCGACGATCCCAATACACCTGAAATGATTATTCATTTTCTGGAGGTCCTTGTGCCTGATGAATGATGACAATCTGCCTTGTTCCCTTGAATCCAGGAAACTGATCCCCATAATAAGCGAAGTTAGCGAGATGAATGCAGAAAAACGCGGAGAAATTCATGAGTAGTAAAGAACAGAAAACGCCTGAGGGGCAAGCCCCTGAAGAAATTATCACGGAACAGCACGATGAAGTTGAGGCAGTAGAGCCAGACACGTCTGCTGAGCAGGTGGACCCGCGCGATGAAAAAATTGCCAACCTGGAAGCTCAGTTGGTAGAAGCGCAGAATCGCGAACGCGATGGCGTACTGCGTATCAAAGCGGAAATGGAAAACCTGCGCCGTCGTACCGAGCTGGACGTTGAAAAGGCGCACAAATTTGCGCTGGAGAAATTCGTCAACGAACTGCTTCCGGTGATCGACAGCCTGGATCGCGCGCTGGAAGTGGCGGATAAAGCTAACCCGGATAACGCGGCGATGATTGAAGGCATTGAGCTGACGCTGAAATCCATGCTGGATGTGGTGCGTAAGTTCGGTGTTGAAGTGATTGCCGATACGGATGTACCGCTGGATCCAAACGTTCACCAGGCCATTGCGATGGTGGAATCCGAAGACGTTGCCGCGGGTAACGTGCTGGGCGTGATGCAGAAAGGGTATACCCTGAACGGTCGTACTATTCGCGCTGCGATGGTGACCGTGGCGAAAGCGAAAGCGTAATTTGCCGACCCGTAGTGCCGGGTGGCGGCTTCGCCTCACCCGGCCTACAACATTACTCGGCGATACTTTCGCGTAAAGGTTTAACGGGCAGGACCTTCACCTGCTTAATCATGTTGTCCTGAACGTCCAGAATATCAATATCATACTGTTCAATGCGCACGCGCGTGCCTGCCGCCGGGATCTCTTCCAGCGCTTCCAGGATCATTCCGTTCATCGTCCGCGCTTCGTCTTCCGGCAAATGCCAGTTGAACGCTTTATTGATTTCACGAATGTTGGCGCTGCCGTCGATAAGCACTGACCCGTCGTTTTGCGGGGTGACTTCTTCCGCAAGGGAAGGCGACATTGAGGTGGTAAAGTCCCCGACAATCTCTTCCAGAATATCTTCGACCGTCACCAGCCCCTGTATATCGCCGTATTCATCCACCACCAGGCCGACTTTCTTCTTGTTGCGCTGGAACTTCACCAGCTGCGTGCTGAGTGGGGTGCCTTCCGGCACGTAGTAAATTTCGTCGGCGGCGCGCAGCATTACCTCTTTGGTGAACTCGTTTTTCTCAGTCATCAGGCGATAGGCCTCGCGCACGCGCAGCATGCTGATGGCATCGTCAAGAGAATCGCGATAGAGGACGATACGCCCGTGCGGGGAGTGCGTCAGCTGGCGGACAATGGCCTTCCAGTCGTCGTTGATATCAATCCCGACGATTTCATTGCGCGGCACCATGATGTCGTCAACGCTGACCTTTTCCAGATCCAGCACCGACAGGAGCATGTCCTGATTGCGGCGGGAGATCTGCGAGCGGGATTCGTTCACGATGGTACGCAGTTCGTCTTTGCTGAGCGCGCTACTGATGGTGACGTCTGCCTTTATACCGACCATGCGCATCAGCACCCGTGTCACCATATTCAGCAGCCAGACCAGCGGCATCATCAGAATAAGCAGCGGTGCTAACAGGAAGCTGCTCGGGTAGGCGACTTTTTCCGGGTAAAGCGCCGCGATGGTTTTGGGCAGCACTTCCGCAAACACCAGTACCACAAACGTGAGCACACCTGTGGCAATCGCCACGCCTGCGTTGCCGTACAGACGCATCCCGACGATGGTGCCCAGTGCAGAGGCGAGAATATTGACCAGGTTGTTACCGATAAGCACCAGGCTAATCAGACGGTCCGGCTTACGCAGAAGCTTTTCGACACGACGCGCGGCACGGTTACCCTGCTTGGCGCGATGACGTAACCGGTAGCGGTTCAGCGTCATCATGCCGGTTTCAGAGCCAGAGAAATAAGCGGAGATGACCACCATGATGACCAGAATGACGATCAGCGTGGTGGTAGAGATGTGTTCCAGGGGGAACTCCTTTTGTTACTTAGCCAGCAAATTGCTGTATGAAGCGGCTACCAAAATAGGCAAGGGTGAGAATGCCCGCACCCGCGACGTTGAACCAGACCACGCGGCGACCGCGCCAGCCTTCATGATAATGGCCCCATAACAGGACAATATAGACAAACCACGCGATGATGGAGAGCACCGCTTTATCGATATTCTCCACGCTGAACAGGTTCTTCATATAAAACAAGCCTGTGCACAGCGTGAGCGTCAGCAGCACCACTCCGACCTGGGTGATGTGGAACATCTTACGCTCAATCACCATCAGCGGCGGCATTTCGTGGTTAAACGCCAGCTTTTTATTTTTCAGCTGGTAGTCAATCCAGGCGAGCTGCATGGCGTAAAGGGCGGCGATGATCAGCGTCGCGTAGGCAAAGAGCGACAGGCCGATATGCACCAGCATCCCCGGCGTGGCTTCCAGGTGAGTAATAAACTCATTGGGCATGAACGTGGCTAACGCCAGATTGATCAGCGCAAAGGCGTAGACTATCGGCAGCAGCAGCCAGCCACGGTTTTTAGACGCGACAATGGTCATGACCGTACAGATCATCAGGCTGACCAGCGAGCCGACGTTCAGTACGCTCAGATTTTGCACGCTGCCGTCGCCGGGGATAATGCGTGATTCCAGCGCAAAGGCGTGGCTAATCAGTGCGATCACTGCCGAAAGAATAGCCATGCGCCGCCAGCCGCTGTTTTTTTGCAGCAGGCCAGGAATGATCAGCGCGAGGCTGACAGAGTAGGCAACAAGGGCGATCAGTGCGAAAACAGGCATATAGGCGTCGACAGTTGTCTTAATAAGAAAGAGAAGCAGTATAACGTTACGTGACGCCTGCTCCAACCGTTGCATAACAACAAAGGCGCCTTCATGTTATACTCCGGCAAAATTCTGTGTATGTGTCGCCCAGGCGACCTAACGTTTCTACCCCAGGCGAGAGACAATGTTTGATAATTTAACCGATCGTTTGTCGCGCACGCTGCGCAACATCAGCGGCCGTGGACGCCTCACCGAAGAGAACATCAAGGAAACGCTGCGCGAAGTGCGTATGGCGCTGCTGGAAGCAGACGTCGCGTTGCCGGTCGTGCGTGACTTTATCAACCGCGTGAAAGAGAAAGCGGTTGGCCATGAAGTGAACAAGAGCCTGACTCCGGGTCAGGAGTTCGTCAAAATCGTCCGTAACGAGCTGGTTTCGGCGATGGGCGAAGAGAACCAGGTGCTTAACCTGGCGGCTCAGCCGCCAGCCGTCGTGCTGATGGCGGGTCTGCAAGGTGCGGGTAAAACCACCAGCGTCGGTAAGCTGGGGAAATTCCTGCGCGAAAAGCACAAGAAAAAGGTGCTGGTGGTGTCGGCGGACGTGTATCGCCCGGCGGCGATCAAACAGCTGGAAACGCTGGCCGAGCAGGTTGGCGTGGACTTCTTCCCGTCCGACGTGGCCCAGAAGCCTGTCGACATCGTTAACGCGGCGCTGAAAGAGGCGAAGCTGAAATTTTACGACGTGCTGCTGGTGGATACCGCCGGTCGACTGCACGTTGACGAAGCGATGATGGACGAAATCAAGCAGGTTCATGCCTCTATCAATCCAGTAGAGACCCTGTTTGTTGTTGACGCCATGACCGGTCAGGATGCGGCAAACACCGCAAAAGCGTTTAACGAAGCCCTGCCGTTAACCGGCGTGGTGCTGACCAAAGTCGACGGCGATGCCCGCGGCGGTGCGGCGCTGTCTATTCGTCATATTACCGGTAAGCCAATTAAGTTCCTCGGCGTGGGCGAGAAAACCGAAGCGCTGGAGCCGTTCCATCCGGATCGTATTGCCTCCCGTATCCTCGGCATGGGCGACGTGCTGTCGCTGATCGAAGATATTGAAAGCAAGGTTGACCGCGCCCAGGCGGAAAAACTCGCCAGCAAGCTGAAAAAAGGTGACGGTTTCGATCTGACCGACTTCCTTGAGCAGCTGCGTCAGATGAAAAACATGGGCGGCATGGCAAGCCTGATGGGCAAACTGCCAGGCATGGGCCAGATCCCGGACAACGTCAAATCCCAGATGGATGACAAAGTGCTGGTGCGTATGGAGGCCATCATCAACTCGATGACGCTGAAAGAGCGCGCGAAGCCAGAAATCATCAAAGGTTCCCGTAAACGCCGTATCGCTGCCGGTTGCGGCATGCAGGTGCAGGACGTAAACCGCCTTCTGAAACAGTTCGACGACATGCAGCGCATGATGAAGAAAATGAAGAAAGGCGGCATGGCGAAGATGATGCGCGGCATGAAAGGCATGATGCCGCCCGGTTTTCCTGGGCGATAATCGCTTTTGAGATTGCTTTTTGCCCGAAAATGAGTAAAATTTTCGGGCTTTTAATATGACACCCGGGCTCCGTTCCTCGATGGGGCCCGGTTGTTTTATTCACACAAGAGGATGTTATGGTAACTATTCGTTTAGCACGTCACGGCGCTAAAAAGCGTCCGTTCTACCAGGTTGTTGTGACTGACAGCCGTAATGCACGCAACGGTCGCTTCATCGAGCGCGTTGGTTTCTTCAACCCACTGGCCGCTGGCGCAGAAGAAGAAACCCGTCTGGATCTGGATCGTATCGCTCACTGGGTTGGCCAGGGCGCTACTGTTTCCGATCGCGTTGCTACGCTGATCAAAGCAGCAAACAAAGCAGCTTAATCTGTCACGGTGGTCATGATGAGCAATAAAGCACCTGTTGAACCGATCGTATTGGGAAAAATGGGTTCTTGCTACGGTATCCGTGGTTGGCTCAGAGTGTTTTCCTCCACTGAAGACGCTGATAGCATTTTTGATTACCAGCCCTGGTTTATCCAGAAAGCCGGTAAGTGGGAAGAGGTCGAGCTGGAAAGCTGGCGTCACCACAATCAGGACATCATCATCAAGCTGAAAGGCATTGACGATCGTAATGCCGCGAATGCGCTGACTAATTGTGAGATTGTCGTGGATTCGTCGCAGTTGCCGCAGCTGGAAGAGGGTGACTACTACTGGAAAGACCTTATGGGTTGCCAGGTAGTGACCACTGAAGGCTACAGCCTGGGGAAAGTCATCGACATGATGGAAACCGGGTCAAATGACGTTCTCGTCATTAAGGCAAACCTGAAAGATGCATTTGGCATCAAGGAGCGGTTGGTTCCGTTCCTCGATGGACAGGTTATCAAGAAAGTCGATCTCACTACTCAAACCATTGAAGTAGATTGGGATCCTGGTTTTTAAATTCTCCGGATAAACGGTAAAAGACGGCGCTATGTGGATTGGCATAATTAGCCTGTTTCCTGAAATGTTCCGCGCGATTACCGATTACGGGGTAACTGGCCGGGCAGTAAAGAATGGCCTGCTGAGCATCCAGAGCTGGAGTCCTCGTGACTTCACGCACGACCGGCACCGTACCGTGGACGATCGTCCTTACGGCGGCGGACCGGGGATGTTGATGATGGTGCAACCCTTACGGGACGCCATTCACACAGCAAAAGCCGCGGCAGGTGAAGGCGCGAAGGTGATTTATCTGTCACCTCAGGGACGCAAGCTTGATCAAGCGGGCGTGAGCGAACTGGCGACGAATCAAAAACTGATTCTGGTCTGTGGTCGCTACGAAGGAATAGATGAGCGCGTAATTCAAACCGAGATTGACGAAGAATGGTCTATCGGCGATTACGTTCTCAGCGGTGGTGAGTTACCGGCAATGACGCTGATTGACTCTGTCGCCCGGTTTATTCCGGGGGTTCTGGGCCATGAAGCTTCGGCAACGGAAGATTCCTTTGCCGATGGGTTGCTGGACTGTCCACACTATACTCGTCCTGAAGTGTTAGAAGGGATGGAAGTCCCGGCAGTGTTACTGTCTGGAAACCATGCCGAGATACGTCGCTGGCGTTTGAAGCAGTCGCTGGGCCGAACCTGGCTTAGAAGACCTGAACTTCTGGAAAACCTGGCTCTGACTGAAGAGCAAGCAAAGTTGCTGGCCGAGTTCAAAACTGAACACGCGCACCAGCAGCATGAACATGATGGGAAAGCGTAATACGCTCCCGAATATCAGTTTACCCAGGATAAGAGATTAAATTATGAGCAACATTATTAAGCAACTTGAACAAGAGCAGATGAAGCAGGACGTACCTTCCTTCCGTCCAGGTGACACCGTGGAAGTGAAAGTATGGGTTGTTGAAGGTTCCAAAAAACGTCTGCAGGCATTCGAGGGCGTGGTTATCGCTATTCGTAACCGCGGTCTGCACTCTGCATTCACTGTTCGTAAAATTTCCAACGGCGAAGGCGTTGAGCGTGTCTTCCAGACTCACTCTCCGGTAGTTGACAGCATTGCTGTTAAACGTCGTGGTGCTGTACGTAAAGCTAAACTGTACTACCTGCGTGAGCGTACTGGTAAGTCTGCTCGTATTAAAGAGCGTCTGAACTAAGATTCGCTTAAGCGACATCCTGTTAGAAAGGGCTGGCCGAAAGGCTGGCCCTTTTTTTATCCCATCGCACCTCTCGCGTTAACCCTTCCGTCATAAATCATTTACAATGTTCGCCTCTTGGGTGGAGGGTAAGTGGATAACGTACTGCATCAGCATAGCTGGAAACGCACAGCGGCATTGACCGCGCTGTTTGCGATCCTGCTGATCGTCGTGGCGCCGCTGATCTCCGTCTCGCTGCAAAAAGATCCCATGAGCGCCATGCCGGGCATGCACCACGACATGAGCATGATGTCGGTGGACGAGCATCATGGTGATATGCCGCATTCTATGCCAGTTGACCATGCTGAAGCATGCGGCTACTGCGTGCTGTTAGCGCATGTACCGGGCGTGATGCTGGCGCTTATCGTTCTGCTCAGCGTGGTGTTGCAGCGGCTGCGCGTGAAGCCGCCTCGTCAGGCGGTCAGCCACTGGCACTTCTTCCCCTGGCTTTACCCCGATACCCGCGCGCCGCCGCGTCGGTCTGCTTTCTCCCTTTAAAACAAAATCACTCACTTTTTGCCTTAAAAAGGAAAAGTATGACTACCTGCACTCCGCGCGCGGCATGGGGAAACCTGCTGCGTCGCCTCCATTTCTATATCGGGCTGTTTGTCGGTCCGTTTATCTTCTTCGCAGCGCTGACCGGTACGCTGTATGTCGCCACGCCGCAGCTTGAAAATGCGCTGTACCATTATGCACTCCACACGGATGCCGTTGGTGAGGCGCAGCCTCTTGCTGAACAAATTGCCGTGGCAGAAAAGGCCGTGGGTTCAGCGCTGCGTTTACATGCTGTTCGTCCGGGGCTGGAAGAGGGTGAAACGACCCGCGTGATGTTTGCCGACCCGGCGCTGGGTCCCTCCGAGCATCGGGCTATTTTTATTGATCCCGCCAGCCTTGAGGTTCGAGGGGATATGACTGTGTACGGCACCAGCGGGATTTTACCGCTGCGTCAGACTATCGATTATCTGCATACCTCGCTGATGCTGGGCAACATCGGACGCCTCTATAGCGAGTTAGCCGCCTCGTGGATGTGGGTTGCTGCCCTGGGCGGGATCGCGCTGTGGTTCTACACCCGACCGAAGCGCCGTATTAACAATCGTTTCCAGAATCGTCGTCGCCTGCATGTGATCTTAGGCTGGACGTTACTGACGGGAATGCTGCTGTTCTCAGTCACCGGGTTAACCTGGTCACAATGGGCCGGTGGCAACGTCGATAAGCTGCGTGCAGAGATGAACTGGCTGACGCCGCAGGTAAATACCACCCTTTCCGGTGCGCCGGAAATGAGGGATGAACACGCCGAACATCGTGGTCATCACGGGGGAATGACGATGCCTGAAATGCCTGTTGAACTGTCGCTTTTTGACAGCGTATTGCAGGCCGCCCGCCAGTCAGGAATTGATGCGAAAAAGGTTGAGATCCGCCCGGCAAGCAGGGACGACCAGGCCTGGACGGTGACGGAAATCGATCGCCGCTGGCCGACGCAGGTTGATGCCGTTGCCGTGGATCCCCACTCACTGAAGGTGCTGGACAGCACTCGCTTCGGGGATTTCCCGCTGATGGCTAAACTCACCCGCTGGGGCGTGGATTTCCATATGGGGATCCTGTTTGGTCTGGCAAATCAGCTGCTGCTCATCGCGTTTGGCGTTGCGCTGTGCGTGTTGATTATCTGGGGATACCGGATGTGGTGGATGCGTCGCCCTGCAACGTCAGCCGCGAACCCGGTACAGACGCTCTGTCAAAGCTGGCTGGCATTGCCGCTGTGGGGAAGGGGAGTGACGTTCCTGATAAGCCTCCTGCTGGGGCTGGCGTTGCCAGTAATGGGCGTCAGTCTGGTGGTCTTTATTGTGATTGACTGGCTGCGCTGGCGAGCGGTTTCAGGCGTGTCGCTCGCCGGAACATCCGTTAAATAGCCTTAAGGCGTGCTGATGACTACCGCAACCCGGCGGTTTTCAGCGCGCCCCTGTGCAGTGCGGTTGCTGCTGACAGGGTATTTTTTGCCTAAGCCCCGCGTGGTGAGGTTGCTGCGCGGGATGTTCGCGCCCTTCGCCCAGGCATCCGCCACAACATTGGCACGTTTTAACGAAAGCGCTTCGTTGTAGCTCTCTTCGCCATAGTTATCCGTATGGCCATCCATCCGGGCGTGGTTCAGGCCGGTTGCCGCCAGGCGTGAGGCCATAGTCTGGATCTGCGTTTCACTTTCCGGGCGCAGCCTGGCGTCATTTTTATCAAACAGGATCTTATCTGACAGGCCCAGAGACCAGTCGCCATTCAGTTCGTTAAAGCCATAGGATTTCATGGCCGCGATTTGCTCTGGCGTGAATTTCCCTTCAGGGGATGACTGGCATCCGGACATTGCCAGTGATGCCAGTAACAACGGCGCAAAATATCGCTTTAACATATCGTCTTCCTTTCAGGATATTGTTTTCGAACGCTGGTTTTTGACCAGATACATATTGCGATCGGCTTGCTCCAGTAAGGCCTCAACGGAGGCATTTTCCCATGCCAGAGCAAAGCCAATGCTGAGTGACATTGATGCTGTGTGCCCGTTATGCAGATCAAACGGACGGATAAATTGCTGCGATAGCGCAGCGCAAATATATTCGACCTCACGCGCGGTGTGGACGCCGTAAAGGATCATGGCAAATTCGTCGCCGCCAAGACGGTAAGACTGATGACGTTTTTCGCCAAATTCGACCATCCTTTTTGCGGCTTCGATCAGAACGCAGTCACCCGCGGCATGACCCCAGGTGTCATTGATAAACTTGAAGTTATCACCGTCCAGAAATAGCAGGGCGGAATTGGTTTTTGCCGAAGCGTCATTCATTAATGCTGCAATGTTGTTGCGAAACGCGGCGCGGTTTGCAAGCCCCGTGAGCGGATCGTGCATGGCGGTACGCAACAGTTGAGCGTTTTTCGCCTGTAGTTTGAGCTGCCACTCTTCCATTTCATCCAGCAGGCTGTTGAAGTCTTCTCCAAACTGGTGGAACTCTTCAATGCGGCCTTCTGTTACCCGGCGAGAAAAGTTGCGGTTGGTGCGAACGTCATGCACAACGTCAGTGATGTTTTGCATTTCAACAACCATGCCATGATGTAGCGAGCGGGTGATGGTCAATGCGACGGCAGAAGCAAAAAGAATGCACCCGGTGAGGACTGCAAACGAGAGCCAGATAAAGTGGCTAATCAGGCTGTCGCGTGCGGTCAGACGAATTTCGCCAATCACATTGCCGTTATGTATGATGGGCTGTGCGACAGGAACAGGGAACAGCCACCGGTTGACCAGCGCGCCCAGCGTGTCGGTATTATCCGCCGGGTTCCACGACCACCAGGCAAACCGTTTATGATGTGCATTAAGCACTTCCGCCACGGCAAACTGCCCCTGCTTGCCGAGGGTCGCCAGCGTTTCATTTGCTGCCATGGCATCGTTGAACACCAGAGAGGCTTCAAGGCTGTGGCTCATGGTGGCGCCGGTAAGTTCGAGGTTTTTTTGCGCGTATTGCTTTAATGTCACCACGGAAGCGAAACACAGCAGCAACCATATAAACGTCATCGTTATAATGACGCTTATCATGCTGATTCGCCGCAACGTTCTTTTAAACGTCGGACGCGGTGTTGGTACGACTTCCTTATTCATGCTTCTTATTCCGTGCGAGCATTAATACATCCGGATTGACTCTTACGCCACTGCGCGCCAGCGCATCCAGATTTACGGAAAACCTGACCTGGTTGTGCTCTATTATCAGACAAAATGCGCTGCCAATAACGCATTCAGGATTTTGTTCTGACATTAATAGCAACGCCTGGTCCTGATATTGATTTATTATTTCCTGTTGTTTTGCTGGCGACTCGCTCCCGAAATAGAGGGCATCGCACCTTGCTGTGAGTGCTTCCCGATCGCTATGCACAATGACAGGACTATAGGGCAACGGGTTGTGTTCATCTTCACTGCTGAGCGCCTGTCTGTAATGGGAAGAGGCATAAATACAGAGCTTAGGCTGGCCAGACAGTGCTGGCCATCGGGTGTAGCTCACAATACCAGAAACAATCGAACGTACTGATTTATCCGTTTCAGTGAACGAGCCTGCCTTTGCAGGGGCCACTAAAATGAACAGCATTAGCGCCAGGGGGAGTCGGAGCAAAGCGATCAAGATTGCATTTCTCATCAGAATCCGCCAAACCGCCCCGGAAATAGATGTCCTTAAGAATTGTCGGCAGAATACCATTGTTTATCAAAGCCGTCATTATGTCAGAAATATCCCTGTTTTGACCTAAGCTAAATCTTACAGTGAGCTATATTCAGAGGAATTAAGGCAGGCTCAATTAAGCCTGCTGGAACGCATACTTTCATCCAATCCTTGTTGCCAGGATTCATGCAGTTTTACTGCATTTTCAGTTGTATCGCAGCTGGCAGGAAATGATTTTCCCGCTAATCCCCAGGCGTGAATAAAGCCCTCTTCGCATATTTTTTTCTGTCCGTCAGCGTAGCCACGAAGATATTCCCCTCGATCAACCTGGGGGTCATTAAAACTATCGGCCAGCGCCTGGTTATCTTTAACCGGAACACCATTCATAGCGTCTTCTTTACCGGCAGTGAACCAGTCCGGGCTGGTCCAGCCAGGCTGAAAAGTATAAGGATTGATCTGGCAACCCGACAAAATCAGCGACAACAACATGAGAGTAATTGAACGCATGGCTATTCTCCTTTTTGTGAGCATAGCCTGGCTTACAAGTGTGCGTGTGTAATTTTAAATTTACGGTTTTAGGCCATTAATTTTGCAACTAAAGGGCTTCTGTAAAGTAATGTGTACGTATTTTGGATTGAAATCTTTACTTGATGTGATATCGTTGTGTCACCTCTTCGAGGAAAACCACTATCGCAAACGAGTTTGACAGGATCGCAATCATGCAAAAAGACGCGCTGAACAACGTACATATCACTGACGAACAGGTGTTAATCACCCCGGATCAACTGAAGGCGGAATTCCCGCTGAGCGTCGCGCAGGAAGCTCAGATTGAGCACTCGCGCCAGACCATTTCTGACATTATCGCAGGCCGCGATCCGCGCCTGCTGGTGGTATGTGGTCCTTGCTCCATTCACGATCCTGAAACCGCCATTGAGTACGCTCGTCGATTTAAAGCATTAGCGGAGGAGGTCAGCGATAGCCTCTATCTGGTGATGCGCGTCTATTTTGAAAAGCCACGTACTACGGTTGGCTGGAAAGGGTTGATTAACGATCCGCACATGGATGGCTCGTTTGATGTGGAAGCGGGCCTGAAGATTGCGCGTCGCCTGCTGGTGGAGCTGGTCAGCATGGGGCTGCCGCTGGCAACCGAAGCGCTGGATCCGAACAGCCCGCAGTACCTCGGCGATCTGTTTAGCTGGTCTGCGATTGGGGCGCGCACCACCGAGTCGCAAACCCACCGCGAGATGGCGTCTGGCCTGTCTATGCCGGTTGGTTTTAAAAACGGTACCGACGGCAGCCTGGCTACGGCGATTAACGCCATGCGCGCCGCCGCTATGCCCCATCGTTTTGTCGGGATCAACCAGGCGGGCCAGGTATGCCTGCTGCAAACTCAGGGCAACCCGGACGGGCATGTGATCCTGCGCGGCGGTAAAGCGCCAAACTACAGCCCGGCGGATGTCGCGCAGTGTGAAAAAGAGATGGAACAGGCGGGACTGCGTCCGGCGCTGATGGTAGATTGCAGTCATGGTAATTCGAATAAAGATTACCGTCGCCAGCCTGCGGTTGCAGAATCTGTGATTGCACAGATTAAAGATGGTAACCGTTCAATTATCGGCCTGATGATTGAAAGTAATATTCATGAAGGCAATCAGTCATCGGAACAGCCGCGTAGCGCGATGAAGCCCGGCGTCTCCGTCACGGATGCTTGCATCAGCTGGGAAACCACTGATGCGCTACTGCGTGAGATCCACAAAGATTTGAACGGCCAGCTGGCGACGCGTCTGGCATAAGAGGATAGTTATGGTTGCTGAATTGACCGCATTACGCGATCAAATTGATGAAGTGGATAAGGCGTTGCTGGACCTGCTGGCGCGCCGCATGGCACTGGTTGCTGAGGTCGGCGAAGTTAAAAGCAAATACGGCCTGCCAATTTACGTTCCGGAGCGTGAGGCCTCTATGCTCGCCTCCCGCCGTAAAGAGGCACAGGCGCTGGGCGTTTCACCGGACTTAATTGAAGATGTCCTGCGTCGTGTGATGCGGGAATCCTATTCCAGCGAAAACGACAAGGGCTTCAAAACCCTCTGTCCGTCGCTGCGTCCGGTGGTGATTGTCGGTGGCGGCGGCCAGATGGGGCGTCTGTTTGAAAAAATGCTGACGCTTTCTGGCTATCAGGTGCGCATCCTGGAAAAAGAGGACTGGCCGCATGCACCGGAACTCATGAAGGATGCCGGAATGGTTATCGTCAGCGTACCGATTCATGTGACGGAGCAGATTATCGCGAAACTTCCTCCGCTGCCGGAAGATTGCATTCTGGTGGATCTGGCGTCCGTTAAAAATGGTCCTCTACAGGCAATGCTGGCGGCGCACACCGGGCCCGTGCTTGGGTTACACCCGATGTTTGGCCCGGACAGCGGCAGCCTGGCGAAGCAGGTAGTGGTTTACTGCGACGGTCGTCAGCCGGAAGCGTATCAGTGGTTCCTGGAACAGATTCAGGTCTGGGGGGCACGTTTGCACCGTATCAGTGCGGTTGAGCACGATCAGAACATGGCGTTTATTCAGGCGCTGCGCCACTTTGCAACCTTCGCCTATGGTCTGCACCTGGCGGAAGAGAACGTTCAGCTTGAACAATTGCTGGCGCTTTCCTCGCCAATCTATCGTCTGGAGCTGGCGATGGTGGGGCGACTGTTTGCCCAGGATCCACAGCTTTACGCCGACATCATCATGTCGTCTGAAAATAACCTGGCGCTGATCAAGCGCTACTATCAGCGTTTTGGCGAAGCGATCACCTTGCTGGAACACGGCGATAAACAAGCGTTTATCGACAGTTTCCGTAAAGTGGAGCACTGGTTCGGTGATTACGCCACGCGATTCCAGAGTGAAAGCCGCACGCTGTTGCGCCAGGCAAATGACAGTCGCCAGTAATCTAATGATGTATATACTGAAAGCCAGCATTGCTGGCTTTTTTCATTTTGGGGAACTGTCATGGCTGAACCGCAGCTGCTGTTGAACTATACCGGGCATCTGCCTGAATGCCCGACGTGGAGTGCAGAAGAGAAGGCGCTCTACTGGGCGGATATCCTGGAAGGGGAGATCCATCGGTACCATCTGCCCACCGCGGAACACTCGGTGCTCTCATTCCATGAAGAAGTTGGGTGTTTTGCCCTGCGTGAACGCGGCGGATTTATCGTCGCAATGCGAAATGCCATCTGGCTGACCGATAAACACGGCCTGCTCCAGCGTAAGGTTTGCGATAACCCGTCCAACCCGCAGCTTGCACGCTTTAACGATGGAGGCACCGACCATCAGGGACGGTTTTATGCGGGCACGTTCTGGGGGCCGGGAGATTATAACGGGGCCATGTTGATGCGTATCGACAACGACCTGACGCCGAAAGTGATCCAGTGCGATATCCAGGGGCATAACGGTTTAGCGTTTAGTCCTGACAAACGGTGGATGTTTACTTCTGATACGCCGAACGGTGTGATCTACCGTACGCCGCTTGATGAGCAGGGGGAACCCGGTAAGCGCGAAGAGTTTCGCCGGTTTAGCGAGGGAGACGGTATTCCCGACGGTGCGGCAATGGATGAGGAAGGCTGCTACTGGAGCGCACTGTTTGACGGCTGGCGTATCGCACGGTTTTCACCGCAAGGCGAACAGCTGGAAGAGCACCGGCTGCCGGTACGCTGCCCGACAATGGTCTGCTTTGGCGGCGACGATATGAAAACGCTGTTTATCACCACCACGCGGGAAAATATGGAGGCGGAGGAGCTGGAGAAATACCCGCTTTCCGGTGCCATCTTCACCCTGCCTGTAAATGTGGCAGGGATGAAGAAAAGCCGCTTTATCGAACATTAAGCCGGATCGACCGGGACCACGGTTTCGCTCGGATAGCAGCCCAACACTTTCATGGAGCGTGTGATCTCGCCCAGTTCGCGCAGGGCTTTCTGCATGGATGCAGACTCCAGGTTGGCCTGAACGTCGAGATAGAACATCTCTTCCCACGGGTTGCCATGTATTGGGCGGGATTCCAGCTTCGTCATGATCAGGTTGTGATTACGCAGCACCAGCAGCGCTTCAACCAGCGCACCCGCCTGCTGGCCGGTCGCCATCAACAGGGTGGTTTTCGCCGGGACCTGGTCCGACACGTTGATGGCCTTGCGGGCCAGAACCACGAAACGGGTGATATTCTGCGTCTGGTTGGCCAGATTGCGTTCCAGCACCTGTAAGCCATACAGCGCGCCGCCCGCTTCGCTACCGAGAGCCGCGACGGCAGGAGAGTTTGCCTGCGCCACTTTTTCCATCGCCGCCGAGGTGCTTTCGGTGTACTCAATTTTCCAGTGCGGATAACGGTTCAGGAACTGGCTGCACTGCTGGAACGGCTGCGGGTGACTGTACACCGTTTCGATCTGACTCAGATCGGTTGAGCCAGAGACCAGCACACAGTGATCGATAGGGATGGTCAACTCGCCGACTAACGACAGGCTGGTGTGCTGGAGCAAATCGTAAACATCGTTGATGGCGCCGGAACTGGTGTTCTCAATAGGCACCACGGCGTAATCTGCCTGGCCGGTTTCGACCTGGTTGAAAATGTCTGCAAATTTCGCGCAGCCGCTCTCAATAAACTCTTCGAAATGGCGGGCTGCGTACTGGCGAGCCGCCAGGTGAGAATAGGACCCTTTCGGGCCGAGGAAAGCGATACGAGCAGAGTGCGGGTTGGTTTTGTTCAGATGCTGCTGGAGCAGGGCCTGTTGCGTCAGAACGGAGTCTTCGATGATGAGCTGGAACAGGCGGGTGATGTAGTGCGCATCCAGATGATGCGCTTTGCCGAGTTGAATCAACCGTTCCAGTAAATCACGTTCGCGATCGATATCGCGCACCGGCCGATGGGACTCGAGCTTGGCTTTTCCCACTTCAACGGCGAGTGCGCGGCGTTCTGCCAGCAGGGCCAGTAATTTTTCGTCGAGTGCACTGATTTTTACGCGTAAATCCAGGAGCGGGTTTTCCGGTGTCATAGTGTTGTCTGTCTCATTTTATCGTTATCAATAAAAAAGGCCTCCCGGTGTGGGAGGCCTTGTTGTTCGTCTTCGCATTCTTTATCACACGACGAAACGCCTCCCGGTCAGGGGAAGGTAAAAAAGAATGCGAAGAAAAACGGCGTCTGTTTCATAAAGTCATCCTGAAATTGATAGGGTTAAAGTACCTGCACTGTTTTGATCCTGTCAATAAAAAACGCGCCCGAAGGCGCGTTGTCGGTACACTCAATTTTAGAGGATTACTCTTCTTCAACTTCTTCCGCGAAGCTGGCGTCTTTCACCGAGGTTGCGGCGCGACGTGCTTCACCTTTGTGTTGCACTTTATTGAGCTGCCGTTCCAGCTTGTTGATCAAATCGTTAATTGCGGTGTACATATCCTCGTGTTTTGCGCTGGCGACCAGATGGCCGTTTGGAGTATTGATAGTTGCATCAGCGATGAAACCCTGCGGCTCCTTGGACAGGATGATATGTGGATTAATCAAATGTGTTTGCCATTTATCCAGTTTGGCGAGACGGTCTGCGACGTGCTGGCGGATTGCCGGAGTAATTTCCATTTGTTTACTGGTAATGTTCATTGTCATAAATTTTACCTCTTGTCTTTCCGTCTTGGTGATTCCAGCATACCCGACCCAATGTCAAAATGTGTGATTTATATCACGTTATTTTGTCGGTTTTTGTCAGGGAATCTTTTTTGTGAGGCAGGGCAGGAAGAGGTGAGATTTACCTTGTCGAAGCCAACAATTGCGGTCATAGTTGAATGGATATGTTGAAGCTAAACCGCTTCAGCGTAAGTCTGAAAGAATAAAAAAACGGCAGCCCGCGGGCTGCCGTTATGCGTTGTAGCGGTATCAGGTGTTGCTGCTGTTCGCGGCGATGATTTTCGCCACTTTGTCAGCCTGAGCCGTCATCTGCATCTGGCGATACGCATTTTCCATCAGCTTCAGGCCATCACGCGTGGCTTGGGTATCCGGATAATCACGCAGCATGCCTTCTACACGGTTAACCACGGCAACCCATGCGCCACGGCGGGTGTAGTATTCCGCAACGGAGTACTCATATTTCGCCAGACGATCTTTCAGGAACACCAGACGCTTAGTGGCATCGGTAATGTACTGGCTGTTCGGGTAGCTACGCACCAGTTTGGAGAAGTCATTGAAAGCATCACGCGCATGTTGCGGGTCACGGTCAGAACGATCCACCCCGAAGAAGCCCTGCAATGCACTGTCATCCAGCGCCATGTTAGTCAGGCCGCGCATGTACATCACGTAATCGATGTTAGGATGGGTAGGGTTCAGACGCATGAAACGATCGATCGTTGCCTGAGCCAGCGGCAGATCGGCATTTTTGTAGTAGGCGTAGATAAGATCTAACTGTACCTGCTGCGAATACGGACCAAACGGATAGCGATTATCCAACGCTTCCAGTTGCGTTATCGCCTGTTTCCAGTTACCGTCCTGCAACTTTTGTTGTGCAGTCGCATAGATTTCATTCGGCGGATTGTCAGGGACCTGTTCATTCGAACCGGAGCAGCCCACCAAAGCCAGGCTCAACGTGGCCGCTGCCACCAGATATTTCATGCGCGTCATGACGTTTTGACTTTCCTCAAATGTTTGTCCGGGAGAAACTCAGTTCCTGCTCCCGATTAAGACCAGCTACAATAGCACACTATATTAAACGGCAAAGCCGTAAAACCCAACGTTAAACGAAGAAGCAGTTTATGGCACAACGAGTAGAACTCACCGCAACAGTCTCCGAAAATCAGCTCGGTCAACGCTTAGATCAGGCTTTGGCCGAATTGTTCCCTGATTATTCGCGTTCACGCATAAAAGAATGGATCCTTGACCAGCGCGTGCTGGTAAACGGCAAGATCTGGGACAAACCAAAAGAGAAAGTGTTTGGTGGGGAAGCTGTCGCCATCAATGCTGAAATCGAAGAGGAAATCCGCTTCGAGCCGCAGGATATCCCGCTGGATATCGTCTACGAAGATGACGACATTCTGGTCATCAACAAGCCGCGCGACTTTGTTGTTCACCCGGGCGCGGGCAATCCTGACGGTACGGTACTTAACGCACTCCTTCATTATTATCCGCCGATTGCCGACGTACCGCGTGCCGGTATTGTTCACCGTCTGGATAAAGACACCACGGGTCTGATGGTGGTGGCGAAGACGGTTCCCGCCCAGACTCGCCTGGTGGAATCGTTGCAACTGCGCGAAATCACCCGTGAGTATGAAGCGGTGGCGATTGGTCATATGACCTCTGGCGGCACGGTGGAAGAGCCTATCAGCCGTCACCCAACCAAGCGTACGCATATGTCCGTACACCCGATGGGTAAACCGGCGGTAACCCATTACCGCATCATGGAACATTTCCGTATTCATACCCGCCTGCGTCTGCGCCTGGAAACCGGGCGTACTCACCAGATCCGCGTGCACATGGCGCATATTACCCATCCGCTGGTGGGTGACCCGGTTTACGGCGGTCGTCCGCGTCCACCAAAGGGCGCATCGGATGAATTCATCTCCGTGCTGCGTAAATTCGATCGCCAGGCGCTGCATGCGACGATGCTGCGTCTTTACCACCCAATCACCGGAATTCAGATGGAATGGCATGCGCCGATCCCACAGGATATGGTGGAACTTATCGACGCGATGCGCGCAGATTTCGAAGAACATAAGGATCACGTGGACTGGTTATGACCAAACTGATTGTCCCGGAGTGGCCACTGCCTGAAGGCGTGGCCGCCTGTAGTTCAACCCGTATCGGTGGCGTGAGCCAGGGCGCGTGGGAGTCTTTGAACCTCGGTGCGCACTGTGGCGATAACCTGGAGCACGTTGAAGAGAACCGTAAACGCCTCTTTGCTGCGGGAAACCTTCCTTCAAAACCGGTCTGGCTTGAGCAGGTGCACGGTAAAGCGGTGCTGAAGCTGACGGGTGAGCCCTATGCGTCTAAACGCGCCGATGCTTCGTACAGCAATACGCCGGGAACGGTTTGCGCGGTGATGACTGCTGATTGCCTGCCGGTGTTGTTCTGCAATCAGGCAGGAACTGAAGTGGCTGCTGCCCACGCCGGATGGCGAGGCCTGTGCGAAGGCGTGCTGGAAGAGACCGTCGCCTGCTTTCAGGACGATTCTGCAAATCTTATCGCCTGGCTTGGCCCGGCGATTGGCCCGCAGGCATTTGAGGTCGGGCCCGAAGTGCGCGATGCCTTTATGGAAAAAGATCCGCAAGCGGTCGAAGCGTTTGTGGCTTCCGGAGATAAATATCTGGCCGATATTTACCAGCTTGCCCGCCAGCGCCTGAATAACGTCGGTGTGACTCAAATCTTCGGCGGAGATCGCTGTACCTTCACCGAAAAGGGTGATTTTTTCTCCTATCGCCGCGACAAGACGACAGGCCGTATGGCAAGTTTCATTTGGCTGATATAACCTAAAGAATCAAGACGATCCGGTACGCGCCGTTTTCTTTTCACATAATTCAGGTTATTAACCTTGAATAATTGAGGGATGACCTCATTTAATCTCCAGTAGCAAATTTGACCTGTTATGGGAGGAGTTATGCGTCTGGATCGTCTTACTAATAAATTCCAGCTTGCTCTCGCCGATGCCCAGTCCCTCGCACTGGGGCACGACAACCAATTTATCGAACCTCTTCATTTAATGAGCGCCTTGCTGAATCAGGAAGGGGGATCGGTACGTCCGTTATTAACGTCCGCTGGCATTAATGCCGGCCAGTTACGCACCGCCATCGATCAGGCGCTGAGCCGTTTACCGCAGGTCGAAGGTACCGGCGGCGACGTGCAGCCGTCGCAGGATCTGGTGCGCGTGCTGAACCTTTGCGACAAGCTGGCGCAAAAACGTGGGGACAACTTTATTTCGTCAGAGCTGTTTGTTCTGGCGGCGCTTGAATCACGCGGTACCTTAACCGACCTGCTGAAATCCGCCGGTGCAACCACCGCTAATGTGACCCAGGCGATTGAGAAAATGCGCGGAGGTGAAAGCGTGAACGACCAGGGAGCCGAAGACCAACGTCAGGCTTTGAAGAAATTTACGGTCGACCTGACCGAACGTGCCGAGCAGGGCAAACTTGACCCGGTGATCGGCCGCGACGAAGAAATCCGCCGGACAATCCAGGTACTGCAACGTCGTACCAAAAACAACCCGGTGCTGATTGGTGAGCCAGGCGTCGGTAAAACCGCCATTGTTGAAGGGCTGGCGCAGCGTATCGTTAATGGCGAAGTGCCCGAAGGGCTGAAAGGCCGTCGCGTACTGGCGCTGGATATGGGCGCGCTGGTGGCCGGGGCGAAATACCGCGGTGAATTTGAAGAGCGTCTGAAAGGCGTGCTGAACGATCTGGCGAAGCAAGAAGGTAACGTCATCCTGTTTATCGACGAACTGCACACCATGGTGGGGGCGGGTAAAGCTGACGGCGCAATGGATGCCGGGAACATGCTGAAACCTGCTCTGGCGCGCGGTGAACTTCACTGTGTCGGCGCCACTACGCTTGACGAGTATCGTCAGTACATTGAGAAAGATGCCGCGCTGGAGCGTCGTTTCCAGAAGGTGTTTGTCGCTGAACCAAGCGTTGAAGATACCATCGCCATTTTGCGTGGTCTGAAAGAGCGTTATGAGCTGCACCATCACGTGCAGATCACCGACCCGGCCATCGTTGCGGCGGCGACGCTTTCGCATCGTTACATTGCCGACCGTCAGTTGCCGGATAAAGCCATTGACCTTATCGATGAAGCGGCGTCCAGCATCCGTATGCAGATTGACTCGAAACCGGAAGAGCTTGACCGACTCGATCGCCGTATTATCCAGCTCAAGCTGGAACAGCAGGCGCTGAACAAAGAGTCTGATGAAGCGAGCAAGAAACGCCTTGATATGCTCAACGAAGAACTGGACGAGAAAGAGCGTCAGTATTCTGAGCTGGAAGAAGAGTGGAAAGCTGAGAAAGCCTCCCTCTCTGGCACCCAGACAATCAAGGCGGAGCTGGAGCAGGCTAAAATTGCCATTGAGCAGGCGCGTCGCGTAGGGGATCTGGCACGGATGTCCGAACTACAGTACGGCAAGATCCCTGAGCTGGAAAAACAACTCGAGATCGCCACGCAATCAGAAGGCAAAACCATGCGTCTGTTGCGTAATAAAGTGACGGATGCCGAGATTGCCGAAGTGCTGGCGCGCTGGACGGGTATTCCTGTGGCTCGCATGATGGAAAGCGAACGCGAGAAACTGCTGCGTATGGAGCAGGATCTGCATCAGCGCGTCATTGGACAGAACGAAGCGGTCGAAGCGGTATCTAACGCCATTCGTCGTAGCCGTGCGGGGCTGTCCGATCCGAATCGTCCAATCGGCTCGTTCCTGTTCCTGGGGCCAACCGGTGTCGGTAAAACCGAGCTGTGTAAAGCGCTGGCTAACTTTATGTTCGACAGCGATGACGCGATGGTGCGTATCGATATGTCCGAGTTTATGGAGAAACACGCCGTCTCGCGTCTGGTCGGTGCGCCTCCGGGATATGTCGGTTATGAAGAGGGCGGTTATCTGACGGAAGCGGTTCGCCGTCGTCCTTATTCCGTCATCCTGCTGGATGAAGTGGAAAAGGCACATCCTGACGTATTTAACATCCTGTTGCAGGTACTGGATGATGGACGCCTGACGGACGGGCAGGGGAGAACGGTTGACTTCCGTAACACGGTGGTGATCATGACCTCGAACCTGGGTTCCGATTTAATTCAGGAACGCTTCGGTGAGCTGGATTACAGCCATATGAAAGATCTGGTGCTGGGTGTGGTCAGCCAAAACTTCCGTCCGGAGTTCATCAACCGTATTGATGAAGTGGTCGTGTTCCATCCGCTGGGCGAGAAACACATTGCGTCGATTGCGCAGATCCAGTTGCAGCGTCTGTACAAACGTCTGGAAGAGCGTGGGTATGAAATCCACATTTCCGACGATGCGCTGAAACTGCTGAGCGAGAATGGTTACGATCCTGTTTATGGTGCGCGTCCGTTAAAACGTGCTATCCAGCAGCAGATCGAAAACCCGCTGGCGCAGCAAATCCTCTCTGGGGAGCTGGTTCCGGGCAAAGTTATCCGTCTGGAAGCCAACGAAGACCGAATTGTGGCAGTGCAGTAAGTCACAAAACGCAAAAACGGGCCGCTTGCGGCTCGTTTTTGTTTAAAAACCAGGCAAGAATTAATGTCTGAGATGTGTTTTGCCTGGAAAGTGAGCAGTCGGTAAATAATTTTCACTTTGCACTTGCAGCCTCAGAATAACTCCCTATAATGCGCCTCCACTGACACGGAACAACGGCACGCAAGCCGCCGGGTCAGCAGAGAAAAGCAAAATAAACGCTTGACTCTGAAGCGGGAAAGCGTAATATGCACACCCCGCGCCGCAGCGAAAACGAAGCGGCACTGCTCTTTAACAATTTATCAGACAATCTGTGTGGGCACTCAAAGCGACATGGATTCTTAACGTCCTCGGACGAAAAATGAATACCAAGTCTCTGAGTGAACACGTAATTCATTACGAAGTTTAATTCAAGAGCATCAAACTTAAATTGAAGAGTTTGATCATGGCTCAGATTGAACGCTGGCGGCAGGCCTAACACATGCAAGTCGAACGGTAACAGGAAGCAGCTTGCTGCTTTGCTGACGAGTGGCGGACGGGTGAGTAATGTCTGGGAAACTGCCTGATGGAGGGGGATAACTACTGGAAACGGTAGCTAATACCGCATAACGTCGCAAGACCAAAGAGGGGGACCTTCGGGCCTCTTGCCATCGGATGTGCCCAGATGGGATTAGCTAGTAGGTGGGGTAACGGCTCACCTAGGCGACGATCCCTAGCTGGTCTGAGAGGATGACCAGCCACACTGGAACTGAGACACGGTCCAGACTCCTACGGGAGGCAGCAGTGGGGAATATTGCACAATGGGCGCAAGCCTGATGCAGCCATGCCGCGTGTATGAAGAAGGCCTTCGGGTTGTAAAGTACTTTCAGCGGGGAGGAAGGCGATAAGGTTAATAACCTTGTCGATTGACGTTACCCGCAGAAGAAGCACCGGCTAACTCCGTGCCAGCAGCCGCGGTAATACGGAGGGTGCAAGCGTTAATCGGAATTACTGGGCGTA
>NZ_KQ089854.1:2738607-3384768 GCF_001037565.1 Enterobacter sp. BWH52 | reverse complement strand
CCCAAGGGTATGGCTGTTCGCCATTTAAAGTGGTACGCGAGCTGGGTTTAGAACGTCGTGAGACAGTTCGGTCCCTATCTGCCGTGGGCGCTGGAGAATTGAGGGGGGCTGCTCCTAGTACGAGAGGACCGGAGTGGACGCATCACTGGTGTTCGGGTTGTCATGCCAATGGCACTGCCCGGTAGCTAAATGCGGAAGAGATAAGTGCTGAAAGCATCTAAGCACGAAACTTGCCCCGAGATGAGTTCTCCCTGAGACCTTGAGTCTCCTGAAGGAACGTTGAAGACGACGACGTTGATAGGTCGGGTGTGTAAGCGCAGCGATGCGTTGAGCTAACCGATACTAATGAACCGTGAGGCTTAACCTTACAACGCCGAAGGTGTTTTGGCGAAGAGACAGACACGATTTTCAGCGTGATACAGATTAACAGAATTTGCCTGGCGGCTTTAGCGCGGTGGTCCCACCTGACCCCATGCCGAACTCAGAAGTGAAACGCCGTAGCGCCGATGGTAGTGTGGGGTCTCCCCATGTGAGAGTAGGGAACTGCCAGGCATCAAACAAGAAAAACCCCGTACCGTAAGGTACGGGGTTTTTTGCTTTGGGCGCGGAAAACATGCTGGATGGCGGCTTCCCCTTATCCGGCCTACAATTGTTAAAACAATTTTAACAATGGTGCCGCTTTGACTCGTCCCTTTGATTATCAACAAGATTTTGCCAATATTAATTTTCGCGAACATCCCGAACGGTATCAGGTGGGCCGGGGTGAGCAGGGCGTATTGATGGTCGAGCCTTATAAAAGCGAAATCCTTCCACACTGGCGTTATAAAAATGCTGAAGTCGCAGCGCGTTCGGCAGAAGAGATCTACGCCCTCTTTGAAGAGTACCGCAGGAATAACGATTTTGTAGGTATGGATATGGCGCGTAAATTCATACAGATGGGATACACCCGTGCCCGGCGATACGCCAATCATAAAGGCGGAAAAAAGTATGATGAGAAGCGCCAGGTCAAACCCCTCGATCACGATCCAGTAAAAGCAGAGGCCGCTGCGGTATTCAAAACGTGGTGGGATAAAATTCGTGCCGATGAAGATTATTTGCAGCGAAAAAAGGCTCACCAGCAAGCGTGGGGATAATTACTACGTCCGCTAATAATTCGATACCTGATCGAGTTCACAAAATCCAATGAAACATATTGGAAACATTTTATTTACCTAACGATTCGTTTTAAATCCGGTTTTACTGTTTGTGGGCAATGGCCCGCAATGTGAGACAGGGGATTTTAAAATGACAGAAACCGTAGCCAGTGCAGATACGGATAACACAAGTTTAGCAGGCAAGGATACTCGCCGTCGGGTTTGGGCAATTGTTGGAGCCTCATCGGGGAACCTTGTAGAGTGGTTTGATTTTTACGTCTATTCATTCTGTTCACTCTACTTTGCGCATATCTTTTTCCCATCAGGGAACACTACAACGCAGCTTCTGCAAACCGCAGGCGTTTTTGCCGCCGGGTTCCTGATGCGTCCCATTGGCGGATGGCTGTTCGGCAGGATCGCGGACAGGAAAGGGCGCAAGACATCCATGCTCATCTCCGTATGCATGATGTGCGTCGGCTCGCTGGTGATTGCCTGCCTTCCCGGATATGACACTATCGGAACATGGGCACCGGCGTTGTTGCTGCTGGCACGTCTGTTCCAGGGGCTGTCAGTGGGTGGCGAATACGGCACCAGCGCGACATACATGAGCGAAGTGGCTGTTGAAGGGCGCAAAGGTTTCTATGCATCATTCCAGTATGTAACCCTCATTGGCGGACAGCTACTGGCGTTACTGGTTGTGGTGATCCTTCAACAAATCCTTAGCGATGAAGATTTACGCGCCTGGGGCTGGCGCATACCGTTTGCCCTGGGGGCCGCCCTGGCGGTTGTGGCGCTGTGGTTACGCCGTCAGCTTGATGAAACCTCCCAACAGGAGGTCAGGGCGCTGAAAGAAGCCGGTTCGATGAAAGGGCTGTGGCGTAACCGCAAAGCATTTTTGATGGTACTAGGCTTTACCGCCGCAGGCTCGCTAAGCTTCTATACCTTCACCACCTATATGCAAAAATATCTGGTCAACACCACGGGCATGCATGCTAACGTTGCGAGCGTCGTCATGACGGTGGCGTTACTGGTCTTTATGCTCATACAGCCGATTGTTGGCGCGCTGTCGGACAAAATAGGTCGCCGCACCTCCATGCTGATCTTTGGTGGCATGCTCACCCTGGGGACTGTTCCGCTTTTGACGGCGCTACAGCATACAACCTCTCCGTATGCCGCTTTCGCTTTGATTATGGTGGCACTTATTATTATTAGTTTTTACACGGCAATCAGTGGCATTTTGAAAGCGGAAATGTTTCCCGCACAGGTGAGGGCGCTGGGCGTAGGCCTCTCTTATGCGGTCGCTAACGCCCTGTTTGGCGGTTCGGCAGAATATGTCGCGCTATCCCTAAAGTCATGGGGCAGTGAAACGACCTTCTTCTGGTATGTCACCATCATGGGGGCGCTGGCGTTTATTGTCTCCCTGATGCTGCATCGTAAAGGAAAAGGGATTCGCCTTTAATAATGCGCCATCTGCCAGACGGCGTAGCCGGTTGTTGCCCCGGCTACGTCCCAGGCAAAATCTTTCCAGCTCCAGCCGCTTCCCGAGGGGCGGCTATCCCAAAGTTCTTTTGATGCCCCCAGGCTAATGGAGAACATGAGCCCCATTGTGGCACTTCGATCCCGGCTATACCCCTGGTGCAGCGCATACTCATTACCCGCAGCGGACAACATTGCAGACGCCAGAAAGTGTTGAGCTTTATCCTGACCCGACCAGTTATCATTAGCCATATGGCTGCAACCGGTCAGGAAAAGAGGGATTATCAGGAAAGGCGTACGCATTAACAGACTCCATAAAAAAAGCCCCGTCGATGACAGGGCTCGTGTATTACAGAATGCGGCTGATGAGGCGGTCGATACGGATCCGACGTAGACGGCGAATCAGCTTGCGAACTTTCACCGGATAATCAGCGATGCTTTGCAGATCGCGATAATGACGAACCACTGTGGTATGCGTGCGTATAAGCTCCAGCTCACGATCGCGTTTCGCGGCTAACGCATGCTGAGGATCATGAATAAGGATGGCGTTTTCCAGATCCAGACGCCAGGCGCGTGGGTTCAGGTTATTACCGGTCAGCAGCATCCACTCATCATCCACCCACATCCCTTTGAGGTGATAGCTGTTGTCTTCATCTTTCCAGAGACGCACAACCAGCTGGTCCGTGTTCACATAGTACTGTAAACGGCTCAGGAAGCGACGCAGGTTAATCTCATAGAGATAAGGCAGTGCGCCGATGATCTTGAAAGGCTGATCTTCCGGAATGAAAAAGTCATTTGCCGTTTTATCCCCGACAATGATTTCCACCTTTTTACCATCACGCAGCAGCTGAATGATATTACGCACCAGAACGGCGGGAAGGTTAAAGTAAGGGGTGCAGATGGTGAGCTTATGTTCAGCGCACGGCATCAAATGAAAGATGGTCTTGTTCAGCAGGCTGGATTTCCCCAGGCCTACCAGGGGCGTAACGGACAGTTCTTCATTACTGGCATCACCCTGAAAACGATAAACCGCATCGCGCAGTTCCTGGCGGAAGGAGCGAACGTCGTTTTTGATTTCCGGGCTTTTCGGGCGATGAGGATCGTCAAGACGGTGCACACCCCGACCATGAACCAGGTTTTTATCAACCCAGTTGAACATGATGTCAGCCATCTGCGGATTGCGGATCAGATGGTAGCGATCGTAGCGGTATTTATCGAGCTGATGGAGATACACATCATTCAGGCTGGCGCCGCTATAAAGGACGCTGTCATCAATGATAAATCCTTTAAAATGAAGAACGCCAAGCGCTTCACGGGTATTCACCGGTACGCCATACACCGGGATATCAATCCCCGGATTTTCCTGGGCCGTGCGGCAATACCAGTCAGCATTGGTATTCGAGGCAGCCGCACCAATACGGCCACGCTGAGCACGGTGCCAGTCTACCAGCACGCGAACATCCAGTTCCGGACGCTGACGTTTCGCTTCATAGAGCGCGTTCAGGATCGCACGCCCACCTTCATCTTGTTCAAGATAGAGCGCCACAATGCAAATACGTCGCGTAGCGCTGGCAATCTTTTCAAGAAGCGTCTCCCGGAAATGAGCGGGAGCATAAAAGAACTCTACATCATCAACTGACTGAGAAATCTTCGGTAGTTGAGCAAGGTGTTGTTGATGTTTATTACGCTTAAATTTTGACAACATCACAGTGCGTTTCTTCTCTGTTCATTGAAGGGTTGTCTGTACCAGGCAAACAACATAAGCGGACAATGATACCCCAGTGCCGGTAAAAGTGGGTAACATTTCCAGCAGCTTACTCTTGTTTATCCGTCGAAGTCAGGCTGAGGGACAGAGAGACAATGCCTTCATCCAGCTGGATATCAACGTCAAAACCGAGCTTCCGCGCCAGGGTCACCATACCCCGATTGTTTGGCATAGTAATGCCATTCAGGCGTGACAATCCGTGATCGCGCGTATAACCAATGAGTTTTTCGAGCAGCCGTCTGCCCAACCCCAAACCCTTAAGATCGGAACGCACCAGTACGGCAAACTCGGCATCCACATTATCCGGGTCGGAAATGGCACGCGTCACGCCGAGGATCTCCTCTCCCGCTCCGGAACGGCGGACCGCCACAATCGCCATTTCTCGATCGTAGTCGATCTGGGTCATATTGGCTAAATCGTCATGGGTAAATTCATTGATTTCGCTGAAATAGCGATAGTACAAATCTTCCTTCGTCACCTGCGAGATGAACGCCCGCAGCAGCGGCTCGTCTTCCGGCAGGATAGGGCGAAACAGCGCCCGCTCCCCATTTTTCATCTCCACCCACTCTTCCAGATGAAGAGGATAAGGACGAATGGCGAGACGGCTTTCCGGGTCACCGATATAGGGCGCAATATCCAGCGTCACGTCCAGGGCGGTAAATTCATTTCCGGAGGCAAGAAGGGGGTGAATATCCAGGCGCTGGATCTCCGCACAGTCAACAATGAGGTTGGAGACCTTCACCAGAAACTGGCTTAACCCGGCGATATCAAGCGGCCGCAGAGCGCTTCTCCCGCGGATTTTTTTGCTTTTGATGGCCTGAATAATTAAATAACGCGCCAGGTTCATGTTCAGAGGGGGAAGCGCGACAACCGCCTGTTCTTCTGGCCGCCACTCAACGCCGCCTTCACCCAGCATAATGAGCGGACCAAAAACCGGATCGTGTTCGACAACCACGCGCAGCTCCTGCGCACCTGCACGGTTGGCCATGCTCTGCACCAGCAGGCCGTGGATCCTGGCCTGTGGCCACGTCATTTTTACGCGATCGATAATGGCATCCGCGGCCTGTTGTACTTCTGTCGCGGTGCGCAGATACAGCATGACGCCCTGCACATCCGATTTGTGCGGAATATCGGGAGAGCGCAGCTTCAGCGCGACCGGATAACCAATCTGCTCAGCAATATGTACCGCCTCAGCGCTGTCGCCGGCAATCCAGGTGGGCAGGGTTTGCATTCCATAACTGCCAAGAATGGGTTGTACCTCATGTGTATCAAGAGAAGTGGCGCCCTCTTCGATGGCCTGCTGCAAAAGCCTGTGCACATCCACCGAATTTGCGGTGAGATTGCCCGGCAGGGCAGGCGTTTCACGCAGTTGCTTCTGGTTGCGGCGGTATTCAACCATATGCATAAACGCGGTAATGGTGCCCTCTGGGGTACGGTAGGTTGGCAACCCGGCTTCACTAAACAGACGCCGTGCCTCCTGCGAGGAGAATTCGCCGCACCAGTTGGTCAGCAGGGTAACGTATTTACCGCGGGGATGGTTTCGGACCGCCTCAATCAGCGCACGCGCACTTTCGCTGCCTGGCGCAACCGCGCTGGGCGAATGGATAATCATCAGCGCATCAAAGTCCTGGCTATCCAGCAAAATCGTGATCGCCTTAATGTAACGATCGCTGCTGGCATCATCGCGCAAATCGAGGGGATTATCGGGAACAACGCTTCCCGGTAACGCATCCCGCAGGCGCTGGAGCGTCTCTTCACCCAGCGTGGCCAGCTTGCCGTTGCGTAGCCAGAGCTCGTCCAGCGCCAGGGCGGCGGGAGCTGCACCGTTGCTGACAATCATCAGCTTTTCACCGCGCAGGGGGCGCATGTGGCTTAACGTTTCGACGGCGGAAAAAAGCTCGTGCGTATCCTGTACCCGCAGTAAACCGGCGCGCTGGATCGCTGCATCCCATGCGGGATCCATCCCGGAACGGGAATGTAGCAGGCGCTGAGCCGCGGGGCTGCGCCCGCTTTTGATGACCAGAATCGGTTTATTACGTGATGCGCTACGCGACGCCGACACAAAACGACGGGCGTCGCTCAGGTGTTCAAGGTAGAGCAGGATAGCGCTGGTTTTGCTGTCACGCGCCAGGAAATCCAACAGCTCATCGACGTCAATGTCCAGGCTGTCGCCGAGGGCAATGAAATAGGAAAAGCCCATCTCACGCTGCTGCGCCCAGTCGAGGATGGTATTGGATACCGCTGCCGACTGTGAAATAAAGGCCAGTTTGCCTTTACGGATCGGAACCGGGGAAAAACTGGCATTCAGCCCTTGCCAGGGCGCAAGCAGACCGAGGCTATTTGGACCAAGAATGCGCATCTGGTAGCGGCTGGCGCAGGCCAGCAGTTCGGGCTGCTGTTCAGGAGGCGAGGAAAGAATAATGCAGGTTTTACAGCCTTTCTGACCGAGCGACTCAAGCAATTCGAGGTTTCGTTTCGCATGCGTACAGAGCACGGCGAGGTCGGGAACAAACGGTAAACTTTGCACCTCCGGCCACGCCAGCACCCCCTGTACCGCCTTATAAGCGGGCGTAACGGGCATGACCGGGCCGTTAAATCCGCCAGCCAGCAGATTGCGCATCATCAGATACCCTGCGCGGTCCGGTTTCATCGAGGCGCCAATAACGGCAATGGATTTCGGACGGAGTAGCGCTTCTAACCCTCTCTGGCTCATGCAGGCCTCCTGTGAATGCAAGCGACCTGATGATTTTAAACGCTTTCTGCCTCAGTTGCTGTGACACTACCCTTATGAACGGTTTTTCCCGCAAGATAACGTTCGCGGAAGCAGGAGAAGTGACTGCCCAGCGCGCCGGCCGCCTGGGTATCGCCCGCCAGATCCAGTAGCGCTATGGCGACTTCAGCGGTGCAATATTGACCGTCGGCATGCGCTTCACGCAAGCGATAGGCCGAAACACGCGACAGATCGACGGAAATCACCGGCAGCGCATCAAGATAAGGGCTTTTGCGAAACATCTTTCTTGCTTCGGTCCAGGTGCCGTCGAGCATAATAAACAGCGGCGGCTTACCGGATGGTGGCGCCGTAAGTACCTGACGTTGTTCGCCTGCATATGATGCCGGGAAAACGACCATGGGCTGATAGTCCGGGCTTGCCACCAGGTCGAGCAGAGCCTGAGGTGGCTCAGTGCGCGACCACTGAAACGCTGCGGTGTTGGGTAGAATATCGGCGATCAAACGCCCTGTGTTGCTGGGCTTCATCGGTTCGGTATCAAACATGACCAGACAAAAGCGGCTTTTCGCCTCGCTCGGCGCAAGCGTTTCGCACAGACACACTTTCAGCGGTAAAAGGCAGCGCTGGCAGCGGCGAATACGATTGCCTCGGGCCAGAAAAGGGCGGGTGGCGCGCGCAAGGCGCTCGGCGCGTAATTGAAGTACAGCGTTATCAGTCATGGGCGAAAAGGCAGGAAAAACCCCATTTTCGCAGAGGAGAGAACGGGGCACAAGATATGCCCCGCGAATGTTACAGGGATTCGTTTAACCAGCTGTCGAAAGGCGCTTTTGGTACTGCACCATTGAGCATGTCGATCACTTCACCATTTTTGAAAATCATAATGGTTGGAATGCTGCGAATGCGAAAACGGGCGCTGAGTTCACGTTCCGCTTCGGTATTCACTTTGACAAAACGTATTTTCCCGCTGCGCTCTTCAGCTACGTCTTCGAAGATGGGCGCAAAGTTACGGCAGGGGCCGCACCACGGTGCCCAGAAATCGACCACAACAGGCAGATCGTCCTTGAGGAGTTTGTCCAGCGTAGCACCCGTCGCGTTAATGACATCGCCATCAAATAATTCGTGGCCACAACGCCCGCATTTCGCACCGTCATCCATCCGATCGTCCGGAATGCGGTTTAAAGCCTGACAGTTGGCACATACGGTATTCATAACTAACCTCTGATAGAGCCGTGGAACAACGGCAGAACGCCGATAATGTTTCTGATATGTTACATATTATCAGTGAGCCTGTATGAAACGACAACGCGTTTTATTCAATGGGAACAATAGTCACAGGCTTTTGTACGAAATTATGGCTATGAGCTTGCACATCGGGTAATCTGCGCGCTTCGCGCAGCGCTGGTGGAGAAAAGCATGAACGACGAAATGAAAAACAAAAGCGGCAAGGTCAAAGTGATGTATGTCCGCAGTGATGATGACTCTGATAAACGCACCCAAAATCCGCGTACCGGAAAAGGTGGCGGGCGTCCGGCGTCTTCTCGTGCAGACGGTGGCCGTCGCCCCGCCCGCGATGACAGAAATAACCGCGGCGATGACCGCAAACGTGATGACCGTAAGCGTGACGATCGCAAACGCGATGATTTTGTCCGCGACGGTGGATCGCCATGGCGTACCGTTTCTCGCGCGCCCGGTGAAGAGACGACCGAAAAAGCCGATCACGGCGGTATCAGCGGAAAAAGCTTTATCGATCCGGAAGTGCTGCGTCGTCAGCGTGCGGAAGAGACCCGTGTCTACGGTGAGAACGCCTGTCAGGCCCTGTTCCAGAGCCGCCCGGAGTGTATCGTTCGTGCATGGTTTATCCAGAGCGTGACCCCGCGCTTTAAAGAAGCGCTGCGCTGGATGGCGGCGAACCGCAAAGCCTACCACGTGGTTGACGATGCCGAGCTGACAAAAGCGTCCGGTACAGAACACCACGGCGGCGTCTGCTTCCTGATCAAAAAACGTAACGGCACTACCGTGCAGCAGTGGGTTAGCCAGGCGGATGCCGATGACTGCGTACTGGCGCTGGAAGATGTTGGTAACCCGCATAACCTGGGCGCTATGATGCGTAGCTGCGCGCACTTTGGCGTGAAAGGCGTTCTGTTGCAGGATGCCGCGCTGCTGGAATCCGGTGCGGCGATTCGTACCGCGGAAGGTGGTGCAGAGCACGTTCAGCCGATCACCGGCGACAGCGTGCTGGAAGCCCTTGAACAATTCCGTAACGCGGGCTACACCATTGTCACCACCTCAAGCCGTGCCGCTACGCCGTTGTTTAAAGCGACGTTGCCGCGCAAAATGGTGCTGGTGTTAGGTCAGGAGCGCGATGGTCTGTCTGATGCGGCACTCTCCAGCGCTGACCTGAGCGTCTCTATCGACGGCACTGGCAACGTTGAAAGCCTGAACGTATCCGTTGCGACCGGCGTGCTGCTGGCGGAATGGTGGCGTCAGAACAAGGCATAAGCCTTTTATGTGCCGGGCCTGACCCGGCACATTCAAACCCTACTCGCTCTCTGCCGGTAACACAGGCATCCAGTCAATCGGCTTTTCGCCACGCTTTTCCAGCCACTCATTCGTCAGAACAAAATGATTACTGCCAAAGAAACCACGATGCGCAGACAGCGGCGACGGGTGCGGCGCCTTCAGCACGTGATGACGCTGACGATCGATAATCGCCCCTTTCTTTTGGGCATGCGAACCCCAGAGTAAAAACACGACGCCTTCACGATGCTCATTGATCAGGCTGATAACCTTATCGGTAAAGGTTTCCCATCCCAGACTGGCGTGGGAGTGTGCCTGACCCGCCCGGACAGTTAATACGGTATTCAGCAACAGCACGCCCTGGCGCGCCCAGCTTTCCAGATAACCGTGATTAGGGCGGGTGAAACCCGGAATCGTTCCTTCCAGCTCTTTATACATATTCAACAGAGAAGGGGGGATGGCCACGCCCGGACGTACGGAAAATGCCAGTCCGTGAGCCTGCCCGGGGCCGTGGTATGGATCCTGCCCCAGGATAACCACCTTTACATCGCTCAGTTCGGTGTAGCGGAAGGCGTTAAACACATCTTTCTGCGGCGGATAAATTGTCTGGCCGGCCTGCCGTTCAGCCGCAACGGTACTGAGGGTATTTATAAAATAGGGCTGCTGCTTCTCTTCAGCCAGCACGTCATGCCAGGTTAAAGGTGTTGTCATCTCGCTCTCCTGCGAATCTCATTCTGTGTCTAGCTTACCTGTTAAACACCAATGAGCAAAATTACCCGCGGAAAAGCAGGCTAAGTGACTCAATTTATGTTGAAAACCAGGCAGGATAAGTTGAATTGGTAAACCTTTAAAATTGATCTAAAACAAAAAATACAGACCACACTCTTTGTGTGGTTGGTGGTTTTGTTGATTTAAATCAATAAATCACCCGGGTCTGAATGTTATATATACACACAACAAACAATGGTTTTACCAATTGGCCGCAAAAGGCCAGCATCAGTTAATGTAGCCTAAGGGAGGCAACACATGATTACAGGTATCCAGATTACTAAAGCTGCAAATGACGATCTGCTGAACTCTTTCTGGCTGCTGGACAGCGAGAAAAACGAAGCGCGCTGTGTAGTAGCGAAAGCAGGTTTTGCGGAAGACGAAATCGTTCCGGTGAGCAAACTGGGCGAAATTGAATACCGTGAAATTCCAATGCAAGTGCAGCCAGAAGTACGCGTGGAAGGTGGTCAGCACCTGAACGTTAACGTCCTGCGTCGCGAAACGCTGATGGATGCCGTTGAGCACCCGGAAAAATACCCGCAGCTGACCATCCGTGTGTCTGGCTATGCGGTGCGTTTCAACTCTCTGACCCCGGAACAGCAGCGCGACGTTATCGCGCGTACCTTTACTGAAAGCCTGTAAGGTTTCAGCTCTGGGGGTGGAATAAAAAAGCCGGGAATGTCCCGGCTTTTTTTTACTCTTCCGTTTTTGTCTCTGACGCAGCAGAGCTTGGCTTACGGCGCTTACCAATATTTTTGGTATCGCGGTGGCGCTGTTTAACGCGCGGCTTCTCTTTTTCTTTCTCTTTTCTCTCAGCACGTTTCGCGAGCGCTTTCTTGGACGGTTTACCCGTCATTTTTTCACTCGGCGCACGTGTGGTCGGACGAAGTCCGTCAATCACGCGAGCTTTCAGCGGCTCCTCAACGTAGCGGCCAATTTTCTGTAGCAGCAAATGGTCGTGCGCTTCTACCAGAGAGATAGCAATACCTTTGCGGCCCGCACGGCCGGTACGACCAATACGGTGCAGGTAAGTATCACCGCTGCGCGGCATATCAAAGTTGATCACGTGGCTCACGTCCGGGATGTCGATCCCGCGCGCGGCAACGTCGGTGGCAACCAGCACATTCACGCGGCCATCGGTCAGGCGCTTAATCCCTTCGGTACGCTTAACCTGCGCCATTTCACCTTCGAGATAGCAGTTGTTGATACCGGCATTGCGCAGCATTTCTGCCAGTTCATGTACGCGCTCACGTTTGCGTACGAATACGATGGTACGGGTTGCCTCTTCCTGCTTCAGCAGGTGTTTCAACAACTCAACCTTATGCTCAAGGTTATCTGCGCGGTAGTACCACTGGTGGATCTTCTTACGCTCACGGGTCGATGGCGTAGCGGACACTTCCACCGGATCTTCCAGCAGACGTTCGGCGAAATCTTTAATGGCATCCCCTTCAAGGGTTGCCGAGAACAGCATTGTCTGGTTACGCCAGCGCGTTTCACCCGCGATGTGTTCGATGTCCTGGGCAAAGCCCATGTCCAGCATGCGGTCAGCTTCATCGAGAATCAGCGTTTCCACTGCGCGGCAGTCGAAGTTCTCTTCTTTTATGTATTGCAGCAGACGGCCTGTCGTCGCGACAACGATATCCTGGTTTTCGCTGAACACTTCGGCGTGGTTCATATACGCTACGCCGCCGGTGATGGTCGCGATATCCAGATGGGTGTTCGCCGCCAGCTCACGCGCGTGTTCGGCAACCTGCATCGCCAGTTCACGGGTCGGGGTCAGGATCAAAATGCGCGGCGGGCCTGATTTTTTACGCGGAAAGTCGAGCAAATGCTGCAACACAGGCAGCAAGTAGGCTGCTGTCTTCCCCGTGCCGGTTGGCGCAGAACCGAGCACATCGCGGCCCTCAAGCGCAGGCGGAATGGCCGCGGCCTGAATGGCGGTCGGGCGTGTAAAGCCTTTGCTCTCAAGGGCATTGAGCAGGCTTTCATCGAGTTCAAGTTCGGAAAAAGTCGTTACAGTCATGTTCTACCTCTGTGTGGGGCGCTGATTATAGACGTTACGGCTGTAATCTTCATCTGTTTGTATGGATATCGCTTTTCGACCACTTCGCTTTCCCCTATGCTACTCCAGTTTCACTCAGAAGGTTGCCCTGACATGTCTCAACTCAAAGCGCAGTTGCGCCGCGATGGTTTTACGTTTAAACAGTTTTTTGTGGCGCACGATCGTTGTGCGATGAAAGTCGGTACAGACGGTATTTTACTGGGGGCATGGGCTCCTGTCGCAGGTGTAAAACGCATTCTGGATATTGGTACGGGCAGCGGACTTCAGGCGCTGATGCTGGCGCAGCGAACGGAAGAACACGTCACGATCGATGCCGTTGAGCTTGATCCTCAGGCGGCCCGGCAGGCAAGTGAAAACGCTGCCGACTCTCCGTGGGCAGAACGCATCAGGGTAGAATGCGCCGATGTCCTGACCTGGGCGCCGGAGCAGACCGCGCGTTACGATTTGATTGTCAGCAATCCGCCATATTTCACGCCAGGCGTGGAATGTGGCACGCCGGAACGCGAGCAGGCACGTTACACCGGCTCGCTCGATCACAAGGCGCTACTGACCAGTGCGGCGGAGCTCATCTCGGAAGAGGGATTTTTCTGCGTGGTCTTGCCTGAAAGCACGGGTAATACCTTCATTGAGATCGCACATGAGATCGGCTGGAATCTGCGTCTTCGTACCGATATTTCGGATACGGAAGGACGCTTACCGCACCGCGTGTTGCTGGCACTCTCGCCGAAAGAGGGCGAGTGCTTTATCGACAGGATGGTCATTCGTGGGCCAGACCAGCGTTATTCCGAAGATTACACAGCTCTGACCCAGGCCTTTTATCTTTTTATGTGAACCTGCGGCGTCAACACCGACGGCCCGGACGTTTCAAGCGGTTCGGGATAGTCCAGCGTATAATGCAGGCCACGGCTCTCTTTGCGCATCATTGCACAGCGCACAATCAGCTCGGCAACCTGCACAAGGTTGCGCAGCTCCAGCAGATTATTGGAAACGCGGAAGTTGGCGTAATATTCATCGATTTCCTGCTGCAACATCATGATGCGGCGTAACGCGCGTTCCAGACGCTTCGTTGTACGTACAATCCCGACATAATCCCACATGAAAAGCCGCAGTTCGTGCCAGTTATGCTGGATTACCACCAGTTCGTCCGGGTTTTCTACCCGACTTTCATCCCATGCCGGCAAGTGTGTTGTCGGACGTGCATAGGGCATGCGTTTGGTAATATCTTCCGCAGCCGACCACCCATACACCAGACACTCCAGCAGCGAGTTTGAGGCCATGCGATTCGCACCATGCAGGCCGGTATAGCTGACCTCGCCGATCGCATACAAACCATCCACGTCGGTACGACCATGATCGTCAACCATCACCCCGCCACAGGTATAGTGGGCGGCAGGTACAATCGGCACCGGATCGCGGGTTAGATCAATACCCAGACTCAGCAGCTTTTCATAAATCATCGGGAAGTGCTGGCGAATAAAGTCTGCCGGTTTATGGCTAATGTCCAGATACATACAGTCCACGCCAAGCCGCTTCATCTCGTGGTCAATGGCGCGGGCCACGATATCCCGCGGTGCCAGTTCACCTCGGGGGTCGAAGTCCGGCATAAACCTGGAACCGTCCGGACGCTTCAGATACGCGCCTTCGCCACGCAACGCTTCAGTTAACAGGAAGTTACGCGCCTGCGGGTGGAACAGGGCGGTAGGATGGAACTGGTTAAACTCCAGATTCGCCACGCGGCAACCTGCGCGCCAGGCCATGGCGATACCGTCTCCGGAGGCGATATCCGGGTTAGTCGTGTACTGGTAAACCTTGGAGGCGCCGCCGGTGGCCAGCACAACGGCTTTTGCCTGGCAGGTTTCCACCTTCTCTTTATTCCGATTCCACACCCATGCGCCGACAACACGGCGCGTGCCGGGCAGGCCAATTTTATCGGAAATAATCAGGTCGACGGCGTTGCTGCGCTCCAGTACCCGAATATTGGGATGGCTGAGGGCTTTGCTGACCAGCGTGGTTTCAACCGCTTTTCCGGTTGCATCAGCAGCGTGCAGAATACGGCGGTGGCTGTGCCCGCCTTCACGGGTCAGGTGATAGCTCTCTTCACCATTAGGCTGAACCTGCGTATCAAACAGCACGCCCTGATCGATAAGCCATTGCACGCAGTGGCGGGCATTGCTGGCGACAAACTCTGCGGCATGCTCATCCACGATCCCGGCACCGGCAATCAGGGTGTCTTCTACGTGCGAGGCAATGCTATCCGTTTCATCAAACACCGCGGCAATACCGCCTTGTGCATAGAAGGTGGAACCTTCGCTCATCGGCCCTTTACTCAGCACGATTACGTTCTGATGTTCCGCCAGGCGCAGTGCGAGGGAGAGGCCGGCAGCACCGCTGCCAATGATCAGTACATCACAATGAAGTTCAGGCGTCGTGTTCATGATGTTTGTTTAATTTACTAAACATGGTGTGGGGAGAATAGCATTGCGATGCGAGATATCGCACGTTTTTTTTGAGGTGTGTTGCAATGACTAAACGGAATCCCGGAGGTTAAATCTGCGCTAAATGGCCGGAAATATTTTGCGAAGCAGATCGTTAGCTTCAGATTTTGTGGTGAAATAAAGCCTGTGTTGCGTTACTCTTCTGACGATAAAGTTAATGATTCTTGTCAGAAAGCGGGTGCGTATCGTGAACAGACTTATAATGAGAGAAAATGAATGGTCTGCGGCGCGATGAACAAAAACAAAGGCGTTACGGAACTTATTGAAGAACAGTCACTCTAATTCGGTGCTTGCTCAAAGTGCAATGTTGTTAGAGTGGCGTTTCGATAACGCGTGGAATTTGGTTTGGGGAGACATTACCTCGGATGAGCGAGCAGTTAACGGACCAGGTCCTGGTTGAACGGGTCCAGAAGGGAGATCAGAAAGCTTTTAACCTACTGGTGGTGCGCTACCAGCATAAGGTAGCGAGTCTGGTTTCCCGCTATGTACCGTCAGGCGATGTTCCTGATGTTGTACAAGAGTCTTTTATTAAGGCCTATCGCGCGCTGGATTCATTCCGGGGGGATAGTGCTTTTTATACCTGGCTGTATCGTATTGCAGTCAATACGGCTAAGAATTATTTGGTTGCTCAGGGCCGGCGTCCGCCTTCAAGTGATGTTGACGCTATCGACGCAGAAAACTTCGAAAGTGGCGGCGCGCTGAAAGAAATTTCGAACCCTGAGAACTTAATGTTGTCAGAAGAACTGAGACAAATCGTTTTTCGCACGATCGAGTCGCTCCCGGAAGATTTACGCATGGCAATTACGTTACGGGAGCTGGATGGCCTAAGCTATGAAGAGATAGCCGCCATCATGGATTGTCCGGTCGGCACGGTTCGTTCACGAATTTTCCGTGCGCGAGAAGCCATTGATAATAAAGTTCAACCGCTTATCAGGCGTTGACGATAGCGGGATACTGGAAAAGGTATTAGGCATGCAGAAAGAAAAACTTTCCGCTTTAATGGATGGTGAAACGCTGGATAATGAGCTGCTCGATGAGTTGTCTCATTCTCCCGAAATGCAACAGACCTGGGAGAGCTATCATCTTATCCGCGACACGCTGCGCGGTGATACCAGTGAGGTTCTCCATTTCGATATCTCAGCACGCGTTATGGCGGCCATTGAGAACGAACCTGTTCATCAGACCACGCCGCTGATTCCTGAAGCGCAGCCTGCACATCACCAGTGGCAGAAAATGCCGTTCTGGCACAAGGTGCGTCCATGGGCCAGCCAGCTCACCCAGATGGGGGTCGCTGCGTGCGTATCGCTTGCAGTTATCATTGGGGTCCAGCACTATAACACTCAGTCTGAAGCCAATCAGCAACCTGAAGCGCCAGTGTTTAATACGCTGCCGATGATGGGTAAAGCCAGCCCGGTTAGCCTGGGCGTACCGGCAGATGCCTCCGCAAGCGGCGGACAGCAACAGCAGGTACAGGAGCAGCGCCGTCGCATTAATGCGATGTTGCAGGATTACGAGTTGCAGCGCCGTCTGCACTCCGAGCAGCTTCAGTTTGAGCAGGCCCAAACCCAGCAGGCTGCTGTGCAGGTGCCAGGAAACCAAACTTTAGGAACGCAATCGCAGTAATGAAGCAACTTTGGTTCGCCATGTCTTTGATGGCGGGTAGCCTGTTCTTCTCTGCTAACGCCTCGGCTGATGTTTCATCCGGGGCGTTGTTGCAGCAAATGAATCTGGCCAGCCAGTCACTCAATTACGAGTTGGCATTTATCAGCATCAATAAGCAGGGTGTCGAATCGTTACGCTATCGCCACGCCCGCCTTGATAACCAGCCGCTCGCCCAGCTTTTACAGATGGATGGCCCGCGTCGGGAAGTGGTCCAGCGTGGGAACGAAATCAGCTATTTCGAGCCTGGCCTTGAGCCGTTTACGCTCAATGGTGACTACATCGTTGACTCCCTGCCGTCGCTCATTTACACCGATTTTAAACGTCTCGCCCCCTACTATGATTTTATCTCGGTGGGGCGAACGCGTATTGCCGACAGGCTGTGCGAAGTGATCCGCGTTGTTGCGCGGGATGGGACGCGTTACAGCTATATCGTCTGGATTGACGCAGAGACGAAGCTGCCGATGCGCGTTGATCTGCTCGATCGCGACGGTGAAACGCTGGAGCAGTTCCGTGTGATCTCCTTTGACGTAAACAGTCAGGTCGGCAACAGCATGCAGAATCTGGCCAAAGCCAGCCTGCCGCCTTTGCTTTCCGTGCCTGCCGGCGATTCTGTCAATTTTAACTGGGTACCATCCTGGATCCCGCAAGGGTTCAGCGAAGTTTCCAGCAGTCGTCGCCAGCTGCCCACTATCGAAACTCCGGTTGAGTCGCGACTCTATTCCGATGGGCTGTTTAGCTTCTCGGTGAATATCAATCGCGCTACGGCGAACAGTTCCGAACAGATGCTCCGTACCGGTCGCCGGACGGTCAGCACGACGGTGCGCGATAATGCGGAAATTACCATTGTCGGTGAATTACCGCCGCCAACGGCAAAACGTATTTCAGACAGCATTAAATTCAGGGCTGCGCAATGATTAAAGAGTGGGCCACGGTCGTATCCTGGCAGGATGGCGTAGCGCTTGTTAGCTGTGACGTTAAAGCATCATGCAGCAGTTGCGCTTCGCGAGCCGGTTGCGGCAGCCGCGTGTTGAATAAGCTGGGGCCGCAAACGTCGCACACTATTACTGTGCCGAGCGCTCAGCCGCTGGTGGCAGGGCAAAAAGTGGAGCTCGGCATCGCTGAAGGTAGCCTGCTCACTTCCGCCATGCTGGTTTACCTTTCTCCGCTCGCAGGCCTGTTCGTGATGGGCGGGGTTTTCCAGATGCTGTTCGGCACAGATTTGGCCGCCATGTGCGGGGCCGCGTTGGGCGGCGTGGGCGGGTTCTGGCTTGCTAAAGGTGTTTCCCCAAGGCTTGCCGCCCGGGAAGCGTGGCAGCCTGTCATCCTCAGCGTTGCACTGGCACCCGACCAACTTCGTGTTGAGACGCTCTCTTCTGAGGCCCGGTGATCTGCCGGGCTTTATTATTATTTACATCGCCATAAAGAAAACGCCGTCTCTTCGCGCTATACCTGGCTCTAAGTGCAGTTCCAGCTGACGAGGATGTAGTGTAGAATGCTGCGTTTTCGCACTGAAAAACGTCAGGCTAAGAACAGCGGCCTCCAGGAATTCGTAAGGCATAATTATTTAACTATATGAAGAACATACGTAACTTTTCGATCATTGCTCACATTGACCACGGTAAGTCGACGCTGTCTGACCGTATTATCCAGATTTGCGGTGGCCTGTCTGATCGTGAAATGGCAGCCCAGGTTCTGGACTCCATGGACCTGGAACGCGAACGCGGTATTACCATCAAAGCGCAGAGCGTGACGCTCGACTATAAAGCTTCCGATGGTGAAACCTATCAACTGAACTTTATCGACACCCCAGGGCACGTTGACTTCTCTTATGAAGTGTCACGCTCGCTGGCGGCCTGCGAAGGCGCGCTGCTGGTGGTGGATGCCGGGCAGGGCGTAGAGGCCCAGACGCTGGCAAACTGCTACACCGCCATGGAAATGGATCTCGAAGTGGTGCCGGTTCTGAATAAAATCGACCTGCCAGCCGCCGATCCTGAGCGCGTAGCGGAAGAGATTGAAGACATCGTCGGTATTGATGCGACCGATGCAGTGCGCTGCTCGGCGAAAACCGGCGTCGGCGTTCCGGATGTACTGGAACGTCTGGTGCGTGATATTCCGCCGCCGGAAGGTGACCCGGATGCGCCGCTACAGGCGCTGATCATCGACTCCTGGTTTGATAACTACCTCGGCGTTGTTTCGCTGGTGCGTATTAAAAACGGCACCATGCGTAAAGGCGACAAAATCAAGGTCATGAGCACCGGCCAGGTCTACAACGCTGACCGTCTGGGCATCTTCACGCCAAAACAGGTTGACCGTACCGAGCTGAAATGCGGCGAAGTGGGCTGGCTGGTCTGTGCCATTAAAGACATCCTCGGCGCGCCGGTGGGTGATACCCTGACCGGTGCACGTAACCCGGCAGATAAAGCGCTGCCAGGCTTCAAAAAGGTGAAACCGCAGGTTTATGCGGGTCTGTTCCCGGTCAGCTCTGACGATTACGAAAACTTCCGCGATGCGCTCGGAAAGCTGAGCCTCAACGATGCCTCCCTGTTCTACGAGCCAGAAAGCTCAACGGCGCTGGGCTTCGGCTTCCGCTGTGGCTTCCTCGGTCTGCTGCACATGGAGATCATTCAGGAACGTCTGGAGCGTGAATACGATCTGGATCTGATCACCACCGCCCCGACGGTTGTCTACGAAGTAGAAACCACGTCGAAAGAGGTGATCTACGTCGACAGCCCGTCCAAGCTCCCGCCGCTGAATAATATTCAGGAACTGCGCGAGCCTATCGCAGAGTGTCACATGCTGCTGCCGCAGGAGTTCCTCGGCAACGTGATCACCCTGTGTATTGAGAAGCGTGGCGTGCAGACCAACATGGTTTACCACGGTAACCAGGTGGCGCTGACCTATGAAATTCCGATGGCGGAAGTAGTGCTCGACTTCTTCGACCGTCTGAAGTCTACCTCCCGTGGCTATGCGTCGCTGGACTACAACTTCAAACGCTTCCAGGCCTCGAACATGGTTCGCGTGGATGTACTGATCAACGGCGAGCGTGTTGATGCCCTGGCGCTGATCACCCACAACGATAACGCACCGTACCGTGGTCGTGAGCTGGTTGAGAAGATGAAAGATCTCATCCCGCGTCAGCAGTTTGACATTGCGATTCAGGCGGCCATTGGTAACCACATCATTGCCCGTTCAACCGTGAAGCAGCTGCGTAAAAACGTTCTGGCTAAGTGCTATGGCGGCGACGTCAGCCGTAAGAAAAAGCTGTTGCAGAAGCAGAAAGAAGGTAAGAAGCGTATGAAGCAGGTCGGTAACGTTGAGCTGCCGCAGGAAGCATTCCTTGCCATCCTTCATGTTGGTAAAGACGGTAACGGTAAATAACCTTAAGGAGTTGGCATGGCGAACATGTTTGCCCTGATCCTGGTCATCGCTACCCTGGTGACAGGTCTGTTGTGGTGTCTGGATAAGTTTATCTTCGCCCCAAAACGCCGTGAACGTCAGGCTGCCGCGCAGGCAGCCACGGGCGATGCGCTGGACGCGAAAACCCTGAAAAAAGTCGGCCCAAAACCGGGCTGGCTGGAAACAGGGGCATCGGTATTCCCGGTGCTGGCGATTGTGCTGGTGGTGCGTTCTTTTATCTATGAACCGTTCCAGATCCCGTCAGGATCGATGATGCCAACGCTGCTGATCGGTGATTTCATTCTGGTTGAGAAGTTTGCCTATGGCATCAAAGATCCGATCTACCAGAAAACGCTGATCGAAACGGGTCATCCGAAACGTGGCGACATCGTGGTGTTTAAATATCCGGAAGATCCACGGCTGGATTATATTAAACGCGCGGTAGGTCTGCCGGGCGATAAAGTGACCTACGATCCGGTGGCGAAAGAGGTGACCATTCAGCCAGGCTGTAGCTCTGGAACTGCATGTGAAAATGCGCTGCCAGTCACTTACTCCAACGTTGAGCCAAGTGATTTTGTGCAGACCTTTGCCCGCCGTAACGGCGGTGAAGCGACCAGCGGATTCTTCCAGGTGCCAAAAGGTGAAACCAAAGAGAACGGTATTCGTCTGGTTGAACGGAAAGAAACGCTGGGCGATGTCACTCACCGCATTCTGACCGTGCCAATCGCACAGGATCAACTGGCAATGTACTACCAGCAGCCAGGCCAACAGCTGGCGACCTGGATTGTGCCGCCGGGACATTACTTCATGATGGGTGACAACCGCGATAACTCTGCGGACAGCCGTTACTGGGGCTTTGTGCCGGAAGCGAATCTGGTCGGTAAAGCAACCGCTATCTGGATGAGTTTTGAGAAGCAGGAAGGCGAGTGGCCGACCGGCGTTCGCCTGAATCGTATTGGCGGAATTCATTAATTTTCGTCAAAAATAACACGTAGCGGCTTTTATTCGCCGCTACGTGAATTATTTCAGCGATAAATCTCTTTGAACTAACGACATCCCCTGTCGTTGTGTATAGAATATTCCCCCGAAGTTTAAGGTTGGCCCTGCAAAGGTGCCACGGCACACGAAACCGCGTTGGTTTTCTCAGGTCGGTTTCGTGTGCTGCATTTTTGACGCATTCATTTATTGGTATCGCATGAACCCCATCGTAATTAATCGGCTTCAACGGAAGCTGGGCTACACTTTTCATCATCAGGAGTTGTTGCAACAGGCATTAACCCATCGCAGTGCCAGCAGCAAACATAATGAGCGTCTCGAGTTTTTAGGCGACTCTATTTTAAGTTTCGTGATTGCAAATGCGCTTTATCATCGTTTTCCGCGTGTGGACGAAGGTGATATGAGCCGCATGCGCGCCACGCTGGTGCGCGGCAATACCCTCGCTGAAATCGCACGCGAGTTTGAGCTGGGTGAATGTCTGCGTCTGGGGCCAGGTGAGCTGAAAAGTGGTGGTTTCCGTCGTGAATCCATCCTTGCCGATACGGTCGAGGCATTGATCGGTGGCGTGTTCCTGGACAGCGATATACAGACCGTAGAAAAGCTGATCCTGAACTGGTATCAGACCCGCCTGGACGAAATCAGCCCGGGCGATAAACAAAAAGATCCTAAAACGCGTCTGCAAGAATATTTGCAGGGTCGTCATCTGCCGCTGCCATCCTATCTGGTGGTGCAGGTACGTGGCGAAGCGCACGATCAGGAATTTACCATCCATTGCCAGGTCAGTGGCCTGAGTGAACCGGTGGTCGGCACGGGTTCAAGCCGTCGTAAGGCTGAACAGGCTGCCGCCGAACAGGCGTTAAAAATGCTGGAGCTGGAATGAGCATCGACAAAACCTATTGCGGATTTATTGCCATCGTCGGACGTCCGAACGTTGGCAAATCCACCCTGCTGAATAATCTGCTTGGGCAGAAGATTTCTATCACCTCGCGTAAGGCGCAGACCACGCGTCACCGCATCGTCGGTATCCATACTGAAGGCGCGTATCAGGCGATTTACGTCGATACCCCGGGCCTGCACATGGAAGAGAAGCGCGCCATCAACCGTCTGATGAACAAGGCGGCGAGCAGCTCCATTGGCGACGTAGAGCTGGTGATTTTCGTTGTGGAAGGCACCCGCTGGACGCCGGACGACGAAATGGTCCTGAACAAGCTGCGCGACGGCAAAACGCCGGTGATCCTTGCGGTCAATAAAGTGGACAATGTGCAGGAAAAAGCCGATCTGCTGCCGCACCTGCAATGGCTGGGCAGCCAGATGAACTTCCTGGACATCGTCCCGCTGTCTGCGGAGACGGGTCTGAACGTTGATACCATCGCGGGCATCGTGCGCAAGCATCTGCCGGAAGCGACTCATCACTTCCCTGAGGACTACATCACCGATCGCTCTCAGCGTTTTATGGCGTCTGAAATCATCCGTGAGAAGCTGATGCGTTTCCTGGGCGCTGAACTGCCGTACTCTGTGACGGTGGAGATCGAGCGTTTCCAGAGCAACGAGCGCGGCGGTTACGATATTAACGGTCTGATCCTCGTTGAGCGTGAAGGGCAGAAGAAGATGGTGATCGGTAATAAAGGCGCCAAGATCAAAACTATCGGAATCGAAGCCCGTAAAGACATGCAGGACATGTTTGAAGCACCGGTTCACCTGGAACTGTGGGTGAAAGTGAAATCTGGCTGGGCCGATGATGAGCGTGCGCTGCGCAGCCTCGGTTACGGCGAAGATCAGTAACCTAAGACGACGAGCATATGGATGGATGGCAGCGCGCCTTTGTCCTGCATAGTCGTCCCTGGAGCGAAACCAGCCTGATGCTGGACGTCTTCACGGAAGAGTCCGGTCGCGTGCGCCTTGTTGCCAAAGGCGCACGATCCAGACGTTCTAATCTCAAAGGTGCCTTGCAGCCTTTCACCCCACTGCTGGTCCGCTTTGGCGGGCGAGGGGAAGTCAAAACCCTGCGCAGTGCTGAAGCCGTTTCCCTCGCGCTTCCTCTTTCTGGTATCACGCTCTACAGCGGTTTGTACGTCAACGAACTCATCTCACGGGTGCTTGAACATGAGACCCGCTTCTCTGAACTTTTCTTTGATTACCTGCACTGTATCCAGTCGCTCGCTGGCGCAACCGGCACTCCTGAGCCTGTGCTGCGTCGTTTCGAGCTGGCGCTGCTCGGTCACCTTGGATACGGTGTTGATTTTCTGCACTGCGCGGGGAGTGGGGACGAGGTAGAAGATACCATGACCTATCGCTATCGTGAGGAAAAGGGCTTTATTGCCAGTGTCGTCGTCGATAACAGCACCTTTACCGGGCGCCAGCTCAGAGCACTGTATGAACGCGAGTTCCCGGACGCCGACACCCTGCGTGCGGCAAAACGCTTTACCCGAATTGCGCTCAAGCCGTATCTTGGGGGCAAACCTTTAAAGAGCCGCGAATTATTCAGGCAGTTAATGCCGAAAAGCTAATGTTTTACCCCTCACCCCAGCCCTCTCCCGGAGGGAGAGGGAGAAGGTAAATGAACAAAAATACCGAGGATTGTCATGGCTGAATTACTGTTAGGCGTCAACATCGACCACATTGCCACCCTGCGCAACGCGCGCGGCACGGCGTATCCGGATCCGGTTCAGGCGGCGTTTATCGCCGAGCAGGCTGGGGCGGACGGCATTACCGTCCATCTGCGTGAAGACCGTCGCCACATCACCGATCGCGACGTGCGTATCCTGCGCCAGACGCTGGATACCCGCATGAATCTGGAGATGGCAGTAACGGAAGAGATGCTGACGATTGCCTGCGATACGAAGCCGCATTTCTGCTGCCTGGTGCCGGAAAAACGACAGGAAGTGACCACCGAAGGCGGTCTGGATGTGGCCGGGCAGCTCGACAAAATGCGCGATGCCTGCAAACGCCTGGCGGATGCCGGTATCCTGGTTTCACTGTTTATCGACGCCGATTTCACCCAGATTAAAGCCGCTGCCGACGTGGGCGCGCCGTATATTGAAATTCACACCGGCTGCTATGCCGATGCTGAAAACGACGCAGCGCAGGCGAAAGAGCTGGAGCGGATCGCCAAAGCGGCAACCTACGCCGCGAGCCTGGGACTGAAGGTTAACGCCGGTCACGGCCTGACCTATCACAACGTAAAAGCCATTGCTGCCCTGCCGGAAATGCACGAGCTGAACATCGGCCACGCTATCATTGGCCGTGCGGTGATGAGCGGTCTGAAAGACGCGGTTTCCGAGATGAAGCGTCTGATGCTGGAAGCGCGTCAGTAATGGCTATTCTGGGCTTAGGCACCGACATCGTTGAAATAGCCCGCATTGAAGCGGTGATCGCCCGGAGCGGCGATCGCCTCGCAAGACGCGTGCTGAGCGATAACGAATGGGCTATCTGGGAGGCGCATCAGCAGCCGGTGCGCTTTCTGGCAAAACGTTTCGCGGTAAAAGAGGCGGCGGCGAAAGCGTTCGGCACGGGCATTCGTAACGGCCTGGCGTTTAACCAGTTTGAAGTGTTTAACGATGAGCTGGGTAAGCCACGTCTGCGTTTATGGGGCGAGGCGCTTAAGCTGGCGGAAAAGCTGGGCGTGGCGCACATGCACGTAACGCTTGCAGATGAACGCCACTACGCCTGTGCGACGGTGATTATCGAAGGTTAAATTTTGTCCGCATGGTGCATCAGGACAAACTTATCCCACAGCTGTTCTTCGTTCTCGACATGTGCCGGATCTTTTAAGATCGTATTGGGAATGGGGCACACCTTCTGGCAGGTCGGCGTCTCATAGTGGCCAATGCACTCTGTGCAGCGGTCGCTGTTAATCTCATAAATGCTGTCGCCCATCGAAATCGCCTCGTTCGGGCATTCGGGTTCGCACATATCGCAGTTGATGCATTTTTTGGTGATTAACAGCGCCATCAGGAAATTCTCAGAAACATCACAAACAGGGCGGGCATTATACGCTCATTCGTTGTTCAAACCAGTTTTTTTACCAGCTCTTCGCTGTGACGAATACGCTCTGGCGCACGCTCCAGATCCTGCTGAACCAGCGCCATAAACAGCAGGTCCGTCAGCATCATCTGCGCACTCGTCGACGAAATCGCCGCGCTGCGAGTGGCCTGTTCCTCGGCGATGGTATACAGACAGCGGGTGGCCCGCTGCTGGAGCGCATTCGGGCTGAAGCCAGTAATGGCCAGAATTTTTCCTCCTACGCGCAGGGCTTCGTCGGTAGCGATATTAATTTCACGGCGCTCGCCGGAATAGGAGATGGCCAGCAGTAAATCGTCAGGATCCATGGCCTGCACGGTCGCCAGCAGCGCGTGCATATCCTGTTCAACGATGGCGTTATAGCCGATTTTTGTCAGCTTCCAGCCAAAGTTACGCGCAACCAGTCCGGACGCACCGATCCCGGTCAATACAATACGCCGCGCGTCGCGAAGCATGGCTACGCTTTCCAGCAGCTTCTCTTCCGTGTTCACATCCAGCGTGGCATGCATTGCCGCCACGTTCTCTTTGATCAGCTTTTCGCCGACCAGACGCATCGGATCGTCGCCGCGGATCTGGTTATGCACCGGCATTGACTGCGGATTAGGGTTGCTTACCAGTGCTTCACTGATCGCCAGTTTTAGCGCCGGAAAGCCTTTATAGCCTATCTTCTGGGCAAATTTCACCACGCTCGACTGGCTCACCCCGGCTTCACCTGCCAGCTGCTGGGAGCTGAGGTGTCGCGCGCGATCGGGCTGGGAAAGTAAATAATCCGCCAGCTTTTTGTCACTCTGGGCAAACCCTGCGTAGCGCTGGCGAATACGAATTAAACAGTTCATACGGTCTCCTGGCGAAAATGTGATTACCCGCGCAAATACGAATTATGCTCGCCTGAATGAATTTTATATTCCATTATAGTGCGTTTATTATGAATTAAAAATTCCAGAGGTAAATAACATGAATCTAGGCTCTCTTGTTTCTGAAACGCGTAACCCGCAAACCATGGATCTTGATGCACTGTCCACGCTGGAGCTGGTAAACCGCTTTAATCAACAGGATACCCTCGTCGCGCTGGCAGTCAAAGAGACATTGCCCGAGGTGGCGAAAGCCGTAGACGCCGCTGCCGACGCTCTGAAAGCAGGAGGACGCATTATTTATATGGGGGCGGGTACCAGTGGGCGCCTCGGTGTGCTGGATGCCTCAGAATGTCCCCCGACGTTTGGCGTTCCGCACGGTCTGGTCGTTGGCCTGATTGCCGGTGGCCCCGGCGCGCTGCTGAAAGCGGTGGAAGGGGCAGAAGATAATAAACAGCTTGGGGAGGACGATCTCAGGGCGCTGAACCTGACCGCGCAGGATCTGGTCGTCGGGCTGGCGGCTTCTGGTCGTACGCCGTACGTCATTGGTGGGCTGGAATACGCCAGACAGACGGGATGTACCACGGTGGCCATCTCCTGTAACCCGGGTTCGCCGATTGCGCAGGTGGCCGCCATTGCCATCTCTCCGGTCGTCGGGCCGGAAGCGCTCACCGGCTCCACGCGCCTGAAATCCGGAACCGCACAGAAGCTGGTGCTCAATATGATCTCCACCGGCGCGATGGTGAAATTTGGCAAGGTCTACCAAAACCTGATGGTGGATATGCAGGCCACCAACGTCAAGCTGGTGGACAGAGCCTGCCGCATGGTGATGGAAGCGACAAGCGCCAGTCGTGAAGATGCGGAAAAGGTGCTTCAGCAGACCGATCACGATGTAAAACCCGCCATTCTGATGATATTAACCGGGCTGGATGCAGCCGCGGCCAGAGCCAGGCTTGAAGCCCATCACGGGTTTTTACGGGCGGCATTAGAACATCAATAAGAGGCGTTTATGGACAAAACAGCAGCGCTCGCCAGCGACATCCTGCTTGGGATCGGTGGGGAAAAAAATATTCAGCGTCTGGAAAACTGCATGACGCGTGTACGCGTCGAGGTGTACAACGACGAAAAGCTTGATTTAACGCGCCTGAAGCAGCTCCCCGGCGTGAGCGGGTACGTTAAACAGGGGCAACAGCACCAGCTGATTGTCGGTCCGGGCAAAGCGGCGCAGGTGGTTGATGCCATGCGCGCCCTGATGACGGGCAGTGAAACGGCTCCCACCTTTGACGACGCGGAACGCACCAAAGCGCAGGCGAAAGCCAAATACAAAGCCCCCATGAGCGATGCGCTGCGCCAGCTGGCAAACGTCTTTATTCCTCTTATCCCGGCGTTTATCGCGTCGGGGCTGATCACCGGGATTATCAATATCCTCAAGCGTCCGGATATTGTCGGGAATTTCGCCACCCAGTATCCGAACCTGCTGGGTATTCTGGCGATTTTCGGCAGCGCGGTGTTTGCCATCATGAATATTCTGGTGGGGGTGAACACGGCCAAAGTGTTCGGCGGCTCGCTGGCGATGGGCGGCGTAATGGCGGGTATCCTCTCCAGCCCGCAGCTGGCGCAGATTACGCTGTTTGGCGAGGCGCTTCAGCCTGGCCGCGGTGGGGTGATTGCCGTGCTGCTGGTGGTCATTCTGATGTGCTGGATTGAGAAAAAGCTACGCGCGTTGCTGCCAGGCTCGATTGAACTGATCCTCAACCCGCTGCTGACCACATTGATTACCGGGAGCGTGGCGATTGTGGCGCTGCAACCGTTAGGCGGCGCGATCTCTGAAGCCATCGCCCACGGCGCGTCTCTGGCGATCGATCGCGGCGGGCTGCTGGTGGGGGCCGTGCTGTCCGGGACCTTCCTGCCGTTAGTGCTGACCGGTCTGCATCAGGGGCTGGTGCCGATTCACGTCGAACTGGTACAGGCGCACGGCTATAACGCCCTGCTGCCGATCCTGTCGATGGCGGGCGTTGGGCAGGTCGGCGCGGCCATCGCGGTGCTGATGAAAACCCGCAACGCGCGTTTAAAAAAGGTCATTAAAGGGGCGCTGCCGGTCGGGTTGCTCGGTATCGGCGAGCCGCTGATTTTCGGCGTGACCTTGCCGCTGGGTAAGCCGTTCCTGGCCGCCTGTCTCGGTGGCGCGGTGGGCGGGGCGTTAATCAGCTACTGGAAAGTGGCGACCGTCATTACCTTCGGGATCTCCGGTTTACCGCTGGCATTAACCATCGTGACCGGAAAAGTGATGCTCTATCTGTTAGGCTATCTGGTAGCGGTGATCGCCGGGTTCCTGTTTACCTGGCTGTTAGGATTCAACGACCCAGAGGAGTAAGGTTTGGCCAGTCACGAGCGTCGCGTTGTCTTTTTTGATCTGGATGGAACGCTGCATCAGCAGGATATGTTCGGCACCTTTATGCGCTACCTGCTGCGGCGCCAGCCCCTTAACGCGTTGCTGGTATTACCCCTGTTACCCGTTATTGGCATCGCGCTGCTGGTGAAAGGCCGTGCAGCGCGCTGGCCGATGAGCCTGCTGCTCTGGGGATGCACGTTTGGTCATAGCGAAGCGCGCCTCAAGCAGCTCGAACAGGATTTTGCGCACTGGTTTCGCGGGCACGTCGCCGCGTTTCCCGTGGTACAGGCGCGCCTGACCAGCTATCTCGACGCCAATGATGCCGATATCTGGCTGATTACTGGCTCCCCGCAGACGCTGGTGGAGCAAGTCTATTTTGATACGCCCTGGCTGCCGCGCGTAAATCTTATCGCCACGCAGATCGCGCGCGGCTACGGCGGCTGGGTGCTCACCCTGCGCTGCCTCGGACATGAAAAAGTGGTGCAGCTGGAGAAACGCATCGGTACGCCGCTGCGTCTGTACAGCGGCTACAGCGACAGCAAGCAGGACAACCCGCTGCTCTATTTTTGTCAGCACCGCTGGCGCGTCACGCCTCTGGGCGAACTTCAGCAACTCGAATAGTCTTATCTGTACCGGCTGTGTATAATGCCGCCCGCTTTTCGACTGGAGTATCAGCCCTTGTCCAACCCTGAACACAATCATGAATACTGGATGCGTCATGCGCTGGCGCTGGCTCAGCGCGCCTGGGAAGAGGGCGAAGTGCCCGTGGGCGCGGTTCTGGTCCATAACAATCAGGTGATTGGGGAAGGGTGGAACCGTCCGATTGGCCGTCACGATCCTACCGCGCATGCTGAAATTATGGCGCTGCGTCAGGGCGGACTGGTGCTGCAAAACTATCGTCTGCTTGATACCACCCTGTATGTCACCCTTGAGCCGTGCGTAATGTGCTCCGGGGCGATGGTGCACAGCCGAATCGGTACGCTGGTGTTTGGCGCGCGGGATGAAAAGACGGGCGCTGCTGGTTCACTGATGGACGTACTTGGGCATCCGGGGATGAACCACCAGGTGAAAACTATCGGCGGGGTACTTGCACCAGAATGTTCGGGTCTGTTAAGTGACTTTTTTCGAATGCGTCGGCAGCAGAAAAAGCAACAAAAGGCAGAATTGAAACCGCAGGGTGATTAAGCTCTTCCGGTGCGACCACCGGATAGCTTTCAGCCAGCTGTTGCGCCTCGGCCGCCTCTTTTTCTTTCTCCAGCAGATATCCCACCAGGCTTATCTGATACTTACGAATATTTTCCACGTAGGCATACGCTTCATGGCCGCGCGCATAGCCATACGTCAGCTTCTGGTACCACTGTTTCTGGCTAAGCAGCGGCAGGCGCTGTTTTACATCTGACCAACTGTCCGGGTTACCTTTGGTTTTCGCCGTCAGCGCCCGCGCGTCGAGCATATGCGCATACCCCATGTTATAGGCGGCTAGCGCAAACCAGATCCGCTCCCCTTCCGGGACCGTCTCCGGCACTTTCGCCATCATATCCTGTAAATACTGCGCGCCGCCGCTGATGCTCTGTTCCGCATCGGTCCGGTCGCTGATGCCGAGGCTCTGGGCGGTATTTTTGGTGAGCATCATCAACCCGCGCACGCCCGTGGGGGAGGTGGCCTGAGCATCCCAGTGCGATTCCTGGTAGGAAATTGCCGCCAGCAGCTTCCAGTCAATCTCCTGGGCGTACTTCTCAAACAGCGGTTGCAGGTCCGGCAGCACGCTGTCCACCGCGCGCAGGAAGGTGCGGGTGTCAACGTAATCAAAATCGTCCCCGTGACCGAGATATTTCTCTTCCAGACGCGCCAGGGTGCCGTCTTCATTGATGGAATTAAAGAAATCGAGCATGGCCGCAGAGACGGTTTGATCGTCGTCCAGCTGGGTAAACCAGGTCACCGGCTGTTCGTCGGTCACATCCAGCGCCACGGCGATTTCAGGATGAACGCGCTGGAAAAGACTGATCGCCACCGAATCAGCAATGGTATAGGCCAGCTTTTTATCTTTTACCTGCTCCAGCAATTCGGTCGTGCCGAGTTTAGGATCGACCGTCCAGCTGAGGTTAGGGTATTTTTTCTCTTTCAACGCCCGCAGATCGTCAATCACCACATGGCCTGGCGCAATGGTCAATTGCTGGTCGGTGATGTCGGCCAGTGAGCGCGGGCGCAGGCTACCCACACGATAAACCACCTGCTGCGACACGGAGTAGTAGGTCGGGCCCGGCTGATAGTTTTTGCTGCGTTCGCTGTTGTACACCAGACCTGCGGCGAGAATATCGGCACGGTCATGGTCCAAATCATCAAACAGCTGGTTGATGTTCTGCCGCACGGTAACTTTCAGCTTCACGCCCAGATAGTCCGCAAACAGCTGTGCCAGTTCGTAATCAAGACCGATGGTTTTACCGTTGATATCGTCGTAAATAAGCGGGGAGGAGAGGGTACTGACGCGCAACTCCCCCCGCTCCTGAATGGCGGCGATACGGTTTTCGGCCTTGCCGAACCAGGGAATAGACGGCCAGAGGGCCACTGCCAGCAGCAACGTAACAATGCCGATGAGCAGATAATTAATCTTTAATTTTTTCAATTAGTTAATTCTCTGCGACGCCGGTTGCCTCAGTGTGCTGTAGTCATGTTAAGAGTAGAGTTTGCCATTGATTGAGCGGCATTTTGCGCAAAGTAGCGCCAGTTGGCAACCAATTAGAGAGACAGGTCACATCTATTGTTAAACATAAAGGTTGATTTTATTTCGACGCAAACGGTTTCGTCGGCGCTCAGGATTCTCTATAATGACGCCCGTTTTCCCCCCTTGCGCACACTGTAAGCGCCCCGGCGCTTCGAAGACGAGAGACTTATGATGGAAATTCTGCGTGGTTCGCCTGCACTGTCTGCCTTCCGTATTAACAAACTGCTGGCACGTTTTCAGGCGGCCGACCTTCCGGTAAGCAATATTTACGCTGAGTATGTCCATTTTGCTGACCTGAATGCCCCCCTGAATGCAGAGGAGCGCGTACAGCTGGAACGTCTGCTTAAATATGGCCCAAGCCTGAGCAGCCATACGCCGACCGGCAAATTAATCCTCGCCACGCCACGCCCTGGCACCATCTCCCCTTGGTCTTCCAAAGCAACAGACATCGCTCACAACTGCGGCCTGAACCAGATTAACCGTCTGGAGCGCGGTGTGGCGTACTACGTGGAAGCCTCTACCCTGAGCGACGCGCAGTGGCAGGCGGTTGCGGCTGAACTGCACGACCGCATGATGGAGAGTGTGTTTGACTCTCTGGATGATGCGCAGAAACTGTTCTCCCACCATCAGCCTGCGCCGGTACAGAGCGTGGATCTGCTGGGGCAGGGGCGTCAGGCGCTGATCGACGCAAACCTGCGTCTTGGTCTGGCACTCGCAGAGGATGAAATCGACTACCTTCAGGATGCATTCGTTAAGCTGAATCGCAACCCGAACGACATCGAACTGTATATGTTCGCGCAGGCCAACTCCGAGCACTGCCGCCACAAGATTTTCAACGCCGACTGGATTATCGACGGCGAACAGCAGCCGAAGTCGCTGTTCAAAATGATCAAAAACACCATGGAGCAAACCCCTGACCACGTGCTGTCTGCCTATAAAGACAACGCCGCGGTGATGGAAGGTTCCGAGGTGGGCCGCTTCTTCGCCGATCGCGAAGCAGGGCGCTATGACTTCCATCAGGAGCCCGCGCATATCCTGATGAAAGTGGAAACCCACAACCACCCGACGGCGATCTCCCCATGGCCGGGTGCGGCGACCGGCTCCGGCGGTGAAATCCGTGACGAAGGGGCGACCGGTCGCGGCGCGAAACCAAAAGCGGGTCTGGTCGGTTTCTCCGTCTCCAACCTGCGTATCCCGGGCTTTGAACAGCCGTGGGAAGAAGATTTCGGCAAGCCAGAGCGCATCGTGACCGCGCTGGATATCATGACCGAAGGCCCGCTGGGCGGCGCGGCGTTTAACAACGAATTTGGTCGTCCGGCGCTGAACGGTTACTTCCGTACCTATGAAGAGAAAGTGGACAGCCACAACGGCGAAGAGCTGCGCGGCTACCACAAACCGATCATGCTGGCGGGCGGGATCGGCAACATCCGTGCCGATCACGTTCAAAAAGGCGAGATCGTCGTCGGCGCGAAGCTGATCGTGCTCGGCGGCCCGGCGATGAATATCGGTCTGGGCGGCGGTGCGGCCTCTTCGATGGCCTCCGGTCAGTCTGATGCGGATCTTGACTTCGCGTCCGTGCAGCGTGACAACCCGGAGATGGAGCGTCGCTGTCAGGAAGTAATCGACCGCTGCTGGCAGCTGGGCGATGCTAACCCGATTCTCTTTATCCACGACGTGGGAGCGGGCGGTCTGTCCAACGCCATGCCGGAGCTGGTGAGCGACGGCGGCCGCGGCGGACGCTTCAACCTGCGCGATATCCTGAGCGATGAGCCTGGCATGAGCCCGCTGGAAATCTGGTGTAACGAATCCCAGGAGCGCTACGTGCTGGCCGTTGCGGCGGATCAGCTGCCGCTGTTTGACGAGCTGTGCCGCCGCGAGCGCGCGCCGTATGCCGTCATCGGTGAAGCGACCGAAGAGCAGCACCTGACTCTGAGCGACACCCATTTCGACAACCAGCCTATCGATCTGCCGCTCGACGTGCTGCTCGGTAAAACGCCGAAGATGACCCGGGACGTAACAACCCGTAAAGCGGCGGGCAAAGCGCTGGATCGCCAGGGCATCACCGTGGCAGAAGCCGTTAATCGCGTGCTGCACCTGCCTGCTGTGGCTGAGAAAACCTTCCTGGTCACCATTGGCGACCGTACCGTTACCGGTATGGTATCCCGCGATCAGATGGTCGGCCCGTGGCAGATCCCGGTGGCGAACTGCGCCGTGACCACCGCGAGCCTCGACAGCTACTACGGCGAAGCGATGGCGCTGGGCGAACGCACCCCAGTGGCGCTGCTGGACTTCGCCGCCTCTGCGCGACTGGCCGTTGGTGAAGCGCTGACCAACATCGCGGCGACGCAGATTGGCGACATTAAACGCATCAAGCTCTCCGCGAACTGGATGGCCGCCGCCGGTCACCCGGGTGAAGATGCCGGCCTGTACGAAGCGGTGAAAGCTGTGGGCGAAGAGCTGTGTCCTGCGCTCGGCCTGACCATTCCGGTGGGTAAAGACTCCATGTCGATGAAAACCCGCTGGCAGGAAGGTAACGAGCAGCGCGAGATGACCTCTCCGCTGTCGCTGGTGATCACCGCGTTTGCGCGCGTGGAAGACGTACGTCATACCGTTACGCCGCAGCTTTCCACTGAAGATAACGCCCTGCTGTTGATTGACCTCGGCAAAGGCCATAACGCCCTGGGCGCCACCGCGCTGGCGCAGGTTTACCGCCAGCTCGGCGATAAGCCAGCCGACGTGCGCGACGTCGCCCAACTGAAAGGCTTCTACGACGCAATTCAGGCGCTGGTGGCGCAGCGTAAGCTGCTGGCCTACCACGACCGTTCCGATGGTGGCCTGCTGGTGACGCTGGCAGAGATGGCCTTCACCGGTCACTGCGGCGTTGAAGCAAACATTGCTACGCTTGGCGAAGACCGCCTGGCGGCGCTGTTTAACGAAGAGCTTGGCGCGGTCATTCAGGTACGCGCCGCAGATCGCGACGCGGTGGAAGCGATTCTGGCGCAGCACGGTCTGGCAGACTGCGTACACTATCTCGGTAAAGCGGTGCAGGGCGACCGTTTCGTGATTGAAGCCGACGGCCACGCGGTGTTCAGCGAAAGCCGCACCACGCTGCGTATGTGGTGGGCGGAAACCACCTGGCAGATGCAGCGCCTGCGTGACAACCCGGAATGCGCCGATCAGGAACACAACGCGAAGGCGAACGACAACGATCCTGGCCTGAACGTGAAGCTCAGCTTCGACATAAACGAAGACATTGCCGCGCCGTACATTGCGACCGGCGCGCGTCCGAAAGTGGCCGTGCTGCGCGAGCAGGGCGTTAACTCCCACGTTGAGATGGCGGCGGCCTTCCACCGGGCGGGCTTTGACGCCATCGACGTCCACATGAGCGACCTGCTGGCCGGGCGTACCGGGCTGGATGATTTCCAGGCGCTGGTTGCCTGCGGAGGGTTCTCCTACGGTGACGTGCTGGGCGCGGGCGAAGGCTGGGCGAAGTCTATTCTGTTCAACAGCCGCGTGCGTGACGAGTTCGAAACCTTCTTCCATCGTCCGCAGACGCTGGCGCTGGGTGTGTGTAACGGCTGTCAGATGATGTCTAACCTGCGCGAGCTGATCCCGGGCAGCGAAGCCTGGCCGCGCTTTGTGCGTAACCAGTCTGACCGCTTCGAAGCGCGCTTCAGCCTGGTAGAAGTAACCCAAAGCCCGTCTCTGCTGTTGCAGGGAATGGTGGGTTCGCAGATGCCAATCGCGGTTTCGCACGGCGAAGGTCAGGTTGAAATGCGTGATGCGGCGCACCTGGCTCAGCTTGAAAGCAAAGGACTGGTAGCGCTGCGCTTTGTTGATAACTTCGGCAAGGTCACCGAAACCTATCCGGCTAACCCGAACGGTTCGGCAAATGGCATTACCGCGGTCACCAGCGAAAGCGGTCGGGTGACCATCATGATGCCGCACCCGGAGCGTGTCTTCCGCACCGTGAGCAACTCCTGGCACCCGGAAAACTGGGGCGAGGACAGCCCGTGGATGCGCATTTTCCGCAACGCGCGTAAACAACTGGGTTAAGTTTCAACGCCCTGACTGTAGGCCCGGTAAGCGCGAGCGCCACCGGGCTTTTTTGTACCTGTCGCAAAATTGCGACAATCCTCTGGATTGAGTGTCTCCAATAAGAGACATATAAATTGTTGATTTAACTATGGCAGGACAGGTTTCCATTAAGGTGTTGCTTAATAGCGACACTTAGCCTGGAAATCATTCACCTGACAATCAATGCATTTTAATAATAAAACAATTATTAATCATAAGGATAGTATCAAAGTTTGCAATCTGGCACGCATGTTGCATAATAGTAGCCAGTGGCTCATTCACCTTCTTATGTCAGCCCCTTCGGGACGTGCTACATAAACTTCGAATGACGCACAAAAAGGTGCCTGCCGTCCAACTACTGATTATTGCAATGCTTTATCAGGCCAGGGCGAAACGTCGAGTTAGGCACCGCCTTATTCCATGACAAAGCCGGGTTTTTACCCGGCTTTGTTGTATCTGAAGGGCAGACTCAGTTACGCTCTCCTCAAACCCGGATGATGAGAGTAATGTGTTGAAACGCTGGCCCGCTTTCCCTCGCTCCCTGCGACAGCTCGTTATGATGGCCTTCCTGCTGATCCTGCTACCTTTGCTGGTTCTGGCGTGGCAGGCATGGCAAAGCCTGAATGCGTTAAGTGCCCAGGCGGCCCTGACTAACCGCACCACGCTTATTGATGCCCGCCGTAGCGAGGCAATGACCAACGCCGCGCTGGAGATGGAGCGTAGCTATCGCCAGTACTGCGTGCTGGACGACCGTACGCTGGAGAGGGTCTATCAGAACCAGCGTAAACGCTACAGCGAAATGCTGGATGCCCATGCCGGGGTCTTGCCGGATGACAAACTCTATCAGGCGCTGCGTCAGGATCTGAACGATCTGGCGCAGCTCCAGTGCAAAAACAGCGGTCCTGATGCCGCCGCCGCCGCCCGACTTGAAGCCTTCGCGAACGCCAATACGGAGATGGTGCAGTCCACCCGTACGGTTATCTTTTCCCGTGGTCAACAACTCCAGCAGGAGATTGCCGAGCGCGGCCAGTTCTTCGGCTGGCAGGCGCTGGTGCTGTTCCTCGTCAGCCTGGGGCTGGTACTGCTCTTTACCCGCATGATCATCGGCCCGGTAAAGGGGATCCAGCGGATGATTAACCGCCTGGGGGAGGGCAAATCTCTCGGGGATACGGTTGTTTTTAAAGGCCCGCGCGAGCTGCGCTCGGTCGGTCAGCGCATCATCTGGCTTTCTGAACGCCTGGCGTGGCTGGAATCGCAGCGTCACCAGTTCCTGCGCCATATCTCACACGAACTCAAAACACCGCTGGCCAGTATGCGTGAAGGCACGGAGCTGCTGGCAGATGAAGTAGCGGGGCCGTTATCCCCTGAGCAAAAAGAGATCGTGGCGATTCTGGATGCCAGTAGCCGCAATTTACAAAAACTTATTGAACAACTGCTGGACTATAACCGCAAGCTGGCGGATGGTGCTGTGGTGCTTGAAAGCGTTGAGATTGAACCGCTGGTGGACATGGTGATCTCCGCCCATAGCCTGCCAGCAAGAGCTAAAATGATGCATACCCAGGTGGATCTCAATGCGCCATCCTGCCCGGCAGAGCCGATGCTCCTAATGAGCGTACTGGATAATCTTTATTCCAATGCGGTGCACTATGGTACTGAATCCGGTACCATTTATATCAGAAGCAATAACAACGGTTCGCGGGTATTTATTGACGTAGCGAATACGGGAAGCCCGATTCCGGATGATGAAAAAACGATGATCTTTGAGCCCTTCTTCCAGGGGAGTCATCAGCGAAAAGGTGCGGTAAAAGGAAGTGGTCTGGGGCTGAGTATTGCCCGCGACTGCATACGACGCATGCAGGGTGAGCTTAACATCGTGAGTGATGAACGCGCCGATGTCTGTTTTCGTATCGAACTGCCTCTTGAGCCGGAAAAATCAATGAAATGAATAACAACCTGGTGAGTATGTCACACGTCTTTTACCGCGCACTGCGCGCGGTGTTTTCCAGCAAAAATGTGCGCCTCAGCCTGCCCTGCTTACTGCTGGCCGGCTGTGTAACCCATGCACCAAAAAGTGCGATTAGCCACAAACAGGAAGATAAATGGCCGCAAAAACAGCTGGCCGACTTCCTTTCAACACGTTGCGATGACATCTGGAGCCTGTCGGGGCGTGATGTTGAATCCAATCCGCTGTTCTGGCTGCGCGGAATAGACTGCGCCCAGCGGCTGGCGCCCGCCGAGGCCCGTGCCCAGGCGGCGATGCTGATGGACGATACCTGGCAGGACGCGTTTAAACGCGGGATCGTGATGGCGGATGCCAGAATCACGCCTGTCGAACGCCGCGCCAACGTGACGCGGCTGGATACTTACGTGATCAATATTCCCCCCCAGGTGCGCCCGGTTTATCAGCTCTGGCGGGACGGACAAACCCTGCAATTACAGCTGTCCGAAGAGCGTTTCCGCTACAGCAAATTGCAGCAGTCAAGCGACAGCGAGCTTGATGCGCTTCGCCAGCAGCAGGAGTCGCTGCGCGAGCAGCTGGAAACCACCACCCGCAAGCTCGAAAATCTGACCGATATCGAAAGACAGCTCTCGACGCGTAAGCCGGCAGGCAGCTATCTGCCCGATGGGTCGAAAGGCAACTCTGCCACGACGCCAGACAGTGAGACGCCGAAACAAGAGGATGTGAAGCCATGACAAGCCGTAAACCTGCCCATCTGTTACTGGTGGATGACGATCCCGGGCTGTTAAAGCTGCTGGGGATGCGTCTGGTCAGCGAAGGCTACAGCGTGGTCACCGCTGAAAGCGGGCAGGAGGGGCTGAAAGTGCTCAGCCGCGAGAAAATCGATCTGGTGATCAGCGATTTGCGCATGGATGAAATGGATGGCCTGCAACTGTTCACGGAGATCCAGAAGCAGCAGCCCGGGATGCCGGTGATTATCCTCACCGCTCACGGATCTATTCCTGATGCGGTGGCCGCGACGCAGCAGGGGGTATTCAGCTTCCTCACCAAACCGGTGGATAAAGACGCCCTCTATAAAGCGATCGACAGCGCTCTTGAGCACGCGGCGCCATCCGGCGACGACGGCTGGCGTGAATCCATCGTGACGCGTAGCCCTGTGATGCTGCGCCTGCTGGAACAGGCGCGGATGGTGGCGCAATCCGACGTTAGCGTGCTGATCAACGGCCAGAGCGGGACCGGGAAAGAGATCCTGGCCCAGGCGATCCACAACGCCAGCCCACGCAGTAAAAATGCCTTTATTGCCATCAACTGTGGCGCGCTGCCGGAACAACTGCTTGAGTCTGAGCTCTTCGGCCATGCCCGCGGCGCCTTTACCGGCGCGGTGAGCAGCCGTGAAGGGCTGTTCCAGGCGGCAGAGGGGGGCACGCTGTTCCTTGATGAAATTGGCGATATGCCCGCGCCGTTGCAGGTCAAACTGCTGCGCGTGTTGCAGGAGCGAAAAGTGCGTCCGCTTGGCAGCAACCGCGATATCGATATCAACGTGCGTATTATTTCCGCTACCCATCGCGATTTACCCAAGGTGATGGCGCGCAACGAGTTCCGCGAAGATCTCTACTATCGACTGAATGTCGTCAACCTGAAAATCCCGGCGCTGGCCGAGCGTGCGGAAGATATCCCGCTGCTGGCAAATCACCTTTTGCGCCAGGCCGCTGACCGCCACAAACCATTCGTGCGCGCGTTCTCCACCGATGCGATGAAACGCCTGATGACAGCAAGCTGGCCGGGCAACGTACGCCAGCTGGTGAACGTGATTGAGCAGTGCGTGGCGCTGACGTCATCGCCGGTGATCAGCGATGCGCTGGTGGAGCAGGCGCTCGAGGGGGAAAACACGGCCTTACCGACGTTTGCGGAAGCGCGAAACCAGTTCGAGCTGAACTATCTGCGCAAGCTGCTGCAAATCACCAAAGGCAACGTGACCCACGCGGCGCGCATGGCCGGGCGTAACCGTACCGAGTTTTATAAATTGCTCTCACGCCATGAGCTGGAAGCGAACGATTTTAAAGAGTAATACCGCAAAATTCGCCTGAATATGATACTGTGAGCAACCGATTACGAGGCTGCTTACTGGCAAGAGTTTAAGGACCCACCATGAAAAAGATTGATGCGATTATTAAACCTTTCAAACTGGATGATGTACGTGAAGCGCTGGCAGAAGTAGGCATCACCGGGATGACCGTAACTGAAGTGAAAGGTTTTGGTCGTCAGAAGGGCCACACCGAGCTATACCGTGGCGCAGAGTACATGGTGGACTTTCTGCCGAAAGTGAAAATCGAGATCGTGGTAAGCGATGATATCGTCGATACCTGTGTGGATACCATCATCCGCACGGCGCAGACCGGTAAAATTGGCGACGGGAAAATCTTCGTCTTTGACGTGGCGCGCGTGATCCGTATCCGTACCGGCGAAGAAGACGACGCGGCGATTTAAAAAAGATTTGGTAGGCCGGGTAAGGCGCAGCTGCCACCCGGCGAAAAAAAAGCCCCTCGTTGAGGGGCTTTTTGCATTACAGCACTTTATGCGGGCCGAAACATTCGTAATGAATGTTGTCTTTATTCACGCCCAGGTCTACCAGCTGCTTCGCGGCATACTGCATAAACGCTACCGGCCCACAAACGTAGAACTGCATCCCCGGTGCGCTGAACGCCCCTTCATGCTGCCCTAAATTCATCAGGCCTTCGCTGTCGAAACGAGCCGCTGCGCGGTCGGCTTCCGTGGGTAAACGATACCAGGTATGCGCGGTAAAGTGTGGCAGACCCGCTCCCAGCGCTTTCACCTCGTCCGCGAAGGCGTGAACATCACCGTTCTCCGCCGCGTGGAACCAGTTAACCTGCGCGCTGTGGTTTGCTTTCGCCAGCGTATCCAGCATCGCCAGCATTGGCGTCTGCCCCACGCCTGCGGAGATCAGCGTCACCGGGGTATTCGTTTCAACGGCCATAAAGAAATCGCCCGCCGGTGCCGCCAGATGGACCACGTCGCCCACGCTGGCTTCGTTATGCAGCCAGTTGGATACCTGACCGCCTTCCTCACGTTTAACCGCAATGCGATAGCCTTTGCCGTCTGGCTTGCGGGTCAGGGAGTACTGGCGAATCTCCTGGTGCGGGAAGCCTTCAGGCTTCAGCCAGACGCCCAGATACTGGCCCGGCTGGTAATCGGCAACCGGCTGACCGTCCACAGGCTCAAATTCAAAGCTGGTGATCAGTGCGCTGCGCGGGGTTTTCTCAACGATGCGGAAGGCGCGCGTGCCTTCCCAGCCGCCATTCTTGCTGGCGTTTTCGCTGTAGATCTGCGCTTCACGGTTGATGAATACGTTTGCCAGCACGCCATAGGCTTTACCCCAGGCATCCAGCACTTCCTGGCCCGGGCTGAACATTTCGTCCAGGGTCGCCAGCAGGTGACTGCCGACGATGTTGTACTGCTCAGGTTTGATCTGGAAGCTGGTGTGCTTCTGCGCGATTTTTTCCACCGCAGGCAGCAGAGCCGGCAGGTTTTCGATGTTGCTGGCATAGGCGGCAATAGCGTTAAACAGCGCTTCGCGCTGATCGCCGTTACGCTGGTTGCTCATGTTGAAAATCTCTTTGAGCTCCGGGTTATGCGCGAACATGCGATCGTAGAAATGGGCGGTCAGTTTAGGACCCGTTTCAACCAGCAGGGGAATTGTGGCTTTCACGGTAGCGATGGTTTGGGCGTCGAGCATAGCAGCTTCCTTCTGATGTTACTTTAATGATGTATTTTAGATGCATCTTATAAAAATACCCCTGCAATGTAAATGGTTCTTTGCATCGTGAAAAATATGCATCACAAAGCTGAAAAGAAATCCGTTGAAAATGGTGAGAGCTTTATTGCTCAAACCCTTGCGTGGCGTGGAGGTAAACGTTTGCGTAAAATCGTTTGTCAAGACCTGTTATCGCAGAACTATTCAGTTATACTGTTGCCCGTCGTCCAACAGGACTGCCTTTTCAGGCCAAAAATTTACTTGTTAGCTGAGTCAGGAGATGCGGATGTTAAAGCGTGAAATGAACATTGCCGATTATGATGCCGAACTGTGGCAGGCTATGGAGCAGGAAAAAGTACGTCAGGAAGAGCACATCGAACTGATCGCCTCCGAAAACTACACCAGCCCGCGCGTGATGCAGGCGCAGGGTTCTCAGCTGACCAACAAATATGCTGAAGGTTATCCGGGCAAGCGCTACTACGGCGGTTGCGAATACGTTGATATCGTTGAGCAGCTGGCTATTGACCGTGCGAAAGAACTCTTTGGCGCTGACTACGCGAACGTCCAGCCGCACTCTGGCTCTCAGGCTAACTTCGCTGTTTATACCGCGCTGTTGCAGCCGGGCGATACCGTTCTGGGTATGAACCTGGCGCAGGGCGGCCACCTGACTCACGGCTCCCCGGTTAACTTCTCTGGCAAACTGTACAACATCATCCCTTACGGTATTGATGAGTCCGGTAAAATTGACTACGAAGACATGGCGAAGCAGGCCAAAGAGCACAAGCCGAAGATGATCATCGGTGGCTTCTCTGCTTACTCCGGCATCGTTGACTGGGCAAAAATGCGTGAAATCGCTGACAGCATCGGCGCGTACCTGTTCGTCGACATGGCGCACGTTGCCGGTCTGATTGCCGCTGGCGTTTACCCGAACCCGGTTCCACATGCGCACGTTGTGACCACCACCACCCACAAAACCCTGGCGGGTCCACGCGGTGGGCTGATCCTGGCGAAAGGCGGTGACGAAGAGCTGTACAAAAAGCTGAACTCCGCCGTATTCCCAAGCGCCCAGGGCGGCCCGCTGATGCACGTTATCGCCGCGAAAGCCGTCGCGCTGAAAGAAGCGATGGAGCCAGAGTTCAAGGTTTATCAGCAGCAGGTTGCTAAAAACGCCAAAGCGATGGTGGAAGTGTTCCTGAATCGTGGCTACAAAGTGGTCTCTGGCGGGACTGAAAACCACCTGTTCCTGCTGGACCTGGTTGATAAGAACCTGACCGGTAAAGAAGCTGACGCAGCCCTCGGCCGCGCCAACATCACCGTGAACAAAAACAGCGTGCCAAACGATCCGAAGAGCCCGTTCGTGACCTCCGGTATCCGTATCGGTTCTCCGGCCGTAACTCGTCGTGGCTTTAAAGAAGCGGAAGTAAAAGAGCTGGCGGGCTGGATGTGTGACGTTCTGGACAACATCAATGACGACGCGGTTATCGAGCGCGTTAAAGGTAAAGTGCTGGACATCTGTGCACGCTTCCCGGTGTACGCATAATTCTCTGCGTTGCAGAACTGAAAAAGGCCGCTCATGCGGCCTTTTTTATGGGCTAACGTCGATCGAGGGAGATGGCCCCCGGCCCGGTAATCGCCAGCAAAATAAATGCGCCAGCGATACTCACATTTTTGTAGAAGTTAATCATATTTGGCAGGACCGCATCGCCCGTCATATCCCAGTAGTGGTGACCAATCACCGCCGTTCCCAGCGTATAGAAGACAAAGATCACCGCGAGAGGGCGGGTGAAAAAGCCCAGCACGATTAGAATCGCGGCGGGGACTTCCATCACCACCGCAATAATCGCGGCCAGCATGGGCATGGGGGCACCGAGCGACGTCATATACTGAACGGTGCCGCTAAACCCCGTCAGCTTGGGATAACCGAAAATAATAAACAGGACCACGATAGCAATGCGGGCAATTAAAAGCAGGAGAGAACGAGAGGAGCCGAAATCGAAATAACGTAAGCTGTTCATGGCAAACGACCTCTTCAGGCGATGTCTTATAAACGTAATACAGTTTTACCGCTCTCGCCATACGCTGTCCGGCTGGTGATGATGTTAATTTTTAGTTAATTTATAGCACGCTAACGACTTGCTAAAGTCAGGGATTAACGCCAGACTATCGCCTCCATTTCGGGAGGGATTCATGGTCTTGCATTCCACGCGCTGGCTGGCGCTCAGCTATTTCACCTATTTCTTTAGTTACGGTATTTTTCTGCCTTTCTGGAGCGTCTGGCTCAAGGGAATTGGTCTGACGCCTGAGACCATTGGCATCCTGCTGGGCGCGGGGCTGGTGGCACGTTTCCTGGGTAGTCTGCTGATTGCGCCCCGCGTCAGCGATCCCTCCTTACTGATTAAAGCGGTGCGAATTCTGGCCCTGCTGACGCTGGTCTTTGCCGCCTGCTTCTGGGTTAGCCACCAGTTTGCCTGGCTGATGGTGGTAATGGTTGGCTTTAATCTGTTCTTCTCCCCGCTGGTGCCGCTGACGGATGCCCTGGCGAACACCTGGCAAAAGCAGATCACCATGGACTATGGCCGCGTGCGCCTGTGGGGATCGATTGCCTTCGTGATCGGCTCTGCGCTGGTCGGGAAACTGGTCAGCCTCTATGACTATCGTGCCATTCTGGCGCTGCTAACGCTCGGCATCGCCTCAATGCTGCTCGGTATGTTGCTGCGTCCGTCGGTGATGCCGCAGGGCGAAAGCCGCCATCAGGAGAGCGCCGGCTGGCCCGCCTGGCGCTCGCTGGTGGCGCAAAGCTGGCGTTTCCTGGCCTGCGTCTGTCTGCTTCAGGGGGCGCATGCGGCCTATTATGGCTTCAGCGCCATCTACTGGCAGGGGGCGGGTTACTCGGCTTCTGCGGTAGGCTACCTGTGGTCGCTCGGCGTGGTGGCGGAGGTTATTATCTTCGCGCTGAGCCAAAAACTGTTCCGTCGTTTCGGGGCGCGTGACCTGCTGCTGCTTTCCGCCGTGTGCGGCGTGGCGCGCTGGGGCATCATGGGCTGGACGACGGAGCTGCCGTGGCTGATTGTGGCGCAAATTCTGCACTGCGGAACCTTCACCGTCTGCCATCTGGCGGCGATGCGCTACATCGCGGCGCGAGAGGGTGGGGACGTTATTCGTCTTCAGGCGGTCTATTCAGCGGTGGCGATGGGCGGCAGTATTGCGGTGATGACCGTATTTGCCGGTTTCCTCTATCAGCACCTGGGGCACGGTGTGTTCTGGGTGATGGCGCTGGTCGCTTTACCGGCCATCGTTATTCGCCCTAAAGTCGCTGCTCGCACGTAACTACGATTCGAGCATTACGCGAATGTGTTCCTGCTGCTGCGTGTTCAGGGTCTCAACGGCATGAATGAGCGGCGGCGAGAACAGCGGCAGGGCGGTTGGATAAGGCGTAATAACCAGCGCCGCCTCGCGGGGCGCGCCCTCCTTCTTAAACGCCTCCAGGCTAAGATAACGAATATTGAGCGGCAGCAGCGTCAGCTCGCGAAGCTGCTGCTCAATTAACTCTTCACAGGCTTTATCTTCCCCCGTTAACAGGACCACCTGTTTTTCATGCAGATCGGTCTCCTGCATCAGCCAGGCACCAAAAATCACCGCCACCAGAGCCATCTCTTCACCGGAGAATCGCAGACCAAATTCGGCTTCCAGCTCAAACAGCGCCTCTTTAGTGGTGCGCAGCAGCCGGGGGTATAAACGGTGGATCTCTTCCGGCAGACTGTTGTCGATGCCGATGTCAAATAAGGAGCGGTCCAGCGCCTGAGCCAGATGGATATAAAGCTGATCGGTCAGACCTTGCTCATCGCTGAAGTTCATCCCGGTTTGTGCCCGGAAACGGGCAATCATACGCACGATGGCGCGACGCAGGCGCTGATCCTGCTGGTGTTTATCCATCACCGGGTCGGGTGTGCGAAGCATCATAAACAGCAGCGCCAGGAACAGCTGTTCATCGCTGTGCGTTCCCTGCGGGACGCGCCGTTTCCAGTGGCGGACAATTTCCTGCGCCGTAAAGTATTCCCCTCGGGACTGCGTCCAGCTGCGCTGAACGGGCGAAAACTCCGGCGTATTGCCCAGATGATGCTGAATCAGACAATATTGCAGATAGAGCTGTAAAAATTGTACGTCGCGGGACTCAAACTGGCGCTGAAGCTTGCGCGCACAAAAGTTGATAAGCGCCCGAAGGTTCGCATCGTCATAAAGCGGGCGGGCAATGCCGTGCTGTTTGAGCGCGGTTTTTAAGGCAGGGGTAAACTGTTGGGCGACAAAATGTGGACAGAGCCGAAGCGCCCTGCGCAGCCAGTGCAGCAGGCACAAACGTTGATTAAGGGCGGAACCCTCAATTCGGTAGCAGCCATCATGGTGCGTGACGATATCAAGCCGATGATAGCGCTGGATTTCATCGCGCGTCTCGGCTATATCTTGCCGTGCCATGACGTCGTCCACGCCGTTGGCAGCGATTATGCTCTGTGCGGTGACGGCAGCATCGGGCAGGTAAAGCATCAAAAGCACCTGGCAGCGGCGCTGCGAACTGGAAAGCACAGATGGAATTTCAAGCGTCGTCATCATCTGTCGGGTATCCAGTGTGAATGTTTGATAAGAATAGCTAAAGGATGGGCGCTGAAAAGCGCACCGGCAGGCCTTTCACTCAGGATTGCTGGCGAACATCACAGAATTTTTGACGTGAGGAACAGATGCAAATAGTTAAACAAAGCGCGGTAGCGTTATTTTTGGCGGTTTTCACTTTCGCCGCCGGCGCACATCCTCACAGTTTTATCAGCCTGAAAACCGAACTGGTGACGGACGGCACGCAGCTCAGTGGCCTGAAGATGCACTGGACGATGGATGAAATCACCTCCGCCGACCTGCTGTACGATGCCGGAAACGCAAAGCCCGGCGATGAGATCTGGAAAAAGCTGGCGGCGGAGGTGATGGCCAACGTGCTGGGTCAGCACTACTTCACCGAGTTCTGGCACAACGGACAAAAGGTGAAATTTCTTAACCGTCCCACGGAGTACGGCATGACCCGCGAAGGTCATCAGGCGGTGCTTACGTTCGTGCTTCCGCTGGCGCATCCTCAGCCGCTGGCCGGGCAAACGTACCGCTTTTCCACTTTTGACCCTACCTACTATGTCGATATGCGCTATGACAAAGACAGCGACGTACGGCTGCCGGACGCGCTGCAAAAAAGCTGCAAAATTGGCGTGCACACCCCTAAACCCAGCGAAGAGACGCTGAACTTTGCGATCTCGCTGGATAAAGCAGATGCCCCGCCTGAGGACATGGAGCTGGGTAAACAGTTCGCGCAGGAGGTGACGTTACAATGTCAGTGATCTCCTCTCCCGTCAGTAAGCCGCGTCGCTGGCTGCACCTCTGGCCTCTGGCGCTCTTTTTGTTGTTAGCGGTTGGCGGCGCGCTCTGGCTGTGGCAGGCATGGCCGCAGGTGATGGTGAAAAGCGTCCTCTGGCAGCGGGAAGTTAATCAGCAGATGAGCGTGCTGCTGAAAGCCGTGGCGGAAAATCCGACCAAAGCGGGCGGCGCTCTTCTGGCGTTCAGCTTTATCTATGGCGTGCTGCATGCCCTGGGACCGGGGCACGGCAAAATTGTCATCACGACCTGGCTTGCTACGCATCCGTCGAAGCTGAAATCGAGTATCGGCCTGACGCTGGCTTCTTCTTTACTTCAGGGCGGTGTGGCGATTGCGCTGGTCGTGGTCGTCCTCTCGCTGCTACAGCTGCCGGCTCGCCAGCTGCATATGAGCAGCTTCTGGCTGGAGAAGGGGAGTTACGCGCTGGTAGGCGTGCTGGGGTTGATCCTCTGCTGGCGGGCGCTGAAAAAATTGCGCGCGTTGCTGCAAAAACCAAAATTCAAAGCCTTTACGCCGCATCACGTTCACCATGAAAACTGCGGGTGCGGGCATCAGCATCTGCCGACGCAGGCACAATTACAGAATGGTGACGACTGGCGTGCGCGTCTGATGATTGTGCTCTCAATGGGGATGCGTCCGTGCTCGGGCGCAATCATGGTGCTGTTGTTCAGCAAAGTGACAGGCGTATTTGGCTGGGGCATGCTCTCGGCGCTGGCGATGGCGGCGGGAACGTCTCTGACGATCTCTTCGTTAGCCTTGCTGGTGCACAGCTTCCGTCAGCTGGCGGTAAAACTCAGCGGCAATAAAACGCCGGTATTGTGGCGACAGGTTGGCTGGACGACGCTTGCGTTGGCGGGCGGGGTGATTCTGCTGGTGGCTGCGGTCACGATGTGGATGAGCGCGCTGCCGGTGGGAAGGGGGTTGCGGCCTTTCTAGCCGTATCTGAGGCGTGTTGTAGGCCCGGTAAGCGTAGCGCCACCGGGCTTAACAGACTGAATTAACGCTTCAGCGCATCGCTCAGTTCATCACGCATGTTTGCCAGCATGGCTTTAACAACGCGCGGGTTACCTGCAACGATGTTGCCGGTAGACATATAGTTATGCCCGCCGGTGAAGTCGCAAACAATCGCGCCAGCTTCACGTGCGATCAGCTCGCCCGCCGCGAAGTCCCACGGCTTCAGTGACAGCTCAAAGTAACCGTCAACGCGGCCGGTCGCCACGTAGGCCAGATCCAGTGCAGCAGAGCCAGTGCGACGGAAGTCCGCGCATTCGGTGAACAGCTTGCCCAGGATATTCATATAGGTGGTTGCGTGCTGCTTCGCCTTGAACGGGAAGCCAGTCGCCAGAATCGTGCCGTCCAGATCGCGTGCATTGCTGCAACGCAGACGGTAGCCGTTCAGCTGCGCGCCCTGACCGCGGGTTGCGGTGAACAGTTCGTTACGCATTGGATCGTAAACAACAGCGACTTCAGTACGGCCTTTGATGCGTACTGCAATAGACACAGAGAAGTGTGGCAGGCGTTTAACGAAGTTGGTGGTGCCATCCAGTGGATCGATAACCCATTGAACATCCTGATCGGTACCTTCATGTTCACCGCTTTCTTCGGTGATGATGGTGTGCTGCGGGTAAGATTTGCGGATCGTTTCGATAATAATCGCTTCTGCGGCTTTATCGACGTTAGTCACGAAATCATTGCTGCCTTTCTGGCTGGTTTCTACGGAGTCTGGGGTTTCGTAGTGTTTGGCAATTACATTACCCGCCTTGCGCGCTGCGCGCACGGCGATGGTCAGCATCGGATGCATCGGTCTCTCTCACTGGATGTTAAAGAACAGGAAAATCGGCGCAGAGTATAGCAGCGGGATCGGATTATGTCTCTCGTTTATGATAATATGCCCGAATATTCTTCAGACACTGAATCCAGACATCTAAAAATTATGCTGCAAAACATTCGAATCGTGCTGGTCGAAACATCGCACACCGGCAACATGGGCTCTGTGGCCCGCGCTATGAAAACCATGGGCTTAACGAACCTGTGGCTGGTTAATCCGCTGGTGAAACCAGACTCTCAGGCTATTGCTCTGGCGGCCGGCGCCAGCGACGTGATCGGGAATGCGCAGATCGTGGACACCCTGGACGAAGCCCTGGCCGGTTGCAGTCTGGTGGTGGGAACCAGCGCGCGCTCCCGTACGCTGCCCTGGCCGATGCTGGACCCGCGCGAATGCGGCCTGAAAAGTATCTCAGAAGCGGAACAGGCGCCGGTTGCGCTGGTGTTTGGTCGTGAACGCGTTGGCCTGACCAACGAGGAACTACAGAAGTGTCACTACCACGTGGCGATTGCCGCCAATCCGGAATACAGCTCGCTGAACCTGGCGATGGCGGTGCAGGTCATTGCCTACGAAGTGCGCATGGCATGGCTGGCGACGCAGGAGAAACCGGTCGAACCTAAAGAAGAGACGGCCTACCCGCTGGTGGACGATCTGGAGCGCTTCTACGGTCATCTGGAGCAGACGCTGCTCTCAACCGGCTTTATCCGTGAAGGCCACCCGGGTCAGGTGATGAACAAGCTGCGCCGTATGTTCACCCGCGCCCGCCCGGAAAGCCAGGAGCTGAACATTCTGCGCGGGATTCTGGCGTCGATTGAGCAGAAGAACAAAGCGTAGTGTCGATTTCCCCCTCTCCCCGTGGGAGAGGGCTGGGGTGAGGGCATCAGGCCGCACCTATATTATGAAGGCACAGAAGGTTAAATACCTGACTAAAACAGTCAAGTAAATAGTTGACCAATTTAGTCAGGAATGTCAGACTTGGCCCTGCTATGCAATACCCCCATTTTACAATAAAAAACCCCGGGCAGGGGCGAGTTTGAGGTTAAGTAAGACATGAGACTGACATCTAAAGGGCGTTATGCCGTGACCGCGATGCTGGACGTTGCGCTCAACTCCGAAGCGGGCCCGGTTCCGTTGGCTGATATTTCTGAACGACAAGGGATCTCCCTCTCTTACCTGGAACAGCTGTTCTCCAGACTGCGTAAAAATGGACTGGTGTCCAGCGTTCGTGGCCCGGGCGGCGGTTATCTGCTGGGTAAAGACGCGGGCAGTATTGCGGTTGGTGAAGTGATTAGCGCGGTTGACGAATCCGTTGACGCGACCCGTTGCCAGGGTAAAGGCGGCTGTCAGGGCGGCGATAAATGCCTGACCCACGCGCTGTGGCGCGATCTGAGCGACCGTCTGACCGGCTTCCTGAACAACATCACCCTCGGTGAGCTGGTGAATAACCAGGAAGTTCTGGATGTCTCTGGTCGTCAGCATAGTCAGGATTCACAGCGCAGCACCCGCACGCAGGACGCCATCGACGTTAAACTGCGCGCGTAATTAAAAAGATAAGTATTCAGAATCAGGCCGGGGTGGTCACACCCCGCGTACTCGGTCGTACATCCAGCCGGTTGCCTGATTCCTTGCATTGAAGCGATGTACGGAGTTTATAGAGCAATGAAATTACCGATTTATCTCGATTACTCCGCAACCACGCCGGTGGACCCGCGTGTTGCCGAGAAAATGATGCAGTGTCTGACCCTGGACGGAAACTTTGGTAACCCAGCTTCCCGTTCACACCGTTTTGGCTGGCATGCTGAAGAGGCGGTTGATATCGCCCGTAATCAGATTGCTGACCTGGTCGGTGCCGACCCGCGTGAAATTGTTTTCACCTCCGGTGCGACCGAATCCGACAACCTGGCGATCAAGGGTGCAGCCAACTTTTATCAGAAAAAAGGCAAGCACATCATCACCAGCAAAACCGAACACAAAGCCGTGCTGGACACCTGCCGTCAGCTGGAGCGTGAAGGGTTCGAAGTCACCTATCTGGCGCCACAGAGCAACGGCATTATCGATCTGAAAGAGCTCGAAGCGGCGATGCGTGATGACACCATTCTGGTCTCCATCATGCACGTCAACAACGAAATCGGCGTGGTACAAGACATCGCGACCATCGGCGAAATGTGCCGCGCGCGCGGTATCATCTACCACGTGGATGCGACTCAGAGCGTGGGCAAACTGCCTATCGACCTGAGCCAGCTGAAAGTGGACCTGATGTCCTTCTCCGGTCACAAAATCTATGGTCCGAAAGGTATCGGCGCGCTGTACGTTCGTCGTAAGCCACGTATCCGCATCGAAGCACAGATGCACGGCGGCGGTCACGAGCGCGGCATGCGTTCCGGTACGCTGCCTGTTCACCAGATCGTGGGCATGGGCGAAGCCTACCGCATTGCAAAAGAAGAGATGGAAACCGAGATGGCACGCCTGCGCACGCTGCGTAACCGTCTGTGGGACGGCGTGAAAGATATGGAAGAAGTGTATCTGAACGGCGATCTCGAGCAGGGCGCGCCGAACATCCTCAACGTCAGCTTCAACTATGTTGAAGGCGAGTCGCTGATCATGGCGCTGAAAGACCTGGCCGTTTCTTCCGGCTCTGCCTGTACCTCTGCAAGCCTGGAGCCATCCTACGTACTGCGCGCGCTGGGTATGACTGACGAGCTGGCACACAGCTCTATCCGTTTCTCTTTAGGTCGTTTTACTACCGAAGAAGAGATTGACTACACCATCAAGCTGGTTCGTAACTCCATCGGCCGTCTGCGCGACCTTTCTCCACTGTGGGAAATGTTCAAGCAGGGCGTGGATCTGAACAGCATTGAATGGTCACATCACTAATCGGTACATAAGGAGAATTCAATCATGGCATACAGCGAAAAAGTCATCGATCATTACGAAAACCCGCGCAACGTTGGCTCTTTTGACAACAGCGACGAATCTGTTGGTAGCGGCATGGTCGGTGCGCCAGCATGTGGCGACGTGATGAAGTTGCAGATCAAAGTCAACAATGAAGGTATCATTGAAGACGCGCGCTTCAAGACCTACGGCTGCGGTTCAGCTATCGCGTCCAGCTCCCTGGTCACCGAATGGGTGAAGGGCAAGTCTCTGGACGAAGCACAGGCAATCAAGAACACGGATATTGCTGAAGAACTCGAACTGCCGCCGGTGAAAATTCACTGCTCAATTCTGGCAGAAGACGCGATCAAAGCCGCCATTGCGGATTACAAAAGCAAACGTGAAGCAAAATAATTGAGGTTTGAGTATGTCGATTACCCTTAGCGACAGCGCTGCCGCGCGAGTAAGCTCTTTTCTGGCGAACCGTGGTAAAGGCTTTGGCCTGCGACTGGGCGTACGTACCTCCGGCTGTTCTGGTATGGCTTACGTACTGGAGTTTGTTGACGAACCGGCGTCTGATGACACCGTGTTTGAAGACAAGGGCGTGAAGGTGGTGGTCGATGGCAAAAGCCTGCAATTCCTCAACGGCACTCAGCTGGACTTCGTAAAAGAAGGCCTGAACGAAGGGTTCAAATTCACGAACCCGAACGTCAAAGACGAGTGTGGTTGCGGCGAAAGCTTCCACGTTTAACCGCGCGTCATCCGAAACCCCACCGTGGCTTTGCTACGCGTGGGGTTTGTTCTAACAGGCTACCCCTGAGATTGTTATGGATTACTTCACTCTCTTCGGACTACCCGCTCAATACCCGATCGATCTCCAGGCGCTGACGGTCCGTTTTCAGGATCTCCAGCGTCAGTACCATCCGGATAAATTCGCCAGCGGGACGCAGGCAGAGCAACTGGCTGCGGTATCACACTCCGCCACCATCAACCAGGCCTGGCAAACGCTGCGTCATCCGCTGGCGCGTGCAGAATATCTGCTCTCGCTTCACGGTTTCGATCTGGCGAGCGAACAGCATACCGTGCGCGACGCCGCCTTTCTGATGGAACAACTGGAGCTGCGCGAAGAGCTGGATGAAATTGAACAGGCTAAAGACGAAGCGCGCCTGGAAAGCTTTATCACGCGCGTAAAGGGTATGTTCGATACCCGCCATCAGCAGATGGTGGAGCAACTGAACAACGAGACCTGGGACGTGGCGGCAGACACTGTGCGCAAACTCCGTTTTCTCGATAAACTGCGAAGCAGTGCTGAACAACTCGAAGAAAAGCTGCTCGATTTTTAATTTCGGAAGCAATTATGGCCTTATTACAAATTAGTGAGCCTGGCTTAAGTGCCGCACCGCACCAGCGTCGTCTGGCGGTCGGTATTGACCTGGGCACCACCAATTCCCTCGTGGCGACCGTTCGCAGCGGCCAGGCGGAAACGCTGGCTGACGAGCAGGGGCGCCATCTGCTGCCTTCTGTAGTCCACTACCAACAGCAGGGTCACGCGGTCGGGGTTGATGCCCGCGCTAACGCCGCGCGCGATCCGGCCAATACCATCAGCTCGGTTAAGCGCATGATGGGCCGCTCGCTGGCTGATATCCAGACCCGTTACCCGCATCTGCCGTATCAGCTACAGGCCAGCGAAAACGGCCTGCCGATGATCGCGACGTCAGCCGGTTTGCTGAACCCGATTCGCGTTTCTGCTGACATCCTTAAAGCGCTGGCGGCACGCGCCACAGCGACGCTCGGCGGCGATCTGGACGGCGTGGTGATCACCGTTCCGGCCTATTTCGACGATGCACAGCGTCAGGGCACCAAAGACGCCGCGCGTCTGGCGGGCCTGCACGTGCTGCGTCTGCTGAACGAACCGACGGCGGCGGCGATTGCCTACGGCCTCGACTCCGGTCAGGAAGGGGTGATCGCGGTTTACGATCTCGGCGGCGGGACGTTCGATATCTCAATCCTGCGCCTGAGCCGCGGCGTGTTCGAAGTGCTGGCGACCGGCGGAGATTCCGCGCTCGGCGGCGATGACTTCGACCATCTGCTGGCAGATTACATCCGCGAGCAGGCGGGCATCAGCGATCGCAGCGATGCGCACGTGCAGCGTGAACTGCTGGATGCGGCCATCGACGCCAAAATCGCCCTGAGCGATGCACAGTCCGTCAGCGTGAACGTCGCAGGCTGGCAGGGTGAGATTACCCGCGATCGGTTCAGCGAACTGATTGCGCCTCTGGTTAAGCGTACCCTGCTGGCCTGCCGTCGCGCATTGAAAGATGCGGGCGTTGAGGCTAACGAGGTGCTGGAAGTGGTCATGGTTGGCGGCTCAACCCGCGTGCCGCTGGTGCGCGAGCGCGTGGGCGAATTCTTTGGCCGCACGCCGTTGACCTCTATCGACCCGGACAAAGTGGTTGCCGTCGGCGCCGCTATCCAGGCCGATATTCTGGTTGGCAACAAGCCGGACAGCGAAATGCTGCTGCTGGACGTCATCCCGCTGTCTCTGGGTTTAGAAACCATGGGCGGCCTGGTGGAGAAAGTCATTCCGCGTAACACCACCATTCCGGTGGCGCGCGCGCAGGAGTTCACCACCTTCAAAGACGGCCAGACCGCGATGTCCATCCACGTGATGCAGGGCGAGCGTGAGCTGGTGCAGGACTGCCGCTCTCTGGCGCGCTTTGCGCTGCGCGGAATTCCAGCGCTGCCTGCGGGCGGGGCGCATATTCGCGTCACCTTCCAGGTGGATGCGGACGGCCTGCTGAGCGTCACGGCGATGGAAAAATCGACCGGTATCGAGTCGTCTATTCAGGTTAAGCCGTCCTACGGCCTGACCGATGGCGAAATCGCCTCCATGATTCAGGACTCAATGAGCTACGCCGAGCAGGATGTGAAGGCGCGTATGCTGGCGGAACAAAAAGTTGAAGCCGCACGCGTGCTGGAAAGCCTGAACGGGGCGCTCGCTGCCGATGCCGCGCTGTTAAGCGCCGCTGAGCGCCAGGTGATTGACGACGCTGCCGCGCGCTTAAGCGCCGTGGCCGAAGGCAATGACGCTGACGCGATAGAAGAAGCCATTAAAAACGTTGATAAACAAACCCAGGACTTCGCTGCTCGCCGCATGGACAAATCTGTCCGCGTCGCGCTGAAAGGCCAGTCCGTGGACGAGGTTTAATATGCCAAAGATTGTAATTTTGCCTCATGCGGACCTCTGTCCGGATGGTGCTGTTCTGGAAGCGAAGACCGGTGAAACCATTCTCGATGTAGCCCTGCGTGCAGGTATCGAAGTGGAACACGCCTGTGAAAAATCCTGTGCCTGCACCACCTGCCACTGCATCGTGCGTGAAGGTTTCGACTCTCTCGCCGAGAGCACCGAAGACGAAGACGACATGCTGGATAAAGCATGGGGTCTGGAGCCAGACAGCCGCTTAAGCTGCCAGGCCGCGGTGACCGATGAAGATCTGGTCGTGGAGTTCCCACGCTACACCATCAACCACGCACGCGAGCACTAATATGGGACTGAAGTGGACAGACAGCCGTGAAATCGGCGAAGCGCTCTACGACGCGAACCCGGATCTCGATCCGAAGACCGTACGATTCACCGACATGCACCAGTGGATCTGCGATTTAGAGGATTTCGACGACGATCCAAACGCATCCAATGAAAAAATTCTGGAGGCGATTCTGTTAGTCTGGTTAGATGAAGCAGAATAAATAACAAAACGGGCTGCCTTCAGGCGGCCCGTTTGCTAGTTGCTAATAAGGATAAATAAAATGACCGAAGCGATGAAGATTACGCTCTCGAATCAGCCTGCCGACGCGCGCTGGGGCGAGAAAGCCACCTACAGCATTAATAACGACGGCATTACCCTGCACCTGACGGGCAACGATGATTTGGGCCTGATCCAGCGCGCCGCGCGTAAGATTGACGGCCTTGGCATTAAGCATGTGTCGCTGGAAGGGGAAGGTTGGGACACCGACCGCAGCTGGGCGTTCTGGGCAGGCTACAAAGGGCCGAAAGGCACCCGTAAAATTGAGTGGGCGAACCTCGACGAAGCCGGTCAGAAAGAGCTGGAAAGCCGCCTGAACATTATCGACTGGGTGCGCGACACCATTAACGCACCGGCGGAAGAGCTGGGGCCGGAACAGCTGGCGCAGCGCGCCGTTGACCTGCTGTGCGGTGTGGCGGGCGAAAAGATGTCCTACCGCATCACTAAAGGGGAAGACCTGCGCGAGCAGAACTACATGGGTATCCACACCGTGGGCCGTGGCTCAGAGCGTCCTCCGGTCCTGCTGGCGCTGGATTACAACCCAACCGGCGACAAAGAAGCCCCGGTCTTTGCCTGTCTGGTCGGGAAAGGCATCACCTTCGACACCGGCGGCTACAGCCTGAAGCAGAGCGCATTCATGGACTCCATGAAGTCCGACATGGGCGGCGCGGCGACCATTACCGGCGCGCTGGCCTTCGCCATCACCCGTGGCCTGAACAAGCGCGTGAAGCTCTACCTGTGCTGCGCGGACAACATGGTGAGCGGCAACGCCTTCAAGCTGGGCGACATCATTCGCTACCGCAACGGTAAAAACGTTGAGGTGATGAACACCGACGCCGAAGGCCGTCTGGTGCTGGCCGATGGCCTGATCGACGCCTCTGCGCAGAAGCCGGAGCTGATTATCGACATGGCGACCCTGACCGGCGCGGCGAAAACTGCCCTGGGTAATGACTATCACGCCCTGTTCAGCTTCGACGACAAGCTGGCCGCTCGCCTGCTGGCCAGCGCGGCGGCGGAAAACGAACCGTTCTGGCGTCTGCCGCTGGCCGAGTTCCACCGCAGCCAGCTGCCGTCTAACTTCGCCGAGCTGAACAACACCGCGAGCGCAGCGTACCCGGCGGGGGCAAGCACCGCAGCAGGCTTCCTGTCTCACTTCGTTGAGAACTACCATGAAGGCTGGCTGCACATTGACTGCTCCGCAACCTACCGTAAAGCGGCGGTTGAGCAGTGGTCTGCGGGTGCGACCGGTCTGGGCGTGCGTACCGTAGCGAACCTGCTGACGGCTGAGTAATGCTCTTTGCCCTCACCCTAACCCTCTCCCCATGGGAGAGGGCAGGGGTGAGGGGGAAATTCGACATCTGGAATTGTTATGTCAGAAACCAAAAACGAATTAGAAACCCTGTTGGAGCAGGCGGCGACCGAGCCCGCCCACCGTCCGGCCTTTTTCCGCACGCTGCTGGAATCCACCGTCTGGGTGCCGGGCACCGCAGCGGAAGGGGAGCAGGTTGTCGAAGACAGCGCGCTGGATCTGCTGCACTGGGAGAAAGACGACGGCACGTCGGTGATCCCGTTCTTTACCTCGCTCGAGGCCTTGCAGGAAGCGGTAGAAGACGAACAGGCGTTCGTGGTGATGCCGGTGCGCACGTTGTTCGAAATGACCCTGGGGCAGACGCTGTTCCTCAACGCCAAACTGCCGACCGGGAAAGAGTTTACTCCGCGCGAAATCAGCCACCTGATTGGTGACGAGGGCAACCCGCTCAGCACTCAGGAGGTGCTGGAAGGGGGCGAAACGCTGCTGCTGTCTGAAGTGGCCGAGCCGCCCGCGCAGATGATTGACTCCCTGACCACGCTGTTTAAAACCATCAAGCCGGTAAAACGCGCGTTTCTCTGCTCCATCAAAGAGAGCGCTGACGAAAAGCCTGTTCTGCTGATAGGGATTGAGGCCGACGGCGATATCGACGAGATCATCCAGGCGGCGGGAAGCGTGGCGACCGACACCCTGCCGGGCGATGAGCCGATTGATATCTGTCAGGTGAAGAAAGGTGAGAAGGGGATCAGCCACTTTATTACCGAGCACATCACCCCGTTCTACGAGCGTCGCTGGGGCGGCTTCCTGCGCGATCTTAAGACCAACCGCATTATCTGATTACAGCGGGGTGATCTTCACCCCGTTGCTTCCAGCAGCAGTAAATCCATCAGCAGCACCAGATTCGACTCAAACGACGTCACACCTGCGGCTTCGGCGGCGAAATGTACCGCTTCGTCATAGAGAGCAAAATGCACGTCCGCCATACCCGCCAGCGTATTGGCCGACGCGCGGGTAAACGCGACGATCGTCATGCCGACGTTTTTGGCGATCCGCGCTTTATCCAGTACCTGCTCCGTTTCGCCGCTGCGTGAAACGGCAATAAACACCTGATAGCGCGCGGCGTTGCTGAGAAAAATATTCCGGCTGTCTCCCGGCCCGGAGATGAACGCCGTTTTTCCTAGCACCTGCAACTTCTTGGTCAGGTACTCGGCAAAAAGGTACGAAAACCCGGCGCCGTAGAGAAAGAAGCTCTCTTTCTGGCGCAGCAGGCTGGCAAACTGCTGGCGTTTGTCCTGAGTGACCCACTGGAAGGTCTGCTGATAGTTGGCAACGAACCGGGTAAAAAGCGCGGGCATTTCCGCATGTTGCTCAGGCTGTACGGTGATATGCGGCGTGTCAGAAAGCAACTGCTTGCAGTGCCAGATAAACTCGCTAAAGCCGCTAAACCCCAGCTTCTGGCACAGCCGCATAATCGTCGCGGTAGAGACAAATGTCGCCTGCGCCAGCTCGCGCACCGTGATGTTGCCCACCAGCAATGGATGCTCAGTGAGGTGGGCGAGGACGCGATACTCCGCGCGGGTCAGCGACGACCCGCGCGTTAACAGCGTTGCCAGGCGGTTATCCATTATTTCGCCGGTTCAACCGGCAGATCGTCTCGTGCACCCCATTCACTCCAGGCGCCGTCGTACAGGGTCACGTCATTTGCGCCAAGGGTTGCCAGCGCCAGGATCACCACGCAGGCCGTTACGCCGGAGCCGCAGCTTGCAATAACCGGACGATGCAAATCCACGCCCTGACGTTCAAAAATGGCACGCAATTCATCGGTGGTTTTCAGCTCGCCTTCAAACACCAGATCGCCCCACGGCACGTTCAGCGCCCCCGGGATATGTCCTCGTTTCAGTCCCGGTCGCGGCTCGTCCGCTTCTGCGTTGAAACGTGGAGCGGGACGCGCATCGACGATTTGCGCCGTGTTTTCGTGGCTCACGACCAGCACGTCGGTCAGGCGCTTGACCACGTTAGCGTCAAACGTGGCATCAAACTCCCCTTCCGGCAGCGTGACGTCACCCTGCTGAAGCGGTAGTTCGTCGCGCTTCCAGCCTGCAAGTCCGCCCGCCAGAATCGATACCTTTTCCACGCCGAAGTTTTTCAGCATCCACCACGCTCGCGGCGCGGAAAACAGATTACCTTCATCGTAAACAACAAGATGTTTATCTTTGCTGATGCCCAGCTCGCGCATCGCCACGGAAAACGCTTCCGGGCGAGGCAGCATGTGCGGCAGGGGAGAGGTGTGATCGGAGAGGGCTTCGATATCAAAAAATACCGCGCCAGGCAGGTGCCCTGCCCGGTATTCAGCGGGAACGTCACGATGCTCCTGGCCCGGAGGGGCCATGCGCGCGTCGATAATCTGAACTTCCGGGTCGTCGCCGTGCTCAATCAGCCAGTCGGCAGCGACAAAATATGAGGTGGACATGGTTGCCTCCATTCTTTTCCGTAAAAAAGGATTGTCGGTGTTTTTTCTGACACCGACAAGCTAACCACGTTCAACTCGCGAGCAAGCCCCTATTTTTTCACCGCTTCACCGTCCTGCCAGGCCTTTTGCAGCGCAGGCCAGTAGTCGCGGTTGGCTTCGATCATCTCATCCAGAATCGCTTTCGCGTGCTCCATGGTTGGCACGGTGCGGTTCAGAGTGAACGCCTGCAACGCTTTCTCGTAGCTGCCTTCGATGGTTGCCTCAACCAGCAGCTGTTCAGAGGCCAGCTGCTGTTGCAGGAGCGTCTGGTGGAACAGCGGCACCTGACCCACGCGGACAGGCTCCGGCCCTTCGGAAGTGATATAGGCAGGCACTTCCACCACCGCATCGTACGGCAGGTTGGTAATCGCCCCGCGGTTTTCCACCATCACCAGATGGCGTTGGCGCAGGTTGAATGCCAGCGAGCAGGCGACATCGACGATAAATTCGCCGTGAACACCTACGTGGAAGGCGTCCGGTAAGATCCCGCTGCGCTGGTACTCTTCGGCGGCGGCGAACAGCTTTTTCTCGCGCCCGTTCATCACTTCGTTGGCGCGGGTATAGTCCGGGTTTTGATGCTCCACAATCTGGTTTGGCATCAGGTAGTACTGTAGATACGGGTTCGGCAGGTACTCCGGGAAGTTATCCATAATCGGCTTGATGTTGCGCCAGGTTTTCACCCATGACGGATCGGAATGCTGCGGGTCGGTTTTTGCGGCATCTTCCGTCAGCAGGCCAAACTTCGCGATATGCTTACGCAGCGCCGGGAGCTTGTCTTCGCCGTCCACCAGCACGCGGGTAAACCAGCCGAAGTGGTTTAGGCCAAAATAGTCCACCTCCAGTTTATGACGATCCACGCCCAGAATGGCACCCATATTGCGCATCGCGGCAACCGGCATATCGCAGATGTTCAGCACGCGTGCGTTGGGGCGCAGGCGACGCACACCCTCAGCGACAATCGCCGCCGGGTTGGAGTAGTTCACGATCCAGGCTTTCTCGTGCGCGTAGCGATCGACCAGATCGATAAGCTCCACCATCGGCAGGATCGTGCGCAGGCCGTAGGCCAGCCCGCCGGGGCCGCAGGTTTCCTGGCCCACCACCCCGTGGCGCAGCGGAATTTTTTCATCCTGCTCGCGCATCTTGTACTGCCCGACGCGCATCTGGGCGAAGACAAAATGCGCGCCGCTAAAGGCCACTTCTGGGTCACTGGTGACGGTAAATGTGATGCACTGACTGTGGTCGCGAATGACCTTCTCGACGACCGGCGCAATGGTGTTCTGGCGCGCCTCGTCGATATCGTACAGGCGAATTTCGGCCAGCGGGAAATCCTGCAGGCGCACCATCAGGCTTTTCACAATGCCCGGCGTGTAGGTGCTGCCGCCGCCGGCAATCGACAGAATGAATGGGGGTGTAAACATCTTTAGCTCCTTTCAGAGAAACGTCTCAACGGCTTCTCGCATTTTTTTGACATGCAGCCCGTAGACCACCTGAACGTTGTTACCTTGTTTGATTATCCCTTTCGCGCCGGTCGCTTTCAGGCGCGGTTCGTCGATGATGGCGACGTCCTTCACCGTGACGCGTAAGCGGGTGTAGCAGTTATCCACTACCTCTATATTTTCCCGACCGCCCAGACCCACAACGATCGATTCGCCCAGCCCGTCGTTATTGCCCTTCGCCTGGTACTCCTGCTTGCTGTAAAGGCGTGTCTCCTGGTCCTCATCTTCACGCCCCGGCGTTTTCATGTTGAAGCGCAGGATCAGGAAGCGGAATACCACGAAATAAAGAGCGAACATGATCAGCCCGACCACGATGTACATGGGCCAGTTGGACTTCTCCGTGCCGAGCGGCAGGTTGTAGAGGATGAAATCGATAATCCCGTTGGCGCCGATGGCGTGAACGCCAAACAGCGAGAACAGCATCATGCCGATACCGGTCAGCACCGCATGCACCACGAACAGCAGCGGGGCGACAAACAGGAAGGAGAACTCAATCGGCTCGGTTACGCCGACCAGCAGCGAGGTCAGCGCCGCCGGGATCAGAATCGCTTTCGCCGCCGCTTTACGCTCTGGCCTGGCGGTCATATACATCGCCAGCGCCGCGGCAGGCAGGCCAAACATTTTGCTGATGCCGCGCGCATCCCACACCACGGTACTGCTGAGCTGCTTCACGTCCGGGCAGGCCATCTCGGCGAAGTAGATATTGCGCGCGCCCTGGTAAGCCGTACCGCACACCTCCTGCGTACCGCCCAGTTCGGTATACAGGAACGGCGTATAGACCAGATGATGCAGGCCCGTCGGCACCAGAATGCGTTCAAGGAAACCGTAGATCGCCACGCCAAACGGACCGGACCCTTTGATCGCCAGCGCCAGGGCGCTTATTCCATGCTGTGCGTACGGCCAGAGTTCGCTCATGATCACGCCGAGCAGCATAGAGACAGGCAGCATTACAATCGCGACAAAGCAGTGGCCGGAGTAAATCGCCATCGCGCCGTTAAACTGGACACCGGAATATTTGTTGTACAGATAACCGGAGAGCGCCCCGGTCAGGATCCCGGCGAAAACGCCCATTTCCAGCACCTGGACGCCCAGCACCATGCTTTGTCCGGCGGCTTTCATCTGTTCCGCAGGAGCCAGTTCCCCCTGAAGCTGTAACGTCACGTTCATGGCATTGATAAACACGATAAAAGTTACCAGCCCAATCAGCGCCGCGTAGCCTTTGTCTCGGGTTGCCAGTCCAATGGGGATCCCAACGGCAAACACCAGCGCCAGGTTGACCAGCACCGACACGGCAGACTTGGCGATCAGCTGGCCGACACTCTGGATCAGCGGGTGGCCGAGAAACGGCAGGTACTCGGCCAGATTGCCGTTACCCAGCACATTCCCAAAGGCGATAAACAGGCCAACGATGGGTAAGATAAGTACAGGTCCGTAAAGTGATTTTCCGAAATTTTGTAGGGCGTTCACGGCTCGTTTCATGGCTTTCTCTCTTATTGAACCGCGCACTCGGGGTGCGTCATGGACATAAAACTAGCAGGCCTGATGCGAACTTATCCAGCTATCTTCTTGTTTTAAAAACAAATGACGTGAAAGGTAACATGTGACGTTATGCGCTGTGATCGCCGTTCCATCACGGTGTGGCTGCGTGATGCCATTCTGCGAGGTGCTTTCCAGATTATAAAATTGGACTTTTTGTATTAACGAAACTTGCGGATAATACTTATCCGGACGATGACCAACAGGCCCCTCAGGCCAGGGACACAGGATGAAACCGTTTCGCTTAGCTGCGATCTCTCTCGCGCTGCTCACCACCTTTACGCTTGTCGGCTGTGATAACAGCGACGACAAACCTCAGGCCGCTGCCCCCGCAGCGTCTAGTGCATCAGAAAAGAAAACCCCGGCAACACCGGATCCTGAAAAGCTGGCTAAGCTGGCCGCGCAGAGTCAGGGTAAGGCGTTGACGCTGCTGGATGCCTCGGAAGTGCAACTCGACGGCGCCGCGACGCTGGTTCTGACCTTCTCTGTACCGCTGGATCCCAGCCAGGATTTTGCGAAAACGGTACATGTGGTGGATAAAAAAAGCGGCAAAGTGGACGGCGCCTGGGAACTGGCCCCCAATCTGAAAGAGCTGCGCCTGCGCCATCTGGAGCCGAATCGTAATCTGGTTGTCACCGTCGAACGTGATTTGCTGGCGCTGAACAAAGCGACATTCGGCATTGACTATGAAAAAGCGATCACCACCCGGGATGTTGAACCGACGGTCGGATTCGCCAGCCGCGGATCGCTGCTGCCGGGTAAAGTGGTGGAAGGGTTGCCGGTGATGGCGCTCAACGTCAACAATGTGGACGTGAACTTCTACCGCGTTAAGCCGGAGTCGCTGGCCTCGTTTGTCAGCCAGTGGGAGTACCGTAACTCGCTGACCAACTGGGAATCTGACAATCTGCTGAAGATGGCGGAACTGGTCTACACCGGCCGTTTCGACCTCAATCCGGCGCGCAACACGCGTGAAAAACTGCTCCTGCCGCTCAAAGATATTAAGCCGCTCCAGCAGTCTGGCGTCTATATCGCCGTGATGAATCAGGCTGGTCACTATAACTACAGTAACGCCGCGACGCTCTTTACCTTAAGTGATATTGGGCTGTCCGCTCACCGTTATCATAACCGCCTGGACATCTTCACCCAGAGTCTTGAAAACGGTGCGGCGCAGTCAGGCGTGACCATTACCCTTCTGAACGATAAAGGGCAGACTCTGGCCGAGGCGAACAGCGACGCCGATGGTCATGCGAAACTGGAAACCGATAAAGAAGCCGCGCTGATCCTGGCCAGTAAAGATGGCCAGACCACGCTTCTTGATCTCAAACTTCCGGCGCTGGATCTGGCGGAGTTTGATATCGCCGGTAACCCGGGTTACAGCAAACAGTTCTTTATGTTTGGCCCGCGCGATCTCTATCGTCCGGGTGAAACGGTGATCCTTAACGGCCTGCTTCGCGACAGCGATGGCAAACCGCTTCCCGATCAACCGGTAAAACTTGACGTGCTGCGTCCGGACGGACAGGTGGCGCGTACGGTCGTTGTGCAACCTGAGAATGGCCTTTATCGCTTCAACTATTCGCTTGATAGCGGCGCCCAGACCGGCATGTGGCATATTCGCGCGAATACGGGGGATAACCAGCAGCGCATGTGGGATTTCCACGTCGAAGATTTTATGCCTGAGCGCATGGCGCTCAACCTGAGTGGACAAAAAACGCCGGTTTCACCGCAGGATAACGTCGACTTTAACGTGGTCGGCTATTACCTGTACGGCGCGCCAGCTAACGGCAATTCTCTGCAAGGCCAGCTTTTCCTGCGTCCGCTACGTGACGCGGTGCCTGCGCTGCCTGGCTTCCAGTTCGGTGATATTGCCGAGGAGAACCTGAGCCGCAGCCTGGATGAAGTGCAGCTTACGCTGGACGAACAGGGGCGCGGACAGGTTACCACCGAAAGCCAGTGGAAAGAGGCGCACTCGCCGCTGCAACTGATTTTGCAGGCCAGCCTGCTGGAATCAGGTGGGCGTCCGGTAACGCGACGCGCTGAGCAGGCTATCTGGCCGGCGGCTGAGCTGCCGGGTATTCGCCCTCAGTTCGCCAGCAAGGCGGTTTACGACTACCGCACCGATACTACCGTCAACCAGCCGATCGTCGACGAGAACGGCAACGCCAGCTTCGACATCGTCTATGCCGATGCCAGCGGAGCCAAAAAGGCCGTTTCCGGATTACAGGTACGACTGATTCGCGAGCGTCGTGACTACTTCTGGAACTGGTCCGAGAGTGAGGGCTGGCAGTCTCAGTTTGATCAAAAAGATCTGGTTGAGGGCGAGCAGGAGCTAAACCTCAAGGCCGATGAAACCGGTAAAGTCACCTTCCCGGTGGAGTGGGGCTCATACCGTCTGGAAGTGAAAGCCCCTGATGACATGGTCAGCAGCGTGCGCTTCTGGGCAGGCTACAGCTGGCAGGATAACAGCGACGGCACCGGGGCCGCGCGCCCTGACCGCGTGACGCTGAAACTGGATAAGCCATCCTATCAGCCAGGCGATACCATCCAACTGCACATCGCCGCGCCGGCCGCAGGCAAGGGCTATGCGATGATCGAGTCCAGTGAAGGGCCGCTGTGGTGGAAAGAGATCGACGTACCGGCTAACGGTCTGGATCTCGCTATCCCGGTCGACAAGGCCTGGAAACGTCACGATCTCTATCTCAGCACGCTGGTGGTTCGTCCTGGCGATAAATCAAAATCCGCCACGCCAAAACGGGCGGTTGGCCTGCTGCATCTGCCAATGGGGGACGAAAATCGTCGCCTGAACATCGCACTGGATAACCCGCAAAAAATGCGTCCGAACCAGACGCTTTCTGTGAAAGTGAAAGCCAGCGTAAAAGAGGGGGCTGTGCCACAGAAGGTGAACGTGCTGGTCTCGGCTGTCGATAGCGGCGTGCTGAACATTACCGACTACGTCACGCCGGATCCGTGGCAAGCTTTCTTCGGTCAGAAGCGCTATGGCGCGGACATCTATGATGTTTACGGCCAGGTGATTGAAGGTCAGGGACGTCTGGCCGCACTGCGCTTTGGCGGAGACGGCGATGAACTGAAACGCGGCGGTAAGCCACCGGTGAACCATGTCACCATTATTGCCCAGCAGGCGCAGCCGGTTACGCTTGATGCCAACGGCGAAGGCACCATCACGCTGCCGATTGGCGATTTCAACGGTGAACTGCGTCTGATGGCGCAGGCCTGGACGGAAGACGATTTTGGCAGCAGCGAAAGCGAAATCATTGTGGCGGCTCCGATTATCACCGAGCTTAACACGCCGCGGTTCCTCGCAAGTGGCGATACCTCCCGCCTGACGCTGGACCTGACTAACCTGACTGACCAGCCGCAAACGCTGAGCATTACGTTAACCGCAGCCGGTAAGTTGTCGCTCGAAGGTGCTCAGCCAGAGCCGGTTAAGCTGCCGCCTGGCGCACGTAGCACCCTGTTTATACCGGTGCGTGCCCTGGAGGGCTATGGCGATGGGGAAGTGACTGCTCAGGTGACGGGCCTTCAGCTCCCAGGTGAGACGTTTGCGCCGCAGCAGAAGAGCTGGAAAATTGGCGTGCGTCCCGCATTCCCGGCGCAAACCGTGAATACGGGCACGATGCTGAATCCTGGCGAATCCTGGAGTGCGCCAGCACAGCATATCGACGGTTTCTCGCCTGCCACGCTACAGGGGCAGCTGTTGCTCAGCGGTAAACCACCTTTGAACCTGGCGCGCTACATACGTGAACTTCAGGCCTATCCGTATGGATGTCTTGAGCAGACCACCAGCGGCCTGTTCCCGTCCCTCTACACCAACGCGGCACAGCTGAAGGCACTGGGCATTAAAGGCGATACCGACGATAAACGCCGTGCGGCCATTGATATCGGGATCTCCCGTCTGCTGCAAATGCAGCGTGACGATGGCGGTTTTGCCTTGTGGGATAAAAACGGCCCGGAAGAGTACTGGCTGACCGCCTATGTCACGGACTTCCTGGTGCGGGCAGGGGAGCAGGGTTACAGCGTGCCTGCCGAGGCGGTGAATAACGCCAACAGCCGACTGCTGCGCTATTTACAGGATCCGGGCATGATGTCCATCCGCTACAGCGACGACACCCAGGCCAGCAAATTTGCTGTCCAGGCGTATGCTTCGCTGGTGCTGGCGCGTCAGCAAAAAGCGCCGCTCGGTGCGCTGCGTGAAATCTGGGAGCGCCACGCTCAGGCTGCTTCCGGGCTTCCGTTGATGCAGCTGGGCATGGCACTCAAACTGATGGGGGATGCACCGCGCAGCCAGCAGGCGCTGGATCTGGCTCTCAAAACACCCCGTAACGACAGCCGAAACTGGATGGCGGATTACGGCAGCCAGCTGCGTGATAATGCCCTGATGCTCTCCCTGCTGGAAGAGTACAAGCTGCTGCCGGATGCGCAAAACAGGCTGCTGAACGCGTTATCTGAAGACGCGTTCAGCCAGCGCTGGCTGTCTACCCAGGAGAGCAATGCGCTGTTCCTGGCCGGACGATCACTGCAAACCTTGTCAGGTGCGTGGCAGGCAACGACCTCTCTCTCTGAACAGACCCAGAGCAGTGATAAAGCGCAGGTAGAAAACCTGAACGGCGATCAGATTGGTGCGTTGAAGATGACGAATACCGGCACTACGCCGCTGTGGGTACGACTGGACACTACTGGCTATCCGGAGTATGCGCCTCAGCCATCCTCTAATGTCTTGCAGATTGAACGTCATATCCTGGCGACAGACGGCAGCAGCAAGTCGCTCTCTTCTCTGAAGAGCGGTGAACTGGTTCTGGTATGGCTGGAAGTGAAGGCCAGCCAGAACGTGCCGGATGCGCTGGTGGTGGATCTGCTCCCGGCAGGTCTGGAGCTGGAAAACCAGAATCTGGCGAGCAGCAGCGCCAGCTTGCAGGACAGCGGCAGTGAAGTGCAAAACCTGCTGAATCAGATGCAACAGTCTGATATTCAGCACATGGAATTCCGCGACGATCGCTTTGTGGCCGCGGTGCCGGTCAATGAAGGTCAGCCGGTCACGCTGGTTTACCTGGCCCGTGCCGTTACGCCGGGAACCTACCAGGTGCCTGTTCCGATGGTCGAGTCCATGTACGTTCCGCAGTGGCGGGCAACGGGGGCGGCCAGTGGCCCGCTGATCGTTGTTCCGTAAGATGCGGATAGCACGCCTGATTCGCTCCCGCTGGCTGTGGCTGGCGGGAGCGCTTCTCGTTTCAGGGGGGCTGATTGTCGTCGCTGACCGCGTGTGGCCGTTGCCCCTGAAAGAGGTCAACCCTGCGCGAGTGGTGGTGGATGAGCAGGGTGTTCCGTTGTGGCGTTTTGCCGACAGCGAAGGCATCTGGCGCTATCCGGTTACCATTGAAGAGGTTTCCCCACGCTATCTTGAGGCGCTGATCCAGTATGAAGATCGCTGGTTCTGGGATCACCCGGGCGTCAATCCGCTTTCTGTACTGCGTGCCGCCTGGCAGGATCTCACCTCCGGGAGAGTGGTTTCCGGCGGGAGCACGCTTACCATGCAGGTGGCGCGCCTGCTGGATCCGCATCCGCGTACCTTTGGCGGTAAAATTCGTCAGCTGTGGCGGGCGATGCAGCTGGAGTGGCATCTCTCCAAGCGTGAAATCCTGACGCTGTATCTTAACCGTGCCCCGTTTGGCGGCACGTTGCAGGGCGTGGGCGCGGCAAGCTGGACTTACCTTGGCAAACCGCCGTCTCAGCTGAGCTATTCCGACGCGGCGCTGCTGGCAGTGCTGCCGCAGGCACCCAGCCGTCTGCGCCCGGATCGCTGGCCGGAACGTGCCGAAGCGGCGCGGAACAAAGTGCTCGACCGTATGCTGACTCAGGGCGTCTGGTCTGAGAAGCAGGTGAAAGAGTCCCGTGAAGAGCCGGTCTGGCTGGCCCCCCGGCAGATGCCGCAACTGGCGCCGCTCTTTTCCCGCATGATGCTGAGTAAAAGTCGTGACACAAAAATAGTCACCACGCTGGATGCAGCTTTGCAACGACAGCTTGAAGAGCTGGCAATGAACTGGAAATCACGCCTGCCTGCCCGCAGTTCGCTGGCGATGATCGTCGTGGATCATACATCCATGAAAGTGCGTGGCTGGGTAGGCTCGGTAGATATCAATGATGACAGCCGTTTCAGCCACGTGGATATGGTCAATGCGATCCGATCGCCGGGATCGGTCCTCAAGCCATTCATCTATGGCATGGCGCTGGACGATGGTCTGATCCATCCCGCTTCGTTATTACAGGATGTGCCAAGAAAAACGGGGGATTATCGTCCCGGCAACTTTGACAGCGGCTTCCATGGGCCGGTCAGTATGAGCGAAGCCCTGGTGCGTTCCCTCAACCTGCCTGCGGTGCAGGTTCTGGAAGCGTACGGCCCAAAACGTTTTGCCGGAATGCTGAGCAACGCGGGATTACCGCTCATTCTGCCTGCGGGGGCACAGCCCAATCTCTCTCTGATCCTGGGGGGCGCAGGCGCACGCCTGGCTGATATCGCTGCCGCCTATAGCGCCTTTGCGCGTCAGGGTAAGGCGGGCCGGCTGCGTTTACAGCCGGGCGATCCGCTGATCGAACGTCCGCTGTTATCGCAGGGGGCGGCGTGGATTATTCGTCGCATTCTCGCTAATGAAGCACAGCCCCTGCCGGACAGTGCGCTGCCCCAGGTAGCGCCGCTGGCGTGGAAAACGGGCACCAGCTATGGCTACCGGGATGCCTGGGCCATCGGCCTGAATGCCCGCTATGTCATCGGAATCTGGACCGGACGCCCGGACGGCACGCCCGTTGCCGGGCAGTTTGGTTTCGCCAGCGCGGTACCGCTCCTGAATCAGGTCAATAACATGCTTCAGTTCCGCTCGATGGTGGATGAAGCGCGCCTGCCGCGCGATCCGCGTCCCGCAAGCGTAGGACGGGGCGTGATTTGCTGGCCGGGGGGCCAGTCCCTGCCTGAAGGGAGCGAAAACTGTCGGCGTCGGCTGTCAACCTGGCTGCTGGAAGGCAGTGAACCGCCTACGCTGCTGCTGCCGGAACAGGAAGGTATTCGCGGGATCCGTTTCCCGGTCTGGCTGGATAAAGAAGGCAAACGCGTTGCGGCGGATTGTCCTGATGCGACAGAAAAAGTGCTGGATGTCTGGCCGCTGCCGCTGGAGCCCTGGCTGCCTGCTGCCGAAAAACGGGCTGCTCGTCTCCCCGCCCGTTCAGCAATTTGCCCTCCGCTGGATAACCATAATGCGGCGCCGCTGATGTTGTCAGGCGTCAGAGAAGGGGCGGTAATTAAACGTCTTCCAGGTGAGAAAAATATTACCCTCAACGTTTCAACCAGCGGCGGGGAGGGGCAACGATGGTGGTTTTTGAATGGCGAACCGCTGGACGGGCATCAGAAGAATTATTCACTGCAATTATATTTGCCTGGTAAATATCAATTAATTGTATTAGATGAAACAGGACAAACGGCGACGGTGAATTTTGAATTAGATCGCTAAGTGTTACTCCTCAAGAGTTAGCTTGATAATTATCAATATTCGTTCCTGAAAAAAAACGAGAATGCGTTTTTATTTGAAGGAACGAGCAATGAAAAAAAATAAACATCAGGGAGAAGGGCTTATTCCCGCCATATCCCGGCGTCATTTTATTCAGGCAGGGTCGGCGCTCGCCGCCCTGCCGTTTGTCGTCAAAACCGGCAAAGTACAGGCACAGGACGCGGCGGTTTCAGACGCTACGCCTGAAGAAAAAGTGGTGCAAACCTGTAGTACGTTTGACTGCGGCGGCAAGTGTGATATTCGTGCTCACGTCAGTGATGGCGTTGTGACCCGAATTTCAACGCGACCGGATAACGCGCTGGATCCGCAGATGCCAGTGATGCGCGCCTGCGTTCGGGGTCGGGCTTATCGGAAATTTGTTTATCATCCCGATCGGCTTAAATATCCAATGAAACGCGTGGGTAAACGTGGCGAAGGAAAATTCGAACGTATTACCTGGGATGAAGCCACCACCCTTATTGCGAATCAATTAAAAACTATTACGCAAAAATACGGTGCTGCGTCACGCTATGTTCATGTGGGCACCGCGGTGTCCGGCGGGACCTTTTCCGGCGATAAAATGGTTCGTCGTCTGCTCAACTTAACCGGCGGCTATCTCGAAAGCTATCACTCGGTCAGTATGGGTAACACGGCGGCGGCAACGCCGTATACCTATGGCACCGCCGCCAGCGGCAGCTCTCTGGACACGCTGCTGGACACCAAACTGGTCATTCTCTGGGGGCATAACCCGACGGAAACCATCTTCGGGCACAGCAACCACTTCTACCAGAAGATGAAGCAAAACGGCACGCGCTTTATCGTTGTTGACCCACGCTATTCCGATACGGTTTCCTCCCTTGCCGATCAGTGGATCCCATTGCTTCCTGCCACGGACAACGCCCTGATGGACGCGATGATGTATGTGATCGTCACGGAGAATCTGCACGATCGCGACTTTATTCAACGCTACACCCTGGGCTTTGACGAAGACGCCATGCCAGAAGGCGTTCCGGCCAATGAATCCCTGATGGCTTACCTGAGCGGTGCAAAGGATGGCGTGGCGAAAACGCCCGAGTGGGCAGAGAAAATCACTCACGTGCCTGCACAAACTATTCGTCAGCTGGCGCGCGACTACGCAACCACCAAACCCGCCGCGCTGATCCAGGGCTGGGGACCGCAGCGTCACAACTGCGGCGAGCGCACCGCGCGCGGCTCGACGATACTGGCCACGCTGACGGGTAACGTTGGGGTGAAAGGCGGCTGGGCAGCAGGCTATGGAGGCTGCGCAAACCGCAAATTTGCGGCCGGGCCAGAGATGCCGGACAACCCGGTCAAAGCCAAAATTTCGGTCATGAACTGGGTGCAGGCTGCTGATGATGCTTCTAAGGTAACCGCGGAAGATGGCCTGAAGGATGCTGAGAAGCTGGACAGCAATATCCGCATCCTGTTCTCGCTGGCGGGCAATTATCTGGCTAACCAGAACCCGGATCTTCATCAGGCAACCCGTGTCCTGGAAGACGAGTCGAAAATCGAGTTTATCGTCGCAAGCGATCTGTTTATGACGCCTAGCGCCAGATACGCCGACCTGCTTTTGCCGGAAACCAGCTTTATGGAACGCTGGAATATCGGCGAAACCTGGGGCACGGCAAGCTATCTGATCCTGTCAGAAAAGCTCATTGAACCTGAATTTGAACGCCGTTCAGACTACGACTGGCTGCGGGAGGTCGCTGCTAAGCTTGGCGTCGAGCCAGCGTTCAGCGAGGGCCGTGACGAAAAAGCGTGGATTGAGCACATCTGGGAGCAGACGCGGCTGTCCATGCCGGATGAAAACCTGCCGGACTTCGCGACGCTACAGAAGAAGCGTCAGCATCTTTTCAAAAGCGCGCCGTACGTTGCCTTTGAAGACAACATTCGCGATCCGCAGAATCATCCGTTCCCGACGCCGTCCGGAAAAATTGAGATCTTCTCGAAGCGTCTGTACGACATGCATCACCCGGAAATTCCGGCGCTGTCGCACTACGTGCCTGCCCATGAAGGGCCGGAAGACGAGCTGGCGAAAACCTTCCCGCTCCAGCTGATCACCTGGAAAGGGAAAAACCGCGCTAACTCCACCCAGTACGCCAACCCGTGGTTAATTGAGGCGCAGCAGCAAAAGCTGTGGATCAACCCGCAGGATGCGCAAAAGCGCGGCATTGCGCAGGGGGATACCGTGCGTATTCATAACGCGCGCGGCATTTGCGAGATCCCGGCGGAGGTCACGCCGCGCATCATTCCAGGCGTGGTGGCCATGCAGGCAGGCGCCTGGTGGCAGCCGGACGAGCAGGGTATCGATAAAGGCGGCTGCGCGAACGTGCTCAGTTCCGCCCGTATTACCGCGCTTGCGAAAGGGAATTCCCATCAAACCATGCTGGTGGAGGTAGCTAAAGCATGAGTCAGTTTAAACATTACGCACCGGTGAGCGACAAACAGCTGGGTTTTTATATCGACTCTTCTCGCTGCTCGGGCTGCAAGGCATGCCAGGTGGCGTGCAAAGATAAAAACAACCTTGAGGTCGGACGTCGTTTCCGTCGCGTTTATGAAGTCAATGGCGGGAATTTCATCCCAACCGGGCAGGGCGGCGTCAGCAACAATGTGTTTGCCTACACGCTCTCTATTTCCTGTAACCACTGTGCAGACCCAATCTGCACTAAAAACTGTCCGACCACGGCGATGCACAAGCGTCCGGGAGACGGCATTGTGCGCGTTGATACTGATAAGTGCGTCGGCTGCGGCTACTGCGCGTGGTCTTGCCCTTACGGCGCGCCACAGCTCAACGAGCAGACCGGGCAGATGTCCAAATGTGATTTCTGCGTGGATCTCCAGGCGAAGGGAGAGCAGCCCGTCTGTGTGGCAACCTGTCCACTCGAAGCGATTAAATTCGGGCCGATTGATGAACTGCGGGCGAAGTATGGTGCGGTCTGTGATGTGAAAGGCTTGCCTGATTCCTCCATCACCAAACCAAACCTGGTGATCAAAGCGCATCAGGGCGCAGAGAAAGAGGGGAAATGTCATGCATGAGTTACCGCTGCTGATTTTTACGCTGTTCCTGCAAGGATCGGTTGGCGTTACGCTGTGGCTGGCGTTCGGAAGCACGCAACGTAGCGCGCTGCTGCCGGCTGCCGGAGCGTTTGTGCTGGCGAGCCTGGGGCTGCTTGCCTCCGCGCTGCACATGGGCTATCCGCTTAATGCTTTTAACGCGCTGCGCCACGTATCCAGCTCCTGGCTGAGCCGTGAGATTATCTTTGCCAGTCTTTATCTTGCGGCACTTGGCCTCGCAACGCTGCTGATGTTTGTCAAAAAGCCTGGCTGGAAGCCACTGCTGGTTGTGGCAGGTCTTGTCGGGCTGGTGGATGTGTTCTGCATGGCGCAGATCTACATGCACGCATCCGTGGTGACATGGCAGCATGTTAACACTCTGGTGCTGTTTATCGGTTCGGTGGGGATTATCGGCTCAGCCTGCATGGCCGTTGGGACGCGTTCCCAGTCAACCGTGCGTGCGGCGGTTGTCATTATCACGCTGCTGGTGCTTGTGCGTCTGGTGATGCAGCCCGTCTGGCTGGCAGATATTACGGCTATGGACCACACCGTGGTGACGTTCCCTCATGCACCGCTACAGATGCTGGAGCAACTGCGAACCGTTCATCTGCTGAGCTGGTGCGTATCCGTTGCGGGTATGCTGTGCTTTGCTGCGGGCGGTCTGAAAGCGGCGCGATCTCCCATACTGCTGGGAGGCGCGTTGCTGATTGTCGGTGAGCTGATGCTGCGCTTTGTTTTCTTCAGTATTGGCTGATGGGCGGATTGACCTTTGCCCCGGCGATGGACGTGACGCATGCGTGCGTCCGTCGCCGTTTTCGCCACTCTTCCTGCCTCGCCTGCGCGGACGTCTGTCCTGTGCAGGCTTTTTCTTTTACCGACTCAGGCGTCTCGGTTGATGACAGCCGCTGTATTGAATGCGGTGACTGCCTGTTCGTCTGCCCCGCTGGGGCCATCACCGGCATCACGCCGCGAAAACGCTTTCTGAGTGGCGATACGCTTGTTGGGCCGTTTACTGATCGTGCGCCAGGGGTGAATGAGCTTCTGCTGTGGCACGCGCAGTACCACGTTCGTTTTATCAGTATCGACGCGGAACAGAATCCTGACTGGTTGCTGGCGATTGCCCGGCTGAATCTGGCGCTTCGTCGACGCGGTGAAGCGGCGTGGGCGTTTAAACATATACCCGTCAACGAGGTTAATACCGCCCGGCGTGCGCTGATGCACGTTCCCCGTGAGGATGTCCGGGTCTGTAGCGTCGTGCCCGGTCAGCATGAGCTGCGCAGGGCGTTTTCTGCGTTTAGCGAGGCAGAGATAACTCTCGATACCGAATCCTGCGTACTCTGCGGCGCGTGCTGGCGGAGTTGTACGGAAAACGCGATTCGGTTTGAGAACGCTGAACTGGTCGTGGAAACCGGACGCTGTACGGGGTGCGGCGGCTGCGAAGCGGTATGCCAGCATGCGGCGATAAACGTGACGCAAACAGAAGGAACAGCGAAAAGCGTGACCATACCGGCATATGAAGCCGTTTGCCTGACGTGCCACCGTCATTTCTGGTCATTTACGTCTGATGAAAAGCAGTGTCCGCTCTGTTTTCATCATCAACACGGTATGCGAAATACGAGCTGTTGCTAATCTTCGTCTCATTTTAAAAAAATGTTATGCATAACCATAGGCAATGGCGCTATTGCTCTTTATAATCCGCGCCACACCATACTCAGGTATGCAAAAACAACAGAACATTTTACAGAGGTTATCAATGGCTATTGAACGTACTTTTTCCATCATCAAACCAAACGCGGTGGCAAAAAACGTTATTGGCAGCATCTTCGCTCGCTTTGAATCAGCAGGGTTTAAGATCGTTGGCACCAAAATGCTGCACCTGACCGTTGAGCAGGCTCGCGGTTTCTACGCTGAGCACGAAGGTCGCCCATTCTTTGACGGTCTGGTCGAGTTCATGACTTCTGGCCCAATCGTGGTATCCGTACTGGAAGGCGAAAACGCGGTACAGCGTCACCGCGATCTGCTGGGTGCAACCAACCCGGACAACGCACTGGCAGGTACTCTGCGCGCCGACTACGCAGACAGCTTCACCGAGAACGGCACCCACGGTTCCGACTCTGTTGAATCTGCTGCGCGCGAAATCGCGTTCTTCTTCGCTGAAGGCGAAGTGTGCCCGCGCACTCGCTAATAATTTCGTAAATGCCGCGTGCAAACGTGGCATCCCTGCGCCAGACTTTGTACAATGCAACGCCCCGGACGAGCAGACTGCTTACCGGGGCGTTTCTTTTCAACCCACCAAGGGCCACAACGTGTAACAACGAGGCCGGAAAAAATTATGTCTGAATTAGTGAATACCTCCGAAGTCGCCATTCCTGCGGTTCCTAATAAAAATGGAAAAATTAACCTGCTGGACCTGAACCGTCAGCAGATGCGCGAGTTCTTTAAAGAGATGGGCGAGAAGCCGTTTCGTGCCGATCAGGTCATGAAATGGATGTACCACTATTGCAGCGACAACTTTGATGACATGACGGACATCAACAAAGTGCTGCGCAATAAGCTTAAAGAAGTGGCTGAAATCCGCGCACCGGAAGTGGTGGAAGAGCAGCGCTCTTCAGATGGCACCATCAAGTGGGCCATTGCCGTTGGCGATCAGCGCGTTGAAACCGTGTATATCCCGGAAGACGATCGCGCCACGCTGTGCGTCTCTTCTCAGGTGGGCTGTGCGCTGGAGTGCAAATTCTGCTCTACGGCGCAGCAGGGCTTTAACCGTAACCTGCGCGTGTCGGAAATCATCGGCCAGGTCTGGCGTGCCGCGAAAATCGTGGGCGCGGCGAAAGTCACCGGTACACGTCCAATCACCAACGTGGTGATGATGGGGATGGGTGAACCGCTGCTCAACCTGACCAACGTCGTTCCGGCGATGGAAATTATGCTCGACGATTTCGGTTTTGGTCTGTCCAAGCGCCGCGTTACGCTCTCTACTTCCGGCGTGGTGCCTGCGCTGGACAAACTGGGTGACATGATTGACGTTGCGCTGGCCATCTCTCTTCACGCGCCAAACGACGCCATCCGTGACGAAATTGTGCCGATCAACAAAAAGTACAATATCGAAACCTTCCTGGCTGGCGTGCGCCGTTACCTGGAGAAATCCAACGCTAACCAGGGCCGCGTGACCATTGAATACGTGATGCTGGATCATGTTAACGACGGTACCGAGCATGCACATGAGCTGGCTGAACTGCTTAAAGATACGCCATGCAAGATCAACCTGATCCCATGGAACCCGTTCCCGGGCGCGCCGTATGGCCGTAGCTCGAACAGCCGTATCGATCGCTTCTCAAAAGTGCTGATGGAGTATGGTTTCACCACCATCGTACGTAAAACGCGTGGCGACGATATCGACGCAGCCTGTGGCCAGCTGGCGGGTGACGTTATTGACCGTACCAAACGTACGCTGCGTAAGCGTATGCAGGGTGAGTCAATCGCGGTTAAAACCGTTTGATTATTATGCAGACACGGCGCATTTTTTGCGCCGTGAAGCATTAATTTACTGAATATTCAGTCACAATCATCACGACTGATTAATAATTACGGTGCGTTTCATACGACTTTCGGGCAGTATGTAACGACGTAACAACAGTTTAGCGTGAAGGCCTGCCAGCGCTGTCATCTGCGGCCCGACAGTCTTATACTGTTTGTTCAAGGTTAACTGACCTAAAGTTTCGCGGTGCGGGTGGCATTGTGACTCACCGGCACCTGAACCCTTATTTTCACGTACCAGTAGTTGTAGCGAATGAATACTGAAGCCACTCACGATCAAAATGCAGCACTCTCCACTGGCGTTCGTCTTCGCAACGCCCGTGAACAACTCGGACTTAGCCAGCAAGCCGTTGCAGAACGCCTGTGCCTGAAGGTTTCCACCGTTCGCGATATTGAAGAAGATAAGGCACCCGCCGATCTGGCTTCAACGTTTCTGCGCGGTTATATCCGTTCTTACGCCAAACTGGTTCATATCCCTGAAGACGAATTACTGCCGATGATGGAGAAGCAGGCGCCTGTGCGTGCGGCAAAAGTTGCGCCGATGCAAAGCTTCTCTCTGGGTAAACGTCGTAAAAAACGCGATGGCTGGCTGATGAGCTTTACCTGGCTGGTCCTGTTTGTGGTTGTCGGCCTGACGGGCGCATGGTGGTGGCAAAACCACAAAGCGCAGCAGGAAGAGATCACCACCATGGCCGATCAGTCCTCCGCTGAGCTTAATCAGTCTGGTAATAACGGCGCGCAAAGCGTGCCGTTGAGCACCGAAGGGGCGACCTCCAGCGAACCTCAGTCGGCAGCAAGCAACACGCCTGCAACCGAGCCAGCGGCGACGCCAGAAGCGACGGCGAATACCGCGCCAGCCACCCAGACCCAGGATCAGAACGCGGTCGTATCACCTTCTCAGGCCAATGTTGATACCGCCCCTGCGGCAACGGCACCGGCAGAGAACACCGCGGCGTCACTGCCAACTGACCCGGCTGGCACGGCGGCACCTGCCGTGGACCCGAATGCGCTGGTGATGAATTTTACGGCTGATTGCTGGCTGGAAGTGACTGACGCGACAGGTAAAAAGCTGTTCAGCGGCCTGCAACGTAAAGATGGCACGTTAAATCTAACGGGCCAGGCACCTTACAAGCTTAAAATCGGCGCACCGGCAGCGGTACAGATCCAGTATCAAGGAAAACCTGTCGATCTGAGCCGCTTTATCAGAACTAACCAGGTTGCGCGTCTTACCGTTAATGCCGAACAATCAGCAGCACAGTAACAGACGGGCAATGCGGGAGATTTTACATGCATAACCAGGCTCCTATTCAACGTAGAAAATCGAAACGGATTTACGTTGGGAACGTGCCAATCGGCGATGGGGCGCCTATCGCCGTCCAGTCGATGACCAATACGCGTACTACGGATGTAGAAGCGACGGTCAATCAAATCAAAGCATTAGAACGCGTCGGCGCGGACATTGTTCGCGTCTCTGTGCCTACCATGGACGCCGCCGAGGCGTTCAAACTGATCAAGCAGCAGGTGAGTGTTCCGCTGGTTGCCGATATTCACTTCGATTACCGTATCGCGCTGAAAGTCGCTGAATACGGTGTCGATTGTCTGCGTATTAACCCAGGCAACATCGGCAACGAAGAGCGCATTCGCATGGTGGTTGACTGCGCCCGCGACAAAAACATTCCAATCCGTATCGGCGTAAACGCTGGCTCTCTGGAAAAAGATCTCCAGGAAAAGTACGGGGAGCCGACGCCGCAGGCGCTGCTCGAATCCGCAATGCGTCACGTCGATCATCTGGATCGCCTTAACTTCGATCAGTTTAAAGTGAGCGTGAAAGCGTCTGACGTCTTCCTGGCCGTTGAATCGTATCGTCTGCTGGCAAAACAGATCGATCAGCCGCTGCATCTTGGCATCACCGAGGCGGGCGGTCTGCGCAGCGGTTCGGTAAAATCGGCGATTGGTCTCGGCCTGCTGCTCTCTGAAGGCATCGGCGACACGTTACGCGTCTCCCTGGCCGCCGATCCGGTGGAAGAGATCAAAGTCGGATTCGACATCCTGAAATCACTGCGTATCCGCGCGCGTGGGATCAACTTCATCGCCTGCCCAACCTGTTCACGTCAGGAGTTTGACGTGATCGGCACCGTGAATGCTCTGGAGCAGCGCCTGGAAGACATCATCACCCCGATGGACGTTTCCATCATCGGCTGCGTGGTGAACGGTCCGGGTGAAGCGCTGGTGTCCACGCTGGGCGTGACCGGCGGTAACAAGAAAAGTGGTCTCTATGAGGATGGCGTTCGTAAAGATCGTCTGGATAATAGTGACATGATCGACCAGCTCGAAGCCCGCATTCGTGCAAAAGCGACGATGATGGACGAAGCGCAGCGCATCAGCGTTCAGCAGGTTGAAAAATAACGTGATGGGAAGCAGGCTGCTTCCCATGTATGATTGAACCCATTCTTTGGGTTCTTTTTTGTATATAGAAAGAGAATAAACGTGGCAAAAAACATTCAAGCCATCCGCGGCATGAACGATTATCTGCCTGGCGAAACCGCCATCTGGCAGCGCATTGAAGGCACACTGAAGCAGGTGCTCGGCAGCTACGGTTACAGCGAAATTCGTTTGCCGATTGTAGAGCAGACCCCGTTATTCAAACGCGCGATCGGCGAAGTAACCGACGTGGTTGAAAAAGAGATGTATACCTTTGAGGACCGCAACGGCGACAGCCTGACCCTGCGTCCTGAGGGGACGGCGGGTTGCGTACGCGCCGGCATCGAACATGGTCTCCTGTACAATCAGGAGCAGCGCCTGTGGTATATCGGCCCGATGTTCCGCCACGAACGTCCGCAAAAAGGCCGCTACCGTCAGTTCAACCAGCTTGGCGTGGAAGTGTTTGGTCTGCAAGGACCAGATATCGATGCCGAACTGATTATGCTGACTGCCCGCTGGTGGCGTGCGCTCGGTATTTCTGAGCACGTTTCCCTGGAGCTGAACTCTATCGGTTCTCTGGAAGCGCGTGCGAACTATCGCGATGCGCTGGTGGCGTTCCTGGAACAGCACAAAGAGAAGCTCGACGAAGACTGTAAGCGTCGTATGTACAGCAACCCGCTGCGCGTACTCGATTCCAAAAATCCTGACGTACAGGCGCTGCTGAACGATGCGCCAGCGCTGGGTGACTACCTGGATGAAGATTCTCGCGAACACTTTGCCGGCCTGTGCAAGCTGCTTGAAGCGGCGGGCATTGCTTATACCGTTAACCAGCGTCTGGTGCGCGGTCTGGACTACTACAACCGCACCGTATTTGAGTGGGTCACCACCAGCCTCGGTTCGCAGGGCACCGTCTGTGCTGGCGGTCGTTATGACGGTCTGGTCGAGCAACTGGGTGGTCGCGCAGCACCGGCAGTAGGCTTCGCGATGGGCCTTGAGCGACTTGTTTTGCTGGTTCAGGCAGTTAATCCGGAATTTAAAGCCGATCCTGTTGTCGATATATACCTGGTGGCCTCAGGTGCGGATACGCAGTCTGCGGCAATGCAGCTTGCCGAACGCGTGCGCGATGCGCTGCCGGACGTTAAGCTGATGACCAACCACGGCGGCGGCAACTTTAAAAAACAGTTTGCTCGTGCCGATAAGTGGGGCGCAAGTATCGCACTGGTGCTGGGTGAGTCCGAAGTGGCCAACGGCGAAGTGGTAGTTAAAGACCTGCGCTCTGGTGAGCAAACTACGGTAACGCAGGATGGCGTTGCGGCGCACTTGCGCACTCTATTGGGCTAAGGAGAAGGACTGCGTGGAAATTTACGAGAACGAACACGACCAGGTTGATGCGGTTAAACGCTTCTTTGCTGAAAACGGCAAGGCACTGGTTGTAGGGGTTATTTTAGGTGTTGGTGCGCTGGTAGGCTGGCGTTACTGGAACAATCATCAGGCTGACTCTGCTCGCGGTTCGTCCCTGAACTACGAAAATACCGTTAGCGCAATCCGTGCCGATCAGCCGCAAACGCTGACGGCTGCGGAGAAATTTGCCGCTGACAACAAAAACACCTACGGCGCGCTGGCTGCGCTGGAAGTGGCTCAGCAGTATGTTGATAAAAACGAACTGGACAAAGCCGCTGCGCAACTGTCTCAGGGGCTTGCTGCTGCCGGTGACGATAATCTGAAAGCGGTGATCAATCTGCGTCTGGCGCGTATCCAGGTTCAGCAGAAAAAAGCCGACGACGCGCTCAAAACGCTTGATACCATCAAAGGCGAAGGCTTTGCCGCTATTGTTGCCGATCTTCGCGGTGAAGCACTGCTGAGTAAGGGTGATAAAGCGGGCGCGCGTAAAGCGTGGCAAGCTGGCGTGGATAGTAAAGCTTCACCTGCGCTGAGCGAAATGATGCAGATGAAAATAAATAATTTGTCCGTCTGAGAGGGACCCAATGCAATTGCGTAAATTACTTCTGCCAGGACTGCTTTCTGTTACGTTATTGAGTGGTTGTTCACTGTTCAGTGGCGAAGAAGACGTTGTTAAAATGTCCCCGCTGCCGACGGTTGAAAACCAGTTCACCCCATCTACCGCCTGGGACACTTCCGTAGGCGATGGTATTGGCGATTTTTATTCCAACCTGCACCCGGCATTTGCTGACGGCGTTGTCTATGCGGCCGATCGCAAAGGCACCGTTAAAGCGCTGAACGCTGATGACGGAAAAGAAGTGTGGTCCATTAACCTGGCGGAAAAAGACGGCTGGTTCTCCCGTAAACCTGCACTGCTTTCTGGCGGCCTGACCGTTACTGGCGGTCACGTGTATGTGGGCAGCGAAAAAGCGCAGGTTTACGCGCTGAATGCCAGCGACGGTTCGGTTGCATGGCAGACCACCGTTGCCGGTGAATCCTTGTCGCGTCCGGTTGTTAGCGACGGCCTGGTGCTGATCCATACCAGCAACGGCCAGTTGCAGGCGCTGAACGAAGCCGATGGTCTGGTAAAATGGACGGTTAACCTGGATATGCCAGCGCTGTCTCTGCGTGGTGAATCTGCTCCGGCGACCGCATTTGGTGCCGCCATTGTGGGCGGTGACAACGGCCGAGTCAGCGCGGTACTGATGCAGCAGGGCCAGATGATCTGGCAGCAGCGTATTTCCCAGGCGACCGGTTCAACTGAAATCGACCGTCTGAGTGACGTGGACACCACGCCAGTTATCGTCGACGGTGTGGTTTACGCGCTGGCGTATAACGGCAACCTGACGGCGCTGGACCTGCGTAGCGGCCAGATCATGTGGAAACGTGAGCTGGGTTCCGTGAACGATTTCATCGTCGACGGCAACCGTATTTATATGGTGGATCAGAACGACCGCCTGCTGGCGCTGAGCACCGAAGGTGGCGTAACGCTGTGGACGCAAAGCGATCTGCTGCACCGTCTGCTGACCGCACCGGCACTGTATAACGGCAGCCTGGTGGTGGGCGACAGCGAAGGCTATATGCACTGGATTGATCCAGAGAATGGCCGCTTCGTGGCACAGCAGAAAGTGGATAGCTCAGGCTTCCTGACGGAGCCCGTTGTGGCTGACGGCAAACTGCTGATTCAGGCAAAAGACGGCACGCTGTACGCGATCACGCGTTAATTACACGGCGGTTGTAGTATACTAAACGGCTCCTGTTCACTCAGGAGCCGTTTTGACATTTTTAAAAACGCTGCGAAAGCGACGTTATTTTGAATTTTATGAGGCTTCAAACATGGTACCTGTGGTCGCGCTTGTCGGGCGCCCTAACGTTGGAAAATCCACTCTTTTTAACCGTTTAACACGCACCCGTGATGCGCTGGTTGCGGATTTCCCGGGGCTGACGCGTGACCGTAAGTACGGTCGTGCAGAGGTGGAAGGACGCGAGTTCATCTGTATCGATACCGGGGGTATTGACGGTACGGAAGACGGCGTAGAAACCCGCATGGCAGAGCAATCTCTGCTGGCTATCGAAGAAGCAGATGTGGTTCTGTTTATGGTGGATGCTCGCGCTGGCCTGATGCCCGCGGATTCTGCTATCGCTAAACATCTGCGTTCACGCGAAAAGCCAACCTTCCTGGTGGCGAACAAAACTGACGGCATCGATGCCGATCAGGCCATTGCGGATTTCTGGTCTTTAGGCCTGGGCGATATCTATCCTATCGCGGCCTCGCATGGCCGTGGCGTCACCAGCCTGCTGGAAACCGTTCTGCTGCCGTGGGTTGATGAAGTAAACCCACCGGAAGAGGTGGACGAGGACGCTGAATACTGGGCGCAGTTTGAAGCCGGAGAAGAAGGAGAGGAAGAGCCGGAAGACGACTTCAACCCGCAGGATCTGCCTATCAAGCTGGCTATCGTGGGCCGCCCAAATGTAGGTAAGTCTACGCTTACTAACCGTATTCTCGGTGAAGAGCGCGTAGTGGTTTACGACATGCCAGGCACAACGCGTGACAGCATTTACATTCCAATGCAGCGCGATGAACGTGAGTACGTACTTATCGACACCGCAGGGGTGCGTAAGCGCGGGAAAATCACCGATGTGGTGGAAAAATTCTCGGTGATCAAGACCCTTCAGGCGATTGAAGACGCCAACGTGGTGCTGCTGGTTATTGACGCACGTGAAGGTATCTCCGATCAGGATCTCTCTCTGCTCGGCTTTATCCTCAATAGTGGGCGCTCACTGGTTATCGTCGTCAACAAGTGGGACGGCCTGAGCAATGAAGTGCGCGAGCAGGTGAAAGAGACGCTGGACTTCCGTCTGGGCTTTATCGACTTTGCCCGCGTTCACTTCATCTCTGCCCTGCACGGGAGTGGTGTCGGCAACCTGTTCGAATCCGTTCGTGAAGCCTATGACAGCTCTACCCGCCGTCAGAGCACGGCGATGCTGACCCGTATCATGAACATGGCTGCTGAAGACCACCAGCCGCCGCTGGTGCGCGGTCGTCGCGTGAAGCTGAAATATGCTCACGCCGGGGGATATAACCCGCCTATCGTGGTGATCCACGGTAACCAGGTGAAGGATCTGCCGGACTCCTACAAACGCTACCTGATGAACTACTTCCGCAAGTCGCTGGACGTGATGGGTACGCCTATCCGTATTCAGTTCAAGGAAGGGGAAAACCCCTTTGCGAATAAACGCAACACCCTGACGCCGAACCAGATGCGTAAGCGTAAGCGTTTGATTAAGCACATTAAGAAAAGCAAATAATCCTTACCGATCTCACTAAAATCCGCGCCTGTCGCGGGTTTTTTTTCGCTCATTCAAAAGGCCCGCCTTCCCTGTGTGATGTCAATCACTATTCGCTTTGAACCATGTTTATATCTAAGAAAGTAGACAATCGTCGAATTTTCGTCTTAAAGTCCAGGGTTCGGTACTAGACAAAACTAGCGCCTGGTTATCAAATGGTTAACCAACATTTCGCCGCATGTAAAAAATCGATCGGATACGTAACCGTTCGGCGTACATGCTGGTGTTTACAAGCACGACACATACCTTTTCGGGAGAATTATGCAATCCTCTGTTAATCAAAAAGAGAGCCGAACCTTCTTCGGCCATCCTTATCCGCTCGGTTCGCTGTTCTTCACCGAGATGTGGGAGCGTTTCTCGTTTTACGGTATTCGCCCGCTACTGATCCTGTTTATGGCCGCCACCGTGTATGACGGCGGAATGGGCCTGGCGCGTGAAAACGCCTCGGCGATTGTCGGTATTTTTGCCGGCACCATGTACCTCGCCGCGCTGCCGGGCGGCTGGCTGGCGGATAACTGGCTCGGCCAGCAGCGGGCCGTCTGGTACGGTTCGATTTTGATTGCGCTTGGGCACCTGTCGATTGCCCTGTCGGCCATCATGGGCGACAACCTGTTCTTCATCGGCCTGATGTTTATCGTGCTCGGCTCCGGCCTGTTCAAGACCTGTATCTCGGTCATGGTGGGGACACTGTACAAAAAGGGCGATGCGCGTCGTGACGGCGGTTTCTCGCTGTTCTATATGGGCATCAACATGGGCTCGTTCATTGCCCCTCTGATTTCCGGCTGGCTGATTAAAACCCACGGCTGGCACTGGGGCTTTGGTATCGGTGGTATTGGGATGCTGGTCGCCCTGATTATCTTCCGCGTGTTTGCCGTTCCGGCCATGAAGCGTTACGACAGCGAAGTCGGTCTGGACTCCACCTGGAACAGTCCGGTAGTGAAACGTAACGGCGTGGGCGCCTGGCTGCTGGCGCTGGCTGTGGGTGTTGCAATCATCGTTACGTTGATTGCCCAGGGCGTGATTGTGATTAATCCGGTCGCGGTCGCCAGCGTGCTGGTGTATGTTATTGCCGCCTCCGTCGCGCTCTACTTCATCTATCTGTTCATCTTCGCCGGGCTGAATCGCAAAGAGCGCGCAAGGCTGCTGGTGTGCTTTATTCTGCTGGTCTCCGCCGCGTTCTTCTGGTCCGCGTTCGAGCAGAAGCCAACCTCCTTCAACCTGTTCGCCAACGACTACACTAACCGCATGATCGGTGATTTTGAAATCCCGGCGGTGTGGTTCCAGTCGATTAATGCCCTGTTCATCATTCTGCTGGCCCCGGTATTTAGCTGGGCATGGCCGAAGCTGGCGAGCAAAAACATTCGTCCGAGCAGCATCACCAAGTTCGTGATCGGTATTCTGTGTGCAGCGGCGGGCTTTGGCCTGATGATGCTGGCGGCGCAGAACGTACTGAGCAATGGTGGGGCTGGGGTTTCTCCGTTCTGGCTGGTGGGCAGTATCCTGATGCTGACGCTCGGGGAACTGTGCCTGAGTCCGATTGGTCTGGCGACCATGACCCTGCTGGCGCCGGAAAGAATGCGCGGCCAGATGATGGGCCTGTGGTTCTGCGCCAGTGCGCTGGGTAACCTGGCTGCGGGGCTGATTGGCGGTCACGTGAAGGCCGACCAGCTGGATATGCTGCCAGACCTCTTTGCCCGTTGCTCCATCGCGCTGCTGATTTGTGCTGCGGTGCTGTTCGTCCTCATTGTTCCGGTACGTCGCATGCTGGAAAATGCGCAAACTAAACCGGCTACCGAAGCCTGATACTATTCAGTCTGCCGGGGCAGTTGTCCTGTCCCGGCCCAACTCAACAGGAGAGAGCATGTCGATTACCTGTCCGGATTGCCACGCAGCGCTCGAGCCGCAAAACGGTATCGCGCACTGCGACAGCTGCAATAAAGATATTCCCCTCGAAGCGCGCTGCCCTGACTGCCATCAGCCGCTTCAGGTACTCAAGGCCTGCGGCGCGGTGGATTACTTCTGTCAGAACGGCCACGGGCTGATCTCAAAAAAACGCGTCGAGTTCGTCAGGGCTGGGGCTTAATCGCACACGCAGCCTTCTCCTTTTTGCCATAGCTCGATCAGCGATTCCGGCGCTTCCTGCTCCGGAACCAGCACAATAATATCGGTATACTGCGCCTGATTGTGCCGGGTCCAGATTATCTGAATGCGAAAATAGCGCTGATCGCCGCTGCCCGGAGACGACGCCTGGCCCGGTGGCTGTCCGCGCGGGATAGCCTGTTCCAGAATATTCACCACGCGCTGACGCTGCGCCTCGTTGAGCGTGGAGAGGGCGATCGTGCGCTGACCGCTCAGCTTAGGAATAAAGGCGACGCCGCCTTCCCGGGCCAGCTCAACCACGGCGTCATCCGTCAGTTCCGGTACCTGCATTACAGTACTCCCACCTGTTCCCAGGCTTGTTTAATGGCCGCCCCAACGTCACCCCCCGAACGCTTCTCGCCGTGGGCGATCGTCAGTTTTGCGAAAGCGTCAAAATCCGCATCCTGCGCCAGGTTGCGATCGCAAACCGTGTCGTACCAGGCATAACCCACTTTTTCCCAGGCGTAGCCACCGATTGCTGTTGCGGCCAGGTAAAACGCCCGGTTGGGGATGCCAGAGTTAAGGTGTACGCCGCCGTTATCCTCGCGCGTTTTGATAAAATCTTTCATGTGCGCGGGCTGCGGGTCTTTGCCAAGGAGGGGATCGTCGTAGGCGGTGCCGGGTTCAGACATTGAGCGCAGCCCTTTGCCGTTAATCCCCGCTGCCAGCAGCCCTTCGCCAATCAGCCAGTCTGCCTGGTCGGCGGTTTGCTTAAGATAGTATTGCTTCACCAGCGAACCAAACACGTCGGATAACGACTCGTTCAGCGCGCCAGATTGTTCAAAGTAAATGAGCCCGGCTTCGGTCTCCGTCACACCGTGGCTCAGCTCATGCGCCACCACGTCGATGGCAATGGTGAAGCGGTTGAAGATTTCCCCGTCGCCATCGCCAAAGACCATCTGCTGGCCGTTCCAGAAGGCGTTTTGATACTCACGGCCGTAATGCACGGTACCGGTCAGGATCAGCCCCTTATTATCGAGCGAATCCCGCTGATACTCCTTCCAGAAGAAATCATGGGTGATCCCCAGATAATCGTACGCTTCATCCACCGCCACATCGCCGTTGGAGGGCTGGCCTTCATAGCGCACCTGGCTACCCGGCAGCTCCTGGGTCTGTTTCGCATCGTAGATGTCACGCTCAAGCTGACCGGCTTTATTCACATGCGGCGCGGCGGGTTTGCCCGGCATATGCGCCATCAGGGTTTGCACATGGGTTAATGTCTGACGGGCGCAGCGCTGCTGGGGCTCTGAACCGCTTTCGATAATACGACGAAGAATATACGGAGGGATGACGCTATGAAGATGGGGCATGCTGCTCTCCTTATTAAAAAAGGCAATAGCAGCAGTATAGTTTGTAACCGGCGAAGATTTATCCGCTTTTACGCTGGCGCGTTTTTTTCACCGGTTTGATCTCTTTCACCTCACTCTCGACCCAGCCGTCAGAAAGCCGGGTGGTGAGTACATCCCCGGTTTTGACCTGTTTCGTCTGCTTCAGCACTTTGCCGTCCGTCGCGGTGGTCACACTATAGCCGCGGGCCAGCGTGGAGAGCGGGCTGACGGCTTCCAGATGGGTGACCGCATTGCCAAAACGCTCGCGGGTGGCGCTCAGGCGTGAGCGGATATTTTCCGCGAGGCGATACTCAAGCTGCTGGATACGCGTTTGTGCGCGATAAACCTTCGGCTGTGGATTCTGCTGGTTCAGACGCTGCGTCATGCGCTGCTGGCGCGATACCGCCCGCTTAAGCTGGTTATCCAGCGCGAAGTTCATCCGCTGACGCAGACGTTCCAGCACGGTTTGCTGACGCGCCAGACGCAATTGCGGATGCTGCTGTTGCAGACGATGGTGAAGCTGGGTAAAGCGGCGGGTACGGTTGGCGAGGAAGTAGTCCATCGCCATCTCCAGGCGCTGCTGCCCGTTCTGGATCTGACGCAGCAGCTCCTGCTGGTTACGGCTGACTACCTCTGCCGCCGCGGACGGCGTGGGCGCGCGTAAATCCGCGACAAAATCGGCAATCGTCACATCCGTTTCGTGACCGACGGCGCTCACCACCGGGATAAGGCTGGCAAAGATTGCCCGCGCCACGCGCTCGTCGTTAAAGCTCCACAGGTCTTCCAGCGAGCCGCCGCCGCGCCCGACGATCAGGACATCACACTCCTGACGCGCATTCGCCAGCTCAATGGCGCGCACGATCTGCCCCGGCGCATCGTCACCCTGAACGGCAGTCGGGTAGATAATGACGGGCAGGGAAGGGTCACGGCGCTTAAGGACGTGCAAAATATCGTGCAGGGCCGCACCGGTTTTCGACGTGATAACCCCAACGCAGTGGGCTGGTGAGGGAAGGGGTTTTTTAAACTGCTGGTCGAACAATCCCTCAGCCGAAAGCATGGCTTTTAGCTGCTCGTACTTCTGTTGCAGCAAGCCTTCACCGGCGGGCTGCATGCTCTCGACGATAATCTGATAATCGCCGCGCGGCTCATACAGGGTAATGTTGGCGCGAACCAGAACCTGCTGGCCATGCTGAGGACGGAACGTCACGCGACGGTTGCTGTTGCGGAACATCGCGCAGCGCACCTGAGCGGTGTCGTCTTTCAGCGTAAAGTACCAGTGGCCGGAAGCAGGCTGCGTGAAGTTAGAGATTTCACCGCTGATCCAGACCTGTCCCATTTCCTGCTCAAGCAGCAAACGCACCGTCTGATTAAGGCGGCTGACAGTATAGATTGAGGGGGATTGAGAGGATAACATGTGAGCGGGATCAAATTCTAAATCAGCAAGTTATTCAGTCGATAGTAACCTGCTGAGAGGTGAGCGCAAGCATTTTTTTCAAAAAAGTGTGGATGCAATCGGTTACGCTCTGTATAATGCCACGGCAATATTTAACCACCCAGGTCAGAGATATTGCCCATGCTACGTATTGCTAAAGAAGCACTGACGTTTGACGACGTCCTCCTCGTTCCCGCTCACTCCACCGTTCTGCCGAATACTGCCGACCTCAGCACGCAGTTGACGAAAACCATTCGTCTGAACATTCCTATGCTCTCCGCAGCAATGGACACCGTGACTGAAGCGCGTCTGGCTATCGCCCTGGCACAGGAAGGCGGCATTGGCTTTATCCACAAAAACATGTCTATCGAGCGTCAGGCGGAAGAAGTTCGCCGCGTGAAGAAGCATGAATCCGGTATCGTGTCCGATCCTCAGACCGTTCTGCCAACCACCACGCTGCACGAAGTGAAAGCCCTGACCGAGCGTAACGGCTTTGCAGGCTACCCGGTAGTCACTGAAGACAACGAACTGGTCGGCATCATTACCGGTCGTGACGTGCGTTTCGTGACTGACCTGAACCAGCCTGTAAGCGTCTACATGACGCCAAAAGAGCGTCTGGTGACCGTGCGTGAAGGCGAAACCCGCGACGTGGTGCTGGCGAAAATGCACGAAAAACGCGTTGAGAAAGCGCTGGTTGTGGACGCGAACTTCCACCTGCGCGGCATGATCACCGTTAAAGATTTCCAGAAAGCAGAACGTAAACCGAACGCCTGTAAAGACGAGCATGGCCGTCTGCGCGTCGGCGCTGCGGTTGGCGCGGGCGCAGGTAACGAAGAGCGCGTTGACGCGCTGGTTGCCGCGGGCGTTGACGTGCTGCTGATTGACTCCTCCCACGGCCACTCCGAAGGCGTTCTGCAACGTATTCGTGAAACCCGTGCTAAATACCCGGATCTCCAGATTATCGGCGGTAACGTGGCAACAGGCGCAGGCGCTCGCGCGCTGGCGGAAGCGGGTTGCAGCGCGGTGAAAGTGGGTATCGGCCCTGGCTCTATCTGTACCACCCGTATCGTCACTGGCGTAGGCGTGCCGCAGATCACGGCGGTTTCTGACGCGGTTGAAGCGCTGGAAGGCACCGGTATTCCGGTTATCGCGGACGGCGGTATCCGCTTCTCTGGTGACATCGCCAAAGCGATCGCCGCAGGCGCCGCAGCCGTGATGGTGGGCTCCATGCTGGCCGGTACCGAAGAATCTCCGGGTGAAATCGAACTCTACCAGGGGCGTTCTTATAAATCCTACCGCGGTATGGGCTCCCTGGGCGCGATGTCCAAAGGTTCCTCCGACCGTTACTTCCAGACCGATAACGCTGCTGACAAACTGGTACCGGAAGGTATCGAAGGTCGCGTGGCGTATAAAGGCCGCCTGAAAGAGATCATTCACCAGCAGATGGGCGGCCTGCGCTCCTGTATGGGTCTGACCGGCTGTGGTACCATTGACCTGCTGCGTACCAAAGCGGAATTCGTACGCATCAGCGGTGCGGGTATCCAGGAGAGCCACGTTCACGACGTGACGATCACCAAAGAGTCCCCGAACTACCGTCTGGGCTCCTGATAAATTTCCGCGCCCGGCTCAATGCCGGGCGCTTTGTTTTGTTTCACTTGCCTCGGAATTAGCGTCAATGACGGAAAACATTCATAAACATCGCATTCTCATCCTGGACTTCGGTTCGCAGTACACTCAGCTGGTGGCGCGTCGCGTACGTGAACTGGGGGTTTACTGTGAACTGTGGGCGTGGGATGTCACGGAAGCACAGATTCGCGAATTCAATCCAAGCGGCATCATCCTGTCCGGCGGCCCGGAAAGCACCACCGAAGAAAACAGCCCGCGCGCGCCGCAGTACGTATTCGAAGCTGGCGTGCCGGTATTCGGCGTTTGCTACGGTATGCAGACCATGGCAATGCAGCTGGGCGGCCACGTAGAAGGCTCCAGCGAGCGCGAGTTCGGCTACGCACAGGTTGAAGTGGTTAACGACAGCGCGCTGGTGCGCGGTATCGAAGACTCCCTGACCGCAGACGGCAAACCGCTGCTGGACGTGTGGATGAGCCACGGCGACAAAGTTACCGCCATCCCGTCTGACTTCGTGACCGTTGCCAGCACCGAAAGCTGCCCGTTTGCCATCATGGCGAACGAAGAAAAACGCTTCTACGGCGTGCAGTTCCACCCGGAAGTGACCCACACCCGTCAGGGTATGCGCATGCTGGAGCGCTTCGTGCGCGACATCTGCCAGTGTGAAGCCCTGTGGACCCCGGCAAAAATTATCGACGACGCCGTTGAGCGTATCCGCCAGCAGGTTGGCGATGACAAAGTGATCCTCGGCCTCTCCGGTGGCGTGGACTCCTCTGTGACCGCGATGCTGCTGCACCGCGCCATCGGCAAAAACCTGACCTGTGTCTTCGTGGATAACGGCCTGCTGCGCCTGAACGAAGCGAAGCAGGTTATGGACATGTTTGGCGACCACTTCGGTCTGAACATCGTTCACGTGGAAGGCGAGCAGCGTTTCCTGGACGCGCTGAAAGGCGAGAACGATCCGGAAGCGAAACGTAAGATCATCGGTCGCGTGTTCGTGGAAGTGTTCGACGAAGAAGCGCTGAAGCTGGAAGACGTGAAATGGCTGGCGCAGGGCACTATCTACCCTGACGTGATCGAGTCTGCGGCCTCCGCAACCGGTAAAGCGCACGTTATCAAATCTCACCACAACGTGGGCGGCCTGCCGAAAGAGATGAAGATGGGTCTGGTGGAACCGCTGCGTGAGCTGTTCAAAGACGAAGTGCGTAAAATCGGTCTGGAGCTGGGGCTGCCGTACGACATGCTCTACCGTCACCCATTCCCGGGCCCGGGCCTCGGCGTACGCGTGCTGGGCGAAGTGAAGAAAGAGTACTGCGACCTGCTGCGTCGCGCGGACGCGATCTTCATCGAAGAGCTCCACAAAGCTGACCTGTACAACAAAGTGAGCCAGGCGTTCACCGTGTTCCTGCCGGTACGCTCCGTCGGCGTGATGGGCGATGGCCGTAAGTACGACTGGGTTGTTTCCCTGCGTGCGGTGGAAACCATCGACTTCATGACCGCGCACTGGGCGCACCTGCCGTATGACTTCTTAGGCCGCGTGTCTAACAGAATAATCAATGAAGTCAATGGCATATCGCGTGTCGTGTATGACATCAGCGGCAAGCCACCGGCGACGATCGAGTGGGAGTAAGCCCATAACCTTTCCTGCGAAGTTATAAGCATGTAAGACTGATAAAACCCTCTGTTTACAGAGGGTTTTTCTTTTGTAGCTGATATCCGAACGGGACGTGAGCTACTGGCTCATCTGCCGGGATCCACGGCAGCCGATACTGCGTCGCCATGCCCCTGGCGCCTGACCATACTGACGCTTAAAGCTGCGATTGAAGGACTGCTGAGAGTCAAAGCCCAGCGCGATCGCCACGTTCAGAATCGGTTCATCGCTGTGGGCTAAGCGCTCAACCGATTTTTGCAGCTTTTGCGCGCGAATATATTCGGCGAGAGGGGAGCCGGTATGTTCTTTGAAAAGCCGCTGGAGGTGCCATTTCGAATAGCCAGCTCGCCTGGAGACGGTTTCAATGTCCAGACGGCTATCGAGGTTGTTGTCGATCCAGTCGAGTAAATCGTGAATGAATGCACCCGTGTTCATCTTGCTTCCCCCTACGCCACGCATTAAAAAGCATCTTTGTTTGTTGCACTTAAAGGTGACCCGTTTTTACATTAATTGCAAGTTTTATTGTTGCATTTAAATCCCTGTTCAAAACACGTGATTTACCTTTGCCGCAAATAGCACATAAAGTGCAACAATTATTCTTGCACTTAGTTAAGCGCCTTCCTACAATCGCCGCGAATAGTGTATTCGCAACTGTTACAGTTTTGTGGCGATGAACGACACAAATGGCCTTAAGCCAGCTACCGGACAAAGGAAGTGGCGCGGCGTCTCCCGCTGCGTCTTGCCCGGCGGCTACAATAACCGGAATAAAAATAATGAGCCTGCAAAAAACCTGGGGTAACTTTCATCTGAGCGCGATGGGGGTGGTTTTACTCTCCGTGCTTCTCGTCGGGTGCGATGACAGCGTCGCGCAAAATGCCGCGCCGCAAGCGCCCGTTGTCAGCGCTGCTGACGTGGTGGTGAAATCCATTAGCCAGTGGGACAGCTTTAACGGTCGCATTGAAGCGGTGGAAAGCGTTCAGCTGCGTCCGCGCGTGTCCGGCTACATTGAGAAAGTGAATTACACCGACGGCCAGGAAGTGAAGAAGGGCGAGGTGCTGTTCACCATCGATGACCGAACCTATCGCGCCGCGCTGGAACAGGCGCAGGCGAACCTGGCAAGAGCCAAAACGCAGGCCAGCCTCGCGCAAAGTGAAGCCAACCGTACCGATAAGTTGATCAATACCCATCTGGTCTCACGGGAAGAGTGGGAGCAGCGTCGCTCGGCTGCCGTTCAGGCGCAGGCCGACATTCGCGCCGCGCAGGCGGCGGTTGACGCAGCCCAGCTCAACCTGGACTTCACCAAAGTGACTGCGCCTATCGATGGTCGCGCCAGCCGGGCGCTGATCACCAGCGGGAACCTGGTGACTGCGGGCGATACCGCCAGCGTCCTCACCACGCTGGTCTCGCAGAAGACGGTGTACGTCTACTTTGACGTGGACGAGTCAACCTACCTTCACTATCAAAACCTGGCCCGCAGCGGGCAGGGGGCGTCCAGCAATCACACGGCGCTGCCGGTTGAGATTGGCCTGACGGGCGAGGAGGGCTATCCCCATCAGGGCAAAGTGGATTTCCTGGATAACCAGCTCACGCCGAGCACCGGGACCATCCGCATGCGCGCGCTGCTGGATAACTCACAGCGTCAGTTCACGCCGGGACTGTTTGCCCGAGTACGCCTGCCGGGCAGTGCGGAATTTAAAGCCACGCTTGTTGACGACAAAGCGGTGCTGACCGATCAGGATCGTAAATACGTCTATATCGTCGATAAAGAGGGGAAAGCGCAGCGTCGCGACATTACGCCGGGTCGTCTGGCAGACGGTTTACGCATCGTGCGGCAGGGGCTGAACCCCGGGGATAAAGTCATCGTCGAGGGTTTACAGAAAGTGTTTATGCCGGGTATGCCGGTTAACGCCAAAACCGTTGCCATGACCGCCAGCGCCGCCCTCAACTGATCCCTTGACCTGAGAATCCAACCCATGGACTTTTCCCGTTTTTTCATCGACAGGCCGATTTTTGCCGCCGTACTGTCGATTCTGATTTTTATCACAGGATTAATCGCCATCCCGCTGCTGCCGGTGAGCGAATACCCTGACGTCGTGCCGCCAAGCGTGCAGGTGCGCGCCGAGTATCCGGGCGCCAACCCGAAAGTGATTGCTGAGACCGTGGCAACACCGCTGGAAGAGGCGATCAACGGCGTTGAAAACATGATGTACATGAAATCCGTCGCGGGCTCGGACGGCGTGCTGGTGACCACCGTGACCTTCCGTCCGGGGACTGACCCGGATCAGGCGCAGGTTCAGGTGCAAAACCGCGTCGCGCAGGCCGAGGCGCGTCTGCCGGAAGACGTGCGGCGTTTGGGCATCACGACTCAGAAACAGTCGCCAACGCTGACGCTGGTGGTGCATCTGTTTTCGCCTGGTGGTAAGTACGATTCACTGTATATGCGTAACTACGCCACGCTGAAGGTGAAGGACGAGCTGGCGCGTCTGCCCGGCGTGGGTCAGATCCAGATTTTTGGCTCGGGTGAATACGCGATGCGCGTCTGGCTGGATCCGAACAAGGTGGCTGCCCGCGGTCTGACCGCTTCGGACGTAGTGACGGCGATGCAGGAGCAGAACGTGCAGGTCTCCGCCGGTCAGCTTGGCGCCGAGCCGCTGCCGAAAGAGAGCGACTTCCTGATCTCCATTAACGCCCAGGGCCGCCTGCATACCGAAGAAGAGTTTGGCAATATTGTCCTGAAAACAACGCAGGATGGTACGGTCGTCCGCCTGCGCGATGTGGCGCGGATTGAAATGGGTTCCGGGAGCTATGCCCTGCGTTCCCAGCTGAACAATAAAGACGCGGTCGGGATTGGTATCTTCCAGTCGCCGGGGGCGAACGCCATCGATCTGTCTAACGCGGTGCGCGCGAAAATGGACGAACTGTCCACGCGCTTCCCGGCAGACATGAAGTGGGCGGCACCTTACGATCCGACGGTCTTCGTGCGTGATTCAATCCGTGCGGTGGTGCAAACGCTGCTGGAAGCCGTGGTGCTGGTGGTGCTGGTGGTCATTCTGTTCCTGCAAACCTGGCGCGCGTCGATCATTCCGCTGATCGCGGTGCCGGTGTCGGTGGTGGGTACTTTCAGCATTCTCTACCTGCTGGGCTTCTCGCTGAATACCCTCAGCCTGTTCGGCTTGGTGCTCGCCATCGGTATCGTGGTGGACGACGCCATCGTGGTGGTGGAAAACGTCGAGCGAAATATCGAAGAGGGGCTTGCGCCGCTTGCGGCCGCGCACCAGGCGATGCGTGAAGTGTCCGGGCCGATTATCGCGATTGCGCTGGTGCTGTGCGCGGTGTTTGTGCCGATGGCGTTTCTGTCGGGCGTTACCGGCCAGTTCTACAAGCAGTTTGCGGTGACGATCGCGATATCGACGGTGATTTCAGCGATTAACTCGCTGACGCTCTCTCCGGCGCTGGCGGCACTGCTGTTAAAGCCCCACGGCGCGCCGAAAGATTTCCCGACCCGGCTTATCGACCGTCTGTTCGGCTGGATTTTCCGTCCGTTTAACCGCTTTTTCCTCCGCAGTTCAAACGGCTATCAGGGGCTGGTGGGCAAAACGCTGGGACGGCGCGGTGCGGTATTCGTGGTTTACCTGCTGCTGCTCTGTGCCGCAGGCGTCATGTTTAAAGCGGTGCCCGGCGGGTTTATTCCCACGCAGGACAAGCTGTACCTGATTGGCGGCGTGAAAATGCCGGAAGGCTCCTCGCTGGCCCGCACCGATGCGGTGATCCGCAAAATGAGCGAAATCGGGATGAATACCGAAGGCGTGGATTATGCGGTCGCGTTTCCGGGGCTGAACGCGCTGCAGTTCACCAATACGCCGAACACCGGGACGGTCTTTTTTGGCCTGAAGCCGTTCGACCAGCGTAAACATTCCGCGGCGGAAATTAACGCGGAGATCAACGCGAAAATCGCGCAAATCCAGCAGGGCTTTGGCTTCTCGATTCTGCCGCCGCCGATTTTAGGGCTGGGTCAGGGGTCGGGCTATTCGCTGTACATACAGGATCGCGCTGGTCTGGGCTATGGCGCGCTGCAAAACGCGGTGAACACCATGTCCGGGGCGATTATGCAGACGCCGGGGATGCATTTCCCCATCTCAACCTACCAGGCTAACGTGCCGCAGTTGGACGTCCAGGTTGACCGCGATAAGGCGAAAGCGCAGGGCGTGTCGCTGACCGATCTCTTCGGGACGCTGCAAACCTATCTGGGCTCTTCGTACGTCAATGATTTCAACCAGTTCGGTCGCACCTGGCGCGTGATGGCGCAGGCTGACGGGCAGTTCCGCGACAGCGTGGAAGATATTGCGAATCTGCGTACCCGCAACAGCCAGGGCGAAATGGTGCCGATTGGCAGTATGGTGAACATCACGACCACCTACGGTCCGGACCCGGTGATCCGCTACAACGGCTACCCGGCGGCGGATCTGATTGGTGATGCCGACCCGCGCGTGCTCTCTTCCGCGCAGGCGATGACGCAGCTGGACGCTATGTCTAAGCAGATCCTGCCGAACGGGATGAATATTGAATGGACGGACCTGAGCTTCCAGCAGGCCACCCAGGGCAACACGGCGCTGATCGTCTTCCCGGTCGCAGTGCTGCTGGCGTTCCTGGTGCTGGCGGCGCTGTATGAAAGCTGGACGCTGCCGCTGGCGGTGATCCTCATCGTGCCGATGACGATGCTCTCCGCGCTGTTCGGCGTCTGGCTGACCGGGGGCGATAACAACGTCTTCGTGCAGGTAGGGCTGGTTGTGCTGATGGGGCTGGCCTGTAAAAACGCGATTCTTATCGTTGAGTTTGCCCGCGAACTGGAAATTCAGGGCAAAGGCATCATGGAGGCTGCGCTGGAGGCGTGCCGCCTGCGTTTACGCCCGATTGTAATGACTTCTATCGCCTTTATTGCCGGGACTATTCCACTGATCCTTGGTCACGGGGCAGGGGCAGAAGTGCGCGGCGTCACCGGGATCACAGTCTTTTCCGGGATGCTGGGCGTGACGCTGTTTGGTCTGTTCCTGACGCCGGTCTTTTACGTGACGCTGCGTAAGTTCGTGACGCGCGGCAAAGCGGAAAGAGAGGTGTTGCCTGCGTAGGACGTAGCAGATAGCAAAAAGCCACCTTCACAATGAAGGCGGCTTTTTTTTCGCAGTCTGTCAGAATTAAGGCGCTTTTTTATGCTGCGTACAGAGTTCCGGCACCGGATCGCACCCGCTGGTATCGGCTTTTTTCACCTCTTCCAGCGCGCTGGCGACGGTATGGCGCGCTAAAACCGCTAACGAAGCCTGCTCCGCTTCATCAGCGATTGATTTGAAGTACCAGCAGGCGTTGGCGCTGACCACGCAGCGGGCCGGGACGTCAGGACGGGACGCCCACAGCTTTTTATCTTCAGTGACGGAAAGGTAAATATCACGCAGGGTAATCTCTTCCGCCGGGCGGCCAAGATGAATAGAGCCGTTGCGGCCAAGCGTGGAGACGATAATGCCGTCGCGGGCGAGAGGAACCATTAATTTGCGGATAAAGCTCGGATTCGCTTCCAGGCCGTAAGCCAGGATTGCACTCGTCGAACGTTCACCCGATTGCTCCGCCATCGCTACGCTGAGAACCATCTGCAAAGCTGTCGGGAAGCGGTAATCTAACATTTTTCTGTCCTGGGTTGCGGTGAATCTTGTTCTTTTTGGCACCGCAGAGGTGAATAATCAGTAAGTAACAATATAACAAATACGGTAATTTTATTGAAGCAATCTGCGGCATACGTGAAGTAACGCTGCGCTGACACATGTCAGGACGTGTAGCGCCGGGTTTACGTTCATGCGAACGCCGGATTCGGGAAATCAACGGTCACCATAAGACCACCTTCGGCTGACGTACTCAGATTGACCCTGCCGTTGTGTTGCTGCGTAACGGCTTTGACGATGGCAAGCCCCAGTCCACTCCCGCTTTGGGTCTGATTAGGATCGCGGAAAAATCTGTCGAACACGCGCTCCCGCAGTTCAATCGGGATACCGGGGCCCGCGTCTGAGACGCGCAGCTGAGCGCACTTATCACGCGATTGCAGTTGTACCTCAATGCGTCCACCCTCGGGGCTGTACTTCACGGCATTCTCAATTAAATTGTCGATCAGCGACACCAGACGTTCCCGAATGCCTGCGACATGGATTTCATCGTCGGCGAAGAATTCAAACTCAATTCTGCGTCCGGACGCCAGCGGTTCCAGGGCAGCCATTCGCTCCTGAATAAGCGTTGTCAGCGGCACAGGCGACATCACCGTGCTGATGTGTGCTTCGCTGTGCATCATCAGCAGAAGCTGATTGACGAGACGCGCAGCACGGCTATTGCTGCGAACAATGCCCGCAAGCAGTTCCTGCTGGCTTTCGCTGATGACCCAGGACTGCAATGCCTCGACGTTGATCCGCATCGCGGCCAGAGGCGTACGCAGTTCGTGAGCGGCATCGGCAATAAACATTTTTTCCCTTTCGGCGCTTTCCCGCACCCTGGCCAGAAAGTCATTAATCGCGTCGACCGTCTGGCGAAGCTCTCTGTGTCTGGGGACGGCTTTTAAAGGCGAGAGATCGTCCGGCGTGCGCAATGAAATTTCATCTACCACCTTGTTCCAGGGGCGCATCGCGATGCGGATGGACAGCCACGCGGGGAACAGAAGAAAAGGGATGCATATCATCAGCGGCATGACGTAGTAGCCGCGCGAGTTCAGATAGATAAAGAAATTCCAGCTACCGGCAGGGGTAAAAAGGGTGACCTCCACGTCGGAGTGCGCGGATTTGAGGGTACGGCTTGTCCATGTATGGTCCTCACTCTGGACATGCTGCATGACCCCCAGACGGCTATTTTTTACCCCCGTTGGCGCACCATCCGAAGAAAAAATAATCTCGTTATTCTTGCGAACAATGAGGTTGATGGACAGCTCCGGGTCTTCACCGCCGCCATAGCCCTCCCGCAGCGCCTTGCTGAACGCTGCCAGCACGGCATTACGCGCCTGCGGGCGATCGTCCATGCTCTCTACCAGGGAAAAAACGGTTTCGTAAGTCTCATTGCCCGTCAGTATGGGAGGACTACGCAGGTCTTCCAGCAAAATGAAGGTTAAAAAGAGACACCAGAGCAACGTAAGCAGCAGCATCTGGGCGACCAGCATTCGCCTGACCAGTGTGGGAAGCCTGAGGTGGTGCCAAAAATTACGCATCAACCTGCCGCCTTCTGAACGGGTACGGTATCAATGACATACCCAACGCCTCTCACCGTTCGCACAAAGCCATCGCCAATTTTTCGCCGCAGGTTACCCATATGCACATCAAGTGCGTTGCTGAGGTTTTCTTTCGTGCCAAATAACCTTTCTTCCAGATACCGTCGCGTAAGCACGCGATCGGCGCGCAGCATTAACGTTTCAAGCAGCGCATATTCGCTTGCCGTCAGCTCAACGTGGCGTGCGCTCACCGTTACGCGACGCGTCGGAATATGAAGCGACAAACCGCGAATTTCTATTGCCTCATTTTCAAAACCGTAACTGCGCCGCGCAAGGGCTCTCACGCGCGCCAGCAGTTCGGCGAGAACAAAAGGTTTGACCAGATAATCGTCTGCGCCTGCATCCAGACCGCACAGGCGGTCCTGTAGCGTGCCTCGCGCCGTCAGGATGATGACGGGGACGCCCTTAAGCTGTTGACGCAGGCGCGTCATCAGGCTCATGCCATCGCCATCGGGCAGCCCCAGGTCTAGCAAAATAAGTTCCGGCACGCAGATCCCAAGCTGATGCAGCGCATCCTCTTTGCGGCGTACCCATATGACATCAAATCCTTGATCTGCAAGGGCGATACGTACGCCATTGCCGAGATCCAGGTCGTCTTCAATTAGTAGAATTTTCACATTGGTAACTGTATCAACAGTGCATGAAGAACAACTGAAGAAAAAACGGTATCAGGAATTCTTCAGGGTTTACAGAACCTTCACTTGCTTCAGCATTTCTTCATTTACGGCTCATAAGAACCTTAAGGTGAGTATTCAGAATGAGCGCTCTGGCGTTTAACACCGCTTGTATCGCAATTATCTGAATCCAAAGGGCTTCTTTAATGAGAAACATCACACTGCGTCATAGTTTCCCCCGTTCACGCATCGGTCGCAGCATGAAAAGCATCTTGCCGGGGGCCGTCCTGGCGTTACTGGCTACCACGGCCCTGGCGGCAGATCAGCGCCAGGGCAACGTGTTAACCCTGGGAGGCGGCGTGGATGTTGCGCCACGCTATTCCGGTTCGGACAAGAGCCGGGTCTCTGCGGCTCAGGTGGTTGATTACGCGATGGCAAATGGTTTTTTTGTCAGCACCACGCGGGGGATCGGCTACGGCAACAGCTTTGGTAACCTGGACTACAACGCAGCGCTGAGCTATCGCGCTGGACGTAAGGATCGCGACGTAAGCAGCGATTCGATCGCCTCCGGCAGCGACGACCTGCTGGGAATGGGTGACATTAAAGGCTCAGCTATCGTTGTGCCAGGGCTGGGGTACAGGGTGACTGACTGGCTGACCGTGCAGTTGCAGGCAGAGGTTCCGGTTTCGGAGAGAGACAATGGTGAGGCTGTGCATTTCGGCATTGCCAGCCCGTTCTATACATCTCCGAAAAATGCGTTAACGCTGGCGCTGACCGGTAGCTGGGGATCCAGTAAGTACGTGCAAACCTATTACGGGGTGAATGCCGCCCAGTCGGCCGCATCGGGTTTTGCCCGACACGATGCCGGATCGGGACTATATGCGTATTCGCTGAACCTGGACTGGACTCATAGGCTCACCTCCCGCTGGAGCCTGCTTGCCGCAGCTGGCGTTACGCAACTGACGGGAGATGCAGGCGATAGCCCAATTGTTCAGCGAAAAACGTCTCCTGTGGGAAGTTTGAAGGTGACGTACAGCTTCTGATGGTTAAGAGAGGGGGAAGGCGCGTTTGTGACAAAACCGCACATAACCCCGTTGCAGGAGCCAGAAGTGCATAAAGCCCGCAGGATGGCGTGGCCCGAAGTCGGACCGTTCATCATGCGGGCTTTTTTATCACTGTTGACCCGATAACGCCTGTTCAATCGTACGGGTAACGACGTCCGGCTGGCTGACCATCGATACATGGCTTGCCGCTACCTCCGTGGTGTTGGCGTTGATTTTCTTCGCCATTGCGCGCTCAAGCTCAGGATTGATCATCCGGTCATTTTTGCTGATCACATACCAGCTCGGTTTGTCATGCCAGGCGGCATGCGCGACTTTCTCCCCAAACGCATCGGCCTTAATAGGGCTTTGCGTCGCGGCAATCACGCTGCGCTCAACGTCCTTCACGTCAGGGGCAAAATTCTCGCTGACCGCTTTTGTCGGCAGATATAAATACCCCTCTGACGTTTTAGCGAGGCTGGCGCTCCCTGGCGGAGCAGGATAACTGTCTGCCAGATCTGCGGTCGACTGGCCGGAATCCGGCGCAAAAGCGGCAACGTAAACCAGAGACTTCACCCGCGCATTATTGCCCGCTTCGCTGATTACCGACCCGCCCCAGGAGTGCCCGACCAGCACAACGTCGCCATGAGTCCGGGCGATAGCACGCTGCGTGGCGGCGACATCATCTTTCAGAGACGTGAGCGGAAGTTGTACCGCAATGACCTCGGTATGGTGTTTTTGCAGCCGGGTAATCACCTTATTCCAGCTGCTGCCGTCGGCAAACGCCCCGTGCACCAGCACCACGCTGGCTTTCGTCTCTGCCAGCGCGCTGGTGGAAACCGCCAGCAGCGCCGCTGTTAATACAGACAATGCTTTCATAACAGGCTCCTTAAAAGTGGTGAACCGCGGCGTGTGGCGGCACGGTGAATTCAACGGTTTTATGGTCGATGGGCTTATGCGTCGGGTCAGCAACGATGATGGTTACCTTGTGTTTCCCGGCGGGCAGCCCGACCAGGATCACCGGCTCGCCGCTGGTATCAGCCCAGTGCCAGGGCGCGTCATCCACCACAACGTGAATATGGCCGATACGCGGAGTGACTTTCAGCGCGTCGGGTCCAAATACAGGTTCAATGCGCAGGTTTTCGACGCGGTACTGAATAAAGACTGCACCTTTACTCAGCGGTCCCGCCAGCGGTGGGTCGACGATCAGTTTTGCTGGCGGCTGGGGTTTTTCCTGCGGCGCTACGGCGGCCGGGCCATTAACATCAGCGGCGCTCAGGCCATCCAACGGTGCGGCCAGTGCGCCAGCAAAGGACGTCAGCGCAAATACAGGAAGCAGGAAATATCGACGAATCATCTGTGTCTCTCCTCATCAGTTTATTATGGCGAGGGATACAGAAGACCATTTTTATGTATCGGGGATGTTTGCTTCTGCGGGCGTTTTGTACCGGTTTGTCAGCGTAGCGCTCGGGATACAGTGCGATACAGTTTGTTTGCCTGGGCTGCGCACGAGCGCCACTGCGAACCCCGCAATGACCAGCGTCAGTCCTGCGGAAACCCACATTCCGCCTGTTATACCCAGCGACTTATTCAGCCACGCATACGCAAACGGAGAGGCGGCTGCCATCAGTTGGCCTGGAATAAGCAGCAGCCCGGTGCGGCTGGCATAGCGCTCTGTACTAAACAGTTCCAGGGGTAGCGTCGCTTTGACGATAGTCACCAGCCCGTTAATGGCACCAAAGCCGAACACAAATCCGGCGGCACACCAGGCCAGCATGTCGCTGCTCAGTCCGATGAGAAAACAAAGCGGCATGGCGAGCGCAGTGAAAAGCGTCAGTTTTAGCGGAGTGAGACGCGCCCCTGCCAGCACCTCCATAAGGCGCGCACCGGTCTGCCCCATTCCCCACAGCATGCCGACGGCGACCGGCAGGCCGAAGCTGGCGATAAATTCGGGAAGGTGTGTAGAGGTGCCGTTAGAGACGAAGGCGATGAGAGCAATGAAGGTTGCATAAAGCCAGCCATTACGCCTGTCATGAGGGGAAACCTGCGTACATGCTTTGGGCTTGACCGTAAAGCGCTGGCGCGGGAAGCGCCGAAGAAGCAGGGCACTGAGCAGACCGAACAGGGCGTAGATCTTCAGCGCATCCTGCCAACCCATCACGTTCAGTAAGGCGTCTCCCAGCGGCCAAAAGACAGCGGACGCCAGCCCGCCTGCCAGGGTGACACGAGAGATTGTCCTGCGTGCCTGCGGTCCGTATAGGTTCACAAGAGCGGAGAAAAGCGCATCATACAGCGACAGGCGCATCCCGATGCCGGTCAGCAACCAGGCGCCATACCAGCCTGAAAGTGTGGGCGTAAAGGCCATTGACAGACAGCTTACGGCGATCAGCAAGGTCCCGCTCATTACCACCCTTTGTCCACCAAAACGCGCCAGCAGAGGAGCGACAAACGGCGAGACAATAGCCATAACCAGCATGGCCAGCGTCAGGCCGAGATAGATTTCGGGGGACGACCAGCTTCGGTCTGCTGTAATGGCATGAGCAAAGGTTCCCGGCATGTAAAAGGAGATCCCCCAGTTAATGAGTTGATTACATCCCGCAGTGAGCGCAAGACGGCGAGGGAGTGCAGGTGTTTCCATTATTTTTCATTCCGTTAGGCAGTTGTCCCGAGCATACAGGGCGCGGTATTGTGCTGGCAGAGCCGTATCCTTATTCACCCTATAAGAGAAACTTTGCATGACGACGCTCAATCTGGGACACCTCGCCACTTTTCGTCTGGTCGTTCAACGCGGCAGCTTTTCTGCGGCAGCAGATGTAATGGGTATTTCCCAGCCCGCCGTCAGCCTGCAAATACGCCAGCTGGAGCAGTTTCTTCAGACGCGGCTGATCGAACGTACGGGGCGTGGAATCAAAGCCACTGCTGCCGGTGAGGCGCTACGGGTGCACGGTGAACGTCTTGAACTGGCGGTTGAGGAGACAATTCGTTCGGTTAGCGCATTCAATCAGGAAGTGAGCGGCACCATCACGCTTGGCACGGGCGCGACGGCCTGTATTCATCTGCTTCCAGCGCTGTTGCAGCAGCTTCGTGAGGAGTATCCCCTGTTACGGATCGGAGTGACGACGGGAAATACGCCAGATATCGTCAGGGCGATTGAGGAGAATCGGCTGGATATGGGGCTGGTCACGCTACCGGCGAGCGGTCGTACGTTGGCGATTATGCACGCGATGGAGGAAGAGTTTGTCTGGATTGGCGCGCAGGTTCAGCCGGAAGAAGGGGAGCAGTTTACGCCAGACTCTTTATACGCTCAGCCGCTCATTGCGTTTGAGTCGGGCAGCGGTACGCGAACGTTGATTGACGGCTGGTTTGAAGCCCGCGGACTAGCCGTCTCACCGGTTATGCAGCTTGGCAGTATTGAGGCCATCAAACGCATGGTACGTGCAGGGCTGGGCTACAGTATTGTGCCGCGAATGGCGGTGGAGCATGCCGACGACCGGGAGGGATTACGCGTTCAATCGTTAACGCCCGTTCTGCGCCGGCAACTGGCGATAGTGATGCGTCAGGATAAGATCCTCAGCAAAGGGATGACGGTGATTATTCGGCTGTTACAGCGTGAACATGGACGTTAGCGCTCGGGCGAATCCACAACGAGGCCTGATTGCTGCGACTGAATTTTGTCCTGATGGTGATACCAGGCGCCAATGGAGGAATAAACAAAGCGGCCAAAGAAAAACAGGAAACTGATGAGCAGTATGATGCGGGTCATCCGGGTGTTAAATCGATGTCGTTTTCGCATACGCGTAGCCTGACTCACTTTCTTTTCCTGAGTATACCCTTTTGGGCGATACGGCTATTAAGGCACAGCCGCAAGTCTGGGTCAATTCGGCGAAATGTAAAATACCGTCAATGCTTACATTAATTTATGTTATTAAAAACAACGCTTTTATTTATCGCATTGATAATTACAGGAAAAATATTCAAAAAAAACGTAAGAAAGGTTTATTCAGATAAATTAGTTTGATTTAGGTCAACCGCATCCCGTCGTTGATATTTAAAATCCCTCCTCCACTGTGCTTGCCAGGAGTTTTCCGGGCAACGTGTACGTCAGGTTGGATGCCTGTCTTCCTTTACCCTCTGGAGCGCAAGGGTTGTAAACGAGCATCTATGAATATTCACCACATCCTGAAGCAAAATAAAGACCGCTGGTGGGCACTTCCTCTTATTTTACCCGTCGTGTTACTCCCGGTACTAAGTGTGGCTAATACCTTAACGCAGCTGGGCGACGGTATCGTTGCGCTCTATTATCTCCCGCTCTCTTTTCTGCTGGCGCTGATGTTGTTCTTTGGCCTGGAAGCCCTCCCCGGGGTGGTGGTATCGCTATTTTTACGTTATTACCCCTCCGTTGGGTTATTTGAAACCGTGGCTGGCATTCTGCATTTTATCATTCCTCTGGTGCTCAGCTGGGGCGGTTATCGCGTATTTGCGCCCCGGCGTAATATGACCGCTTACGGTGACATACGCCTGATGGGGCAGCGTATTTTCTGGCAGGTATTTTGTCCGGCAACGCTTTTTCTGGTGCTGTTTCAGTTTGCGGTTTATCTCGGCATTTATGAGAGCCGCCAGAGCCTCGCGGGACTAAATCCCCTCAATATTCGGACACTTATTAACTATCAGGGGCTACTGGTGAGCGGGCTGACGGGCGTGCCGCTAAGCTACCTGCTGATCCGCCTGATACGGCATCCGCGCTATATCAAGGGACTGATGTCCCAGCTCCGCGCGCAAATAGACAAAAAGGTGACGGCCGTTGAGTTTGTGGTGTGGTTTTTAGCCCTGGGCGGGTTGCTGGTCATGCTGCTGCTGCCCATGAATGCAAACAGTTCCATTTTCAGTACCAACTACACCTTGTCCCTGCTGATGCCCGTGATGCTCTGGGGGGCGATGCGCTTTGGCTACAAGCTGATGTCACTCATCTGGACGCCGGTCCTGCTGGTGTCGATTCACTTTTTTTATCACTACATTCCGGTGCAAGAGGGGTATGGCATTCAGCTGGCGATCACCTCATCCAGCTATCTGGTCTTTTCCTTCGTTGTGACGTACATGTCGATGCTGGCGACACGCCAGCGCGCCATCAATATTCGCTCCCGCAGTCAGGCTTTTCTCGATCCGGTGGTGCATATGCCCAACCTGCGGGCGCTGTCGCGCGAGCTGGCCAGTCATCCGTGGTCAGCGCTCTGTTTACTGCGCGTGCCCGAGCTGGAGGTACTGGGACGCAATTACGGCGTGATGCTGCGGATCCAGTATAAACAGCAGCTGGCGCAATGGATAAACGGCACTCTACAGCCCAATGAGCGAGTCTATCACCTCACCGGGTATGACATGGCGGTGCGTCTGGATGCGGAGTCGCATCAACAGCGCATTGAGACGCTGGACGAGCATATCAAGCAGTTCGTTTTTGTCTGGGATGGTATGCCGGTACAGCCTCAGGTCGGCATAAGCTATTGCTATGTGCGCTCACCCGTCAATCACCTCTATCTGGTGCTGGGGGAGCTGGGCATCGTGGCCGATCTCTCCCTTTCTACCAACCACCCGGAAAATCTTCAGCAGCGCGGGGCTGTTCACTTGCAGCGTAGCCTGAAAGATAAGGTCGCGATGATGAGCCGTTTACAGGCCGCGCTGGAGCAGGACGCTTTTACCCTGCTGGTTCAACCCGTTCGCGGGCTGCGCGGCGATTGTTATCACGAGGTGCTGCTGCGAATGCGTGATGATAATGGGGCGCTGATCTTTCCCGAACAGTTCCTGCCCATAGCACAGGAATTTGGTTTATCGTCGCGTGTCGATTTATGGGTACTGGAGCGTACGTTGAGTTTCCTGGCACAGCACCGCCAGCGGTTGCCGGGCCAGCGCTTTGCGATCAACCTCGCACCTTCTACCGTCTACCGGGCGCAGTTCCCGCTTGAAGTGAGCCGCCTGTTAGCTAAATACGCCGTTGAAGCATGGCAGTTGATCTTTGAAGTGACCGAAAGCAGCGCCTTTGGTCATGCGGATCTGGCGGCGTCTACCCTCAGGAAATTACAAAAAATGGGCATCCGGATCGCCATTGATGATTTTGGCACCGGCTACGCCAGCTATGCGCGGTTAAAAAGCGTGGACGCCGACATCCTCAAAATCGACGGCGGTTTTATTCGCAATATTGTCAGCAACAGCCTGGATTACCAGATTGTGGCTTCTATTTGCCATCTGGCCCGGATGAAGAAAATGCTGGTGGTGGCGGAATATGTGGAAACAGAAGAGATACGTAGCGCGGTGCACGCGCTAGGTATCGATTATGTGCAGGGTTATTTGATTGGGTTGCCGGCTGAGCTTGATACGTTGCTCGACACGCAGCCTTCTCAGGAGAGCGCCTGAGCCGTTACGCTGCCGCCTCAGAACTCTCTTCTTCAATCTTCAGCAGCCAGCCGGTGACCGCTTCCCAGTACTGCTGCTCTTTTTCCAGATCCAGCAGTACCAGCGCGTTCTGGCTGAACCAGTCGTGCGGGAAGCTCAGCGTCCAGTGATAGTCATCCGTTTTTAGCTTCAGCGTCGGCGGCGTGGTGGTCGCCTGTCGCTGATTATTGAGCAATACGCCCAGGCGCAACAGCTGAATGAGCGGCAGGAACTGCTTTTTCTTAAACAACGTAAAGCGCGGCAGATCGTCGAGCTTGATGGCCTTGCGGTGATAGCGGACCAGCGTCGCCATCATGGTTTGCTGCTCCTGGTTGAAGCCAGGCAGATCGCTGTTTTGCAGAATATAGGCTGAATGGCGATGCATTCCGCTGTGGTTAATGTTCAGCCCCACCTCGTGCAGCATGGCGGCCCATTTTAACAGTGCGGCCAGCTGCGGATGCGCCAGCTTAGGATTTTGCTCCTCCCACTGCTCGTACATCTGCACCGTGGTTTCGAGAACGCGCTTCGCCTGTTCACGGTCGATGTTGTACTGGTTGGCCAGGCTCTGCGCGGTACGGCTGCGAATATCCTGATGACGGAAACGTCCTTCCATCTCATACAGCACGCCTTCACGCAGGGCGCCGTCAGAGAGACGCAGCTCTTTGATCGCCAGCGCGTCAAACACGCCGCAGAGGATCGCCAGCCCCGGTACGAACACGGCTTTACGTTCGTCGGACAGACCCGGCAAACTCAGGGCGTCGAAGCTCTTATGCTTAAGCACCTCTTCGGTGAGTTTCACCAGGCGCTCAGGCGTAATAAACCCGTCTTTTTCACCCATCGCCAGCAGCACTTCATGGGCCGCTTTAATCGACCCTGATGCGCCCAGCGCCACGTTCCAGCCCTGAATACGGTATTGCCAGGCCAGATTTTCCAGTTTTTGTACGGCGGCCATGCGCGCGCGCTGGAAGTTTTCGCGGGTGATGACGCCGCCCGGGAAATACATCTGCGCGAAGCTGACGCAGCCCATACGGCGGCTTTCCACCAGACGCGGCTCGAAGTCTTCGCCAATCACCAGTTCCGTGGAGCCACCGCCGATATCAATCACCAGCTTGCGGCCTTTTTCCGGCTGCGTATGCTCCACGCCCATAAAAATCAGGCGCGCTTCTTCGTTACCGGAGATGATCTCAATCGGGTAGGGGATAACCTTTTCCGCGCGCTTAAGAAATTCCGGCGCGTTCAGCGCCTGGCGTAGCGTATGCGTTCCGACGATGCAGACGCTGGACGGTGAAAAGCCTTGCAGACGTTCTGCGAACAGCGACAGGCAGTTCAGCCCGCGCTCCATAGCCTCTTCGCTCAGCATGTTACGCGCGTCGAGACCATCGGCCAGATGCACACGCTGCTTCAGACGACCGATGATCTGCATCGCGCCATCCACCTCGCGGGCGATGACCATATGGAAACTGTTTGAGCCAAGATCGACCGCAGCGAACTCCTGCGGGCGTGGGGTATTATCGTTTATTGGCATAGGTTAATCGGGTTGCTCAAGTGATTTAATGTAATCGTAAATCGCCAGCTGCGAGCGCACTTTACGGCGATTGCCGCGCGGTACATAGCGATTACTGAGTTCTTTGTCGATATAACGTGCTTTCACCGTATCGCTGAACAGGATCTCGATAATGTCCAGGATACGCTGCTTCAGGCGAGGATCCAGCAGCGGTGCCGCCACTTCAATACGGTAATCAATGTTACGCGTCATCCAGTCGGCGGACGAGAGGTATACGCGCTTATCACCGGCGTTATCGAAAATATAGACGCGATCGTGTTCAAGATAGCGATCCACAATGCTGATCACGCGGATGTTATCGCTAATGCCTTCCAGTTCCGGAATGAGCGAGCACATGCCACGAATGAGCAGATTTACCGGAACGCCAGAACTGGAGGCCGCGTACAGGCGGTCCACCAGCCCTTTGTCCACCAGATTGTTGAGCTTCAGCGTAATGCCGGACGACAAGCCGTTCTGCGCATTGGCAATCTCTTTGTCGATCATATCGTACAGCAGGCGCCGTGAGTTCTGCGGTGACACCAGCAGATAATCGAAGCTCACCGGGCGGTACGGGTTCTCAATGAAGTTGAACACCCGACGCACTTCGTTGGTGATGCGGGCATCGGCAGTCAGCAGCGAATAGTCGGTGTAGATTCTCGCGGTTTTCTCGTTAAAGTTCCCGGTACCGATATGGGCGTAGCGCACCACCTCGTCACCCTCTTTACGGGAGATCAGGAACAGCTTGGCGTGAATTTTCAGCCCCGGCGCGGAGAAGATGACGTGCACGCCCGCTTCCGTCAGTCGGCGCGCCCAGTGGATGTTGGCCTCTTCGTCGAAGCGAGCCTGGAGCTCAACTACCACGGTCACTTTCTTGCCGTTGTGCGCCGCGTGGATCATCGCATCGATGATGCGGGAATCTTTCGCCACGCGATAAATATTGATTTTAATCGCCAGCACGTTCGGATCGAATGAGGCCTGACGCAGCAATTCCAGCACGTGCTCAAAGGTATGATACGGATAGTAGAGCAGTACATCCCGTTCGCGGATGGCGTCGAACCCGTTGCGGAACTTATCGAACCAGATATGGCGCAGGCGCGGCAGCGGTTTGTTCACCAGATTGGCTTTGCCGACGTTCGGGAAGCCAATGAAATCTTTAAAGTTGTGGTAACGCCCGCCGGGAATAATGGAGTCGTAGCGGGAGATGGTCAGCTTATCGCGCAGCATCTCCACCATTGCGTCCGGCATATCACGCTGATAGACAAACCGCACTGGCTCCGCCGTCAGGCGCTGCTTGAGGCTGGAAGACATCAGCTCCATCAGGCTGGCTTCCATCTCATGCACCAGATCGTACTCGGCGTCACGGGTCATCTTCATCGAGTAGGCGTTGAGCGCGTCGTAATCGAAGAAGCCTTTGAAGATATCGTCCAGGCAGTAGCGCAGGATGTTATCCAGCAGGATCATCGGTTTACGTCGGCGCGGGGTTTCCGGCGGCAGGTTTACAAAGCGTGGGACTTTATCAGACGGTATTTCCAGCAGCGCGTAGTTAATGGTCTCACCACGAATGATTTCTACCGCCAGATAGGTGTAGTCATCTTTCAGGAACTGCACCAGATCGGTTTCACGGTTGATCAGAATCGGGGTGATATGCTGGCGCAGATAATGTTTAAAATAGTGGCGCAGCCAGTTTTGCTGATTCGCGGAGAGCTGGCGTTCGTTGATCAGGAAGATTTGGTTGCGTGCCATTTCCAGCAGCAGCTCGTTATAGAGGCCATCAAATTCCTGATCGGCTTTCATGACGCGAGACTGGATTTTTCCAAGCAGATGTCGCGAGTGGGAGTTTAAGCCCTGTTCTTCGCTGATGATGATTCGGCGTTTCAGTTCGGCGAAGCGAACCTTGTAGAACTCATCCAGATTGTTGGAATAGATGCCTAAAAAACGCATACGTTCAATCAGCGGGTTGGTTTTATCGGCCGCTTCCTGAAGTACACGTTCGTTGAATGCTAACCAGCTTAGCTCTTTCTCGATGTATAACTTTTCCTGACCCATTACAGCTCACACTCCAGTTCAATCACAGGACGTGGTAAATCCGTCTCGTCCTTATTATGGCGAGCATTTCCACGATATGTCCAACAGTGCCAGAAAAGTATGACAGTTATTTTTTTATTGGGGAATTTAGAGGGTTGGGGGAGGGGATGTCGGGTGGCGCTGCGCTTACCACGACCTACGGGACCGTAGGCCCGTGCAAGCGAAGCGCCGCCGGGCAATTCAAACAGACTACTCTTCGGCAGCATAACCCTGCGGGGGCAACTTCACTCCGTCCAGCCAGGCTGCGCCGTCGCGCATCTCAAGACGGCCGTCAACAAACCAGCTTACCACCAGCGGATAAATGGCGTGTTCCTGAGCCTGTACACGTTCGGTCACGTCGTCTTCGTTGTCACCGTCAAAGACCGGTACTTTTGCCTGCAAAATGACCGGACCGCCGTCCAGCTCGTCGGTAACGAAATGCACGGAGGTACCATGCTCCTCATCGCCGTTCTCCAGCACCTGACGATGGGTGTGCAGACCGGGGTATTTTGGTAGCAGGGAAGGGTGGATATTGAGCAGTCGTCCGGCGTAGTGTGCAACAAAAGCCGGGCTCAGGATGCGCATGTAGCCTGCCAGCACCACCACGTCAGGCGCGTAGGCGTCAATCTCCTGCACCAGCTCACGGTCAAAGGCTTCACGCCCGGCGAACTGGCTGGCTTCCAGCGCGTGCGCAGGAATGTTCGCTTCCCGCGCGCGCTCAAGGCCGAATGCATCGGCCTTGTTGCTGAATACTGCCCGAATGGTGCCATTGATTTTCTTCTGTTTGCAGGCGTCTATGATTGCCTGCAAATTGCTTCCGTTGCCGGAAATGAGCACCACGATGTTTTTCATTCAATGACCACACGCTGTTCGGAATCGGAAGCTTTAATCGTACCTATTTTCCACGCGTTTTCACCTTTTTCTGTCAGCAGTTTAACCGCTTTATCCGCTTCGCTGGCGGGCAGGGCGATAACCATGCCCACGCCGCAGTTAAAGGTGCGGTACATTTCATGCTCGCTCACGTTGCCTGCGGTTTGCAGCCAGTTGAAGACGGACGGCCACTGCCATGAGGAGGCGTCGATCACCGCCTGGGTATTATCCGGCAGCACGCGCGGAATGTTTTCCCAGAAGCCGCCGCCGGTAAGGTGAGCGATGGCGTGCACGTCAACGTTCTCAATCAGCTCCAGCACGTTTTTCACGTAGATGCGGGTCGGGGCCAGCAGGTGATCGGCCAGCGGTTTGCCGTCCAGCTCGGTGGTCAGCGGGTCGCAACCGCTCACTTCGAGGATCTTACGCACCAGAGAGTAGCCGTTGGAGTGCGGACCGCTGGAGGCCAGCGCAACCAGCACATCGCCGTCAGCCACTTTGCTGCCGTCGATAATTTCTGATTTTTCTACCACGCCGACGCAGAAGCCTGCGACGTCATAATCTTCACCGTGATACATGCCAGGCATTTCTGCGGTTTCACCGCCGACCAGCGCACAGCCGGATTGCAGGCAGCCTTCGGCGATACCGTTAATGACGCTGGCTGCGGTATCCACGTCCAGCTTGCCGGTCGCGTAGTAATCCAGGAAGAACAGCGGCTCAGCGCCCTGTACCACCAGGTCGTTGACGCACATCGCCACCAGATCGATACCAATCGTATCGTGACGCTTAAGATCCATCGCCAGGCGCAGTTTTGTACCGACACCATCCGTACCCGAGACCAGCACAGGTTCACGATATTTTTGCGGCAGCGCGCACAGTGCGCCGAATCCACCCAGGCCACCCATCACTTCCGGGCGGCGGGTTTTTTTCACCACACCTTTGATTCGGTCAACCAGCGCATTACCTGCGTCAATATCAACACCGGCATCTTTGTAGCTGAGAGAAGTTTTGTTGGTCACGGCTTAAATCCCCACGCGATTGCATAGCTAGTAAGAAAAATCGGCGCAATTCTAACAGTCCAGGCAAACGTTTGCGAGCCTATTCTCGGCGTGGGGATCTTTTTTTCTGTGCGGCCTGTACAGGGCAACAAACTTGACTCTGTTCACGAAAATGAAACCGGTTTCGGCGATCTGCTTGCAACGGCAATCCCCTTTGCACATCATCAAACTGAAACCGGTTTCTGTAACTGTTTTTGCAGAAAATAACGCAGAATGAGGGATAGCGAATGTCAGGATTTAAAGCAGGTTTTCTGTGGGGTGGGGCCGTTGCGGCGCACCAGCTTGAAGGCGGCTGGAAAGAGGGCGGCAAGGGCGTGAGCGTTGCCGATGTCATGACGGCAGGCGCCCATGGGGTACCGCGTGAAATCACCAACGGCGTGATGGAGGGGAAAAATTACCCAAACCACGAAGCCATCGACTTCTATCACCGCTATAAAGAAGACATCAAACTCTTTGCCGAAATGGGGTTCAAATGCTTTCGCACCTCCATCGCCTGGACGCGTATCTTCCCGAAAGGCGACGAGCTGGAGCCGAACGAAGCGGGACTCCAATTCTATGACGATTTGTTCGACGAGTGCCTGAAGCACGGCATCGAGCCGGTGATCACGCTTTCCCACTTCGAGATGCCTTTCCACCTGGTGACGGAATACGGCGGCTGGCGCAACCGTAAGCTGATCGACTTCTTTGTCCGCTTCGCGAAGGTCGTTTTTGAGCGCTACCAGCATAAAGTGAAGTACTGGATGACCTTTAACGAGATCAACAACCAGGCCAACTTCCACGAAGACTTTGCGCCGTTTACCAACTCCGGGCTGAAATATGCGCCGGGAGAAAATCGCGAGCCGGTGATGTTCCAGGCGGCGCACTATGAGCTGGTGGCCAGTGCTCTGGCGGTGAAGGCGGGGCGCGAGATCAACCCGTCACTGCAAATCGGCTGCATGATTGCCATGTGCCCCATCTATCCGCTGACCTGTGCCCCGGACGACATGATGATGGCGATGAACGCCATGCATCGCCGCTACTGGTTCACCGACGTTCACGTGCGCGGCAAGTATCCGCAGCATCTGCTCAACTACTTTGAACGTCGCGGCTTCGCGCTGGATATTACCGAAGAAGATAAAGTGGCGCTGACGCAGGGCTGCGTGGATTACATCGGGTTCAGCTACTACATGTCTTTCGCTACCAAAGCGACGGCGGATAATCCGACGCTGGATTACGACGAGAGCAAGAGCCTGGTTTCTAACCCGTACGTGCAGAAATCGGACTGGGGCTGGCAGATCGATCCTGTCGGGCTGCGCTACTCCCTGAACTGGTTCTGGGATCACTATCAGCTGCCGCTGTTTATTGTGGAAAACGGTTTTGGCGCGATCGACGTGCAGGAGAGCGACGGCACGGTGAACGACCAGTACCGCATCGACTACCTTTCCGCCCACATCCGCGAGATGAAAAAAGCGGTGGTGGAAGACGGCGTGGATCTGATGGGCTACACGCCGTGGGGCTGTATCGACCTGGTCTCTGCCGGCACCGGCGAGATGAAGAAACGCTACGGCTTTATCTTTGTCGATAAAGATAACGAAGGTAACGGTACGCTGAACCGCAGCAAGAAGAAATCGTTCGACTGGTATAAGCAGGTGATTGCCAGCAACGGAGAGCAGCTATAATTGCCCGGTGGCGCTGCGCTTACCGGGCCTACGGGATGTCCAGGCCGGGTAAGCGTTAGCGCCACCCGGCAGAATCCCGTCCCCAAGCCGGAGCCTCGCCTCCGGCTTTTTTGTTTTTGATTGATGTATGTCAAGCAAGATGGGTATGGCGCAATCCGAAAAAAGCGGTATAATCCCGCGATTTTTTTGCGGATGCCACCTCAGAGGAGAAAGAGAATGAAGATTGTGGAAGTGAAACACCCACTCGTTAAACACAAGTTGGGCCTGATGCGTGAGCATGACATCAGCACGAAGCGTTTTCGCGAACTGGCTTCTGAAGTGGGTAGCCTGCTGACCTACGAAGCGACCTCTGATCTGGAAACGGAAAAAGTGACCATCGAAGGCTGGAACGGCCCGGTACAGGTTGAGCAGATCAAAGGTAAAAAAATTACCGTGGTGCCAATCCTGCGTGCGGGTCTGGGCATGATGGAAGGCGTGCTGGAGCACGTCCCAAGCGCGCGTATCAGCGTGGTGGGTATCTACCGTAACGAAGAGACGCTTGAGCCGGTCCCGTACTTCCAGAAGCTGGTCTCTAACATCGATGAGCGTATGGCGCTGGTGGTTGACCCGATGCTCGCGACCGGCGGTTCGATGATAGCCACCATCGACCTGCTGAAAAAAGCGGGATGCAGCAGCATCAAAGTGCTGGTACTGGTTGCGGCGCCGGAAGGTATCGCGGCGCTGGAAAAAGCGCACCCGGACGTTGAACTCTATACCGCGTCTGTCGACCAGGGACTGAACGAGCACGGGTACATCATCCCGGGGCTCGGCGATGCCGGCGATAAGATTTTTGGTACTAAATAATCGAATAACGATAAAGAAGCCGACTTTGATAGTCGGCTTTTTTTTGAATAAAAACCAACAATGACACTCAGAGGAAAACACTATGACGCGCCGTGCTATCGGGGTGAGTGAAAGACCGCCGCTTTTACAGACAATCCCGCTTAGTTTGCAGCACCTGTTCGCCATGTTTGGCGCAACCGTGCTGGTGCCAATCCTGTTTCACATTAACCCGGCTACCGTGCTGCTGTTTAACGGCATCGGTACGCTGCTTTACCTCTTCATCTGTAAAGGCAAAATCCCGGCCTATCTCGGGTCGAGCTTCGCGTTTATCTCCCCGGTACTGCTGTTGCTGCCGCTGGGTTATGAGGTCGCGCTGGGCGGCTTCATCATGTGCGGCGTGCTGTTCTGCCTGGTCTCCTTCATCGTGAAGAAAGCCGGTACCGGCTGGCTGGACGTGATGTTCCCGCCTGCGGCAATGGGGGCCATCGTTGCCGTCATCGGCCTGGAGCTGGCGGGTGTCGCGGCGAACATGGCTGGGCTGCTGCCTGCGGACGGTCAGTCACCGGATTCTAAAACCATTATTATTTCGCTGGTGACGCTGGGCGTGACGGTATTCGGTTCCGTCCTCTTCCGCGGCTTTATGGCAATTATCCCAATCCTGATCGGCGTGCTGGCGGGTTACGCGCTCTCCTTCGTGATGGGCGTTGTGGATACCACCCCGATTGCCGAGGCGCACTGGTTCGCGCTGCCAACCTTCTACACCCCGCGCTTTGAATGGTTCGCCATTTTCACCATTCTTCCTGCTGCGCTGGTGGTGATTGCTGAGCACGTCGGCCACCTGGTGGTGACGGCGAACATCGTGAAGCGCGACCTGATCCGCGACCCGGGCCTGCATCGCTCCATGTTTGCCAACGGTTTCTCCACCATCATCTCTGGTTTCTTCGGCTCCACGCCAAACACGACTTACGGTGAGAATATCGGCGTAATGGCGATCACCCGCGTCTACAGCACCTGGGTTATCGGCGGCGCGGCGATCATCGCCATTCTGCTCTCCTGCGTTGGTAAACTGGCGGCAGCGATCCAGATTATCCCGGTGCCGGTGATGGGCGGCGTTTCTCTGCTGCTGTACGGGGTGATCGGTGCCTCCGGTATTCGCGTGCTGATTGAATCCAAAGTGGATTACAGCAAGGCGCAGAACCTGATCCTGACCTCCGTTATCCTGATTATCGGCGTGAGCGGCGCGAAGGTGCACATCGGCGCGGCAGAGCTGAAGGGTATGGCGCTGGCGACCATCGTCGGCGTCGGCCTGAGCCTGATTTTCAAGCTGATCTCGGTGATCCGCCCGGAAGAGGTGGTGCTGGACGCGGACGACAGCGAAAAAGCGCCACATTGATCGTCATGCCGGGCGAAGGATCGCCCGGTTCTCTCCTTGCAGGTTCCGTGTTAAACTCCATTCCGATTTTATGTAAGATCTCTGGTTGAGGTATTTCTGAACGGACCGGCACAGCTCTCTCTGCCACTTTATCTCCCTGACGACGAAACTTTCGCGAGTTTCTGGCCGGGTGATAACCCCTCTTTACTGGCTGCACTGCAAAACGTGCTGCGCCAGGAACACAGCGGATACATCTATATCTGGTCACGCGAAGGCGCGGGACGCAGCCACCTGCTGCATGCCGCCTGTGCGGAGCTTTCTGCGCGCGGTGACGCGGTAGGCTACGTGCCGCTGGATAAACGCACCTGGTTTGTGCCTGAGGTGCTGGAGGGCATGGAACATCTCTCCCTGGTCTGCATTGATAATATCGAATGCGTGGCGGGGGACGAACCGTGGGAAATGGCGATCTTTAACCTCTACAACCGCATTCTGGAGTCGGGCAAAACCCGGCTGCTGATCACCGGCGATCGTCCGCCGCGCCAGCTCAATCTGGGGCTGCCGGATCTGGCCTCTCGTCTGGACTGGGGGCAAATCTACAAGCTGCAACCGCTGTCGGATGAAGACAAACTCCAGGCACTTCAGTTGCGCGCCAGACTGCGCGGATTTGAACTGCCGGAAGACGTAGGGCGCTTCCTGCTCAAGCGTCTGGATCGGGAGATGCGCACGCTCTTTGATACGCTCGATCAGCTCGATCGCGCCTCCATCACCGCCCAGCGCAAGCTGACCATTCCGTTTGTGAAAGATATTCTTAAGCTTTGAGTTTTTTGCCCGGTGGCGCTGCGCTTACCGGGCCTACGAAAACCCGTCATACCTTGCAGGCCGGGTAAGGCGCAGCCGCCACCCGGCTAAAGATCCCCCAACAAGTGCTCCACCAGCAGCGGAATCGGTCTTCCCGACGCCACGCTCCGTCCGTTTTCTCGCCACAGCGCCGTCCCGCTGATATCCAGATGCGCCCACGGAATAGTCGGCGGGCAGAAATGGTGCAGCAGCCACGCCGCCGAGGCGCTGATCGCCGCATTGTTGGTCGGCGTGTTGCACAGATCGGCAATCGCGCTGTCGGTTTGCTTTCTCAGCCTCGCATCCAGCGGCAGGGACCACACCTCGTCGCCGCTCCGTTTGCCCGCGAGCGTCAGTGCCTGACGCAACGGCTCATCCTGGGTCATCAGCCCGCTCAGCTCATACCCCAGCGCTTTCACCACCGCTCCGGTTAAGGTCGCCATATCAATAATATAATGCGCCTGCGGATGGCGCTGACTCGCCCAGGCGATAGCGTCTGCCAGCACCAGCCGGCCCTCGGCATCGGTGTTGTTGATTTCCACCGTAATGCCGTTGCAGGCTGTTGCCACCGTGCCGGGCTGCATGGCGTCGGGGCCGATGGCGTTTTCCGCCAGCGCCAGCACGCCCATGATGCGCACGGGTAATTTCAGCTCCGCAACGGTCAGCATCAGCCCGAGCACGTTAGCCGCGCCGCACATGTCATATTTCATGGTGTACATGCCCGCGCCTTCCTTCAGCCACAGGCCGCCGGTGTCAAAGGTAATGCCTTTTCCCACGTAGCAGCGCACCGGGCCATCAGACACGCCGTTATAGTGAATAGCCAGCAGGCGAGGCGGGCAGGTCGCCCCTTTGCCAACGGCGTGCAGTAGCCCCAGCCCCTGCTCAACAATTTGCTTTTCATCCAACACCTCGCAGCGCAGAGCAGGGCTGGCGGCACACAGTTTTTGCGCCTCTTCCACCACAAACTGCGGCGTACAGCGGTCGGATGGCATATCCGCCAGACGTCGTGCCGCAACCATGCCGAGCGCAATGGCCTGCTGCTGGCGGAAGGTCGTCTCCAGCTTCGCCTGCTGTTCCGGCAGGCAGAGGGCAGTGATGCAGGTAAGGCGCAGCGCTTCGTCCGTCTTCTTCAGCTTCAGGTCACTGAGCATGTGCGCCTGATTAAAGAGAAAACGCAGTACCTGCGCCAGCACCACATCGTCGATATCCGTCACGTCCAGCACGAGTTCGGCGCTGGCGGGGGCGGTAAGCAGCGGTCGCAGGGCCGTGATCAACCCTTCGGTCAGGGCGTCATGCCAGAGCGCATCCGGCAACAGAGTGATGCGGGCAAACGGCGCGCAGCCAAAGCGCGCGTCCGCGACGGTGCTCTGCTGGCGCATTTCAGCGATAAGAGCGCTATCCGGTAACAGGGAACTGTCAGCGCGCGCAATCAAATGGCTCTGCGGCTTCGCGTCTGAAAGTGCGTTGATAAACTGGTACGTGATCATCATAACTCCTCAATCGGTGCGCGGATCCGCGCGGCATAGGCCTGCATCCACTCCTCATCTACCGCGTGATAGTGCGTTTTCTCCCGCAGGCGTTCAGTACGGAAAACGGTGAGGGGCTGGCGAGCCGTCGCCACCACGAACGAGAAGGTTTTGATGTTGGTCGCGGCGCCAAATTCTCCTTTGCTGTTCATGCACACCACGGAGAGATCGCCCGCGCGACCGAAGCGCGACATCAGTTTGTCTTCCAGTTCGAACACGACCGAATCCGCCGCCTGCTGCGGCGTCATGCCTTGCGCCATCCGGCGAACGATTTCGTAGCTGGTACAGCCCTTCATCAGATCTTCACCGACGCCCGTGGCGGTGGCCGCGCCGGTTTCGCTGTCGCAGTAAAAGCCGGAGCCGATGATGGGTGAGTCACCGAGGCGACCGCGTTTTTTCATAAACAGGCCGCTGGTGGAAGTGGCGACGCTCATCGAGCCCTGTTTATCGAGGCCGATGATGCCGACGGTGTCATGTCCGTCGTAGGGGCTTAACCCCTTATCCAGCGTTTCGCGGCAGCGCTTACGGTAGTGTTGCATGGCGCGATCCGTGAGCATGGTTTTATCGGCAAAGCCCTGACTCAGCGCCCATTCGCGCGCGCCCTGGCCGACCAGCAGGCTGTTATAGCGCTGGCGGCTGAGCGCGTGCGCCACGCGCACTGGGTTGGCGATATCCACCAGATTCCCCACGGCGCCGAACGCCAGCGTGTCGCCGTCCATATAGGCCGCGTCCAGCTCTACCTCGCCGTTTTCGGTGGGCAGCCCGCCGTAGCCGACGGATTTATAAAACGGAAAGTCCTCGACGGCGGCGACGGCATCCACTACCGCCGCAGCTACAGGTTTGCCCGCAGCCAGGGCAGACGCGGATTCCGTTACCCCTTCAAGCGCCATTCGCCAGGTTGCGATAATTCCCCACATGCTTTACTCCTGTTTTGCAAGGGTGGTGTCGGTTTGCGTAACGCTGGCTATTTCCGCCGCGCGGTACTGTTTATCCAGGATACGCATGAAAGGCAGGTACAGCATGGCGCCAATCAGCAGGTTGATCAGCTGCATCACGCTGCCGCTCAGGTGCCCGGTGACAATAAAGCCGCTGATGACCGGCGGCAGCGTCCAGGGGATAAACACCCCGGTGGTGACGGCGACCGCACCAATTTTCATCGCCAAATACTGCACGGTGACCAGCACCAGCGGCACCAGATTGAACGGGATGAGCATGATTGGGTTCATGATCACCGGCAGGCCAAAGAGAATCGGTTCGTTGATGTTAAACACCGAGGCACCCGCACCGAGGCGCGCCACTTCGCGCATGTTTTTGCTGCGGGCGAAAATCAGCATCGCAATCACCAGCGACAGCGTGGCGCCCGCGCCGCCCATCCAGATCATGTCAAAAAACTGTTCGGTGATGATGTGCGGCGGCGTCGTTCCCGCCTGAATCGCGGCGATGTTGTCGGTCTGGTTCTCCATCCACAGCGGACGAATAATCCCGTTGATCATCGAACCTGAGTTAATGCCCACTGACCACAGAATGGTGATGCTGAATACGGTCATCAGCGCCCCGAAATAAGAGGTGCCGTAGTGGCGCACCGGGGTGGCAACCACTTCATAAATAAACTGGTGGATGGTGTGGTAGTGGGTGTTTTCAAAGATGATGCGGATAAGCAGCACCAGAATCATCACCAGCAGGGCCGGGATCAGGGCCGCGAACGACTCCTGCACCGCAGGAGGCACGCCGTCCGGCATTTCGATGACCAGCTTTTTGCGCTTCAGCCAGCAGAACAGTTCCGTCCACAGCAGGGAACCGATCATCGCCACGAACAGCCCTTTGCTGCCAATCCACTCCACCGGCATCACGGTAATGCCGCCGTTTTCCGCCACTTTGATAAAGGGCGTCAGGATCAGAAACGCGACCAGCGCCAGGATGCCGCAGGAGATGCGGTCCTCGCCATAATGCTCAGCCAGGCGGTAGGCCACCAGGAAGCTGATAAACAGCGACATGGTTGAGAACACCGCGTTAAACGGGATCTCTATAATCGCACTCCAGCTCTCACCAAAGGCCTGAGACATAAACTGCTGATAGGCCTGATTCGGGAAGGAGGAGATCACCAGCAGGATGGAGCCGACGATGATAAACGGCATGAATGAAACGTAGGCCCCACGAATGGCCCCAAGATGACGCTGCTGGGCCGTTTTCGCCGCCAGCGGCATCAGTTTTGCTTCAAGAAATCCCAGAACATTGTTCATTGTGAACTCCGTACAAGATTGAGAGGTGTTGTTTATGTTATGTCTGTGGATTATCAGTGAAGCGCGGCGAGCGAAAGGTGAAATCGGTCACAAAGCATTCGCTGCTCTGATATAAATCTCATAAGATTAGTTGCGGAGAGAGACGCGATGGAAATCAAACTGCATGCCAACGCCACCACCACACCGCGTATCCGTCGTTATCTTCAGCAGTCAGATAAAAGCGACAGAGAGCTTGCCGTTGAGTTGGGTATCTCGGTCACCACCGTCAGGCGCTGGCGCAACCGCGACCAGGTTTCGGATAACCACACCACGCCAAAAGTGATACATAAAGCGTTGAGACAAGAGCAGGCAGCACTGATAAATGCTCTGCGTGATATCACCGGTGCACCGCTGGATGAACTGCTGCTGCTGGTGAATGACGGACTCGGGATCGCCGTTTCCCGCGCGACCCTGAACCGCTACCTCAAACCGGCTTCGGTAAGACAAAAGGGGGCGTCGTTGCAGGGCAAAAAGGCGCTGAAGGCCGGTATCATGCCGCAGAAGCTACTTCTGCATCATCAGCCGCTATCGCTGCATATGGACGACGGTGGGGAGCAACACCTGCTCTGGGCGCGTGAACCCGTTAGCGGCTGGTGCTACGCCCGGCTTTATGCCGGTGTCTCGCCGCAGTTGCTGACCCGCTGGACGAACGAGGTGCTGGCTGCCTGTCCGGCTGATATTCAATCTGTTGAGACTTTTGGGCTGGCAGTGAACTTGCCGGAGCATAACGTCACCGTAAAAGTGCATTCACAGTATTATCTTGCCCTTCAGGCCACCGTGCCGTTACGTGAGATCATTCCGCGGGTGAACAGTGAACCGGCGGAAGCGCTGTTGATCCAACTGTGTGAGTTTTACAACCGGGGAAAAGCGCAGAAAAAGCTGGGAGAGCGTACGCCGCAGGCGTTTCTGGAAGCGCTGCGGCGTAACGATTAGACGATCCCGAGCACGTCTTCCGGCGGACGGCCGATACGCGCCTTGCCGTTCGCCACCACAATCGGGCGCTCAATCAGCTTTGGATTGTCGACCATCGCCTGAATCAGCCGATCTTCTGTGAGACTGGTATCGTTCAGATTAAGCGACTTATACAGATCTTCTTTCTGACGCATCAGGTCGCGTGCGCTGCCCATGTTAAGCATCTTCAGCAGCTGGCGGATCGTCTGCGCATCCGGCGGCGTCTCCAGATACAACACCACTTCCGGATCGATGCCGTTAGACTTCAGCAGATTCAGCGTCTCGCGGCTCTTGGAGCAGCGAGGGTTATGGTAAATTTTTACCGCGTCTGTCATGACTTCTCCTTTATTACATCTTCTCGTACGGCTTAAAGCGTTGTTGCAGGCCGCGCAGCTGGTCGATTCGCGCATCGTAGCGGGCCTGTTGCAGGCTGCCAAGCTTCACCTGTGAGCTGGCGCTGCTCAACAGGGAAATGGCCTGATCGAGGCGACCTGCCAGCGCCAGGCCTTCCGCACGCGCGGCCAGCTCCTGATCGCGGTTACCCAGTTGCCCCTGGGCCTGGGCGAGCAGTTCCCAGCCGTTCTGGTCATCTTTATTGTTAAAGGTGTAGCGGTTCAGAATGGTCACCGCCTCGCCGGGCTGGCCGCCCTGTAGGTAGGCGTTCGCCAGGTTAAGCTGCAATACCGGATTGTTGCGAATGTCTTTCGCCCCTTTCAGACGATTGATCGCATCGGTCGCTTTTTTCTGCCCCAGATCGATATCGGTGGCGAGGTCAAGATACCATGGATTGTCAGGCGCCGACGCCAGCAGCGGCTGTAGCGCTTTACGCGCTTCATCGTACTTGCTGGCCTCCATCGCCTGGAGCGCCTGACCATACTGCGCCGCGTTTTTCTCGCGCACGTTGCCTTTCGCCAGCGCGTCCAGCAGATCGCTGGTGAGCTGATTACGTCCGGAGTTGTACATGCCAAGCGTTCTCACTTTGGCCATGTAGAAATCCTGCGAAGACTGCACCACGACCGGACGCATCTGGTTGGCACGGTTACGGGCATCCGAGAGTCGGCTTTCCGGCAGCGGGTGGGTCAACAGAATTTCAGGCGGGCGCGACGAGTAGCGTGCCTGGTCGAGCAGTTTTTCCAGGAAGCTCGGCATGGCCTGCGGGTCAAAGCCGGAACGCTGTAAAACCTGAATGCCGATGCGGTCTGCTTCCTGCTCGTTCTGCTGGGTAAAACTGATCATCCCCTGACGCGTCCCCGCCAGCGTCCCGGTAAGCGCCGCCATCCCGGCCTGCGGGCTGGCCATCGCCAGCAAAATGGAACCCAGCGCGCCCACCCAGGTCAGGGGGGCGTTACGCTTCTGATCTTCCATCGCACGCGCCAGATGGCGCTGGGTGACGTGCGAAATTTCGTGCGCCATGACGGACGCCAGCTGGCTTTCGTTATCGGAATAACGGAACAGCGCCGAATGCAGCACCACGTTCCCGCCAAAGAAGGCGAAGGCGTTGATTTCGTCGTTATTGATTAAATAGAAATGGAAGGGCGTTTTTACCGAGTCGGCGTGCGCCACCAGCCGCATCCCCAGACCGTTGATGTACTGCACCAGCAAAGGGTCGTTAATCAGCGGAGCACTGCCGCGCAGCTGGCGTACGTAATAATCACCCATCTGCATCTCCTGCCCGATGGAGAGCGTGCTTCCTGCCGTGGTGCCCATGTCCGGCAATGAATCGGACGAGTCAGCGAAAGCGGGCAACACCTGACCCACCGTCACGGCGGCAATCAGTGTCGCAACCAGTGTTTTTCTCAACTGCCTGAACATAACCACTGTCCTGTATTTTGGATGTGCTAATTTGACCGATGAACCCGCATAACGTTCATCTCCGCTGCTCTGCGAGTGTAGCCGTGTTAAGAGATGAAGAAAATCCCATTCATCAGGGTTTTGCGAAACCTGACAGTGAAACAAAAAGGAAAGTCTTTTTTGTGACAGTTAGATACAATTCACCGTCTCACTCCCGCCATTCGATTCAGGGAAGGGTTGTATGCTCGAAATGTTAATGCAGTGGTATCGGCGTCGGTTTAGCGACCCGGAAGCCATTGCTTTGCTGGTCATTCTGGTTGCCGGATTCGGTATCCTGTTCTTCTTTAGTGGCCTGCTGGCACCGCTACTGGTGGCGATTGTACTGGCGTATCTGCTGGAGTGGCCCACCGCGCGTCTGGAACATATCGGCTGTTCCCGCCGCTGGGCGACCAGCATTGTCCTGGTGCTGTTTGTCGGCATTCTGCTGCTGATGTCCTTCGTGGTGATGCCCATCGCCTGGCAACAGGGGATCTACCTGATCCGTGATATGCCCGGCATGCTGAATAAACTGTCTGATTTTGCCGCCACGCTGCCGCGCCGCTATCCTGCGCTGATGGACGCCGGAATCATCGATGCGATGGCCGAAAACATGCGCGCCCGCATCATGACCATGGGTGATTCGGTGGTGAAATACTCTCTGGCCTCGCTGGTGGGGTTGCTGACGCTGGCGGTTTACCTTGTTCTCGTGCCGCTAATGGTGTTTTTCCTGGTCAAAGATAAAGAGCAGATGCTGAACGCGGTGCGCCGCGTGCTGCCGCGCAATCGCGGTCTCGCCGGTCAGGTCTGGCAGGAGATGAACCAGCAGATCACCAACTACATTCGCGGCAAAGTGCTGGAGATGATTGTGGTGGGCGTGGCGACCTGGATTGGCTTCGTGATCTTCGGGCTGAACTACTCGTTGCTGCTGGCGGTGCTGGTCGGATTCTCGGTTCTGATCCCGTATATCGGCGCGTTTGTGGTGACCATTCCGGTTGTGGGGGTGGCGCTGTTCCAGTTTGGTCTGGGTACGGAGTTCTGGAGCTGTTTCGCCGTATACCTGATTATTCAGGGACTGGACGGAAATCTGCTGGTACCGGTGCTGTTCTCAGAAGCCGTTAACCTGCATCCGCTGGTGATTATCCTGTCAGTGGTGATTTTCGGCGGGCTGTGGGGATTCTGGGGGGTATTCTTCGCCATTCCGCTGGCGACGCTGATTAAAGCCGTGGTCCACGCGTGGCCGGATGTGCCGGCGGTGGAAGATAAGTAGATTTAGTGCGGGCTGATGACCTCACCCCAACCCTCTCCCACGGGGAGAGGGGGGCAAACACTAAAAACGGTAGCATGCGCTACCGTTTTGCATATACCTTGTAGGCCGGGTAAGCGCAGCGCCACCCGGCACTAAAATGATCACGCGTTCTCTTTCAGCCACTTCAACACCACGTCGTGGTGGTTGCTGGTTTTGAAATCATCAAACACGTGCTCAACTTTACCGTCAGCGCCAATCAGGAAGCTGATACGGTGAATACCGTCGTACGTTTTGCCCATAAAGGACTTCTCACCCCAGACGCCAAACTGCTCGCAAACCTGGTGGTCTTCATCGGAAAGCAGCGTGAAGTTCAGCAGCTCTTTTTCCGCAAAACGTGACAGCTTCTCTGGCTTATCGGTGCTGATGCCCAGCACTTCCACACCGACCTTTTTCAACTCATCCATGTTGTCGCGTAGACCGCAGGCCTGTACGGTACAGCCCGGGGTCATGGCTTTCGGGTAGAAATAGACCAGAACACGCTGTCCCTGGAAGTCGGTCAAATTTACTTGCTCGCCGTCTTGATCCGGTAAGCTAAATTTCGGTGCGATATCACCGGCTTTCAGTGGGTTCATTACTCAACTCCATCCTGTTCGTGCTGCGAATAATCGACGACGCTTATACTGCCTTGCGCGTGTAATTCTGTACAGAGGGCTTTGAACGCTTGCTCGATATTTGACGCATCCTGCGAGGCAGGGCTGTGTGCGGTAATTTGAATAAACAGCGTCGGGATTGCGTTTTCATCGCCCGGCTGCGTGCGGGAAACCAGTTCGGCAATGTTCATCTGATGGCTGTCAAACAGCGCCGTAAAACGTTCAATCAGATGAGGTGAATCAGGCACTTCAACCTGTACCCAGACCGTGGCAGGCAGAGCCGGACGCGGGCGCGCGGTGGTGCGCTTCATCACAATCAGTAAATCCAGCTCTGCGCCTTTCAGCGGCAGGGTAGATTCGATGAGGGTAATGGCATTCCATGTTCCGGAAAGCAGCATGATGAACGTGAACTCTTCGCCAAGCATAGCCAGCCGGCTGTCTTCGATGTTGCAGCCGCAGCTGCTCACGTGGCGAGTGATGGTATTCACGATACCCGGCCTGTCAGCACCCAGCGCAGTGATAACCAGGTAATGTTGTGATGAGGTTGTCAAACCTGTTCTTCCTTTGCGTGGTTAAGTCTTCCTAAGGAAAGCATAAAAAAAACATGCATACAACCGCCTGAGAGCCTCAGGTCGCTTGCTTTTATTACAGTTCCAAACGTAACATTGAGGCTCTTGTTCGCACAGAGGATGGCTCATGTTCACGGGAAGTATTGTCGCGCTTGTTACACCGATGGATGAAAAAGGTAATGTCTGCCGGTCAAGCATGAAGAAGCTCATTGATTACCATGTCGCCAATGGAACCTCGGCGATCGTTTCGGTAGGGACTACCGGTGAATCCGCTACGCTGAGCCACGAAGAGCACGGCGACGTTGTGATGCTGACCCTGGAACTGGCGGACGGGCGTATTCCGGTCATCGCGGGGACGGGCGCAAACGCAACCGCAGAAGCTATCAGTCTGACCCAACGTTTTAACGACAGCGGCATTGTCGGCTGTCTGACGGTGACCCCTTATTACAACCGTCCTACTCAGGAAGGTTTGTTCCAGCATTTCAAAGCCATCGCTGAACATACTGACTTGCCACAAATTCTGTATAATGTGCCGTCCCGTACCGGTTGCGATATGCTGCCGGAAACCGTTGGCCGTCTCTCGAAAGTAAAAAATATTATCGGGATTAAAGAGGCGACAGGGAACTTAAGCCGCGTTCATCAGATCAAAGAGCTGGTTTCAGACGACTTTATCCTGTTGAGCGGTGATGATGCGACCGCGCTGGACTTTATGCAGCTCGGTGGTAACGGCGTGATTTCCGTGACGGCGAACGTGGCGGCGCGCGATATGGCTGACATGTGCAAACTGGCCGCAGCCGGTCACTTTGATGAAGCTCGCGTGATTAATCAGCGTCTGATGCCGTTGCACAATAAATTATTTGTCGAACCCAATCCGATCCCAGTGAAATGGGCATGTAAGGAGTTGGGGCTTGTAGCAACCGACACGCTGCGTCTGCCAATGACACCGATTACCGACCACGGTCGTGAAATTGTCGCTGGCGCGCTGAAGCATGCCGGTTTGCTGTAAAGTTTAGGGAGATTTGATGGCTTATTCAGTACAGAAGTCGCGCCTGGCGAAGGTTGCGGGTGTTTCGCTTGTTATGCTCCTCGCTGCCTGTAGTTCAGACTCGCGCTACAAGCGCCAGGTGAGCGGTGATGAATCCTATCTGGATGCGCCGCCGCTTGCTGAACTTCACGCGCCTGCCGGCATGATCCTGCCGATCCAGAACGGTGATTATAATATTCCGGTTACCAACGGCAGCGGCCTGGTGGGTAAAGCGCTCGATATTCGTCCGCCAGCTCAGCCTCTGGCGCTCGTGAGCGGCGCGCGCACGCAGTTCACCGGTGATACAGCTTCTCTGCTGGTGGAAAGCGCACGCGGTACAACGCTGTGGCCGCAGGTTGTAAGCGTCATTCAGTCGAAAAACTATACGATTGATAAACGCGACGACGCCAGCCAAGCTTTAACCACCGACTGGATTGAGTGGAACCGTCTCGATGAAGACCAGCAGTACCGTGGTCGTTATCAAGTCTCCGTTAAGCCGCAGGGTTATCAGCAGGCGGTTACCGTTAAGCTGTTGAATCTTGAGCAGGCAGGTAAACCGGTTGCCGATCCGTCCGCCATGCAGCGCTACAGCACTGAAATGCTGAACGTGATTGCAGCGGGTCTGGATAAGAACGCTACCGATGCCGCAAACGCCGCGCAGAACCGTAACGGCTCAACCTTTGACGTGCAGAGCGGTGCAGACGATACCGGTCTGCCGATGCTGGTGGTGCGTGCGCCGTTTAACCAGACCTGGCAGCGTCTGCCAGCAACGCTTGAAAAAGTGGGCATGAAGGTGACTGACAGCACCCGTTCAACGGGCAGTATCACAGCGACCTATAAGCCGCTGTCTGATAGCGCCTGGCAGGAGTTGGGGGCAAGCGATCCACAGCTGCCTTCCGGTGACTACAAAATCCAGGTCGGCGACCTCGATAACCGCAGCAGCCTGCAATTTATCGATCCGAAAGGACACACGCTGACCCAGGCGCAGAACGATGCGCTGGTCGCTGCCTTCCAGGCCGCATTCAGCAAATAATAGTGAGGGCTGGTTAATCCAGCCCTTTTTATTTTCGTGCTACGCAAACGTGTGCGTGGCATAATATGGCCAGTTTTGAATACAAATCATCACACCAGGAGTAATGAAGATGCAGAAGCAAGCTGAGTTGTATCGTGGCAAAGCGAAAACCGTATACAGCACGGAAAACCCGGATCTGTTGGTGCTCGAATTCCGCAATGATACGTCAGCAGGAGACGGCGCACGCATTGAGAAGTTCGATCGTAAGGGCATGGTGAATAACAAGTTCAACCACTTCATTATGACCAAACTGGCCGAAGCCGGTATCCCGACTCAGATGGAAGCGTTGTTGTCCGATACGGAATGTCTGGTAAAAAAACTGGATATGGTGCCGGTTGAGTGCGTGATCCGTAACCGTGCCGCAGGCTCCCTGGTGAAGCGTCTGGGCATTGAAGAAGGTATCGAACTGAATCCACCGCTGTTCGATCTGTTCCTGAAAAACGACGCCATGCATGACCCGATGGTCAACGAATCCTACTGTGAAACCTTCGGCTGGGTAAGCAAAGAGAACCTGGCGCGCATGCAGGAACTGACCTACAAAGCCAACGACGTGCTGAAAAAGCTGTTTGATGACGCGGGCCTGATCCTGGTCGACTTCAAGCTGGAGTTCGGTCTGTACAAAGGCGAAGTGGTGCTGGGCGACGAATTCTCTCCGGACGGCAGCCGCCTGTGGGACAAAGAGACGCTGGATAAAATGGACAAAGACCGTTTCCGCCAGAGTCTGGGTGGCGTGGTCGAAGCGTACGAAGCGGTTGCTCACCGTTTAGGCGTTAAGCTCGACTAAACTGCGCATTTGCCAAAGGATGTGGGCATCCTTTGGCGTCTTATCCTTGTTTACTATGGTAATCCTTTCATTAACCGCCTACGATCATAGCTATTATAAATGGAATAGTTCGAGGTGTTTATGCGCTGGCAAGGGCGTCGTGAAAGTGACAACGTAGAAGACAGACGCAGCAGTGGTGGCGGTGGTCCGTCTATGGGCGGGCCAGGTTTCCGGTTACCCAGCGGCAAGGGCGGCATTATTCTGCTGGTCGTCGTGCTGGTGGCGGGCTACTACGGTGTCGACCTGACCGGTTTGATGACCGGTGAAACCGGGCAACAGCAGCAGTATTCTCAGCGCTCCATCAGCCCGAATGAAGATGAAGCGGCGAAATTTACTTCCGTTATTCTCGCGACGACCGAAGATACCTGGGGTCAGCAGTTCGAGAAAATGGGGCGGACTTATCAGCCGCCAAAACTGGTGATGTACCGGGGCGCAACCCGCACCGGCTGTGGCACCGGGCAGTCCGTTATGGGGCCGTTCTACTGCCCGGCGGACAGCACCGTCTATATCGATCTCTCCTTCTATGACGACATGAAAAGCAAGCTGGGCGCCGACGGCGATTTTGCCCAGGGCTACGTGATCGCGCATGAAGTCGGCCACCATGTGCAGAAGCTCCTCGGCATTGAGCCTAAAGTGCGTCAGATGCAGCAGAATGCGTCTCAGGCGGAGGTGAATCGTCTTTCCGTACGCATGGAGCTTCAGGCCGACTGCTTCGCTGGCGTCTGGGGACACAGCATGCAGCAGCAGGGCGTGCTGGAAACAGGCGATCTGGAAGAGGCCCTGAATGCCGCACAGGCGATTGGTGACGATCGCTTGCAGCAGCAGAGCCAGGGGCGCGTTGTGCCGGACAGCTTTACCCATGGCACCTCAGAGCAGCGCTACAGCTGGTTTAAGCGTGGCTTCGACAGCGGCAACCCGTCGCAGTGTAATACCTTCGGCAAAGCTATGTGATGTTGGGGTTTGAACAGCTGGTTAACCAGCTTCAGCGTACCGGGCACCGCCGGCTGGTGGTGCTCAGCGGCGATGAAGCGTGGACGTTGAGCCAGGCGACCCATCTGCGCGATACGTTACCAGGAGACTGGCTGTGGCTGGAGGAAAACCCCTCTAAGGCCATCAGCGGCCTGCTGGGACGTGAATACCTGCACGCCGTTTTTGACGCGCGAGACGGGTTTGACGTCTCGGCCTTCGCCGCCCTCAGCGGGACCCTGCGCGCCGGAAGCCTTCTGGTGCTGCTGGTGCCGCCGTTCTCCGTCTGGGCCGACAGGCCCGACAGGGATTCTCTGCGCTGGAGCGACAGCGCAGAGCCGATCGCCACCCCGCACTTTGTTCACCACTTTTGCCGGATGCTTGCCGCCGATTCAGATGCCATCGTCTGGCATCAACATCGTCCTCTGTGCCTTCCCGTTGCGCCAGATTTACCCGCCTGGCAGCCCGCCAGCGGTGAACCGCAGCGCGAGCAGGCTGAAATCCTCGACGCTCTTCTGACCATGCCTGCGGGCGTGGCCGCCGTGACGGCGCCGCGCGGACGGGGAAAGTCCGCCCTGGCGGGCATGTTGCTGAGCGGCATTCAGGGGAGTGCAGTAGTGACGGCACCGGCAAAAGGGGCGACGGATGTCATCGCGCGTTTCGCCGGGGAACATTTTCACTTTATGGCCCCGGATGCGCTGCTGGCCTCCACCACAGAAGCTGACTGGCTGATTGTCGATGAGGCAGCCGCCATCCCCGGCCCGCTGCTGGAGAAGCTGGTGTCGCGCTTTCCCCGCGTGTTGCTGACCACCACGGTGCAGGGTTATGAAGGCACGGGCAGGGGATTCCTGCTGAAGTTCTGCGCCCGGTTCAGCGGGCTGCGGCGTTATACCTTATCCACGCCAGTTCGCTGGGCTGCCGGATGCCCCCTTGAGCGGATAGTGGCGAACGCGCTGCTGTTCGACGATGCGCTTATCGATCGCAAACCGGCAGGGGAGGTACGTTTAACGTCGCTGGAGCCCGGGATATGGGAGAACGATCCGGCGCGCGGGGCAGGCGTGTATGAACTGCTGTGTGCCGCGCACTACCGAACGTCCCCCCTCGATTTACGCCGGATGATGGACGCCCCCGGCCAGCACTTTGCTGTTGCTCAGGCGGGCGCGGAGATCGCGGGCGCGCTCTGGCTGGTGGAGGAGGGGGGATTACCCCCTGAACTTAGCCGCGCAGTATGGGCGGGGTTTCGTCGGCCGCGTGGAAATCTGGTGGCGCAGTCGCTGGCGGCGCACGGCGGTTCGCCGCTCGCGGCGACGCTGAAAGGCCGACGCGTCAGCCGCATTGCGGTTCATCCCCATCGCCAGCGGGAAGGCATCGGCCAGCGGCTGATCCGCAGTGCCAGCGGAGAAGATTATCTCTCGGTCAGCTTTGGCTATACCGACGAGCTGTGGCGTTTCTGGCGGCAGTGCGGGTTTGTGCTGGTGCGGATGGGCAGCCACCGGGAAGCCAGCAGCGGGTGCTATACGGCGATGGCGTTGCTGCCGCTGAGCGAGGCGGGGCATCAGCTCTGCGAACAGGCGCATCAGCGTTTATGTCGTGATATGCGCGTCCTGTCGGCCTGGAATGGCGAAAAGATCCCGGTGACGGATGCATGGGAAGCTACCCTTAATAGTGATGACTGGCTGGAGCTGGCGGGGTTTGCCTTTGCTCACCGGGCGTTTTCAACCTCGGTTGCGGCGCTAACGCGATTGGTGTTAGCCGTGGACATCCCACTCCCGGCGCTGCGCGGGAAAATGGAAGGGAATACGCACGATTTCGGGCGCAAAGCGTTGCTGGCGAAGCTACGCGAGGAAACCGCACGCGCGCTTGAAAGGCTTGATTACTCCCGTAGCCAGCAGCTGAAAGCCGACATTTTGCAATGGCAATTTTTTCAATGACTTCTTCAGTAAAGTGGCATGGTCATTACCCCGCAGAGGCGTAAAATCCTGCTTATCAATTAAGGAGATCGCCATGAAACATGACCATTTTGTTGTGCAAAGCCCGGATACGCCTGCTAAACAGCTCCTGCTTCTGTTTCATGGCGTGGGCGACAATGCCGTCAATATGGGACAGATTGGCAGCTGGTTTGCACCCGTTTTCCCACACGCGCTGATCGTCAGCATCGGCGGCGTGGAGCCGTGCGGTCCGGACGGTCGGCAGTGGTTTTCCGTCGAGGGCGTGACGGAGGAGAATCGTCAGGCGCGTATTGATGCCGTTATGCCAGCCTTTATCGATACCGTGCGTTACTGGCAGCAGCAGAGCGGCGTAGGCGCCGACGCAACGGCGCTGATTGGCTTCTCTCAGGGTTCAATCATGTCGCTGGAAAGCGTAAAAGCGCAGCCCGGACTGGTGTCCCGCGTGATTGCCTTTAACGGGCGTTTTGCGACGTTACCGCAAAGCGCGACCACGCAGACCACGATCCATCTCATTCATGGGGGTGAAGACCGGGTAATTGAGCTTTCGCATGCAGTAGCCGCCCAGGAGACGCTGATGCGCGAGGGCGGAGATGTGACGCTGGATATCGTAGACGATCTGGGGCATGCCATTGACGATCGCAGCATGCAGTTCGCGCTCGATCATCTGCGTTATACCGTACCGAAGCACTACTTTGATGAAGCGCTCAGCGGCGCTAAGCCGAATGACGATGATATCGTCGAGTTTATTTAAACATTTCCCCTCACCCTAACCCTCTCCCCAAAGGGAGAGGGAACAAAACCCCCCTCGTCCCTCTGGGGAGAGGGGCCGGGGGGGAGGGGTGTGTACAATTACTTCTTCTGGTCCTTCTTCGGCCAGTCGTCTTCATCGTCCCACTTGTCGTTAAAATCACGGTGCGGCGGAAGATCCGGTTTGTTGGCAAGGAACTTTTTGTGGTCAACGCGCTTGAGATCTTTAATCACGTTAAGCAGCACGCCTACCAGAAATACCAACACCAGAATCCACCAGTACTTTGAAAGCCAGTCCATTCGCTAATCCTCTTTAAGCACCCGTCAGGCGACGAGTTGCTCCATAATACGTTGATACATGCGGGCCAGCAGTTGTAAATCGGCAGCGTTCACGCATTCATTGATTTTGTGAATCGTCGCGTTAACCGGACCCAGTTCGACAACCTGTGCGCCCATGCGGGCGATAAAGCGTCCGTCAGACGTGCCGCCCGTTGTCAGCAGTTGTGGCTTAATTTCATTATAGTGCGCAATGGCGTTCACTACCGCATCCACCAGTTTACCGCGCTGCGTCAGGAACGGCTGGCCAGACAGCCACCAGTCGAGGGTATAGCGCAGCTGATATTTCTCGAGCAGCGCAATCACTCGCGCTTTGATCATCTCGTCAGTCAGTTCGGTGCTGAAGCGGAAGTTAAACTGGACGAAGAGATCGCCGGGAATGACGTTGTTGCTGCCGGTGCCAGCCTTGATGTTGGCTATCTGCATGCTGGTTGGCGGGAAAAATTCATTGCCTTTATCCCATTCAATGCTCACAAGTTCGTTCAGCATCGGCGCGGCGCGGTGTACCGGGTTATCCGCCAGGTGCGGATAGGCAACGTGGCCCTGCACGCCATGAATAGTCAAATTGCAGGTCAGGGATCCACGGCGGCCATTTTTCACAACATCGCCCACCACTTCGGTGCTGGACGGTTCGCCCACCAGACAGTAGTCCAGACGTTCATTGCGCGCCATCAGCGCCTCAACGACCTTCACGGTGCCGTTGTGGGCGCTGGCTTCTTCATCGGAGGTAATCAAAAACGCAAGACGGTTTTTATGGTTCGGATGCTGGGCGACGAAACGCTCTGCCGCCACGACCATCGCAGCCAGGGAACCTTTCATGTCCGCAGCGCCGCGTCCGAAAAGCATGCCGTCTCGAATGGTCGGCTCAAAAGGCGGGTTGATCCAGCGGTCTGCGTCGCCCGCGGGAACTACGTCAGTATGTCCGGCAAACGCCAGCGTCTCCCCCTGACCGCGCCATGCCCAGAAGTTCTGCGTATCGCCAAAATCCATGTGCTCCACGGTAAAACCGATGGCACGCAGGCGCTCAATCATTAATGCCTGACAACCTGCGTCGTCCGGGCTAAGGGAAGGACGGCGAATAAGCTGCTGAGTCAGCTCAATGACCGGGCATGACATAGACTACACCTCAACGAATAAATCTGAATAAAGGGTTTCACTGAAACCCAGCAGCATAGGCTGACCTGGCTTGCAGAGCAATGGGCGTTTGATGATTGCCGGCATTTCAAGCATCAGTTTGGCTGCGCTGTCGGCGTCGTTGATCGTGGCCCGGAGAGATTCATCCAGTTTTCGCCAGGTGGTCCCGCGGGTATTCAGCAGCGCTTCCCATCCCAGTTCGTTGATGGCGGAATGGAGAAACGCGGGGTCAAGCCCGTCGGCACGGTAATCGTGGAAGCGATAGTCGATGTTGTGTGCTTCCAGCCAGCGGCGGGCTTTTTTAATCGTGTCGCAATTTTTAATGCCGTACATCACAACCATAGTGAATCCTTTTGTTCTTTTGTGGATTAAATGTTCAATATTTTCGAAGATATATCCTGAAGTGGAATATAACACATTCGGAATTTTTCGGGATTTACAATTCTCCATAATTCAACGAACAGCTGTAAGCTGAATAGTCTTTCATCTTTTAAGCATAGTTGTCCACCCTGTTTAAATTGCCAATAAACTCAGGGGGAAATTAAAAATGCTGTCATTTTTCCGACTATTTCAAAATATTGCTGTAGGTCACATAAAATTTACCCGGCAACGCTCATAGTGATCCTAAACCTACCAGTACAGCGGGGCTCAATCACAGCAATCGGTTAAAGTGGCTTCACAATGATGATACGTTTTCGTAGAATGCGCATAATAATAAGAGAGGTTGTTATGATTGAACGTGAACTGGGGAACTGGAAAGATTTTATCGAAGGCATGCTTCGTAAATGAATTTCCGGTAAGAAATGCAAGAGCACTTAATTAACTAAAATAACCATAGTGTGAAAGAATCACACAATAAAAAGGCGGCCTGTAAAGCCGCCTTTTTTATTTCAACGGGTTATTCCGGCTTATCCTTCAGCGGGAAACGACGACGTATCAGCACAAAGAACAGCGGTACGAAATAGATAGCCAGTATCGTCGCGGATATCATTCCCCCCATAACGCCCGTACCCACTGCGTGCTGGCTGCTGGAGCCTGCGCCGGAGCTGGTGGCCATCGGCAGGACGCCAAACACAAAAGCCAGAGAGGTCATCAGGATCGGACGCAGGCGCTGACGACAGGCGTGCAGCGTGGCGGCCATCAGTTCGTGACCTTTGGCATTCATCTCATTGGCAAATTCGACGATCAGAATGGCGTTTTTTGCCGACAATCCGATCACGGTGAGGAGTCCGACCTGGAAATAGACATCATTTTCCAGGCCGCGCATCCAGGTTGCCAGCAGCGCGCCGATGACCCCGAGAGGCACCACCAGCATCACCGAGAACGGCACTGACCAGCTTTCATACAGCGCCGCCAGGCAAAGGAATACCACCAGCAGCGAAAGAGCATACAGGGCAGGCGCCTGAGCGCCGGAAAGCCGTTCCTGGTAGGACATCGCCGTCCACTCCAGGCCAAAGCCAGTCGGTAACTGCTGAACCAGTTTTTCCATAATGTCCATTGCGGTACCGGTACTGACGCCCGGCGCGGCTTCACCGACAATCTCCAGCGCCGAATAGCCGTTGTAACGCTCCAGACGCGGCGAACCGGTCTCCCAGCGTGACGTCGCAAACGCCGAGAACGGCACCATGCCGCCGGTGTTATTGCGCACATACCAGCGGTTGATATCGTCCGGCAGCATGCGGTATTTGGCGGCAGACTGAACGTAGACCTTCTTCACGCGGCCGCGATCCATAAAGTCATTTACGTAGCTTGAGCCCCATGCCGTTTGCAGGGTGTCGTTAATGTCGTCGATGGAGACGCCCAGCGCCTGCGCTTTACGCTGGTCAATATCCACCTGTAGCTGAGGGCTGTCATCCAGACCGTTATGACGAACGCGGGTAAGCTGCGGATCTTTCCCGGCCAGCTCGAGCAGTTTATCGCGAGCAGCCATCAACGCGTCATGCCCGGCACCCGCGTGATCCTGAAGCTCCATATCAAACCCGGCTGAGCTGCCCAGGCCGCTGATGGCGGGCGGGCTGCTGGCGAAAACGCGCGCTTCCTTGATTTTGTTGAACGCTTTGGTTGCACGCTCAATGATGGCAAAGGAGGAGCCGGTATCGCTGTCGCGCTGGTCCCAGTCTTTCAGGCGCACAAACATACGCGCCACGTTCTGCCCGTTACCGCCGGGGCCAGAGCCGACGGTGGAGAAGACGGAGACCACGTTATCTTTCTCCTGAGTATGGAAGTAGTTCTCAACCTTCTGCACCACTTTCAGGGTCTGCTGCTGGGTCGAGCCGCTCGGTAACTGTACGGAGGTAATAAACATGCCGCGATCTTCCAGCGGCAGGAACGAGGTTGGCAGCCGCAGGAACAGGAACACCATGCCGCCGAGCAGCAGGACATAAACCACCATCCAGCGCACGCTGCGGTGCAGTACTTTACCCACGCCCGCTTCATAGCGCGCCGCATTGCGGTTAAACATGCGGTTAAACCAGCCGAAGAAGCCTTTTTGACCGTGGTGTTCGCCCTTATGCAGCGGTTTGAGCAGCGTCGCGCACAGGGCAGGGGTAAGGATCATTGCCACGAGTACGGAGAGCACCATTGCAGAGACGATGGTGATCGAGAACTGGCGATAAATCGCGCCCGTGGTGCCGCCAAAAAATGCCATCGGGATAAATACCGCCGACAGCACCATGGCGATACCGACCAGCGCGCCCTGAATTTGTCCCATCGATTTGCGCGTGGCCTCGCGGGGCGAAAGCCCTTCCTCGCTCATAATGCGCTCGACGTTTTCCACCACCACGATGGCATCATCCACCAGCAGGCCGATGGCCAGCACCATGGCGAACATGGTCAGGGTGTTGATGCTGTAACCGAAGGCATACAGCACCGCAAAGGTTCCCAGCAGCACCACCGGCACCGCAATGGTGGGGATCAGCGTGGCGCGGAAGTTTTGCAGGAACAGGTACATCACGAGGAACACCAGCGCGATAGCTTCGAGCAGGGTTTTCACCACATCTTCGATGGAGGCTTTTACGAATGAGGTGGTTTCGTAGGCGACTTTGTACTCCAGTCCGTGCGGGAAGTAATGCGACAGTTCATCCAGACGCTCTAACACCCGCTGCGCGGTCGCCATTTCGTTGGCGCCGGAGGCCAGTTTTACCCCCAGTCCGGACGCGGCATTGCCGTTAAAGCGACTCAGGTAGTCATATTTTTCCGCCCCCATTTCCACGGTGGCGACATCCCCCAGACGCACTTCCGAACCGTCCTGATTCACGCGCAGAGTAATATTGCGGAACTGGTCAGGTGTCTGGAGCAGCGACTGGGAGTTGATGGTGGCGTTAAGCGCCTGGTTGTCCACGGACGGCGTACCGCCGAGCTGCCCCACGGCAATCTGGGCGTTCTGCGATTCGATAGCGTCGGTGACATCTTTAGCGGTCATCTGCACGCTGTTCAGCTTGTTGGGATCCAGCCAGATACGCATGGAGTACTGCGAGCCGTAGGCGTCGATATCACCCACGCCGTTGATACGGCTGAGCGGGTCCTGAATATTACTGGCGACGTAGTCCGCGATGTCCTGCTTATCCATCGAGCCATCGGTTGAAACAAACGCGATGGTCAAAATATTGGTGTCACCGGTTTTACGCACGGTCACCCCCTGGTTCTGCACCGCCTGAGGCAGTTTACGCAGGGCCGATTGCAGCTGGTTTTGCACCTGCTGCACCGCTTCATCCGGATCCGTGCCCGCCGTAAAGCTCAGGGTTACCGTCGCCTGGCCCGTGGCACTGCTCTGCGAGGACATGTACATCAGGTTATCAAGACCCGTCATGTTCTGCTCGATAACCTGCGTGACGGTATTTTCCAGCGTCTGTGCCGAGGCGCCAGGATAGTTCGCCGTGATACGCACGTTGGGGGGCGCGAGGTCGGGGTATTGCTCAACAGGAAGGGAAGTAATCGCCAGGACACCCGTCAGACACAACAGGATTGCAAGCACCCAGGCAAAAATGGGGCGATCGATGAAAAAATTCGCCATTAAAGTGTGACCTCGTTTTGCTGCACGTCATTATTGTTTATTGCCCGCCTAACTTTAGCGGTAAGGCCCAGGTCAAACGTGGAGAAATAAAGGAGATAATGTAAATTATCATGCGCTTTTTTCAGCGCGCCTTCTTTCCCACTATTTTTCAGCCTGCGCCGCAGGCGTCCGGAACGTTACGCTGACCTGTGTCCCACCCTGTGGCGGCTGAGAAAAGTGTAATGTCCCGCCGAGCCGTCCCGCGCGTTCGCGCATGATATTCAGCCCGTAATGCCCCGGCGGTTCACTGGCGTCGCCGATACCAATACCGTTGTCGCGGATCGTGACTGTGTGAGTGCCGTCCGCGGTGGTGACGCAGCTGACCACAATCTCGCTCGCGTCGGCATGTTTAATCGCATTCAGCACTGCCTCACGCACAATCTGTAAGAGGTGCACCTGTTTTTGCGCGTCCAGCGCCAGCGATGAGAGACGGCAGTCGAGCACCAACTTCGCGCTGGTCTGGCTTTGCAACCCGTCAAGAGACTCCTGTAGCGCGGCAGGAAGATTGGCGTGATTGAGCGTCAGGCGGAAGGTGGTGAGCAGCTCGCGTAGCTGATGCCAGGCGTTATTCAGCTCGCGGGAGAAGTCCGTAATGATGGCCTGCGCCGGGGCATTGTCGCCCGGCACGGCATGCTTCAGCAGCGTAAGCTGAATACGCAAATAGGAGAGCACCTGCGCCAGCGAATCATGCAACTCGCGCGCGATGGTGGCGCGCTCTTCCATCAGCAGCAACTGCTGATAATGTTTCTGCGCCTGATTGAAATAGAGCCCCCGGCCCAGCATCGTCGCCACGCTTTCCATGAGCGGCAGCGGAACATCCCCGGTCGCGCTTTGCCAGCGCAGTTCGCCGTACAGGGTGTCCTGCATTAATACCGGTAAATTGTGCATTTTCTCGCCCGGGGACTCCTGTCCTTCGTAAAGCTGCCAGTCGTCACTGGTGCGCAATTGCAGGTAATTCATCTGCGTATAGTCATGCACAATCTGCAAAATATTCCGGAAGCAGTGGCTGTCTATCTGCCCGGTATTCAACGCCTGTGAGCATTTGAACAGCATTTCGAGCTGCTGATGCGCTTCATTCAGGTGGCGGGTTTTTTCAGCAACGGAGTGCTCCAGGGAACGGTACAGGGTGTGTAATTCCGCCGACATATGGTTGAAGGCGCGGGAAAGCTGGCCCAACTCGTTGGGCAGCGTAGTATCCGGCGCGGGAGTGTCGAACTGGCCCTGTTCGATACGCTCGCTCGCCGCCACCAGATTATTCAGCGGCAGCACAACCTGACGGCGGATGCGCCGCAGGGTCACCACCGCCAGCAGCAGGATGCCCAGGCCGCCCGTCAGCGACATGCAAATCACCAGCTGAATTTTATGTTCGGTGTAGTGCTGAAGCGCCAGCACAAAGGCATCTATCCTGCCCACGAAATCCTCTATGTGGTTCTGATACCACCCGGTATCGCCGCTGGCGATACGCGTGTCCATCTCCTGCCAGCCAAGGTGCAACTGCTGGTAACGCTGTTTGACGTCCTCAGGCACATACCAGCGGTTTAGCTTCTGCAACGCAGGCGCGCTCAGCGTTTTCTGCCAGACCGCGCGGTGCTCCGCCAGCGACGGGCTGGCGCGCTGCATTTCGTAGCCCAGGCGGTAGCTCTGCATGCGCAGCGATCCGGCGATGTTAATCGCCTCGGCGTCGCGCTGGCTGCTGGCGAGTGTAACCAGCGCAATGGCGCTGATCAGAACGGACAAGACAATCATCGAAAAGAAAGCCCGAGCCAGGCTTCCCGATACGGGGCGTTTAACGGTCACTCATCGGCTTCCTGAATTAAATTGATCTGCCACAGGTTCACTGGAAATAGTTCGCCTTCCAGGGCATTTGAACATTGCGTCGCCATGCCACTGTGGGTAAATACGATAACAATAGAAATAATAAGGTTATTGAACCAAAAACAGGTGTTGTTATGAATCGTTTTATTATGGCCAACGCTCAACAGTGTATCGGTTGTCGCGCCTGCGAAGTTGCCTGTGTGATGGCGCACAACGGGGAGCAGCACGCGCTGAGCGAGCGCCATTTTCATCCCCGCATTACGGTCCTTACCTCAGGCTTGCGAAAAAGCCCCGTGACCTGCCACCACTGTGAAAATGCGCCCTGCGCGCAAAGCTGCCCGAACGGAGCCATCACGCAACACAGCGACAGCGTACAGGTCAATCAACAAAAATGCATTGGCTGTAAAGCCTGCGTGGTGGCCTGTCCGTTTGGCACGATGGACATGCTGATCGCCCCGCTGGAAAACGACAGCGTAAAGGCCTCGGCGCACAAATGCGACCTCTGCCTGGAAAGGCCGCAAGGCCCGGCCTGCGTTGAAAACTGCCCGGCAGAGGTGCTTACGCTCGCCACCCCAGCCGTGCTGGATAAGCTGGTTAAACAGCGCCGACAGCGCAGCGCAAGGCTGGACGCGCTGCCGTGGCACAGCGAGGCGGTTCAGTCAGTCCCTCCGCAAACCAAACGGCAACAGATGCAAAACACCCCGGCGCGCGGTGAGCCGGATAAGCTCAGCCCCGACGCGCGCGCAGGTCATTTTAACGAGATCTACTTGCCGTTTCGCCCGGAACAGGCGCAGCGCGAAGCATCCCGGTGCCTGAAATGTGGCGACCACAGCATTTGCGAGTGGACCTGCCCGCTGCATAACCATATTCCACAGTGGATTGAGCGGATCAGGGCGGGGGATATCATCGGTGCGGCTGAGCTTTCTCACCAGACTAACTGTTTACCGGAAATTACCGGCCGCGTCTGTCCACAGGATCGATTATGTGAAGGCGCCTGCACCCTGCGGGATGCGTCAGGGGCGGTAACCATCGGGAATATCGAACGGTATATCTCGGATCGGGCGCTGGCGATGGGCTGGACGCCGGACGTCAGCCACGTTAAACCGGTCGGTAAGCGCGTCGCCATCATCGGTGCCGGTCCGGCAGGGCTGGCCTGCGCCGACGTACTGGTGCGCAGCGGCGTCGGTGTGACGGTCTACGATCGCCATCCGGAAATCGGCGGATTGCTGACCTTTGGTATTCCGGCCTTCAAGCTGGATAAGTCCCTGTTAGCGCGGCGCAGAGAGATATTCAGCGCGATGGGCATCCGCTTCGAGCTGAACTGCGAGGTGGGAAAAGACGTATCGATGGCCCAACTGCAAAACGACTACGATGCCCTGTTCATCGGCGTAGGGACCTATCGTTCCATGAAAGCGGGTATCCCTCACGAAGACGCGCCGGGCGTGTACGACGCGCTGCCGTTTTTAGTGGCGAACACGAGGAACGTGATGGGCCTTGACCCTGCCGCAGACGAGCCGTTTATCGACACGCAGGGGTTAAACGTGGTGGTGCTGGGCGGGGGCGATACGGCGATGGACTGCGTGCGCACCGCGCTGCGACATGGCGCGGCGAAAGTCACCTGCGCCTATCGGCGGGACGAGGCCAACATGCCGGGCTCAAAGAAAGAGGTTAAAAACGCGAAAGAAGAGGGCGCGGCCTTTGAATTTAATGTCCAGCCGGTTGAGCTCACGCTGGATACCGACGGGAAGGTCAACGGTATCCGGATGCTGCGCACCCGTCTGGGCGAGCCGGATGCGCAGGGGCGGCGTCGTCCTGTCCCGGTGGCGGGCAGTGAGTTTGTCATGCCAGCGGATGCGTTGATCATGGCGTTTGGGTTTAATCCGCACGCCATGCCGTGGCTTCAGGCGCAGGGCGTCGACACCGACGACTGGGGGCGCATCAGGGCCTCCGTGGAGAGCCGTTATCGCTACCAGACCTCGAATCCGCAGATTTTTGCTGGCGGTGATGCGGTACGCGGTGCGGATCTGGTGGTCACCGCGATGGCGGAAGGGCGCCATGCCGCGCAGGGGATCATGGACTGGCTTGGCGTGCCGCCGCGCAACATGCATTAACGCAGACGGGCGACAAAGCGGGCTTCACGGCGTAGTATAAACAGACTCATTTTGCCGTGGAGCCCGTATGTCCCCGAACATTAGCGTTATTAAAGACAAAATCCTTTCTGAAAATTACTTTGTCCTGCGTAACATCACTTACGATCTCACCCGTAAGAACGGGGACGTCATTCGCCATAAACGCGAAGTCTACGACCGGGGCAATGGTGCAACCATTCTGCTGTATAACCGTGAAAAGCAAAGCGTAGTGCTGATCCGCCAGTTTCGCATCGCGACATGGGTCAATGGCAACGCGGACGGACGTCTGATTGAAACCTGTGCAGGTCTGCTGGACGACGATGAGCCGGAAGTGTGTATCCGCAAAGAAGCCATTGAAGAGACGGGTTTTGAGGTGGGGACGGTGCAGAAAGTCTTTGAGCTGTTTATGTCCCCTGGCGGGGTCACCGAGCTGATCCACTTCTTCATTGCGGAATATACCGATGCCCAGCGCACGCACCGGGGCGGTGGCGTGGACGATGAAGACATTGAAGTGCTGGAAATGCCTTTCGCTAAGGCTGTTGACATGGTGAAACGCGGCGAGATCCGCGACGGTAAAGCGGTGATCCTGTTGCAATATCTGCAAACCAGCGGGCTGATGAATGCCGCGGCGGAAGCGCGATAAGTTGTATTTCAGATAAATCTATCCGATAAATCCGATTGAGCCAGCCCGCCCAGGGCACGAAGATACGCCCCAGATTGACCTATTCGTTTCCGGGGCTGTGCCGTTCATGCGCTACTGCGTTTTTCTTCTCTTCTTCATTTGCGTGCTTCCCGCGCCTCGGGTGTGGGCTGCGCCTGCGCAGCAGTCTTTTTCAGACTGGCAGGTGACCTGCAATAACCAGAACTTCTGCGTAGCGCGCAACACTGGCGAGCATCGCGGTCTGGTCATGTCGCTGAGCCGCAGTGCGGGGGCAAAAACGGACGCCAGCCTGCGCATTGATCTCGGTGGGCTTTCGGCGCCTCCGGTGAAAGAGCCTGACATCGCCCCGCGCCTGCTGCTCGACAATGTGCCGCTTAAACTCACGTCGCAACACTGGCAGTTAACCCCCTGGCATCTTAAAACAGACGATACGGGCACCATCACCACGTTTCTGAAAACCATTCAGGAAGGTCAGGCGCTGACTCTGCGCGGGGGGAAGCAGACAATCTCTCTGGCCGGGCTGAAAGCGGCGCTGCTGTTTATCGATGCCCAGCAAAAACGCGTCGGAAGTGAAACGGCATGGATTAAAAAAGGGGATAGTCCACCGCTGAGCGTGCCGCCTGCGCCGGCATTAAAAAAGGTGGCGGTGGTGAACCCCACGCCAACGCCGCTGACGCATAACGAATTGAACGATCTGCTGGATTACGGTAACTGGCGCATGAACCACAGCCAGTGCTCTCTCGATCCGAACCGGCGTGAGGTGCGCGTGACCGCGCTGACCGATGACAAAGCGCTGATGATCATCAGCTGTGAGGCGGGGGCGTACAACACCGTCGACCTGGCGTGGCTGGTGTCGCGTAAAAAACCGTTTGCGGCCAGGAGCGTGAGATTGCGTCTGCCGTTTACCCCTTCCAGCCAGAGTAGCGACATGGAGCTGATGAATGCCAGCTTCGATGAAAAAACGCGCGAGCTGACCACGCTGGCGCTGGGACGCGGGATTGGCGACTGTGGGATCCAGACCCGCTGGCGTTTTAACGGCCAGCGCTTCCGTCTGGTACGCTACGCGGAAGAGCCAAGCTGTGATAACTGGAATGGGCCAGATGCCTGGCCCACGCTGTGGATCACAAGGTAGGGTTTTGCCGATTTGTAGGCCGGGTCAGGCGCAGCCGCCACCCGGCAACGCAGATCGCACTACAGCACGCTCAGCGCCTTCTCCACTACGTTCTCAACGGTAAAGCCGAAGTACGGGAACAGCTTATCGGCCGGGGCGGATTCACCGTAACCCTTCATGCCGACAATCGCCCCTTTCAGACCCACATATTTGTACCAGTAGTCGGCAATGCCAGCTTCAACCGCCACGCGCGCCGCGACGTTTGAAGGCAGCACCGATTCGCGGTACGCCTCATCCTGGGCATCAAAGATATCCGTTGAAGGCAGGGAAACCACGCGCACCGCGTGACCCTCGGCGGTTAGTTTCTCCGCCGCTTTTACCGTGATTTCCACCTCTGAACCGGTGGCAATCAGGATCACGTCTGGCTTGCCGCCGCTGTCTTTCAGGATGTACCCGCCGCGGGCGATATTTTTCACCTGCTCCGGCGTGCGCTCGATCTGCGCCAGGTTCTGGCGCGACAGGATCAGCGCCGTGGGTCCGTTATGACGCTCTACGGCCAGCTTCCAGCCCACTGCCGCTTCAACCTGATCGCACGGACGCCAGGTACTGAAGTTTGGCGTCAGGCGCAGGCTCGCCAGCTGCTCTACCGCCTGGTGCGTCGGCCCATCTTCACCCAGTCCGATGGAGTCGTGGGTGTACACCATGATTTGCCGCGCCTTCATCAGAGCCGCCATACGCGCCGCGTTACGGGCATATTCGACAAACATCAGGAAGGTAGCGGTGTACGGCACGAAGCCGCCATGGTGGGCGATGCCGTTGGCAATGGCGGTCATCCCGAACTCGCGCACGCCGTAGTGGATGTAGTTCCCGGCAATGTCCTCCTTCAGGGATTTAGAGCCGGACCAGATGGTAAGGTTACTTGGCGCCAGATCCGCCGATCCGCCCAGCAGTTCGGGCAGGATTGGGCCAATTGCGTTCAGGGTGTTTTGTGATGCCTTACGGGTGGCAATTTTCGCCGGGTTGGATTGCAGGTTTTCAATCAGCGCCTGGGTTTTCTCTTCCCAGTCTTCCGGCAGGCCGCCGCTCATGCGGCGGGTAAACTCAGCCGCCAGATCCGGATACGCTTTTTTGTAAGCGGCAAACTTCTCGTTCCAGGCCTGCTGCGCTTTTTCACCTGTTTCGCGAGCATCCCAGGCCTTGTAGATCTCTTTTGGGATCTCAAAGGCCGGGTGTTTCCAGCCCAGTTTCTGGCGGGTCAGCGCCACTTCCTCTTCACCCAGCGCCGCGCCGTGCGCCTCTTCTTTGCCCGCTTTGTTCGGCGAGCCGAAGCCGATGGTGGTGCGGCAGATGATCAGGGACGGTTTGTCCTTCACGCTCTGCGCTTCCTGAATCGCTTTTTTCACCGCCTCAGGATCGTGACCGTCGATCTCGTGCACCACGTGCCAGTGATAGGCTTCAAAGCGTTTTGCCGTGTCGTCGGTAAACCAGCCCTCGGTTTCCCCGTCAATGGAGATACCGTTGTGATCGTAGAAGCCAATCAGCTTGCCCAGGCCCAGGGTGCCCGCCAGCGAGCAGACCTCGTGGGAGATCCCCTCCATCAGGCAGCCATCACCCATAAAGACATAGGTGTAGTGATCGACAATCTCGTGGTCGGGCTGGTTGAACTGCGCGGCCAGCGTACGCTCTGCAATCGCCAGGCCGACGGCATTCGCCAGCCCCTGGCCCAGCGGGCCGGTAGTGGTTTCAACACCCGGCGTATAGCCGATCTCCGGGTGGCCCGGCGTTTTGGAGTGCAGCTGGCGGAAGTTTTTTAACTCCTCAAGCGGCAGATCGTAGCCGGAGAGGTGCAGCAGGCTGTAGAGCAGCATCGATGCGTGACCGTTGGAGAGAATAAAACGGTCGCGATCGTACCAGGTCGGATCGGTCGGGTTGTGCTTGAGGAAGTCGTTCCACAGCACTTCGGCAATATCAGCCATACCCATGGGGGCGCCAGGGTGGCCGGAATTGGCTTTTTGTACGGCATCCATGCTGAGGGCGCGAATGGCGTTGGCGAGCTCTTTACGGGACATAGTTCACTCCGTGGCAAGGTTAAAGTTTGGCAGCGAGAAGATCTTCGAGTTTGCGCTGGTCGACGGCGAACTGACGGATGCCGTCCGCCAGTTTTTCCACGGCCATTGGGTCCTGATTGTGCTCCCAGCGGAATTCCGCTTCGGTCATGGGTTTTGGTTTTGGCAGAACGGTAGAGGTCGGCACAAGCTTGCGGATCACCGTCTCTTCACTCTCCTGAAGCTTTTTCAGCAGGTCAGGGGAGATGGTCAGCCGGTCGCAGCCCGCGAGCGCCAGGATCTGCTCCGTGCGGCGGAAGCTGGCTCCCATCACGATGGTTTCGTAGCGGTGCTGCTTGTAATAATCGTAGATATTACGCACCGATTTCACGCCGGGATCTTCGTCCACCACATACGGATCCATCGGCTGTTTCGCCTGATACCAGTCGTAGATACGTCCGACAAACGGTGAAATCAGGTACACGCCCGCTTCGGCGCAGGCACGCGCCTGGGCGAAGGAGAACAGCAGCGTCAGGTTGCAGTGGATCCCCTCTTTCTCCAGCACTTCCGCCGCGCGGATGCCTTCCCAGGTAGACGCAAGCTTGATCAGGATGCGTGACTTATCGATCCCCTGCTCCTGGTAGAGTTCCACCAGGCGGCGAGCCTTGTTGATGCTCTTTTCCTGGTCAAACGAGAGGCGGGCGTCCACTTCGGTGGAGACGCGTCCCGGTATGCTTTTAAGAATTTCCGCACCGATATTGACCGCCAGCTTGTCGCTGGCCTCGGCGACCTGCTGCTCCTGCGTTTTCCCGCGCTGTTTGCCATAGGCAAGGGCGTCATCAATCAGATGACTAAAGTGCGCAAGACCGGCCGCCTTGAGCAGCAGAGAGGGATTGGTGGTCGCGTCTTCCGGCTGGTAGTGACGAATCGACTCGATGTCGCCGCTGTCTGCAACCACGGTGGTAAATTGTTTGATGCCGTCTAGCTGGTTCATAATTACTCCTTGGAAATAAAAGAGTTAGTCGAGTGCGTTAGTTCACACTTCTGAGAAAATCATGATGGACTTAACAAAAAAGCATAGCAGACGGGGGAGGCATTGCTTTCTGAGACGGGTAACATGGCTGTTATAAATTGATAACAATTTTTATTCTGCAATGGTGAGAGTTTGGCAGCCTTCAAAGTTTAGGAGCCTGCCTGCGGCGATACTATGCGGCACACCAGGGTGTGCATAGGAACGTCAACATCACCCTTTTTGACCGAAACGTGAAAGGAATAACAAGATGGATGATCAGTTAAAACAAAGCGCTCTCGATTTTCACGAGTTTCCTGTTCCGGGTAAAATCCAGGTATCCCCGACCAAACCGCTGGCGACCCAGCGCGATCTGGCGCTGGCCTACTCGCCAGGCGTAGCTGCCCCGTGCCTTGAAATCGAAAAAGATCCGCTGGCGGCGTACAAATACACCGCGCGCGGCAACCTGGTGGCCGTTATCTCTAACGGTACGGCGGTGCTGGGGTTAGGGAACATCGGTGCGCTGGCCGGTAAGCCGGTGATGGAAGGGAAGGGCGTTCTGTTTAAGAAATTTGCCGGTATCGACGTCTTCGATATCGAAGTGGACGAACTGGATCCGGATAAATTCATCAACGTGGTGGCGGCGCTGGAGCCGACCTTCGGCGGCATCAACCTGGAAGACATCAAAGCGCCGGAATGTTTCTATATCGAGCAGAAGCTGCGCGAGCGTATGAACATTCCCGTGTTCCATGACGACCAGCACGGCACGGCGATTATCAGTACCGCCGCCATTCTGAACGGCCTGCGCGTGGTAGAGAAAAATCTCTCCGACGTGCGCATGGTGGTCTCCGGCGCAGGCGCCGCGGCCATCGCCTGTATGAACCTGCTGGTGGCGCTGGGCATGCAGAAGCACAATATTGTGGTCTGCGACTCCAAGGGCGTGATCTACAAAGACCGCGAGCCAAACATGGCGGAAACCAAGGCGGCCTATGCGGTGGAAGACGGCGGCAAGCGCACGCTAGAAGACGTCATTGAAGGTGCCGACATTTTCCTCGGCTGTTCAGGCCCGAAAGTACTGACCCAGGAGATGGTGCAGAAGATGGCGCGCGCGCCAATGATCCTGGCCCTGGCGAACCCGGAGCCGGAAATTCTGCCGCCGCTGGCGAAGGCGGTGCGTGAAGACGCGATCATCTGTACCGGACGTTCGGACTACCCGAACCAGGTGAACAACGTGCTCTGCTTCCCGTTCATCTTCCGCGGTGCGCTGGACGTCGGCGCTACGGCAATCAACGAAGAGATGAAGCTGGCTGCCGTTCATGCTATCGCAGAGCTGGCGCACGCCGAGCAGAGCGAAGTGGTGGCCTCCGCCTACGGCGATCAGGATCTGAGCTTCGGCCCCGACTACATCATCCCTAAACCATTTGACCCGCGTCTGATCGTGAAGATCGCGCCAGCGGTGGCCAAAGCGGCGATGGACTCCGGCGTGGCGACGCGGCCGATTGAAGATTTCGATGCCTACGTCGATAAACTCACCGAGTTCGTTTACAAAACCAACCTGTTTATGAAGCCGATCTTCTCCCAGGCGCGCGCTGACGCGAAGCGCGTGGTGCTGGCAGAAGGGGAAGAGGCGCGCGTGCTGCATGCCACGCAGGAGCTGATCACCTTAGGGCTGGCGAAACCGATCCTGATTGGTCGTCCGAGCGTGATCGAGATGCGTATTCAGAAGCTGGGCCTGCAAATTAAGCCGGGCGTCGACTTTGAGATCGTCAATAACGAATCCGATCCGCGCTTCAAAGAGTACTGGAACGAATACTATTCGATCATGAAGCGTCGCGGGATCACCCAGGAGCAGGCGCAGCGGGCGGTGATCAGCAATACCACGGTGATCGGCGCGATCATGGTTCATCGCGGTGAGGCGGATGCGCTGATCTGCGGCACCATCGGCGAGTACCATGAGCATTTCAGCGTGGTGCAGGAGATCTTCGGCTATCGCGAGGGCGTCCATACTGCCGGCGCAATGAACGCGCTGCTGCTGCCAAGCGGTAACACCTTTATCGCCGATACCTACGTCAACGACGATCCTTCCCCGGAGGAACTGGCGGAAATCACCGTGATGGCGGCGGAAACCGTGCGCCGCTTTGGTATCGAGCCGAAAGTGGCGCTGCTGTCGCACTCTAACTTCGGGTCATCCAAATCCGCGGCGGCGTGCAAAATGCGCCAGACGCTGGACCTGGTGCGCGAGCGTGCGCCGGAGCTGATGATCGACGGCGAGATGCACGGCGACGCCGCGCTGGTGGAGAGCATCCGTAACGAACGCATGCCGGACAGCCCGCTGAAAGGCTCGGCGAACGTGCTGATTATGCCGAACGTGGAAGCGGCGCGTATCAGCTATAACCTGCTGCGCGTGTCGAGTTCTGAAGGGGTGACCGTAGGGCCAGTGCTGATGGGGGTGTCAAAACCGGTGCATGTGTTAACGCCGATTGCCTCCGTGCGTCGTATCGTCAACATGGTGGCGCTGGCGGTGGTTGAGGCACAGACGCAGCCGCTGTAAGGGCGCGTTTGCTTACCCGACCTACGGATTGAGTAGGCCGGATAAGCGCAGCGCCATCCGGCAGTTAAATCCAGTCGCGTACTTTAAGGAACTCACTCAAGGCAGCCTCCGGGCTGCCTTCTTTTGGCGCGTAGCTGTATTCCCAGCGCACCAGCGGCGGCATCGACATCAGAATGGACTCCGTGCGCCCACCGGTTTGCAGGCCAAACAGCGTCCCGCGATCCCATACCAGGTTAAACTCCACGTAGCGCCCGCGGCGGTAAAGCTGGAACTCACGCTCGCGCACGCCGTAGTCGGTGTTTTTGCGGCGTTCGACAATCGGCAGATAGGCATCGGTAAAGCCTTCACCCACCGCGCGCATAAAGCTGAATGCGGTATCAAAATCCGGGGTGTTGAGATCGTCAAAGAACAGTCCGCCGATGCCGCGCTGCTCGTCGCGGTGCTTCAGATAGAAATAGTCATCGCACCATTTTTTGTATTTCGGGTAAACGTCTTCGCCAAACGGCAGGCAGAGGTCGCGCGCGGTGGTGTGCCAGTGCACGGCGTCCTCTTCGAAGCCATAGTAAGGCGTTAAGTCGAAACCGCCACCAAACCACCAGACCGGATCGGCCCCCGGTTTTTCCGCGATGAAAAAGCGCACGTTGGCGTGGCTGGTTGGCACAAACGGGTTATGCGGATGCACTACCAGCGAGACGCCCATCGCCTCGAAGCTGCGGCCCGCCAGTTCAGGCCGATGCGCCGTGGCGGACGCTGGCATTGCATCACCGTGGACGTGGGAGAAGTTGACCCCGGCCTGTTCAAAAATACCGCCGTTACGCAGCACGCGGCTGCGCCCGCCGCCGCCCGCTTCGCGCTGCCAGGTGTCTTCCTGGAATTCACCGCCGTCTGCGGCGGAAAGTTTCTGGCAAATCGCGTCCTGTAACTGCATCAGGAAAGTTTTGACCAGCTGTGCATTCGGTTTCATCAACGTTTCCTGGAGTGCGCTTTTTGATTATCGAACCAGTTGAAATAACTGATGACCCCGGAGGCGATGGCGTTCGCGATCTTCTGACGAAACGCCGTGGTGCCGAGTAAACGCTCTTCTTCCGGGTTGGTAATGAACGAGGTTTCCACCAGCACGGACGGAATGGACGGGGACTTCAGCACCACAAACGCGGCCTGCTCGGTGCTTTTGCTGTGCAGACGGTGCACGGGCTTAATCCGTTTAAGGATATGCGAGCCGAGCGTCAGGCTGTTTTTGATGGTATCGGTCTGCACGAGATCAAACAGAACCTGCTGTAACAGATGGTCTTTGTCGGTAGCTTTTTTCCCGGCCACTTCATCCGCCCGGTTTTCACGATCGGAGAGGTATTTCGCCATGGCGCTACTGGCGCCACGGTTGGAGAGAGCGAACACCGAGGCGCCTGCGGCGGAAGGGTTTGTGAAGCCATCCGCGTGAATGGACATAAACAGGTCTGCGCCGTGCTTGTGGGCAATCTCCACGCGATCGTACAGTGGGATAAACGTGTCGCCCGTGCGCGTCAGGCGGGCGTCAATACCGTTGCTGCGTAAAATTGCGCGCACATTTTTTGCAATTGCCAGCACGACGTGTTTTTCTTTCGAACCGTTTCGGCCAATGGCGCCGGTGTCGATCCCGCCGTGGCCTGGATCGAGCATGACCAGACGCTTTGCGCCGGCTTTTTTGGTTTTCGGTTTGCTGTGTCCGTTACTGGTTTTAAGCGTGCTCTCGTCTTTTGCCTGAGCCTGCTTTGCGATGCCCGTTAACGTTAAGGCCGCCAGCCCCGCTTTGAGAACCTGACGACGCGATGTGAGTGCTTTTAATGGTTTGAATGTGCTCATGCGGCCTGAATTGTAAAAATTGGGGTCCTGGTGTTATATCGTATCGCGTTTTGCGTGACGACATTCCTTATTGAGAATTGTTTTACTTTTCATTTCAATACGTGACAAAGTGACATTATGCCAAATTTTGGCGAGTTTTTCCCCGGTTATTGGCTAAATGCCCTGTTCACGCCATAATCACTGTTTTTAAACCCGAAAAGGCGGTTAATACCATGGAGATACGCGTTTTTCGCCAGGAAGATTTCGAAGAGGTGATCACCCTTTGGGAGCGCTGCGATCTGCTGCGTCCATGGAACGATCCGGAGATGGACATCGAACGGAAGGTGAATCACGACGTCAGTCTGTTTCTGGTCGCTGAGGTCAACGGCGAAGTAGTCGGGACAGTGATGGGCGGGTACGACGGCCACCGCGGCTCGGCCTACTATCTGGGCGTGCACCCGGAATACCGCGCGCGCGGCATCGCCAACGCGCTGCTTAACCGTCTGGAAAAGAAGCTGATCGCCCGCGGCTGTCCGAAAATCCAGATCATGGTGCGGGAAGATAACGACGTGGTGCTGGGCATGTATGAACGTCTGGGCTACGAGCATGCGGATGTACTGACGCTGGGTAAGCGCCTGATCGAAGATGAAGAGTACTGAGTTCCACCCTGGCGACTATGATGTTCACGGTCGTCTGCGTCTGCCTTTTTTGTTCTGGTGCGTTCTGCTGTTGCAGGCCCGCACCTGGGTGCTGTTCGTTATGGCTGGCGCGTCGCGCGGGCAGGGCGATACGCTACTGAATCTCTTTTATCCCGATCACGATGCGTTCTGGCTGGGGTTACTGCCCGGTGTACCGGCGGTGCTGGCGTTCCTGTGCAGCGGACGGCGGCAGTTCCTCCCGCGCTTCTGGCGCGCACTTCGCTGGCTATTGATTCTGGCGCAGGTTGTGCTCCTGGTCTGGCAGCCCGTGCTCTGGCTGTACGGCGAGCCGCTTTCGGGTATCGGGATTGCGCTGGTGGTGGCGGATATTGTCGCGCTGCTGTGGCTGGTCACGAATCCCCGTTTACGCGCCTGTTTTACGCAAGAGTCAGATTAAAACGGCACTTTTTGCCGATACTGCACTCCAACAAGCGTTGATTTACTACGTAAGGACGTCTCAATGAAATCGCTGCGTTTACTTTTATGCGCTCTCCCGCTGGCGTTAACCGGCTGTTCCACGCTCTCATCCATCAACTGGTCTGCGGCCTATCCGTGGAACTGGTTTGGATCCTCAACGGAAGTGACCGAGCAGGGCGTGGGCAAAATTACCGCCTCGACGGCACTGGATCAGGATGCCATTCAGGATGCCATCGGCAGTGATTATCGCCTGCGCAGCGGCATGAAAACCGAGAACGGCAACATCGTGCGCTATTTCGAAGCGTTGAAAGACGACAAGGTGGCGATGGTCATCAACGGCGATAAAGGTACGGTCAACCGCATTGCGGTGATGGATGAAGAGATCCCGACCTCAGGTGGCGTGAAGGTAGGTACGCCGTTTGGCGAGCTCTACCAGAAAGCGTTTGGCCACTGCGCCAGTGTGCCGTCGGAGGAGAGCGTGGCGGTCGAGTGTAAGGCCGACGGCAGCCAGCACATTAGCTATGTATTCAGCGGCACCTGGAACGGTCCGGAAGGGTTAATGCCGTCTGACGACACCCTGAAAAAGTGGAAAGTGAGCAAAATTATCTGGAAGCAGTAATTTGCGCCTGAGCAAGCCGCCTCGCTGAAATCCAGGTATAATAGCCGCCATCAATGCCACGCAGTCGTGGCATCTTTTTTTCAGGAGGAGCGATGTCTCAGGTTCAGAGTGGCATTTTGCCAGAACATTGCCGCGCGGCGATTTGGATTGAAGCCAACGTCAAAGGGGATGTGGATGCCCTGCGTGCGGCCAGCAAAGTTTTCGTTGATAAACTGGCCACCTTCCAGGCCAAATTCCCCGAAGCCCATCTGGGCGCGGTGGTTGCCTTTGGCAATACCGTCTGGCGTCAGCTGAGCGGCGGCGAAGGCGCAGAAGAGCTGAAAGATTTTATTCCTTATGGCAAAGGTCTTGCGCCCGCCACCCAGTATGACGTCCTGATCCATATCCTCTCCCTGCGCCACGACGTGAACTTCTCCATCGCTCAGGCAGCGATTGAGGCCTTTGGTGACAGCATCGACGTGCAGGAAGAGATCCACGGTTTCCGCTGGGTAGAAGAGCGCGATTTGAGCGGCTTCGTCGACGGCACCGAAAACCCGGCCGGGGAAGAGACGCGTCGCGAGGTGGCTGTAATCAAGGATGGCGTGGACGCGGGCGGCAGCTACGTGTTCGTCCAGCGCTGGGAGCATAACCTCAGGCAGCTCAACCGCATGAGCGTGCATGACCAGGAGATGATGATTGGCCGCACCAAAGACGCCAATGAAGAGATTGACGGCGATGCGCGTCCGGTCACGTCCCACCTGTCCCGCGTTGACCTTAAAGAAGACGGTAAGGGGCTGAAGATTGTTCGCCAGAGCCTGCCGTACGGCACCGCGAGCGGTACGCACGGCCTGTACTTCTGCGCTTACTGCGCGCGGCTCTACAACATCGAACAGCAGCTGCTGAGCATGTTTGGCGATACCGACGGCAAGCGTGACGCCATGCTGCGCTTCACCCGTCCGGTGACTGGCGGCTACTACTTTGCGCCGTCCGTTGAGCGCCTGCTGGCGCTGTAAATCGCTCTCCATTCGTAGGCCGGGTAAGCGTTAGCGCCACCCGGCAATTTCTCTCGCACCCTTATTCCCTTTTCTGCTTCTAAATCACTAAACGGTATATAAAACCGTTACTCCTTTAGACTCCGTTATAAATATTATGACTATAAGATAGTCATCACATTTATAAGGGTGCGCAATGGCCGTTACTGTACTGAAAAAAGGATCGCTGGCACTGGCAGGTTTACTGTTGGTGGCGCAGGCGCAGGCAACCGAGTTGCTGAACAGTTCTTATGATGTTTCGCGCGAGCTGTTTGCCGCCCTTAATCCCGCATTTGAACAGCAGTGGGCGAAAGAGAACAACGGCGACAAGCTGACCATCAAACAGTCGCACGCTGGCTCATCCAAGCAGGCGCTGGCCATTTTGCAGGGGCTGAAAGCCGATGTGGTGACCTACAACCAGGTCACGGATGTGCAGATCCTGCACGACAAAGGCAAGCTTATCCCGGCGGACTGGCAAAGCCGCCTGCCGAACAACAGTTCGCCGTTCTACTCCACCATGGGCTTCCTGGTGCGCAAGGGCAACCCGAAGAACATTCACGACTGGAACGACCTGGTGCGTTCTGACGTCAAGCTGATTTTCCCGAATCCGAAAACTTCCGGCAACGCGCGTTATACCTATCTGGCGGCGTGGGGCGCGGCGGACAAAGCTGATGGTAACGATAAAGCGAAAACCGAACAGTTTATGACCCAGTTCCTGAAAAACGTCGAAGTGTTTGATACCGGCGGCCGGGGCGCAACCACCACTTTTGCCGAGCGCGGGCTGGGCGACGTGCTGATCAGCTTTGAATCCGAAGTGAACAATATTCGTAAACAGTACGAAGCGCAGGGCTTCGAAGTGGTTATCCCGAAAACCAACATTCTGGCCGAGTTCCCGGTGGCGTGGGTGGATAAAAACGTCAAAGCCAACGGCACTGATAAAGCGGCAAAAGCCTATCTCAACTATCTGTACAGCCCGCAGGCGCAGACGGTGATTACTGACTATTACTACCGCGTTAATAATCCGGACGTGATGAACAAGCTGAAAGACAAATTCCCGCAGACCGAGCTGTTCCGCGTGGAAGACCATTTCGGCGCCTGGCCTGAGGTGATGAAAACGCATTTTGCCAGCGGCGGTGCGTTAGACAAATTGCTGGCGGCGGGGCGTAAGTAATGTTTGCAGGATCAACAAGACGTGTGCTGCCGGGTTTTACCTTAAGCCTCGGGACCAGCCTGCTGTTCGTCTGTCTGATTTTATTGTTACCGCTCAGCGCTCTGGTGATGCAGCTCGCTGAGATGAGCTGGTCCCAGTACTGGGAAGTGGTCACCAACCCTCAGGTGGTGGCGGCCTATAAGGTCACGCTGCTGTCTGCGTTCGTGGCCTCGATTTTTAACGGCGTGTTTGGCCTGCTGATGGCGTGGATCTTAACCCGCTATCGCTTCCCGGGCCGCACGCTGCTCGACGCGTTGATGGATCTGCCCTTTGCCCTGCCGACGGCAGTGGCCGGTTTGACGCTGGCGTCGCTGTTTTCCGTGAACGGCTTTTACGGTGAGTGGCTGGCGAAGTTTGATATTAAAGTGACCTATACCTGGCTCGGTATCGCGGTGGCGATGGCCTTTACCAGCATCCCGTTTGTGGTGCGTACCGTGCAGCCGGTGCTGGAAGAGTTAGGACCCGAATACGAAGAGGCCGCGGAAACCCTGGGCGCCACGCGCTGGCAGAGTTTCCGTAAGGTTGTTCTGCCGGAACTTTCTCCGGCCTTGCTGGCGGGGGTGGCGCTCTCCTTTACCCGCAGCCTCGGTGAATTTGGCGCGGTCATTTTTATCGCCGGGAACATCGCGTGGAAAACCGAAGTGACATCGCTGATGATTTTTGTCCGTTTGCAGGAGTTTGATTATCCGGCCGCGAGCGCGATTGCCTCGGTGATCCTTGCCGCGTCGCTGCTGCTACTGTTTTCGATTAACACTCTGCAAAGTCGCTTTGGTCGACGTGTGGTAGGTCACTGATGGCGGAAGTTACGCAATTGAAGCGCTATGACGCGCCCCGCATCAACTGGGGCAAATGGTTTCTGATTGGTACCGGCGTGCTGGTCTCCGCATTCATTCTCGTCGTGCCGATGGTGTACATCTTCGTACAGGCCTTCAGCAAAGGGATTATGCCCGCGCTGCAAAATCTGGCCGATCCGGACATGCTCCACGCCATCTGGCTGACGGTGATGATTGCCCTGATCACTGTCCCGGTGAATCTTTTGTTTGGCGTATTGCTGGCCTGGCTGGTAACGCGCTTTAACTTCCCGGGGCGTCAGCTGCTGCTGACCCTGCTGGATATCCCGTTTGCGGTGTCTCCTGTGGTGGCGGGTCTGGTTTATCTGCTCTTCTACGGCTCCAATGGCCCGCTGGGCGGCTGGCTGGATGAACACGACCTGCAAATCATGTTCGCATGGCCGGGGATGGTGCTGGTGACCGTCTTTGTCACCTGTCCGTTCGTGGTGCGCGAGCTGGTGCCAGTGATGCTCAGCCAGGGCAGCCATGAAGATGAAGCCGCGGTGCTGCTCGGCGCTTCCGGCTGGCAGATGTTCCGCCGCGTCACGCTGCCGAATATCCGCTGGGCACTGCTTTACGGCGTGGTGCTGACCAACGCCCGTGCGATCGGCGAGTTTGGCGCGGTGTCGGTGGTATCCGGCTCGATTCGCGGCGAAACCCTGTCGCTGCCGTTACAGATTGAATTACTGGAACAGGACTACAACACCGTCGGTTCCTTTACGGCCGCAGCGTTGCTGACGCTGATGGCCATTTTGACCCTGTTTTTGAAGAGTGTGGTGCAGTGGCGTTTAGAGAATCAGGAAAAACGTCAGCATCAGGAGGGAAATCATGAGCATTGAGATTGCCAATATTAAGAAGTCTTTTGGTCGCACCCAGGTGCTGAATGATATCTCGCTGGATGTCCCTTCCGGACAAATGGTGGCGCTGCTGGGGCCGTCTGGCTCCGGTAAAACCACGCTGCTGCGTATTATCGCCGGGCTTGAGCACCAGACCAGCGGACATATCCGCTTCCACGGTACGGACGTGAGCCGCCTGCACGCCCGCGACCGTAAAGTGGGCTTTGTATTCCAGCATTACGCGCTGTTCCGCCACATGACGGTATTTGACAACATTGCGTTTGGCCTGACCGTGCTGCCGCGTCGTGAACGTCCAGATGCCGCCGCCATCAAAGCGAAAGTGACCAAACTGCTGGAGATGGTGCAGCTTGCACATCTGGCGGACCGCTTCCCGGCTCAGCTTTCCGGCGGGCAGAAGCAGCGCGTGGCGCTGGCGCGTGCGTTAGCCGTTGAACCGCAAATCCTGCTACTGGACGAACCGTTTGGCGCGCTGGATGCGCAGGTGCGTAAAGAGCTGCGCCGTTGGCTGCGTCAGCTGCATGAGGAACTCCAGTTCACCAGCGTTTTCGTGACCCACGATCAGGAAGAGGCGATGGAAGTGGCCGACCGCGTGGTAGTAATGAGTCAGGGCAACATTGAGCAGGTTGACGAGCCAGAGCAGCTCTGGCGTGAACCGGCGACCCGCTTTGTGCTGGAGTTTATGGGAGAAGTAAACCGCCTTCAGGGCACCATTCGCGGCGGTCAGTTCCACGTTGGCGCGCACCGCTGGCCGCTGGGGTATACCTCCGCGCATCAGGGGCCGGTGGATCTGTTCCTGCGTCCGTGGGAAGTGGACGTCAGCCGCCGTACCAGCCTGGATTCACCGCTTCCGGTGCAGGTGCTGGAAGCTAGCCCTAAAGGCCACTACACCCAATTGGTGGTACAGCCCCTGGGCTGGTACACCGAGCCGCTGACCGTGGTTATGCGTGACGACGAGCCGCCGCACCGGGGGGAACGCCTGTTTGTGGGGCTGCAACACGCGCGCATTTATCACGGCAACGAGCGCATCGAGACGCGCGAGGATATTGCTCTGGCGGAGTCAGCCTGATAGGTTATTGAGTATGTTTTTCGCCCGGTGGCGTGATGCTTACCGGGCTTTTTATTGAGTAAAAATCGTGAATACACTCGAACACACCATCGGCAACACCCCTCTGGTCAAACTTCAGCGCATGGGGTGTGACAACGGCAGCGAAATCTGGGTCAAACTTGAAGGCAATAACCCGGCGGGGTCGGTGAAAGACCGGGCGGCGCTGTCGATGATTGTTCAGGCCGAAAAGCGCGGCGAGATAAAGCCCGGCGATGTGCTGATCGAAGCCACCAGTGGTAACACCGGTATCGCACTGGCGATGATAGCCGCCCTGAAAGGCTATCGTATGAAGCTGCTGATGCCGGATAACATGAGCCAGGAGCGCCGTGCCGCCATGCGTGCCTACGGGGCCGAGCTGATTCTGGTGAGCAAAGAGCAGGGGATGGAAGGGGCGCGAGATTTAGCGTTAGCGATGGCGGAGCGCGGGGAAGGCAAGCTGCTCGACCAGTTCAACAACCCGGACAACCCGTACGCGCACTACACCACCACCGGCCCGGAAATCTGGCAGCAAACCGCCGGGCGCATCACCCACTTTGTCTCCAGCATGGGGACCACGGGCACGATCACCGGTGTGTCACGCTTTCTGCGTGAACAGGATAAGCCAGTGACGATTGTCGGCCTGCAACCGGAAGAGGGGAGCAGTATTCCGGGCATCCGCCGCTGGCCGGCGGAGTATATGCCGGGCATCTTTAATGCGCAGCTTGTGGACCAGGTGCTGGATATTCATCAGCGCGAGGCGGAAAATACCATGCGTGAGCTGGCCGTACGTGAAGGCATCTTCTGCGGCGTCAGCTCTGGCGGTGCCGTAGCGGGCGCGATCCGGGTGGCTGAGTCCACGCCGGGAGCGGTGGTCGTAGCGATTATTTGCGATCGCGGCGACCGTTACCTGTCTACCGGCGTCTTTGGTGAAGAGAGTTATTCGCAGGGGGCGGGGATTTAAGCGTCATGGAGATGATTTTATTCCGGGATAACACCCGGGCGCAGCAAACCGATATTGTCGCCGTACAGTCGCAGGTGGTGTACGGCAGCGTGGGAAACAGCATCGCGGTGCCGAATATTCGCACCCACCGGCTGAACGTTACCGCCGTGCCGACGGTGCTGTTCAGCAATACGCCACACTACGACACCTTCTACGGCGGGGTGATCCCGGACGAGTGGTTCAGCGGCTACCTGAAGGCGCTGGAAGAGCGTGAGATTTTACGCGAGTTAAAAGCGGTGACAACCGGGTATATGGGCAGTGCCAGCCAGATCGTGCTGCTGGCGCAGTGGCTGAAGGCGATCAAAGTGCAACATCCCGATCTGCTGGTGCTGGTTGACCCGGTAATCGGGGATATCGACAGCGGGATGTACGTGAAGCCGGATATTCCTGAAGCTTACCGTGAGCATCTGCTCCCGCTGGCCCAGGGCATTACGCCCAACGTGTATGAACTGGAAGTGCTGAGCGGCAAACCGTGCCGTACGCCGGAGAGCGCCATTGCCGCCGCGCAGGGGCTGCTGTCCAACTCGCTGAAATGGGTGGCTATCACTAGTGCGCCAGTGGCTGACGATCCGCAGAATATCCACGTCGTGCTGGTGAGCGAAGAAGGTGTTACCGTTAGCGCGCACCCGCACGTAGAGACGGATCTGAAAGGGACGGGGGATCTGTTCTGTTCGGAGCTGGTGAGCGGTATCGTCGGGGGTAAAACCGTAGCCGACGCCATTCGCATGGCGGGCGACAGGGTGACTGACGTGATGATCTATACGCAGTCGAAAGGCTATGACGAGCTTATCCTGCCTGCATAAACAAAAATGGCGCCCGAAGGCGCCATTTTACCGTGCGGCAAGAATTACTTCTTGATGCGGATAACCGGGGTTTCACCCACGGTAACGCTGCCAGACAGTTTGATCAGTTCTTTGATTTCGTCCATGTTGGAGATAACAACCGGAGTCAGGGTAGACTTCGCTTTTTCTTCCAGCAGTGGCAGATCGAATTCAATTACCGGGTCGCCAACTTTAACACGCTGGCCTTCTTCCGCGATACGTTTAAAGCCTTCGCCTTTCAGTTCAACGGTGTCGATACCGAAGTGAACGAACAGTTCGATACCGCTATCGGATTCGATAGAGAACGCATGGTTGGTTTCAAAAATTTTACCGATGGTGCCGTCAACTGGAGCAACCATTTTGTTGCCAGTTGGTTTGATAGCAATGCCATCACCAACGATTTTCTCAGCAAACACTACATCCGGCACGTCTTCGATGTTGACGATCTCGCCGGAGAGCGGAGCAACAATCTCAATAGTTCCGGAGTCTTTCTTGTCATCAGAAACCAGAGATTTCAGTTTATCGAACAAACCCATGATCTTCTCCTAAGCAGTAAATTGGGCCGCATCTCGTGGATTAGCAGATTGTTTTTTCTTCAATGAACTTGTTAACCAGCGTCATTAACTCGTCCGTTGTCGGTTGAGCAAGAGCCTGCTCTGCTAACACCTTCGCATCTTCGAAGTTCGTGTTACGGATAATCTTCTTAATGCGCGGGATGGAAATGGCGCTCATAGAGAATTCGTCCAGACCCATACCCAGCAACAGAAGTGTAGCACGTTCGTCGCCTGCAAGCTCACCACACATGCCAGTCCATTTACCTTCTGCATGAGAAGCATCAATAACTTGCTTGATCAAATTCAGTACGGACGGTGACATTGGCTGGTAGAGATGTGAAATCATATCATTACCACGGTCAACTGCCAGGGTGTACTGCGTTAAATCATTGGTACCGATACTAAAGAAATCAACTTCTTTGGCTAAATGACGCGCAATGGTCGCGGCTGCCGGTGTTTCCACCATCACGCCGATCTCAATGGATTCGTCAAATGCTTTACCTTCGTCGCGCAGTTCCTGTTTGTAGATTTCGATCTCTTTCTTCAGTGCACGCACTTCTTCAACAGAGATGATCATCGGGAACATGATGCGCAGTTTACCGAAAGCGGAGGCACGCAGAATAGCGCGAACCTGGTCACGCAGGATCTCTTTGCGATCCATGGCGATACGCACGGCACGCCAGCCCAGGAACGGGTTCTCTTCTTTCGGGAAGTTCATGTACGGCAGCTCTTTGTCGCCACCGATGTCCATGGTACGGACGATAACCGCCTGCGAGCCGCACGCTTCCGCAACCGCTTTGTACGCTGCAAACTGCTCTTCTTCCGTTGGCAGAGCGTCGCGATCCATGAACAGGAATTCAGTACGATACAGACCCACACCTTCCGCGCCGTTGCGCTCAGCGCCGTCAACGTCACGTACGGTACCGATGTTAGCGCACACTTCAACCTGATGGCCGTCCAGCGTGATGGCTGGCAGATCTTTCAGTTTAGCGAGTTCCGCTTTCTCGGTAGCAACCTGCTCCTGAACGGCGCGCAGTTGCTCGATCACATCGTTAGTTGGGTTGACGTAAACCACATTGTTTACGGCATCCAGAATCAGATAGTCGTCGTTTTTAACCTGAGAGGTAACGCTACCGGTACCCACAATGGCTGGCAGCTCCAGAGAACGCGCCATGATAGAGGTGTGGGAAGTACGTCCACCTGCATCAGTAATGAAACCCAGCACCTTGTTCAGGTTCAGCTGTGCGGTTTCAGACGGGGTCAGGTCAGCGGCAACCAGGATCACTTCGTCCTGAATCGCGCTCAGATCGATGATGGCCAGACCCAGGATATTGCGCAGCAGGCGCTTACCGATGTCACGTACGTCAGCCGCACGTTCTTTCAGGTATTCATCGTCCAGCTCTTCCAGGGCAGATGCCTGACCTTCGATAACTTCATGCGCAGCCGCGTCGGCCGTCATGCCTTTATCTTTAATCAGGGCTATGATTTCCTGCTCCAGCTCCTCATCTTCGAGCAGCATAATGTGCCCTTCGAAGATGGCTTCTTTTTCTTCACCGAAAGTTTCGCCAGCTTTAGTTTTAATCGCTTCCAGTTGCGCAGATGCCTTGGCACGACCGCTCAGAAAACGTTCAACTTCCTGATCAACCTTGTCGGCAGAAATTTTTTTCCGGTCAATGACGATTTCGTCTTCTTTCAGCAGCAATGCTTTGCCGAAAGCGATACCCGGGGATGCTAAAATGCCTGAAATCATAACCCTACCTTACTTGTGACTGATATTGAAAAGAACCCGGTAAACTTACTCGAGTTCAGCCATCAGCTTAACCAGATGCTCAACTGCTTTCTGCTCGTCTTCACCTTCAGCGGAGATGGTAACAACGGTACCCTGAGTCAGGCCCAGAGTTTGCAGCTTGAACAGGCTTTTTGCGCTAGCGCTTTTGCCGTTGGAAGTCACAGTGATTTCAGAAGTGAAGCCTTTCGCTTCTTTAACAAACTGAGCAGCAGGGCGGGTGTGCAGACCGTTCGGAGCGGTAATGGTAACTTCTTGCTGGAACATTGTATTTCCCCAACTTATAGGTTTAGTGTTGTGGAACTAAAGTCTAGCCTGGCGACTTAACTTTAGCCTGTATAGTTAGCGCTGACGTTTCAATCGTCATTAAACATTATGCAGTGAAAGCAAGACTTGAACCAAATCATAAAATCGATTCAGCAGCGCTATTTCGTTCACCGATTAATTTCGCGCATCAAAATAATTGCTGGTTTAAATACCAGACCCAACGGGGTGAAGCAATGCCAGGAGGGGTAAAACTTTGAAGCAGGCCACAAAAAAGCACCTGGAAAGGTGCTTTTTTACGCGTTTTTAACATGCTGGCATCACTGTTGCAGTTCTTTCTCTGTGAAGAGATCGGCAAACAGTGCTGTGCTTAAGTAACGCTCACCCGAAGACGGTAGGATAACCACAATGTTCTTATTGGTAAAGGTTTCGTCTTCCAGCAGTTTGAGCGCTGCCGCAACCGCCGCACCGGAAGAGATACCCGCCAGAATGCCTTCTTCGTCCATCAGGCGACGCGCCGTAGAGATGGCTTCTTCATTGGTGATGGCGACCACTTTATCGATCAGCTTCAGATCGAGGTTGCCTGGAATAAAGCCAGCCCCGATACCCTGGATTTTGTGCGGACCTGGTTTGATCTCTTCGCCTGCCAGCGCCTGAGCGATAACCGGCGAGTCGGTTGGCTCAACGGCAACGGTAATCAGATCTTTTTTACCTTTCGTGCCTTTAATATAGCGAGACACCCCGGTCAGCGTACCGCCGGTGCCTACGCCGGAGATAAACACATCAACCTGACCGTCGGTATCTTCCCAGATTTCCGGACCGGTGGTTTTCTCATGAATTTCCGGGTTGGCCGGGTTGCTGAACTGCTGGAGCAGCAGATACTTTGCCGGATCGCTGGCGACGATTTCTTCGGCCTTCTGAATCGCGCCCTTCATGCCTTTCGCGCCTTCGGTCAGGACCAGGTTCGCACCCAGCGCTTTCAGCAGCTTACGACGCTCAATGCTCATGGTTTCAGGCATAGTCAGCGTCAGCTTATAGCCACGCGCCGCCGCAACATAGGCCAGAGCGATACCCGTATTGCCGCTGGTGGGTTCAACCAGCTCAACGCCAGGTTTCAGCACGCCACGCTTTTCAGCATCCCAAATCATATTCGCACCGATACGGCATTTAACGCTGAAGCTTGGGTTACGAGATTCGACCTTCGCCAGAATGCGTCCATTACCGATACGGTTCAGTCGAACCAGGGGCGTATGACCGATAGTCAGCGAGTTGTCTTCATAAATCTTACTCATGGCCTGTCCTTAACTGTATGAAATTGGGATACCGACCCAGCATACCTGTTGAACAGGTATGGGGAAGTAAGGAAATCGCATATCTATATGCTGCAAGGAAATAATGGGGATCAGTATGGAATAAGGGGCGGCATAAGCCACCCCTCTTTTACACATTTTTGCATTACTTCCATAACGCGTGCTTAGCGCGGTAGCAGTCCACCCACATCGCCGTCGCGCCGCATACGGCAACGGGCATGATGAACAAATTCAGGAAAGGGATCATGGTGAACAGGCTGGTCAGCGCGCCAAACTGCATATTGGCAACCTTCTGAGTGCGCAGGGCAGTGCGCATCTCTTTAAACGGCACTTTGTGGTTATCGAACGGATAATCACAGTACTGGATAGCGAGCATCCAGGCGCTGAACAGGAACCACAGCACGGGCGCGACCGTCTGGCCAATCCCGGGTACAAAATAAAGGATAAGCAGCACAATCGCCCGCGGCAGGTACCAGGCGAACTTCTGCCATTCACGCTTCATGATGCGGGGGAGATCTTTCACGAGCCCCAATACGCCCGTGTCAGGTGGCGTCGCACCGGTCAGGCGCGCTTCAAGCTGTTCGGCCAGCAGACCGTTGAACGGCGCGGCTATCCAGTTTGCTATCGTCGAAAAGAAATAGCCGAAAACCAGCAGCACGGAGATAACCGCAATCGGCCAGAGCAGGTAGTCTAGCCACTGTAACCAGTCCGGCACATAGCTCATCAGGGAAGGGATCCACGTTTCCAGTCTGGTGAACAGCCACCAGAAGGCCCCGCCCATCAGAATAATGTTGATCAGTAACGGCAAAATAACGAAGCGTCGAATGCCCGGCAGGGAGACCAGTTTCCAGCCCTGAGAAAAGTACCAGACCCCGCTGCGTGGGGCAGAAGAAGATGTTGAAACCATACCAGGCTGTACTCCTTTTTACACAACCAGTGGAATTGCCCGCCTATATTATCCAGTTACGGGCCAATGACTAGTTCGGAAATGTTCGAAAAACCAGCAAAAAGCACGATTTAGTTCATCTTTATGCTGTGAATGCTCTGCATACACTTGCACTTGACGTAAACGGCAAATACTCTTAGTGAGTAAATGTTTGCCGTGGTGGCAAGGTGTTAGAACAACAGAGAATATAATGATGCAGGATTTGCGTCTGATATTAATCATTGTTGGCGCGATCGCCATAATCGCTTTACTGGTACATGGTTTCTGGACCAGCCGTAAAGAGCGTTCCTCTATGTTTCGCGATCGTCCACTGAAGCGCATGAAGTCCAGTCGTGACGACGATGACGTTGAAGACGACATCGACGGTCTTGACGACGACGGCGTGGGTGAAGTTCGTGTTCATCGGGTCAATACTGCGCCCGGCGCAGCGCATGGAGAGCATGAAGCCCCCCGCGCTCCGCAGCACCAGTATCAACCACCGTATGCCTCTGCCCAGCCGCGCCAGCCAGCGCCGCCGCCAGTGGAAGAACCTGTTCGTCATCCGCCGCACCAGCCTGTGCAACAGCAGCCCGTTGCGCCACAGCCTGTACAGCCGCAACCTGTCCAACAGCCTGCACAGCCAGTGCATCAGCCACAGCCTGTTCAGCAGCCGCAGCCAGTGCATCAGCCACAGCCTGTTCAGCAGCCGCAGCCGGTACAACAACCGCAGCCGCAGCCTGAACCGCCTGCGCCACAGCCCGCCCCGCGCGCTGAGCCAGAGCCGGTTGCAGAGCCAGAACCGGTTGTTGAAAAGCCGCAGCGTAAAGAAGCGGTGATCATTATGAACGTGGCTGCTCATCATGGCACCCATCTGAACGGTGATGTGCTGCTTAACAGCATCCAACAGGCAGGCTTCAAGTTCGGCGACATGAATATTTTCCATCGCCACCTGAGTCCTGACGGCAGCGGTCCGGCGCTGTTCAGCCTGGCCAATATGGTCAATCCAGGCACGTTTGACCCGGAAATGACCGGTGATTTCGTCACGCCAGGCGTTACGATCTTTATGCAGGTGCCGTCCTACGGTGACGAGCTGCAAAACTTTAAGCTGATGCTACAGTCCGCTCAGCACATCGCCGACGAAGTGGGCGGTGTGGTGCTCGACGATCAGCGTCGAATGATGACGCCGCAGAAACTGCGCGAGTATCAGGACCGCATCCGCGAAGTTAAGGAAGCGAACGCGTAATCGTCGCGTTAACTTAACTCCTCCTCAACCCCCGCCTGTCGGGGGTTTTTCTCATTGATGGTGCGATATGGACTCAATCGAACAACAACTTACTGAACTGCGAACCACGCTTCGCCATCATGAATATCTCTATCATGTTATGGACGCACCGGAAGTGCCGGATGCGGAGTATGACCGCCTGATGCGTGAACTGCGCGAGCTGGAAGCGCAGCACCCCGAACTGATTACGCCCGATTCCCCAACGCAGCGCGTCGGCGCGGAACCGCTGGGCGCTTTCAGCCAGGTGCGCCACGAAGTGCCGATGCTGTCGCTGGATAACGTGTTTGATGAAGAGAGTTTTCTGGCTTTCAACAAGCGTGTGCAGGATCGCCTGAAGAGCGTCGACAATCTGAGCTGGTGCTGCGAGCTGAAGCTGGATGGTCTGGCCGTCAGTATTCTTTATGAGAACGGCGTGATGGTGCGTGCCGCAACGCGCGGCGACGGCACTACCGGGGAAGACATCACCACCAATGTGCGCACCATTCGTGCGATCCCGCTGAAACTGCGTGGCGATAACATTCCCGCCCGGCTGGAAGTGCGCGGGGAAGTGTTCCTTCCGCAGGCGGGCTTCGAGAAGATCAACGAAGAAGCGCGTCGTACCGGCGGGAAAGTGTTTGCTAACCCGCGTAACGCGGCGGCAGGTTCGCTGCGTCAGCTCGATCCGCGTATCACCGCGAAGCGACCGCTTACTTTCTTCTGCTACGGCGTCGGGATCCTGGAAGGCGGTGACCTGCCAGATACCCACCTGGGTCGTTTAATGCAGTTCAAAGAGTGGGGATTACCGGTAAGCAACCGCGTGCAGCTCTGCGACTCTCCGGAGGCGGTGCTGGCGTTCTATCACAAGGTTGAAGAAGCTCGTCCCACGCTCGGGTTTGATATTGACGGCGTGGTGATCAAGGTTAATTCGCTGGCGTTGCAGGAACAGTTGGGATTTGTGGCCCGTGCGCCACGCTGGGCGGTGGCCTTTAAGTTTCCGGCGCAAGAGCAGATGACCTTCGTTCGCGACGTGGAGTTTCAGGTCGGACGTACGGGGGCCATTACGCCTGTGGCGCGTCTGGAGCCTGTGCAGGTGGCTGGCGTGCTGGTAAGTAACGCCACGCTGCATAACGCCGATGAAATTGCGCGTCTGGGGCTGCGAATTGGTGACAAAGTGGTGATTCGCCGCGCGGGTGATGTGATCCCACAGGTGGTTAACGTTGTGGAGTCTGAACGTCCTGCCGACACCCGTGCCATCGAGTTTCCAGCCCACTGTCCGGTATGTGGTTCTGACGTTGAGCGCGTGGAAGGTGAAGCGGTAACGCGCTGTACGGGCGGGTTAATCTGCGGCGCGCAGCGTAAAGAGTCCCTGAAGCACTTCGTCTCCCGCCGGGCGATGGACGTGGACGGAATGGGTGACAAGATTATCGACCAGTTAGTTGAGAAAGAGTACGTCCATACGCCTGCGGACCTCTTTACCCTGACGGCAGGTAAGCTGACCGGTCTTGAGCGTATGGGACCGAAATCTGCCCAGAACATTGTTAACGCGCTCGAGGCGGCCAAAAACACCACCTTTGCCCGTTTCCTTTACGCGCTCGGCATTCGTGAAGTCGGAGAGGCGACGGCGGCAGGGCTGGCGGCGTATTTCGGCACGCTGGACGCGCTGGAGAAAGCCACCATCGACGAGCTACAGAAAGTTCCTGATGTCGGCATTGTGGTCGCCACCCACGTCTTCAACTTCTTCGCCGAAGAGAGCAACCGTGAAGTGATCGGTAAATTACTGGAACAGGGCATTCACTGGCCCGCACCGGTAGTGGTTAATGCCGAAGAGATCGACAGCCCGTTTGCCGGTAAAACGGTGGTGCTGACCGGCAGCCTGAGCCAGCTCTCGCGCGATGATGCGAAAGCGCGCCTGGTGGCGCTGGGGGCAAAAGTGGCAGGAAGCGTGTCAAAGAAAACCGACCTGGTGATTGCCGGGGAAGCGGCCGGTTCGAAGCTGGCAAAAGCGCAGGAGCTTGGCATCGAGGTAATCGACGAAGCGGAAATGATGCGCCTGTTAGGAGAGTGACGTGGAAAAAGAGCAGCTCGTTGAGATCGCCAATACGGAGATGCCGTTCGGTAAATATAAGGGTCGCAGGCTGATTGATTTACCGGAAGAGTATCTGCTGTGGTTTGCCCGTAAGGATGAGTTCCCCGCCGGGCGTCTGGGCGAGCTGATGGCTATCACTTTACTGATCAAAACAGAGGGGCTGACCCAGCTGGTTCAGCCCCTGAAACGTCCTTAAACTTTCGCGGCGTGGGTCTCTTCCTGCGCCAGCTTTTCAGTCTGCGCCTTGTAACGCCGCGCCAGTACCGCACACACCATCAGCTGGATCTGATGGAAAATCATCAGCGGCAACACCATCATCCCAATGACAGACGTCGGGAACAGGATATTGGCCATCGGGATCCCGTTGGCGAGGCTCTTTTTCGATCCGCAAAATACAATGGTGATTTCATCGGCCTTGTTGAAGCCGCATTTGCGGGCCACAAAGACGTTAACCGCGATGACAATGGCCAGCAGAACGATGCTTACCACCACAATAAACAGCAGCGATCCAGCACCCACCCTGTGCCAGATGCCGTTCACCACGGCTTCGCTGAAGGCCGTGTAAACCACCAGCAGAATGGAGCTTTGGTCCGTTTTCCCGATCCATTTTTTATGTTTCGCCACAAACTCCCCAATCCAGGGACGGGATAAGTGTCCGAGCACAAACGGCAGCAGCAGTTGCAGACAAATTTTACCCACCTGCTCCAGATTGCCTTCCGCCCCGTGCATGTTCATCAGCAGACCGACCAGCAGCGGTGAAACAAAGATCCCGAGCAGGCTGGAAGCGGAAGCAGAACAAACCGCCGCCGCGACGTTACCGCCCGCCAGCGAGGTAAAGGCAATTGCAGACTGCACGGTGGCCGGCAAAATGCACAGATAAAGGAAACCGGTATACAGCGCCGGATCGACATTCACCGGCGCCCACCAGGCGAACAGCACGCCCAGAACCGGGAAGAGGATAAAAGTGCTGCACATTACCCACAGATGCAGTCGCCAGTGGCTACCGCCTGCAATAATGGCTTCCCGGGAGAGTTTGGCGCCATGCATAAAGAACAGCAGGGCAATGGCTGCCGTGGTCAGTCCTTCAATAACCGGAACGAAACTGCCCCGCGCCGGGAAGAACGAGGCCAGCAAGACGACACCAATCAGGGTCAGCGTAAACGGATCAAGGATACGAAAAAGTTTCATAATCACTCCTGAAAACAGATGCCGCTATTGTGCTTTCTTCCCTTTGAGAAATAAAATTGATTTATTGCATCCATTCATGAATTAAACAGATGAATTATTCGTTACGTCAGCTTCGCGTTTTCGTCACCGTCGCGCAGGCCCGCAGCTTTAGCCGGGCAGGGGAGATCATTGGCCTCAGTCAGTCGGCGGTGAGCCATAGCGTTAAGGAGCTTGAAACGCAAACGGGCGTGAAGCTGCTCGACCGCACGACGCGAGAAGTGGTGCTCACCGAAGCGGGACAGCAGCTGGCAATGCGTCTGGAGAGGCTGCTGGATGAACTGAACAGTACGCTCAGGGATGTCGGCCGGCTCGGACAACAGCTTTCCGGCACCGTGAGAGTGGCGGCGAGCCAGACGATTTCGGCGCATCTTATTCCCCAGTGCATCGCTGAAAGTAATCACCGCTATCCGGATATTGATTTTGTTTTGCATGACAGGCCGCAGCAGTGGGTACTTGAGAGTATCCGTCAGGGGGATGTGGATTTTGGCATCGTTATTGATCCCGGAGCGGTAAGCGACCTGGAATGTGAAGTGGTACTCTCGGAGCCCTTTTTATTGCTCTGCCGCGATGATGATCCTCTGGCATCGCTGCCGCAGGTGGCCTGGCAGGCCTTGCAGGGGGCAAACCTGGTGTTACAGGATTATGCATCAGGCAGCCGCCCGCTGATAGATGCCGCACTGACCGCGCAGGGTGTTAAGGCAACCATTGTGCAGGAGATCGGGCATCCTGCCACGCTGTTCCCCATGGTCGAAGCGGGGATTGGCATCAGCGTTCTGCCGGCGCTGGCGCTGCCACTGCCGCAGGGGAGTCGTTTAACGGTGAAGCGTTTCGTACCCTGTGTCGAACGCCAGCTGATGCTGGTACGCCGTAAAAACAGGTCTCTTTCCGGCGCGGCGCATGCCTGCTGGGATGTGGTGCGTATGCAGGCCGAACGTTTGATGGAGGCCCGCACACGCGATCCACTTTTTAACGAAACCAATAATCAGATGTAGATATTAATCTTATGTTCTGCGGAGGGCTTATTGATGCCTTCCGCGACTGCCTCACCTTTTTCCTGCTTTGGCATCGCCTCTTCGGCCTGCTGACGCTGCAATTGCGCCAGCTGTGCCTGCAACATAGCCAGCTGAGATTCGAGTAATTCTTGCTGCTTTTGCTTTTCTTCTGCTGTGGCATCACCCATGGCCACTTCTTTGAGCTGCTGAGTGACTTTCGTTATCTGTTTGGTCAGACGGGTGATTTGAGAAGCAATGTCGTTTCCGCCGGAGCTGTTATCTACGCTGCCGATTTCCATCGCCGACAGAGAAACGGGCTTAAGAGTTGTCATATTGAGATCCTTTTCGCCATAAAATAGAGGTATCGGCAAAGAAGGCGTGAGCTTGAGTAAAACAAGCGGTCTGGCTGCAATGGGGATGTGCTATATCGCAGATAGCAAAAAAGCGCCTTTAGGGCGCTTTTTTACATTGGTGGGTCGTGCAGGATTCGAACCTGCGACCAATTGATTAAAAGTCAACTGCTCTACCAACTGAGCTAACGACCCGAAATGGTGGGCGATGACGGGCTCGAACCGCCGACCCCCTCCGTGTAAAGGAGATGCTCTACCAACTGAGCTAATCGCCCATTTCGGAACTGCTGCGATAAGGTGAGAATGGTGGGCGATGACGGGCTCGAACCGCCGACCCCCTCCGTGTAAAGGAGATGCTCTACCAACTGAGCTAATCGCCCATTTCGGAACTGCTGCGATAAGGTGAGAATGGTGGGCGATGACGGGCTCGAACCGCCGACCCCCTCCGTGTAAAGGAGATGCTCTACCAACTGAGCTAATCGCCCAATCTCAATTCTTATCTACACTGCGAGTCTACCGAAGTAGATGGTGGGTGATGACGGGCTCGAACCGCCGACCCCCTCCGTGTAAAGGAGATGCTCTACCAACTGAGCTAATCGCCCAATCTCAATTCTTATCTACACTGCGAGTCTACCGAAGTAGATGGTGGGTGATGACGGGCTCGAACCGCCGACCCCCTCCGTGTAAAGGAGATGCTCTACCAACTGAGCTAATCACCCCCGCTGTGTGGAGTCGCATTATAGGGAGAGTTGAAAATGAGTCAACGCATTTTCTAAAGTTTTTATTCGTTCGTCGTAAAATTAGTCAAAACGATCGCAAAACGGACTGTGGCGCATGATTTATAAACAAAAACAGCAATCTCGAACCGGATAAAGTGATCGACATTGAGGAATCGGCCCACAGTGATAGAATATTGCCCATTGTTTTCTTCCCGGAATTTGCCGATTACCGGCATCTTTATAACGTAAGGCCATTTCATGAAAATCAAAACTCGCTTCGCGCCGAGCCCGACAGGCTATCTGCATGTCGGTGGTGCACGTACCGCTCTCTACTCCTGGCTTTTCGCACGTCACAACAACGGTGAGTTTGTGCTGCGTATTGAAGACACCGATCTGGAGCGCTCAACGCCGGAAGCAATTGAAGCCATTATGGATGGGATGAACTGGCTGAATCTGGCGTGGGACGAAGGCCCATACTTCCAGACCAAACGTTTTGACCGCTATAACGCCGTAATTGACGAGATGCTGGTGGCAGGCACGGCCTATAAGTGTTACTGCTCCAGGGAGCGTCTGGATGCGCTGCGCGAAGAGCAAATGGCAAAAGGCGAAAAACCGCGTTATGACGGTCGTTGCCGCCATGACCACAGCGAGCATGCTGCTGATGAGCCTTGCGTAGTGCGTTTTGCTAACCCGCAGGATGGCTCTGTTATCTTTGATGACCAGATCCGTGGTCCGATCGAATTCAGCAACCAGGAGCTGGATGACCTCATCATTCGTCGTACTGACGGATCGCCAACCTATAACTTCTGCGTAGTTGTGGACGACTGGGATATGGAAATCACTCACGTGATCCGTGGTGAAGACCATATCAATAACACCCCGCGTCAGATCAACATTCTGAAAGCGCTGAACGCGCCTGTACCGGTGTATGCGCACGTATCAATGATCAACGGTGACGACGGTAAAAAGCTGTCCAAACGTCATGGCGCGGTGAGCGTGATGCAGTACCGTGATGACGGCTATCTGCCGGAAGCGCTGCTGAACTACCTGGTGCGTCTGGGCTGGGCTCATGGTGACCAGGAGATCTTCAGCCGCGAAGAGATGATCGAGCTGTTCTCTCTGAACTCGGTGAGCAAATCAGCCAGCGCGTTCAACACTGACAAACTGCTGTGGCTGAACCATCACTACATCAATACCATGCAGCCAGAATATGTAGCGACTTATCTGCAATGGCACATTGAACAGGCAAACATCGATACCCGTACGGGCCCTGAACTGGCGGATCTGGTGAAGCTGCTTGGCGAGCGTTGCAAAACGCTGAAAGAAATTGCTGAAAGCTGCCGTTACTTCTATGAAGAGTTTGACGCGTTCGACGCCGACGCGGCCAAGAAACACCTGCGTCCGGTTGCGCGTCAGCCGCTGGAAGTGGTGCGTGACAAACTCGAAGCCATTACCGAATGGACTGCGGAAAATGTTCACCACGCGATTCAGGCTACCGCTGATGAGCTGGAAATTGGCATGGGTAAAGTCGGTATGCCGCTGCGCGTTGCGGTGACGGGGGCAGGCCAGTCTCCGGCGCTGGACGTGACCGTTCATGCCATCGGCAAATCACGTAGCGTTGCGCGTATCAACAAAGCGCTGGACTTTATTGCTGAGCGCGAAAGCCAGCAGTAATGCTCGTGTAATACAAAAAACGGCAGGGTAACCTGCCGTTTTTTTATGTCTGTTATTCAGCAATACCAAGACGCGTGAGAAAACCCTGCAACCCTTCACGAGCGAGCAACTTGTGCAAACGTTCCTGTTCGACAGTCGTCATGTTTTCCAGCGAGTCGATAATTTGTGGAAGCAGGCTGGATGAGGTTGCCACGCCGTAGTGGGAAGGGCTTTCCGCCACATGGTAAACAGCCCGACGGTTACGAATGGCAGGAAGGCTAATGATGTGCTCCTTAACGTGCGCATCGATACATATCACCCTCGCTCTTCCGCCTTTTACACCGTTGATACCCTCCGTTTTCCATCCCTTCTGTCGTATCCAGCGATTAACGGTTTGTCGGGCTACGCCCAGACTGTCCGCCAGCTCTTCCGTGGTCATTTTGCTGCGTAATCTTTTCATATCAGCGTTGGTCGCGAATCCCTAAACGTTGTAACAAGCCGGTAATCCCTTCCCGCAGTAACAGCGATGTCATCTGCTTTTGCTCTTCCGGCGTCATTTCATTCGCCAGCGTCAGGAGCAGGGCATGAAGCGAGCCCTCGTGGTACGTATCTGGCAGTTCCGGCGTCTCTGTTGCCCTGCGCGCGCTGCGAATAAAGTCGCGCACTTTTTCATTGACGTGTACCAGACGCGCCTTGCCACCCTGAACGCCTGGCTTTGGCGATGTAATCCAACCCTCTTTGCGTACCCATTTATTGATGGTCTGTCGGCTATAGCCAGTCAGCAGGGCTAACTCTTCTGGCGTCATTCGTTCCTTGATCATACAATTTCCTGAATATCTGTGGGGTTAATTAGTGGTTCATTTTATAGCACCGTTTTACGTGAAAACGTGACAAGCTTAACTCCTGGCTGCGAGCAGGCTCGCAAAGTGATTCATTTGCATGATTTTTCGGCGGTTGAAAGGCGGAGGTTGAATTTGCCGTTGACACTCTGCGGCGGAATTCATATTATGCCGCCCGTCAACATGACAGCTTTACGACGGGGCTATAGCTCAGCTGGGAGAGCGCCTGCATGGCATGCAGGAGGTCAGCGGTTCGATCCCGCTTAGCTCCACCAAACTCTGAACCCAACAGAGTGCGGTAGGTAAAGTAACATGTGGGGCTATAGCTCAGCTGGGAGAGCGCTTGCATGGCATGCAAGAGGTCAGCGGTTCGATCCCGCTTAGCTCCACCAAAATTTAAACCCTCGTCGCAAGACGGGGGTTTTTTTATATCTTGTAAAATGTTTAGACTCTTTTTGTTGCCAGCAATGTCGTTTTCTATACATCACCTCAATCCAAATCAATAAACAAGTCTATAAATAGACCTGAACTTGATTCGTGCAATTAATAAACCTATTATCCATCCGGTCAATAAGACGATGGTTAAATAGATCACACGGATTAATGAATAGAAAAATTTACAATAATGTAAAAATATTTATGATTGTCCTGGCGTTAAGCCTGATTACGATCCCCTTTTCCCGTTATATCTCCCCGCGCGCTATCGTCAACGAAAATGATGTTTATTTAGCGTGGTTGCCCTTAAGCGCCATGCTCGCCATCGTATTGTTATTTGGACGTCGGGCAATCATTCCTTTACTGATTGGATTTAGTGTTACTAACATTTATTACTTTGATTTAGCATTACTACAATCTTCCGTGTTATTAATTTGTCAGACGTTTGCCGTCTTCGCTGCCTGTGGCGTCATCCGTCTGATGCTGGGCAAACGCTGGCGACACAGCATCCCGAATAAGTACATCGGTATACGTATTTTCTGGCTCGGATTTGTGGTTCCTGTAGGCATCAAATTATCGATGTATCTGGCGGGATATTTATTTGATTTTCCGGTGACAATCTCCTCCTATTTCGGCGAAGGCTCTGCAATTTATAACGTTATCGATATTCAAAGCCTGATTTGTGCCGCCCTGATTTTCACCATGATGTTCTACTACCCGTTAAGAATGATAATTAATCCCCGGTATGCCCGAACATTCTGGCGGCGAAGCGTGAAGCCCCTCTTTTGTCACAAAAAAGTGTTATTTATCGTTGTGTGGCTGATGCTGTTGGTCTCGATGATCGCTATTTTGTGCGCGCCTTTCGAGTCACAGTTTATTGCTGGTTATTTGATGCCAATCGTTTTTATTCTTTTTACCCTGGGGATTGGTCGTCTGAGCTATGCGCTCATCTCTTTACTCTGGGCGGCCTCGGCGCTCATGCTGTTGACCTACAATTATAATTTTCTTAATGGCGTTGAATCGGGCCACTCGCTCTCCTTTATCTTGTCGGTACTGATCTCTTTCGCCATCTGCCTGCTTTACATGTCGCGGATCTATCAGAAAAGTGAATGGCTGAAACAGGGGTGGCAGGAGAGGGCGCTTACCGATCCGCTCACCGGTCTGCCTAACATTCGTGCGCTGGAAGTGTTTTTACAGCACCATCCCGGAGCCAAAATCTGCTGCCTGCGCCTGGATAATCTGGAATTTCTGAGCCGTCATTACGGCATCCTCATGCGTGTACACTGTAAAAAGATGATCACCGCGTCGCTGCAACCGTTATTGCAAAAAGACGAGAAGCTCTTTCAGTTGCCAGGCAGTGAGCTGGTGGTGGTCTTGTTGGGTCCGGGCACGGCTGAACGTCTGCAATATATGGTTGATCATCTGAACAGCCGTAAGATTGTCTGGAACAAGACTGAGCTCGACATTGAGTTTGGCGCCTCCTGGGGCGAAGTGCCGGATGGGGAAAGCCTGCACCACACGCTGGGTCAGCTGAGCTGGCTGTCCGAGCAATCCTGTGGCGGGCATAACGTTCTGGCGTTAACCAACAGTCTGGATGATGTCTCTGGTCAGACGACGGACAGGGTGCTAATGCTGGCCCGCATAAAACGCGCCCTTGATATCGGCGGTCTTCACCTTTACGCCCAGCCAATTCACAACGCGCGCGGAGAAGGGTACTTTGAAATCCTCTCCAGGCTGGAAAGCGATGGCGAGATCATCACCCCTGACCGCTTTATTCCGCTGATTGCTCAGTTCAACCTGAGCCACCGGTTTGACCTGAACGTGTTGGAAAAATTGCTGATGTGGATGCGCAGCCATCCGTCCGGACGTGCAGGAACGCGCTTCTCCGTTAATCTGATGCCGCTGACGCTGATGCAAAATGAGATTGCGGCTGAGATCATCGCGCTTTTTGAACGCTACGCCATTGCGCCGCAAAATATCATCATTGAGATCACCGAGGAACAGGCTTTCTCAGACTCGGGAAGCAGCATCAAAAATATCCAGCAGCTGCGTGATTACGGCTTCCGCATTGCCATAGACGACTTTGGTACCGGCTATGCCAACTTTGAGCGCCTGAAGCGGCTGGAGGCCGATATCATTAAGATCGATGGTTGCTTCGTGAAAGATATCTGCACCGACAGCATGGATGCGATGATCGTGCAGTCCATTTGCAACATGGCAAAAACGAAATCGCTGTGTGTGGTGGCTGAATATGTGGAAACGGCTGAACAACGCGAGATGTTGTTGCGATTTGGCGTAGATTATTTGCAGGGCTATTTGATTGGTAAACCCCAGCCTCTGACGGCGCTGGAAGCATAAAAAAACCGGGAGCGAGGACTCCCGGTTTTTATTACGCGGTATGAATTACAGAACCAGTGCTGCAATAGAGGCAGACAGGACGCTCACCAGCGTTGAACCGTAAACCAGCTTCAGGCCAAAGCGAGAAACCACGTTACCCTGCTCTTCGTTCAGGCCTTTAATCGCGCCAGCGATGATACCGATGGAAGAGAAGTTCGCGAAGGAGACCAGGAAGACGGACAGGATCCCTTCCGCACGTGGGGAGAGTGTGCTGGCAATCTTCTGGAGATCCATCATCGCCACGAATTCGTTGGATACCAGTTTCGTTGCCATGATGCTGCCCACCTGCAACGCTTCGTGAGCCGGTACACCCATCACCCAGGCAACCGGGTAGAAGATATAGCCCAGAATGCCCTGGAAGGAGATACCGAGTACGGCCGCAAACAGGGCGTTCAGCGCAGCGATCAGCGCGATAAAGCCAATCAGCATCGCGGCAACGATAATTGCAACCTTGAAACCCGCCAGAATGTATTCACCCAGCATTTCGAAGAAGCTCTGTCCCTCGTGCAGGTTAGACATCTGAATGTTCTCTTCGCTGGCATCCACGCGGTACGGGTTAATCAGCGAAAGAACGATAAAGGTGCTGAACATATTCAGAACCAGGGCCGCAACCACGTATTTAGGTTCCAGCATAGTCATATACGCGCCCACGATAGACATGGAAACGGTAGACATTGCTGTCGCCGCCATGGTGTACATGCGGTTACGGGACATCTTGCCGAGGATATCTTTATACGCAATGAAGTTCTCAGACTGACCGAGGATCAGTGAGCTGACTGCGTTAAAGGATTCCAGTTTACCCATGCCGTTAACTTTCGATAACAGGAAGCCGATCGCACGGATAACCACCGGCAGAACGCGGATGTGCTGAAGGATACCGATCAGGGCAGAGATGAAGACGATAGGGCAGAGTACCTTCAGGAAGAAGAAGGCCAGACCCTGATCGTTCATGCTGCCAAAGACGAAGTTTGTCCCTTCGTTGGCAAATCCGAGCAGTTTTTCGAACATTTCGGAGAAGCCTTTCACGAAGCCGAGGCCTACGTTGGAGTTCAGGAAGAACCACGCAAGTAAAACTTCAATGACCAGCAGCTGGACAACATAGCGAATACGAATTTTTTTGCGGTCTGTGCTGACCAGCAATGCAAGTGCAGTAACGACAACAAGTGCCAGGACAAAATGAAGGACGCGGTCCATATTTGCTCCAAATATGAGGCAGGTTTAATTTCCGTGCACATTCTATGTAACAAGCACAAAGAAAACGAGATCAAGCCCACACTATAGTTACATCCTGTGACGAGTCTCAAAAATAGTGATCAACAATACATTTTTGTTATGTTAGGTAAATGAGTGAAAAGTTAAGTTTGTGTGCTACGCTTCACAAATGTCTGCGCATTTTCACATTCTGTGACCTTGCTCCACCTGCCTGTCTATCGTTCCTGGCTATCAGAGAAATCATGTTAACCATTTCAAATGAACTTGATAATCATTCTCATTTTGATAGCATAAAACATAGCAAAGGCTATATTTCCAGAGGCAGAAATGACGAATAGTCGCGTAGAGAGTAGCAGCGGCAGAGCGGCACGCAAGCTGCGGCTCGCATTAATGGGACCGGCATTCATTGCCGCGATTGGCTACATCGATCCGGGTAATTTTGCGACCAACATTCAGGCCGGGGCCAGCTTCGGCTATAAACTGCTGTGGGTTGTGGTCTGGGCCAATCTGATGGCGATGCTGATTCAGATGCTCTCCGCGAAGCTGGGTATTGCTACCGGAAAAAACCTGGCGGAGCAAATCCGCGATCATTATCCACGTCCGGCAGTTTGGTTTTACTGGGTTCAGGCGGAAATTATCGCCATGGCCACCGATCTCGCCGAGTTTATCGGGGCGGCGATCGGCTTTAAGCTTATTCTGGGCGTCTCTCTGCTTCAGGGGGCCGTGCTGACCGGGATCGCCACTTTCCTGATTCTGATGCTCCAGCGGCGGGGGCAAAAACCGCTGGAGAAAGTCATCGGCGGCCTGCTGCTGTTCGTCGCTGCCGCCTATATTGTTGAGCTGATTTTCTCCCAGCCGAATCTGGCGCAGCTGACGAAAGGGATGGTGATCCCGTCGTTACCTACTTCTGAAGCCGTTTTTCTGGCTGCCGGGGTGCTGGGGGCGACAATTATGCCGCACGTCATTTATCTACACTCTTCATTAACCCAGAATCTGCATGGCGGGACGAGTAAAGAGCGCTACTCCGCCTCGAAATGGGATGTGGCTATCGCGATGACCATTGCCGGATTTGTGAATCTGGCGATGATGGCCACCGCCGCCGCCGCGTTCCACTTTAACGGGCATACCGGGGTTGCCGATCTTGACCAGGCTTACCTGACGCTGGAGCCGTTGCTGAGTCATGCCGCTGCCACTATTTTTGGTTTAAGCCTGGTTGCTGCGGGCCTTTCATCTACGGTTGTGGGGACACTGGCCGGGCAGGTGGTGATGCAGGGGTTCGTACGTTTCCATATTCCGCTGTGGGTTCGCCGCTCGGTCACGATGCTGCCTTCCTTTGTTGTGATCCTGATGGGACTGGATCCGACCCGCATTCTGGTGATGAGTCAGGTGCTGCTGAGTTTCGGGATTGCGCTGGCGCTGGTGCCGCTGCTGATCTTCACCAGCAACAAATCACTGATGGGCGATCTGGTGAATTCGACGTGGGTGAAACGCGCCGGGTGGGCCATTGTGGTCGTGGTGGTGGCGTTAAACTTGTGGTTGCTGATAGGCACAGCCGCAGGCCTGTAAAAGAAAAAGGAGCCGGAAGGCTCCTTTTTGTTGTTAATGGTGATGGCCGTGACCGTGGCCTCTGCCTTTTCCGTGACCCCAGCCGCCACGGCGGTCGTCACGATCTTTCCAGCCTTCGCGGTAGCCGCGTTCGTAAGCCTTACGCTTATCCCAGCCACGGTGATAGCCGTTATCGTGTTTCCACCAGCGGTTTTGACGCCATTCATAATGGCGATGCCAGTAGTCACGGTCGCGCCAGTAGCCACCGTCCCAGTATCTGCCGTAGTCATCACGATCGCCAATTTGTAATTTAATCGATGGCAACAGGGTGATTTCGCCCGCATTGGCGACCAGCGGGGCCGAAGCCAGTAATACCGCTGCAAGAATCAGTGACCTGAACATACTCTTCTCCTTCACGATCGGGGCCGCTGTGCGACCTGTTAACGCAATTTTACGAGTTGGTAAACATTCGTTTCATCGCCTCAACTCCTAAATCATGAACGAGAGCACTTTTTGCTAAAAGTGTTTTTAATCTGAACTGGACAGGATCGTATCTATCGTCTTGAGCTCTTCTGCCGTGAACCGACAATTTTCAAGCACGCCTGCTGCATCATCAATTTGTCCGGTCTTGCTTGCGCCGATGAGCACGGATGTCACCGCATCGTGGCGCAGGATCCAGGCCAGTGCCATTTGCGACAGCTTTTGCCCCCGTTTTTCCGCCAGCGCATTCAGCTTACGTACCTTTTCCAGCTTTTTGTCGGTGATCTGTTCCGGATTAAGGAACTTACTGCCGCTTGCTGCGCGAGAATCCGCCGGGATGCCGTTCAGATAGCGATCGGTCAACTGTCCGCCCGCCAGTGGAGAGAAGGGGATACATCCCACCCCTTTTTGCTGCAACACGTCCAGCAACCCCTCTTCAGGCGCACGTTCAAACATGGAGTACTTCGGCTGGTGGATCAAACATGGCGTGCCCAGATCCTCCATTATTTCAATCGCCTGCCGTGCCATTTCTGCCGGGTAGTTGGACAGACCGATGTACAGCGCTTTGCCCTGACGCACCACATGGTCAAGCGCTTTCATGGTTTCACGTAGCGGCGTGTGTGGATCCGGGCGGTGGTGATAGAAGATATCGACATACTCCAGCCCCATACGCTTGAGGCTCTGGTCCAGGCTTGCGATCAGATATTTACGCGAGCCCCAGTCACCGTAAGGCCCGTCCCACATGGTGTAGCCCGCTTTAGTGGAGATGATCAGCTCATCGCGCCAGGGCAGGAAATCCTCCTGCAAAATGCGCCCAAAATTACGTTCGGCCGAACCAGGAGGCGGGCCGTAATTATTGGCAAGGTCAAAATGCGTAATACCCAAATTGAAAGCACGCTGTAAAAGTTGACGGCTGTTTTCGAGCAACGTCGCGTCGCCAAAATTATGCCACAGCCCCAACGAGATGGCGGGAAGCTTAAGACCGCTTTGCCCACAGCGGCGATATTGCATTGTCTGATAACGATTTTTGTCAGGCTGATAACCCATTTGTGAGACCTCTGGCGCTGGAAAGAAACATCCGTGTATACGTTTACACTAATCTGAAGAAAATGAGCATAGCGCAGCTTTTTTCGTACAGCATTCTTTCCAGCCCCTGATTGTCGTCAATTCTGGACACGCTTCACGCTTATTTAATACTCAGAGTGAGGTCAACGTCAGAAGGACACTTATAATATGCGTACCCCCTATTGCGTCGCCGATTACCTGCTGGACCGACTAACAGATTGTGGTGCCGATCATCTGTTTGGCGTGCCGGGCGACTATAACCTGCAATTTCTCGATCACGTGATAGACAGCCCGGACATCTGCTGGGTGGGCTGTGCCAACGAACTGAACGCGTCCTACGCCGCAGACGGCTATGCCCGCTGTAAGGGCTTTGCCGCACTCCTGACGACATTCGGCGTTGGGGAGTTAAGCGCCATGAACGGTGTGGCGGGCAGCTTTGCCGAACATGTTCCCGTCCTCCATATTGTAGGGGCCCCGGGTATGGCGGCGCAGCAGCGAGGAGAGTTACTGCACCATACGTTGGGCGACGGCGAGTTCCGCCACTTCTATCATATGAGCGAACCCATCACCGTTGCGCAGGCGGTGCTTACGGAACAAAACGCCTGCTATGAAATTGACAGAGTCCTGACCACCATGCTGCGGGAGCGCCGTCCGGGCTATCTGATGCTGCCCGCCGATGTGGCGAAAAAAGCCGCTACACCTCCTGTAAGCGCTCTCACTGTTAACCCCGCACCGGCCGATTCAGCCTGCTTGCAGGCGTTCCGTGAGGCTGCCGAAAAGCGCTTGTCTACGAGCAAACGCACCGCGCTGTTAGCTGACTTCCTGGTACTCCGCCACGGTCTGCGCGCGGCCCTTCAGACTTGGGTGAAAGAGGTGCCGATGGCACACGCCACCATGCTGATGGGCAAGGGCATTTTTGACGAACGACAGAGCGGTTTTTACGACACCTACAGCGGATCGGCGAGCGCCGCGCCGGTCAAAGAGGCCATCGAGGGTGCTGATACGGTGCTGTGCATTGGCACGCGCTTTACCGATACGCTCACTGCCGGATTTACCCACCAGCTTACGCCAGACCAGACGATAGAGGTTCAGCCTCACGCGTCCCGCGTCGGCGACGTCTGGTTTACGGGTATCCCGATGAGGGAGGCCATTGAAACGCTGACAGCGCTGTGTAAAACCTATGTTCGTGATACGCGAGCGCCATCGGATAACAGCGGCTTTTCGTTCCCGACTATTGAAGGGGCGCTGACTCAGGAGAGCTTCTGGCGCACCCTGCAAACGTTTATTCGCCCCGGAGACATTATTCTGGCTGACCAGGGGACGTCTGCTTTCGGCGCTATCGATCTGCGTTTACCGGCGGACGTGAACTTTATCGTCCAGCCGCTGTGGGGATCGATTGGCTACACGCTGGCGGCGGCGTTTGGCGCGCAAACGGCGTGTCCGAATCGACGCGTGATTGTCCTGACGGGCGACGGCGCCGCGCAGTTGACCATTCAGGAGCTGGGATCCATGCTGCGCGACAAGCAGCGCCCGATTATTCTGGTGCTTAACAACGAAGGATACACGGTGGAAAGGGCCATCCACGGGCCGGAGCAGCGCTATAACGATATTGCCCTCTGGAACTGGACGCAGATACCGCAGGCGCTGAGCCTGGCGCCTCAGGCAGAGTGCTGGCGCGTCAGCGAAGCGGAAGCGCTGGCGGAGGTGCTGGATAAAGTGGCACACCATGAGCGGCTTTCGCTGATCGAGGTCATGCTGCCGAAAGCCGATATTCCGCCGCTGCTGAGCGCGCTGACCAAAGCGCTGGAGGCGCGCAATAACGCCTGATTACCTGTCGTTTCGCCATGCCATCAGCATCGGTTTGCCCGCCAGCAGGAGCCAGGCGGGCAACATCACGATACAGAGCAGCGGCAGAAGCGTGGTATCCGGCACGACAACGGCCGCCATAAACAGGCTCAGCCACGCATCGCGCGTGACCACCAGTACCAGCCCCAGAATGGAGCAGGAGACGGTAATCGCCGCAGGGACAGCGTCAACGTGCTCATGCAGCATCAGCCCCAGCGCGACGCCAACAAATACCGCCGGGAAGATACGACCTCCCCGGAAACCACAGGCCGCCGCGACCACCAGCGCCGCCAGTTTCACCAGCGCGAACAGCAGATAATCTGAGACGCTGAAGACCTGGCTGAAGGCCAGCTGCTGCATCTCGTCCAGACCCTTAAACAGCGTAACCGTCCCGCCGATAGCGCCTAAAACGCCCAGAATAAAACCCCCCATGCCCAGAATCAGCACCGGATGCTTCAGCCTGTGCATCAGGCGATGCAGGCGAGGAAGACACCACACCGCGACCATCCCCAACGCAATGGCGATCGCGACGACGACGGCGCCGCTGAAAATATCGGTGAGTTGCATCTGGCCGTAGTGGGGAATGGAGAGTGAAAAATGGGGATGGAAAAACAGGCTGGTGGTGAGGGCTCCCGCAGCGGCGGCCATTAGCGGCGCGAAGAGTTTATCCCAAAGCGGCACCTCATGATCACTGCTGAGCGTTTGCGAAAAAATGAGCGCAGCCGCGACCGGAGTGCCAAACAGCGCCCCGATGGTGCCAGCGGAGGCCATGATCGTCCAGTCCAGCGCGCCAACGCGCGGGAAAAGACGCGCCCCCAGAAAGACCGCCAGCGCGATATTCACCGCCATAATGGGATGTTCAGGCCCGAGGCTTACGCCGCCCGCAAGACCGATTATCAGCGCGATGATAAGCCCCGGCAGAGCCGAGGGAGAGACAGGCGCGCCAATCAAGGGTTCCAGTGCCGGGTCCGGCCCGGCATGGCCCGGGCTATAGCGGATCACCAGCCCTACGGCAATCCCGGTCAGGGTCAGCATCACCATGATCCAGCCCGGCGAGTCACTGCTGATGCCGAGTTTTACCGGAAGCGCGGTCCATAAAATCGTTTGCAGCACCGCCGCCACTTTCATGACGACGATGAGCACCAGGCTCGACGCCACGCCAATAATCAGCGCCGGGACAGCCAATAACAGCATGGTTTTGGCTCGCGGATGGAGCATGATGATTTCCTTGTACAAAACGGCTTAACGTTACTTTGCACAATCAGCATTGTGGCAATAGTGCAAAAGGTGCTGAAACGGTAAAGTTATTATGTGACGAAGATCGATAATCCATGGGCAGTCACCTTCTGGTCGTTGTTGTTATCACGCCTTGAATTTACAGTGTCCCAAAGATTTATTCTGACTTTAGCGGAGCAGTAGAAGAATGACAAAGTATGCTTTGGTAGGTGATGTAGGCGGCACCAACGCGCGCCTTGCCCTGTGCGATGTGAACAGCGGTGAAATTTCTCAGGCGAAAACCTATTCAGGGCTGGATTACCCAAGCCTGGAAGCGGTGGTTCGCGTCTATCTGGAAGAGTATAAAGTGAGCGTTGAAGACGGTTGTATCGCCATCGCCTGTCCGATTACCGGCGACTGGGTGGCGATGACCAACCACACGTGGGCCTTCTCAATTGCCGAAATGCGGAAAAACCTCGGCTTCTCGCACCTTGAAATTATCAACGACTTCACTGCGGTTTCCATGGCTATCCCAATGCTTAAACCAGAGCATCTGATTCAGTTCGGCGGTACGGCCCCGGTTGAAGGCAAACCGATTGCCGTTTACGGCGCGGGAACCGGTCTGGGGGTGGCGCACCTGGTCCACGTCGACAAACGCTGGGTCAGCCTGCCGGGCGAGGGCGGTCACGTGGATTTTGCGCCGAACAGCGAAGAAGAGGGCATTATTCTTGAGGAGCTACGCGCCGAGATTGGTCACGTGTCGGCCGAGCGGGTGCTTTCTGGTCCGGGTCTGGTGAACCTGTATCGGGCGATTGTCAAATCAGACGGTCGTCTGCCGGAAAATCTGCAACCTAAAGATGTGACCGAACGCGCGCTGGCCGACAGCTGTATTGACTGCCGCCGTGCTTTGTCGCTGTTCTGCGTCATCATGGGGCGTTTTGGCGGCAACCTGGCGCTGAACCTTGGCACCTTTGGCGGGGTCTATATTGCGGGCGGGATCGTGCCGCGCTTCCTCGATTTCTTTACCGCCTCCGGCTTCCGTGGCGGCTTCGAAGACAAAGGCCGCTTCAGGAGCTATGTCCAGGACATTCCTGTTTACCTGATTGTCCACGACAACCCAGGCTTACTGGGATCCGGCGCGCATCTGCGTCAGGTTCTTGGTCAGATCCTCTGACGCTCATTTCCCTCTCCTGCGGGAGAGGGAACGTGCTACAGGTGCATGAGCTGGCGGAACTCTTTCACTCTGCTGCGGCTTACCGGCACCTGAAAATCCAGATCCTTCAGCCGCAATATATAGGTGTTGTTAAACCAGGGTTCGATTTCGCGGATCTTGTTCAGGTTGACGCAGAACGAGCGGTGGCAGCGGAAGAAGTGGGCGGCCGGGAGTTTATTGCAGAATTCGGTGATGTTCATCGCCATGACGTAGGATTCACGCCGCGTATAGACAAATGTCATTTTTTCATGCGCTTCGGCATAGTAAATATCGTCGACAGGCGTGACGATGATCCGTTCGTCCTTCACCAGATTAATCGTGTCGTTTTCCCGCGCTGCCGGGCTGGCACTGGCGGGTAAGGACTGCTGCTGCCACGCGGCTTCCAGCTTATGCAGCATGCTGATAATACGCGACTCCTGGTACGGCTTGAGAATATAGTCAAACGCCTCAAGCTCGAAGGCCTCCACGGCATGCTCTTTCCACGCGGTGACAAACACAATAAACGGCTTGTGGGCGAACTGATTGATATTTTGCGCCAGCAGGACGCCGTCCAGCGACGGAATATTAATATCGAGGAATATCGCGTCGACCCGGTTATGCTGTAAAAATTTCAGCACGTCCAGACCATCCTCAAAACAGCCAACAATCTCCATCTGGCTGTGGGTTTTGATAAGCCAGCTCAACTCCTGTTGAGCCAGAAATTCATCTTCTACGATGATGACTTTCATCTGTTACTCCGGCCTACGGCAACAAGGATATGGGGGCATTCACGGGCGTTCGCTCATTCGGAACATAAAAGGCAATTTCGGTGCCCGGCTCAAGGCGGTGAATATGCAGCCCGTCACCGTACAGCAGTTTGACCCGGTGATGCACATTCAGCAGTCCGATCTTGTTGCCCGGCATTTCGTTTGATTTGACGCGTTCGATAACTTTCGGATCGATGCCGTGCCCGGTATCGCGCACGGCGATACGCACGCGGTTACCGCTTTCCGTTACGCTAATTGTTACCACGCCTTTGCCTTTACACGGCTGAATACCGTGAACAATGGCGTTTTCCACCAGAGGCTGGATCAGCAGGCTTGGGATCACGCAGTTGACCTCTTCATCAATATCGTAAATGACCGTCAGCTTATCGCCAAAGCGAGCCTGCTCGATCGCGATGTAATCCTTGATTTGATACAGCTCTTTTTTGATGTCGATCTGCTCGTCGTCTTTTAGCTCAATGTTGTAGCGAAGATAGCGCGACAGATTAAATATCAGCTGCCGCGCGGTATCCGGATTCAGACGGATGGAAGAGGAGATAGCGTTCAGCGCGTTAAACAGGAAATGGGGATTGATCTTGCTTTGCAGGGCGCGCAGCTCTGCCTTATTTGCCATCTCGCGCAGCTGCTCTGCACGCGAAACCTCAAGTTGAGTGGAGATGATCTGCGACAGGCCAATCGCCATCTCCTGGAGCGAGGAGGTGATTTGGTGCGCATGACAGTAGTAAATTTTCAGCGTCCCCGTGACCACGCCTTTTTCCCACAGCGGGATCACCAGCATTGAGTGGATCTCTGGCGTCCGGTGGGCTTCGTCATTGTTTTTAATGATGATTTTTCCGTAGTTAATCGCCTGTCTGGTGGTCGGGCTGATGGTGTCGTCGCTGTCGCGATAATTGTGCTCACCAACGCCAACGTAAGCCAGCACGTGATCAATATTGGTGATAGCGACCGCATCGGCGTGAATATCACGGCGGATGATATCGCAAACCTGACGTAAAGATTCGGCGTTAACGTGCCGGAAAAGCGGCAGCGTCTTGTTGGCGATATCCAGCGCCAGCTTGGCCTGACGCGCGGCGCTGGCCTCTTTTTCACCTTCCACGCTTTGCACCAGCAGCACGATAAAACCGATACAGACGCTCCCGAGGATCATCGGAATACCGATCTTCGAGACGATATCCAGCCCCAGCGCAACGGTTGGCGCCCAGACGATGACCAGGATCATGGTCAGCGTTTCGCAGACCATCCCCGCGATAATCCCTGCACGCCAGTGCTGCTTTTTCGGGATTTTGCGGTTAATCCAGCCCGAGAGCAGCCCGGCAATAATGCTGGTGATAAAGCAGGGGACTGCCGTCACGCCGCCAATATCAATCAGGTATCGATGGGTGCCAGCGATAATGCCTGTGATAATCCCGACCCAGGGACCAAAGAGGATCCCGCCCGACATGACGGCGATGATGCGCACGTTCACCAGCGAGCCTTCTACCGGCACCCCGGACCAGGTGCTGAACAGGGCAAACATCGAAAAGATAAACGTGACGGCCAGCAGCTCTTTTGGCGAATGGGCAGATTTATGCAACAGTTCGCGGAACAAGCGGATGCGGATAAGGAAAAAGAGACAGATCAGCATTAATGCCGCGCGGTCGAACACCGCGAGGAGCATATTGAAGATTTCGTGCACGGTCAGGCCTGGGAAAACGGGAAAAATCTATGATAGAAAACATAGGGCCTGATGACCAGCTATCCATCAGATTTATCAAATGGGGAAAAACCATAATTCTCAAAGGGGATTGATGGCTTTTGACTGAAAGCCGGCGCTTTTCCGTTTGGGGAGAAACGTCAGGTAACGATACTGAAAATATTGTGTTAAATTGTAGAGCTTAAAACTGCCTGTTCGCGATAGGAGTTCCGCTTTTCACTGCAATCGCATTCCCGTTTTAGCGCAAAATATTGTTTTGCCGTTATCCTCTCGACAGCCTCTTTTTCTTCAGGTTATTTTCTAAGCATGCCACACGGGTGGCAGCGTCGCTCGGACGGTCCGGGCGCTAACGTGACTCTGAGGAATCTATGGCTGAATTCAGTCCTGAACGCCGTTTTACGCGTATCGATCGTCTCCCCCCTTATGTTTTCAATATCACTGCTGAACTGAAAATGGCTGCGCGTCGGCGCGGCGAAGACATTATCGATTTCAGTATGGGTAACCCTGACGGCCCAACGCCGCCGCACATTGTTGAGAAACTCTGCACGGTTGCCCAGCGTCCCGATACCCATGGGTATTCCACCTCACGCGGCATTCCACGCTTACGTCGGGCGATCTCCCGCTGGTATCAGGATCGTTATCAGGTCGATATCGATCCTGAAAATGAAGCGATTGTGACCATTGGCTCCAAAGAGGGGCTGGCCCACCTGATGCTGGCGACGCTGGATCACGGCGATACCGTACTGGTGCCGAATCCGAGCTACCCGATTCACATCTATGGGGCGGTGATTGCCGGGGCGCAGGTGCGTTCTGTCCCGCTGGTGGAAGGCGTCGACTTCTTTAACGAGCTGGAACGGGCGATTCGTGAAAGCTATCCGAAGCCGAAAATGATGATCCTCGGTTTCCCGTCAAACCCAACGGCACAATGCGTTGAACTCGAATTCTTCGAGAAAGTGGTCGCGCTGGCTAAGCGTTACGACGTGCTGGTGGTACACGATCTCGCCTACGCCGATATCGTTTATGATGGCTGGAAAGCGCCGTCAATTATGCAGGTACCGGGTGCCCGTGATGTGGCGGTTGAGTTTTTCACCCTGTCGAAAAGCTACAACATGGCGGGCTGGCGAATTGGTTTTATGGTGGGAAACAAAACGCTGGTGAGTGCCCTGGCGCGTATTAAAAGCTACCATGACTATGGCACCTTTACGCCGTTACAGGTCGCGGCCATCGCGGCGCTGGAAGGGGATCAGCAGTGCGTGCTCGATATTGCCGCTCAGTATAAACGCCGCCGAGATGTGCTGGTAAAAGGGCTTCATGAAGCAGGCTGGATGGTGGAAATGCCTAAAGCCTCTATGTACGTCTGGGCGAAAATTCCTGAGCCGTATGCGGCGATGGGTTCTCTGGAATTTGCCAAAAAACTGCTTCAGGACGCGAAGGTTTGCGTCTCTCCAGGCATTGGCTTTGGTGACTACGGTGACACGCATGTGCGTTTCGCGCTGATTGAAAACAGCGACCGTATTCGTCAGGCAGTGCGGGGCATTAAAAGCATGTTCCGTGCGGATGGCCTGCTTGCAGCGAAGAGCGTTGCGGAACAACCCGAGTCGTAACAGACCCCAAAAAAAACAGGCGCCAACGGCGCCTGTTTTTTTGACTGCATTTTCTTAACTAGATCATCAGAGCAAACGTTCCGGCCCAAACTAAAACAATAACCGAAATGCCCATAAAGAAATATTTCACGTTTCATCGCTCCGCGTATCTTCCGGTACGCATTAAAAAAACAGAGTCCAACTGAGTATAGAGAGTTGAAATCATGCGAAAGGGGAAATCGGAATTATCCCGTTACGTCGCTAACTTCAGCTCTGAATTCTGTGCTTTCCTGTCGCCAGACAGCGCTAATGTACGCCTAAATTTCAGGAGTGACAAGAGGCATTTTTTTAAATAATTTCCGACACTTACGAGTGTCGTGGAACGGCGACAGTTTGATTTCGGTACGCAATAAATGCCTGTTGAGCGACGGTCGATAAAAGCCGTTACGCACTGTGATTACAGGTGTTTGAAAAGGTTAGTTTCTTAGCGAAACTAACCTTCGAAAGGGGTCAGATATAGAGTGAGGCTTCGCCCAGGGGACGGGTTTTAAAGCGGCGGTGCATCCACAGATACTGCTCAGGCGCACGCATAATCTCAAACTCAATCACCTTATTGATAAAGGTCGCGGCTTCACTCTCATCTTCAGGATAGTTCGCCATCTCTGGGGAGATATGCAGACGATAGCCTGACTTATCCGCTTTTCTGACCATGGTCACCGTCAACATCGCGGCGCCTGAGAGACGTGAAATCACAAAGGTACCGTTCGTCGTAGCGACATCTTTAACCGCAAAGAAAGGGGCAAAGCTGCTGCCTTTAGGACCGTAGTCCTGATCCGGGGCAAACCAGACTGCTTCACCTTTTTTCAGGGCGCCAACCATACCGCGCAAATTGTTACGGCTGATCATCGCCTTATTTGAACGCATGCGGCCCCGCGTTTGTACCCATTCCATCAGCGCGCTGTTATGCGGGCGATAGGTTGCCATCATCGGCTGACAAAGGCCCATAACGCGGCCACCCAGCTCAAGCGACATAAAATGCACACCCACAACCATCACGCCGCGGTTTTGCATCTGGGCACGTTTCAGGTTATCCAGACCTTCCACGTCAAACCATTTACGGACACGCTCGTCTGGCCAGAACCAGGCCATACCGGTTTCAAGCAGCGCCATACCGATAGATTTAAAGTTTTCCGCAATCAGCGTTTCGCGCTGCTGCGCATTGTAATGCGGAAAGCAAAGTTCGAGATTTTTTCGGGCAATGGACTCACGACGCTTAAGGAAGTGACGCGATGCGCTGCCGAGCTTCGAACCCAGGAAACGGATCACGGGATAAGGAAGTTGAACCAGCAGCCAAAGTACGCCAAGGCCAAACCACGTAAACCAGTAGCGCGGGTGCAGAAACGCCCGCTGAAATTTGGATTGAGACAAAATAGTGGAACCTATGTAAAGCCTGTGAAGGTAGCGCAGACTTCGCGATACCACGTGCCATTAAGACCGTAGGACGAGGTCATGGTTGCAGGCTTTACCGTTCTTTACGACGTTGCCTGGCCATTGCTGACTTGGGTGGGCGGCATAATGTAGCACCGTTATACATTATGAGCTATCACTCGTTTTTGTTTAAAAAAGCGGCAATTGCGGAGTGGTTTGATTTTGCTATTGTTAAATCTGCGTTCCCGCATGCCTCCTGAAGGTGCAGACCATGGAAACCTACCTGCAAACGGTGAAAGAAGAATGGGTGAAGCTAATTAATGAAACCGATCCCGATGTGCATCGGCTTGCGACTGAGCTTGCCAGGGACAACGCAACGCCCCTGGTCGCTGAATTCTATCGTGTTGTGCTGGCAGATCCGTCGGCAGCTGAATTCCTGACCACCGAACAGGTGGAGAGGCAGCTTCAGGAGGCGCTTCGTCGCTGGCTTATTGATGTGCTCTCATGCCGTGTGGAGCAGGTTGAAGAGCAGATGCGGGCGCAGCAGCGCGCTGCGGATGTTCATGCCCGTATTGGTATTTCGGTTGATTTAGTTGAAATGGGCTTCCGTGTTCTGAAAAAGCTGCTGTTACCTGTCATTACTACCAGCGCCCATTCGCCTGAGGTGAAGCTGCATATTTATCACTACGCGATTAACAGTATCGATCTGGCCATGGAAGTGATGTCGCGGGCCTATGTATTTAGCGAGAACAATGCGGCGAAAGAGGACGAAAATTACCGCATCTTTTCCTTAATGGAGAACGCAGAAGAGGAGAAGGAGAGACAGACCGCGGCGCTGCTGTCATGGGAAATGGTGCTTCTGTATAAGATCACGCTTAATTCCAGTATCGGCAACAGTCTGCCGCTGGGGCAGTCTGAATTTGGACTGTGGTTTAGCCATAAAGGTCGGCACTATTTCAGCGGGATCGCTGAGGCTGGTCATATCTCTCGTCTGATTCAGGAATTCGATGACCTTTTTAACGAGGTCCGTCTTTCAGGGCAGGGTCTGAGTGATAAAGCGCAGCGGGATAAATTCTTGCAGCGAATGCGTAATACGCTCTCGCAAATCATCACGCTTTTGCGCGAACTGTTTGACGAAGTGTCGCGACACGAGGTGGGGGTTGATGTCCTGACCCGCCTGTTGAATCGCCGTTTCCTGCCAACCATCTTCAAACGCGAAATCCTGCACGCCACCCGGGCGGGAACAAAGCTCTCGACGCTGCTGATTGACGTCGACAAATTTAAACAAATCAACGATACCTGGGGGCACAATACCGGGGACGAGATCCTGCGAAAAGTCTCCGGCGCGTTCTACGACAACGTGCGAACCTGTGATTACGTTTTTCGCTACGGCGGCGATGAATTTCTGATTGTGCTAACGGAAATCTCAGAGGTGGACGCGCTGCGAATCGCCGAGCGTATCCGCAGGCGGGTGGAAAAAATCAAGGTTAACTCCCCAACCGGCGATATTATCCCGCTCTCCCTCTCGATAGGCGTGGCGATGTTCAACGGGCATCCCGATTACGAGCGATTGATTCAGGCGGCGGATGAAGCCTTATACGGCGCGAAACGGCGTGGCCGAAACTGCGTGGAGCTTTGGAAGGGGGCGTAAGGAAAGACAGAAGTGTCCCCTGCAGGAATCGAACCTGCAACTAGCCCTTAGGAGGGGCTCGTTATATCCATTTAACTAAGGGGACGAAGCGGCAAGAGTATAGCGTTATTTACACTTTTCGTTAAGCGCATTGCCGCCTGACTGGTCAAAGAGTCACCGTTCACGCCGATTTTTCGGCAGTTTTATCCTTTTTTTCCTGAGCCTTAAGCTCGGCCTTACGCTTGTTGGACATGTCGTTACGGATTTGCGCATGGCTCAACAGCGCAAAGATAAAGGTCCCGCCACAAATGTTGCCTGCGAGGGTTGGCAGGGCGAACGGCCAGAAAAAGTCGCTCCAGTGGAGTGTGCCGTTAAATACCAGATAAAGGATTTCAACGGTTCCGACAACAATGTGCGTGGTATCGGCGAGTGCGATAAGCCAGGTCATCAGGATAATCACCACGATTTTCGCGCTGCCCGCTGAGGGGAACATCCACACCATAGTGGCGATGATCCAGCCGGAAATTATAGCATTAGAGAACATTTCAACCGGCGTGTTTTTCATCACATCCATGCCAATTTTCACAAATGCGTCGCGGGTCGGTTCATCAAATATTGGCATATACTCGAACGCCCAGGCGGCTATACCCGTACCGATGAGGTTCCCCAGCAGCACGACGCTCCACAGGCGCATCAGTAAACCGAAATTACCGAGGGTCGGATTTTGCATGACGGGCAGTACGGCAGTGACGGTATTCTCCGTAAAAAGCTGCTGTCTCGCCATAATGACGATAATAAAGCCGAACGTGTAGCCTAAATTTTCCAGCAAAAACCCGCCCGGTACGCCTTCCAGCTGAACGTGAAATATCCCTTTGGCGAGCAAAGAGGCGCCCATTGACAGACCGGCTGCAATGGCTGACCACAGCAGGGCCATCGCGTCGCGCTCCATCTCTTTTTCCCCGTCCTGGCGAATATGCTCATGAATAGCCATGGCGCGTGACGGCAGGCGATCTTCATCGACTTCTATCTCTTCTCCCCGGTCTTTCTCCTCACTTTCAATCTCAAGTTCTTCATTGTTCTCGCCAATTTTTTCTTCGTTAATGTCTTTCATAACAGCTCCTTCGGGGTAATTGCTCATTTAAGCGTAGCGGCTTTTAGCGCCTTGCCCGTGGGGATGCTCTTAAATTGCTGTAAATGGCAATAAAGGTGAGACATCTCTTTCAAAGCCAATATAAAATTGCCAGCGAAACGAATTCTGAAAGACAGGCTATGCTGAAATTAGCGTGATGACGCGAGCGGGTCGTCATTGTCCTCGTAGACATCGGTAAGCGTGCTGTTACAATCACTTGCACGTTTCAGGCGGAGCATCACCGGCTCCGTCACAGATGGCATTCAACGATAGCCATATTGAACAGGGAGAAATTTATGAAGCTTCGGCTGTCGGCGCTTGCGCTGGGCGTAACAATGCTTGTGGGCTGCGCCAGCTCTGGCGAGCAAACGGGACGCTCCGATCCTCTCGAAGGATTTAACCGTTCAATGTACAGCTTTAACTATAATGTGCTGGATCCGTATCTGGTTCGTCCGGTTGCCGTGGCATGGCGTGACTACGTTCCGCAGCCGGCGCGTAACGGGCTGAGCAACTTTACCAGTAACCTGGAAGAGCCAGCGGTTATGGTCAACTACTTCCTCCAGGGCGACCCGTATCAGGGGATGGTGCATTTCACCCGCTTCTTCCTGAACTCCCTGCTGGGTATGGGCGGCTTAATTGATGTCGCGGGCATGGCGAACCCGAAATTACAGCGTGAACAGCCGCACCGTTTCGGCAGCACGCTGGGGCATTATGGCGTAGGTTATGGGCCGTATGTGCACCTGCCATTCTACGGCAGCTTTACCGTGCGTGATGATGGCGGCGACATGGTGGATACGTTGTATCCGGTGCTGTCATGGCTCACCTGGCCGCTGTCGATTGGTAAATGGACCGTGGAAGGAATTGAAACACGTGCGCAACTGCTGGACTCTGACGGTCTGCTGCGTCAGTCTTCCGATCCGTACATCATGGTCCGCGAGGCCTACTTCCAGAACCATGACTTTATAGCCAACGGCGGTAAGCTGAAGCCGGAAGATAATCCGAACGCGAAAGCCATCGAGAACGAATTAAAAGATATCGATTCGGAATAAATAAAAAAGGTGAGCGATGCTCACCTTTTTTAATCGTGTTGGAATTAGAACGCGTAGTTGAAGTTGGTACCAAACAGCCAGGCTTTACCTTCAGAGGTAAACTCGTAAGGGCCTTCCTGGAAGGTCACTTTCTGTCCATGCATGTACGACACGCCCGCGTCGATAGAGGCATTCTCGTTGAACGCGTAGGTTGCCCCCGCACTCACCCAGAAACGGTCCTGATCCGGAATGGAGATAGAACGCTTATCTGCCGGTACCGGGCTGTCATCAAATGCCACGCCAGTACGGAACGTCCAGTTGTCATCCATATAATAGGTCGTACCAAGTGCGATACGGTAAGCATCGTGGAAGCTTTCGTCTTTATAGAACAGCGTCTGGCCGTTGCTGCCGGTGGCTTTCAGCTCCTGGAACTGGCTCCAGCTGGTATACGCGAGGCTATAGTGAATAGCCCACTGCGGCGCAACGCGGTTATAACCTGACACTTCCCACATTTCTGGCAGATGCAGTGACAGTGAACCCGGTACGGTTTGATTCGAGGTACCCCATGGAATGGTGGTGCCTGCGCCCGGTACCATACCGTTGACTGGGCTCAGGATGCCGCTTTTGTAATCGCCATCGAAGTCAATCTTCACTTCTGAGCGGTAGGTCAGACCCCAGCGGTTGTTTTTATCCAGTTCATACAGGATACCGGCGTTCCAGCCGTAGCCCCATTCATCGCCTTTCAGGCTGGCAATTTTATTGCTGTTTTTCGGCAGCGCAGCAGTTTGCTCCCCGGAGTAACGCTCGATTTTTGCATCGGCGTAGACAGCATCAAAGCCCAGACCAAAGCTCCAGTTATCGTTCAGACGATATGCGCCGCTCAGGTTGAGGTTCAGGGTCGTCAGGTCGGTTTTACCGCCGTATTCCCCGGCCGGATAGTTGTTATTGAACTCCGTTGCCAGGCCATAGTTAGAGGTGACAGAGGCACCCCAACCAAACTGTTCATTGATTGGCGCAACAAAGTGCAGGTTAGGCACCCACGCGGTCGGCGCAATGTTATCCGCCTTCAGATCTGCGCCGGTGAACTGAGATTTGCCAGAAATATTGACATCAGGATCGATGTAAACCGCACCGGCAGAGAAGGTAGGGCGATCAAACATCATGATCAGCGCCGGGTTACGGCTCGCGTTGCCTGCGTCATCGGCAATCGCACCTTCCCCGGAATACGCACGGCCAAGGCCAGAGGAAGAAAATTCGTTTAACTGGAAGCCCGCTGACCAGGCGGACGTTGAGACGATTGCCACTGCAACTGCTAAAGCAGTTTGTTTGAACAGGGTTTTCTGGCTCATGACCATAACCTCATTGAGTTATTTTTATTCAATAATTGTTACATACCGTAACAGGAGCGCGAAGTGTAGGGTCTGAGGTATGACTTACAAATCAGACCAGTGGCGAGAGTATAGGTCTGACCAGCTGGGATGTTGCAAGTTTGTTTATTAATATTTTCAGATATGTTTCTTGAAACGAGATCTGGTTGGCAAAATTGTGACCAGTGCGATTCCTCTGAAAAGGGGAATTTTGTTTTAGATCATTTTTTAGTGTGATATTGCTCACTTATCCGATTTTGCGCCATTAACGGCTGGAGGGGGCTCGTCCGGGGGCGTAAAATAGACGCATCGTGTTTATCTCGCGCCCTGCGCGAATACAGAGGAAATTGAGCTATGAGTAAATGCAGTGCTGATGAAACCCCGGTTTGCTGCTGTATGGATGTTGGCACCATTATGGACAACACCGATTGCACCGCCTCTTACAGCCGCGTATTCCCTAACCGTGCTGAAGCGGAAGAGACGCTGGCCGCGCTGAGCCAGCGCGCGCGTGAAGTCGAATCCGATCCGTGTGAAATCAAATCCACCTTCACGGAAGTAGAAGGCGGCGTGCAGCTGGATATCGACTTTGTGTTCGCCTGCGAAGCAGAAACGCTGATCTTCCAGTTAGGCCTGCGTTAATACTTTTTGCACGGGCCTATGATCGTGTAGGCCGGGTAAGGCAACGCCGCAACCCGGCAACAAATCTCACAAATGCCTCTGCCATGCAGGGGCATTTTCTTTTTCTTCTCTGTGCCTTAGCTCGCAATTTTTCGCTTCCCCGATTGGCTCAATGTAAAAAAATAGTTAAGACTGTTATCAGGTCAGACCACTTAATGTGCGCGCAAAATTTTTTTACAGGGGAGTGTTATGAGTCAGGCATTACCGCTTATCACCCGACACGGTGACCGCATTGCCATTATCAGCGGGTTACGTACGCCGTTTGCGCGTCAGGCAACCGCGTTTCACGGTATACCGGCTGTCGATCTGGGAAAAATGGTGGTGGGGGAGATGCTGGCTCGCAGCGAGATCCCGCCAGAGGTTATTGAGCAACTGGTTTTCGGCCAGGTGGTGCAGATGCCGGAAGCACCCAATATCGCGCGTGAAATCGTGCTGGGTACCGGCATGAATGTTCATACCGACGCCTACAGCGTCAGCCGCGCCTGCGCCACCAGTTTCCAGGCGGTGGCGAACGTGGCGGAAAGCCTGATGGCGGGGACCATTCGCGCGGGGATCGCCGGCGGCGCGGATTCCTCCTCCGTGCTGCCCATCGGCGTCAGCAAACAGCTGGCCCGCATCCTCGTGGATGCCAACAAAGCTCGCACTACCGGTGCAAAGCTTAAACTCTTCTCGCGTTTACGCCTGCGCGACCTCATGCCCGTGCCACCTGCCGTTGCTGAATACTCCACCGGCCTGCGCATGGGCGATACAGCCGAGCAGATGGCAAAAACCTACGGTATTACCCGCGAACAGCAGGATGCACTGGCGCATCGCTCGCATCAGCTCGCTGCGAAGGCCTGGTCGGAAGGCAAACTTGCCGACGAGGTTATGACGGCTTATATCCCGCCTTTCCGCGAACCGCTGGTGGAAGATAACAATATCCGTGGCACCTCGACGCTGGAGGATTACGCAAAACTGCGCCCGGCGTTTGATCGTAAACATGGCACCGTTACGGCGGCCAACAGTACGCCACTGACGGACGGTGCCGCCGCCGTGATCCTGATGACGGAATCCCGGGCGAAAGAGCTTGGCATCACACCGCTGGGCTATTTGCGTAGCTACGCCTTTACCGCCATTGATGTCTGGCAGGACATGCTGCTCGGTCCGGCCTGGTCCACGCCCCTGGCGCTGGAGCGTGCGGGGTTGACGCTGGCTGACTTAACCCTGATCGATATGCACGAAGCCTTTGCCGCACAAACCCTGGCAAACATTCAGCTGCTGGCAAGCGAGCGCTTCGCGCGCGATGTACTGGGCCGCGCCCACGCGACCGGCGAAGTGGATCAGAGTAAGTTTAACGTGCTTGGCGGATCCATCGCCTACGGCCATCCATTTGCGGCGACCGGCGCGAGAATGATAACCCAGACTTTGCACGAGCTGCGTCGCCGCGGCGGCGGTTTTGGTCTCGTTACCGCCTGTGCGGCGGGCGGCCTGGGTGCAGCAATGGTTCTGGAGGCTGAATAATGGAAACGACATCTGCATTTAACCTGGCTGTTCGCCTTGATAACGTGGCTGTTATCACCATTGATGTACCCGACGAAAAGATGAACACCCTGAAGGCCGAGTTCGGCGTTCAGGTGCGTGCGATGCTCAGACAGATCCGCGAAAACAAAGCGATACGTGGCCTGGTATTTATCTCGGCAAAGCCGGATAACTTTATTGCCGGGGCCGATATCAACATGATTGCCCGGGCGAAAAGCGCTCAGGAAGCAGAAGACCTGGCGCGTCAGGGGCAGCAGGTAATGGCGGAGATCCATGCGCTGTCGATACCCGTTGTCGCTGCGATCCACGGGGCCTGCCTGGGCGGTGGGCTTGAGCTGGCGCTGGCCTGTCACAGCCGCATTTGTACCGACGATGCGAAAACGGTACTCGGACTGCCGGAGGTACAGCTTGGATTGCTGCCCGGTTCAGGTGGCACGCAGCGCCTGCCGCGTCTGGTGGGCGTCAGTACGGCGCTGGAGATGATTTTAACCGGTAAACAGCTGCGCGCCCGTCAGGCGTTAAAAGCGGGTCTGGTTGATGAGGTCGTTCCGCACGCCATCTTGCTTGAGGCCGCCGTTGAGCGGGCGCTGAAAGGTCGTCAGGCGAAACGCCCTCTGCCGGTGCGCGAGCGTATCCTCGCCGGGCCGCTGGGGCGCACGCTGCTGTTCAATATGGTGGGTAAAAAAACCGAGCAAAAAACCAAAGGGAACTATCCGGCAGCGACGCGCATTCTGAAGGTGATTGAAACCGGTTTATCGCAGGGCAGCAGCAGCGGTTATGCTGCGGAAGCGAAAGCCTTTGGCGAGCTGGCGATGACGCCGCAGTCGCAGGCGCTGCGCGGCATTTTCTTTGCCAGCACGGAGGTTAAAAAAGATCCGGGCAGTGAAGCTGAACCGGCTCTGCTGCGCGCCGTTGGCGTTCTGGGTGGTGGGCTGATGGGCGGCGGCATCGCATTTGTCACCGCCAGCAAAGGCAAATTGCCCGTACGTATCAAAGATATCAACCCTAAGGGTATCAACCACGCGTTGCAGTACAGCTGGCAGAACCTTGATCGCAAAGTGAAACGCCGCCATATCAAGGCCAGTGAGCGCGATAAAACCCTCGCGATGATCACTGGCGCCACCGACTACAGTGGGTTTGCACACCGCGATCTGGTGATTGAAGCCGTGTTCGAAGATCTGGCCCTTAAGCAGCAGATGGTGGCGGACGTTGAACAGCACTGCGCGCCGCACACCATTTTCGCGTCAAATACCTCGTCTTTGCCGATCGGCGACATCGCGGCGAAAGCCGTGCGCCCGGAGCAGGTGATAGGGCTGCACTATTTCAGCCCTGTCGAAAAAATGCCGCTGGTGGAGGTTATCCCACATGCCACAACCAGCCCGCAAACTATTGCCACCGTGGTGAAGCTGGCGAAAAAACAGGGCAAAACCCCGATTGTGGTCGCGGACAAAGCCGGCTTCTACGTCAACCGCATTCTGGCGCCGTACATTAACGAAGCGATGCGGTTGCTGACGGAAGGGGAGAAAATTGAGCACGTCGATGACGCTCTGGTGAAGTTTGGTTTCCCCGTCGGCCCAATCCAACTTTTGGATGAGGTAGGAATTGATACGGGGACTAAAATTATCCCTGTGCTGGAAGCGGCTTATGGCGATCGTTTTGCGCCGCCTGCAAACTTTGTTTCTGCAATTTTGAAGGACGATCGCAAAGGCAGAAAAAATGAACGCGGTTTCTATCTTTACGCCGCGAAAGGGCGTAAAAGCAAGAAACAGGTCGACCCTTCGGTTTATGCGCTTATTCCTGTCACGGGTCAGGGAAAACTGTCGGCGGTTCAGTGTGCTGAGCGCTGCGTAATGATGATGCTCAATGAAGCGGCGCGCTGCTTTGGTGAGCAGGTGATCAAGAGCGCGCGCGACGGCGACATCGGTGCCGTGTTTGGTATCGGTTTTCCGCCATTCCTTGGCGGTCCGTTCCGGTATATGGATACCCTCGGGGCGGGTGAAGTGGTTGCGATCCTGCAACGTCTGGCCTCGCAATATGGTCCACGGTTTACACCTTGTGACGAATTATTGCAGATGGCGGAACGGGGTCAGACATTCTGGCCCGTAAGGGAAACTGATTGCGTAAACTGAAGTCAAAGAAGGGTAAATCCTGAGGTGATGGAACCTGTTCTGGCGAAATTGTAAACAGAGATTGACTATACTTACGCCATTGAGGTAAAAAACAGCGTTTCATTCACCGAATGGATCAGGCACAATGCCCGGCCATCGGGTTTTCTACCTCAGAGCATTAATCGCGGGTAGTCAACGCCGGTGATTCTGGTTAACAAAAGCGGTGCAATATGCAAGTTTTTATCATGCGTCACGGCGACGCGGCACTCGATGCCGCCAGTGACTCAGTACGTCCTTTAACCGTCTGTGGCTGCGACGAATCCCGTCAGATGGCGACATGGCTTAAAGGTCAAAAAGTGGACATTGAACGCGTTCTGGTGAGTCCGTTCCTGCGGGCAGAACAGACGCTGGATGTGGTAGGGGAGTGTATGAACCTGCCATCCAGTGTGGATGTGCTCCCTGAACTCACGCCGTGTGGCGATGTTGGCCTTGTCAGTGCTTACCTTCAGGCGCTGTGCAATGAAGGTGTCGCTTCCGCACTGGTCATTTCCCACCTGCCGCTGGTCGGCTATCTGGTATCTGAGCTGTGCCCGGGCGAAACGCCACCGATGTTCACTACGTCCGCCATTGCCAACGTCACCCTCGACGAAACCGGCAAAGGGGTCTTTAACTGGCAAATGAGTCCGTGCAACCTGAAGATGGCAAAAGCCATCTGACGTGACGTGCGATATGGCGGGGTGCAGCGTGCCTCCCGCCATCCTGTCAGGGCAACTCTGGCGGCTGCCACTCCTCCACTTCAATCAATACCAGCAATGCGGCATCTCCGCCGTACTCTTTGGGTGCCTGATGAAACGCCATCACGTGCGGGTGCTGAGCCAGCCACAGCGGTGTCTGTTGCTTAAGAATATGTTTGCCGTGACCGTGCATCACGCAGGCGCAAAAAACATGCTCGCGACGACATGCCGCGATCAACGCCCCCAGCTCCTGTTTCGCCTGCATCTGGGTCAACCCATGCAGATCGAGGAACAGCTCCGGCGAGTAATCTCCCCGGCGTAATTTTTTCAGTTCAAAATGGCTGACGTCTTCGCGCACGTATTTCACCGCACCCTGAGTACTGAGCAGCGGCTGAAACTCATCTGAAAAATAGTGGCTGTTATCGGCCTGCTCCTGGAGCAGACGTTTGACCGGAACCTCGCTGATTTTTTTACGCTGCGGGCGATGGACAATGGTGTCGTGCGTGATTTGACGCGTCCCGGTCATCAGCTGGCGGAAGAGAGCCTGATCCTCCTCGCTGAGCGATGTTTTCTTTTTCATTCGTCATTCTCATCTCGTATTTCCGATAGTGTACCCGACTAAACGCATTTTTTAACCTCAAGCGACACGCGTCATTGCTGATTTATCGCCGTCTTCATGGCAAACTAGCCGCCGAAAATTATGCGAGCATGCCCTGGAGGAAAGAGTGGATAAAATTTTTGTCGATGAAGCAGTAAACGAGCTGCATACCATACAGGACATGTTGCGCTGGTCGGTTAGCCGCTTCAGCGCCGCCAATATCTGGTACGGCCACGGTACGGATAACCCGTGGGATGAGGCCGTTCAGCTGGTGCTGCCGTCTCTCTATCTGCCGCTGGATATTCCGGAAGACATGCGCACCGCGCGCCTGACCTCCAGCGAAAAACACCGCATCGTTGAGCGCGTGATCCGTCGCGTGAACGAGCGCATTCCGGTGGCTTACCTGACCAACAAAGCCTGGTTCTGCGGCCATGAGTTCTATGTTGATGAACGCGTGCTGGTGCCGCGCTCGCCGATTGGCGAGCTGATCAACAACCACTTTGACGGCCTGATTAACCATCAGCCGCAGCACATTCTTGATATGTGCACCGGCAGCGGCTGCATCGCCATTGCCTGCGCGTACGCCTTCCCGGAAGCGGAAGTGGACGCCGTCGATATCTCCACCGACGCGCTGGCCGTCACCGAACACAACATTGAAGAGCACGGGCTGATTCATCACGTCACGCCTATCCGCTCTGACCTGTTCCGCGACCTGCCGACGCTGCAATACGACCTGATCGTCACTAATCCGCCGTACGTGGATGCAGAAGACATGTCCGACCTGCCGAACGAGTACCGTCACGAGCCGGAGCTGGGTCTGGCGTCCGGCTCTGACGGGCTGAAGCTGACCCGCCGCATCCTGGCCTGCGCGCCGGATTATCTGACCGACGACGGCGTTCTGATTTGTGAAGTGGGCAACAGCATGGTACATCTGATAGAGCAGTACCCGGATGTGCCGTTCACCTGGCTTGAGTTCGACAACGGCGGTGACGGCGTCTTTATGCTGACCAAGGCGCAGCTGCTTGATGCACGCGAATACTTCAGTATTTACAAAGATTAATCCAGCGGGCTTCGGCCCGTTTCACAACGCTCAAACACAAACAACAACATCGGAGCCGTGATGGCAGGAAACAGTATTGGACAGGTATTCCGTGTGACCACCTTTGGCGAGTCGCACGGTCTGGCACTGGGTTGTATCGTTGATGGCGTCCCGCCAGGCATCGAACTGACCGAAGCCGATTTACAGCATGACCTTGACCGTCGGCGTCCGGGTACCTCTCGCTACACCACGCAGCGTCGCGAGCCGGACCAGGTCAAAATTCTCTCCGGCGTATTTGAAGGCCGTACCACCGGGACCAGCATTGGTCTGCTGATTGAAAACACCGATCAGCGTTCTCAGGACTACGGCGCGATTAAAGACGTCTTCCGTCCGGGCCACGCTGATTACACCTACGAACAAAAATATGGCTTTCGCGACTATCGCGGCGGCGGACGTTCTTCCGCACGTGAAACCGCGATGCGCGTGGCGGCAGGGGCGATTGCCAAAAAATATCTCCAGCAGAAATTCGGCATCGTTATCCGCGGCTGTCTGACCCAGATGGGCGACATTCCGCTGGCAATCAAAGACTGGGATCAGGTAGAACTTAACCCGTTCTTCTGCGCCGATGCCGACAAGCTGGACGCGCTGGATGAGCTGATGCGTGGCCTGAAAAAAGAGGGCGATTCCATTGGTGCGAAAGTCACCGTGGTAGCCGACGGCGTGCCGGCTGGCTGGGGCGAGCCGGTATTTGACCGCCTTGACGCCGACATCGCCCACGCGCTGATGAGCATCAACGCGGTGAAAGGCGTTGAAATCGGCGACGGTTTTGACGTGGTTAAGCTTCGCGGCAGCCAGAACCGCGACGAAATCACGAAGGCGGGTTTCCAGAGCAACCATGCGGGCGGCATTCTGGGCGGCATCAGCAGCGGGCAGCAAATTATTGCCAATATCGCGCTGAAGCCCACGTCCAGCATTACCGTGCCGGGCCACACGATTAACCGCGCTGGCGATGAAGTTGAGATGATCACCAAAGGGCGTCACGATCCGTGCGTGGGGATCCGCGCGGTACCGATCGCAGAAGCGATGCTGGCGATCGTGCTGATGGATCACTTCCTGCGCCAGCGCGCGCAGAATGCGGATGTGACGACCACCATTCCACGCTGGTAACTATGAAAAAAACCGCAATCGCTCTGCTGGCGCTGCTGGTCAGTGGAGCAAGCCTGGCCGCTACGCCGTGGCAGAAAATCACCCATCCGGTAGCGGGGAGCGCGCAGTCCATTGGCGCTTTCTCCAACGGGTGTATCGTCGGCGCGCAGGAACTTCCGCTGCAATCGGATACCTATCAGGTGATGCGCACCGACCAGCGCCGTTATTTCGGCCATCCTGACCTGGTGCTTTTTATTCAGCGTCTTGGCAACCAGGTGCATAATCTGGGGCTGGGCACGATGCTGATTGGCGATATGGGGATGCCTGCCGGTGGCCGCTTTAACGGCGGTCACGCCAGCCACCAGACCGGACTGGATGTGGATATCTTCCTGCAATTGCCGAAAACGCGCTGGAGCTCAGCGCAACTGCTGAAACCGCAGGCGCTGGATCTGGTCTCGGCCGACGGTAAACGTGTCGTCGCCTCGCGATGGTCGCCGGAAATTTCCAGCATGATTAAGCTGGCGGCAAAGGATAACGACGTCACGCGGATCTTTGTTAATCCGGCCATCAAGCAGCAGCTTTGCCTGGATGCGGGAACGGATCGCGACTGGTTGCGTAAAGTGCGCCCGTGGTTCCAGCATCGTGCCCATATGCATGTTCGCCTGCGCTGCCCGGCGAACAGCCTGGAATGTGAAGATCAGCCGCTGCCACCGCCTGGCGATGGTTGTGGTTACGAACTGCAAAGCTGGTTTGAACCAGCCAAGCCTGGAACCTCTAAGCCTGAGAAGAAGACACCGCCTCCGTTGCCGCCTTCCTGCCAGGCGCTACTGGATGAGCATGTACTTTAATGGATAATTTCGTCGACCTGTTCATGGTGTCACCGCTGCTGCTGGCGGTGCTCTTTTTTGTTGCAATGTTAGCCGGATTTATCGATGCCCTGGCGGGCGGCGGCGGGTTGCTCACCGTTCCGGCGTTGCTGGCGGCAGGCATGAGCCCTGCCCAGGCGCTTGCCACCAACAAACTCCAGGCATGCGGCGGTTCGCTCTCCTCGTCGCTCTATTTCATTCGGCGTAAAGTTGTGAATCTCGCCGATCAGAAGCTCAATATCCTGATGACGTTTATTGGCTCAACGGCGGGCGCGCTGCTGGTCCAGCACGTACAGTCCGACATTCTGCGCCAGATCCTGCCGCTGCTGGTTATCTGTATCGGCCTCTATTTCTTACTCATGCCAAAGCTCGGGGAAGAAGATCGACAGCGTCGCCTTCACGGCCTGCCGTTTGCGCTGATCGCCGGTGGCTGCGTCGGTTTTTACGATGGCTTCTTTGGCCCGGGGGCAGGCTCGTTTTACGCGCTGGCATTCGTGACGCTGGCCGGGTTCAACCTCGCCAAATCCACCGCCCACGCCAAAGTCCTCAACGCGACCTCCAACGTTGGCGGTCTGCTGCTGTTTATCATTGGCGGCAAGGTTATCTGGGCAACCGGGTTTGTGATGATGGCAGGGCAGTTTTTGGGCGCGCGCGCAGGCTCGCGTCTGGTATTAAGCAAAGGGCAAAAGCTGATCCGCCCGATGATTGTTGTCGTCTCGGCGGTGATGAGCGCCAAACTTCTTTATGACAGCCATGGACAGGAGATCCTCACCTGGTTGGGGATGAACTAATGAACAGTACGCATAACTACGAACAGCTGATTGAGATCTTCGATAGCTGTTTTGCTGATGATTTTAATACCCGTCTGATTAAAGGCGACGACGAACCGATCTATCTTCCAGCTGATGACGAGGTTCCGTATAACCGCATCATCTTTGCCCACGGCTTTTACGCCAGCGGTTTGCACGAAATTTCGCACTGGTGTATCGCCGGGAAAGCGCGTCGCGAGCTGGTGGACTTTGGTTACTGGTACTGCCCGGACGGGCGCGACGCCGCCACCCAGGGGCAGTTTGAAGATGTGGAGGTGAAACCCCAGGCGCTGGAATGGCTGTTCTGCGTGGCGGCGGGTTTCCCGTTCAACGTGAGCTGTGACAACCTCGAAGGCGACTTCGAGCCAGACCGTATCGTCTTCCAGCGCCGCGTTCATGCGCAGGTGATGGAATATCTTGAGAAAGGCATCCCGGCACGTCCGGCACGCCTGATCGAGGCTTTACAGAATTATTACCACACGCCGGAGATCACGGCGGAACGCTTCCCGTGGCCGGAAGATCTTTAACAGAGGAAAGAAGATGATCGCAGAATTTGAATCACGCATTCTGGCGTTAATTGATGACATGGTGGAACACGCCAGTGATGATGAGCTGTTCGCCAGCGGTTATCTGCGTGGTCACCTGACGCTGGCGGTAGCCGCGCTGGAAGCCGGGGACGATCACTCTGCCGACGCCGTTCACGCGGAAGTCACTCGCAGCCTGGAAAACGCTATTCAGGCCGGGGAACTCTCTCCGCGCGACCAGTCTTTAGTGCTGGGCATGTGGGATAATTTGTTCCAGCAGGCGAAAGCGAAGTAAGTGTATCACCGCCCTCTCCCACAGGGAGAGGGCCGGGGTGAGGGCACCAGACCGCACCCTACTTGACCATTTTCCCCTTCAGCAATTTCCGCACCCACAGTCGGTTTGGATTCAGCCCCGCGAGCGTAACCCTGTCCAGCGGAACCGGCTCGTCGCTCATTTGCGCGGCTAACGCTTCAGCCAGCAGCGGCGCGGAGCACAATCCCCGCGAGCCTAAGCCACCCAGCATAAACAGCTCGGGGTGAACGGGCGCACTTACCGCCGTTTCTTTGCTGTCTGCAAGATCCTGATAGACTTCAAGCGTGGCGTCATAGTCCGGCACGTTTCCCGCCATCGGCAGGTGATCGCGGGTCGCGCAGCGTACGCCGCAGCGCGCCTGACCCTCACTGACATCAACCTCTTTCGCCCACGACGCATCCGGAAAACTGTCGACCAGGCGCTGGCGGTTTTGCTGCTGATCCGCTTCGCTGTAATGCATATCTGTTTCACCGCGATGGTAGCTGGCGCCGATGCAGTGATGGCCGTTGGAGGGATTTTGCGGCGTCAGGTAGCCGTCGTAACACAGCACCTGACGCAGTTTGCTCAGTTGGGGCGCGGTCGGGATATGGCTCACCTGGCCGCCGACTGGATAAACCGGCAATGATGCTGTCTGGGTAAACTGGCTGATATGATGTCCGTTGGCCAGCACAACGCTGGCATGCTGGGCCTCTTTACCGTCAGCGAAACGCAGTTCCCAGTGCGCAGTGCGGCTTAGCGATTGAACCTTATGGGCATAATGCACTGTCAACCCACGCGACTGCCCGAGGGCTATCGCCGCAGAAGTCAGTTCAGCCGGACATAGCCAGCCGCCGAGTGGATACTGAATTCCGCCGCAGCCGGTGTCGACACCAGCGGTCTCAGCAACCTGCTGTGCCGTCACTGCATGGGCGATGTCCTCCGGCAGCCCCAGCGACAGCATTTGGGTGATTTTCTGCTGGCTCTTCTCGTCCCAGCCGAGCTGCGTCACGCCGCACCAGTCGTGGTCGAACGCAACCGGCAGGCTGTCGTAAAGGCGGCGAGCAAACGTAAACGCCGCCGGGAAGAACTGGAACAGTGCCGGATCGTGTGCACTTAATAAGGGATAAAGCGCGCCCTGACGGTTGCCTGATGCGCCCGTCGCCGGCCCCTCGTCAGCGCAATAGAGCGTCACCTGCCAGCCACGGTGCAGCAGCGCCAGCGAAAGCAGAGCGCTGGCAATACCCCCGCCCACAATAGCGACCTCACGCGAGGTGCTGGCGCGGCGGGCAAACCAGGGGGCCTGCGCCGGGATCGCCAGATCCTGTTCCATCACCCCGACCAGCATGTCGCGTTTGCGGCCAAAGCCTTTGGTTTTCCGCATGGTAAACCCCGCCTCCTGCAACCCACGACGGACAAAGCCCGCGGAGGTGAAGGTAGCAAGCGTCGCGCCCGGGCGCGCCAGACGTGCCATGGCGCTGAACAGGTGCGGGCTCCACATGTCCGGGTTTTTAGCGGGCGCAAAACCGTCCAGGAACCAGGCGTCCACTTTCTGATTCATTGAGTCATCAAGCTTATCGGTCAGGTCGTTAATATCGCCCAGCCACAGGTCGAGGGTGACGCGTCCGTCATCCAGAATCAGACGATGACAGCCGCCGATAGCCGGTGGCCACTGGGTCTGAAGCTGTTCCGCCCAGTGGGCAAGCTCCGGCCAGCGCTGATGGGCAAGCCGCAGATCGTGCGCGGTAAGCGGAAATTTTTCGAAACTGATGAAATGTAATCTTTGTAAGGTAGCCTCGGGGTATGCAGCGCGAAAACAATCGAATGCCTGCCAGAGGGTCAGAAAATTCAGCCCGGTGCCGAAACCGCTCTCCGCCACGACGAACAGCCTGCGCGGATGTTCAGGGAAGCGGGTGCTGAGATGATTTCCTTCGAGGAAGACATAGCGCGTCTCTTCCAGTCCGTTATCATTAGAAAAGTAGACGTCATCAAAATCTCGGGAAACAGGTGTACCCTCAGCGTTGAATTCGAGGTTGGCAGGTTGTATGGCGTTTTGTTTCACGTAAGTTACTCGTCCGACAGGCAGTGGCACGATCTTAGCGATGTGAGCCCATCGGTGCAAATTTCCACAGAAAATGGCTGATCGGACTTGTTCGGCGTACAAGTGTACGCTATTGTGCGACTCGAAACTTTTTATAGTGCGACTTACAGAGGTATTGAATGAAACGTGCAGTGATTACTGGCCTGGGCATCGTTTCCAGCATCGGTAATAACCAGCAGGAAGTCCTGGCATCTCTGCGTGAAGGACGCTCCGGGATCACTTTCTCTGAAGAGTTTAAAGATTCTGGAATGCGTAGCCACGTATGGGGTAACGTTAAACTGGACACCACCGGTTTAATTGACCGTAAAGTGGTTCGTTTCATGAACGATGCCTCTATCTACGCCTATCTTTCCATGCAGGAAGCGATCAAGGATTCTGGTCTGAGCGAAGACGTTTACCAGAACAACCCACGCGTGGGCCTGATTGCAGGTTCCGGCGGTTCTTCTAAAGCTCAGGTGTTCGGTGCTGACGCCATGCGCAGCCCGCGCGGCCTGAAAGCGGTCGGTCCATATGTTGTGACCAAAGCCATGGGTTCAGCGGTTTCCGCGTGCCTGGCAACGCCGTTCAAAATCCACGGTGTGAACTACTCCATCAGCTCCGCATGTGCGACCTCCGCACACTGTATCGGTAATGCGGTTGAGCAGATCCAACTGGGCAAACAGGACATCGTATTTGCTGGCGGTGGCGAAGAGCTGGGCTGGGAAATGGCCTGTGAGTTCGACGCGATGGGCGCACTGTCCACTAAATACAACGAAACGCCAGACAAAGCGTCCCGTACTTATGATGCACACCGCGACGGTTTTGTTATCGCTGGCGGCGGCGGTATGGTTGTGGTTGAAGAGCTGGAACACGCGCTGGCGCGTGGCGCGCACATCTATGCTGAGATCGTGGGCTACGGCGCAACGTCTGACGGCGCTGACATGGTTGCTCCATCCGGTGAAGGCGCGGTGCGCTGCATGAAGATGGCGATGCACGGTGTTGATACTCCAATCGACTACCTGAACTCCCACGGCACCTCAACGCCGGTAGGCGACGTGAAAGAGCTGGGTGCGATCCGTGAAGTGTTCGGCGACAACAGCCCGGCTATCTCTGCAACCAAAGCCATGACCGGTCACTCTCTGGGCGCGGCGGGCGTGCAGGAAGCGATCTACTCTCTGCTGATGCTGGAAAACGGCTTTATCGCGCCAAGCATCAACATCGAAGAGATGGACGAGCAGGCGGCTGGCCTGAACATCGTGACTGAAACCACCGAACGTGAGCTGACGACCGTTATGTCCAACAGCTTCGGTTTCGGCGGCACCAACGCCACGCTGGTGATGCGTAAGCTGAAAGCGTAAGCGTTTGAAGGTATAGTAGAAGGGAGCCGCGCGGCTCCCTTTTTTTATGCCTGAACACGGAGTTATGCATGAAGGCTGTTACCCCTGCGAAGAGCGCTCCTTCCGGGAACCTTTCCCTTTTCCGCATCGCCTTTGCGGTGTTTCTGACCTATATGACCGTTGGCCTGCCGCTGCCGGTGATCCCCTTGTTCGTTCACCAGGAGCTGGGCTATGGCAACACCATGGTCGGCATTGCGGTGGGCATTCAGTTTTTAGCGACGGTATTAACCCGGGGCTACGCCGGTCGCCTGGCGGATCAGCACGGCGCAAAACGCTCGGCGTTGCAGGGCATGTTTGCCTGCGGGCTGGCGGGGGGAGCCTGGCTGCTGGCGGCGCTGTTGCCAATAGATGCAGCGTATAAATTCGCGCTGCTGGTGGTAGGGCGCCTGATCCTCGGCTTTGGCGAAAGCCAGCTGCTGACCGGCACCCTGACCTGGGGAATGGGGCTGGTGGGACCTGCGCGTTCCGGAAAAGTGATGTCCTGGAACGGGATGGCGATTTACGGCGCACTGGCGGCAGGCGCGCCGCTGGGGCTGCTGATCCACAGCCAGTTTGGTTTTGCGGCGCTGGCAGGCACCGCCATGGTATTGCCGCTGCTGGCGTGGGCGTTTAACGGTTCGGTGCGTAAGGTGCCCGCCCATAAAGGCGAGCGTCCTTCGCTGTGGAGCGTGGTGGGGCAAATCTGGCAGCCGGGGCTTGGGCTGGCGCTTCAGGGGGTGGGCTTCGCGGTTATTGGTACCTTTGTCTCCCTCTATTTCATGAGCCGCGGCTGGGCGATGGCGGGCTTTACGCTGACGGCCTTTGGCGGCGCGTTTGTATTGATGCGCGTGCTGTTTGGCTGGATGCCGGATCGCTTTGGCGGCGTGAAGGTGGCCGTGTCGTCACTTGTCATTGAGACCGTGGGTCTGGTACTGCTCTGGCAGGCGCCCTCTGCATCCGTTGCGCTGCTGGGTGCGGCGTTAACCGGCTGCGGCTGCTCGCTGATCTTCCCGGCGCTGGGCGTTGAAGTGGTGAAGCGCGTGGCTCCGCAGGTGCGCGGCACGGCGCTGGGCGGCTATGCGGCGTTTCAGGATATCTCATACGGCATCACCGGGCCGCTGGCGGGGCTGCTTGCAACGTCGTTTGGCTATCCTTCCGTATTTCTCGCCGGTGCGGTGTCAGCGGTGGTGGGGATTGTGGTGACGATGGTGGCGTTTCGCAAGCGGTAGTATGTTGCCGGGTGGCGGCTTCGCCTTACCCGGCCTACGGTTCGAGCCGTTGTAGACCCGGTAAGCGAAGCGCCACCGGGCAAATCCTCACGCAACCAGCCAGAAAATCGCCAGCGCAATCACCAACGCGATCAACATCAATCCCGGACGGGCAGAAAGCGTTTTGAACGTATCAACTACGGGGGCAAACAGCGGGTTGTAGATCGGCTGAATGTTTCTTACCTCCGGCACGCCGCCTTCCCGCTCGGCGCGGCGAACGAAGATCTGATTGAGCACATCCTGCACCTGGGCGGTGGTCAGCACCGTTTGCGGCGTAGCCTGCCAGCTCTGCTGAGCGTAATCCCGGATCGTATCGAACTCGTGCGGTTCCAGCGGTTGTTTCAGCGCCGCCTGTACGCTGTGCAGGGTCGGGGCGCTCTGGGTGCTGAGCGTCTGACGCGCCTGGAGCCAGGTGACCAGATGGGTAAACTGTTTTGCCGGGATCATCTCGCCCGCTTTCACACCGGAAAGTTCCAGCATGGATTGCCAGATAAGCTTTGTTGGTTCGCCGGTTGCGGCAGCCAGCTTAGTGACCATCTGCTTGAGCGTATTATGCTCCGCAGGCTGCAATGGCCGTTCTGTAGACGGGCGCTGTTGCGGCTGCGGGATAGAAAGCTGATTGCTTTGCAGCAGGGTCAACACGGTTTTCAGCTGTTCCGGCGAAAGCTGGCTCAGGGCGGTATGACCGTACTGTTGACGGATAAAATCACTCACCGCCTGGCGATTATTCCCCTGGCCCAACAGCTCGGTCAGCTGCGAGATAATCTGGCGGGTGGTATGTTGCTGCTGTGCGCTGGTAAGACGCTGGTTCAGGTTTTGTTCGGCGGCAGGGAAATGGCGCGACTGTAGCGGCGCATCGTTTCTGACGCCCAAATCGTGCTTCACGCCGGCCCACACCTCTGCGTTTTGCTGTGAGGTCAACGCAATAAGACGCGTGATCAGACGCTCCAGTACGGTGCGTTGCTGCGTGGAGAGCGGTTGTTCGCCTGGCGTGTTGGGCGTTACGGGGCCTTCACCCGGAGGGCGCGGAGGCGTACCTGAAATGGGCTGCATCGTCAAAAATCCTTAAAGTCAAACTCTGCGTAACCGGGCGGAGATATATGCCCGGCGGCGAGATTATGGCACACTTGGCAGGTTTACTTCCTCTCAAACAGGTACTCAGACGTGAAAATCCTCGTTGATGAAAATATGCCTTACGCCCGTGAGCTGTTCAGCCGCCTGGGTGAGGTTAAGGCTGTCCCTGGTCGCCCGATTCCGGTCAGCGAACTGGACGATGCAGACGCCCTGATGGTGCGCTCGGTGACTAAAGTAAATGAGGCGCTGCTCACCGGCAAAGGGGTTAAATTTGTCGGGACGGCAACGGCCGGGACCGATCATGTGGATGACCAGTGGCTTAAGCAGGCGGGGATTGGTTTTTCCGCGGCGCCAGGCTGTAACGCCATTGCCGTCGTGGAATATGTTTTCTCCTCGCTATTGATGCTGGCCGAGCGCGATGGTTTTACGCTGAAAGATCGCACCGTCGGGATTGTGGGTGTGGGCAACGTGGGCGGACGTCTGCAAAAGCGTCTGGAAGCCTGGGGAATCCGCACCCTGCTGTGCGATCCGCCGCGTAAGGATAACGGTGATGAAGGCGACTTCCGCACACTGGATGAGCTGGTCGACGAGTGCGACGTCATCACCTTCCATACGCCGCTCTTTAAAGAGGGGCCGTATAAGACCCTGCACCTGGCCGACGAAAAGCTGATCCGCCGTCTGAAGGCTGGCACTATTCTGATAAATGCCTGCCGGGGACCGGTGGTGGATAACGCGGCGCTGCTGGCATGTCTCGACGAAGGACAAGAGCTTAGCGTCGTGCTGGACGTCTGGGAGCCAGAGCCTGATCTCAACGTCGCATTGCTGGATAAGGTAGACGTGGGTACCGCACATATCGCGGGTTATACCCTTGAAGGCAAAGCGCGTGGCACAACCCAGGTGTTTGAGGCTTACAGCGCCTTTATCGGCCATCCGCAGCAGGTGGCGCTGGATACGCTGCTGCCCGCCCCGGAATTTGGCCGCATTACCCTTCATGGCCTGCTGGATGAGGCAACGCTGAAAAGACTGGTGCATTTGGTGTATGATGTGCGCCGCGATGACGCGCTGCTGCGTAAAGTGGCGGGTATTCCGGGTGAGTTTGACAAGCTACGCAAAAATTACCTTGAGCGCCGCGAGTGGTCTTCCCTGTATGTCATGTGCGATGACGCGTCAGCGGCGGGGCTGCTGCATAAACTGGGATTTAACGCCGTTCACCACCCGGCACGTTAATGTCTTCTTAATGCTCCCTGTCGGATGTTCCGGCAGGGACGCTTTTTATTTCTGGAGTAAACCACCATGTCTGAAGGCTGGAACATTGCCATTTTGGGTGCCACTGGCGCCGTGGGCGAAGCCCTGCTTGAAACCCTTGCTGAGCGTCAGTTCCCGGTGGGTGAGATTTACGCACTGGCGCGTACCGACAGCGCAGGAGAACAGCTGCGTTTCGGCGGGAAATCCTTGATGGTGCAGGACGCCGCCGCGTTTGACTGGACGCAGGCTCAGCTGGCGTTTTTTGCCGCAGGTGCGCAAGCCACGGCGTCTTACATTGAAGAAGCGACAAATTCAGGCTGTCTGGTGATCGACCTGAGCGGCCTGTTCTCCCTGGAGCCGGATGTGCCGCTGGTGGTGCCGGACGTCAACCCGTTTGTGCTGGCTGACTACCGCAACCGCAACATCATTGCAGTACCGAACAGCCTCACCAGCCAGCTGCTGACCGCGCTGAAGCCGCTGATCGACGACGGTGGCCTGTCGCGTATTTCCGTGACCAGCCTGCTGTCAGCCTCCGCTAACGGCAAAAAAGCCGTAGACGCACTGGCAGGGCAGAGCGCGAAGCTGCTGAACGGTATCCCGATCGACGAAGATGATTTCTTTGGCCGCCAGCTGGCGTTCAACATGCTGCCGCTACTGCCGGATCGTGAAGGTTCGGTGCGGGAAGAGCGTCGTATCGTCGATGAAGCACGCAAAATTTTGCAGGATGACGGGCTGATGATCTCCGCGAATGTCGTGCAGTCTCCGGTCTTTTACGGCCACGCGCAGATGGTCGGGTTTGAAGCCCTGCGTCCGCTGGCGGCTGAAGAAGCCCGCGACGCGTTTGGCCGCGGAGAGGACATTGTCCTGTCCGAAGAGAGCGAATTCCCGACGCAGGTGGGCGACGCCACCGGCAGCGCGCATCTCTCTGTGGGCTGTGTGCGTAACGATTACGGTATGCCTGAGCAGGTGCAGTTCTGGTCTGTTGCCGACAACGTGCGTTTCGGCGGCGCGCTGATGGCGGTCAAAATCGCGGAAAAACTGGTGCAGGAGTATCTGTACTGATGTCAGATGTGGAACAAAAGCCGGTCCACAGAATTGCCCTCGGCATTGAATACGATGGCAGTAAATACTATGGCTGGCAGCGGCAGAATGAGGTGCGCAGCGTCCAGGAGAAGCTGGAGAAAGCGCTCTCTCAGGTAGCGAATGAACCGATAAGCGTCTTCTGCGCGGGCCGCACCGATGCCGGCGTTCACGGCACGGGGCAGGTGGTGCATTTTGACACCACCGCCGTGCGCAAAGACGCGGCCTGGACGCTGGGTGTAAATGCGAATTTGCCTGGTGACATTGCCGTGCGTTGGGTGAAAGCTGTGCCGGATGATTTTCACGCGCGTTTCAGCGCGACGGCGCGGCGCTACCGTTATGTCATCTATAACCAGCGCCTGCGCCCGGCGGTGTTAAGCCAGGGCGTGACGCATTTTTATGAACCGCTGGATGCAGAACGTATGCAGCGTGCGGCGCAGTGTCTGATTGGAGAGAATGATTTTACGTCGTTTCGTGCGGTGCAGTGTCAGTCCCGTACGCCGTGGCGTAACGTCATGCACATTAACGTCAGTCGGTATGGCGCGTATGTGGTGGTGGATATCAAAGCCAATGCCTTTGTACATCATATGGTGCGGAATATTGTGGGCAGCCTGATGGAAGTGGGCGCCGGACACCAGCCGGAGAGCTGGATTGCAGAACTGCTTGCAGCGAAGGACAGAACGCTTGCGGCAGCAACGGCGAAAGCGGAAGGGCTGTATCTGGTTTCGGTGGATTATCCGGACCGGTTCGACCTGCCAAAACCGCCAATGGGCCCGCTGTTTTTAGCGGACTAAACAAAGGTGCAATTAGGGCTTAGACAATATGGACGTAATACGTTTTCTGATTGATTTCATCCTGCATATTGATGTTCACCTGGCGGAGCTGGTCGCGCAGTACGGCGTCTGGGTTTACGCCATTCTGTTCCTCATTCTGTTCTGTGAAACCGGCCTTGTGGTTACGCCGTTCCTGCCTGGAGATTCACTGCTGTTCGTGGCGGGCGCGTTATCCGCACTGCCAACGAATGACCTGAATGTCCATCTGATGGTCGTCCTGATGATCATCGCCGCGATTGTTGGTGATGCGGTCAACTACACCATCGGGCGGGTGTTTGGCGAGCGGTTGTTCAGTAATCCGGACTCGAAGATTTTCCGCCGCAGTTATTTAGATAAGACCCATGCGTTCTATGAGCGCCATGGCGGTAAGACCATTATCCTTGCCCGTTTTGTGCCTATTGTGCGTACATTTGCACCGTTTGTGGCGGGAATGGGTCACATGTCCTATCGTCATTTTGCCATGTACAACGTGGTGGGCGCGCTGCTGTGGGTGCTGCTGTTCACCTATGCAGGCTACCTGTTTGGCGATCTGCCGGTGGTTCAGGAAAACCTTAAGTTACTGATTGTAGCGATTATTGTGCTTTCCGTACTGCCTGGCGTCATCGAAATTATCCGTCACAAACGCGCGGCGGCAAAGCAAGCGAAGTAAATGCACGCTGGCGGTTCGACCACTTTTTTATCCAAAGTTTCGGGCTGTTATGTTTTAATGTGCAACATTCATGGTCTGTTGGAGGCAAAAATGGCATTATTCGCCTCTTACAGCAAAACTGGCATACGACCAGGTTCAGGCAGAAAGGTTATCAATGAGCTGGATTGAACGAATTAAAAGCAACATTACCCCAACGCGTAAAGCGAGCATTCCTGAAGGGGTATGGACGAAGTGTGATAGCTGCGGCCAGGTTCTGTATCGCGCAGAGCTGGAACGCAATCTTGAGGTGTGTCCGAAGTGTGACCACCATATGCGTATGTCGGCGCGCAACCGCCTGCATAGCCTGCTGGACGAAGGTTCTCTGGTAGAACTGGGCAGCGAACTGGAGCCAAAAGATGTGCTCAAGTTCCGCGACTCCAAAAAATACAAAGATCGTCTGGCCTCTGCGCAGAAAGAGACCGGCGAGAAAGACGCGCTAATCGTCATGAAAGGCACCCTGCATGAAATGCCGGTGGTTGCCGCCGCGTTTGAGTTCTCCTTTATGGGCGGCTCAATGGGCTCCGTGGTCGGCGCGCGTTTCGTGCGTGCCGTTGAGCAGGCGCTGGAAGACAACTGCCCGCTGATCTGCTTCTCCGCCTCCGGTGGCGCACGTATGCAGGAAGCGCTGATGTCCCTGATGCAGATGGCGAAAACCTCTGCGGCGCTGGCGAAAATGCAGGAGCGCGGTCTGCCGTACATTTCGGTACTGACCGACCCAACCATGGGCGGCGTTTCTGCAAGCTTCGCCATGCTGGGCGACCTGAACATCGCGGAGCCAAAAGCGCTGATCGGCTTTGCCGGTCCTCGCGTTATCGAGCAGACCGTACGTGAGAAACTGCCGCCGGGCTTCCAGCGCAGTGAGTTCCTCATTGAGAAAGGCGCTATCGATATGATCGTCCGCCGTCCGGAAATGCGCCTGAAACTGGCCAGCATTCTGGCGAAGCTGATGAATCTGCCAGCGCCTAACCCGGACGAGCCGCGCGAAGGCGTGGTGGTACCGGATCAGGAACCCGAGGCCTGATAACTGAAAAGGGCAGGGCCGAATGGCGCTGCCCTTTTGCTTTCTAAACCGTTAATGACAACCGGGCATCATGGAAAATAAAAGCATTCCTCAAGCCACGTCGCCCCTGGCCGCGTGGCTTTCTTATCTGGAAAACCTGCACAGTAAAACTATCGACATGGGCCTTGAGCGCGTAAGCCAGGTTGCCGCGCGTCTTGACGTGCTGAAACCCGCGCCTTTCGTGTTTACCGTCGCCGGCACTAACGGTAAAGGCACCACCTGCCGCACGCTGGAATCTGTCCTGATGGCGGCGGGGTACAAAGTTGGCGTTTACAGCTCGCCGCATCTGGTGCGCTATACCGAGCGCGTGCGGGTGCAAAACACCGAGCTGGCGGAATCGGCCCATACGGCGTCGTTTGCCGCTATCGAAGCGGCGCGCGGCGAAACCTCATTAACCTATTTCGAATATGGCACCCTGTCGGCGCTGTGGCTGTTTAAGCAGGCGCAGCTGGACGTGGTGATCCTGGAAGTGGGGCTGGGCGGGCGTCTGGATGCCACCAATATGGTGGATGCGGATGTCGCCGTCGTCACCAGCATCGCGCTGGATCACACCGACTGGCTGGGCCCGGACCGCGAGAGCATTGGCCGTGAGAAGGCCGGTATTTTCCGGGCCAATAAGCCTGCCGTGGTAGGCGAACCGGACATGCCACATACCATCGCTGAGGTAGCGAAAGAGAAGGGCGCTCGTCTGCTGCGTCGCGGCGTGGACTGGCAGTATGAGGTGCAGGACAACGGCTGGCGCTTCAGCGATGCGCAGGGCGTGCTGGAGAGTCTGCCCCTGCCGCAGGTGCCACAGCCTAACGCGGCGACTGCGCTGGCAGCCCTGCGCGCCAGCGGATTAGCGGTAAGCGAGCAGGCAATCCGCGATGGCATTCAGAACGCACTGTTACCAGGACGTTTTCAGATTGTGAGTGAGTCACCGCGTCTGATTCTGGATGTTGCACATAACCCGCATGCGGCGGCGTACCTCGCAGGACGTCTCAAATCGTTACCAAAAACCGGGCGCGTGCTGGCGGTTATCGGTATGCTTCATGATAAAGATATCGGCGGCACGCTGGCCTGCATGGAGAGTGTGGTCGATAGCTGGTATTGTGCTCCTCTGGAAGGGCCGCGCGGCGCGACTGCTGAGCAGTTGATGGAACATCTCGGCAAAGGCGAAATCTACAGCAGTGTGGTTTCGGCCTGGCGTGCCGCGATGGCGGAGGCTAAACCAGAAGATACCGTGCTGGTGTGTGGGTCATTCCACACGGTGGCACATGTCATGGAAGTGATGGACGCGGGGAGAACCGGTGGCGAGTAAGTTTCAGAACCGTTTAACAGGAACCATTGTGCTGGTCGCGCTCGGGGTGATTATTCTCCCGGGATTGCTCGACGGGCAGAAAAAGCATTACCAGGATGAATTTGCGGCCATTCCGCTGGTACCCAAACCGGGCGATCGCGACGAGCCCGATATGTTGCCAGCGGCAACGCAGGCGCTGCCTGCCCAGCCGCCAGAAGGCGCAGCGGAAGAGGTGCGCGCAGGTGATGCAGCCGCGCCGTCGCTCGATCCCTCGCGCCTGGCGACGAACAATAACATCGAGATTGATCCGGTGCCGGTAGAACAGCCTAAGCCTGTTGAGAAGCCGAAACCGGTGGAGAAGCCGCAGCCGAAACCGCAGCGGGATAAAGCGGCCGAGCAACTGGCAGCCGCTTCAGAAACGCCACCGCAGGCAAAACAGGACGCGGCCCCTACCGGCAAAGCCTATGTCGTTCAGCTCGGTGCGTTGAAAAATGCAGATAAGGTCAATGAGATCGTGAGTAAACTGCGCGGCGCGGGATACCGTGTTTATACTTCACCCACCACGCCGGTACAGGGTAAAATTACGCGTATCCTCGTGGGGCCGGATGCGTCGAAAGATAAGCTCAAAGGTTCGCTTGGCGAGCTGAAGCAAATCTCCGGCCTGAGCGGTGTGGTGATGAACTACAGCGCCAACTGATAGAAATTATCCCCTCACCCTGGCCCTCCCCCTAAAGGGGCGAGGGGTCGGTTTACTCCCTCTCCCTTGAGGGAGAGGGCCGAGGTGAGGGGGAGGCAGACGTTCACAGAAACGTCAAAGGTGCGGGGCGTTGAGCATTTTTTCAGCGCCTTTTTTATTTACGCGTGGGAAGGAAATCCCTACGCAAACGTTTTCTTTTTCTGTTAGAATTCGCCCCGAACTGGATGACAGGGCGTTAAATCGTGGGACACATATGGTCTGGATTGATTACGCCATCATTGCGGTGATTGGTTTTTCCTGTCTGGTTAGCCTGATCCGTGGCTTTGTTCGTGAAGCGTTATCGCTGGTAACCTGGGGTTGTGCTTTCTTTGTTGCCAGTCATTACTACACTTACCTGTCTGTCTGGTTCACGGGCTTTGAAGATGAACTGGTCCGAAACGGAATCGCCATCGCGGTGCTTTTTATCGCGACGCTGATTGTCGGCGCTATCGTCAATTACGTGATAGGTCAGCTGGTCGAGAAAACCGGTCTGTCAGGAACGGACAGGGTGCTCGGCATCTGTTTCGGCGCGTTGCGAGGCGTGCTCATTGTGGCCGCGATCCTGTTCTTCCTGGATACCTTTACCGGGTTCTCCAAAAGTGAAGACTGGCAAAAATCGCAGCTCATTCCGGAGTTCAGCTTCATCATCAGATGGTTCTTTGACTATCTGCAAAGCTCGTCGAGTTTCTTGCCCAGGGCATAAACCCTGAGATGTGGCTTAACGAGGAAAAGACGAATGTGCGGTATTGTCGGTATCGCCGGTTTCATGCCGGTAAACCAGTCGATTTATGACGCGTTAACGGTGCTTCAGCACCGTGGGCAGGATGCTGCGGGTATCATCACCATTGATGCAAACAACTGCTTCCGTTTACGCAAGGCGAACGGCCTGGTAAACGATGTATTTGAAGCCCGCCATATGCAGCGTCTGCAAGGTAATATGGGGATCGGTCACGTTCGTTATCCTACTGCTGGCAGTTCCAGCGCCTCTGAGGCTCAGCCTTTTTACGTTAACTCCCCGTATGGCATCACGCTTGCCCACAATGGCAATCTGACCAATGCCCACGAGCTGCGTAAAAAGCTGTTTGAAGAGAAACGTCGCCACATTAACACCACCTCTGATTCTGAAATCCTGCTCAATATCTTTGCCAGCGAGCTGGATAACTTCCGCCATTATCCGCTGGAAGCAGACAACATTTTTGCTGCCGTTGCCGCGACTAATCGCCAGATCCGTGGCGCGTATGCTTGCGTGGCGATGATCATCGGTCATGGCATGGTAGCCTTCCGCGATCCAAACGGCATTCGCCCGCTGGTGCTCGGCAAACGTGATCTCGGCGATGGCCGTTCCGAGTACATGGTTGCCTCCGAAAGCGTGGCGCTGGATACTCTGGGCTTCGAATTCCTGCGTGATGTCGCGCCAGGCGAAGCGGTCTACATCACTGAGAAGGGCCAGCTGTTTACCCGTCAGTGCGCCGACAATCCGGTGAGCAACCCGTGCCTGTTCGAATACGTTTACTTCGCGCGTCCGGACTCGTTCATCGACAAGATTTCCGTTTACAGCGCGCGCGTCAATATGGGGACGAAGCTGGGCGAGAAGATTGCCCGCGAGTGGGACGATCTCGACATCGACGTCGTCATCCCAATCCCTGAAACCTCCTGTGATATCGCGCTGGAGATTGCCCGTATTCTGGACAAGCCGTACCGTCAGGGCTTCGTGAAAAACCGCTACGTGGGCCGCACCTTTATCATGCCGGGCCAGCAGCTGCGTCGTAAGTCAGTACGTCGTAAGCTGAACGCTAACCGCGCCGAGTTCCGCGACAAGAACGTGCTGCTGGTGGACGACTCTATTGTGCGCGGCACGACGTCTGAGCAGATCATCGAGATGGCGCGTGAGGCCGGGGCGAAGAAAGTGTATCTTGCCTCCGCAGCGCCGGAAATTCGTTTCCCGAACGTGTATGGCATTGATATGCCAACCGCTAACGAGCTGATTGCTCACGGTCGTGAAGTAGACGAAATCCGGCAGATCATCGGTGCCGACGGTCTGATTTTCCAGGATCTGAACGATCTGATCGACGCGGTGCGCGCCGAGAACCCGGATATTCAGCAGTTCGAATGCTCGGTATTCAATGGGATCTACGTGACGAAAGACGTTGACCAGCAGTATCTCGACTATCTGGATTCTCTGCGTAACGACGATGCGAAAGCCGTCCAGCTGCAAAACGATCTCGAAAGCTTAGAGATGCACAACGAAGGTTGATGCGTATGCAGGTGAGGGCGCTCGCCCTCACTTGCAACTCCCCGTAAAATCCTGCACAGTCTGCCCTGAAATCAGCAAGGGCGAAAATCATGAAACGACTCATTGTAGGGATCAGCGGTGCCAGCGGCGCGATTTATGGCGTCCGGCTGTTACAGGTGCTGCGTGACGTTGCAGGCGTAGAAACCCATCTGGTGATGAGCCAGGCGGCGCGTCAGACCCTCTCTCTTGAAACCGATCTCTCTCTGCGCGACGTTCAGGCCCTGTCTGACGTTGTCCACGATGCCCGCGATATCGCCGCCAGCATCTCTTCGGGCTCGTTTAAAACGGCCGGCATGGTTATTTTGCCCTGTTCGATTAAAACCCTTTCCGGCATTGTAAACAGCTATACCGACACGCTGGTGACGCGTGCAGCGGATGTGGTGCTGAAAGAGCGTCGTCCTCTGGTGCTCTGCGTGCGGGAAACGCCGCTGCACCTGGGACATCTGCGTTTAATGACGCAGGCAGCCGAACTGGGTGCCGTGATTATGCCGCCGGTCCCCGCGTTCTATCATCGTCCGCAAACGCTGGACGATGTCATCAACCAGACCGTTAACCGCGTGCTGGATCAGTTCGATATCGACCTGCCGGAAGATCTCTTTACCCGCTGGCAGGGGGCGTGAAGCTGTGCACAAACAAGGTGCATGAAAAGACAATTTGCCCTGTTTCAGGGCAAAACTGCAACCGCGATCATATCCTCGACATTTAATTCGCTTTTTCCTTTTTTCTCTTTCCGGTTCGTTCGGCAGACCTGCTATCTTTCACCATTAAGGCAGTATCGCAACGTTTTATTAACATATTTAACGTCGTAGTTTTATCCCGACGACAATGTGGCATAAGACCTGCAAGAGCAGCCTGCAACACAACACACAACATAAACCATAATAAAATCACGGTTCTTGAGGGTAAATGTATGAAGAAGACGGTTCTGGCTCTGTCTTTGCTCGTGGGCTTGAGTGCGGCAACAAGTAGCTATGCAGCGCTTCCACAGACAGTTCGTATCGGTACAGACGCAACCTACGCGCCATTCTCCTCCAAGGATGCGAAAGGCGACTTCGTGGGGTTTGATATCGATCTGGGAAATGAGATGTGCAAACGCATGGAAGTGAAATGCACATGGGTGGGCAGTGACTTTGACGCGCTGATCCCGTCGCTGAAAGCCAAGAAAATTGATGCCATTATCTCTTCTCTCTCCATCACGGAAAAACGTCAGCAGGAGATTGCCTTCTCTGAGAAGCTCTACGCTGCCGACTCACGTCTGATTGCCGCGAAAGGCTCGCCAATCCAGCCGACCATCGACTCGCTGAAAGGCAAACATGTTGGCGTGCTTCAGGGCTCGACCCAGGAAGGTTTCGCCAATGCAAACTGGCGCGAGAAGGGCGTCGATGTGGTGGCTTACCAGAACCAGGATCTGATCTACTCTGACCTGGCGGCAGGCCGTCTGGATGCCGCGTTTCAGGATGAAGTCGCCGCGAGCGAAGGCTTCCTGAAACAGCCTGCGGGTAAAGAGTACGCCTTTGCCGGCCCGTCGGTAAAAGACAAAAAATACTTTGGCGACGGTACCGGTATTGGCCTGCGTAAGGATGATACCGAGCTGAAAGCCGCCTTCGACAAAGCGTTTAATGAGCTGCGTAAAGACGGTACCTACGACAAACTGGCGAAGAAATACTTCGATTTCAACGTCTACGGTGATTAATGCCTGAATGAGATGCACTGAAGTGGTGCGTCCCGGTGGGGTTATGTTCCAGTATGGTGCAACGCATGCACCATACTGGATCGCTGTGTGCATAGTTAAGCATTTATAATGCAAAAATTCCCGTTCAAAGGCATTAATCTTTGCCTGAATGAGGGGATTAATGGCACATTAACAACACCCCGTCGTCGTAAAAATCTCGTATTAAGACAGTTTGTTGAGGACAGATATGAAAAAACTGGTGTTGTCACTTTCTCTGGTACTGGCTTTTTCCAGCGCCACCGCTGCATTCGCAGCAATTCCGCAGAAAATTCGTATTGGAACTGACCCAACCTATGCACCTTTCGAATCGAAGAATGCGAAGGGGGAACTGGTTGGTTTTGACATCGATCTGGCTAACGAGCTGTGCAAACGCATTAAAGCGCAATGTACCTACGTTGAAAACCCGCTGGATGCGCTGATCCCGTCTCTGAAAGCGAAGAAAATTGACGTGATCATGTCCTCCCTGTCCATCACAGAAAAACGTCAGCAGGAGATTGCCTTCACGGACAAACTCTACGCGGCGGACTCACGTCTGGTGGTGGCGAAATCCTCTGACATTCAGCCAACCCTTGAATCTCTGAAAGGCAAACGCGTGGGCGTGTTGCAGGGTACTACGCAGGAAACCTACGGCAACGAGCACTGGGCGCCAAAGGGGATTGAAATTGTCTCTTACCAGGGCCAGGAAAACATCTACGCAGACCTGACGGCAGGCCGCATTGATGCAGCATTCCAGGATGAAGTGGCGGCAAGCGAAGGCTTCCTGAAACAGCCTGTGGGTAAAGATTACAAGTTCGGCGGTCCGTCCATTAAGGACGAAAAACTCTTTGGCGTTGGCACCGGTATGGGCCTGCGTAAAGAAGACAACGAACTGCGTGAAGCCCTGAACAAAGCGTTCGCCGAGATGCGCGCGGACGGCACCTATGACAAGCTGGCGAAAAAGTACTTCGATTTTAATGTTTACGGCGGCTAATCGCCCCGTCTGATAACGTGCGGCCCCTCCCGTTCCGGGAGGGGAAAAGACACGGTTCCACCACTCACGAGACGACAGGGCACGCGGTATGCTGTACGGATTTTCTGGCGTTATTTTACAGGGCGCGCTTGTCACCCTTGAGCTGGCTATCAGCTCCGTGGTGCTGGCGGTGCTGATAGGCCTGGCGGGCGCGGGGGCAAAATTATCCGCCAACAGACCGCTGGCGCTGATATTTGAAGGCTATACCACGCTGATTCGCGGCGTGCCAGACCTGGTGCTGATGCTGCTGATCTTTTACGGCCTGCAAATCGCACTTAACGGCGTAACGGATGCCATCGGCATGGAGCAGATCGATATCGACCCGATGGTGGCCGGTATTATTACCCTTGGTTTTATCTACGGTGCCTATTTCACTGAGACTTTCCGCGGCGCTTACATGGCCGTGCCGAAAGGGCATATTGAAGCGGCGACCGCCTACGGTTTTACCTCCTCACAAACGTTTCGCCGGATCATGTTCCCGGCCATGATGCGCTACGCGCTGCCGGGCATCGGGAACAACTGGCAGGTTATTCTCAAGGCAACGGCGCTGGTCTCCCTGCTGGGTCTGGAAGATGTGGTGAAGGCCACGCAGCTGGCAGGTAAAAGCACCTGGGAACCGTTCTATTTTGCGGTGGTTTGCGGCCTAATCTATCTGGTCTTTACGACCGTCTCCAATGGTGTGCTGCTTCTGCTTGAACGTCGCTACTCCGTGGGTGTGAAGAGGGCTGACCTGTGATTGAGATTATTCAGGAGTACTGGAAATCCCTGCTTTGGACGGATGGCTACCGCTTTACTGGCGTGGCGATCACGCTGTGGCTGCTGATCTCCTCGGTGGTAATGGGCGGCATTCTGGCGGTGTTTCTTGCCATTGGCCGCGTGTCGAACAATAAATTTATTCAGTTCCCTATCTGGCTGTTCACCTACGTGTTTCGCGGTACGCCGCTGTACGTACAGCTGCTGGTGTTCTATTCCGGGATGTACACGCTTGAGATCGTAAAAGGCACTGAAATGCTGAACGCGTTCTTCCGCAGCGGTCTGAACTGTACGGTGCTGGCGCTGACCCTCAATACCTGCGCCTATACCACCGAGATCTTCGCCGGGGCCATCCGTTCTGTGCCGCACGGTGAGATCGAGGCGGCGCGCGCGTACGGCTTCTCGTCCGTGAAGCTCTACCGCTGTATTATTCTGCCTTCGGCGCTGCGTATTGCGCTGCCGGCGTACAGCAACGAAGTGATTTTAATGCTGCATTCGACGGCACTGGCGTTTACCGCCACGGTACCGGATCTGTTAAAGATTGCCCGCGATATTAACTCTGCCACCTACCAGCCGTTTACGGCGTTTGGCATTGCAGCAGTGCTCTATTTGATCATTTCTTACGTCCTGATCAGCCTGTTCCGTAAGGCTGAAAAACGCTGGTTGCAGCATATAAAACCGTCGACGCACTGAGAATTTATGATGGCTGAGAACAAATTAAACGTAATTGATTTGCACAAGCGCTACGGCGAACATGAAGTGCTGAAAGGGGTGTCGCTGGAGGCTAACGCGGGCGACGTGATCAGTATTATCGGCTCATCAGGTTCGGGTAAAAGTACCTTCCTGCGCTGCATCAACTTCCTCGAAAAGCCGAGCGAAGGGTCGATTGTGGTGAGCGGACAGAACATCAACATGGTCCGTGATAAAGACGGCCAGCTTAAAGTGGCGGATAAAAACCAGCTGCGCCTGCTGCGTACACGCCTGACGATGGTGTTCCAGCACTTCAACCTCTGGAGCCACATGACGGTGCTGGAGAACGTGATGGAAGCGCCGGTTCAGGTGCTCGGCTTAAGCAAGCAGGAAGCCCGCGAGCGTGCGGTCAAATACCTGGCGAAAGTGGGTATCGACGAGCGGCAGCAGATCAAATATCCGGTGCACCTGTCAGGGGGACAGCAGCAGCGTGTTTCCATCGCCCGTGCGCTGGCGATGGAGCCGGAAGTGTTGCTGTTTGACGAACCGACTTCCGCGCTGGATCCTGAACTCGTTGGCGAAGTGCTGCGCATCATGCAGAAGCTGGCGGAAGAGGGCAAAACGATGGTGGTGGTGACGCACGAGATGGGCTTCGCCCGTAACGTTTCTAACCACGTTATTTTCCTGCATCAGGGCAAGATAGAAGAGCAGGGGCATCCGGACGAAGTGCTGGCGAACCCGCAAAGCCCGCGTTTGCAGCAGTTCCTGAAAGGCTCGTTGAAGTAGGTTTGGCCTTTCTCCCTCTCCCTGTGGGAGAGGGCCGGGGTGGGGGCATCAGGCCGCAGAGCCGCCCAATTGCCCGGTGGCGCTTCGCTTACCGGGCCTACAAAAACCGTAGGCCGGGCAAACGCAGTGCCGCCCGGCATTCAACACTCGAGCCGATACACCCAGTCGTCATACCGTACGCCGTTAATCTCGTACGCCTTCTCCAGCACCTGCGTGCGCACAAAACCCGCTTTCTCAAGGACCCGCACCGACCCGACGTTATCCGCCAGCACGTACGCGTTTATCGCCTTCACGCCCGTCTGGTTAAATGCATACTCACACACCGCGCGCAGCGCTTCGCTGGCAATGCCTTTTCCCTGCGCGGCAGGCACAACCGTGTAGCCAATATCCGCCTCTTCACGGTTCGCCGCACTGATTTGCAGGCCGATATCCCCGAGCGGCGTAACGTCGTTATGCAGACGGATCACAAAGACATGCTCCGCCATCAGGCGTGCGGCAAATACGCGGCGCGTCTCTTTTTCCGGTGTAATAGCGGCCATATAGCGCATGATGGCGGGGTCTTCGCGCAGAGAGCGGAAGAATGCCCAGTCAGAAGGTTCGAAAGGGGTGAGGTTAAGCCGGGTTGTGGTGATGGTTGCCATAGTTACGCCATATCATCCAGACATGGCGTATAACTCTAACATATTCACTGCACCACATCCCCCAGCGCCTCTTCCAGGTCATACCAGCGGAACGTAAACCCGGCCGCTTCCAGCCGTTTTGGCAGCGCGCGCTGCCCGCCCAGTACCAGCACCGAAGACTCACCCATCAGCAGACGAATCGCCGTCGCAGGCACGCGCAGCACCGCCGGGCGATGCAGGGCATGACCCAGGGCATGAGCAAATTGTTCATTACGTACCGGATACGGAGACACCATGTTAAACGGCCCGCGCAGGTCGTTATCCAGCAGCCAGAGAATACCGTTGACCATATCGTCGATATGGATCCACGCCAGATACTGACGACCGTTTCCGATGGGCCCGCCAAGCCCCATTTTAAACGGCGGCAACATTTTACCGAGAATACCGCCTTTCGGAGCAAGCACCACGCCGGTGCGCAGCAGGCAGACGCGGGTGTTATCGCTCTGCGCCCCGCAGGCGATACGCTCCCATTGGGCGCAGAGTTTATGGGTAAACTCGTTGTGCGGCGGCTCTTCTTCGGTCACCACCACTTCACCAAGATCGCCATAGTAGCCTGTAGCAGAGCCTGAAATCAGCACCGAGGGCGGCGTCTCGCTGTTGCGAATCAGCTCAACCAGCCTTTCGGTCATATTCCAGCGACTGCTGCATAAACGCTGTTTTTGCTCTTCGGTCCAGCGTTTATCGGCGATTGGTTCGCCTGCAAGGTTGATGACGGCGTCAAAGCCGTTCAGATCCTGCCTTTCCGCCAGGCCTTTCCAGATCTCAACGCCGGTGCCCAGCACCTGGCGCGCTTTCTCCGGGCTGCGCGTGACCACGGTAATGTCGTGATGCAACGCCTGCAAACGTGGAATGAGATGGCGACCAATCAGGCCCGTACCGCCGGTGAGCAGGATCTTCATACAACCTCCAGGTTTACGCCTGGCGCTGCCAGCTTAACGTCATGGAGACGGAGTCGGCGTAGCGCAGGGCGTGAAGTTTATCGATCTCCACTTCAGCATAAGTGACCCAGTGGTGTTCGCGTGCGATGTCGAGCACATCCTGAGTTAATTTTTCCAGTAGCGCAAAACGGTTGTTCTCAACGTACTGGATGATGCTTTTGGTGATCGTGCGATAGTTCAACGCGTCATTGATGTCTTCGCTGGCGCGCGCCTTGTCTGCCGGATAGTGGATCACTACATTCACCACGATATCCTGGCGATTCGCGATCTCCTCCTCTTTGATACCAATGAAAGTGCGTAAGCGTAAGTTTTTTATACGAATAATAGCGTCATGCTGGGACATTGCAGGTCTTCTCCGTGTCAGTATTTTCACCTCATCATACATGAGGAGAACACCTGCACCCAACGGGGCGCAGGATCAAATCTGATGGATTTTTTGCATGGCGCGTTCGGTGGCCGGGCGGGTCCGGATGCGCTCAAACCAGTTGTTCACCGCCGGATAAGTGGCCAGGTCGATCCGGTGGCGTTCATGGGTGTTGATCCACGGCCAGCAGGCGATATCTGCGATGCTGTAATGCTCACCTCCCAGCCACGGTGATTTTTCCAGCCGACGGTTCAGTACCCCGTACAGGCGCTGGGTTTCGACCTGATATCGCTCAATGGCGTAAGGGATCGTCTGCGGCGCATAGGCCGTAAAGTGGTGATTCTGCCCCAGCATCGGCCCGAGGCCGCTCGACTGCCAGAATAACCATTGCAGCGTGTGATGACGCTCGCGCAACTCACCGCTCAGGAGCTTGCCGGTTTTCTCTGCCAGATAGAGCAAAATCTCTCCGGACTCAAACAGGCTTAACGGTTTGCCGCCGTCAGAGGGCAGGTTATCAATGATGGCCGGAATTTTATTGTTGGGCGAGATGGCCAGAAAAACGGGGCGGAACTGGTCGCCTTTACTGATATCCACGCGAATGATCCGGTAGTCCACTTCGGCTTCTTCAAGAAAGAGTGTGATCTTATGGCCATTAGGGGTGGGGGCATAATAGAGATCTATCATTCTCAACTCCTGTCAGTGCGAATAGTGTTGCCATGAAAAATCAGTATAGGTGCTTGTTGTAAATCGTGAGTTTTCATCAAGTGACAGCGAGGCAAAGAGATTATATGTTGAGTGAAAACCGATCAGCCGAAGAGGATGTTATGAGCCAGCCTGTAATAACGTTGTGGTCCGATGCGAACTTTTTTTCTCCTTATGTCATGAGCGTTTATGTGGCGCTGGCAGAAAAGGGGCTTACTTTTACTCTGAAAACCGTTGACCTGGACAGCGGCGAACACCTGAAGCCTCAGTGGCAGGGCTACGCGCTCACCCGCCGAGTCCCTGTGCTGGAGATCGACGGTTTTGAGTTGAGTGAATCTTCGGCGATTGACGAGTACCTTGAGGACCGCTTTGCCCCGCCTGAGTGGGAACGCATCTATCCTCACGATCTGCAAAAGCGCGCCCGCGCCCGCCAGATCCAGGCGTGGCTGCGTAGCGACCTGGTGCCGATTCGCACAGAACGCTCCACGGACGTGGTGTTCGCTGGCGTCAAAAAGCCCGCCCTCAGTGAGGAAGGCTTATCCAGCGCCCGGAAGCTGATCGAAACTGCGTCATCGCTGCTGGCGCAGGGTAACCCCAACCTGTTTGGCGAGTGGTGTATTGCCGACACCGATCTGGCGCTGATGCTCAATCGCCTGATCCTCAACGGGGATGACGTCCCACAACTGCTGGTGGATTACGCCACATTCCAGTGGCAACGCGCGTCGGTACAGCGCTATCTGGCACTCTCTGCTAAGCGCGCGGGCTGATAAGACGGGACGCTTGAGGTATGATAGGGGCAGTCTGTATTCCCGAGGAGTAACTGATGAAACTGATGTTTGCGTCGGATATTCATGGATCGCTGCCCGCGACCGAACGCGTGCTTTCTCTGTTCGCCCAAAGCGGGGCGCAGTGGCTGGTGATCCTGGGCGATGTGTTAAACCACGGCCCACGCAATGCGTTGCCGGAAGGCTATGCTCCCGCACAGGTGGCGGAAAAACTTAATCATTTTGCCTCGCGCATTATCGCCGTTCGCGGCAACTGTGACAGTGAAGTTGACCAGATGCTGCTGCATTTTCCCATTACCGCTCCCTGGCAACATGTGTTGATGGAAAACAGCCGTTTGTTCCTGACCCACGGGCACCTGTTCGGCCCGGATAACCTGCCGTCACTCGCCGCTGGCGATGTCCTGGTTTATGGTCATACTCATATTCCGGTGGCGGAAAAGCGCGGGGCGTTTTATCACTTTAACCCCGGGTCTGTCAGCATTCCTAAAGGCGGCAACCCGGCAAGCTACGGCATGTATGAAGACGGGACATTAAGCGTTATCGCACTTAATGATCAGCAAGTTATTGCGCAGATAGCGATTAATCCGTAAGTTACACCACAACTGCAAACGCGCCGAAAGAGCGCTTAGACGAGAAGGTTTCCCGATGGTGGAGCAGAATCATTTGGCAAGTACTGAATGGGTTGACATTGTCAGCGAAGAAAATGAAGTGATCGCGCAGGCCAGCCGCGAACAAATGCGTGCGGAGCGTCTGCGTCACCGCGCGACGTACATCGTTGTTCATGACGGCATGGGCAAGATTCTGGTCCAGCGTCGCACCGACACCAAAGATTTTCTTCCTGGTATGCTGGATGCCACAGCGGGTGGCGTCGTGCAGGCCGATGAAGTGCTGCTGGATTCCGCGCGTCGTGAAGCGGAAGAAGAGTTAGGTATCGCTGGTGTGCCGTTTGCCGAGCACGGGCAGTTTTATTTCGAAGATGAGCATTGTCGCGTCTGGGGCGGGCTGTTTAGCTGCGTTTCCCATGGGCCTTTCGCCTTGCAGGAAGAGGAAGTGAGCGAAGTCAGCTGGATGACGCCGGAAGAGATCACCGCGCGTTGCGACGAATTCACTCCGGATTCCCTTAAAGCACTGGCGCTGTGGATGACCCGCAACGCCAAAAACGAATCCGCTAAACCGGAAAATAAGGCGGAAAAAGAGGAAGAGGCTGAGTAAGCCTTAACAGCTTTCCCGCAGACACAGGCTGGACGCGATGGGTTTATGGTCGCGCCAGTCTCCGTCATTAAGACGTTCCAGTAACGCTTTCCCGGCTTCAATCCCAATCTTGCGATGCGGTACTGCCATCGTCGTCAGCGGCGGCTGACAGACGCGGCTGACGTCGCTGTCGCCAAAACCTACGACCGCTAAATCGTCCGGCACCTTGATGCGCCGACGCTGGCACTCATACAGCGCGCCGCAGGCCAGTTCATCTGATACGCACACCAGCGCATCCAGCTCCGGCCACGCCAGCAGGAACTCTGGCAATTGTGCCGCGCCGGTGGAGAAGTTCGGCGGCATGGCGGCATTAATCACTCTGTTCGGCGCCAGGTGGTGGCGCAGCATCGCCTTGTACCAGCCCTGCAAATGCTGCTGAAAAATCCACTGTTCCTGGTTAGCGCACAGCAGGCCGATATTCTGGTAGCCGCGCTGAATCACCATCTCGGTAAGTTCATACATGGCGGCGACGTTATCAATCCCGATATTCATATCAATCGGATCGGCACGCATTGCACCCATTTCCATCACCGGGATAGAGGCGTTTTTTAGCCAGTGTCGCACGGTATCAGAGTGCTCGACGCTGAGCAGTATCGCCGCGGCGATGTTCGAGGCCAACAGCGTTTCAAGCAGTTTCTCTTCCTGTTCAAGACGATGCTGAGATTCCGCCAGCATGATCTGATATCCGGCTGGCTGGAGCACCTGCTGTAGCCCGGCGAACATCTCGGAACAGCCAGCTTCGGAAAGATTGGGTACAACCATCGCAATCGTCCATGACGATGCCGATGCCAGTGCGCTGGCGGCAAGATTGGGCATGTATCCCAGCTCCTGCACCGCGGCTTCAATTTTTTCACGCAGTTTATCGGAAACCTGTTCGGGCGTGCGGAGGGCACGGGAAACAGTCATCGTGCCTACGCCGGCAAGCTGCGCGACATCCGCGAGCGTTACTTTTCCGGTACTGCGCCGTTTTCGGGTTAAAGACATACATCTTCCTGCTGACAGGACGCGATTCAGTTTCATCCTTCATTTTACGTGACAGGCAGTATACGCCTTAAATCCCTTTTTTTGCTGTGATTTCGCACCATGATAGTAATTTGATAGCGCTATCACAGTTCTGCATGTTAGTTGTTGGTAGCGCTATCTTTGTGATCGCGATCGCAGTCATTAATTGATGGGTTGAATAGAGTTTGCCCATGTCTGGTCTTTAGCGGGAGTGAAAAATGCTCAAAAAGTGGATATATGATACAACCATCATCCTACAGGATAGCGTTGAAAGCTGGCCCCAGGCGCTGGAACTGTGCGCGAAACCGCTGCTGGATTTGCAGGTCATTGCGCCGGAATATGTCACGGCTATCATCGAGCAGCATCACACGTTAGGTCCCTACTATGTGCTGGCTCCAGGGCTGGCAATGCCCCATGCGCGACCGGAAGAAGGGGCGAAAGGACTTGGCCTGTCATTATTAAAACTGAAACAGGGTGTCTCTTTTGGTGCCGGTGAGTTTGACCCCGTCGATGTGATTGTGATGCTGGCGGCGCCGGACAAGCATAGCCATATCGAAATGATCTCAGCCTTAGCGGAATTATTTTCCAGCGACGAAGATATGGCTGAATTACATCGGGCGAATACGCTGGAGGAGATAAAAACCATCATCGATCGCTTCTGATTTAATTATTTAATCCGATTCATCTCAACATTACGCGTCAGCGTGATGGGGCGTACTCTACTCAAAAAAGGGGATAACAATGAAAATCATGGCTATTTGCGGCTCCGGCCTGGGCAGCAGTTTTATGGTCGAAATGAATATTAAAAAGGTGCTCAAAAAACTGGAAATTGAGGCCGAGGTTGAACACTCCGATCTCTCCTCGGCTACGCCGGGCGCGGCGGACCTGTTTGTAATGGCGAAAGACATTGCCGCAAGCGCCAGCGTGCCGGAAAGCCAGCTGGTGGTGATCAACAATATCATCGATATTAACGAACTCGAAGCGCAGTTGCGCGCCTGGTTCGAAAGACAATAATCCTGATAAGGCGAGGTGGATATGTTTATCCTTGAAACGCTGAACTTCGTTGTTGATATTTTAAAAGTCCCTTCAGTGCTGGTCGGTTTAATTGCCCTGATTGGTCTTGTGGCGCAGAAAAAAGCCTTTTCGGATGTGGTAAAAGGCACAATTAAAACCATTCTCGGCTTTATTGTACTGGGCGGCGGCGCAACCGTGCTGGTGGGCTCATTAAATCCGCTCGGCGGTATGTTTGAGCACGCCTTTAATATTCAGGGCATTATTCCCAACAATGAAGCTATTGTGTCGATTGCCCTGGAAAAATATGGCGCTTCCACCGCGCTCATTATGGCCTTCGGGATGGTGGCGAATATTATTGTTGCGCGCTTTACCCGCCTGAAATACATCTTCCTCACCGGGCATCACACCTTCTACATGGCATGCATGATTGGCGTGATCCTGACGGTTGCAGGCTTCGAGGGGGTCGGGCTGGTCTTTACCGGCTCGTTGATCCTCGGCCTGATTATGGCCTTCTTCCCGGCGATTGCGCAGCGCTATATGAAGCGTATTACCGGCAACGATGAGATCGCCTTCGGTCATTTCGGCACGCTGGGCTACGTGCTGTCCGGCTGGATTGGCAGCAAGGTCGGTAAAGGTTCGCGCTCCACCGAAGAGATGAACCTGCCGAAGAACCTTAGCTTCCTGCGTGACAGTTCAATCTCCATCTCCCTGACCATGATGATTATCTACCTGATCATGGCGGTGAGCGCCGGACGTGAGTACGTGGAGGCCACCTTCAGCGGCGGCCAGAACTACCTGGTGTACGCCATCATTATGGCCATCACCTTCGCGGCAGGCGTGTTCATCATCTTGCAGGGCGTGCGCCTGATTCTGGCGGAAATCGTCCCGGCCTTTACTGGCTTCTCGGAAAAACTGGTGCCCAATGCGCGGCCTGCGCTGGACTGTCCGGTAGTCTACCCGTATGCGCCAAACGCGGTGCTGATTGGCTTCCTGTTTAGTTTCCTCGGCGGGATTGTGGGCTTGTTCATCTGCGGTCAGTTTAGCTGGGTGTTGATCCTGCCGGGCGTCGTGCCGCATTTCTTCACCGGTGCAACGGCGGGCGTGTTTGGTAACGCCACCGGTGGACGCCGCGGGGCAATGATTGGCGCCTTTGCTAATGGCCTGCTGATCACCTTCCTCCCGGTCCTGCTGCTGCCTGTTCTGGGCGCAATTGGCTTTGCGAATACGACCTTCTCGGACGCTGATTTTGGTGCGGTCGGGATTGTGCTGGGCAACCTGGCGCGCTTCCTGTCGCCGTTTGCCATCACCGGACTGGTTGTTGTGTTGTTCGCGCTGCTGGTGGCCTACAACGTCTTCGCTAAAAACAAACCTGCCAGCGGTAACGCGCAGGAAAACCCCGGAGCCAAATCATGAATGAGAATGAAATAACCGAACTGGCGCGTCAGATTCGCCTTGAGACGCTGAAATCCCTTACGCAGCTGGGTTTTGGGCACTACGGCGGCAGCATGTCAGTCGTTGAAACGCTGGCGGTGCTGTACGGCGCGGTGATGAAAATTGACCCGGCCGATCCGGACTGGCCAGAGCGCGATTACTTTGTGCTGTCGAAAGGCCATGCGGGCCCGGCGCTGTACAGTACGCTGGCGATTAAGGGCTACTTCCCGATTGAAGAGCTGAGCACGCTGAACCAGAACGGGACGCGTCTGCCAAGTCACCCGGATCGCCTGAAAACACGCGGCGTGGATGCCACCACCGGATCACTGGGGCAGGGGATCTCCATCGCTGGCGGCATGGCGCTGTCGCACAAGCTGGCAGGAAGGCCAAACCGGGTGTTCTGCATCGTCGGTGACGGGGAGCTGAACGAAGGACAGTGCTGGGAAGCCTTCCAGTTTATTGCTCACCATCGACTGAACAACCTGACGGTATTCGTGGACTGGAACAAACAGCAGCTCGACGGCGAGCTGGACGAAATCATCAGCGCCTTCGACCTGGAAGGCAAATTCCGCGCCTTTGGTTTTGACGTGGTGACGGTGAAAGGGGATGACATTCCGGCGCTGCTGGAGGTGACCGCGCCGATCCCTGCGGCCGATGCGCATCCGCGGGTGGTGATCCTCGACAGCATCAAAGGGCAGGGGGTGCCATACCTGGAACAGCTCAGCAACTCGCATCACCTGCGATTAACTGAGGAGAGCAAAGCGGCGCTCAACGAGACGATTCGCCAACTGGAGGCTTCACATGATTAAGGTTGCACCGACAGGACAGAAAGATGCCGTTGAGATGCGTAAGGTCTACGCGGGTTTTGTGGCAAAACAGATTGAGGCCGGGAGCGAGATTATTGCGCTCGAAGCGGATCTGATGAGTTCGATGGCGATGGACGGCGTAGCGCGTGATTATCCACAGCACGTCATCAACTGCGGCATTATGGAGGCTAACGTGATTGGGACGGCCGCCGGGCTGTCGCTCACCGGACGTAAGCCGTTCGTCCATACCTTTACCGCCTTTGCCAGCCGTCGCTGCTTCGACCAGCTGTTTATGTCCCTGGACTACCAGCGCAATAACGTGAAGGTGATTGCCTCGGATGCGGGCGTGACGGCCTGCCACAACGGCGGGACGCATATGTCGTTCGAGGACATGGGCATCGTGCGCGGTCTGGCGCATTCAGTGGTGCTGGAGGTGACCGATGCGGTGATGTTCGAAGATGTGCTGCGTCAGCTTATCGACCTGGAAGGCTTCTACTGGGTGAGGACCATCCGTAAACAAGCCCCGAGCGTGTATGCCCCGGGGTCAACCTTCACCATCGGCAAGGGCAACGTGCTGCGCGAGGGAACCGATATTACCTTGATTGCTAACGGCATTATGGTGGCGGAAGCGCTGGAGGCGGCGCGCCAGCTGGAGCAGGAGGGGGTAAGCGCAGCGGTCATCGACATGTTTACCCTGAAGCCTATCGATCGGATGCTGGTGAAAAACTATGCCGAGAAAACCGGGCGTATTGTGACCTGCGAAAACCACAGCATTCACAACGGGCTGGGGTCGGCGGTGGCGGAAGTGCTGGTGGAAACCTGTCCGGTGCCCCTGCGTCGGGTGGGGGTGAAGGAACGATATGGTCAGGTGGGCACGCAGGACTTCTTGCAAAAGGAGTATGGCCTGACGGCACATGACATTGTGTCGGCGGCGCGGGAGCTGTTGTAATAAAAAAAGGCGACCGTGTGGTCGCCTTTTTGTTGCCCGGTGGCGCTGGCGCTTACCGGGCCTACGGTCCTGTAGGCCGGATAAGCGAAGCGCCATCCGGCAAAACATTACTGCTGTTGCGAAGACTGGATCGCCGTCAGCGCGATGGTGTAGACGATATCGTCAACCAGCGCACCACGGGACAGGTCGTTCACAGGTTTGCGCATGCCTTGCAGCATTGGCCCGATGGAGATCAGGTCTGCTGAACGCTGTACCGCTTTATAGGTGGTGTTACCGGTGTTCAGATCCGGGAAGATGAACACGGTAGCGCGACCTGCAACCGGCGAGTTCGGCGCTTTGGATTTCGCCACGTCAGCCATTACCGCGGCATCGTACTGGAGCGGGCCGTCGATCATCAGATCCGGACGTTTTTCCTGCGCAATGCGGGTCGCTTCACGGACTTTCTCTACGTCACTACCTGCACCAGAGGTACCGGTGGAGTAGGAGAGCATCGCGACGCGCGGTTCGATACCGAAGGCAATCGCGGAGTCCGCAGACTGGATAGCGATTTCTGCCAGCTGCTCTGCGGTTGGATCCGGGTTGATCGCGCAGTCGCCGTAAACATAAACCTGTTCAGGCAGCAGCATGAAGAACACGGAGGAGACCAGAGAGCTGCCCGGTGCGGTTTTGATCAACTGCAACGGTGGACGGATGGTGTTCGCGGTGGTGTGAACCGCACCGGAAACCAGACCGTCAACTTCGTCCTGCTCCAGCATCAGCGTACCCAGCACGACGTTGTCTTCCAGCTGCTCGCGCGCAACGGCTTCGGTCATGCCCTTGTTCTTACGCAGTTCAACCAGGCGAGCAACGTAGCTTTCGCGAACCACTTCCGGGTCAACGATCTCAATGCCAGCGCCCAGCTCAACGCCCTGAGACGCCGCAACGCGGTTGATCTCATCCGGGTTACCCAGCAGCACACAGGTCGCGATACCGCGTTCTGCACAGATGGCTGCCGCTTTAACGGTACGTGGTTCGTCGCCTTCTGGCAGAACCACGCGTTTGCCCGCTTTACGCGCCAGCTCGGTCAGCTGGTAACGGAAGGCTGGAGGAGACAGACGACGGCTGCGCTCGGAGGTCGCCGTCAGGGATTCGATCCAGTCCGCATTGATGTAGCCCGCAACGTATTCCTGAACTTTCTCGATACGCTCGTGGTCATCAACCGGCACTTCGAGGTTGAAGCTTTGCAGGCTCAGGGAGGTCTGCCAGGTGTTGGTGTTCACCATGAAGACTGGCAGGCCAGTGGCGAACGCACGTTCGCACAGCTTGCTGATACGCGCGTCCATTTCATAGCCGCCGGTCAGCAGAATTGCACCGATTTCCACGCCGTTCATCGCAGCCAGGCACGCTGCAACCAGCACGTCTGGACGGTCAGCAGAGGTCACCAGCAGGGAACCTGCGCGGAAGTGTTCCAGCATGTGTGGAATGCTACGTGCGCAGAAGGTTACGGACTTCACGCGGCGGGTGTTGATATCGCCTTCGTTGATCACGGTGGCGTTCAGGTGACGCGCCATATCGATTGCACGGGTGGCAATCAGATCGAAGCTCCATGGCACCGCGCCCAGAACAGGCAGCGGGCTGGAATCCTGCAACTTAGCCGGGTCAACTTTGATGACTTTCGCTTTGGAGGAGTCGTCAAAAATTTCGGACAGGTCAGGACGCGTACGGCCCTGCTCATCTACTGGCGCGTTCAGCTTGTTAACAATCACGCCGGTGATGCTGGTGTTTTTCGCACCGCCGAAGCTGCTGCGCGTCAGTTCGATACGCTCTTTCAGCTGCTCTGGGGTATCCGTGCCCTGAGACATCACAAAAACGATCTCTGCGTTCAGGGTTTTCGCGATTTCAAAGTTCAGAGACTGGGCAAACTGGTGTTTACGGGTCGGGACCAGGCCTTCAACCAGCACCACTTCCGCGTCCTGCGCGTTTGCGTGGTAGTTGGCAATGATCTCTTCCATCAGCACGTCTTTCTGGTTGCTGGAGAGCAGAGATTCAACGTGGCTCATCTTCAGCGGTTCAGCCGCTGGCAGATTGGAGTTCTTGCGAACGATGGTGGTGGTCTGGTCTGGCGCATCGCCACCGGCACGTGGCTGGGCGATAGGCTTAAAGACGCTCAGACGAACGCCTTTGCGTTCCATAGCGCGGATCACGCCGAGGCTGACGCTGGTCAGGCCGACGCTGGTTCCGGTAGGGATCAGCATAATAGTACGGGACACGGTTTATCCTCTTTCGTTACCGCCGCGTTGGGCGGGTTACAAAACAGCACCGCCAGCATTGCTGGCGGTGTGGAATCAGGCAGTCAGGCGGTGTGCGTCTTGCGCGATGACCAGCTCTTCGTTAGTTGGAATAACGATAGCAGGGCGGGTGCCTTCTTTGTTGATGAAGCCAGACTTGCCGAAGCGGGCAGCCAGGTTACGCTCATGATCAACTTCGAAGCCCAGAACGCCCAGTTTGCCCAGGGACAGTTCACGTACCATTGCCGCGTTCTCACCGATACCACCGGTGAAGATAACAGCATCCAGACGGCCTTCCATCAGCGCGGTGTAAGAACCGATGTACTTCGCCAGGCGGTGGCAATAAACGTCCATTGCACGTTTAGCGTCAGCTTTTTCTGCGTAGTTGTCTTCAACGTAACGGCAGTCGCTGGTGACCTCGGTCAGGCCCAGCAGGCCAGACTCTTTGGTCAGCATTTTGTTGATGTCGTCAACGCTCATGCCCAGGGTGTCGTGCAGGTGGAAGATGATCGCCGGGTCGATATCACCGGAACGGGTACCCATCACCAGACCTTCCAGCGGGGTCAGACCCATAGAGGTGTCAACACACTTACCGTTGCGGATAGCGGAAACAGAACCACCGTTGCCCAGGTGGCAGGTGATAATGTTGACTTCTTCAACCGGCTTGTTCAGCACTTTTGCGGCTTCCTGAGTCACATAGAAGTGGCTGGTACCGTGAGCGCCGTAACGACGGACGCCGTGCTCTTTGTACAGGCTGTATGGCAGGGCATAGAGGTAAGACTCTTCCGGCATGGTCTGATGGAACGCAGTATCAAACACGGCCACGTTTTTGTCTTTCAGACTCGGGAAGGATTTCAGTGCTTCAGCGATACCGATCAGGTGAGCCGGGTTATGCAGCGGTGCGAAAGACGCAGAGTCTTTGATACCCTGAATCACGGAGTCGTCGATTACCACGGAACTGGTGTATTTTTCGCCGCCGTGGACGATACGGTGACCAATTGCGGTCAGCTGAGCAGACAGTTCTGGTTTTTGTGCCAGAATAGTGTTAACGATAAAGTTCAGCGCTTCACTGTGAGCGGCGCCTGCACCTAAAGCCGCTTCTTGTTTGCTGCCGTCCATCTTCCACTTGATACGTGCTTCAGGCAGATGGAAACATTCGGCCAAACCAGAGAGGTACTCGTCACCGTTGAGCGCATCGATGATGGCGAATTTCAGTGAGGAGCTACCGCAGTTCAGAACCAGTACTAACTTACTCGACATGGAAGTACCTATTATTGATACGTGGCTAAAAAAACGTCAGTGAGTCTAAAAGCGTAACGCATGCTGACCCAGACATTTATGATTAACATCATGCCAAACGAACATTCTGGCAGGATGAAAGAAATACCTATGATTTTAAGCCATTTTGAACATTTTTCAGACAATGGCATAATATGCGATAATTTGACGAGTTAACGCTTATCGTCTACGGCCCTATCAGGCTGGCACAGGATACCCGATACGGGGTAGCGATGACAAAATATTTTGAACGTTGTCATAGCCTGTTGTGGTTTTGCACGAAAATTTTAATTTTTATATGTGAAGTTGAGGTACAGCCATGTCGACACCCGAAATCCCGTCCGTGAACTTTTTTAGTCTGTTTCGTCGGGGACAGCATTACGCAAAGACATGGCCGATGGAAAAGCGCCTCGCGCCCATGTTTATTGAAAATCGCACTATTCGCGCCACGCGCTATGCGATTCGCTTTATGCCCCCGATTGCCGTTTTTACCCTGTGCTGGCAGATAGCGTTAGGTGGGCAGCTTGGCCCTGCCGTCGCGACGGCGCTCTTTGCGTTAAGCCTGCCGATGCAGGGGCTATGGTGGTTAGGTAAACGTTCCGTCACGCCACTTCCGCCTTCTATTTTACACTGGTTTTATGAAGTGCGTGGAAAACTGGAAGAGGCTGGCCAGGCGCTGGCACCGGTTGAGGGTAAGCCGGACTATCAGGCGCTGGCGGATACCCTCAAGCGTGCGTTTAAACAGCTTGATAAAACATTCCTCGATGACTTGTGATTGATCATCGAAACGACGACCAAAAGAAGGCACAGTAACAATCAGTTACCGTGTCTTTTTTTTACAGTGCAATGCGCTACAGGAGTCGAAAGATGGAAATGACCCATGCTCAACGTCTGATTTTGTCTAACCAGTACAAGATGATGACTATGCTTGATCCCGATAACGCTGCGCGCTACAGCCGCCTGCAAACCATTGTTGAACGTGGTTTTGGCTTGCAGATGCGCGAACTGGATCGCGAATTTGGCGAACTGAAAGAGGAAACCTGCCGTATCGTTATCGACATCATGGAGATGTACCATGCGCTGCATGTGTCCTGGACCAATCTGAAGGACCAGCAGACTATTGACGAGCGCCGCGTGACGTTCCTGGGCTTTGATGCTGCGACGGAAGCGCGCTATCTGAGCTATGTACGCTTTATGGTGAATACCGAAGGGCGCTACACCCATTTTGATGCGGGTACGCACGGCTTCAACGCCCAGACCCCGATGTGGGATAAGTATCAACGTATGCTGAGCGCGTGGCACGCCTGTCCGCGTCAGTACCATTTAAGCAGCAACGAAATTCAACAAATCATTAATGCCTGACGGAGGTTCGTGTGCAGTGTAAAGGTTTTCTGTTTGATCTGGACGGTACGCTGGTGGATTCGCTGCCGGTGGTGGAGCGCTCGTGGTGCCACTGGGCCGACCGGCACGGCATTGACCATCAGGACGTACTGAATTTCATCCATGGCAAACAGGCCATTACCTCATTGCGGCACTTCCTGGCGGGACGTTCTGAGGAAGAGATTCAGGCGGAGTTCCGCTATCTTGAGCAGATTGAAGCTACCGATACCGAGGGTATCACCGCGCTGCCCGGTGCGCGCGAACTGCTTGAGCACCTGAATGAAGCGCAGATCCCGTGGGCTATCGTCACCTCCGGCTCGGTTCCCGTCGCGCATGCACGCCATAAGGCGGCAGGTTTGCCGACGCCGGACGTCTTCATTACCGCTGAGCGCGTGAAGCGCGGCAAGCCTGAACCGGATGCGTTCCTGCTCGGCGCTGAACTGCTCGGCCTTGCGCCAGCAGAGTGCGTGGTGGTGGAAGACGCGGCGGCAGGCGTGCTGGCCGGGCTGAACGCCGGCAGCCACGTCATTGCCGTTAACGTCCCGGCGGGTTCCCCCCGGCTGGAGGAGGCGGATTTCGTGCTTAACACCCTGACCGCCATCGACGTCTCGAAGGCGTCAGACGGAGTTGTAACCGTCTCGCTAAAAATGTAATCCCATGATATAGCCCCGCATTACCGGGGCTTTTTTATGGCAGAATTGCTTCTCCTCCACTGACAAGGACATGTTGTGAACGGTGAACTGATTTGGGTCCTGAGCCTGCTGTTAATCGCCATCATTCTTTTTGCCACGGGCAAGGTGCGCATGGATGCCGTCGCCCTGTTTGTGATTGTCGCATTCGTTCTGAGCGGTACCCTTTCCCTGCCGGAAGCCTTTTCCGGGTTTAGCGATCCCAACGTTATTTTGATTGCCGCTCTGTTTATTATTGGCGACGGGCTGGTACGCACCGGCGTGGCGACGATGATGGGGTCGTGGCTGGTGAAAGTGGCGGGCAGCAGCGAAACCAAAATGCTGATTTACCTGATGCTGACGGTCGCCGGGCTGGGCGCGTTTATGAGCTCTACGGGCGTCGTGGCCATCTTTATTCCGGTCGTGCTGAGCGTCTGCATGAGGATGCAGATCTCCCCGTCGCGGCTGATGATGCCGTTGAGCTTCGCCGGGCTCATCAGCGGCATGATGACGCTGGTCGCGACGCCGCCGAACCTCGTCGTGAACAGCGAACTGATCCGTGAGGGGCTTGAGGGGTTTAGCTTTTTCAGCGTTACGCCGATCGGGCTGGTGGTACTGGTGATGGGCATTATCTATATGCTATTGACCCGTTTTGCGCTGAAAGGGGAGAAGCAGGATAAAGCCAAAGAGGGCTGGAAGCGGCGCTCTTTCCGCGATCTGATTAAAGAGTATCGTCTGACCGGGCGTGCCCGACGTCTGGCTATCCGCCCGGGGTCGCCTATGGTGGGGCAGCGGCTGGATGACCTTAAGCTACGCGAACGCTATGGCGCGAACGTCATCGGGGTTGAGCGCTGGCGTCGTTTTCGTCGGGTGATCGTTAACGTGAACGGGGTGTCAGAGTTTCGCGCGCGTGACGTCCTGCTGATTGATATGTCCACCGCGGACGTGGATCTGCGGGAGTTTTGTAGCGAGCAGCTGCTGGAGCCGATGGTCCTGCGCGGCGAGTATTTCTCTGACCAGGCGCTGGATGTGGGAATGGCCGAGGTGTCGCTGATCCCGGAATCGGAGTTATTGGGCAAAACCGTGCGTGAAATCGGCTTTCGTACCCGCTATGGCCTCAACGTGGTAGGCCTGAAGCGCGATGGCGTAGCCCTTGAAGGGGCGGTGGTGGATGAGCCGATCCTGCTGGGGGATATCTTCCTCGTGGTCGGCAACTGGAAACTGATTAGTCAGCTCGGGCAGAAAGGCCGCGATTTCGTGGTGCTAAATATGCCGATTGAAGAGAGCGATGCATCACCGGCGCACAGCCAGGCGCCCCATGCGATTTTTTGCCTGGTATTGATGGTTGCCCTGATGCTGACGGACGAGATCCCTAACCCGGTGGCGGCGATAATCGCCTGTCTGTTAATGGGCAAATTCCGCTGTATCGACGCCGAAAGCGCTTACAAAGCGATTCACTGGCCGAGCATCATTCTCATCGTCGGGATGATGCCCTTCGCCCTGGCGCTACAGAAAACCGGCGGGGTGGATTTGATCGTAAAAGGCTTAATGGACGCGGGCGGGGGATATGGTCCGTACCTGATGATGGTTTGCCTGTTCGTCATGTGCGCCACCATTGGTTTGTTCATCTCCAATACCGCAACGGCGGTGCTGATGGCGCCCATTGCGCTGGCGATGGCAAAATCGATGGGCGTTTCGCCGTATCCGTTTGCGATGATGGTTGCGATGGCGGCGTCCGCGGCATTTATGACGCCGGTCTCTTCCCCGGTCAATACGCTGGTGCTGGGGCCCGGGAATTATAGGTTCAGTGATTTCGTGAAGCTGGGTGTGCCGTTCACCGTGCTGGTAATGCTGGTATGCGTGGTGTTAATTCCGGTGTTATTCCCGTTTTAGCGTGAGTGCAGAAACGTAGGCCGGGTAAGGCGGAGCCGCCACCCGGCAAAAAACTACAGCGGCGAATCCTGGCTAATCTCATCCAGTGACAAATGGAAGCTCGGCACAAACACGCGCATAAAGTAGTCCATCTCTTCGCTGCGACGAGATTCCAGCGTTTTTTCCAGACGCGTTTTTGCCAGTAAAAATTCGTTATTCCCGGCGGACAGCTCTTCCAGACACTTCAGGTAGGCGCACAGCGCATCGGCCTGCTTAACCAGGGATTTCTCCTCTTCCGTATACTGATGCTCGTCGATGAGCGGCCCGAAGATATCGCGCAGCTCTTCAGGCACCATGTCGATCAGCTTCTGCTGGGCAATCTTCTCAATAGCTTTATATTCCTGGGCAATCTGCGAGTTGAAATATTTCACCGGCGTAGGCAGATCCCCGGTCAGCACTTCCGATGCATCGTGGTACATCGCCAGCAGGGCGATACGTTCGGCATTCACCTGCCCGTTGAATTTGCGGTTTTTAATCGCGGCCAGCGCGTGCGCGACCATAGCAACCTGTAAACTGTGCTCAGACACATTTTCAGTGCGCACGTTGCGCATCAGCGGCCAGCGGTTGATGAGTTTCAGGCGGGAGAGGTGGGCAAAGAAATGACTCTGACTCATAGGTTACCTTATGTCTTCACTGCGACAGACTTCATTGTGCGGGGAGGGGAGGGAAGATGCAAATTTGCGGATGTTGCAGGCCGGGTAAGCGCAGTGCTACCCGGCGGATAGTCAGCGCTACTGATGGTACCCGGAGAGGAAGCGCCCGAAGCGGCTGATGGCCATTTCGAGATCGTCTTCGCGCGGCAGGGTGACGATACGCACGTGATCCGGCCACGGCCAGTTAAACGCCGTACCCTGAACCAGCAGCACTTTTTCCTGCAACAGGAAGTCGAGCACCATTTTCTGGTCGTCGTGAATATTAAAGCGCTTCGCGTCGATTTTCGGGAACATGTACAGCGCGCCGTTAGGCTTCACGCAGGAGACGCCCGGAATATCATTAATCAATTCCCATGCACGGTTGCGCTGTTCATACAGGCGGCCGCCTGGAACGATAAACTCGCTGATGCTTTGATAGCCGCCGAGTGCTGTCTGGATCGCATGTTGCGCCGGTACGTTGGCGCACAGACGCATGGATGCCAGCATCTCCAGCCCTTCAATGTAGCCTTTCGCATGTTTTTTCGGACCGTTCAGTACCATCCAGCCCTGACGGAAACCGGCAACGCGGTAAGTTTTAGACAGTCCGTTAAAGGTGACCGTTAGCAGATCGGGTGCTAGCGCGGCGATAGAGTGGTGCTGCGCCGCGTCGTACAGGATCTTGTCGTAAATCTCGTCGGCAAAGATGATCAGGTTGTGCTGGCGGGCGATCTCGACGATCTCCATCAGCAGCTCTTTTGAATAGACCGCGCCCGTCGGGTTATTCGGGTTAATGATCACGATACCCCGGGTGCGCGGGGTAATTTTGGCGCGAATATCATCCAGATCCGGGAACCAGTCAGAGGATTCGTCGCACAGGTAGTGCACCGCTTTACCGCTGGACAGGGACACCGCAGCCGTCCACAGCGGATAATCTGGGGCAGGAACCAGCATTTCATCGCCGCTGTTCAGGAGCGCCTGCATCGCCTGAACGATCAGTTCCGAGACACCGTTGCCAATGTAGATATCTTCAACGGTGACGTCGCGCATACCGCGAGCCTGATAGTGCTGCATGATGGCTTTACGGGCGGAGTAAAGCCCTTTTGAATCGCAGTAGCCTTGTGCAGTGGGCAGGTTACGGATCACATCCACCAGGATCTCATCCGGCGCTTCAAAACCAAATGGCGCGGGGTTGCCGATGTTGAGTTTCAGAACCTTATTGCCTTCCTCTTCAAGGCGTTTTGCCTCTTTGAGTACCGGGCCACGGATGTCGTAACAGACGTTGTCGAGCTTGCTGGATTTTTCGATAGGGGACATGAACCTTTAACCTTTTCGCTATTATTACAACTTCCTGCCGTGGAAGTGTGCACAGAACAATGTACTCCCCCCGCGCTTCGTTTTGAAGGGCGCACAGAAGAAGATTTCGTTCCACCGGGGAATGTCGCTGTGATCGCTTACTCTAACGAGGGAGTGATTTTGTGCCTGAATTTATCGTAATAAAGGTTATTAATGGGTTTTTTATGCTAAAAATTGCATGTAACTAGGAATTTTATTCTGGTGTAAATAAAAAGACGATTCGGGCTGATGCATTAGTCCCCTGAGTGATCATTCGTAAAACCTGAATGCTGAGATACCGATTGCCATATTAGCAAAGCCAGGCTAAAAGTTACTCATGTGAAATTAATGTTAAGGGTTATTAATGAATGGCCTGAATCTAAATTAAACTTTATTTATTATTAACGACGAAAATGCAACTTTCGTTAATTTTAATAAAAAGAGTGTAGTTGCTTATCATTGGCGGTAACTCCTTAATATTGCAATAAGACTTATAAATATAGTGGATTTGGGTTAAGATGTGTTTCGGGAATGCAGCATAGCGATAGGCCTGTTACGTATATCGGCTTCTGCTTTTCTGTATTAATCGATTGTTATTGTTAAAGTTATCTCTGGCTGATTGGGTAAGTCACATCTTGCTACGCTGGCAACGCTGCGATATAGATGGCAGAAAACATGTCTTACTCTTTATGGTATTTACATCGACCTGCAAACAAAGAAATATCCTGGACGCAAGAGAATAAAAATAACGTCATGAAACGTGATTTCTGACTGGTGATATACCGCAGTACAATAACTATCTGTCAGGCAGTCTGCCGGGCCGGGATGCGAGGGAAACTCTTCAGAAGGAATTGCTTAACTGTTACACACAGCTTCAACCCGGGCAGCTCCGCACGAGCAACCTGAAAGTGAAAAGATATGATAAATGCAAATCGTCCGATAATGAATCTCGACCTCGATCTGCTGAGAACGTTTGTTGCGGTCGCCGATCTCAACACTTTTGCAGCAGCTGCTGCCGCCGTTTGCCGTACCCAGTCCGCCGTGAGTCAGCAAATGCAGCGGCTGGAACAACTGGTTGGTAAAGAGCTTTTTGCGCGTCATGGGCGTAATAAGCTTTTAACAGAACATGGTATTCAGCTTCTGGGTTATGCCAGAAAGATACTGCGCTTTAATGATGAAGCCTGTATGTCATTAATGTTTAGCAACCTTCAGGGAGTGTTAACATTAGGGGCGTCAGATGAATCAGCAGATACCATTTTACCCTTCCTTCTCAACAGAATTAGCTCGGTTTATCCGAAGCTTGCCCTGGACGTTAGCGTTAAACGCAATGCCTTCATGGTTGAGATGCTGACAGAAAACGAGGTTGACCTGGTGGTCACCACGCATCGACCTGGCCAGTTTGACAGCCTGACGCTGCGTACTTCTCCAACGCACTGGTACTGTGCCGCGGAGTATGTATTGCAGAAAGGTGAGCCGATACCCCTGGTCCTGCTGGATGATCCCAGTCCGTTCCGCGATATGGTGCTGGCAGCGCTCAACGAAGCCAGTATTCCATGGCGCCTGGCGTACGTGGCGTCAACCTTGCCCGCAGTGCGAGCGGCGGTGAAGGCTGGGCTTGGCGTAACGGCCCGTCCGGTGGAAATGATGAGCCCCGATCTGCGTGTGCTGGGTCAATCCGAGGGACTCCCGTCGTTGCCGGATACGGAGTACCTGCTGTGCCATAACGCCGCCAGCAACAACGAGCTGGCAAAAGTGGTATTCGAGGCAATGGAAAACTACCACAATCCATGGCAGTACGCGGCTGTTACTCCCGAAGGAGGGGATGACTCCCTGATTGTGGAAGGGGATTTTGAGTGATCATTCCCTCAAAATTCTCGTAACAAAATGTAAGTGCAAAAAAGAGCCACTCGCATGATTTTTTCCTGCGAGTGGTTTTTTTTGCTATTCATAACCGCGGGCGGAGCAGGGATAAAGCAAATACCGCTTATTTATCAATGCAGAAAATGCTTTTGATTAAGATGTAAACAAGACCTGTTCTAACTTACCTCATACCCCACCGATGTTAAAAAAACAGGAAATATGTTGCTGTTTTTTTGATTGAATTAACAAAAGCGTGTCTCAGATCAAGAAAATACTCCCATTTGGGGGGAGGAATCGTTGGCAAATCCTGTCAAAATAGGAGGGTTATTTTTTTTACTTCCAAAACGGACACGATTCAACAAGATGCATTTGACGGAAAGTCATGTACCCACCAGGGTTAAAGGGCACCAAATGTTAATGAGAATCGCACGTTGTAATTTAATGTGAAGAAACCTTTGTTAAAGTTGACAAAAGGTTATAGAAAGGAGTAAAAAACCCCATCATTTTGCTGTCTATGTCTCATTTCTGACAGTTAGTGTAAGGTTATTTTGTTCCTCCCCATGAATCGATGTGATGCCCATCTGCCAGCAAGAGCAGTGTCGTCGGTATCACTTTTGATGAGTAAGCAATGAGTATGTCAACATCCACAGAAGTCATCGCTCATCACTGGGCATTCGCAATCTTTCTTATTGTAGCCATTGGCCTGTGCTGCCTGATGTTAGTCGGCGGCTGGTTCCTGGGCGGTCGCGCCCGCGCAAGGCACAAAAACACACCTTTCGAATCAGGTATTGATTCAGTAGGTACCGCTCGCTTACGCCTGTCTGCCAAGTTTTACCTGGTAGCCATGTTCTTCGTCATTTTTGACGTGGAAGCGCTTTACCTCTTCGCGTGGTCTACCTCCATTCGCGAAAGTGGTTGGGTGGGCTTTGTCGAGGCCGCAATTTTCATTTTAGTGTTACTGGCCGGTCTGGTTTATCTGGTGCGTATCGGCGCGCTGGACTGGACACCTGTGCGTTCACGCCGTGAACACATCAACCCGGAAAACAGTATCTCTAATCGTCAGCAGTAACAGCGAGGCAATAAGATGGATTATACGCTCACCCGCATAGATCCTAACGGTGAGAATGACCGTTACCCCCTGCAAAAACAGGAGATCGTAACCGACCCCCTGGAGCAAGAAGTCAACAAAAGCGTGTACATGGGCAAGCTCGAACATGCCATGCACGACATGGTCAACTGGGGTCGTAAGAACTCCATCTGGCCATACAACTTTGGCCTTTCTTGCTGCTACGTTGAAATGGTGACGTCATTCACTGCGGTGCATGACGTTGCGCGTTTTGGGGCCGAGGTACTGCGTGCTTCTCCGCGTCAGGCTGACCTGATGGTGGTGGCAGGGACCTGCTTTACCAAGATGGCACCGGTTATTCAGCGTCTTTATGACCAGATGCTGGAGCCAAAATGGGTTATCTCCATGGGCGCATGTGCAAACTCCGGCGGTATGTACGACATTTATTCCGTTGTGCAGGGCGTTGATAAGTTCATTCCGGTGGATGTGTACATCCCGGGTTGCCCGCCGCGTCCAGAGGCCTATATGCAGGCGCTGATGCTGCTCCAGGAGTCAATTGGTAAAGAACGCCGCCCGCTTTCATGGGTTGTTGGCGATCAGGGTGTCTATCGCGCGAACATGCAGTCTGAGCGCGAGCGTAAACGTGGTGAACGTATTGCCGTCACCAACCTGCGTACGCCTGACGAAATTTAATTTGCGCCTGTGGGCCTGGAGAACACCTTCGCATATCACTACTCAAATAGCGCGAAGCCAGGCTTAACAGTCACCACGGACCATTTGCAATGGTGAACAATATGACCGACTTAACCGCGCAAGAAGCCGCCTGGCAGACTCGGGATCATCTCGATGACCCGGTCATTGGCGAACTGCGCAACCGTTTTGGGCCGGATGCCTTTACTGTTCAGGCCACCCGCACCGGGGTACCCGTTGTTTGGGTGAAGCGTGAGCAATTACTGGAAGTTGTCGATTTCCTCAAGAAATTGCCAAAACCTTACGTCATGCTGTTTGACTTACACGGCATGGACGAACGTCTGAGAACGCACCGCCAGGGTCTCCCTGCCGCGGATTTTTCCGTTTTCTACCACCTGATCTCAATAGACCGCAACACGGATATCATGCTCAAGGTGGCATTGTCTGAAAACGACATGCATCTGCCGACGATCACCAAACTTTTCCCGAACGCCAACTGGTACGAGCGTGAAACCTGGGAAATGTTCGGCATGACCTTCGACGGCCACCCGCATCTGACGCGCATCATGATGCCGCAGACCTGGACCGGCCACCCGCTGCGTAAAGACTACCCGGCACGCGCCACCGAATTCGACCCGTTTGAGCTAACCAAAGCCAAGCAGGATCTGGAGATGGAAGCGCTGACCTTCAAGCCGGAAGACTGGGGCATGAAGCGCGGCACCGAAAACGAGGACTTCATGTTCCTCAACCTCGGTCCAAACCACCCCTCTGCGCACGGTGCGTTCCGTATCATCCTTCAGCTTGACGGCGAAGAGATTGTCGACTGCGTCCCTGACATCGGCTACCACCATCGTGGTGCCGAGAAGATGGGCGAACGTCAGTCCTGGCACAGCTACATTCCGTATACCGACCGTATCGAATACCTCGGCGGCTGCGTGAACGAAATGCCATACGTGCTGGCCGTTGAGAAACTGGCAGGCATCACCGTCCCGGATCGCGTTAACGTGATTCGCGTAATGCTGTCTGAACTGTTCCGTATTAACAGCCACCTGCTGTACATCTCCACGTTCATTCAGGACGTCGGCGCGATGACGCCGGTCTTCTTCGCCTTTACCGACCGTCAGAAAATCTACGATCTGGTGGAAGCGATTACCGGTTTCCGTATGCACCCAGCCTGGTTCCGTATCGGTGGTGTGGCGCACGATCTGCCGCGCGGTTGGGACCGTCTGCTGCGTGAATTCCTCGACTGGATGCCGAAACGTCTGGCGTCTTACGAGAAAGCCGCGCTGCGTAACTCCATCCTGAAAGGCCGTTCCCAGGGCGTTGCTGCCTACGGCGCGAAAGAAGCGCTGGAGTGGGGGACTACCGGTGCTGGCCTGCGTGCGACCGGGATTGATTTCGACGTGCGTAAAGCGCGTCCTTACTCTGGTTACGAGAACTTCGACTTTGAAGTCCCGGTTGGCGGCGGTGTTTCCGACTGCTACACCCGCGTGATGTTGAAAGTGGAAGAGCTGCGCCAGAGCCTGCGCATCCTTGAGCAGTGCCTCAACAACATGCCGGAAGGCCCGTTCAAGGCGGATCACCCGCTGACGACGCCGCCACCGAAAGAGCGCACGCTGCAACATATCGAGACCCTGATCACCCACTTCCTGCAAGTTTCCTGGGGCCCGGTCATGCCGGCACAGGAATCCTTCCAGATGATTGAAGCGACCAAGGGTATCAACAGCTACTACCTCACCAGCGACGGCAGCACCATGAGCTACCGCACCCGCGTGCGTACGCCAAGCTTCGCGCACTTGCAGCAGATCCCGGCCGCCATTCGCGGCAGTCTGGTCTCCGACCTGATTGTGTATCTGGGTAGTATCGATTTTGTTATGTCAGATGTGGACCGCTAATTATGCACGAGAATCAACAACCACAAACCGAGGCTTTTGAGCTGAGTGAAGCAGAGCGTGCCGCCATTGAGCACGAGATGCACCACTACGAAGACCCGCGTGCGGCGTCCATTGAAGCGCTGAAAATCGTACAGAAACAGCGTGGTTGGGTGCCGGATGGGGCGATCTATGCGATCGCAGAAGTGCTGGGCATTCCGGCAAGTGACGTAGAAGGCGTAGCCACGTTCTACAGCCAGATCTTCCGTCAGCCGGTAGGCCGCCATGTGATCCGCTACTGTGACAGCGTGGTCTGCCACATCACCGGTTATCAGGGCATTCAGGCTGCGATTGAGAAGAAACTCAATATTAAGCCGGGCCAGACCACGTTCGACGGACGTTTTACTCTGCTGCCAACCTGCTGCCTGGGTAACTGCGACAAGGGGCCGACCATGATGATTGATGAGGACACTCACAGCCATCTGACGCCGGAAGCGATTCCTGACCTGCTGGAGCAGTACAAATGAAAACTGTAATTCGTACTGCTGAGACGCATCCGCTGACCTGGCGTCTGCGTGATGACAAACAGCCGGTATGGCTCGACGAATATCAGAGCAAAAACGGCTATGCCGGTGCGCGTAAAGCCCTTGGCGGCATGGCGCCGGACGACATCGTTAACGCGGTGAAAGAGTCTGGCCTGAAAGGCCGCGGTGGTGCGGGCTTCTCCACCGGTCTGAAGTGGAGCCTGATGCCGAAAGATGAATCCATGAACATCCGTTACCTGCTGTGTAACGCCGATGAAATGGAGCCGGGTACCTATAAAGACCGTCTGCTGATGGAACAGCTGCCGCACCTGCTGGTGGAAGGCATGCTGATCTCCGCGTTCGCGCTGAAAGCGTACCGTGGCTACATCTTCCTGCGCGGCGAATACATCGAAGCGGCGGAAAACCTGCGTCGCGCGATTGCCGAAGCCACCGAAGCGGGACTGCTGGGTAAAAACATCCTGGGCACCGGGTTTGACTTCGAGCTGTTCGTGCACACCGGTGCCGGGCGTTATATCTGCGGTGAAGAAACCGCGCTGATTAACTCCCTGGAAGGCCGCCGCGCGAACCCGCGCTCCAAGCCACCGTTCCCGGCAAGCTCCGGCGTGTGGGGTAAACCGACCTGCGTCAACAACGTCGAAACCCTGTGTAACGTCCCGGCGATCCTTGCGAACGGCGTGGAGTGGTATCAGGGCATCTCCTCAAGCAAAGATGCCGGTACCAAGCTGATGGGCTTCTCCGGTCGCGTGAAGAACCCTGGCGTCTGGGAGCTGCCGTTCGGCACCACCGCACGCGAAATTCTTGAAGACTACGCCGGCGGCATGCGCGATGGCCTGAAATTCAAAGCCTGGCAGCCGGGTGGGGCAGGGACGGACTTCCTGACCGAAGCCCACCTTGACCTGCCAATGGAGTTCGAAAGCATTGGTAAAGCAGGTAGCCGTCTGGGTACCGCGCTGGCGATGGCCGTCGACCACGAGATCGGCATGGTATCCCTGGTGCGTAACCTGGAAGAGTTCTTCGCCCGCGAGTCCTGCGGCTGGTGCACACCGTGCCGTGATGGTCTGCCGTGGAGCGTGAAGATCCTGCGTGCTATCGAACGTGGCGAAGGCCAGCCTGGCGATATCGAGACACTTGAGCAGCTGTGTCGATTCTTAGGGCCGGGTAAAACCTTCTGTGCCCACGCACCGGGCGCCGTCGAGCCGCTGCAAAGCGCGATTAAATATTTCCGCGACGAATTCGAAGCAGGCATCAAGCAGCCGTTCAGCAATACCCATTCGATCAATGGTATTCAGCCGAACCTGCTGAAAGCGCGCTGGTAAAAACAGAATTTTGATTAACGCTCGGTTTCGGCCGAGCCAACTGGAAGCATGCTAATGGCTACGATTCATGTAGACGGCAAAGAATACGAAGTCAACGGGGCGGACAACCTGCTGGAAGCTTGTCTGTCTCTTGGCCTCGATATTCCGTACTTTTGCTGGCATCCGGCGCTGGGCAGCGTCGGTGCTTGCCGCCAGTGTGCGGTGAAGCAATATCAAAACGCGGAAGACACGCGTGGTCGCCTGGTGATGTCCTGTATGACGCCAGCCGCCGAAGGCACCTTTATTTCGATTGATGACGAAGAAGCCAAACAGTTCCGTGAAAGCGTGGTGGAGTGGTTGATGACCAACCACCCGCACGACTGTCCGGTGTGTGAGGAGGGCGGTAACTGCCACCTTCAGGATATGACCGTCATGACCGGTCACAGCTTCCGTCGCTATCGCTTTACCAAACGTACCCACCGTAACCAGGATCTGGGGCCGTTCATCTCTCACGAAATGAACCGCTGCATCGCCTGCTACCGCTGCGTGCGTTACTACAAAGATTATGCAGACGGTCAGGATCTGGGCGTGTATGGCGCGCATGACAACGTCTACTTCGGTCGTCCGGAAGACGGTACGCTTGAAAGTGAATTCTCCGGTAACCTGGTAGAAATCTGTCCGACCGGCGTATTCACGGATAAAACCCACTCTGAACGTTACAACCGTAAATGGGACATGCAGTTTGCGCCAAGCATCTGCCAGCAGTGCTCCCTTGGCTGTAACACCAGCCCGGGTGAACGTTACGGCGAACTGCGTCGTATCGAAAACCGTTACAACGGTACCGTTAACCACTACTTCCTCTGCGACCGCGGTCGTTTCGGCTATGGCTATGTGAACCTGAAAGACCGTCCGCGTCAGCCGGTTCAGCGCCGTGGCGATGACGTCATTACCCTCAACGCTGAGCAGGCGATGCAGGGCGCGGCAGATATTCTGCGTCAGTCGAAGAAAGTGATCGGCATTGGCTCCCCGCGCGCCAGCATCGAAAGCAACTTCGCGCTGCGCGAGCTGGTTGGGGCGGAAAACTTCTACACCGGTATCGCCCAGGGCGAGCAGGAACGTCTCCAGCTGGTGCTGAAAGTGCTGCGTGAAGGCGGCATTCACACGCCTGCGCTGCGCGAAATCGAATCTTATGATGCGGTTCTGGTGCTGGGTGAAGATCTGACGCAGACTGGCGCACGCGCGGCCCTGGCGGTTCGCCAGGCGGTGAAAGGCAAAGCACGTGAAATGGCAGCGGCGCAGAAAGTGGCTGACTGGCAGATTGCGGCCATCCTCAACATCGGTCAGCGCGCGAAGCATCCTCTGTTTGTGACTAACGTCGACAACACCCGTCTGGACGATATCGCGGCGTGGACCTACTGCGCGCCGGTTGAAGATCAGGCGCGCCTCGGATTTGCCATTGCCCACGCGCTGGACAGCAACTCGCCGGCCGTTGAACTGGATCGCGACCTGCAAAACAAGGTCGACGTGATTGTTCAGGCGCTGGCGGGGGCGAAGAAACCGCTGATTATTTCCGGTACCAACGCCGGTAGCGCTGAAATCATTCAGGCCGCAGCGAACGTTGCCAAAGCCCTGAAGGGACGCGGCGCTGACGTTGGTGTGACCATGATTGCCCGTGCGGTGAACAGCATCGGTCTGGGTATGATTGGCGGCGGCTCGCTGGAAGACGCGTTAAGCGAACTGGAATCCGGTGCCGCTGACGCCGTTGTGGTGCTGGAAAATGACCTGCATCGCCATGCTTCTGCCGCTCGCGTTGACGCCGCGCTCTCCAGAGCGCCGCTGGTGATGGTTATCGACCATCAGCGCACCGCGATCATGGACAAAGCGCATCTCGTTCTCTCTGCGGCAAGCTTCGCAGAAAGCGACGGGACGGTGATCAACAACGAAGGTCGCGCCCAGCGTTTCTTCCAGGTTTATGACCCGGCCTACTACGACAGCAACACCGTGATGCTGGAAAGCTGGCGCTGGCTGCACTCTCTGCACAGCACCGTGCAGAGCCGTGAAGTTGACTGGACGCAGCTCGACCACGTTATCGACGCGGTTGTTGAGAAACTGCCTCAGCTGGCGGGTATTAAAGATGCCGCGCCGGATGCAAGCTTCCGCATTCGCGGCCAGAAACTGGCGCGTGAGCCGCACCGCTACAGCGGTCGTACCGCGATGCGCGCCAACATCAGCGTGCACGAACCGCGTCAGCCGCAGGATAAAGACACCATGTTCGCCTTCTCGATGGAAGGGAACAACCAGCCGTCTGCGCCGCGTTCGCAAATCCCGTTTGCATGGGCACCGGGCTGGAACTCCCCGCAGGCATGGAACAAATTCCAGGCTGAAGTGGGCGGTCACCTGCGCCACGGCGATCCGGGCGTGCGTCTGATTGAAGCCTCCGAAACCGGTCTGGACTTCTTCACCACCGTTCCGGCGAGCTTCCAGGCGCAGGAAGGTCACTGGCGTATTGCACCGTACTACCATCTGTTCGGTAGCGACGAAATGTCCCAGCGTTCTCCGGTATTCCAGCAGCGTATGCCGCAGCCGTACATCAAGCTCAACCCGGCGGATGCCGCGAAGCTTGGCGTTAACGCGGGTGCGAACATTGCCTTTAGCTACGACGGCCAGACAATCAGCCTGCCGCTGATTATTTCTGAACGCCTGTCAGCAGGGCAGGTGGGTCTGCCGATGGGTATGCCTGGCATCGCGCCGGTCCTGGCGGGTGCGCATCTTGATAACCTTCAGGAGGCAAAAGCATGAGTTGGTTAACGCCGGATCTTATCGACATCCTGCTGAGCATTCTGAAAGCGGTTGTGATTCTGCTGGTGGTGGTCACCTGCGGCGCGTTCATGAGCTTTGGTGAACGTCGTCTGCTCGGTCTGTTCCAGAACCGTTACGGACCGAACCGCGTGGGCTGGGGTGGTTCACTCCAGCTGGTCGCGGACATGATCAAGATGTTCTTTAAAGAGGACTGGGTTCCGCGCTTCTCGGACCGCGTGATCTTTACGCTGGCGCCGATGATCGCCTTCACCTCGCTGCTGCTGGCGTTTGCTATCGTTCCGGTCAGCCCGACCTGGGTGGTCGCTGACCTGAACATCGGCATTCTGTTCTTCCTGATGATGGCAGGCCTCGCGGTTTACGCGGTGCTGTTCGCAGGCTGGTCCAGTAACAACAAATACTCGCTGCTGGGTGCGATGCGTGCTTCCGCGCAGACGCTGAGCTACGAAGTGTTCCTGGGTCTCTCCCTGATGGGCGTGGTGGCGCAGGCCGGTTCATTTAACATGACCGACATCGTCAACAACCAGGCCGACATCTGGAACGTTATACCGCAGTTCTTTGGGTTTATTACCTTTGCCATCGCGGGCGTGGCGGTGTGTCACCGTCACCCGTTTGACCAGCCAGAAGCCGAACAGGAACTGGCCGACGGTTACCACATTGAATATTCCGGTATGAAGTTCGGTCTGTTCTTCGTGGGCGAGTACATCGGTATCGTCACCATTTCGGCGTTGATGGTAACGCTGTTCTTTGGTGGCTGGCATGGCCCGTTCTTACCGCCGTTCATCTGGTTCGCGCTGAAAACCGCGTTCTTCATGATGATGTTCATTTTGATTCGCGCAGCGTTACCGCGTCCGCGTTATGACCAGGTAATGTCCTTCGGCTGGAAAGTGTGCCTGCCGCTGACGCTCGTCAACTTGTTGGTAACGGCGGCTGTCATTCTCTGGCAGCAGCCATAAGGGGCTTTGAGATCATGACCTTAAAAGAATTATTGGTAGGTTTCGGCACCCAGGTACGCAGTATCTGGATGATCGGCCTGCATGCGTTTGCCAAACGCGAAACCCGGATGTACCCGGAAGAGCCGGTATATCTGCCGCCGCGCTACCGTGGACGTATCGTGCTGACGCGCGACCCGGACGGTTCCGAGCGTTGCGTTGCCTGTAACCTGTGTGCGGTAGCGTGTCCGGTGGGCTGTATCTCTCTGCAAAAAGCAGAGACGGTAGACGGCCGCTGGTATCCTGAGTTCTTCCGCATCAACTTCTCACGCTGCATTTTCTGCGGTCTGTGTGAAGAAGCGTGCCCAACCACGGCGATTCAGCTGACTCCAGACTTTGAGCTGGGTGAGTACAAGCGTCAGGATCTGGTGTACGAGAAAGAGGATCTGCTGATTTCCGGTCCGGGCAAATACCCGGAATATAACTTCTACCGGATGGCGGGTATGGCAATCGACGGCAAAGATAAAGGCGAAGCTGAGAACGAAGCTAAGCCTATCGACGTCAAGAGCCTGTTACCGTAAGGAGAGGGCAATGGAATTCGCTTTTTATATCTGTGGCCTTATCGCCATCCTGGCTACGCTGCGAGTGATCACGCACACCAATCCGGTGCATGCGCTGCTGTATTTAATCATCTCGCTGCTGGCTATTTCCGGGGTGTTCTTTGCGCTGGGCGCGCACTTCGCCGGTGCGCTGGAAATCATCGTCTACGCCGGGGCCATCATGGTGCTGTTCGTGTTCGTGGTGATGATGCTCAACCTGGGCGGCTCTGAAATTGAGCAGGAACGTCAGTGGTTAAAACCGCAGGTGTGGATTGGCCCGGCGATTCTGTCGGCCATCATGCTGGCGGTGATTGTTTACGCCATTCTGGGCGTCAACGACCAGGGTATCGACGGGACGCCAATCAGCGCGAAAGCCGTGGGTATCACCCTGTTTGGTCCGTACGTTCTGGCGGTTGAGCTGGCCTCGATGCTGCTGCTGGCGGGTCTGGTTGTGGCCTTCCACGTTGGCCGCGAAGAGCGTGTCGGCGAGGTGCTGAGCAACCGCACTGACGACCGCGCGAAAAGAAAAACGGAGGAACGCGCATGATCCCCTTAACACATGGACTGATCCTCGCTGCGATTTTATTCGTTCTGGGCTTAACCGGTCTGGTTATCCGCCGCAATCTGCTGTTTATGCTGATCGGTCTGGAAATCATGATCAACGCTTCCGCGCTGGCCTTTGTGGTCGCCGGCAGCTACTGGGGCCAGACCGATGGTCAGGTGATGTACATTCTCGCCATCAGCCTCGCGGCTGCTGAAGCGAGTATTGGCCTGGCGCTGTTGCTACAGCTCCATCGTCGCCGCCAGAACCTGAACATCGATTCAGTAAGTGAGTTGCGTGGATGAACATGCTTGCCTTAACCATTATTTTTCCGCTGATTGGCTTCGTGCTGCTGGCGTTTTCTCGCGGCCGCTGGTCTGAGAATCTGTCTGCCACCGTGGGCATTGGCTCTATCGGCCTGGCTGCGCTGGTCACAGCGTATGCGGGTATCGACTTCTTTAACAATGGACGTCAGGCCTACAGCGTACCGCTGTGGAACTGGATGTCGGTCGGTAACTTCAACATCGGTTTCAACCTGGTGCTGGATGGTCTGTCTCTGACCATGCTCTCCGTGGTCACCGGCGTCGGCTTCCTGATCCACATGTTCGCCTCCTGGTACATGCGCGGTGAAGAGGGATACTCCCGCTTCTTCGCCTACACCAACCTGTTTATCGCCAGCATGGTGGTTCTGGTGCTGGCCGATAACCTGCTGCTGATGTATCTGGGCTGGGAAGGCGTGGGTCTGTGCTCTTACCTGCTGATCGGTTTCTACTACACCGATCCGAAGAATGGCGCAGCGGCCATGAAAGCGTTCGTCGTGACCCGCGTGGGTGACGTCTTCCTCGCTTTCGCGTTGTTCATTCTCTACAACGAACTGGGCACGCTGAACTTCCGTGAAATGGTGGAACTGGCGCCGGCGCACTTCGAAGCAGGCAACAACATGCTGTGGTGGGCAACGCTGATGCTGCTGGGTGGCGCCGTGGGTAAATCCGCGCAGCTGCCGTTGCAGACATGGCTGGCCGACGCGATGGCGGGTCCAACCCCTGTCTCCGCGCTGATCCACGCCGCGACCATGGTTACCGCCGGTGTCTACCTGATTGCGCGTACCCATGGCCTGTTCCTGATGACCCCGGAAATTCTGCATCTGGTGGGTATTGTCGGTGCGGTTACGCTGGTGCTGGCAGGCTTTGCCGCGCTGGTGCAGACCGACATCAAACGCGTTCTCGCGTACTCCACCATGAGCCAGATTGGTTACATGTTCCTGGCGCTGGGCGTTCAGGCGTGGGACGCAGCCATTTTCCACCTGATGACGCACGCGTTCTTTAAAGCGCTGCTGTTCCTCTCATCCGGTTCGGTGATCCTGGCCTGCCACCACGAGCAGAACATCTTCAAAATGGGCGGACTGCGTAAGTCCATCCCGCTGGTCTATGTCTGCTTCCTGGTGGGCGGCGCGGCGCTGGCGGCACTGCCGCTGATTACCGCGGGCTTCTTCAGTAAGGACGAAATCCTTGCGGGCGCCATGGCGAATGGTCATATCAATCTGATGGTTGCGGGTCTGGTCGGTGCGTTCATGACCTCCCTGTACACCTTCCGTATGATTTTCATCGTCTTCCACGGTAAAGAACAAATTCACGCTCACGCAGGGAAGGGGATTACCCACCACCTGCCGCTGATTGTGCTGCTGGTCCTGTCCACCTTCGTTGGCGCGATGATTGTGCCACCGTTGCAGGGTGTACTGCCGGCAACAACCGAGCTTGAGCACGGTCGCGTTCTGACGCTTGAAATCACCTCCGGCGTAGTGGCTATAGCGGGCATCCTGATTGCCGCATGGCTGTGGCTGGGCAAACGCACGCTGGTAACTGCCGTTGCCAACAGCGCGCCGGGCCGTCTGCTGGGCACCTGGTGGTACAACGCGTGGGGCTTCGACTGGCTGTACGACATGATCTTCGTGAAGCCGTTCCTGGGCATTGCGTGGCTGCTGAAGCGCGATCCACTGAACAGCCTGATGAATATCCCGGCGATCCTCTCTCGCTTTGCAGGTAAAGGCCTGCTGTTTAGCGAGAACGGTTATCTGCGCTGGTATGTGGCGTCCATGAGCATCGGTGCGGTTGTCGTGCTGGCGCTGCTGATGGTGTTGCGTTGATCGTAAAGTGAATTTTATTCGAATTCGTTGAAAATCAGGCCCCTGCTGGGGGCCTTAAAAAGGAATGTAAATCGCCATGTTACTACCCTGGCTAATATTAATTCCCTTCATCGGCGGCTTCCTGTGCTGGCAGACCGAACGCTTTGGCGTGAAGATGCCGCGCTGGATCGCGCTGATCACCATGGGATTGACGCTCGCGCTTGGCCTGCAACTGTGGTTGCAGGGTGGCTACTCACTGACCCAGTCTGCGGGCCTTCCGCAGTGGCAGTCTGAGTTCATTCTGCCGTGGATCCCACGTTTCGGTATCACGATCCACCTCGCGATTGACGGTCTGTCGCTGCTGATGGTGGTGCTGACCGGTCTGCTCGGCGTTCTGGCGGTACTTTGCTCCTGGCGAGAAATCGAAAAATACCAGGGCTTCTTCCACCTGAACCTGATGTGGATCCTGGGCGGCGTGATCGGCGTGTTCCTGGCCATCGACATGTTCCTGTTCTTCTTCTTCTGGGAGATGATGCTGGTGCCGATGTACTTCCTGATCGCGCTGTGGGGCCATAAGGCGTCCGACGGTAAAACGCGTATCACGGCGGCCACCAAGTTCTTCATCTACACCCAGGCGAGTGGTCTGGTGATGTTGATTGCCATCCTGGCGCTGGTGTTTGTGCATTACAACGCGACCGGTGTCTGGACCTTCAACTACGAAGATCTGCTGAAGACCCCGATGTCCCACGGCGTGGAATACCTGCTGATGCTGGGCTTCTTTATCGCCTTCGCGGTGAAAATGCCGGTGGTTCCGCTGCATGGCTGGCTGCCAGACGCGCACTCTCAGGCGCCAACGGCAGGTTCCGTTGACCTGGCGGGTATCTTGCTGAAAACCGCGGCTTACGGTCTGCTGCGTTTCTCCCTGCCGCTGTTCCCTAACGCCTCCGCAGAGTTCGCGCCGATTGCCATGTGGCTGGGCGTGATCGGTATCTTCTACGGTGCATGGATGGCCTTCACGCAGTACGACATCAAACGTCTGATTGCTTACACCTCCGTTTCCCACATGGGCTTCGTGCTGATTGCCATCTACACCGGCAGCCAGCTGGCGTACCAGGGCGCGGTGATCCAGATGATTGCGCACGGCCTGTCCGCTGCCGGTCTCTTCATCCTGTGTGGTCAGCTGTACGAACGTCTGCATACCCGCGACATGCGTATGATGGGCGGTCTGTGGGGCAAAATGAAATGGCTGCCGGCGCTCTCGATGTTCTTCGCGGTGGCGACTCTGGGTATGCCGGGTACCGGTAACTTCGTCGGCGAGTTTATGATCCTGTTCGGCAGCTTCAACGTGGTACCGACGATCACCGTCATCTCCACCTTTGGTCTGGTGTTTGCCTCCGTGTACTCGCTGGCGATGCTGCACCGCGCTTACTTCGGTAAAGCGAAGAGTGAAATTGCTGCACAAGAATTGCCGGGGATGTCGCTGCGAGAGCTGTTCATCATCCTGCTGCTGGTCGTACTGCTGGTGCTGTTGGGCTTCTATCCGCAGCCGATTCTGGATACCTCGCACTCCGCGATGGGTAACATCCAGCAGTGGTTTGTTAATTCTGCTTCTACTACAAGGCCGTAATTCGCCATGACAATAACTCCACAACAACTGATCGCGCTGCTACCGCTGCTGATCGTCGGATTGACGGTGGTGGTTGTGATGCTCTCCATTGCGTGGCGACGCAATCACTTCCTGAATGCGACCCTGTCCGTTCTGGGTCTGAACGCTGCGTTAGTCTCCCTCTGGTTTGTTGGCCAGGCGGGAGCGATGGACGTCACGCCGCTGATGCGCGTTGACGGCTACGCCATGCTCTACACCGGTCTGGTGCTGCTGGCGAGCCTGGCAACCTGTACCTTTGCGTACCCGTGGCTCGAAGGGTACAACGACAACAAAGAAGAGTTTTACCTGCTGGTACTGATTGCTGCACTGGGCGGCATTCTGCTGGCGAACGCGAACCACATGGCCGCGCTGTTCCTTGGTATTGAGTTGATCTCACTGCCGCTGTTCGGCCTGATTGGTTACGCCTTCCGTCAGAAGCGTTCTCTGGAAGCGGCTATCAAGTACACCATTCTGTCTGCTGCCGCGTCGTCGTTCCTGCTGTTCGGTATCGCGCTGCTGTATGCACAGACGGGTAACCTCTCCTTCCTGGCCATCGGTAAGAGCCTCGGCGACGGCATGATGCATGAGCCGCTGCTGCTGGCGGGTCTGGGCATGATGATTGTTGGCCTTGGCTTTAAACTCTCTCTGGTTCCGTTCCACCTGTGGACGCCAGACGTCTACCAGGGTGCGCCTGCACCGGTCTCTACCTTCCTGGCGACGGCGAGTAAAATCGCTATCTTCGGCGTGGTTATGCGTCTGTTCCTGTACGCCCCGGTGGGTGATAGCGAAGCGGTTCGCGTGGTGCTGGGCATTATCGCGTTCGTTTCTATCATCTTCGGTAACCTGATGGCGCTGAGCCAGACCAACATCAAGCGTCTGCTGGGCTACTCCTCTATCTCCCATCTGGGTTACCTGCTGGTGGCGCTGATTGCGCTGCAAAGCGGTGAGATGTCGATGGAAACCGTGGGTGTGTATCTGGCCGGTTACCTGTTCAGCAGCCTCGGCGCGTTCGGCGTGGTGAGCCTGATGTCCAGTCCGTACCGTGGTCCGGATGCAGATTCCCTGTTCTCCTACCGTGGACTGTTCTGGCACCGTCCGATTCTGTCTGCGGTAATGACCGTGATGATGCTCTCTCTGGCGGGTATCCCAATGACGCTGGGCTTTATCGGTAAGTTCTACGTGCTGGCCGTCGGTGTGCAGGCGGGTCTGTGGTGGCTGACGGCGGGTGTCGTTATCGGCTCCGCGATTGGTCTCTACTACTACCTGCGCGTTGCCGTGAGCCTGTACCTGAGCGCGCCTCAGCAGCTCAACCGCGATGCGCCGTCCAACTGGCAGTACAGCGCCGGCGGTATCGTGGTGCTAATCTCCGCGCTGCTGGTGCTGATCTTCGGTATCTATCCGCAGCCGCTGATTGATATCGTGCAGCGAGCGATGCCGCTGATGTAAAAACAAAAAACCCGCCTCGGCGGGTTTTTTATTGTTTTCTCCCTCTCCCCGTGGGAGAGGGCCGGGGTGAGGGCACCAGCCCGCATAGAGTAAAACATGCCCAGGGCGCTACGCTTGCAGGGCATACGGGTCTTGTAGGTCGGGTAAGCGAAGCGTCACCCGACTAAGCTAACTGCTTCCTGCTTATAAGCGGCCCTTCAATCTTCTTCATCGAGCGGTCCAGCACCTCTTCAATCACCGACGATAGCTCATTTAGCTCAAACTTCGCCACATAGCCGTCCGCCTTCACTTTGCGAATATGATCTTCGTTCGCGTTGCCGGAAAGAGACGAGTGGATCACCACCGGAATATCTTTCAGTACCGGGTCGGTTTTGATTTTGCGCGTCAGCGTAAAGCCGTCCATCTCCGGCATTTCGAGGTCGGTCAATACCAGGGCAATCTTATCGGTAACGGGGACGCCCTCAGCCTGAGCCTGCGCGGCCAACTGAGTGATTTTCTCCCACGCGTCTTTGCCGGTGATATGCAGCTGGGCCGGGATCTCCATCGCCTGCAATCCCTTCTCCAGCATTGAGCGCGCCACTTTCGAATCTTCTGCAACAATCGCGACAGAGCCAGGCTTGATGTTGAATTTGGTGGTTTCCAGATGGGTGGCGTGCAGATCGTGGTTCGCCGGGGTGATGTCGTACAGGATCTGCTCCACGTCCAGCACCATCGCCAGATCGTTGGTATCCGTCTTCTCGTCCAGGCAGGCAATGCTGGTAATGTAGCGACCGCTGACGGCAGTTTCCGCAGCATGCACCTGCTTCCAGTCCAGACGCATGATGTTTTCCACCGATTCCACAGCAAACGCCTGCACGCTGCGGGCATATTCGGTGATCAGCAGGATGTTCAGCCCGGTGGCTGGCTTGCAGCCGGCGACGGCGGCCAGATCGATCACCGGGATCACCTGGTCGCGAATGTTCACCATCCCCATCAGTGGAGACTTCATTCCCGCCGGTTTGGTGAAGGTCGGCATCGGCACAATTTCGCGCAATTTGAACACGTTGATGCCGAACAGCTCGGATTTATTTTCGTTCAGAGAGGTGCCAAGACGGAACAGCAACAGTTCAAAACGGTTGGACAGGGTCAGGTTCGCCCTGTCATCAATATCTTTCTGGAAATTATCCATTCTACCCTCAAGAGAAATGCTGGCCTTTTAATCGTTATCGGCACGCTGAGGGAAAAATGAAGGACTAAACGCTGACCTGAGCAAAATCTTCCGCCAGCTCGCATGCCGGAAATACTTCCCGACACTCTGCCAGCAGGCTTTCAGCGCCGCGGACGTCATAGCGTGAGCTGACGTGAGTAACAATCAGTTTCCGGACGCCAGCCTCACGCGCCAGCTGCGCCGCCTGACGCGTTGAGCTGTGCCCCCGGCTGTTGGCTTTTTCTTCCATCGCCGCTTCCAGCGTCGCCTCATGCACCATCACATCCACACCCCCGGCAAGCCTGAGCGCCGAAGGGCAGGGGGCGGTATCCCCAAAAATAGCCAGTTTTTTGCCTGGCTGCGGCGGCGCGAGGTAATCCTGACCGTTGATGACGCGCCCGTCTTCCAGCGTGACGGTCTCGCCGTGCTTCAGACGCTGGAACAGCGGGCCAGGTTTCACCCCATCGGCCTGCAACGCGGCGGCGTTCAGCGCACCGGGCTTGTCATGCTCCTCAACGCGATAGCCGTAACATTCCACCGGATGGTTAAGCGGGTAAGCGCGCACCTGATAATCTCCGTCGTCGAACACCAGACCTTCGCCGATCTCCACCACCTCCAGCGGATAATCGGTCCACGAGCCGCTCAGGCGCAGCGTGGTTTCAACAAATTCCTGAATACCCGCAGGGCCATAAATGGTCAGCGGGTTAGCGTTACCGGCCATCGAACGGCTACACAGCAGGCCCGGCAGGCCAAACAGATGGTCGCCGTGTAGATGGGTGATAAATATTTTATCCACTTTCCCCGGGTGGTATGAGGTATGCAGCAGCTGATGCTGCGTACCCTCGCCGCAGTCAAACAGCCACAGCCCACCGCGGGTAGGATGCTTAAGATCCAGCAGAATCGCCGTCACGTTTCGTGAGCGGGTTGGCACCCCGGCGGACGTACCCAGAAAAATCAGTTCCATAACGCAATCAGCCCTTTGCCGAATGGGAAGGGGTTTAGTATAACGTGATGAACCCCAGGAAGGAGAAACACATGATCCAGTGGCAAGATCTACACCACAGCGAACTGACCGTGCAGTCACTCTACGCCCTGCTCAAGCTGCGCTGTGAAGTCTTCGTGGTTGAACAAACCTGCCCGTATCAGGATATTGACGGCGATGACTTAATCGGCGAGAACCGGCACATCCTCGGCTGGCGCGATAACGAGCTGGTGGCGTATGCGAGGATTCTGAAAAGCGAACAGGATTTTGACCCTGTCGTCATTGGGCGCGTCATTATCAGCGGCCGCGCGCGCGGTGAAAAGCTGGGCTATCAGCTGATGGAAAAAACGCTGGACGCATGCCAGAAACAGTGGCCGAGCAAGGCGTTATACCTGGGCGCGCAGGCGCATTTGCAATCATTCTATGGCCATTTTGGTTTTACCCCGGTCACGGACATTTACGACGAAGATGGCATCCCACATATCGGCATGGCGCGCGAAGCGAAACAGGCGCAATAGCAAGACGTTGTCTATAGTTACCGGACTGGTGTACTAACATGGAGAAAAAAATGTCATTTCAATCCTGGGATACCCGAGTCGACGACGACCTGACGCTGCTAAGCGAAACGCTGGAAGAAGTGCTGCGCTCTTCAGGCGATCCTGCCGATCAGAAGTACATTGAGCTCAAAGCCCGCGCCGAGCAGGCGCTGCATGACGTGAAAAACCGCGTCAGTAACGCCTCCGACAATTACTACTACCGCGCCAAACAGGCGGTTTATCGTGCCGACGATTATGTGCATGAAAAACCGTGGCAGGGCATTGGGGTCGGTGCGGCCGTAGGGCTGGTGCTGGGTCTGCTGTTAGCCCGTCGTTAAGCCGGTAAACCACTCCCTACACGTGGGTACTGCTATTTATCGTCAGTACCCCGTATAATATAAGGCTTTAACAGGGAGAGGTTCGCGTGCACTCGATTTTCCTCGCGCTGCAAAGCCTGCGCACTCAGCTTGCGCAAGCATTGCCTGCTATACCCGGTTTACGCCATTTCGATGTCTCTTTCCCGTTAAACGACGCCTTCGATCCGCTGGCCTGGCTGGGTGTGCAGCGATGCTATCCTCAGTTTTACTGGCAACAGCGCAGCGGCGATGAAGAACTTGCCGCGCTCGGAAGCCTCGCCCAGTTTGATTCTCTGGCTTCGGCCTCGCGGTTTTTGCACGCCCATGACGTAGCCAATGACACCCGTATCTGCGGCCTGAACGCCTTCAACCCGGCGCAGGGCAAGCTGTTTTTACCGCGCCTTCTCTGGCGACGGTCTGGCGGGGTCGCCACGCTGCGTCTGCAACTGTGGAGCGAAACGTCGCTGCGGGAAGATGCCCGTAAGGCGCTGAATTTTGTCGATAACCTGCGCGACGCCGCGCCGATCCGCCCGTTGTCCGTGCAGATTGTGCAGGAAACCCATCATCCGGAAAAACCGGACTGGCTGGCGTTGATTCGTCAGGCGACGGATACCCTTGCTCGCGGTGATTTTGAGAAAGTGGTGCTCGCACGTGCTACAGACGTTCAGTGCCAGCAGCCCGTGAACGCCATCGCGCTGATGGCTGCAAGCCGCGCGCTAAACCTCAACTGCTATCATTTTTGTATGGTCTTTGACGCCAGCAATGCCTTCCTCGGCTCGACGCCCGAGCGCCTGTGGCGGCGACGCGGCACGCTGCTGCGCACTGAAGCGCTGGCAGGCACCGTCGCCAGCCATTCTGACGATAAGCAGGCCCAGCGTCTGGGCGACTGGCTGATGAACGACGATAAAAATCAGCGGGAAAATATGCTGGTGGTGGAAGATATCTGCCAGCGTCTTCAGCACCATACCCGGACGCTGGAGATCCTGCCAGCGCAGGTGCTGCGTCTGCGCAAGGTGCAGCATTTACGCCGCTGTATCTGGACCGAACTTAAACAGCCTGACGACGAACAGTGTCTGCATATTTTGCAACCGACGGCGGCGGTGGCCGGGCTGCCGCGACAGGCGGCCCGAGAATTTATTGCGAAAGTCGAGCCGTTTGACCGGGAGTGGTACGCCGGTTCGGCGGGCTATTTATCGCGCGATCAGAGCGAATTCTGTGTGGCATTACGCTCCGCCCGCGTTCACAACGCTGCGCTGCGTCTTTATGCGGGGGCGGGCATCGTCAGCGGCTCCGATCCTGAGCAGGAGTGGCAGGAGATCGAAAACAAGGCCGCCGGGCTGCGTTCCCTTCTCCTAAGGGATTAATACTGATTCGTGCAATCCCGATTCATATCAAAATTCTGACTTTTTCTATTATTTATACTGTGTCGCATTCTTGATACTGGACAATCTCATGTCAGTAAGTTCTTTTAACCGACGCTGGGCGGCGGTGATCCTTGAAGCCCTGACCCGTCATGGTGTCAGGCATGTGTGTATTGCCCCGGGCTCTCGCTCCACGCCGCTCACCCTTGCTGCCGCGGAAAACCGGGCTTTTATTCACCACACCCATTTTGATGAGCGTGGTCTGGGCCATCTGGCGCTCGGGCTGGCGAAAGTCAGTAAAGCGCCCGTGGCGGTGATCGTCACCTCCGGCACGGCGGTGGCGAACCTCTATCCGGCGCTGATAGAAGCGGGATTAACCGGCGAAAAGCTGATTTTACTCACCGCCGACCGTCCCCCGGAACTTATCGACTGCGGCGCTAACCAGGCGATTCGTCAGCCTGGCATTTTTGCCTCGCATCCTTCACAGACGGTCTCGTTGCCGCGCCCCACCCAGGACATTCCCGCCAGCTGGCTGGTCTCAACCCTCGACCACGCCATGAACGCACTGCGCAGCGGCGGGCTACACATTAACTGCCCGTTTGCCGAGCCGCTGTACGGTGAAATGAACGATACTGGCCTCGTCTGGCAACAGCAGCTGGGAGACTGGTGGGAGAGCGAAAAACCCTGGCTGCGCGAGCAGACGCATCTGGAAAGCGCTAAACAGCGCGACTGGTTCTTCTGGCGTCAGAAGCGCGGCGTGGTGATAGCCGGGCGGATGAGTGCGGCGGAAGGTAAGCTTGCGGCGGAGTGGGCACAAACGCTTGGCTGGCCGCTGATTGGTGACGTGCTTTCCCAGACGGGCCAGCCGCTGCCCTGCGCCGACCTCTGGCTGGGGAACGCGAAAGCGGTCACCGAGCTGGCGCAGGCGCAGATTGTCGTCCAGCTGGGATCGAGCCTGACGGGGAAGCGTCTGCTCCAGTGGCAGGCCACCTGTACGCCTGAAGAGTACTGGCTGGTGGACCCGCTCGAAGGACGCCTTGACCCGGCGCACCATCGTGGCCGCCGCCTGGTGAGCGATATTAACAGCTGGCTGGAATTGCATCCGGCGGAAAAACGCAAACCCTGGGCGGTGGAGATCCCGGCGCTGTCACGTCAGGCGTGGGAACTCACCAAAGCGCAGTGCGAGGCGTTCAGTGAAGCCGGGCTGGCGCACCGTATCCGCAAATATCTTCCCGAGCAGGGACAACTTTTTGTCGGTAACAGCCTGGTGGTGCGCCTGATTGACGCCTTTTCGCAGCTGCCGGCGGGTTATCCGGTGTACAGCAACCGGGGCGCGAGCGGCATTGACGGCCTGATCTCCACCGCCGCTGGCGTACAGAGGGCCAGCGCGAAATCCACGCTGGCGATTGTGGGGGATCTCTCAGCCCTCTACGATCTCAACGCGCTGGCGCTCCTGCGTCAGGCGTCGGCCCCGTTCGTGCTGATTATTGTGAACAATAACGGCGGGCAGATTTTCTCGTTGCTGCCGACGCCGCAAAGCGAGCGTGAGCGCTTCTATCTGATGCCGCAAAACGTGCAGTTCGAACACGCCGCCGCCATGTTCAGCCTGAAGTACCATCGCCCGGAAAACTGGGACGCGCTGGAGACGGCGCTGAACACCGCCTGGCGGCAGCCTGGCGCGACGCTCATTGAGCTGGTGGTAAACGATGCTGACGGCGCGCAGAAGCTGCAACATCTGCTTGCGCAGGTGAGTCACCTGTGATCCTCGCAGGCGTCTCCCAGCCAGGAAAACCAGGCTACCCCTGGCTGGTTTTCCTGCACGGTTTTTCCGGCGACTGTCGCGAGTGGCAGGCTGTCGGGGCGTCGCTGCATGACTACCCCCGGCTCTACATTGACCTGCCCGGGCACGGTGGTTCAGCGGATACGGGCGTGACGGGGTTTGCAGAGGTAAGTGAATTGCTCTCGCATACCCTTGTTAGTTACAACATACTAAGATACTGGCTCGTGGGGTACTCCCTCGGCGGCCGCATTGCGATGTTCCATGCCTGCCAGCATCCTGCGGGGTTAGACGGGGTGATTGTGGAAGGTGGACACCCGGGCCTGCAAGACGCCGATGCGCGCCAGGCCCGGCTGATCTCTGACCGCCGCTGGGCGTCACGGTTTCGCAGTGAGCCGCTGGAGGCCGTCTTTGCCGACTGGTATCAACAGCCGGTCTTTGCCTCACTTACGGATGATCAGCGCAGGGCGCTGATCGCGCTGCGCAGCCGGAACAACGGCCCGAGGCTGGCAGAGATGCTGGAGGCCACCTCGCTTGCCGTTCAGCCTGATTTACGTCCCGCGCTCATCGCGCGTGATTTTTCTTTTGACTATCTCTATGGCGAACGTGACGGGAAGTTTGCAGCTATCGCCGCTGAACTTAACGCCACGCGTCATGCTATCCCTCACGCCGGACACAACGCCCACCGGGACAACCCGGAAGCTGTTGCCGCGAGTCTGGCTCAGATACTGCGTTATCGAACAAAGGACACGCTATGATCTATCCTGATGAACACATGCTTTACGCGCCGGTTGAATGGCAGGACTGCTCCGAAGGCTACACCGACATTCGTTACCACAAATCCGCCGATGGTATCGCCAAAATCACTATCAACCGTCCACAGGTGCGCAACGCATTTCGTCCGCTGACCGTAAAAGAGATGATCCAGGCGCTGGCGGATGCCCGCTACGATGACACTATCGGCGTCATCATCCTCACCGGGGAAGGGGAGAAAGCCTTCTGCTCCGGCGGCGATCAGAAAGTCCGCGGTGACTACGGCGGATACCAGGATGATGCGGGCACGCACCACCTGAACGTGCTGGATTTCCAGCGCCATATCCGCACCTGTCCAAAACCGGTGGTCGCGATGGTGGCAGGGTATTCCATCGGCGGCGGTCACGTGCTGCACATGATGTGTGACCTGACGATCGCGGCGGAAAATGCCATTTTCGGTCAGACTGGCCCGAAAGTCGGCTCTTTCGACGGCGGCTGGGGCGCGTCCTATATGGCGCGCATTGTCGGCCAGAAAAAAGCCCGCGAAATCTGGTTCCTGTGCCGTCAGTACAATGCGCAGGAAGCGCTGGATATGGGGCTGGTTAACACCGTGGTGCCGATCGCCGATCTGGAAAAAGAGACCGTGCGCTGGTGTCGCGAAATGCTGCAAAACAGCCCAATGGCGCTGCGCTGCCTGAAAGCGGCCCTCAACGCCGACTGTGACGGTCAGGCGGGCCTTCAGGAGCTGGCAGGTAACGCCACCATGCTGTTCTATATGACCGAAGAGGGTCAGGAAGGGCGCAACGCGTTCAACGAAAAACGCCAGCCAGACTTCAGCAAATACAAACGGAACCCGTAATGCGTCGCGTGCAGGTTTACCGCTGGCAGATACCGATGGACGCGGGCGTGGTGCTGCGTGAACGGCGGTTAAAAACCCGTGACGGCTTTTTCGTGCACCTCCGGGAGGGCGAGCGGGAAGGGTGGGGCGAGATAGCCCCACTTCCGGGCTTTAGCCTGGAAACGCTCGACGAGGCGCAGGCCGCGCTGATGGCCTGGACGCACGCCTGGCGCGAGGGAGAAGATCCGGCGCTGCCGGACGTTCCTTCCGTCGCGTTCGGCATCAGCTGCGCGCTGGCAGAGCTGGACGGCAGTTTGCCGGAGGCGGCGAACTATCGCGCCGCGCCGCTCTGTACTGGCGATCCGGATGAACTTTTCGCGCTCCTTTCCGCGATGCCTGGCGAGAAGGTGGCGAAAATAAAGGTCGGCCTGTACGAAGCGGTGCGCGACGGGATGGTGGTTAATCTGTTACTGGAAGCCATTCCCGATCTGCACCTGCGCCTGGACGCCAACCGCGCCTGGACACCGCTCAGGGCGCAGCAGTTTGCGAAGTACGTCAACCCGGCGTACCGCAACCGCATCGCGTTTCTCGAAGAGCCGTGCAAAACGCGCGACGACTCTCGCGCCTTCGCCCGGGAAACCGGCATCGCCATTGCCTGGGATGAGAGCCTGCGCGAAGCCGATTTCGCGTTTGCCGCCGAGCCGGGCGTCAGGGCCGTGGTGATTAAGCCAACGCTGACCGGCAGCCTCGACAAGGTGCGCGAGCAGGTTGCGGCGGCCCATGCCGCAGGGCTGACGGCGGTGATCAGTTCATCCATCGAATCCAGCCTCGGCCTGACGCAGCTGGCGGGCATCGCTGCATGGTTAACGCCGGACACCGTTCCCGGTCTCGATACGCTAAACCTGATGCAGGCCCAGCTGATTCGCCAGTGGCCTGGCAGCACCTTGCCGTGCCTCGACGTCGGGGCGCTGGAGCCATTGCGATGAGTTTTACCGACTGGCCGTGGCGGCACTGGCGCACCCGGCGTGCCGATAAACCCGCGCTGCGTTTAGACGATGTAACGCTCAGTTGGACTCAGCTGGGCAAGCGTATCGATCGTCTGGCAGCCGGTTTTCAGTCTCAGGGCGTTGCTGACGGTGACGGCGTCATGCTGCTCGCCCACAACCACCCGCAGACCCTGCTGGCCTGGCTGGCGCTGCTTCAGTGCGGCGCCCGCATTTTGCCGGTGAACCCTCAGCTTCCCCGTCCGCTGCTGGACGTCCTCCTGCCGCAGATGACCCTGCGTTTTGCGCTGGTGCTTAACGGTGAGTATGACGGTCTGCCCGCGCTGGCATTAAGAGAGGGCGAGGGGCAGGGGGGCGTGACGTGGCGGGCAGAACGACTGGCCTCAATGACGCTCACCTCCGGCTCCACCGGTTTGCCAAAAGCGGCGGTGCACACCTGTGCCGCCCACCTTGCCAGCGCAAAAGGGGTGCTGGCGCTGATGCCTTACGGCGATAGCGACGACTGGCTGCTCTCTCTGCCGCTGTTTCACGTCTCCGGTCAGGGGATTTTGTGGCGCTGGTTACAGGGCGGAGGCCGTCTCACCGTACGCGTAAAACAGCCGCTTGAGCAGGCGCTACAGGGCTGTACCCATGCCTCGCTGGTGCCAACGCAGCTGTGGCGACTGCTTAATTCACACCATCCCGTCGCGCTGAAAGCCGTGTTGCTCGGCGGGGCGGAAATCCCCGTTGCGCTGACCGAACAGGCGCGCGAGCAGGGGATCCGTACATTCTGCGGCTACGGTCTGACCGAGTTCGCCTCCACCGTCTGCGCCAAAGAGGCCGACGGCGCGCCGGACGTGGGCAGCGCGCTGCCGGGCAGAGACGTTCAGGTGGTAAACGGTGAAGTCTGGATCCGGGCGGAAAGCATGGCGGCAGGCTACTGGCGAGACGGCGCATTATTGCCGCTGGTCAATGCGCAGGGCTGGTTCGCCACCCGGGATCGCGGCGAGTGGCATGACGGGCGCCTGACCATTCTGGGCCGAATGGACAATCTCTTTTTCAGCGGCGGAGAAGGGATCCAGCCGGAAGCGCTGGAGCGCGTTATCGCCACGCATCCGCAGGTAAGCCAGGCGTTTGTCGTTCCGCTGGATGATGCCGAGTACGGGCAACGCCCGGTGGCGGTGGTGGAATGCGAGCCGGGCACGGATATCACGCTGCTGCCGGAGTGGGTTCAGGGCAGGCTGGCGCGCTTTGAGCAGCCGGTACACTGGCTGGCGCTGCCGTCAGAACTGAAAAATGGCGGGATTAAAATCTCCCGCCAGGCGTTAAAGCAGTGGGTCAATGCCCTGTTGAGGGGCTAATCAGCCGATATCCGGCTGCGGTTTGTGCTGGCGTCGGCGGATCCAGCGCAGCACCGGCGGCACGACAATCACCATAATCGCCATTGCCAGCAGGATCTTCGTTACGTTGCTCTCCCACAGGATCCCCATGTTGCCGTTGCTGATGGAGAGGGCGCGGCGCAGGTTCTGCTCCAGCATTTCCCCCAGCACAAACCCTAAAATCAGCGGCGACATCGGGAAGTGCATCTTGCGCAGAATGTAGCCCAGCACGCCGAGCAGCACCATCAACACCAGGTCGAAGGTGGTGCTGTGCACCGCGTACACCCCAACCGCAGAGACGGCGGCGATGGCCGGGACCAGGAACCACAGGGGAATGGTCAGCATGCGGGTGAACAGGCCGATCAGCGGGATGTTCATTACCAGCAGCATCACGTTGGCGATCAGCAGGGCGGCAATCAAACCCCAGACGATATCGGGCTGCTCGGTAAACATCGCCGGACCCGGGGTGATGTTATAGAGCGTCAGCGCGCCCATCATTACCGCCGTGGTGCCGGAGCCCGGCACGCCGAGGGTCAGCATCGGGATAAACGAGCCGCAGGCCGAGGCGTTATTCGCCGCCTCCGGCGCCGCCACGCCGCGGATATCGCCTTTGCCGAAGCTGTCGCTGTTGCCGCTCAGCTTTTTCTCGGTCATGTAGGTGATGGCGCTGGCGATAGTCGCCCCCGCGCCGGGCAGAATGCCGACGAAGAAACCGATCACCGACGAACGCAGGGTGGCACCCACACACTGCGCCCCCTCTTTGGCATTAAAGAGCATACGTCCGGTTTTACGCACCAGCGTCTGCCCGCTGCTGGTATGTTCCAGCATCAGTAAGATTTCTGAGACAGAGAACAGACCAATCACCACGACGATAAACTGCACGCCGTCGGAGAGATGAACGCTGTCGAAGGTAAAACGATAAACCCCGGTGTTGGCATCCACGCCGACGGTGGCCAGACTGAGGCCAATCAACGCAGACAAAAACGACTTCAGCGGATTCTGCGCCATCATGCTGCCGAGACAGGCGATAGCGAACACCATCAGGGCAAAATACTCGGCCGGACCAAACGCCAGCGACCACTGGGCCAGCGCCGGGGCGAAGAGGATGATGCCGCCAATGGCGATCAGGGAGCCAAAGAACGAGCTGACGGCGGAAATAGAGAGCGCCACGCCGCCGCGTCCATGCTGCGCCATTGGATAGCCATCCAGCGCGGTCATAATGGCGGCGGCATCGCCGGGCACGTTAAGCAGAATCGAGGAAATACGCCCCCCGTATTCGCAGCCGATATAAACCGTCGCCAGCAGGATCAGCGCCGATTCCGCAGGCAGGTGCAGCGCAAAGGCCAGCGGCAGTAAAATCGCCACGCCGTTGATAGGTCCAAGGCCCGGCAGCAGGCCGACGATGGTCCCGACGAAACAGCCGATCAGGGCGATCACCAGGTTTTCCGGGGTCATCGCTACCGCGAACCCCTGAGAGAGATAGATCCAGGTATCCATAGCGTGCTCCGTTAGTTAAACCATGCGCCAAGCGGCAGGGTCACGTCCAGCAGGCGGTCGAAGGCGTACCAGAGTAAAATGCCCAGTACGACCCCGGAGATCCCCGCCGCAGGCAGCGAGGCGTTAAATAGTATGCCAATCACCATCGTCAGCAGGGCGGTGGCAATCGGGAAGCCGAGCCATTCAAAGCCCCACGCGTACATCAGCAGGACAATCACCATTACCAGCAGACGTTGCAGCGTTCGGCGTGGCGGCCACTCCACGGTATCCGGATGGCGCAGCAGCAGCGCTACCGAGCAGAGCAGCATCAGGCCGACAATGCCGACGGGAAAGGGGCGTGGCCCCACGGGTTCATAGCTGTATTCGCTGTGGATCTGCCAGGCGACGAACATGCCGCCAATGCAGAGCAGCAGCCATATCCCGGCAAAAATGCGATCGCTCATAGCGCCTCCGGTTATTTCGCCAGACCAAAGGCTTTCGCCTGTACGCGGTAGTCATTCACCTGTTTTTTGACATACTCGTCCAGCTGCTTGCCGTTCAGGTTGAACTCAAACAGCCCGCGCAGATCGCGCTGTTTTTTGAACTCCTCGGTTTGCTGAAGTTTTGCGAAGGTATCCACCCACCACTGGTATTCGGCGTCGGTCACTTTTGGCCCGACGAAGAAGCCGCGGATGATCGGCCAGACCAGGTTATAACCCTGCTCTTTGGCGGTTGGGACGTCTGCCAGCTGGCCCGGCAGACGGTTTTCTGAGAAGACCGCCAGCACGCGGATCTTATCCCCGCTCAGGTAGGGCACCATTTCGCTGAGATCGCCCGATACCGCCTGGACGTGATTGCCCATCAGCGCCGTCACCGGCTCGCCGCCGCCTTCAAAGGCCACGTAACGCATCTTGTGCGGATCCACTTTGGCCTGCTGCGCCAGCAGCGCGGCTTTCATCCAGTCCTGGCTGCCAATAGAGGCGCCCGCGCCAATGACCACGCTGTTCGGATCTTTTTCCATGGCGGTAAGCAGATCTTTGAGGGATTTCCACGGAGAGTCCGCGCGCACGGCGATCATGCCGTAATCGGTGCCTACGGTGGCGAGCCAGCGCACGTCATTCACGTCATAACGACCAAATTTCCCCTGCGACAGGTTCAGCAGCGAACCGCCGGAGAAGGCCACCACGGTGCCCGCTTCGGCAGGGCGCTGGGCGACGATGGCGTTATAGGCTACCGCGCCCACGCCGCCGGGCATGTAGGTAACGCGCATCGGTTTCTCAATGGCCTTCGTCTCCAGCAGGCTGACCTGAATCAGCTTACAGGTCAGGTCGAAGCCGCCGCCGGGTTTGGCCGGGGCGATACATTCGGTACGGGATGGCGCGTCCTGCGCCTGGACAACAGAGGCACTCAACAGCAATACGCTTGCAGCAAGGGTAGAAAGTAATTGTTTTTTCATCGTTTATCCTCACGCCGGAGAACCGGGAGTACGGGTACGGGTGTCTTTTTTCTGATTATGTGAACCACCTTGTAGCGGTTCCGTTGCGTGATTGTTAAAACAATAACCTTTCATTTCCCTTTCACTGCGACACCAACTTTACAGGATGTGATATGCGTCTCTTACTGGCGGAAGATAATCGTGAGCTGGCTCACTGGCTGGAAAAAGCGCTGGTACAAAACGGATTTGCCGTGGATTGCGTCAACGATGGACGGGCGGCCGATCATCTTTTGCAGGGAGAAAACTATGCCGTCGCGATCCTTGATATCGGCATGCCCGGTTTCGACGGGCTGGAGGTGGTGCATCGGCTGAGAAAGCGCGGGCAGACGTTGCCCGTGCTGTTTCTTACCGCCCGCAGCAACGTGGCAGACAGGGTTAAGGGGCTGAATGCCGGGGCGGATGACTACCTGCCGAAACCGTTCGAGCTGGAGGAGCTTGATGCCCGCCTGCGTGCGCTGCTGCGCCGCAGTGAAGGGCGAACCCAGGAGCGCCAGCGGCTGGGAGAGCTGGAGTACGATGATGAAGGCTTTTTTCTGCTGCGCGATGAACCCCTTTCCCTCACGCCGCGCGAACTCTCTTTGCTGAAGGTGCTGATGCACCGTCGGACCCGTCCCGTCTCCCGGCAACAGCTTTTCGACCAGGTGTTCAGCCTGAACGACGACGTCAGCCCCGAGAGCATCGATCTCTATATTCACCGTCTGCGTAAGAAGCTGACCGGCAGCGGCGTGCGGATCACCACCCTCCGGGGGCTGGGCTACGTGCTGGAGTGCGGCGATGAAGTGGGTTAAGCCGCAGTCGCTTTACCTGCAACTTTTGCTTTTTCTGGGTTTGCCGCTGCTGCTGTTATGGGGACTGTCAGCCTTTAACAGCTACGTTAGCGCGCTACAGGCGGCGACGCAGGCCTATGACCGCACGCTGTTATCCTCGGCGCGCACGGTGTCAGAGCGGCTGGTGGTGCACAACGGCAAGCTCCAGGTGAACGTGCCGTGGGTCGTGCTCGACAGCTTCGAGCTGAACATGAACGATCGCCTCTACTACAAGGTCGTGGACCCTGACGGGCGGACGATCTCCGGCTATGACGATCTGCCGAATATGCCCCCCTCCACGTCGCGCACCTCCCACTATCCGGCGCTGGCGTGGTTTTATCATACCGAGTATCGCGGGCAGGCGATCCGCGTGGCGAAGCTGCTCCAGCCGGTTAACGAGGAGAGTGTGTTCGGCATGGCGGAAATCTACGTCGCCGAAACGTTGCAGTCGCGGCGCTATCTGGCCACTCAGCTGCTGTTTTCCTCGCTCGTGTCGCAGGGGCTGCTGGTGCTGCTGACGCTGGTCCTGACCGCGTGGCTGCTGCGTCGCGTGCTGCGCCCGATGCGGCAGCTCTCTTCGCTGATGGTGCGCCGTGAGCCCGGGCTACTGGCCCCGCTGCCGGAGCTGCTGCCCTGGTCGGAAACGCGGCTGCTGATTGTGGCATTTAACCGCTATATCGACAGGTTACGCGGCGTGCTTTCGCGACAGGCGCGCTTTAATGCTGACGCCTCACACCAGCTCAAAACGCCGCTGGCGGTGCTGAAAACCCAGGTATCGGTTGCCCTGACGCGTAACGATCCGGCCCTGTGGCAGGAGAGCTTACGGGCGATGAACGTCACGCTGGATAACACCATCGTGCTGACAGAAAGGCTGTTGCAGCTTTCAGCGGTGAAGCGAAAAGAGCAGGGGGAGCGACAGTTTGCCCCTGTCGATCTGGTGCAGGTGGTGCAAAACTGCTGCTTTTCCCGGCTGGCGCAGGCGCGCAGCAAGGGTATCGATCTCGGTTATGACGGCGTACAGCAGCCTGTAATGATTGAGGGTGATGACGTGCTGCTGGGTGAACTCTGCGCCAACCTGCTGGAGAACGCGATCAAATACACGCCGGAGCAGGGCATCGTGACGGTGTACCTGCGCACGGCTAACGATGCCGTTGAGCTGAGCGTGGAGGACAGCGGACCGGGTATTGCTGAAGACCAGATCTCCCAGGCCATGCTGCCGTTTCATCGTCTGGAAAACGTGGGTGATGCCGCCGGGTCCGGCATTGGCCTGGCGCTGGCTAACGATATTGCCCGCCTGCACCGCAGCCATCTTCAGCTGATGCCCAGTGAAAATCTGGGTGGGCTGAGCGTGAAAATGCGCTTTCTGATGCTGATATAAATGCCGATATTATCAAATCGTTACAAACTAATTGCCTGCCGCACGCGGAGTCCATTGATCACACAGGCAGGCAGGTTAAAATCTCGCGGTTTTTGGACATCTCTGAATAAATTGTGCGGGATCACGACAATGAAAAAAGTGGCATTAATGGGCTTAAGCGGCCTGATGTTTGTTTCAGCAGCGGCAAACGCAATTTCCTTCAACGGCTCGGCGGGACAAGATTATACCCATCTGGGCTTCGGTCTTGGCACGGACAGCGCAGGCCTGGCAATGACCGGCGGCTGGACGCATAACGACGACGACGGCGATGCGGCAAGCCTGGGCCTCGGCTTCAACGTGCCGTTGGGTCCCTTCCTGGCGACCGTCGGGGGTAAAGGCATTTACACCAACCCGAACGACGGCGACGAAGGCTACGCGGCGGCAGTGGGCGGCGGCTTGCAGTGGAAAATTGGCGACAGCTTTGGCCTGTTCGGTGAGTACTACTACTCCCCGGATTCCCTCTCCAGCGGCATCGACAGCTATCAGGAAGCTAACGCCGGCGCGCGCTGGACCATCATGCGTCCAATCACCATCGAAGCGGGTTATCGCTATCTGAACCTGGCCGGTAAAGACGGCAACCGCGACAACGCCCTGGCAGACGGCCCGTACGTTGGCGTTAGCGCCGGTTTCTAATCCTCTCGGCGCGGCGTTCAGTCGCGCCAGTTTCTCTCTTCCCCCGGTCTTTGATTGCGCTATAGTGTTTTGACCATTGAAATGGGAGAACACAATGATAAACGTGGAAATGTTATCCACTGGCGACGAAGTGCTTCATGGGCAAATCATTGATACCAATGCCGCCTGGCTCGCCGATCTCTTCTTTGAGCAAGGATTACCGTTAACGCGCCGCAACACCGTAGGTGACAACCTTGAGTCGCTGGTCAACGTTCTGCGCGAGCGCAGCGAACGCTGCGACGTGCTGATTGTGAACGGCGGGCTGGGACCTACCAGCGACGATCTCAGCGCGCTGGCCGCCGCCACGGCCAAAGGCGAAGGCCTGGTCCTGCATGAGGCGTGGCTGGCGCAGATGGAGCGCTTTTTCTCCGGGCGTGGCCGCGTGATGGCCCCCAGCAACCGCAAGCAGGCTGAAATTCCCGCCAGCGCGGAACTGATTGATAACCCAGTCGGCACCGCCTGCGGGTTTGCCGTTCAGTTGAACCGCTGCCTGATGTTCTTCACTCCGGGCGTGCCGTCGGAATTTAAAGTGATGGTCGAGCAGCAGATCCTGCCGCGCCTGCGCGCGCGCTTTACGCTGCCTGAACCGCCGCTGTGCCTGCGTCTGACCACCTTTGGTCGCTCGGAAAGCGATCTGGCTCAGAGCCTCGATCACCTGCAACTGCCTCCCGGCGTGTCGATGGGCTATCGCTCCTCCATGCCGATTATTGAACTGAAGCTGACCGGACCGGCGTCAGAGAAAGCCGCTATGCTGGCACTGTGGCCGGAAGTGCGGCGCGTCGCCGGGGAAAGCCTGATTTTCGAAGGCACGGAAGGGCTGCCGGCGCAGATCGCAGCGCATTTGCAGTCCCGCCAGCTGAGCGTGACGTTAAGCGAGCAGTTTACCGGTGGGCTTCTGGCGCTTCAGCTTACCCGGGCGGGTGCGCCGCTGCTGGCCAGTGAAGTGGTGCCGTTCCAGCAGGAGACGCTGGCGCAGACGGCGCGCTGGGCATCCGAGCGCAGAGTGAAGCATTTCGCCGGACTGGCGCTGTTTGTGGGCGGGCTGGATGAGGAGCACCTCAACTTTGCCCTGGCAACGCCGGAAGGAACGCACGCCCTGCGCGTCAGGATGAGCATTACCCGCCACAGCCTGGCCGTACGTCAGGAGGTGTGCGCGATGATGGCGCTGAACATGCTGCGCCGCTGGCTGAACGGGAAAGAGGTCGCCAGTGAGCACGGCTGGATCAACGTCGTGGAATCGCTATTCGTAGAGTGAGAGTGTGCCGGGGCAGTGTCCCCGGCAACGGTTACGCCAGCGCTTTTGCCAGCAAGGTAATGGGATGTTCACAGCGTTTGCTGGTGGACATCTCGATCTGCCACTTGCAGGTTTCACAGTCCGTCACCACGATATCTGCGCCGCTCTCTTCAATCTGCCGGAACAGCGGCGCGCCAATGGCCTGTGACGTTGGGTAGTTTTCACGCTTGAATCCGTAGGTGCCAGCGATGCCGCAGCAGCGTGAGTCCAGCACCGTCAGCTCCAGCCCCGGGATCAGCCGCAGCAGATCCAGCGTATAGATCGACCAGCCCATCTTCTCCATATGACATGGCGTGTGATATACCACCTTCAGCGGCAATTTGCCCAGCGGTAACGTCTGCCCGCTGTCCAGCTTGCGCCAGAGAAAACGGGTCGCCAGCTCAATGTGCTCGCGCAGGCCGGTGTTATCCACATCCAGCAGATGCGGATATTCATCGCGCAGCGTGAAGGTACAGGTTGACGACGTCGCCAGTACCGGTATCCCTTTGTCGACGATCGCCTCACGTAAAGAGGTGACGTTGCTGCTCGCCTGCTTGCGCGCTTTGTCGATGAAACCGTTGGCAATCAGCGGAACGCCGCAGCACTTTTCTTTGCTCAGCAGCTGAACGCCCGTCCCCATGGCGTTCAGCACTTTCAGCAGGTCTTTTCCCAGCTGCGGATGGTTGTAGTTCACGTAGCAGCCGTGGAAGAAGGCGACCTGCTCAGCGAACTGCGCCTGTTCTGCCGCCACGGATTTATACCAGCGGCGGAAGGTACCGTGAGAATATTTCGGCAGACTGCGGTGATGGTCGATTTTGAGCGTCGCATCCAGCAGCCTGCGCACCGGCTTCAGGGCGGTGGCGGCATTGACGACCGGTGCGAAAGGCGTCGAGAGGCTGCCCATTAGATCGGTGTGGCTCAGTATCGCGTCACGCAGCGTCGGTTTTTTCGTACTGTAGCGGGCGCGGGCGCGCTGGATGATATCGCCTATTTTCACGTCCGACGGGCAGGCAACTTCGCAGCGTTTGCAGTTGATGCAGTATTTCAGCGCCTCGTCGTAGAGCGCGCCATCCTTCAGGCGCAGACGCTCCCCGTCGGGACCGGCCTGTTTCGGGCCGGGATAGCGCGGATCGACGCCGCTGACCGGGCAAACCGTGGTGCAGACCGTGCATTTGATACAGCTTTCAAATCGGGTGTCGTTCATTGTGCTCTCTCCCTGCGCTGGATAATCTGCTCCGCGACATGCAGCGCGGTGACGGCGCAGACGCCGCCACCGCAGCCCTGCGCCACGGGATCGTACCCGCCCAGAACCGAGCCGATGGCGTAAAGATTTTCAACCGGTTCCCCGCCCAGCCGCGGGCGCAGTTGGCTGTCGACGATCACGCCGAACTGCTGCCAGGGCTGCGGGGTGAAGAAATCGCTTTGATACCAGTCCGCGCGGGAAGCGCTTTGCCGGACATCCAGCCCGAGTATTGCCTCACGCACGCCATCCCGGCTGCTTAGCAGACCGTTACTGAAGAAACTGCCGCTTGCCAGCACCGTATAGCGTGCGCGAAGCGGGATGTCGCCGTGGTTGCGGGTCCAGATATCGCTTACCGCGCCCTCAGCCAGGGTGATTTTTTTCACTTCGTCGCCTGCCATCCAGACGCCACCCTGGGCGACAAACTGACGCTGAAGCTGGGTATGCAGACGAATGCCGGGCACGGAAGGGGGGAGCGTCGGCAGTAAACCGAGCGTACAGGGCAGGCGCGCCGAGAGCCAGCGCCAGAGCCGGTTGTCCGTTAAGCCAAAACAGGCGGGCATAAACAGGGCGTCGCAGGTCTCGCCGAGCGGTTGAAGCGCCGCGTACAGCTGCGGCCAGTAACTTTCATTATCCAGCAGGCGGGCAATGTTCACCGCACGAAACTCGCTGGGGTTTTCGCGCAGCACGTCGAGTTCGGGGAGATCAATCTCCGCTGTATCCACCTGAACACCCTGCTGTCTGAGAGACGCGGCGGCCAGATGTGGCTGGAAATCAAGGAAACCGCTGATCCCCACCACCCGCACGCGCTCGGCAGCGATGGGAGCGACAGGCACCTCTTCTGGGCTAAGCCAGGCGGCGCGCAGGGTGCCGAGTGGCGTGACGCGCTGATGGTTTTGCTCGGCGTCACCCTGCATGCGTGCGCCGCAGGCAGTGAGCAGGTGTTCGGTTTCGCAGGCAAAGCGGGCCATATTCTCTGCGCCCGTCAGGCGGTAGGGATGTTCAGGCGGCAGATCGGCGAACGATAGCGCGCCCAGTAAATCCAGCGAGCCGGAGGAGAAGTGCAGAGCACTCTGACCGCGAGTGACAATGGCGCAGCGCAGACCCCGCTGCGTCAGTTTGAGGCCGCACAGCAGGCCCGCCAGCCCCCCACCCACAATCACGGTATCAAATTTCATGGTTGTGCTCCTTCTCCAGACCGCAAAGCCCCTGATAGACCCAGCGGGTAAATTCGCTTTCGCGCAGGGCATCGCCCCAGGCGACGGGCTGAATGCCTTTCCAGCGCTCGTTTAAAAAATCGCTGAGTTGGGCAAGCGACTGGGTTGACGTGGTGGCGTGAAAACGTTGCAGCAGCCCGGCGGCACGGCAGGCGCACAGCTCCCCCTGACAGGTGCCCATCCCGACGCGCGTGCGGCGGCGTAAATCGAGCAGGTTGTTCACCGTCAGGTTTTCCACGGCATACTGCACCTCGCCTGCGGTCACGGCTTCGCATTCGCACACCAGGCTGCGGCTGAGTCGCCCTTCACCGAGCCAGGTCGGGGTGCGGTCGCCGTGGCGGTAAATCGCCGAACCGCGAAGCGGGGCAGGGAGTGAAATGATTTTGTGCAGCGTTTTTTCTGTCGATTGCTGCGAGCCGGGCAGGGCCTGTTCCGCCGTCACGCACGGCGCGGTGTTGCCGAGCTTACGGCAGACGGCATCGGTGGCCCACTGGGCCATCAGCCGGTAGGTCATCAGCTTGCCGCCGGTAATGGTGATAAATCCGTCCATGCCGTCACGTTCGGCGTGATCGAGCAGTACGATGCCGCGGCTGACGTTACGCCCGCTCGGATCGTTATCGCTGGCGACGAGGGGACGCACGCCCGCGTAGGCACGCAGAATACGCGTCTGCGCCATCACCGGGGCCAGCTTTTCCCCTTCGCGCAGCAGGATATCCACCTCTTCAGCGGTGACGCGGTTGTAATCAATTTCGCTGTAGTCCACATGCATTGAGGTCGTGCCGATTAACGAAATGGTGTCCCCCGGCACGAGGATATCGGCGTCAGACGGTTTACGGCAGCGGTTGATGACATGGTTATTGATGCGGTGGTCGAGGATCAGCAGCGAGCCTTTCGCCGGGAACATGCGCACCGACAGGTCCGCGTATTCCGCGATGCGCTGGCCCCAGATCCCCGCCGCGTTGACCACGACGGCGGCATACAGCTCGCGGTGTTCGTTGTACTGCGCATCAAACACGCGCACTCCGCGCACGGTATTCCCTTCGCGAATAAGCCCGGTGACGTGATGCCCGGTCAGGATCTGGGCGCCATGTTCCCGCGCGTCGAGCATATTGGCGGCGGTCAGGCGGAAAGGATCAACGGTTCCGTCCGGTACTTTTACCGCGCCCAGTAACGCCGGGTTTACCGAGGGTTCAAGACGGCGCGCCTGCGCAGGATCGATCGCCTCGGCCTGAATGCCTGCCGCCGTGCAGGCGGTGATAAAGGTTTGCTGAAAGCCGAGGTCGTCTTCTGGAAGGGTGATAAAAAGACCGTTGGTCGGTTCAACGCAGTGGCGGGCGATGCGCCTGAGGATCTGGTTTTCAGCGATACACTCGCGCGCTGACTCAGCGTCAGTGACCGCATAGCGGGCGCCGCTGTGCAACAGACCGTGGTTACGTCCCGTCGCGCCGGTGGCGATATCGTGGCGTTCCAGAAGCGTGACGCTCAATCCCCGCAGGGCGCAGTCGCGTGCGATGCCGGCACCCGTCGCGCCACCGCCAATGATAATCACATCGCTGAAGCGTGGATCGTGAATTGTCATTGCCTTTCCTCTATGTTCGTTTTTTTGCATTTAGCCACATTGATCGTGTGGTTTGTTTGATTTCGAACATAAACGCGCGAAATTCGAAAGTGAAACGTGATTTCATGCGCTTTTTTGCGCATTCTGTCATATTTCTGTAACAATCTGTGCGTTGATTCACAGTAACATTCACCGTGATTTCTTAACATCGCCGCCTCTGTAGCCGGGCGCGAGATGCCCGGTCATTTTTTGAAAGGCCACGGAGGCTGTTATGCTCAGTATCTTTAAACCTGCGCCACATCGGGCGCGACTGCCAGAGGCAGAGATTGATCCTCTCTACCGCCGTCTGCGTTGGCAAATCTTCCTCGGGATCTTCTTCGGGTATGCGGCGTACTATCTGGTACGTAAAAACTTTGCGCTCGCCATGCCGTACCTGGTGGAGCAGGGCTTCTCTCGCGGCGATCTGGGATTTGCGCTGTCGGGGATCTCCATCGCGTACGGTTTTTCAAAGTTCATTATGGGGTCGGTGTCGGATCGTTCGAATCCGCGCGTGTTCCTGCCCGCCGGTCTGATCCTCGCGGCAGCGGTGATGCTGTTCATGGGCTTTGTGCCGTGGGCGACCTCAAGCATTGCCATCATGTTCGTGCTGCTGTTCCTCTGCGGCTGGTTCCAGGGGATGGGATGGCCGCCATGCGGACGCACCATGGTTCACTGGTGGTCACAGAAAGAGCGTGGTGGAATTGTATCGGTCTGGAACTGTGCGCATAACGTCGGGGGCGGGCTTCCGCCGCTGCTGTTCCTGCTGGGGATGGCCTGGTTCAACGACTGGCACGCGGCGCTCTATATGCCTGCCTTTGGCGCCATTCTGGTGGCGATTATCGCCTTCGCTCTGATGCGCGACACCCCACAGTCCTGCGGCCTGCCGCCGATTGAAGAGTACAAAAATGACTATCCGGATGATTACAGCGAGAAGCACGAAGAAGAGCTGACCGCGAAGCAAATCTTCATGAAGTACGTGCTGCCGAACAAGCTGCTGTGGTACATCGCGGTGGCGAACGTGTTTGTCTACCTGCTGCGTTACGGCATCCTCGACTGGTCCCCGACTTACCTGAAAGAGGTGAAGCATTTCGCGCTGGATAAATCTTCCTGGGCCTATTTCCTGTATGAATACGCGGGCATTCCCGGCACGCTGATCTGCGGCTGGATGTCGGACAAAGTGTTTAAGGGCAACCGTGGGGCAACGGGCGTGTTCTTTATGACGCTGGTGACCATCGCGACGGTCGTTTACTGGCTTAACCCGCCGGGTAATCCGGGTGTGGATATGGCCTGTATGATCGTCATCGGCTTCCTGATTTATGGTCCGGTTATGCTGATCGGCCTGCACGCGCTGGAGCTGGCGCCGAAGAAAGCGGCAGGCACGGCGGCGGGCTTTACCGGCCTGTTCGGCTACCTCGGCGGTTCGGTCGCGGCGAGCGCCATCGTGGGCTATACCGTTGACTTCTTCGGCTGGGACGGCGGCTTTATGGTGATGATCGGCGGCAGCGTGCTGGCGGTGCTGCTGCTGGTTGTTGTGATGATCGGTGAAAAACGTCACCACGCGGAAGTGCTGGCGCGTCGTCAATAAGGAGCTTTGCGATGAAATTAACTCAGTTAGCAACCGGCCTGCTGCTGGCGGGCCTGATGACAGGCTCCGCGCTGGCGGCGGATAAAATCGTTATTGCCCACCGAGGTGCGAGCGGCTATCTGCCAGAGCATACGCTGCCGGCAAAAGCGATGGCCTATGCGCAGGGGGCGGATTACCTGGAGCAGGATCTGGTGATGACGAAGGACGACCAGCTGGTCGTCCTGCACGACCATTATCTTGACCGCGTGACGGACGTAGCAGAGCGTTTCCCGGATCGCGCCCGCAAAGATGGCCGCTTCTACGCCATTGACTTCACGCTGGCGGAGATCCGCTCCCTGAAGTTCACCGAAGGCTTCGAGATTGAAAACGGCAAGAAGGTGCAGGTCTATCCGGGACGTTTCCCGATGGGCAAATCTGACTTTCGGATCCATACCTTCCAGGAAGAGATTGAGTTTGTTCAGGGACTGAACCACTCCACCGGTAAAAACATCGGCATCTACCCGGAAATCAAAGCCCCATGGTTCCACCATCAGGAAGGGAAAGACATTGCCGCGAAGACGCTGGAGGTGCTCAAACAGTACGGCTACACCAGCAAGCAGGACAAAGTCTACCTGCAGTGTTTTGACGCCGCCGAGCTGAAGCGCATCAAAACCGAGCTGGAGCCGAAGATGGGGATGGATCTCAATCTGGTGCAGCTGATTGCCTATACCGACTGGAATGAAACCCAGGAGAAGCAGCCGGACGGGAAGTGGGTGAACTACAGCTACGACTGGATGTTTAAGCCGGGCGCGATGAAGCAGATTGCGCAGTACGCCGACGGCATCGGGCCGGATTACCACATGCTGGTGGCGGAAGGCGCAACGCCGGGTCACGTGAAGCTAACGGCGATGGTGAAAGAGGCGCACGCCAGCAAGATGCAGGTGCATCCGTACACGGTGCGTGCCGATCAGCTGCCGCCATATGCCACCGATGTGAATCAGCTTTACGAGGTGTTGTATAAGCAGGCGGACGTGGACGGGCTGTTTACGGATTTCCCGGATAAAGCGGTGACGTTCTTAAAATAGAAAAAGGGCCGTAAGGCCCTTTTTTACATCTCGATCTCAATATCGCCTTTTGCCCGGCAGCAGCAGGGCAAAATTTCCCCTTCACTGATAAAGGCCAGCGGTTCGGTCAGCCAGTCCACCTGGCCTGCGACCAGACGGCAGCGGCAGGAGCCGCAATAGCCTTCACGACACTGGTACTCTACCTCCACCTGATGCGCTTCAAGCGCCACCAGCAGGGAAGGGTGCTCTTCCTGGCACAGCACTTCGGTGCCAGAAAGGCTCAGCGTTACGCGCGTCATCAGAGCTGGAAGTCGCTCAGGTCGTCGGTGTTGACTTCAGAATCAATCTGACCGACCAGATAAGAACTCACTTCCACTTCCTGCGGCGCAACCTGCACGTTATCGGACACCAGCCAGGTATTGATCCACGGAATTGGGTTAGAGCGCGTCTGGAATGGCAGATCGAGACCCACAGCCTGCATGCGGATGTTAGTGATGTACTCAACGTACTGGCACAGAATGTCTTTGTTCAGGCCAATCATGGAGCCGTCGCGGAACAGGTAGTCTGCCCACTCTTTCTCCTGCTGGGCGGCCTGCAAGAACAGGTCGTAGCACTCCTGTTTGCACTCTTCGGCGATTTCCGCCATCTCCGGGTCGTCCGCACCGCTGCGCAGCAGGTTTAGCATATGCTGGGTGCCGGTCAGGTGCAGGGCTTCGTCACGGGCGATCAGACGGATAATTTTGGCGTTACCTTCCATCAGCTTGCGCTCGGCAAACGCGAAGGAGCAGGCGAAGCTCACGTAGAAGCGGATTGCTTCCAGCGCGTTGACGCTCATCAGGCACAGATAGAGCTGCTTTTTCAGGGCCCGCAGGTTTACGGTAACGGTTTTGCCGTTCACGTTATGCGTGCCTTCGCCCAGCAGATGCCAGTAGCTGGTCATCTCGATCAGCTCGTCGTAGTAGTGCGCAATGCCTTCGGCGCGCTTCTGGATCTGTTCGTTGGTGACGATATCGTCAAACACCACCGCCGGATCGTTCACAATGTTGCGGATGATGTGGGTGTAAGAGCGGGAGTGGATCGTCTCGGAGAACGCCCAGGTTTCTACCCAGGTTTCCAGCTCAGGAATCGAGATTAGCGGCAGCAGCGCCACGTTCGGACTACGTCCCTGAATGGAGTCCAGCAGCGTCTGGTACTTCAGGTTGCTGAGGAAGATGTGCTTTTCGTGTTCCGGCAGCGCCTGGAAATCGATACGGTCGCGGGAAACGTCAACTTCTTCCGGACGCCAGAAGAAGGAGAGTTGCTTTTCAATCAGCTTTTCGAAGATGTCATATTTTTGCTGATCGTAGCGTGCCACGTTGACCGGCTGGCCGAAGAACATCGGCTCTTTGAGCTGGTCGTTTTTCGTCTGTGAAAAGGTGGTATATGCCATTGCGGTGAGTCCTGTGGTGTTATTTCCCCTCACCCCGGCCCTCTCCCACAGGGAGAGGGGGAAAGAGTTCCCTCTTCCTGTGGGAGAGGGTTAGGGTGAGGGAATTTATTAGATCTTACATGCGCCGCTTTCGCAGCCATCGTCCTGAATTGACGGCGCCAGGTCGTCCTGGGCGTCTTCCGCACCATCACGGGTGTTGTGATAGTACAGCGTTTTCACGCCAAATTTGTAGGCTGTCAGCAGGTCCTTCAACAGCTGCTGCATCGGTACCTTGCCGGACGGGAAGCGCGTCGGGTCGTAGTTGGTATTGGCAGAGATCGACTGGTCGATAAACTTCTGCATGATACCCACCAGTTGGAGGTAGCCGTCGTTGTTTGGCATTTCCCACAGCAGCTCGTAGTTGTCACCCAGCGTTTCGTAATCCGGTACCACCTGACGCAGCACGCCGTCTTTCGACGCTTTAATGCTGACGTGCCCGCGCGGTGGCTCAATACCGTTAGTGGCGTTGGAGATCTGCGAAGAGGTCTCGGACGGCATCAGGGCAGAGAGCGTGGAGTTACGCAGGCCGTGAGTTTTAATGGACTCGCGCAGGCCTTCCCAGTCGAGGTGCAGCGGCTCGCTGACGATCGCATCCAGGTCTTTTTTATAGGTGTCGATCGGCAGAATGCCTTTCGCGTAAGTGGTTTCGTTGAACCACGGGCACGCGCCTTGCTCTTTCGCCAGCTCGTTAGAGGCTTTCATCAGGTAGTACTGGATCGCTTCGAACGTCTGGTGCGTCAGATTGTTGGCGCTGCCGTCGGAGTAACGCTTGCCGTTTTTCGCCAGCCAGTAGGCGAAGTTGATTACGCCGATACCTAAAGTGCGACGGCCCATTGCGCCGCGTTTTGCCGCCGGGATTGGGTAATCCTGGTAGTCCAGCAGGGCGTCGAGGGCACGAACAGCCAGCACCGCCAGCTCTTCCAGCTCGTCCAGGCTCTTAATCGCACCCAGGTTGAACGCAGAGAGCGTACACAGCGCGATTTCGCCGTTTTCGTCGTTCACATCGTCCAGCGGTTTGGTCGGCAGGGCGATCTCCAGGCACAGGTTGGACTGGCGCACTGGGGCAACCACCGGATCGAACGGGCTGTGGGTGTTGCAGTGGTCAACGTTCTGGATGTAGATACGGCCGGTAGAAGCACGTTCCTGCATCATCAGGGAGAACAGATCGACCGCCTTCACGCGCTGCTTACGGATGCTGTCGTCTTTTTCATATTTGGTGTACAGACGCTCGAACTCATCCTGATCGGCGAAGAACGCGTCATACAGGCCCGGGACGTCGGATGGGCTGAACAGGGTGATGTCTTCCCCTTTCAGCAGGCGGGTGTACATCAGCTTGTTGATCTGCACGCCGTAGTCCATGTGACGCACGCGGTTGCCTTCCACGCCGCGGTTGTTCTTCAGAACCAGCAGGCTTTCCACTTCCAGGTGCCACATCGGGTAGAACAGGGTCGCAGCGCCACCGCGCACGCCGCCCTGAGAGCAGGATTTTACTGCCGTCTGGAAGTGCTTGTAGAACGGGATACAGCCGGTGTGGAACGCTTCACCGCCGCGGATTGGACTGCCAAGCGCACGGATACGACCGGCGTTGATGCCGATACCGGCACGCTGGGAAACGTATTTCACGATGGCGCTGGAGGTCGCGTTGATGGAATCCAGGCTGTCACCACACTCGATCAGGACGCAGGAGCTGAACTGACGGGTAGGGGTACGCACGCCAGACATGATTGGCGTAGGCAGAGAAATCTTGAACGTAGAGACCGCATCGTAGAAACGCTTCACGTAGTCCAGACGGGTTTCGCGTGGATAATTAGAGAACAGGCAGGCTGCCACCAGAATATAGAGGAACTGGGCGCTTTCGTAGATCTCACCGGTTACACGGTTCTGAACCAGGTATTTGCCTTCGAGCTGCTTCACCGCCGCGTAGGAGAAGTTCATGTCGCGCCAGTGATCGATAAACCCGTTCATCTGCTCGAACTCTTCTTCCGTATAGTCTTCCAGCAGATGCGTGTCGTATTTGCCCAGCTCAACCATTTTCACTACGTGATCGTAAAGCTTCGGCGGCTCGAACTGACCGTAGGCTTTTTTACGCAGGTGGAAAATCGCCAGACGCGCAGCGAGGTACTGATAATCCGGTGCGTCGCGGGAGATCAGATCTGCCGCTGCTTTGATAATGGTTTCGTGGATATCAGACGTTTTGATGCCGTCGTAGAACTGAATGTGAGAACGCAGTTCAACCTGGGAGATAGATACGTTGTTCAGTCCTTCTGCTGCCCAGTCGAGAACTCGATGGATTTTGTCCAGATTGATACGCTCGGTGGTACCGTCGCGCTTTGTCACCAGCAGACTCTGATTCATGTGGGTTTTTACCTGTCCGTGAAATAAAAAATATCCCCCGCTTATCCACAGACCCGTCTTGTGACTAACTCTGTGGATAAATACTACATATAGGGGTTTTGCGATAAGAAGAACGCTATATGGTGAGTATTCTAGTAAGGATTCTTTTCAGTACAAGGGTTGATTTTGACGTTAAATTGAGGTTGTGAAAGGGTAAAAAAGGCTAAGTCCTCGTGCCGTAAGGCCTGGAAGAGATGTCAATAATTAAGAAAAAAAATTCAAAATTTGATCGAGTGCTGATTTCTTCAACGGGAGGTCAGAATTGCGCAACATGATGTCGCGCAATCTTTATAAGAATAACGAATGACGTTAGTCGTTTTTGGCGGTTGTGTGCAACATATAGTTAACATCCACGCCCGGGGCAAGTTTGAATTTATCGGTCAACGGGTTGTAGTGCAGGCCCGTCATGTGCTGCTCCTTAAGCCATGTCTGGTCAACCCAGCCCAGCAGTTCGGCAGGCTTGATGAACTTCTTCACGTCGTGCGTCCCTTTCGGCACCATGCGCAGCACATATTCCGCGCCTACCACGGCCATCAGCCAGGCTTTGCCGTTGCGGTTGATGGTCGAGAAGAAGACCTGTCCACCCGGTTTCACCAGGTTTGCACAGGCGCTGACGACCGACTGCGGATCGGGAACGTGCTCCAGCATCTCCATGCAGGTCACCACGTCATACTGGTGCGCATGTTTTGCCGCGTGCTCTTCCACGGTTTCCTGAACGTATTCTACCTGTATACCGGACTCCAGCGCATGAAGACGCGCAACCTGTAGAGGTTCGAAGCCCATGTCCAGACCGGTGACGGTGGCCCCTTCACGCGCCATACTTTCCGCCAGGATGCCGCCGCCGCAGCCGACGTCGAGCACTTTCTTACCGAACAGACCGCCGGAACGCTCCGCGATATAGCCCAGACGCAGCGGGTTAATACGATGCAGAGGTTTGAACTCACCTTCGAGATCCCACCAGCGGGACGCCACCGCTTCAAATTTGGCAATCTCTTCGTGGTCAACGTTGTGAGCCACCGGGGATTTTTCGGCATTCATGGGCGCTTTTACTCCTTATTTAGCAAGACAAATGAGTATATCAGGCAATCCCTGTGAATAAAGCGTATAGGTTTACCTGTATCACCGCGGCTGTGTTATAATTTGCGACCTTTGAATCCGGGATACAGTAGAGGGATAGCGGTTAGATGAGCGACCTTGCGAGAGAAATTACACCGGTTAACATCGAGGAAGAGCTGAAAAGCTCCTATCTGGACTATGCGATGTCGGTCATTGTTGGCCGTGCGCTGCCGGACGTCCGCGATGGCCTGAAGCCGGTACACCGTCGCGTACTATACGCCATGAACGTATTGGGCAATGACTGGAATAAAGCCTACAAAAAATCTGCCCGTGTCGTTGGTGACGTAATCGGTAAATACCATCCTCATGGTGATTCCGCGGTGTACGACACCATTGTCCGTATGGCGCAGCCCTTCTCGCTGCGTTACATGCTGGTAGATGGTCAGGGTAACTTTGGTTCTATCGACGGCGACTCCGCCGCGGCAATGCGTTATACGGAAATCCGTCTGGCGAAGATTGCCCATGAGCTGATGGCTGACCTGGAAAAAGAGACGGTTGATTTCGTTGATAACTACGACGGCACGGAAAAAATTCCTGACGTCATGCCAACGAAGATCCCAAACCTGCTGGTGAACGGTTCGTCCGGTATCGCCGTCGGTATGGCAACCAACATTCCGCCGCACAATATCACGGAAGTGATCAACGGCTGCCTGGCCTACATTGACGATGAAGACATCAGCATTGAAGGGCTGATGGAACACATCCCGGGCCCGGACTTCCCGACGGCGGCAATCATCAATGGCCGTCGCGGTATTGAAGAAGCGTACCGTACCGGTCGCGGCAAGATTTACATCCGTGCCCGCGCCGAAGTGGAAGCGGACGCCAAAACCGGCCGTGAAACCATTATTGTTCACGAGATCCCGTATCAGGTGAACAAAGCGCGACTGATTGAAAAAATCGCCGAGCTGGTAAAAGAAAAACGCGTTGAAGGCATCAGCGCGCTGCGTGACGAGTCTGACAAAGACGGTATGCGCATCGTGATTGAAATCAAGCGCGACGCGGTGGGTGAAGTTGTGTTGAACAACCTTTACTCCCAGACTCAGCTTCAGGTCTCCTTCGGTATCAACATGGTTGCGCTGCACCATGGCCAGCCGAAGATCATGAACCTGAAAGAGATCCTGAGCGCGTTCGTGCGTCACCGCCGTGAAGTGGTGACTCGCCGTACCATCTTCGAACTGCGCAAAGCGCGCGACCGTGCCCATATCCTTGAAGCACTGGCCGTTGCGCTGGCGAACATCGACCCGATCATCGAGCTGATCCGCCGTGCGCCGACGCCAGCAGAAGCGAAGGCGTCGCTGGTTGCGCGTCCATGGGATCTGGGCAACGTGGCGGCGATGCTGGAACGTGCCGGCGATGACGCTGCGCGTCCTGAGTGGCTGGAGCCGGAATTCGGCGTGCGTGACGGTCAGTACTACCTGACTGAACAGCAGGCCCAGGCGATTCTGGATCTGCGTTTGCAGAAACTGACCGGCCTTGAGCATGAAAAACTGCTCGACGAGTACAAAGAGCTGCTGGAGCAGATTGCCGAGCTGCTGCATATCCTGGGTAGCGCAGAGCGCCTGATGGAAGTGATCCGTGAAGAGCTGGAGCTGGTTCGCGATCAGTTCGGCGACGAGCGTCGCACCGAAATCACGGCCAACAGCTCTGATATCAACATTGAAGATCTGATCAACCGCGAAGACGTGGTAGTGACGCTGTCTCACCAGGGCTACGTGAAGTATCAGCCGTTGACCGACTACGAAGCTCAGCGTCGGGGCGGTAAAGGCAAATCTGCGGCGCGTATTAAAGAAGAAGACTTCATTGATCGTCTGCTGGTGGCGAACACCCATGACACGATCCTCTGCTTCTCCAGCCGGGGCCGTCTGTACTGGATGAAAGTCTATCAGCTGCCGGAAGCAAGCCGTGGCGCGCGTGGACGTCCAATCGTCAACCTGCTGCCGCTGGAAGCGAACGAACGTATCACCGCCATTCTGCCAGTACGCGAGTACGAAGAGGGCGTGAACGTCTTTATGGCGACCGCGAGCGGTACCGTGAAGAAAACCGCGCTGACCGAATTCAGCCGTCCACGTTCCGCCGGGATTATCGCGGTGAACCTGAACGAAGGCGACGAACTGATCGGCGTGGATCTGACGTCCGGTTCTGATGAAGTGATGCTCTTCTCTGCCGCCGGTAAAGTGGTGCGCTTCAAAGAGAACGCCGTTCGCGCAATGGGTCGTACGGCGACCGGCGTGCGTGGTATCAAGCTGGCGGGTGAAGACTCCGTTGTTTCCCTGATCGTTCCTCGTGGCGAAGGCGCAATCCTGACCGTCACCCAGAACGGCTACGGTAAACGTACGGCGGAAAGCGAATACCCGACCAAGTCTCGCGGCACGCAGGGCGTTATCTCCATCAAAGTGACCGAGCGCAACGGTTCCGTTGTTGGCGCGGTGCAGGTGGACGACGCGGACCAGATCATGATGATCACCGATGCCGGTACGCTGGTGCGTACCCGCGTGTCAGAGATCAGCGTGGTAGGTCGTAACACCCAGGGCGTTATCCTCATCCGCACTGCGGAAGATGAAAACGTCGTCGGTCTGCAACGCGTTGCTGAGCCGGTGGATGACGAAGAGCTTGACTCTATCGACGGCAGCGTCGCGGAAGGGGATGATGAAATCGCCCCGGAAGCGGACACCGATGATGAAGCAGCGGATGACGCTGACGAGTAACGTCTCCTGACGCATAAAGGGCCGGTTTCCGGCCCTTTTGTTTTGCGCAAGCAGACAAGTGAACGTTGCGACAAGCCGCGTTTACCGCTACCTTAACCACATTCTTTTTGACCCCGACGGCGGAGCCTCGCCCCTTTGAAATACCTCGTCTCCTTTCGTACCACGTTAAAAGTCTCCCGCTATCTGTTTCGGGCGCTTGCGCTACTGCTATGGTTGCTGGTGGCACTGCTCTCGGTGTTTTACATCGTTAACGCGTTACACCAGAAAGAAGCGGAGATCCGCCAGGAGTTTAATTTGAGCTCGGATCAGGCTCAGCGCTATATCCAGCGTACGTCTGACGTGATGAAAGAGCTTAAGTATATTGCTGAGAATCGACTGACGGCGGAGAACGGCATTCTTGCCATCCGCGGTCGGGATGAAAAAACCGAAGTGCCTGATTTCGAACCGCTCTTCCCGGATTCCGATTGTTCCGCCATGGGCAAAGCCTGGCGTGGTTCACTGGAGTCCCTGTCATGGTTTATGCGCTACTGGCGCGATAACTTCTCGGCCGCTTACGATCTGAACCGCGTCTATCTGATTAGCAACGAAAATCTCTGCATGGCAGATTTCGGCCTGCGGGATATGCCCGTCGAACGTGAAGACGCGCTGAAAAGTCTGCATGAGCGCATAGTGAAATACCGTAATGCGCCTCAGGAAGAGCGCGGGAACAACATCTTCTGGATAAGCCAGGGGCCGCGCATGGGGGTCGGCTATTTCTATGCCCTGACTCCGGTTTACCTCGGAAACCGCCTGCAAGCGCTGCTGGGGATTGAACAAACCATCCGCATGGAAAACTTCTTCACGCCGGGCAGTCTGCCGATGGGCGTGACCATTCTGGATGAAAACGGCCATCCGCTCATCTCCCTTACCGGGCCTGAAAACCGCCTGAAGGTGGAACCCAACTGGATGCAGGAGCGGTCATGGTTTGGCTATACCTCCGGGTTCCGCGAGCTGGTGCTGAAGAAAAGTTTACCGCCATCGTCGCTGAGCATTGTCTACTCGCTGCCGGTGGACAAGGTCCTGGAGCGCATTCGCATCCTGATACTTAACGCCATTTTGCTGAACATCGCGGTAGGCGTCGCGCTGTTTATGCTGGCGAGAATGTATGAGCGGCGGATCTTTATTCCGGCGGAGGCGGATGCTCAGCGTCTGGAGGAGCACGAGCAGTTTAACCGTAAAATTGTCGCCTCGGCGCCGGTAGGGATCTGCATCCTGCGTACTCAGGACGGGACAAATATCCTCAGTAACGAGCTTGCCCATAACTACCTGAACATGCTCACGCATGAAGACCGTCAGCGGTTAACGCAGATCATCTGTGGGCAACAGGTTAACTTTGTGGATGTGCTGACCAGCACCCACACCAACCTGCAAATCAGCTTTGTCCATTCGCGCTACCGTAATGAAAACGTGGCGATTTGCGTGCTGGTGGACGTCTCTGCGCGCGTGAAAATGGAAGAGTCGTTGCAGGATATGGCGCAGGCGGCGGAGCAGGCCAGTCAGTCGAAATCGATGTTCCTCGCGACCGTCAGCCATGAGCTGCGTACGCCGCTGTACGGTATTATCGGTAACCTCGATCTGCTCCAGACCAAAGAGCTGCCGAAAGGGGTCGACCGGCTGGTGACGGCCATGAACAACTCGTCCAGCCTGCTGCTGAAAATCATCAGCGATATTCTCGACTTCTCTAAAATTGAATCCGAGCAGTTGAAAATAGAGCCGCGCGAGTTCTCCCCGCGCGAGGTGATGAACCATATCTGCGCCAACTATCTGCCGCTGGTGGTGCGTAAACAGCTTGGGCTGTACTGCTTTATCGAGCCGGATGTGCCCCTGACGCTGCATGGCGATCCGATGCGTCTGCAACAGGTCATATCAAACCTGCTGAGCAACGCCATCAAATTCACCGATATCGGCTGTATTGTGCTGCACGTGTGTCGGGCAGGGGAGTACTTGACCATTCGCGTGCGCGACACGGGGGTGGGGATTCCGGCGAAAGAAGTTGTTCGCCTGTTCGATCCGTTCTTCCAGGTGGGAACCGGCGTCCAGCGTAATTTTCAGGGGACCGGGCTAGGTCTGGCGATTTGCGAGAAGCTAATCAGCATGATGGACGGGGATATCTCCGTCGATACTGAGCCGGGTATGGGCAGCCAGTTCACCATTCGTATTCCGCTCTATTCGGCGCATTATCCGGCGAAAACCACGGTCGACGGCCTGAGCGATAAGCACTGCTGGCTGGCGGTGCACAACGCCTCCTTACATGATTTCCTGACCTCAATGCTGACCAGCAGCGGCGTGCGGGTTTCGCGCTACGAAGGCCAGACGCCGGGCGCGGATGACATGCTGATCACCGACGTTGAGCCGGAACAGGCGTGGGCGGGGCGCGGCGTGGTGATGTTCTGCCGCCGTCATATCGGTATTCCGCTTGAGCGTTCGCCTGGAGTATGGGTGCACAGCGTGGCGACACCGCACGAGCTGCTGGGCTTGCTGGCGCGCATTTACAGCGTGCAGCTTGAAGACAGCGACGGCGCCACCGTGCTGGCTTCCCCTGATGAGCTGGCGTCGGTGAACGACGATATGATGATTCTGGTCGTCGACGATCATCCGATTAACCGTCGTCTGCTCGCAGACCAGCTTGGCTCTCTGGGCTATCAGTGTAAAACGGCCAATGATGGCGTGGATGCCCTGAATGTCTTAAGTAAGAACCATATTGATATTGTGCTCAGCGATGTGAACATGCCTAACATGGACGGCTACCGTCTGACGCAGCGTATCCGGCAGCTGGGGCTGACGCTGCCGGTGGTGGGGGTGACAGCCAACGCGCTGGCGGAGGAGAAGCAGCGCTGTCTGGAGTCGGGAATGGACAGCTGCCTGTCGAAGCCGGTCACGCTGGATGTACTGAAGCAGACGCTATCCGTCTATGCGGAGCGGGTACGAAAAGCGAGACAATAAAAAAGGCCCGAAAGGGCCTTTTTTATGTGCCCGGCGGCGCTGCGCTTGCGCGGGCCTGCGGGGTTTGTAGGCCGGGTAAGCGCGAGCGCCACCCGGCATAGACAGCGAAGATCAGTCTTTGTCCGTTGCGCTCAGCGTCACGGAAGAGAGATAGTTCAGCAGGGCGATATCGTTATCCACACCCAGCTTCATCATCGCGGATTTTTTCTGGCTACTGATGGTTTTAATACTGCGGTTCAGCTTCTTGGCGATTTCAGTGACCAGGAAACCTTCAGCGAACAGACGCAGAACTTCACTCTCTTTAGGCGAGAGACGCTTGTCGCCATAACCACCCGCGCTGATTTTTTCAAGCAGGCGTGAGACGCTCTCAGGAGTGAATTTCTTCCCTTTCTGTAGCGCCGCCAGCGCTTTTGGAAGATCGGTAGGTGCGCCTTGTTTCAGCACAATCCCTTCAATATCGAGATCCAGAACGGCGCTCAGGATCGCCGGGTTATTGTTCATGGTCAGAACAATGATCGAAATGTCCGGGAAGTGGCGTTTAATGTATTTGATGAGCGTGATCCCATCACCGTATTTATCTCCAGGCATGGAGAGATCGGTAATGAGCACGTGCGCATCAAGTTTAGGCAGGTTGTTAATGAGGGCTGTGGAATCTTCAAATTCACCGACTACATTCACCCACTCGATCTGTTCAAGTGATTTGCGAATACCGAACAGTACAATCGGATGGTCATCGGCAATAATTACGTTCATATTGTTCATGTATAAGGCTACCTTGCTACAGCAAGCTCTTGACGTAAGCGTCAATGTCGCTGATGTATTTTTCAATGCCAGAGGCATCTTTCTCACGAATTAGATGTTCCAGCGTTTCACATAACTGCTTGCCGGGAACCAGATTAAGCATGGCAAACACCCCTTTAAGCCGGTGTGCTGTCTGTGCCAGCGCTGCAAAATCCTGCGCAGCGGACTCAGTATACAACCGCTTAACATCATCTGGTACTGTATCAACGAAGAGCGAATAATATCCGCTGGCATGGAGTTCGGCATTTTCATCGCCGCCTAACGGTGACTCCAGGATCTCTTCCTGCGCCAGATTCTCTTCAATCAGTTGTAATACAGCTTCCTGCATTGCATTGCTCATATTAAAGTTGACGCGCAGCTGCCCAGGGCCGATTTTCCGCACGCCTGGCTCATCATCGCTTAAAAGCAAGCCTGAGGCAGTAAGATTAGACGGATTATCAGTTAAAAATAGATCAAATTCTTGACTCGCGAGCCTTTCGTCCGGGGTAATGCAGGACGCACCCCAGTTTTCCAGCTGACGTACGACGATATTTCGGATCTCACTGGAGGTCACATCCACCATCACCACCACATCGTCCAGCAGACGCTCTTCATCCTCTTCCTGTGGATTCGCCGCCATTTTAACGTGTAAAGAGTAGCGGGTGCCGAGGGATTCGCGCGCCTTAATGTTCAGATGACCGCCCAGCTTACGCGCCAGCTGATCGCAAAGCCAGAAGGTGAGGGCATTCGCCTTACCGTAGTGGTCGCGCTGGGTATCGTTCAGGAACGGGAAGTGCAGGTTATCAATTTCGCTCACGGTCACGCCTTCGCCCGTATCCAGGATGCGGAACGTCAGACGATCGTCGGTGGACTCATCGGTGCTGACTTCAAGGGTGATCTTGCCGATCTGCGTCGTGGTGACGGCATACTGAATCAACATCATCAGGATGCGACGCAGGGCATCGCGATCGCCATGACGTTCGTCGTTGGCCGGTAAATGGTTGTTGATCAGCAGCTGGAGTCCCTTGCGCTTGATCACCGGCAGGACTTCCGGCACCACCTCATCAATCAGGTCCTGGATGGAGAAGAGCGTAGGGGTGCCCTTCCAGATGTCATTCTCCAGCATGTTCGCAAGCTGGATTTCGTCCACCAGACGAACCAGTGAATCGGCCTGGCTGCTTAGCTGTCGGCTTTCTGGCGTGCTCAGATCAGCAATCTGCGTGGCGAGTGACTTCAACGGCTGTTTAAAGGCATCGCCAATATTTTGCATAAACGCGGCGCGGCCATGCTGGTTTTTCTCGTACAGCCTTTGCGCCTGCTTGAGCTTTTTATTCACCAGCACTTCGCGATCCTGATCGCGAATGATGAAGATTTGCGTGCGCGACGCGACCTGACTGCGGAACTGACGGATCTCATACAGTTCATTATTAATGGTGGCCTGGATGACACCCTGATGCTGGTCCGCCATGGCCGTAATATTTTGCAGGTTAAGATGCGGCAGAAGGTGATCGGCAATTTTATTGCTCATTACCGTGCGGTTTGCCTCCTGATCGTGAACGAGCACCCCAAGCGGCAGCACGGAAATAATCTCTTCATTCAGGGCACGAAGAATGCGCAGCTCGTTGCTGGTCCCGGCTGATACCGACGTCGAGTCGCTCTGGCGGCCCGACTGGAAACGGAAGGTGCTGTAACCAAACAGCGCCAGCGCCAGCAGGCCGATATTCAGCAGCAGCGGCAGCAGAATGTTTTGCAGAGTATCAAGCATCAGGGTGCCAAAAGGCACCTGCCACACCAGACGCATACCGGTTGAGTTGAGCGATGAGGCAATCTCAATCTTTGAGCCATTAAATGAGATGGCTACGCTGTCCGCGCCTTCTTTATCCGACGGCGAGCGCATATTTTGGGTGCTGTTGTCTGGCTCCAGACGGAAGCTGTCCAGCGGCATATCCGGTGGGATGAGATCGTTAATCGGCAGGTCGAAGGCAACCACGGTCGCCAGATGGCCCGGCTGGTTAAAGGTGGTTCGCAGCGTGAAGTAGTGACCATTCTGCCAGGCAAGACGGCGTAATGACGAGAAACTTTCGCGCTCGTCCAGCGCGTTGGCCTGTTGCAACATTTCTGCCCGACGGGAATCGACAATACTGCCAACGGTGGTCTCTTTAAAGCCCGACGAGAGATCCTTAAGCGGCAGGGTCGAGATCAGGATCATGCTGTTGTCCTGACCGTTCAGGTAATACATGGACCACGGTACGGTCTCGGCGCCCCACAGGGTGTCCAGATAGGAGGAGATCCGCTGCGTCATCTCAAGCGTTGCGCTGTCGTGCGAGCCGAAAATCAGGGCTTCCGTCTTGCGCTGCGGTTTTTCAAGGTAATACACATCCTGCTTAAGGCGCGTTTCCTGCAACCCTTCGCCTGACGAGGTGGCAGGCGCGGCAGCGATATTGTCGTAGATTTGCCAGGTCGCATAGCGCCACGTATCAATGCGTTTATGCACCGCATGGGTGATATCGACGATTTGATAGCTTTTATCTTTAAGCCAGGTGTTAACGGCGCTCTGGATCATCACTCCCATTGTGACTAACAGCACAACGATCAACAGAAGAAAGAAACGGGTGATGCTGCCCGGTAGAAGGGAGAATTTGCTCGGGGCGGTAGTTTCAGTCTGACTCATCGATGTGTTTAACCCGTAATGGCCGCGCAGTAATGGGATAGGGCAGTATAAAGGGTAATAACTGAATTTCCAGCGTCGTTATCGGTATAACCTTGACTTTTTATCCGGGTAACCGGCTTCAACGTCCCCGGGTGAAAGGTGTACAAAACCCCGTGAAATGTATAAATACGCCATCGCACCGGCAGAAAAATAGCACGAATAAACAAGAAATTAATTTCGATAGCATAAAAACAATTAAGTGCAAGCCGTATTCGGGATTTAGTTAATAGTCGTTATCATTACCAAGCGGTAGCACATTAAATGTAGGTTGACGTAAAGAAAGGTAAAAAAAAACCGAATGCGAAGCATCCGGTTCAATTAGGGATAAACAGACATTCAGAACTGAATGACGGTAATAAATAAAGTTAATGATGATAGCGAGGGTTATTTTAGTGGTGTTGAAGGGAATTTTTTTGTCATTCAGTGCTGTACTGTTTTTTACGGCAATTTGCTGAATTTAATGCGATATATTTTTGTTTTGATTATCCGTGCTATATTTTTAAACTATTAATGCTCTGTAAAAGTTCCTCCAAATTTACAAATTGAAACATCTTGATGGTAAAGTGAAACATCTTCAAAGTTTTCGTATCATATTCCTGTTGGATTATTCTGCATTTTTGAGGAGAATGAACTTGCCGACTGGTTAAGAGGGTTGACCAGTAAGCAGTGGTAAATAATAAGGCATATAACAGAGGGTTAATAAAATGAAAGTTAAAGTACTGTCCCTCCTGGTACCAGCTCTGCTGGTGGCAGGCGCAGCAAATGCGGCTGAAATTTATAACAAAGACGGCAACAAATTAGATCTGTACGGTAAAGTGGATGGTCTGCACTATTTCTCTGATGACGACAGTGCAGACGGCGACCAGACCTACATGCGTCTGGGCTTCAAAGGCGAAACTCAGGTTAACGACCAGCTGACCGGTTACGGCCAGTGGGAATACCAGATCCAGGGTAACTCTGGTGAGAACGAAAACAACTCATGGACGCGTGTGGCGTTCGCAGGTCTGAAATTCGCTGATGCGGGTTCATTCGACTACGGTCGTAACTACGGCGTTGTTTACGATGTGACTTCATGGACCGACGTTCTGCCGGAATTCGGCGGCGACACCTACGGTTCTGACAACTTCATGCAGCAGCGTGGTAACGGCTTCGCGACCTACCGTAACCAGGACTTCTTCGGTCTGGTTGATGGTCTGAACTTCGCGTTGCAGTACCAGGGTAAAAACGGCAGCGCAAGCGGCGAAGGCCAGACCAACAACGGTCGTGACGCGCTGCGTCAGAACGGTGATGGCTACGGCGGCTCTCTGACCTACGATCTGGGCGAAGGCTTCGCTATCGGTACGGCAGTCACCAGTTCTAAACGTACTGCTGACCAGAACGCTGCGGGCTACTACGGTGAAGGCGATCGTGCAGAGACCTATACCGGTGGTCTGAAATACGACGCGAACAACATCTACCTGGCTGCACAGTATACTCAGACTTACAACGCGACCCGTGCGGGCGACCTGGGCTGGGCTAACAAAGCGCAGAACTTCGAAGTGGTTGCGCAGTATCAGTTCGACTTCGGTCTGCGTCCATCCGTGGCGTACCTGCAATCTAAAGGTAAGGACCTGGAAAACGGCTACGGCGACCAGGATCTGCTGAAATATGTTGATGTTGGCGCGACTTACTACTTCAACAAAAACATGTCCACCTACGTTGATTACAAAATCAACCTGGTTGATGAGAACGACTTCACTCGCGCAGCAGGTATCGGTACTGACGATATCGTCGCGCTGGGTCTGGTTTACCAGTTCTAATTGCTCATACAGCGACAAAGGGGCCATCAGGCCCCTTTTTTCATGCTTTTTTAGGGTCTTACAAATACGCTGTTTTAGTGTACTCTTGCCGCCCTGGCATGAGGATAATAACCAATGGATATGACTTTTTTACGCGCCAGCGTTCTGGCGACTTTTTTACTCCTGACCGCGTGTGACTCTTCCACACAGCCCGCAAAAATCGACGCACCCGCCGCGACGGTGCTGGAAGGGAAAACCATGGGGACCTTCTGGCGCGTCAGCGTGATGGATATTGATAAGTCCCGCGCTGAAGAACTACGCGGTAAAATTCAGGCGCAGCTGGATGCCGACGATCAGCTACTCTCTACCTATAAAAATGACTCAGCGCTGATGCGTTTCAATCGCTCCAGCAGCACCTCGCTGTGGCCGGTGAGCGAAGCAATGGCCGATATCGTCACGGAAGCCATGCGCGTGGGCTACAAAACCAACGGCGCAATGGATGTGACCGTGGGGCCGCTGGTGAACCTGTGGGGATTTGGCCCCAACAAGCAGCCGGTGACTACACCCGATCAAGCCGCCATCGACGACGCCCGCGCGCGTACAGGGTTACAGCATCTGGCGGTGATCTCCCAGTATGGTCAGCAATACCTGCAAAAAGATATTCCCGACCTGTTTGTGGATCTCTCCACGGTAGGCGAGGGGTATGCTGCGGATCATCTCTCGGCCCTGATGGCGCAGGAAGGCATTCCGCGTTATCTGGTTTCCGTCGGGGGCGCGCTCGTCAGCCGGGGCATGAACGCCAGCGGCAGGCCGTGGCGAGTGGCCATCCAAAAACCAACCGATCAGCAGAACGCGGTGCAGGCGATTGTCGACATCAACGGGCATGGTATCAGTACCTCCGGAAGCTACCGCAACTATTACGAGCTGGATGGCAAACGTATCTCGCACGTGATTGATCCGCAAACCGGACGCCCGATTACCCATAACCTGGTGTCCGTGACGGTGATAGCCCCAACCGCGCTGGAGGCGGATGCCTGGGATACCGGATTGATGGTGCTCGGCACGGAGAAGGCCAAAGAGGTAGTGCGTCAGGAAGGGCTGGCCGTCTATATGATCACTAAAGAGGCTGACGGATTTAAAACCTGGAGTTCGCCGCAGTTCAACAGCTTCCTGGTGAGCGAAAAAAATTAAAAAGCAAGGTTGCGGGTTTTTGTTCGGTGGCGTTCAGGCAAGCTGAGCGTATGCTTGTAAGAGGAGCCGATGATGAAAAACACAACCTATCTTACCGATGAGGATCGCTGGCAGGCCGTACTGGCCCGCGATCCGCGTGCGGATAACCAGTTTGTCTTTGCCGTGCAGACGACCGGCATTTATTGTCGTCCGTCCTGCCGCGCCCGCCACGCGCTGCGTAAAAATGTCTGCTTTTATCCTGATGCTCACCAGGCCGCGCAGGCGGGTTTCCGCCCCTGTAAGCGCTGTAGGCCGGACCAGGTCGACCCTATGGCGCAGAAAAAGGCCAACATTGCGCTGGCCTGTCGACTGCTTGAACAGGATGCCGCGCTGAACCTGGAGGCACTGGCGCAGCAGGTTGCCATGAGTCCGTTCCATTTCCACCGCTTGTTTAAATCCGTCACCGGCATGACGCCGAAAGCATGGCAGCAGGCCGCGCGTGAACAACGCCTGCGCACCCTGCTTGCACAGGGCGGTAAAATCACCGACGCCGTACTGGCCGCTGGCTTTCCGGACGGCAGCAGTTACTACCGTAAAGCCAACGGCGCGCTGGGCATGACGGCAAAACAGTACCGCAACGGAGAGGCTGCGGTCCGCTATGCCATCAGTGACTGCTCGCTGGGCCGCTGTCTGGTGGCGGAAAGCGAGCGCGGGATCTGCGCAATACTGCTGGGTGATGACGACGCCGGGCTGACGGCTGAGCTGCTGTCACTGTTTCCGCTTGCCGTCCGTGAACCGATGGAAGGCGCATTTGCCGGGCGTGTTCGTCAGGTGATTGCCTCTGTCGACAGCCGCGCGACGCCGCTGACGCTGCCGCTGGATATCCGGGGTACCGCCTTCCAGCAGCAGGTCTGGCAGGCGCTGCGGGCTATCCCCTGCGGTGAAACGGCAAGCTATCAGCAGGTGGCAAAGGCCATTGGTAAACCCAATGCCGTACGTGCCGTGGCGGGGGCCTGCGGTGCCAACAAACTGGCGATAGTCATCCCCTGTCACCGCGTGGTGCGTAACGACGGCGCGCTGTCGGGTTATCGCTGGGGCGCAGCGCGTAAGGTGCTATTGTTGAAACGTGAGGCGAACAACCCGGAGGAATAATGCTCGATCTTTTTGCTGATGCTGAACCCTGGCAGGAGTCGCTCGCGCCGGGGGCGACGATCCTGAGACGCTTCGCGCTTTCCCGCGCGGCGGCGCTATTCGACGGCATTAAAGCCGTCACCACCCGTTCGCCGTTTCGCCATATGGTTACGCCAGGCGGGTATACCATGTCCGTGGCGATGACCAACTGCGGCGAACTGGGATGGGCGACGAATGAGCGGGGCTATGTATATGCCGCGTACGATCCGCTGACGGATCAGCCGTGGCCGCCGATGCCGGAGGCGTTTCAGGCGCTGTGTCATGATGCCGCCGTGGCGGCCGGCTATCCTGATTTTCGACCCGATGCCTGTCTTATTAACCGCTATGCCGTTGGGGCAAAGCTCTCCTTGCATCAGGATAAGGACGAGCCGGACCTGCGCGCGCCGATTGTCTCGGTATCCCTTGGGCTGCCCGCTGTCTTTCAGTTTGGCGGCCTGCGGCGCAACGACCCGCTCAAACGGCTGATGCTGGAGCATGGCGATGTGGTGGTCTGGGGCGGTGAATCACGGCTTTTTTATCACGGTATTCAGCCGCTTAAACCAGGCGATCACCCGGTGGCGGGGGCGTTTCGCTACAACCTCACGTTCCGCCAGGCAGCGTACAGAGAATAAAAATAAGAATTATTCTTGATGTGTGTGAAAGGCAGTTTACACTGCTGGCTGATTTTTCTTGTCCGGATTGCTCTGCATGCAACTACTTCTTCTTGTCTGGCGGCAGTATCGCTGGCCTTTTATCGCGGTGATGGCGTTAAGCCTTGCCAGCGCGGCGCTGGGGATCGGCCTGATTGCCTTCATTAACGTGCGTTTGATCGAAATGGTCGACACGTCACTCTCCGTCCTGCCGGAATTTCTGGGTTTACTGCTGCTGCTGATGGCAGTCACGCTCGGGTCACAGCTGGCGCTGACCGCGCTCGGCCACCACTTCGTTTTCCGTCTGCGCAGTGAGTTCATCAAACGGATCCTTGATACTCAAGTGGAGCGCATCGAACAGCTGGGAAGTGCTTCTCTGCTGGCGGGGCTGACCAGCGATGTGCGCGCCATTACCATCGCCTTTGTGCGCCTGCCGGAGCTGGTGCAGGGGATCATCCTGACCTTTGGCTCGGCAGCCTATCTCGCCTGGCTCTCCAGCAAAATGCTGGCGGTAACGGCGCTGTGGATTGTTATTACCATCTGGGGCGGGTTCCTGCTGGTATCACGCGTCTATAAGCACATGGCGGTGCTGCGCGAAACGGAAGACAAGCTCTATAACGATTACCAGACGGTGCTGGAAGGGCGCAAAGAGCTGACGCTGAACCGCGAGCGCGCCGAACATATCTTCAACCATCTCTATATCCCGGATGCGCACGAATATCGTCATCACATTATTCGCGCCGATACGTTCCACCTGAGCGCCGTGAACTGGTCCAACATCATGATGCTGGGCGCGATTGGCCTGGTGTTCTGGATGGCGAACAGCCTGGGGTGGGCGGATACCAACGTGGCGGCAACCTACTCCCTGACGCTGCTGTTTTTACGCACGCCGCTGCTGTCGGCCGTTGGCGCACTGCCGACGCTGCTGAGCGCACAGGTGGCCTTCAACAAGCTGAAGAAATTCGACCTTGCGCCGTTTAAGGCTGAGTTCCCGCGCCCGCAGGCCTTCCCGAACTGGCAAACGCTGGAGCTGCGTAACGTTACCTTCCGCTATCAGGATAACGCCTTCTCAGTGGGGCCGATCAACCTGACCATTCACCGCGGCGAACTCCTGTTCCTGATCGGCGGTAACGGCAGCGGCAAATCCACGCTGGCGATGCTGCTGACGGGCCTCTACCAGCCGCAGTCGGGTGAAATTTTGCTGGATGGTAAAGCGCTGAGCGCGGAGAAACCGGAGGACTACCGCAAGCTCTTCTCGGCGGTATTTACCGACGTCTGGCTGTTCGACCGGCTGCTGGGACCGGAAGGGCAGCAGGCGGATCCGGCGCTGGTGGAGAAGTGGCTTGCGCACCTGCAAATGTCGCACAAGCTGGAGCTTCAGGATGGCAAAATCCTGAATCTCAAGCTGTCGAAAGGGCAGAAGAAGCGCGTGGCGCTGCTGCTGGCGCTGGCCGAAGAGCGCGACATCATCCTTCTGGATGAGTGGGCCGCCGATCAGGACCCGCACTTCCGTCGCGAGTTTTATCAGGTCCTGCTGCCGCTGATGCAGGCGATGGGAAAAACCATTTTTGCCATCAGCCATGACGATCACTACTTCATTCACGCCGACCGTCTGCTGGAGATGCGCGACGGCAAGCTGAGCGAGCTGACCGGCGATGAGCGCGATGCGGCGTCACGGGACGCGGTGGCGCGTACGGCCTGATTGCAATTGTGCCGGGTGAACCCCGGCACACTAATTTTTTCATATATGCCGTTTTTTTCTCCATCCCGACCCGCCGTTTATTCTTATTTACATATCCCCGCGCTATGCTTAACGCCAACTCATTTAATGGATTTATGATTGATGTCGGTATTAAAGAAAAACAGCGCCAGGCAGCGTGACCAGGAGCGTGCGCGGCTCATCTGGCTCCTGACGACTGATAAAGCGGTCACGTCAACGTTATTGGGTAAGCTAACCCTGGCTGAGCAATATGATGTCGGCACGCTGGCCGACGATATTGCTGAGGTAGGTGCGCTGGTTGCACATTTACCACCTCCGGATCTGGCGGACACCCTGGAGGCATTGCCTTCCGAGGAGCGCCACGCCCTGTGGCGGCTGGTGCAGGATCACGAGCGTGGTCAGGTGCTGCTTGAAGCCTCGGAAAACGTCTGGGATGACCTTATCGATGAGATGAGCGACCGGGACATTCTTGACGCACTGCAAACGCTGGATATCGATGAGCAGATTTACCTCGTTCAGCACCTTCCGCGAAACCTGACCGGACGCCTGCTGGCTTCCCTGCCTGCCGAAGAGCGGGCGCGCGTGCGTCAGGTGATGCACTACGAGAAAAACAGCGTCGGCGCGATCATGGAGTTTGGCGTCATCACCGTGCGTCCGGACGTCACCCTGGGGACGGTGCAGCGCTATCTTCGTCGCCTGGGCAGTATGCCGGACAACACCGATAAACTGTTCGTCACCTCGCGGGATAAAACCCTGCTCGGGGAGCTGGAGCTGAAAACGATCCTGCTGAACAGCACCCAGCAGCGGGTGAGTGAGGTCATGGAAACCGAGCCGATGGTCTTCTCGCCGGAAGACGATGCCGAAAAAGCGGCGCGTACTTTCGAACGTGATGACCTGGTGAGCGCGGCGGTGGTGGATTCGGTGGGCAAGCTGATGGGGCGTCTGACCATCGATGAGATCGTTGACGTGGTCTATGAAGAGACCGATAACGACCTGCGTGCCCTTGGCGGGATCAGTGCCGAAGACGATGTTCATGCCTCCGTCGGCAAGGCCGTCAAAACCCGCTGGGCGTGGCTCGCCATCAATTTATGCACCGCGTTCGTGGCGTCCCGCGTTATTGACGGCTTCGAACATACCATTTCCCAGCTGGTGGCCCTGGCGTCGCTGATGCCGATTGTGGCGGGGATCGGCGGGAACACCGGCAACCAGACTATCACCATGATCGTTCGCGCCCTGGCGCTGGAAAACATTCAGCCGGGTAATTTTTCGTGGCTGATTTTCAGGGAGATGGGCGTCGCGCTGATTAACGGCCTGGTCTGGGGCGGCATCATGGGCGGCATTACCTGGTGGCTGTACGATGATATGGCGCTGGGCGGGGTCATGATGCTGGCGATGGTGCTGAACCTGCTGGTGGCGGCGATGATGGGCGTGATTATCCCATTGACGATGACCCGGCTGGGGCGCGACCCCGCGGTGGGGTCGAGCGTGATGATCACCGCCATTACCGATACCGGCGGTTTCTTTATTTTTCTTGGACTGGCGACGATTTTTCTTCTGTAGCCAGTGCTTTTTGCTTAAGTCGGGCAGGGAGGATGAACATCATCACAATCCCGCCCAGCACGCCAATCGCCAGGTTGCCGGTGTAAACCGTTGCCACAACCGTCACCAGCATCACGACGGTTTCAGCCACCGGCGCGTTTTTCAGCGTTCCGGGCTGAACGCTATGCCAGCTAAAGGTCTTGACGGCCACAATGGCCATAATACCCGCCAGTACCGCCATCGGGATTTTGGCCATCACCTCGCTGAGCGCCGTAACCAGCACCAGCAGTACGATACCCGCCGCAAGGGTGGAGATACGGCTTCTGCCTTTCCCCATCTCCACGTTTACGATGGTCTGCCCAATCATCGCGCAGCCCGCAATGCCACCGTAGAACCCGGCCATAATATTCCCCACGCCCAGACCGATGCTCTCGCGACGCTTACTGGAGGGGGTCGCGGTCAGTTCATCCACCAGTTTTGCCGTCAGCAAGGATTCCAGCAGGCCAACGAAAGCGATACTTAGCGCGCACGGCCAGATAATGCTCAGGGTTTCCAGATTGAGCGGCACCAGCAGTTGCGTAAAGCCCGGCAAACCGCCGCTCATGGAGCCTTCATCCCCTACCGTCGGCAGAATTTGCCCGCTGGTGACGGTGAACAAAGTCAGCAGCACAATGGCAATCAGCGGGGAGGGCACGCTTTTGATATAGCGTGGCACCCACAGCACAATCAGCAGCGTCAGCACGAACAGGCCCACAATCACCGGGCTTCGGCTCCAGAAATGGGGCACCTGGGCAAAGAAAATCAAAATGCCAAGGGCGTTAACAAACCCGGTCATCACCGACTGGGGAATAAAGCGCATCAGCCGCGCCATACCCAGCGCGCCGAACAGGATCTGAATCATGCCTGCCATCACCACCGCGGGCAGAATGTACTGTACGCCGTGTTGATGGACCATCGGGCCAATCACCAGCGCGACGGAACCTGCCGCCGCCGTCACCATGGCCGGACGCCCGCCGAGCAGGGAAAGGGCGAAACAGAGCACCACGGAGGCGATAAGACTCACTTTCGGATCCACGCCCGCGACCACGGAAAACGAAATCACTTCCGGGATCAGCGCCAGCGCGGTAATCACACCGGCCAGGGTTTCGCGCATCAGACGGTGAGGCGAACGTAAAACAGTGGCGACATGGCCTTCTTGAGGTAAAGACGAGTGGGGTAATGACATAACAATTCGCTGGTAGGGGCAGGCTTCCGTGCGCGCGATCACAAAGTGCAGCATCATAGCCAGGAAAATCGTCGGGTGCCAGCCTGTCTGCCAAAACCCTACAAACAATCCATCATTAAATTTCACAATTACAATAATTTCGTAACCTTTAAACAATATTTAAAAGTTGCTACCGTGCCACCGCAGCGTGTTTCACCTGTAATTTCCACGCATCAAGCACTATTCAACTAAGGCATAAATGATGAAAAAAATGACTGCCGTGCTCTTTTCTCTGGCCGTGGGGCTGAACGCCGTCTCGCTGGCGGCGAAGGCTGACGCACCAAAAGAGCAGGAAACGGATGTCCTTTTAATTGGTGGCGGCATCATGAGCGCCACGCTGGGAACGTATCTTCAGGAATTAGAGCCGAACTGGTCCATGACCATGGTCGAGCGCCTCGATGGCGTGGCACAGGAAAGCTCTAACGGCTGGAATAACGCCGGGACGGGGCACTCGGCACTCATGGAACTGAACTATACGCCGCAGAAAAAGGACGGTTCCATTAGTATCGAGAAGGCGGTTGAGATCAACGAAGCGTTCCAGATCTCACGTCAGTTCTGGTCTCACCAGGTGAATAGCGGTGTGTTGCACAATCCGCACTCCTTCATCAACACCGTACCGCACATGAGCTTTGTGTGGGGCGATCAAAACGTCAACTTCCTGCGCGCGCGCTACGCTGCCCTGCAACAGAGCACGCTTTTCCGCGGGATGAAATACTCTGAAGATCACGCTCAAATCAAAGAGTGGGCGCCGCTGGTCATGGAAGGCCGCGATCCGAACCAGAAAGTGGCGGCGACCCGCACTGAAATTGGTACTGACGTTAACTACGGTGAAATCACCCGTCAGCTGGTGGCCTCTCTGAAGAAAAAAGAGAACTTTAACCTGCAACTCAGCTCCGAAGTGCGTGGTTTCAAGCGCAATGCGGATAACAGCTGGAGCGTGACCGTTGCCGATCTGAAAAACAACGAAGCCGAACATGTGATTAAGGCCAAGTTCGTGTTTATCGGTGCGGGCGGCGCAGCGCTGAAACTGTTGCAGGAGTCCGGTATTCCGGAAGCGGACGACTACGCCGGCTTCCCGGTTGGCGGCCAGTTCCTTGTGTCGGAAAACCCGGAAGTGGTTAACCGTCATCTGGCGAAAGTGTACGGTCAGGCCTCTGTGGGCGCACCACCGATGTCCGTTCCGCATATCGACACCCGCATGCTGGACGGTAAGCGTGTAGTGCTGTTCGGGCCGTTCGCCACATTCTCCACCAAGTTCCTGAAAAACGGTTCCCTGTGGGATCTGTTGAGCGCGACCACAACGTCAAACGTCAAGCCAATGATGGACGTGGGGCTGGATAACTTCGATCTGGTGAAATACCTGATTAGCCAGGTGATGCTCTCTGATGAAGAACGCTTCGAGGCGCTGAAAGAGTACTATCCGCAGGCGAAGAAAGAAGACTGGCGTCTGTGGCAGGCAGGTCAGCGTGTGCAGATCATCAAACGCGATCCGAAAGAGGGCGGCGTGTTGCGTCTGGGTACCGAAGTGGTAAGCGATAAGGATGGCACCATTGCCGCGCTGCTGGGGGCATCTCCGGGGGCGTCTACCGCTGCGCCAATCATGCTGCACCTGATGGAAAAAGTGTTTAAGGACAAAGTATCCAGCCCGGAATGGCAGGCGAAGCTGAAAACCATTATTCCATCCTACGGTACGAAGCTGAACGGTAACGTTGAGGCCACGGAACAAGAGCTGGAATACACCAGCCGCGTTCTGCAACTGCAATACGTCAAACCGCAGGCTGCGGATGCTGCGCCAAAGGCAGAGCTGAAGCCTCAGGCGGAAAGCAAGCCGGTAGCGGATATCGCGCTGTAAGATAAACGCAAAACGGTAACATCCGTTACCGTTTCTAGTGTTTTCTCCCTCTCCCTGTGGGAGAGGGTTGGGGTGAGGGTGCCAGAACGCACCCTTTCCAGGTCGGGTAAGCGTGAGCGCCACCCGACTTATTTTTAACGAACTACCGCTTGTCCTACCGTCTCATCCGCCTTCCATACGCGATATTTCACATCCACGTTTTCCGGCGTATATACGACGATCGGCAGCTTGCTGTTATAGCGCAGCAGACTGTTATCGCCCAGATACGCGGTAATAAATTTCTTCTCTTTCTTGCCGTCCGGGCACGCCATCATGGTGGAGACTGGCGAGGTTACTTTGTCGAAGACATAGTAGTCATAGCCCCAGCCTTCCAGCGTTTTGCTTTCCAGCTGGCCGCCCAGACGATGCTGGTTGCAGTCCACTTCCAGCGTCTGGCCGATTAACAGCTCAACTTTGAAATTTGCTTCATCCTGCTGAGCCGGGAGCTGAATAACCTGGCGCTTCATCCCTTTGTCCGCTTGCGGATACGGAGCAACTTTTTCCAGCGGCTGCTCTTTCTGGGTTTCGCTGGCGAAAGCACTGCTGCTGGCGCACGCAGCGGCGATGAGGGCGATGGCAAATTTAGGTGCGTTTTTCACTGTCATTCCTTTTTGTTAAAACGATCCTGGAAAGACTAACATAATATACGTGAATGGTTGGCGTAATTTACTCACATTTTCATTTTAAACGGAGTAATGCACTGCTTTTGTGTTCTTTTATTGGTGTTTAATGCTGTGGTGGAGTCGATGCGGCGATCGTGTTATTTTACGCGTTAATTATTGTTATTTATCTGTAAAGGGAGGAGATATGGTACGGGAAAAACTGAAGACACCTGAAGGCCGCAAGTTCCTGCTGGCGTTACTGGTTGTGTTTATGATTGCTGCTGCATGCGTGGGGCGAGCAACCATTGTCGGTGTGATTGAGCAGTACAACATCCCGCTATCTGCCTGGACAACCAGCATGTTTGTCCTGCAATCGGCGATGATCTTTGTTTACAGCCTGGTGTTCACCGTGCTGCTGGCGATTCCGCTGGGGATTTTCTTTCTCGGTGGGCGTGAAAAACACTAAGCATTGCGCATGCGGAGACAGGCAATAAAAAACCAGCCATAAGCGGCTGGTTTTTTTGTGTAGTTTTGGTCGGCACGAGAGGATTTGAACCTCCGACCCCCGACACCCCATGACGGTGCGCTACCAGGCTGCGCTACGTGCCGACGCATAAAAGGAATACTACTCTATTCCTTTTTGAATGCAAGGGGCAAGCAACGCTAACTGATTCATAAATAATCAGTTAGCGATAAAGCGCTTCTCGTCTGTCAGCACCTGCAACAGCAAACTGAGCTGCGGTTTCTGGTCTTTCAGCTTCTCACCTTCGAGGCTATACGTCTGGTAATTGCCGTTGCTGTTCAACACCAGGGACAACGTCGGTGTGGTCACCACCAGCGTGTTTCCGCCAGCAGCCGTGACCCAGTTATGACGCCGCGTGGCGCTAAAGAGGTCTTGGCCCTGCGAGTACTCAATTGCCGGTGTGCTGACGTGCAGCAGCCGCTGCATTAACGTGGTCATGACGTCTTTATGGTCGGTCAGCATGTTGATGCGCTGCGCGGGAGTGCCTGGCCAGTGGATCACCAGGGGAACATGCAGGTTCGGACGCGACCACTCCATGCCCTTCGCCTCCTCGCCGAGCGGCACGCCATGCCCCGCCGTGATAATCACGACCGTATTATCCAGCTTGCCCGCGTCGCGCAGGGCGGTCAGCACGCGGCCGATCTGCGCATCAACATCGCCCGCCGCACGGCTATAGCGGCGCGCGAAGCCTTTCTGATTGCTGTCATCAAGCGTTGTGCCGTTAAACGCAACCCAGGAGAACCAGCGGTTATCTTCCTGCGCATAGCGCTTCAGCCAGTCTATCCACTGGTCAGCGGTCCGATCGTCAGACTGGCTCTGCGCGGCGGGCAGTGAGAAATCAGACAGCAGCGCCTGGCGGTACAGCGAGCTGTTGAAACCATCAGAGGCGAACAGCCCCAGCTGGTAGCCCTGCTGATTAAGCCCGGTAATCAATGCCGCCGGAATACGGGCCGACAGCACGCCGTCCATATAGCTCGGTGAAATGCCATAGAACAGGCCGAAAATACCCGCGTCGGTCGAATTACCGGAGCTCATATGCTGAGTGAATACGATATTGTTCTCAGCGAATTCAGCCAGCGCTGGCATCTGCTTCTCATAGCGGGAATAGTTCAGGCCATCGACGGTAATCAGCAGCACGTTCTGACCGCGCCCCATGTCGCGATATTTCAGATCGCTCAGGGGATACTGCACGCTGACCGCTTCCGGATTACCCTGTTCGACCAGACGACGCTGATACTCCTGCGCGTCCAGCAGGCCGTGTTTTTCGAGGAAACGACGCGCCGTCATCGGATAGGAGAGCGGCAGGTTTGCGCGCTGCATGGTAATCGGGCGGTAGAAGTTCGCATCTGCCCAGATATACATCAGGTGCGAACCGATAAATGAGGCGAAAAAGAGCGCCGCGACGGGCTTCGCATAATGGCGGCGTCGGGTCAGACTGCGGAGTTTTTGCCAGCTCCACGTGGCGAACAGCATTTCGATCAGCAGGATAATCGGCACGCTGATAAACATCAGCTGCCAGTCGCGCGCGGTCTCGTTCTGATCCGGGTTAATCACCAGCTCCCAGACGACAGGATTCAGGTGCAGGTGGAATCGGGTAAAGACTTCGCTGTCGATCAGCAACAGCGTCATGCCCGCCGTTGCAAGAATGGCAGACAGGAAGCGCATCAGCCGCTGCGACATGACGATAAACGTCAGTGGGAACAGGATCAGCAGATAGGTGGCGAAGACCAGAAAGCTAAAGTGACCCACAAGGCTCATCCACGAGTAGACGCGCCCGGTTAATGTGGTTGGCCAGTCCGCCACAAACAGATAACGGCAGCCGAGCACCATCGCCAACAGAATGTTGAACAGGGCAAACCAGTGCCCCCAGCTGACCATCTGGGAGACTTTTTCACGGTAGCGCTGACGATTCGTCACCATAAACTGTTGTTCGTTTCCCTTAGTGTGCCTGGTCGTCGCTAACGGAGGACTGCAAAGCCTGGGCGAAAGATTTGGCGATCGCCTGACGCTGAGCCGGAGCAACGCTGGTATTGATCAGGTTGGTAACCATATTTCCCAAAACCATCAGGGAGAGATCGGTTGGCGTTTTATGTTTTTCCAGTACGTTGACCAGCTCACTGAGCAGTTGTTCAACGTGTTCGTCACTGTAGCGGGAATGTTGTGGCATAAATCAAAATCAGTTTGTTGAGAGAAGGGCGACATATTACCGTAGCAACAGCTTTTTTTCCCCTTTTTTATCTTCTGTTGCACACATGCGTTGGTGGTGGTTGAATACCGCCCGGTCTAAAAGGAGAGTTTATCATGAGTCTGGAAATCAACCAGATTGCCTTGCACCAGCTTATCAAGCGTGATGAGCAAACCCTTGAAGTGGTGCTGCGCGATTCGTTACTGGAACCAACGCCTACCGTTGTCGAGATGATGGCGGAGTTGCATCGCGTCTACAGCGCGAAAAATAAAGCCTATGGCTTGTTCAGCGAAGAGAGCGAACTGGCGGATAGCCTGCGCCTGCAACGTCAGGGCGAAGAGGATTTCCTGGCATTCAGCCGCGCTGCTACTGGCCGTCTGCGTGACGAACTGGCGAAATATCCCTTCGCCGATGGCGGTATCGTCCTGTTCTGCCACTACCGCTATCTGGCGGTAGAGTATCTGCTGGTCACCGTGCTGAATAACTTAAGCAGTATGCGCGTGAACGAGCAGCTGGATATCAGCTCAACGCACTATCTGGATATCAACCATGCGGATATTGTGGCGCGTATCGATTTAACCGAATGGGAAACCAACCCGGAATCGACGCGCTACCTGACCTTCCTTAAAGGTCGCGTGGGCCGCAAAGTGGCCGATTTCTTTATGGACTTCCTCGGTGCCAGCGAAGGGCTGAATGCCAAAGCGCAGAACAAAGGTCTCCTCCAGGCGGTGGATGACTTTACGGCTGAGGCGCAGCTTGATAAATCTGAGCGTCAAAACGTGCGTCAGCAGGTTTACAGCTACTGCAACGAGCAGTTACAGGCCGGGGAAGAGATTGAGCTGGAGTCGCTGTCCAAAGAGCTGGCAGGCGTCAGCGAAGTCAGCTTCCAGGAATTTACCGCGGAAAAAGGCTATGAGCTGGAAGAGAGCTTCCCGGCGGATCGCAGTACGCTGCGTCAGCTGACGAAATTTGCCGGTAGCGGCGGTGGGTTAACCATTAACTTTGATGCCATGCTGCTCGGGGAACGTATCTTCTGGGACCCGGCCACCGACACGCTGACCATTAAAGGCACGCCGCCGAATCTGCGCGACCAGCTTCAGCGTCGCACCTCAGGCGGTAAGTAACAGCCATAAAAAAACCCCGCAAACGCGGGGTTTTTCTCGACAGGTTTGCGATTACGCGCGAACGAAGTCGATGTGAGTCAGTTTTGGCTTGAACGCGTGACGCTGAACAGCCTGAACTTTCACTTTTTCTTCTTTACCGCCAACAACGATGGTCAGAACTTCGCTGTAGAACTCAGCTTTGGTCTGCATGTTCCATACTTTGTCGTGATCCAGTTCAATAGCAACTGGAGCAGCTTCGCCACCGTAAACGATAGCCGGGAACTTGTTTGCGGTACGCAGGCGGCGGCTCGCACCCTTACCCTGCACGTTACGTACTTCTGCTTCGATAGTGAACATTGATTTCTCTCTGTATTTAAAACCCTACTACAGGCGACCCAGCAGCAGGTGAGTGTTCTGCCTCACGGATGTGAAGCGGGCGGCATTTTATACTCAAATGGCTCGCGCATCAACGAAAAGTCCCGTTAACCGCGCAATTCGTTTGCCCGGCGAAAGCGTCCTTCATAGTCAAAGACCTTCTCACGTACCTGCCAGAACTGCCCTTTTTTGCGGGCGACAACAAAATCAGGATGCCGCAGCAACGCCTGCTGGCGCACGATATCGGCAACGGTTAGCCAGCGCAGCGGTACGCCAGGCGTGCGGGTATGCGGGCGGATAAAGAGCTGCTCGAACGCGGTGCGCTGGGCGGACGTCTGGACCCGGAACCGCTCGCTGACGTCTGCGCCATCCTCGTCGTAATAGGTGATTTTTAGCCACTCGCCTTTTTCATCCGCGCCGGGTTGTAAGGCCATGCCGGAACAGCGCAGCACCAGCGCATCCTTTAGTTTCAGCGCTGCTTTCAGCATGTCGTCCGGGTCGACCAGGACCGTGTCGCACTCCCGACAGCGGCGGGCGGCAATGTCGTTTTCAGCGTTGCACTGCGGGCAGTTTTTGAAGCGGAAGCGGAAATCACACTGTTCGCGATGGCCTTCATCGTCTTCAAACCAGCCCTGACAGCGGCGGCCAAAATGTTCAATCAGCGTGCCGTCGGCGGTGGTTTTCCCCCAGAAGGTGTTGGCAAACCCGCAGGCAGGGCAAAAAACCTGAACGGGAACGTTGTCGCTCTTGCCTTTTGGCGTGCCTACTTCTGGCGAATAGAGATCGTGCGGGTTACCGGCGTAATCAAGGATCAGACAGTCGGTTTTGCCCGGCGCCAGACGCAGCCCGCGGCCAACAATCTGCTGATACAGGCTGACGGATTCCGTCGGGCGAAGAATCGCAATCAGGTCGACGTGCGGGGCGTCAAAGCCGGTGGTTAGTACGGAGACATTCACCAGATAGCGGAACCGCTGAGCTTTGAAGTCCTCGATCAGGCTGTCGCGCTCCGGGCCGGGGGTTTCACCGGTAATTAACGCCGCGTCGTCGGCGGGCAGCAGCCCCGTAATTTCGCGCGCGTGTTCGACAGTGGCAGCAAAAATCATCACCCCTTTGCGCGTTTGTGCGAACTCTTCAATCTGGCTGATGATATGCGGCGTGATCCGCTTCTGTTTTTTCAGCTCATGGTTAAGATCTGCCTCGCTGAACAGCCCGTTGCTCTGCGCCTGTAAGCGGCTGAAATCGTACTGCACGACGGGCATATCCAGCCGCTCCGGCGGCGTCAGGTAGCCGTGCTTGATCATGTAGCGCAGCGGAAGCTCATAGATACAGTCGCGGAACAGGGCCTTTTCATCGCCACGCACCATGCCGTGATAATGAAACTGATAAATCCAGCCCTTGCCCAGACGAAACGGCGTGGCGGTGAGGCCAAGCAGACGGAGGTGAGGATTCACCTTTTTCAGATGAGTGAGGATTTGCTGATACTGGCTGTCGTCGTCATCGCTGATGCGATGACACTCATCGACAATCAGCAGGGAAAACTCGCTGCGAAACAGTTCCAGGTTGCGCGCGACGGACTGTACGCTGCCAAACACCACTTTTCCGTGGCTCTCTTTGCGCTTCAGTCCGGCGGCAAAAATGTCGGCCTCCAGGCCGAGCGCGCAATATTTGGCGTGGTTTTGCGCCACCAGCTCTTTGACATGCGCCAGCACCAGCACGCGTCCGCGGGCCAGGCGCGCCAGTTCGGCAATCACCAGGCTTTTGCCGGCTCCGGTCGGGAGTACGATGGCGGCGGGCTCCCGATGCTTGCGAAACCAGGCGAGGGTGGCATCAACGGCTTCCTGCTGATAGGGGCGTAATGTGAACGTCATGGCTTCTCTATTCAGTTAACTCGCATATAGTATGCCACGAAACTTTTTCCCTTGAGTGGCGCAACCAGACCATTATACTGAACTGTTTCTGACTGCTTCTTTTTCGGACGCGTAGTCCGACTTCCAGCACCATTAAGGCTAAAAAGATTTCATGCGACTTGATAAGTTTATCGCTCAGCAACTCGGCGTAAGCCGCGCTATTGCCGGGCGTGAAATTCGCGCCAGCCGCGTAACCGTGGACGGCGACATTGTGAAAGACAGCGCTTTTAAACTCCAGCCTGAGCACCAGGTGGAGTATGACGGCAACCCGCTGACCCAGCAGAATGGCCCGCGCTACTTCATGCTCAACAAACCGGAAGGTTACGTCTGTTCAACGGACGATCCGGATCACCCGACGGTGCTCTACTTCCTCGACGAACCTGTGGCGCACAAGCTGCATGCGGCAGGGCGACTGGATATCGATACCACCGGCCTGGTGCTGATGACCGATGACGGCCAGTGGTCGCATCGCATCACCTACCCGCGCCATCACTGTGAGAAAACCTATCGGGTGACGCTTGAGTCTCCGGTCTCGGATGACACGGCAGAGCAGTTCGCAAAAGGCGTTCAGCTGCATAATGAAAAAGATCTGACCAAACCGGCGGTGCTGGAAATCATCACTCCAACCGACGTGCGCCTGACCATCAGTGAAGGCCGCTATCACCAGGTGAAACGGATGTTTGCCGCCGTGGGCAACCACGTTGTGGGGCTGCATCGTGAACGTATCGGCGCGATTGCACTCGATCCAGACCTGGCGCCAGGGGAATATCGCCCGCTGACGGAAGAAGAGATTGCCAGCGTCGGGCTGCCTTCACGCTAAATTCAGGAGAACTCTGTGACCACCAGGCCACACTCGTCGTTTAAAATTGTATTTATCCTTGGCCTGCTGGCCATGCTGATGCCGCTGTCTATCGATATGTATCTGCCCGCGCTGCCGGTGATTTCCGCGCAGTTTGGCGTACCGGCAGGCAGCGCGCAGATGACGCTCAGCACCTACATTCTTGGTTTTGCCCTCGGTCAGCTCTTTTATGGCCCAATGGCAGACAGCCTGGGGCGTAAACCCGTTATTCTGGGGGGGACATTGATATTTGCCGCGGCGGCGGTGGCCTGCGCGCTGGCGCAGAGTATCGATCAGCTGATTGTGATGCGTTTCTTCCATGGCCTGGCGGCGGCTGCGGCAAGCGTGGTAATTAACGCGCTGATGCGCGACGTCTACCCGAAGGAAGAGTTCTCACGCATGATGTCGTTCGTCATGCTGGTCACGACAATTGCGCCGCTGGTCGCCCCCATGGTGGGCGGGGCGGTGCTGGTTTGGTTCAGCTGGCATGCGATTTTCTGGATCCTGGCGATTGCCGCGCTGCTGGCCTCGGTGATGATCTTCGTCTTTATCGATGAAACGCTGCCGGTCGAGCGACGACAGAAGTTCCACGTTCGCACCACGCTTGGCAACTTTGCCTCGCTGTTTCGCCATAAGCGTGTGCTCAGTTATATGCTTGCCAGCGGCTTCAGCTTTGCCGGAATGTTCTCGTTCCTGAGCGCGGGGCCGTTTGTGTACATCGAACTGAACCATGTGTCACCCCAGCATTTTGGTTACTACTTCGCGCTGAATATTGTGTTCCTGTTTGTGATGACCATTATCAACAGCCGCTTTGTCCGGCGGGTTGGGGCGCTGAATATGTTCCGCGCCGGGCTGTGGATCCAGTTCGTGATGGCTATCTGGCTGGTATTGAGCGCGTTGCTGGGCGTCGGTTTCTGGGCGCTGGTGGTGGGCGTGGCGGCGTTTGTCGGCTGCGTGTCGATGGTTTCATCCAACGCGATGGCGGTGATCCTCGACGAATTCCCGCATATGGCGGGTACCGCCTCGTCGCTGGCAGGAACGTTCCGTTTCGGGATTGGCGCGATAGTCGGGGCGCTGCTCTCGACGGCAACGTTTAATACCGCCTGGCCGATGCTGTGGGCGATTGCCCTCTGCGCGACCTGCTCCATTCTTTTTTATCTTTACGCCAGCCGGCCGCGAAAGACGGCGCATAAATGACCACTTAAGGCCCGATACGGGCCTTTTTGTTGACCCATATCAACCAACCCTACGTTCGTTTACCCTGTGTTTGTTTCTTTTATGTAAAATCTATTTATGTAAAAAGTCACATCATTGTATTTAAAAAGGTTGAGTTAGATCGCAGAAACGGGTACATATAGCGCCGACGCGAGCCTGCAACGCCTATAAAATCCGCTAAACAGTGCAGGTTGTCGATGATGTGTTACTATAAATGTAAATAAATTGTGAAGTAAATTTGCTTCCGGGGATCTGAACGTGAATACATTACAACTCTCCATTGTCCATCGCTTGCCCCAGAGCTATCGCTGGTCGACGGGTTTTGCAGGTTCGAAAGTTGAACCGATTCCGCAAAGCGTTGCCGGGGAGGATAATTGCCTGGTGGCGCTCAAACTGCTCAGCCCGAGCGATGAAAATGCGTGGCCGGTTATGGAACGTCTCAGCCAGGCGCTGACGGACATCGAAGTGGACAGCTCCGTGCTGGAATGCGAAGGTGAGCCGTGCCTGTTTGTTAACAGCCAGGATGAGTTTGCCGCCACCTGTCGTCTGAAAAACTTCGGCGTGGCCATTGCCGAGCCGTTCTCCGGTCAATACCCTTTCTGAGTGCTAGTCAGCGGACAATAGCTGGCGCGTGTAATCCTGCGTCGGCGCGGTGAATACGCGCTGGCACTCTCCCTGCTCCACGACTTCTCCCTGCCGCAATACCACCACCTGATGGCAAAGCGCACGCACCACCTGTAAATCGTGGCTGATAAAGATATAGGCCAGCCGATGCTTTTCCTGTAGCCCCTTCAGCAGCGCCAGAATTTGCGCCTGCACGGTGCGGTCCAGGGAAGAGGTTGGCTCGTCCAGCACGATCAGCTCCGGTTTCAGGATCAGCGCGCGGGCAATCGCTATACGCTGGCGCTGTCCGCCAGAAAACTCAGCCGGATACCGGTGCCGGGTCTCGGGATCTAAACCCACTTCCTCCATCACCCGCTTCACGTCGATTTCACGCTGTTGCGCCGTCATTGTCGGCTGGTGGACGCGCAGGCCCTCTTCAATAATCTGTAATACGCTCAGGCGCGGGTTAAGCGAAGAGTTTGGATCCTGAAATACCACCTGCATCCGCGGGCGGACAGGAAGCATCATCCGGCGATTCAGGTTTTGCAGCGGCATGCCGTCAAAGACAATGCTTCCCTGAGAGGCGATCAGGCGCAGCAGCGCCAGGCCGGTGGTGCTTTTGCCCGAGCCGGATTCGCCCACAAGCCCAAGCGACTCACCCGGACGCAGAGCGAAACTCATGTCTTTCAGGACATGATTGTGATCGACCACGCGACGGAGAATGCCTTTGCGGATCGGGAATGACACCGACAGCCCCTCAACCCTCAGCAATGGCGCGCTGTCAGCGTTAAGCGGAACCGGGTCGCCAGCGGGTTCGCTATCGAGCAGGCGCTGTGTATACGGGTGCTGAGGCGCGCTCAGCAGGGCGGATGCCCGGTTCTGTTCCACGCAGCGGCCGTTTTGCATCACGGCCACCGTGTCAGCAAGCTTTTTCACGATGCTCAGGTTGTGCGTAATGAACAACAGGCTCATTTTCAGCTCGTCGCGAAGCTCGCGCAGCAGTTGCAGAATTTGCGCCTGCACCGTGACGTCCAGCGCGGTGGTGGGTTCATCGGCAATCAGCAGTTCGGGGCGCGTGAGCAGGGCCATTGCGATCATCACGCGCTGGCGCTCGCCGCCGGAAAGCTGGTGCGGGAAATCGTTCAGCCGTTTCGCCGCATGACGAATACCGGTGCGTTCAAGGCAGTCCAGAATTTCACCCCGCGCTGCCTCTTTACGCATTCCCCGATGAAGGGACAGCACTTCATAGAGCTGTTTTTCCAGCGTATGCAGAGGGTTGAGCGACACCATCGGCTCCTGAAAAATCATGGCGATGTTATTGCCACGAATGCCGCGCAGGGTTTGCTCGTCAGCGTTCAGCAGCGATTGTCCATGGAACAGAATATCCCCCTGCGGATAGCTGACCGGCGGGGAGGGGAGCAGGCGCAGCACCGAAAGTGCCGAGACGCTTTTACCGGAACCGGATTCCCCGACCAGCGCCAGCGTCTCTCCGCGCTGGATCTGCAACGATAAATCCGTCACTACCGTGCGTGATTCGCCCTGCTTTGAAAACGCAATCGACAGGTTTTCTATGCTCAGAAGAGGCCGGGTCATGTCATACCGCCTTGTTGGGATCGAAGGCATCGCGCACGGCTTCGCCAATAAAAATCAACAGGGAAAGCAGCACCGCCACGGAGAGGAATGCGGTGATGCCCAGCCAGGGGGCCTGGAGATTGTTTTTGCCCTGCAACAGCAGTTCGCCAAGGGACGGTGAGCCCAGTGGCAAACCGAAACCAAGAAAATCAAGCGACGTCAGGGTGGTAATGGAGCTGCACAAAATAAACGGCAGGAAGGTGAGGGTCGCCACCACCGCATTGGGAAGCATGTGGCGGAAGATGATTGCGCGATCGCTCACGCCTAACGCTTGCGCGGCGCGAATATAGTCGTAATTCCGCGTGCGCAGAAACTCCGCGCGCACCACGCCGACCAGCGCCATCCAGCCGAACAGGACGGTGATCCCGAGCAGCCACCAGAAGCCAGGCTGTACCACACTGGACAGCAGGATAATCAGAAACAGCGTTGGCATACCGGACCAGACTTCAATCACGCGCTGTCCCCATAAATCTATTTTACCCCCGTAATAGCCTTGCACGGCGCCCGCCACAACGCCCATTACGCTGCTAAAGAGCGTCAGCAGCAGCCCAAACAGGAGCGAGATGCGGGTGCCATAGAGGATGCGCGCCAGCACATCGCCGCCGTTGGCGTCCGTTCCCAGCCAGTTTTGCGCGGAAGGCGGCGAAGGGAAGGGGGTAGACGTGGCGAAGTTAATACTGTTCGCGCCAAAACGAATCGGTGCCCAGATAGCCCAGCCGTGCTGCGCTATCTGCTCACGTAACCAGGGATCCTGGTACTCGGCTGGCGTCGCAAACGGGCCGCCAAAATCGCTTTCGCTATAGGTAGTAAGCACCGGCACGTACCAGCGGTCTTTGAAATGCACCAGCAGGGGTTTATCGTTGGCAATCAGTTCCGAACACATACTTAAGGCGAACAGGACGGCGAAGATCCACAGCGACCAGTAGCCGCGACGGTTGTGGCGAAAGCGCGCCCAGCGGGCCTGATTGACGGGGCTTAAACGCGACATCAGCGGCCCTCAAAATCGATACGGGGATCGACCAGCGTATAGCTGATATCGCTGATGATGTTCAGCAACAGGCCGATCAGGGTGAAAATGTAGAGTGTGCCAAACATCACCGGATAATCACGGGAGACGGTGGCCTCATAGCCCAGCAGCCCTAATCCGTTGAGCGAGAACATCACTTCTATCAGCAACGAGCCGGTAAAAAACATACTGATGAACGTGGCGGGGAAACCTGCAATCACCAGCAGCATGGCGTTACGAAAAACGTGCTTCCACATGATCTGCTTTTCACCGACGCCTTTGGCGCGCGCAGTGACGACGTACTGTTTGCGGATCTCATCAAGAAAGGCGTTTTTGGTCAGCATCGTAAGCGCCGCAAAACCGCCGATGACCGTCGCCAGCACCGGCAGCGTGATGTGCCAGAAGTAATCGGTGATTTTCTGATACCACGGCAGCGTGCTGAAATCCGCGGAGACCAGCCCGCGCAGCGGGAAGAGGTCGAAATAACTGCCGCCTGCGAAAAACACAATCAACAGCACGGCAAACAGAAACGCCGGAATAGCGTAGCCGATGATAATAAACGTACTGCTCCAGATATCGAAACGGCTACCGTTGTAGACCGCTTTCCTTATCCCCAGCGGAATGGAGACCAGATAAATAATCAGCGTCCCCCACAGTCCGAGCGTGATGGAAACCGGCAGGCTTTGTTTGATCAGGGTTAACACCGAGGCGCTGCGAAACAGGCTGTCGCCAAAATCGAAACGGACATAATCCCATAGCATCCTGAAATAGCGCTCGTGCAGCGGCTTGTCAAAACCATAGCGATGGGTGATCTCGGCGATCACCTCCGGATCCAGTCCCCGACCGCCCCGGTAGTGGCTTTCGCTGATGTTGCCCACGCCCGTCCGGGCATGGCTGGCCCCCATTCCTTCGCCGCCGCCGCCCGGCATGCCGCCAGCGTGACCAAATTCTATTGCCGCAATCGCCTGGTCCACCGGACCGCCGGGGGCGATCTGGACGATAAAAAAGTTAATGGTAATGATGGCCCACAGCGTCGGGATCACTAACAGCAGCCGGCGGATAAGATAAGCGCCCATCGTCACTCCTTAACGCCGCTCTGCGGGCAATTTTGCGGCTTTATTCACGTCATACCACCAGGTGTCAAAGCCGAGGGTGTAAACCGGGCGAACGGCAGGCAGGGAGAATTTATCCCAGCGGGCCACGCGATCTTCGCCCATATACCACATCGGCAGCATGTAATAGTTCCAGGTTAATACCCGATCGAGCGCGCGGCCAAGCGGCAGAAGCTTGTTCTTATCGCCCTGAGCGGCCACAATTTTTGCAATCAGCGCATCAATCACCGGGCTCTTTACGCCCGGGGCGTTGTAGGAGGAGTCGATATACCCCGATGCCCAGGAGATTTGCAGATCTGAACTCGGCCACGGCTGGGCGGCCCACAGGGTCTGCATCATATCGTAATCGCGACTGCGCTTGCGGTTAGTCAACTGGGCCATATCGACCTGGCGGATATTCATAGTGACGCCAAGCCGGGCAAGGTTCTTCTTAAACGGCAGCACCCACTGATCGTTTGCGCCAGAGGCAATCAGCAGTTCGAAGCTGAGCGGTTTACCGGTTTGCGCATTAACCCGTTGCCGATTTTTCAGCACCCAGCCAGCGTCATCCAGCAGGCTGCTGGCTTTCAGCAGGTTGTCCCGGTCGAACCCGTTTCCGTCGGATTTGGGCGGTTCAAATATGCGGGTGAACACCTCCGGCGGTAGCTCCGCTTTCAATGGCGCCAGCAAAACCAGCTCGTCCGCGTGGGGATAATCACGGGCGGCATATTCAGTATTCTGGAAATAGCTGTTCGCCCGGCTGTAGGCTCCGTAAAACAGCGCTTTGTTCATCCATTCGAAATCAAACGCCAGAGTAATGGCTTCACGCACCCGACGATCGGAAAAAACCGGGCGCTGAATATTAAACGCCAGCCAGCGCGTGTCCTGCGCGGATTCGTTTTTGTGTTCGTCTTTAACGATATAGCCTTTCGCGAAATTTTTTCCGATATAGCGGGTCGCCCAGTTTTTGGCGCTGTTCTCGACACGTAAATCAAATGCGCCTGCCTTAAATGCCTCGAAGGCCACGTTATCATCCAGGTAGTAGTCGTAGCGGATTGTATCGAAGTTCCAGCGGCCCCGGTTTACCGGCAGCGTGGCTGCCCAGTAATCTTTCACACGGGAATAGATCACATACTGGCCCATTCGCCAGTCGGTAATGCGATACGGCCCTCCGGCCAGCGGCGGGGTAGAGAGGGGATCGCTCAGCTTATGGTTTTTCCAGAAGGATTCGGGCATGACGGGCAGGGAGAACAGGCTCAGCATATTCTCTTTGTTCGCCTCAGGGAGTTCGATTCGCACGGTCAGCGGGGCGATGGCTTTCACCGTGGTGCCCTTGTACACCAGACGAAACTGCGGCACGCCTTCGGTCATAAATTTATGAAAGGTGAACGCCACGTCGCGGGCGCTAACCGGCGTACCGTCGTGAAAACGCGCCCGCGGATTAATCGCGATTTCTGCCCAGCTGAAATCTTCGGCGTAACGTACGTTCTCGGCGACCAGGGGATAATAGCTGCCGGGCTCGTCGTCGGAGGTGACGAACAGCGTGTCATAGAGGGATTCGGTACGCGCTGCCGCTACGCCGCGCAGGGCAAAGCGGTTAAAGTTGTCAAATGTTCCCGTGGCGGAAAGCGTCACGTTTCCGCCTTTCGGGGCGGCTGGGTTGACGTAATCGTAGTGGTTAAAGTTAACCGCGTACTTCGGCTCGCCAATGACGGCAAAGGCCGTGCTCTCTTTGATGGTCTGCGCCTGGCTCGACAGGCTCACCAGCGCCAACAGCGTCAACACAACGCGCATAATCATAGTGCGGCGGATCCCTTTGTTCACAGACAGGCTCGGTTGAACAGAATAATAAGGGACAGCGCCGTGATTGTGAAATTATTCCCCGAGCGTGATATCGGGTTGCCACGTCCTGAACTGCTCCAGCGGCATCGGGCGGCCAATCCAGTAGCCCTGAAGATAGTTTACGCCATGCTCGCGCAGCCACGCCGCCTGCTCGGGCGTTTCAACACCCTCGGCGACGGTTATCATATTCAGACGTTCTGCCAGCGTCAGCACCGCGTCAAGCACTGGCGAGGTGACGGTTTCAGTCCCGATGGCATTCACGAAGCCACGGTCAATTTTCAGGTAATCCATCGTGAAGCGTTCCAGATAGATCAGCGCGCTGTGGCCAGTGCCAAAATCATCGATGGCGATTTCAAAACCTTCATTGTGCAGCCATTCGAACAGCTGATTTGCCTCGCGGTGGTTAATCATGTCGCGCTCGGTTATTTCCAGCACAATCTGGAAGTGATCGGGCGGAAGGGCGGCGAGAAACGCGCGCATATCCTCTTTAAAGCTTTCCGCATGCAGATGCCCGGGCGCGATGTTGATCCCAAACTTGGCCCCAGGCGGGAGCACTGTTTGCAGGACAGGGGCATCGCGGATAATCAGGTCAAAAAGATGCAGCGTCAGCGGGACAATCAGCTTCTGCGCTTCAGCGAAGTTAATAAAGGCATCCGGTGGAATTTCGCCCATCACCGGATGCTTCCAGCGCATCAGGACTTCCAGCCCGGTCATTCTGAGCGACTGCGCATCCACGACGGGTTGATAGACCACGTAAAACTGGTCGTGCTTGATGGCCGTGAGGATCTCTTTCCCCGGATTGAGACGGATAGTAAGAATATAGAAATTCAACAGGCCCGCCGCGATACCGCAGACCAGGCCGAAAAACACCGCGTAGAGCAGTTCATCGGTTGTCCAGGCTTGCGCATAAACGTTAACGGTCAATGGAATATTTTTCAGCGTGGCGCTACGGGCAGGGACGTCAGGCAAATCCCGCGCCTGGATCAGCATTCCGGACTGTGTAGATAACGCGGAATCGCCAATGACGATCGATATCCCGGCAAATTCATCCTGACGTGACGTATAGAGAAGATAAGGCGACAGGTTGAGGTTGACGGACGTAAACACGCCGCCGTCTTTCACCAGCGGATTGCGATACCAGATGGCGATCGCGGGCTTATCCGGCAGCATTGGCGTGCCCGGCAGGAGCGCGATATCAACAGGTTTGCTGATATGTAGCTGAGGGATAAGCTTTTCCATCGGGGTATTCATCGGGCCTGTTGCCGAGGAGCAGAAGGCCTGTTTATCCCTGACCAGCAAAAAGGCGCGCACGTTGATGCTAAAGGCCGCCCGGGAGGTCAGGGCGGCACTCACTTCCTCGCAGCTGTTCAGCGTGAGTGGCTGGAGCGTATCAATCGACATTTTGAGCTCATCGAAATAGCTCTCCATGTAAACGCTTAAATCGGTAATGAGAGTATCGAATCTGACGTCTCGCTTGTGATAACTCCAGTAAAACTGTAATGCTCCCAGAAGCAGGGCAGTGAATAACCCTGTAAGGAAACTGATAAACAGTATCTTGCGGTTGCTGGAGAAGTAGCGGGTTAACATAGATGTCGTGATTCCTGAAATGCCGCTGGATAGTTATCAGTGTAACGGGCAAAAAAAAACACTGCCGGAGCAGTGCTTTTTTTATCGTATCGCCAGCCAAGGGATAACCAACGATACGACAACAATATTAACTACGGCTCAGAACGCGGCGAGCTTCGTTGTAGCGTTTCTTCCAGTAAGGTTCGTTCATGCTGGAAATCGTCACACCGCTGCTGGTGGAAGCATGGACAAACTGATCGTTACCGATATAGATGCCAACGTGTCGACCGGTTGAACCTGCTCTGAACAGGACTAAATCGCCCGTGCGTAGTTTAGTACGCGAAATGGACTTGCCCATTTCCTGCTGTTCATAGGTAGAACGCGGAAGGTCTAACCCAAACTGCTCACGGAACGTACGCTGTACGAAAGCGGAACAATCGATGCCTTTCTTGGTGCTGCCGCCCAGACGGTAACGCACGCCTTTCCAGTCAGCATACTGATCCATAATACGCGACTTAACGTCGAGATTACGTACCATATTTTCAAATTCATCCTGAGAGGCTTGCAGTGAAGAGGAATCTTCCATTCCCACAACACGCGTCTCAGGATGCATATTCTTCGCGGTATTCGTCGTACTACATGCCGAAAGCAGAACCGCCACTGCAATCGCCGGGATCCCCCGCAAGATATATCTCAAGATTGGTTGAGATTTGACCATTTTGTTTGTTTTCCCTTGAAGTCCTTAACGAAAATATCGTTATAAAAATGCCAACCGTGACGAGACTAATTATCTGTTCACAATGAGACAATTCTTTATGGTGAAAACTGTGGCTCAACGCACAAAATTATTCACCATGATAATAATTATCTCAGTGGGGCAAAACGAGTTTGAGGTTAACCGATTGCACGGGGTATTGCGAGCAAAAAAGTCCGATTTTTTATAAGAAAATGTGATACACAAAGTTACAGCGCGGAATTGCTCAAAATGCCGCCATTCATACCGATAATCCCTGCAATTGCTTCATTTTTATCACGAATTGTATGACAGGATGATGACAGCGTTGAATGACGCCGGAAAGAAGAGACTCAGGGACCGAAAACGATCCCCGATGAATGGTGTTAATTTGCGTTATTTATTTGTTTCTGACTTGTTTAAATTTACCGGGAAGATAGCGATCAAAAATACCTATTACGCGATCGCTCAGTGGGGTCATCAGCACCCACGGTAAACCAATTAACACCGCCGTGAGGGAGCCTACGGCGATATCTGTCAGCCAGTGAGCACCAATCATCACTCGCGGGAATGCAAATACCACCACAATAACCAGGGCGATGGCGAAGGCTTTTTTACCAAAATAGCGCAGCATGAAGCCTGCAAAAATCAGCAGCATCATACCGTGGTCGCCCGGGAAACTGTCCTTCGAGGCATCTTTGGTTGGAATATGAAGCAGCTCGCTGACGCGGTTAATATTCGGGAAAAAGAGCGACGGACTGGCGCGTTTAACCGGCATCAGATGCTGCGCCAGCTGGTTGATAATCACGGCCGTCAGCAGCATCACCAGGCCGATAATCAGAATACGGCGACGACCCGTTTTGTCTTCCTTCAGCCAGAAGGAGAGCATCAGACAGCCCATTGCCAGCAGCGAACAGCCGTCAAACGCGCGGTTGTTGGTGATCGCCACCAGCCACAGGAAGGCTTCACTCTTCGCCAGCGCCTGGTTAAAGAAGTGGAACAGCCCGGAATCCAGCGGGAACCAGAAACCGTGATCCGCCGGGATATACCAGGAGAAAAAGAGCGCCAGACCGGCAGCGTTGAGCAATAAAATAGCAGGAAGTCGAGTCGTCATAGTCTTCAGCAATGTGTGAAATCAGGGGCAACGTTAGCCGCCCAAACTTAAACGAAGCTTCAACAGGCTTGACTGGAGAGCATTCCAGTCGGTATTAACCGCACTAATTAACTCTATCCGGCTGTCGGGTGGCGCGACATTCTGGGTTTCAATAAAGAAATCCTCGCCCTGACGGTTAATGCGCACCAGACCATCCGGAGTGCGCATGATCCCTTTTACCCGCTCAACCGGCGCCAGTCTCGCCCATTCCAGTATACCAATGGTGTCGAAAACCGTATCGGCATCGAAGATCCACCCGCAGGCCTGGTGCCCCTGACCGCTGTTCAAATTTCGACGCCAGCGCTGATGTTCCGGCAGGCTCAGTGCAGCCAGGCCTTGCTTCGCGCCGTGGCTATGCGAATGCTCTGCGCTGGCAGGCAGTTGCGTCTGGTTGAGGCGGGGAAGATCGAGCAGGGCGCCATCAATGTTGCCCTGGGTGGTCTGCACGTATTGACGTCCACCGCCAGCCTGCTGCCACCAGGACTCGAACGCGGCCTGACTCTCAGCCGTCGCGCGATCGGATTTATTCGCCACGATAATATCTGCCGAGGCGAGCTGGTCGCGGAAATTGTCGTTGTTGATCGTTTTTTCATCCAGCAGCTGGCGGGGGTCGAGCAGGCAAAGCGTCGCACGCAGCTCAAGCCACGGCTCGTATACCGGGGCGGTCAGTAAATCAAGGATTTGCTTAGGATGACCCAGCCCGGTAGGCTCAATCAGCAACCGGTCCGGCTTGCCCTGACGCAGCAGCGTATTCAGCCCGACCTGCATCGGCAGACCATTCACGCAGCACATACACCCGCCCGGGATCTCTTTCACCATCGCGCCGCTGTCGGCGAGCAACGCGCCGTCGATGCCGACTTCCCCAAATTCGTTGACCAGCACGGCCCACTTTTCCGCCGGATCTTTATTGGCCAGCAAATGCAGAATGGACGTAGTTTTACCGCTGCCGAGAAAACCGGTGATCAGGTTGGTTTTGGTCACGTGCGCTCCGATAAATAATTGTGATGTAGTAACAACTACCTATCATCCTGACGAAAAAATCGGGCATTGAGAAGAGGGAGGGCGAACGGAGCGTAAAACCGTTCGCCTTAAACGCAATAATCGCTAAATTTTTAACGTTTCGATAACGGCCTGGTGCGCGCCGAGCCGGACGAGGCGCTGGTACGCGCCGGTAATTGCCTCGACAAAGACAGGGTTTTGCGGCAGGTCGTCGCCAAAGATTTCATTTAACGTCAGCAGGGCGCTAACGCGTTCTGCGTCGCTGCTGGTGGCGACAATGGCCTGAAACTTGTCGCTCAGCGGATCGCGGACGTCAATGGCGTTGCCCTGTTCGTCCGTACCGCTGACGTAGCGCATCCAGCCCGCCACCCCCAGCGCCAGTAATGGCCAGGCGGTGTTACGCTCAAGATGCATGCGGATCCCATCCAGCATGCGCTGAGGCAGCTTCTGGCTGCCGTCCATGGCGATTTGCCAGGTGCGGTGCTGTAGGGCCGGGTTGGCGAAGCGGTCAAGCAGGCTGTCAGCATAGGCTGTCAGATCGACGTTGGTGATGCGCAGCGTAGGGGCCTGCTCATTCAGCATCAGCCTGCGGGCAGCCTCGCGGAAGCTGTCGTCCTGCATACATTCATTTATGTGCGCGTAGCCGGCAAGGTAGCCCAGATACGCGAGGAAGGAGTGGCTGCCGTTCAGCATTCGCAGCTTCATCTGCTCCCAGGGCAGGACATCCTCAACCATCTGTACGCCTGCCACCTCCCACTCCGGACGTCCGGCGACAAAGTTATCTTCCACTACCCACTGAATGAACGGTTCACAGCTGATGGCGCAGGGATCTTCAACGCCAAGTTCCTGGGTGATTTCCGCGAGTGAGGCGTCGGTGGCGGCGGGCACGATCCGGTCGACCATGGTGCCAGGGAAGCTCACGTGCGCCTCGATCCATGCGGCCAGCTCTGCGGAACGCTTTCCGGCCATGCCGAGAACGGCATTTTTCACCACGTGGCCGTTGTCGGGAATATTGTCGCAGGAGAGCACGGTAAACGCCGGCAGGCCACGCTCGCGGCGGCGATGAAGCGCTTCGACCAGAATACCCGGTGCGGAATGTGGTTCAGACGGATGCTCGAGATCGTGCAGGATGCGGCTGTTCTGCATATCCAGTTTTCCCGTCGCCGGATCGATGCAGTAGCCTTTTTCGGTAATGGTGAGGGAGACAATTGCCACCTGCGGTTCGCAGAATTTCTCAATAATGGCTGCCAGCGAGTTGAGTTTGGCGTTAAGGCACTCTTTTACCGCACCGATAATAATGGGCTGATTGCCTTCGGCACCTTTCTCCAGCACGGTAAACAGATGATCCTGCGCCCGGAGCTGGCCCATAAGGACATCGCCGCTAAAGAGGCTAATCTCACAAATTCCCCAGTCGCCTCCTCTGGCATTCAGTACCCGGTTTGTTAACAACGCCTGATGCGCCCGGTGGAACGCGCCAAAACCGAAATGGACGATGCGGGAGCGTAACTGCTCGCGATCGTAGCGGGGCTGCTGGACATGAGCAGGAAGCGCGGTGGAGGCAATAGTATTCATGTAGTACACACCTGATTAACCATTAATTAACAATGCCAGTGTAAAGTTATATGACAACAAATTAAATTGGTAAGCCGTAAATATCCCTGTTATGTGAGTTTGATCAATCAATGTCACGCGCTGTATTGACCACTTCGATTAAACATGTATGGTAGTCGTCATTGAGGTAACACATATTGGTATAACAACTTGAGAGGGTGGGGCAATGGAACAAACCTGGCGTTGGTACGGGCCGAACGATCCGGTTTCTCTTGATGATGTGCGTCAGGCTGGCGCAACGGGTGTGGTCACGGCGCTGCATCATATTCCGAACGGTCAGGTGTGGCCGGTGGAGGAAATCCAAAAGCGTCAGGCTCAGCTGGCAGAGAAGGGGCTAACCTGGTCTGTTGTGGAAAGTATTCCGGTTCACGAAGATATCAAAACCCACTCCGGTGAGTGTGATACCTGGATTGCGAATTATCAGCAGAGCATTCGTAACCTGGCAGCCTGCGGTATTGATACCGTCTGCTACAACTTTATGCCGATTCTGGACTGGACGCGTACCGACCTGGAATATGTAATGGCCGATGGTTCGAAGGCGCTGCGTTTCGATCAAATCGCTTTTGCGGCTTTCGAGCTGCACATTCTGAAGCGTCCGGGTGCGGAAGCAGACTACACCGCCGAAGAGCAGCAGCAGGCGCTGGCGTGGTTCAATGCCGCCAGTGAAGCGGACATTGAGAAGCTGGTTCGCAATATCATCGCGGGCCTGCCGGGGGCGGAAGAGGGCTATACCCTCGATCAGTTCCGCGCGCGCCTGGCGGAATATGGCGATATCGATAAAAACCAGCTGCGTGAAAACATGGCGCGCTTCCTGCGCGCTATCGTGCCGGTGGCAGAAGAAGTCGGCGTGCGGCTGGCGGTTCATCCGGACGATCCACCGCGTCCTATCCTCGGCCTGCCGCGTATTGTGTCTACGATTGAAGATATGCAGTGGCTAAAAGAGACGGTGGATAGCATCTACAACGGCTTTACCATGTGTACGGGCTCGTATGGGGTGCGGGCGGATAACGATCTGGTGCGGATGATCGAAACCTTCGGCGATCGCATTCATTTCACCCACCTGCGTGCAACCTGCCGTGAAGAGAATCCAAAAACCTTCCACGAAGCAGCCCATCTTGGCGGCGACGTGAACATGGTTGCGGTGGTGGATGCCATTCTCTCTGAAGAGGTTCGTCGTAAGCAGGCGGGAGATGTTCGTCCTATCCCGTTCCGTCCGGATCACGGGCACCAGATGCTGGACGATCTGCGCAAGAAAACGAATCCAGGGTATTCGGCGATTGGCCGTCTGAAAGGGATGGCGGAAGTGCGCGGTATCGAGCTGGCGCTGAAAATGACGAAGTATCCTGAACTTCTTTAAGTCTCATTGCCCGGTGGCGCTACGCTTACCGGGCCTACGAAAAACCGGCTCTGAGGCCGGTTTTTGTGTTTTTGTAGGCCGGGTAAGGCGTAGCCGCCACCCGGCAAATGCCACAATCAGTCAGCACGACCCATATAGCGTTTTTCTTCGATATGGATACGGATTTTCTCGCCCGCCGACAGGTACTCTGGCACCTGTACGACCAGACCGGTAGTCAGGGTAGCCGGTTTGTTACGCGCACTTGCAGACGCGCCTTTGATGCCCGGTGCCGTTTCAACGATTTCCAGATCAACTGTCTGCGGCAGCTCCAGCGCCAGCAGCACGCCATCCCAGGTCAGCACCTGCATGTCCGGCATCCCACCTTCAGGAATAAACAGCAGCTCTTCTTCGATCTGATCTTTGGTGAAGATATACGGGGTGTAATCTTCTTTATCCATGAACACGTATTCGTTGCCGTCAATGTAGGAAAAATCAACGTAGCGACGGGTCAGGGTTACGGTATCGACGATATCGTCGCCTTTAAAACGTTCTTCCACTTTCAGGCCGGTGCGGACATCGGAGAAACGCATTTTGTACAGCGTTGCTGCGCCACGGGCGCTGGGTGCCTGAATGTCGATATCTTTCACAATCAGCAGTTTGCCGTTGTAATTCAGTACCATACCTTTCTTAATTTCGTTCGCTCTTGGCATTGCAGTAATCCTGTTTACGGGAGGTAAAAAATATCGCGCCAAATTACTCGCGCGCGGCCTTTCAGGCAAGCGGAATTCGTGGGTTTTGCTATCAATACATAAAAGGTGTTACTGTGCGCGCAATGCCCGACTGCGCGGGCATCTGCCACCAACAGAGAGCATGTATGGATTGTCGTTCCGACTGTGGCGCGTGCTGTACCGCACCGTCCATCTCAAGCCCCATTCCAGGCATGCCGGAGGGCAAGCCTGCCAATACCCGCTGCGTTCAGCTCTCTGACACTAACCTGTGCATGATCTTTGGCTCGCCCCTGCGCCCGAAGGTGTGCTCCGGGCTCCAGCCAACCGCCGAAATGTGCGGCAGTACGCGGCAGCAGGCCATCACTTATCTGCTTGAGCTGGAAGCGCTCACCGCGCCTTAAACGTCTTTGATCCGCGTCAGGCAGCTCAGCGTCATGACGCACATCACCAGCGCAATCCAGAACACCGTATGATAGTTCCAGATTTCAGCCACAACGCCCGCCAGAGAGCCTGCAATAATCCAGCCCACGCGGGTGGTATTCGTATAAAGGGTGGTGGCAGAGCCTGCCTGACCCGGCATCAGGTCCTGAAAGTAGAGCATGCCGATACCGGCCAGAATACCGATGTAAATGGCGTTCAGCAGCTGTAAAGCCAGAAGCAGGGCTGGCGTATGAACCGTCAGCATACCGACATAAAACAGCAGCCCGGCTACGGCGGCGACGCGCATCAAAAAGCGCTTGCCGAAGCGCTTCGCGTAATAACCCGCAATCAGCATGGTGGGGATCTCAAGCCCCGCGGCGGTTCCCATCATGATCCCGGCCAGCTTCTCCGGCAGATGCAGCTCATCAATAATAAACAGCGGCATATTAATGATATAGAGGCTGTTCGTTCCCCACATCAGCGTACAGATAATGAATAACAGCAGCGCGTCGCGGCGGTTGCGTCGCGGAGCTTCCAGCGTGCCGGTCGCCACTTTCGGCTCTTTGCGCATGGAGGGGAGGAAGAACCAGACCATTGTGCCGCATACCACGAAGGCCACGGCTGCGCTGAGGTACATCACCGTAAAGCCAAAACCCATCGCCAGCGCGTAGGCAAGCGGGGGGCCAATCACCCACGCCAGCGACACCTGCGCGCGCAGTATCGAGCTGAACATCACCGCTTCCCGCCCGGTGTGGTCGGCATGCTCGCGGGCAAGGGCGAACATCTGCGGGTTGGCGGTCGAGCCGAAACTGCTCAGGAAGACGCCCACGAACAGCAGAATGAAGTAGTTACGGTTCCAGGCAAACAGCAGGCAGGCAAATACCCCGAGCAGGCAGCAAAAAACGATCAGGCTTTTGCGATCGCCTTTGCGGTCTGAACGACCGGCAAGAAACTGGCTGACAAAAATGCCAATGATGGCGCTCCCGGTGAAGAAAAAGCCAACCATCGCCGGGCGGGCGTGGACTTCGTTGGTCAGAAAGAGGCTCAGCGTAGGCGTTTGTAACGCACCGGCAATACCGGTGAGGAAAGCAACGATCAAAAACGCCGTTGACGTCAAATCAAAAGGCTTTGGTGAGGCGGCAGCGGGGGTGTTATGCATGTTCAGTCTTTGCGAGTAACAGAGAGAGGCGGAGTTTACGCCGCCCGTCATTAAATAAACAGAGGGCAAAATCAAGATTGCCACAATAAATCAAAATAGCATTTCAGTTTATCGCCGTTTCGCTGAAGCGTGCTGAACCTGTTTGCTGAACATCAGCAAAAACCTCCCGACTGAAGAAGAAATGTGCTGCACTTCTAAATTCTGCAACAAGAAATGTAACTTTTCTTGCAACCTTTTGTAGAAAAGACAAGACTTCTTGAAACGTTTCAGCGCTATCTTGCATGTCCTGAAAAAGCAGGTTAGCGCCTATTTTCTCAGTTAAGCTGAAACGATTCAATTTCAGCAGGAGAGGAGAATCATGTTCCAGTTATCTGTTCAGGATATTCACCCGGGCGAACAGGCCGGGAATAAAGAAGAGGCTATTCGCCAGGTCGCCGCTGCGCTCGTGCAGGCTGGCAACGTGGCTGACGGCTACGTCAACGGCATGCTGGCGCGTGAACAGCAGACCTCCACCTTCCTCGGTAACGGTATTGCAATTCCGCACGGCACCACGGACACCCGCGATCAGGTGCTGAAAACCGGTGTGCAGGTCTTCCAGTTCCCGCAGGGCGTGCTGTGGGGCGAGGGTCAGGTGGCTTATGTGGCGATCGGCATCGCGGCCAGCGGTGACGAACACCTGGGCCTGCTGCGTCAGCTGACGCACGTGCTGAGTGATGATGCCGTCGCGGAACAGCTTAAATCCGCCACCACTGCTGAAGAACTGCGTGCCCTGCTGATGGGCGAAAAACAGAGCGAAGCGCTGAAGCTGGATAATGAAACCCTGACGCTGGACGTCGTTGCGTCCGATCTGGTAACGCTCCAGGCGCTGAATGCGGCTCGCCTGAAAGAGGTCGGTGCGGCGGATACCGCTTTTGTGACGCGCGCAATCAATGATAAGCCATTAAACCTGGGGCAGGGCATCTGGCTGAACGACAGTGCTGAAGGTAACCTGCGCAGCGCTATCGCGGTCAGCCGTGCTGCGGTTGCCTTTGAGACCGACGGTGAACGCGCCGCGATGCTGGTAACGGTTGCCATGACTGACGATCAGCCGGTTTCCGTGCTGAAGCGTCTGGGCGATCTGCTGCTGAACAATAAAGCTGAAAAACTGCTGAACGCAGACGCGGCGACGGTGCTGGCTCTGCTGACCAGCGACGATGCGCTGACGGATGACCTGCTGAGCGCAGAGTACGTGGTGCGTAACGAACATGGCCTGCATGCCCGTCCGGGCACCATGCTGGTGAATACCATTAAACAATTTGAAAGTGAGATCACCGTGACCAATCTGGACGGTTCGGGTAAACCAGCCAACGGGCGCAGCCTGATGAAAGTTGTCGCGCTGGGCGTGAAGAAAGGCCATCGTCTGCGCTTTACCGCGCAGGGTGCGGATGCTGAACAGGCGCTGAAAGCGATTGGCGACGCCATCGCGGCTGGTCTGGGGGAGGGCGCATAATGAGCAGACGTGTTGCGACCATTACGCTGAACCCGGCTTACGATCTGGTGGGGTTCTGCCCGGAAATTGAGCGTGGCGAAGTTAACCTGGTGCGGACGACCGGCCTGCATGCCGCCGGGAAAGGCATTAACGTGGCGAAAGTGCTGAAAGATCTCGGCATCGACGTCACCGTTGGCGGCTTCCTCGGTAAAGACAACCAGGACGGTTTTCAGCAGCTGTTCAGCGAGTTGGGCATCGCCAACCGTTTTCAGGTTGTGCAGGGCCGTACCCGCATTAACGTTAAGCTGACCGAGAAAGACGGTGAAGTGACCGATCTGAACTTCTCCGGCTTCGAAGTGACCCCGGCTGACTGGGAGCGCTTTGTTGCCGATTCCCTGAGCTGGCTGGGCCAGTTTGACATGGTGTGCGTCAGCGGCAGTCTGCCCTCCGGCGTCAGCCCGGAAGCGTTCACCGACTGGATGACGCGCCTGCGCAGCCAGTGCCCGTGCATTATTTTCGACAGCAGCCGCGACGCGCTGGTCGCCGGTCTGAAAGCCTCTCCGTGGCTGGTTAAGCCTAATCGCCGCGAACTGGAGATCTGGGCGGGCCGTAAGCTGCCAGAATTAAAGGATGTGATTGACGCTGCCCATGCGCTGCGCGAGCAGGGTATCGCTCACGTGGTGATTTCGCTGGGTGCAGAAGGTGCCCTGTGGGTTAACGCCTCCGGGGAATGGATTGCCAAACCGCCTTCAATGGAGGTGGTCAGCACCGTGGGTGCCGGGGATTCGATGGTTGGCGGTCTGATCTACGGTCTGCTGATGCGCGAATCCAGTGAACATACCTTACGTCTTGCTACCGCCGTTGCGGCCCTGGCCGTGAGCCAGAGCAATGTCGGTATTACCGATCGTACCCAGTTAGCCGCGATGATGGCGCGCGTTGACTTAAAACCTTTTAACTAACAGCAGGAGAGGAATAATGAAAACGCTGCTGATCATTGACTCCGGTCTCGGACAGGCTCGTGCCTATATGGCGAAGACCCTGCTGGGCGCGGCGGCACAAAAAGCGCACCTGGATATCATTGATAACCCGGGTGATGCTGAAATGGCGATTGTTCTGGGCGACAAAATCCCCGCTGACAGCGCCCTGAACGGCAAAAAAGTGTGGCTGGGTGATATTAATCGCGCGGTGGCACATCCTGAACTGTTTCTGAGCGAAGCAAAAGGTCATGCGACGGTTTACAGCGCACCTGTTGAGGCGGCGCCGGTTGCCGCCGTTGGGCCGAAACGCATTGTTGCGGTAACGGCCTGCCCGACAGGTGTGGCGCACACCTTTATGGCGGCTGAAGCCATTGAAACCGAAGCGAAAAAACGTGGCTGGTGGGTGAAGGTTGAAACTCGCGGCTCTGTTGGCGCGGGCAATGCCATCACGCCTGAAGAGGTGGCGGAAGCCGATCTGGTGATTGTGGCGGCGGATATCGAAGTGGATCTGGCGAAGTTTGCCGGCAAGCCTATGTACCGTACCTCTACCGGCCTGGCGCTGAAGAAAACCGCGCAGGAGTTTGATAAGGCGCTGGCAGAAGCCAAACCGTATCAGACAACCGGTGCGGCTAAAACTGCGACTGAAGGGAAAAAAGAGTCTGCGGGCGCGTATCGTCACCTGCTGACCGGCGTGTCCTACATGCTGCCGATGGTGGTGGCGGGCGGCCTGTGTATTGCGCTCTCCTTCGCCTTTGGTATCGAGGCGTTTAAAGAGCCGGGCACGCTGGCGGCCGCGTTGATGCAGATTGGCGGCGGCTCCGCGTTTGCGCTGATGGTGCCAGTGCTGGCGGGCTTTATCGCCTTCTCCATTGCTGACCGTCCGGGTCTGACGCCGGGTCTTATCGGCGGTATGCTGGCCGTGAGCACCGGTTCTGGCTTTATCGGCGGTATCATTGCCGGTTTCCTCGCCGGTTATGTGGCGAAGCTGATCAGCTCGAAGCTGAAGCTGCCGCAGAGCATGGAAGCGCTGAAGCCTATCCTGATCATCCCGCTGATTTCCAGCCTGGTGGTCGGTCTGGCGATGATTTACCTGATTGGTAAGCCGGTCGCGGGCATTCTGGAAGGTCTGACCCACTGGCTGCAAACCATGGGGACGGCGAATGCGGTGCTGCTGGGCGCAATCCTCGGCGGTATGATGTGTACCGACATGGGTGGTCCGGTGAACAAAGCGGCATATGCGTTTGGCGTTGGCCTGCTGAGTACCCAGACCTACGCGCCGATGGCGGCGATCATGGCGGCAGGTATGGTGCCACCGCTGGCGCTTGGCCTGGCGACGATCATTGCCCGTCGTAAGTTCGATAAAGCGCAGCAGGAAGGCGGTAAAGCTGCGCTGGTGCTGGGCCTGTGCTTCATCACCGAAGGCGCAATTCCGTTTGCGGCGCGCGATCCAATGCGTGTTCTGCCGTGCTGTATCGTGGGTGGTGCGGTGACGGGGGCTATCTCCATGGCAGTAGGTGCGAAACTGATGGCGCCGCACGGCGGTCTGTTCGTCCTGCTGATCCCTGGCGCCATCACGCCGGTGCTGGGTTATCTGCTGGCGATTGTTGCCGGTACGCTGGTTGCAGGCCTGTCTTACGCGGTGCTGAAGCGTCCGGAAGCGGAAGTGGTCGCAAAAGCAGCCTAAAAGAGGTGTCGGGTGGTGGCTTCGCCTTACCCGACCTACAAAAAGAGCCGGGGCGCGTTGCGCACCCGGCTTTTTTTATGCCGCCTGTTCAGCGGTCTGCTGCGCCTTCAGCCAGGCTATCTCTTCCGCCCAGATATCCGGATTGATGGTTTCCAGCACCATTGGAATGCCGTCGAAGCGGGCATCCTGCATGATAAAGCGGAACGCATCGTGGCCGATGTTGCCTTCGCCCAGGCTGTGATGGCGGTCAACGCGGCTACCAAAGGCGCTTTTCGCATCGTTTAAGTGCATACCGCGAAGATATTTAAAACCAACAATACGCTCGAACTCCTCGAAGGTATTTTTTGTGGCCTCGGTTGTGCGCAGGTCATAACCGGCCGCAAACGCGTGGCAGGTATCAATGCACACGCCCACGCGGGATTTGTCTTCCACGCCGTCGATGATCGCCGCCAGATGCTCAAACTTAAAGCCGAGGTTGCTGCCCTGACCGGCGGTATTCTCAATCACTGCCGTCACGCCCTGGGTTTTATCCAGCGTCATGTTAATTGACTCGGCGATGCGCGCCAGACAGGCGTCTTCGTCGATTTGCATCAGATGGCTGCCGGGATGGAAATTCAGCAGCGTTAGCCCCAGTTGCTCACAGCGCTGAACCTCATCCAGGAACGCTTCGCGGGATTTTTCCAGCGCCTCGGCAACCGGGTGACCGAGGTTAATGAGGTAGCTGTCATGGGGAAGGATCTGGCCAGGCCCGTAGCCGTATTTCTCGCAGGCGGCTTTGAAGTCATCAATCACTTCCGCGGTGAGGGGAGCTGCGCGCCACTGGCGCTGGTTTTTGGTGAACAGGGCGAAAGCGGTCGCCTCGATTTCGGCGGCGCGAATGGCGGCATTCGCAAGGCCACCGGCAGCGCTGACGTGCGCTCCAACATATTTCATAAAAAGACTCCTGTTAACCCGAAATGCCTATGATAACGGGTTAACAGGAGAAGGACGAGATGGTTTATGCCAACAGGCTGTGTACCGCAAGGTTAATCGCACCGCCGCCAACTATCAGCCAGATGAACAGCACCAGCGCCATCAGCAGCGGTTTCGCCCCGGCTTTTTTCAGCGCGCTGACGTGCGTGGTGATGCCCAGCGCCGCCATTGCCATCGCCAGCAGGACCGTATCCAGCGTGACCAGCATATCCACCATCGCTTTTGGCAGCAGGTGGAAAGAGTTGAAGACAGCGACCACGATGAACAGGATCGCAAACCACGGAATGGTGATTTTGCTTTTCTCGCTGCCGCCTGCCGGAGCAAGCTGTTTAACCCGCGCCGCGAGGAAAATCAGGAACGGGGCCAGCATCATCACGCGCAGCATTTTGGCGATGACCGCCGCGTTTTCCGCTTCCGGGTTAATGGCGTGACCTGCCGCCACCACCTGCGCCACTTCGTGCATGGTTGAGCCGATATAAATGCCGTAGGTTTCCGGACTAAACCAGTGCGCCACCAGCGGATACATGGCCGGATACAGGAAGATCGCCAGCGTACCGAAGATAACTACCGTCGCGACGGCAACCGTGACTTTACTGGCTTCGGCTTTAACGACGGGTTCTGTTGCCAGTACCGCCGCCGCGCCGCAGATGCTGCTACCCGCACCGATCAGCCAGCTGGTCTGTTTGTCCAGCCCAAAGATCTTCTGGCCGATAAAGCACGCCAGTAAAAAGGTGCTCGAAAGGGTCAGGACGTCAATGGCAATCCCGCTGACCCCCACATCCGCAATCTGCGAAAAGGTGAGACGGAAGCCATAAAGGATGATCCCGAGACGTAATAAATGCTGCTTGGCGAAAATCACGCCGCCTTCGCAGGATTTCCAGATGTGCGGGTAAACGGTGTTCCCGACCACCATGCCGAGCAGAATGGCCAGCGTCAGGGCGCTGAACCCTGCACCGGCAACCGCCGGTATACTGCCGCCCCATAAGGCCACGCCGGTAACCACGGCGCTGAGCGCGAGACCCGGCACGAAGTGCCACACTGTACGATGATGTTGTAAGGTGATTTCTGACATAACCTTCTCCTTTGTCTGGCTAAAGGTTACGGCGCTCTGGCTTAAAAATAAAATTGATTATATATTTATAATCAATCTTTATAAGTGGTAAGCAACCATGCACATTACATTGCGTCAGCTGGAAGTTTTTGCCGAGGTGCTGAAAAGCGGCTCGACAACCCAGGCGTCACAAATGCTGGCGCTCTCGCAGTCCGCCGTTAGCGCGGCCTTGACCGATCTTGAAGGGCAACTGGGCGTCCAGCTTTTCGACAGGGTAGGGAAGCGGCTGGTGGTGAACGAACATGGCCGCCTGCTGTATCCGCGTGCCCTGGCTTTACTGGAGCAGGCGACGGAGATCGAACAGCTGTTCCGCGAGGACAACGGCGCTATTCGCGTCTACGCTAGCAGCACGATCGGTAACTACATCCTGCCGGAAGTGATTGCCCGCTACCGCCGGGATTTTCCGACCCTGCCGCTGGAGATGAGCGTCGGCAACAGCCAGGACGTGATCAACGCGGTGATTGATTTCCGCGTGGACATCGGGCTTATCGAAGGGCCGTGCCACAACGTGGATATCATTGCGGAGCCCTGGCTGGAGGATGAGCTGGTGGTGTTTGCCTCTCCGGCCTCTTCTTTACTCCAGGGCGAGGTCACGCTGGAGCGGCTGGCGCAAGCGCAGTGGATCCTGCGAGAGCAGGGCTCCGGCACGCGTGAGATTGTCGATTATCTGCTGCTGTCCCATCTACCGCAGTTCCAGTTAGGGATGGAATTAGGTAACTCCGAGGCCATTAAGCATGCCGTACGCCATGGTCTGGGCATTAGCTGTCTTTCCCGACGGGTGATTGCCGAACAGCTGGAAACCGGCTCACTGGTTGAGATCCCCGTTCCGCTGCCGAAGCTGGTGCGCACGCTGTGGTGCATCCATCATCGTCAGAAACACCTTTCCAGCTCGCTCCAGCGTTTTCTGCGCTACTGCGAGATGTAAAAGCGCACCTCACCCTGGCCCTCTCCCCAAAGGGGAGAGGGAAAAATTATGCTTTACTTATAATCCTGGCCGAGTCATGAAGCTCTCTTATAACTGAGTATTTCTGCCGGAAGCAACGCAGATCGTCTGCTACAATCGCGCCTCATTTATTGAATGGACAGCATTTTCACATGGTTTCAGAAACTAAAACCACACAAGCGCCCGCGCTACGTCGCGCACTTAAGGCGCGTCACCTGACGATGATCGCCATTGGCGGCTCCATCGGTACGGGTCTTTTCGTTGCCTCTGGCGCAACAATTTCGGCAGCCGGCCCGGGTGGGGCATTATTCTCTTATATCCTGATTGGCCTGATGGTCTACTTCCTGATGACCAGCCTGGGCGAACTGGCGGCATACATGCCGGTGTCTGGTTCGTTTTCGACCTACGGACAAAAATACGTTGAGGAAGGCTTCGGCTTCGCGCTGGGCTGGAACTACTGGTACAACTGGGCGGTGACCATCGCCGTTGACCTCGTCGCGGCACAGCTGGTGATGACCTGGTGGTTCCCGGACACGCCCGGCTGGATCTGGAGCGCCCTGTTCCTGGCGGTCATCTTCCTGCTGAACTACATCTCCGTGCGCGGTTTCGGCGAAGCGGAATACTGGTTCTCTTTGATTAAAGTGGCAACCGTCATCATCTTTATCGTCGTCGGTGTGGCGATGATCGTTGGTATTTTCAAAGGGGCTGAACCGGCGGGCTGGAGTAACTGGACAATAGGCGATGCGCCGTTTGCCGGGGGCTTCTCGGCGATGATTGGCGTGGCGATGATTGTCGGCTTCTCCTTCCAGGGTACCGAGTTGATTGGCATTGCGGCCGGTGAATCCGAAAACCCGGAGAAGAATATTCCGCGCGCGGTGCGTCAGGTGTTCTGGCGTATCCTGCTGTTCTATGTGTTCGCGATCCTGATTATCAGCCTGATCATTCCGTATACCGACCCAAGCCTGCTGCGTAACGACGTAAAAGACATCAGCGTCAGCCCGTTCACGCTGGTCTTCCAGCACGCGGGTCTGCTCTCAGCGGCGGCGGTGATGAACGCGGTGATCCTGACGGCGGTACTGTCTGCGGGTAACTCCGGGATGTACGCCTCCACCCGCATGCTCTACACCCTGGCCTGCGACGGTAAAGCACCGCGTATTTTCTCGAAACTGTCTCGCGGTGGCGTGCCACGCAACGCGCTGTATGCGACCACGGTGATTGCGGGTCTCTGTTTCCTGACCTCCATGTTCGGCAACCAGACGGTCTACCTGTGGCTGCTGAACACCTCTGGTATGACGGGCTTCATTGCCTGGCTGGGCATTGCCATCAGCCACTACCGTTTCCGTCGCGGGTACGTCAAGCAGGGGCATGATCTGAATAACCTGCCGTACCGGTCAGGATTCTTCCCGCTGGGGCCGATCTTCGCCTTCGTTCTGTGCCTGATTATTACCCTGGGTCAGAACTATGAGGCCTTCCTTGCGGACACCATTGACTGGGGCGCCGTCACGGCCACCTATATTGGCATTCCGCTGTTCCTGATCATCTGGTTTGGCTACAAACTGACGAAAGGAACACGCTTCGTTCGCTACAGTGAAATGGATTTCCCGGAACGATTTAAATAATAACCGCACTTCCTCTCTTTTAGCCCGCTCAGTTGAGCGGGCTTTTTTATGGCAGATCAGAAGCTGTAGGTCATGCCAACGGTATAGCGGCGGCCATCCAGCACGGTGTCATACGTATCGTAATCAATCTGCTTATCGAGCACGTTATACACACCGGCAGTAACCAGCAGGTTTTTGTTGGCGTTGTAGCGCATACCGACATCAACCTGAGTGTAGGACGGCGTACCCTGGGACATTGACGTGCGGCTCAGGTACTCAGACGTTTTACCGCGCAGGTTCAGACGGCTCCAGAACCCGACGTCTGGCGTCGCCTGCCAGTCCAGGGTGGTGTTGAACATGTGTTTCGGCATTTTGTTCAGTGGCTTGCCGGAGAACTGGCCGCTCTTCTGCTCGGACTCTGTATAGGTGTAGTTTGCAGTCCAGTTCACATCACGCGTGATCTTCCACCCGAAGGAGGACTCCACACCGCGCATGTTGGCTTTGTCCACGTTGACGCGATCGCTGACGAAATCATAGCTGTGACCGCCAATCGTACAGGCGGGATCGGCGCTGCTGTTACAGCGGCGAACTTCCGTAATTTTGTCCTTGAAGTCGGTATTAAACAGCGTTACGCCGGCATTCAGGTCATCGTTGTTATCCCAGAGCAGGGCGAGCTCTTCGCTCAGGCTCTTCTCTGGTTTCAGATCCGGGTTGCCGACGATAATACCGTCAAGACGGCCGCCACCTGTCACCTGGCCCCAGCTGGCAGACGACTGACGCAGATCCGGCGCACGATAGCCAGCAGAAACCCCGCCTTTCAACGTCCACTGATCGGCCAGGTGCCATACGCCGTAACCGCGCGGCGTCCAGTTAGTACCGTAGTTTTGGTCTTTGTCCATACGCAGGCCGCCGGTCAACGTAAAGCTTTCCGTCATTGACCATTCATCTTCGGCAAACAGGGCCCAGCTCCAGCGCGTCAGTTTGTTCAGGCCGTCAGCAGCTTCCAGCTGATTACCGTTGTCGCGCAGTTTCTCATAGCGATACTGCCCGCCGAGGGTCAACGTATGATCGCCGAGGAAAATTTGGTTCTGGTTGTTGAAGGTGGTGTTATAGGAGCGCATTTCGCGACCTGGATTATTGGTCTCTTCCTGCTGGATATAGCTGGTGGTATTGAAGTCTTCGTAATAACCACTGTGGGTTAACGAGTAGGTCGTGTGCTCATAGCGCGAGTCGCTTTTGGTATTTGGCGTACAGGTTGTTCCCCGGCAGGTTTCAGCCGCTTTCGACATCCCCGGGGTGCTGTTTCTGTCCTGAAGTTCGCGAGCAAAGTCGAGGTCGAAATCGTTCTTCTCGTCCGGCGTGAAGTTCAGCGTAATGCCACCGTTACGCATTTTCTGCTCGTTATAGCCGTTCACGATTTTATCTTCTGCGCGGCGTGACAACAGCCCCGTCACCTTTGCGCCCAGAAGTCCGTCGATCAGGGGACCAGAGGCGTAGGCGTTGGTCTGGAAGATATCGCCGGAATCATGATTTTCCTGGAAGGTTGCATCGCCATGCAACGAACCGGTCCAGGCTTTGGTGTTCGAGACTTTTTTGGTAATGACGTTAATGACGCCACCCATCGCATCGGAGCCGTAAAGCGAGGACATCGGGCCGCGGATGACCTCGATGCGCTCAATGGACTCAAGCGGCGGCAGCCAGCCTTGTTCAATACCCGAGTTGTCGCTGTTGGGGCGGGTGCTTCGCGTACTGACGCGTTTGCCGTTCACCAGGAACAGGGTGTACTGAGAGGCCATGCCGCGAATACTGATATCACTGCTGCTCCCGCCGCCAGTGACGACAACACCCGGGACATCTCTCAGGGCATCGGTAACATCACGGTAGGCTTTATCTTCAATCTGCTGTTTCGAAATCACAGAGATGGAGGCGGGGGCATTCTGGATCTTTTGTTCAAAACCCGTTGCAGTGACGACAACGGTGTCCTGATCGGCTGCGTGAACGAAGGGGGAACATGTGGCAGCGCCAATGGCGACGGCCAGGAGCTTAATGCGTGGTATTGTCATTTGTACATTCCGTATAAAAATGAAAAAAACTCCATCGGGATAACCCTGAGAACTGTATGTTTTTGTCTTGTAAGAACTCTTTGAGATGGAGAAGAGTCTGGAATTGTACAAAAGAATGTAGAATTGTAAACACAAATGATAATTGAAATCATTTGTGTTTGAGTGATGACGACGGAAAACAGGCTGGATTCAAGCGGATAGAAGTATGTAAAGAGGGGGAGGGGAAAGACCCGGCAGGCAGGAGGCGCTACCGGGCAAAAGGCGGAACTTACCTGAACAGATGTTCCGCATGGAAGCGGAGATGATCCTCAATAAAGGACGCCATGAAGTAATAGCTGTGGTCGTATCCCGGTTGAATGCGCAGCGTTAGCGGCCAGTCCTTCTGGCGCGCGGCTTCCGCCAGCACCGCAGGCTGTAACTGCCCGGCGAGGAACTGATCGGCATCACCCTGATCCACCAGCATCGGGATAGCGTCTTCTGACTGGCTCGCCAGCATCAGCGCGCAGCTATCCCATTCCTGCCATTTCTCTACATCTTCACCCAGATAGTGCCTAAAGGCTTTTTGCCCCCACGGCACCTGCGTTGGGTTCACAATCGGCGCAAATGCGGACACGCTGGTGTATTTCCCCGGATTTTTTAGCGCCATTATCAGCGCCCCGTGGCCACCCATCGAATGTCCGCTTATCGCGCAGCGCTCGCTGACCGCGAACTGAGAGTGCACCAGGGCAGGCAGTTCATCGCGAATGTAGTCATACATGCGGTAATGGCTCGCCCACGGTTGTTCCGTGGCGTTAAGATAGAAGCCAGCGCCTTTACCCAAGTCGTATCCGGCATCGTCGGCCACGTCCTCGCCACGCGGGCTGGTATCTGGCATCACCAGCGCAATGCCCAGTTCGGCGGCAATACGCTGGGCGCCCGCTTTGGTGGTGAAGTTTTCGTCGTTGCAGGTCAGGCCTGAAAGCCAGTACAGCACCGGTGGATTGTCCGCAGGGGGCAGGAAAATGCTGAACGTCATAGCACAATTCAGCGTGGTGGAGTCGTGCCGCCAGCGCTGCTGTCGACCTTCAAAACAACGATGCTCTTCGAGCAGTTCCATGCAGGGCTCCTTATACGAAAGACTATTCATAAAACGCATAATACAGAGTTTTCATTGACCTGTGAGCAACTTTCACTTTCGCAGGACGGCGAGATGTTGCATCATAAATTTACTTTTCTTTAACAATTGGAGCGATCATGGCGCTGCGTATCGCGCTCAGCGGATTTGTGGTTCTGGTCGTGGCGATGGGGATAGGACGCTTCGCCTTCACACCTCAGGTGCCGCTGATGATAGCCGCCGGGCAACTCACGCTTACCAGCGCGGGGCTGGTGGCGGCAATGAACTATCTGGGCTATCTGGTAGGGGCATGGGATGCCATGCGCGCCCATCGCTTCGTTGAAACACGTCTCTGGCTTGGCATCACCGGTGCGGTGGCGCTGACGCTGCTCTCCGCGGCGGCAGAGAATGCCGTTGTTCACGGTCTGCTGCGCTTTGTGATCGGCTGCATGAGCGGCTGGTCGATGGTGCTGATTGCCGCCTGGACCAACGAGCGGCTGGGGCAGCTGGGCAAACCGGGACTCAGTGCGGCCGTCTTTGCCGGACCCGGGGCCGGCATCGCCCTGAGCGGCCTGCTGGCGGTCTATATTCAGGCGAAATCCTTGTCCGCCGGGGCGGCATGGCAAATCTACGGCGTACTGGCGCTGGTGCTGATCGTACTGGTGGCGCGCTACCTGCCGCGCGCAGGTCAGCTTCATCGCCCTGGTACCGCGCCTGAGCCGTTGCTGCTGACTGCGGATCTCCGGCGTCTGGTCTGGAGCTACAGCCTGGCAGGGTTCGGCTATATCCTCCCGGCGACCTTTTTATCGCAAATGGCGGCGGTGCGTTTTCCCGGCAGCCTGTTTGCCCAGTTTGTCTGGCCAATATTTGGCGCCGCCTCGGTGGTGGGGATTGCGCTGAGCATTGCCCTGCGGCATACATCAAGCGCTAACCGCAGGCTGGCGATTGTTCTTTGGTTACAGGGGATTGGCGTGCTGGCGGCCTGGTTGCTGCCGGGCATAGGCGGCTTGCTGACGGGTGGGCTGCTGGTGGGCGGCGGGTTCCTCTGCGCCGTGCAGCTCTCTCTTCTGTACGGTCGCGAGCTGGCGCCAGACCACACGCGTTACATGGCGGGACTGCTCACCACCGGGTATGCCATTGGTCAGCTGGTGGGTCCGGTCACGTCGGCTCTGTCGACCTGGCTCACGCACCGTCTGGAACCTGCGCTGGGGCTGGCGGGGATCGCGCTGTTCGTTGGCGGAGCGTTAGTCTGGAACCGTCAGGCTGAAAGGCAACAGCAATTGCAATAATTATCGTCGTGAATACTGGATTATGTGCGTCGCCTCACGCACAATGAGCGCACACTTTTGCCACAACGAGGGCAAAAGACGCCACACCTGCAGGAGAAAAGAATGTCATCACTCAGTAAAGAAGCAGCCCTTGTCCATGAAGCGCTGGTTGCGCGCGGTCTTGAAACGCCACTGCGCCCGCCCGTGCAGGAGCTGGACAATGTTACCCGCAAGCGTCTGATCGCCGGCCATATGACGGAGATCATGCAACTGCTGAATCTCGATCTGAGCGACGACAGCCTGATGGAGACGCCGCACCGCATCGCGAAGATGTACGTCGACGAAATTTTCTCCGGCCTGGATTACGCGAACTTCCCGAAAATCACCGTCATTGAAAATAAGATGAAGGTCGATGAGATGGTGACGGTACGCGATATCACGCTGACCAGCACCTGCGAGCATCACTTTGTGACCATCGATGGTAAAGCGACGGTGGCCTATATTCCAAAAGATACGGTCATTGGCCTGTCCAAGATCAACCGCATCGTGCAGTTCTTTGCCCAGCGTCCGCAGGTGCAGGAACGTCTGACGCAGCAGATCCTGACCGCACTGCAAACCCTGTTGGGGACTAACAATGTGGCGGTGTCTATCGACGCGGTGCACTACTGCGTGAAAGCGCGCGGCGTGCGTGATGCTACCAGCGCAACCACCACCACTTCGCTGGGCGGCCTGTTCAAATCGAGCCAGAACACCCGCCAGGAGTTCCTGCGCGCCGTGCGTCACCACAACTAATCAGACAGGGCAGGGACCATGGAGCGAAACGTCACGCTCGATTTTGTTCGCGGCGTCGCCATTCTCGGTATCCTGCTGCTGAATATCAGCGCCTTCGGTCTGCCGAAGGCCGCCTATCTGAATCCTGCGTGGTATGGCGACATCACGCGTAGCGACGCCTGGACGTGGGCAATCCTCGATCTCTTTGCACAGGTGAAATTCCTGACCCTCTTTGCGCTTCTGTTTGGCGCGGGACTTCAGCTTCTCCTCAAACGCGGTACGCGCTGGATCCAGTCGCGTTTAACGCTGCTGGTTATCCTCGGTTTTATTCACGGGCTGCTTTTCTGGGACGGCGATATTCTGCTCGCGTATGGTCTGGTGGGCCTGATTTGCTGGCGGCTGATCCGCGACGCACCCGGTGTGAAAAGCCTGTTTAACACCGGCGTGATGCTCTATGTCATGGGACTGGCCGTGTTATTGCTGCTTGGCATGATTGCCGATGATTCCACCAGTCGTTCATGGATCCCGGATGCGGCCAACCTGCAATATGAGCAGTTCTGGAAGCTGAAAGGCGGCATGGAAGCGATCGGCAACCGGGCCGATATGCTCGGCGATAACCTGCTGGCGCTGGGCGCGCAATACGGCTGGCAGCTGGCGGGGATGATGCTGATGGGTGCAGCCCTGATGCGCACCGGCTGGCTGAAAGGGGAATTTAGCCTGCGACACTATCGTCGTACGGGTGCAGGGCTGGTGCTGCTCGGCGTGATCATCAACCTCCCGGCGGTGATGATGCAGTGGCATCTACAATGGGATTACCGTTGGTGTGCGTTCCTGTTGCAGGTGCCGCGCGAACTGAGCGCGCCGTTCCAGACCATTGGCTATGCGGCGCTGATCTATGGCTTCTGGCCCCAGCTTTCTCGCCTGTGGATCGTCAGTGCGGTGGCCTGCGTTGGGCGGATGGCGTTAAGCAATTACATCCTGCAAACGCTGATATGCACCACGCTTTTCTACCGATTCGGCCTGTTTATGAAATTCGATCGCCTGACGCTACTGGCGTTTGTTATTCCGGTCTGGATTGTTAACGTGGTGTTTTCAGTTGTCTGGCTGCGTTTTTTCCGTCAGGGCCCGCTGGAATGGGCATGGCGACAGTTAACCGCTCGTGCTTCGGACGTGTCATTGCGTAATACATCCAGATAACGATCTGGATCACAATCATTAACAAAACGGATGTAAGCGTTTTCATCTGTGTGAGCTTCTTCACGTAGTCTCCTCTCTCTCGCTGCCAGAATAGCCACCTTGCTAAACACAGGGGGTGTCTGTGAGTTGCTGCAATCCTTTAAAGGGTGGTGAATATGATCACCATTCGTGACGTCGCCCGCCAGGCGGGTGTTTCTGTTGCTACTGTCTCCCGTGTGCTGAACAACAGTGCGCTGGTCAGCCCTGAAACGCGTGAAACTGTAATGAAAGCCGTGACCCAGCTGGGGTACCGGCCAAACGCCAATGCCCAGGCGCTGGCGACGCAGGTCAGCGATACCATTGGCGTAGTGGTGATGGACGTGTCGGACGCTTTCTTCGGCGCGCTGGTCAAAGCGGTGGATGTTGTTGCCCAGCAGCACCAGAAATATGTGCTGATTGGCAACAGCTATCACGAGGCTGAAAAAGAGCGTTATGCCATTGAGGTACTGATCCGCCAGCGCTGTAACGCCCTGATTGTGCACTCTAAAGCCCTGAGCGATGAAGAGCTGGCCGGGTTTATGGAGCAGATCCCCGGCATGGTGCTGATCAATCGTATCGTCACCGGCTACGCGCATCGCTGCGTCGGTCTGGATAACATCAGCGGCGCGATGATGGCGACGCGGATGCTCATCAGCAACGGCCATCAGCGCATAGGTTATCTGGCTTCCAGCCACGGTATTGAAGACGACATGATGCGCCGCGAGGGCTGGCAAAACGCCCTGAAAGAGCAGGGCATTGCGCCGCTGGAAAGCTGGGTAGGTACCGGTTCGCCGGACATGCAGGGCGGTGAAGCGGCAATGGTGGAACTGCTGGGGCGTAATCTTCAGCTGACGGCCGTGTTTGCCTATAACGACAGCATGGCGGCAGGTGCGCTTACCGCGCTGAAAGATAATGGCATTGCGGTGCCGCAGCATTTATCGCTGATCGGTTTTGATGATATCCCGATTGCCCGTTACACCGATCCGCAGCTGACAACGGTGCGTTATCCCATTGCGTCGATGGCGAAACTGGCGACAGAGCTGGCGTTACAGGGGGCGGCTGGGCTGTTAGATCCTGACGCAACGCATTGTTTTATGCCGACTTTAGTACGCCGCCATTCGGTCGCTATCCGGCAAACTGTGGCTCCGATCACTAACTGATAACATCACGTGATGTAACCGTTTTCAATCTGTGAGTAAATTCACAGTATCTTAACAAGCCGCTGTCTATGATGTCAGCGTTTTAGGGGCTGAAACACAATGTAACGGTGATTATTCACTTTTACCGTTGTCACAATGCCTCAAACAACGAATAAAACGCATTTCTGGAGCGTTACCGAACACGGAAGCTGGACATTTTATAAGTGAACTTCGGCGATCAGTAACGTTTTATTAACATCTGCCCGCCGACCGTTTTTCACAAGAACTACCCTGCATAAAAAAAACCGGAGATACCATGAATAAGAAGGTGTTGACTCTGTCTGCTGTCATGGCAAGCATGCTTTTTGGCGCAGCAGCACACGCAGCGGATACCCGTATTGGCGTGACTATCTATAAATACGACGATAACTTCATGTCCGTTGTGCGTAAAGCAATTGAAAAAGATGCTAAATCAGCGCCAGACGTGCAGCTGCTGATGAATGACTCCCAGAATGACCAGTCCAAACAGAACGATCAGATTGACGTTCTTCTGGCAAAAGGCGTGAAAGCGCTGGCTATTAACCTGGTTGACCCGGCTGCGGCAGGCACGGTGATCGAGAAAGCGCGCGGCCAGAACGTGCCAATTGTCTTCTTCAACAAAGAACCTTCCCGTAAAGCGCTGGACAGCTACGACAAAGCGTATTACGTGGGTACCGACTCCAAAGAGTCCGGGATTATCCAGGGCGATCTGATTGCGAAACACTGGGCGGCGAACCCAAACTGGGATCTGAACAAAGATGGTCAGATTCAGTTCGTTCTGCTGAAAGGCGAACCGGGCCATCCGGATGCTGAAGCACGTACCACCTACGTTATTAAAGAGCTGAACGACAAGGGCCTTAAAACCCAGCAGCTGGCGTTAGACACCGCAATGTGGGACACCGCTCAGGCGAAAGATAAGATGGACGCGTGGCTGTCCGGCCCTAACGCCAACAAAATTGAAGTGGTCATTGCCAACAACGATGCGATGGCAATGGGTGCGGTAGAAGCGCTGAAAGCACACAACAAATCCGCCATTCCTGTATTCGGTGTGGATGCCCTGCCAGAAGCGCTGGCGCTGGTGAAATCTGGCGCTATGGCCGGTACCGTGCTGAACGATGCTAACAACCAGGCGAAAGCCACCTTCGATCTGGCGAAAAACCTGGCCGATGGTAAAGGTGCCGCTGACGGGACTAACTGGAAAATTGACAACAAAATCGTTCGCGTTCCTTACGTGGGCGTAGACCAGTCCAACCTGGCTGAGTTTATCGGTAAATAAGTTATCTGCATTGTCTTCACTGGGCGCAATTCGTTGCGCCCTTTTATAACGCGATATGCGAGGCCAACAAGGTATAATTATGGTCAGCACAACTACTCAGTCGTCCGGTGAATACTTGTTGGAAATGACCGGTGTCAATAAGTCATTCCCCGGTGTTAAGGCGCTCGATAATGTTAATTTAAAAGTTCGTCCTCACTCTATTCATGCATTAATGGGTGAAAACGGTGCGGGTAAATCAACATTATTAAAATGCCTTTTTGGGATCTATCAAAAAGATTCTGGCAGCATTCTTTTTCAGGGAAAAGAGATCGACTTCCATTCAGCGAAAGAAGCGCTGGAGAACGGTATCTCGATGGTACACCAGGAATTAAACCTGGTCCTGCAACGTTCAGTTATGGATAATATGTGGTTGGGTCGTTATCCAACCAAAGGTGTCTTTGTCGATCAGGATAAAATGTATCGCGACACCAAAGCCATTTTTGATGAGCTGGATATTGATATCGACCCGCGCGCCCGCGTCGGGACATTATCCGTTTCCCAGATGCAGATGATCGAAATTGCCAAAGCGTTCTCCTATGATGCGAAAATTGTGATCATGGATGAACCGACATCGTCATTAACGGAAAAAGAGGTTAACCACCTTTTTACCATTATTCGTAAGCTGAAAGATCGCGGCTGTGGCATTGTCTATATCTCACATAAAATGGAAGAGATCTTCCAGCTGTGCGATGAAATCACCATCCTGCGCGACGGTCAGTGGATTGCCACCCAGCCGCTGGAAGGGCTGGACATGGACAAGATCATCGCCATGATGGTTGGCCGTTCTCTGAACCAGCGCTTCCCGGATAAAGAAAACAAGCCAGGCGAAGTGATTCTGGAGGTGCGTAACCTGACCTCGCTGCGTCAGCCGTCTATCCGCGATGTCTCTTTCGATCTGCACAAGGGGGAGATCCTTGGCATCGCAGGGCTGGTGGGCGCTAAGCGCACCGATATCGTGGAAACCCTGTTTGGTATCCGTGAGAAAGCCGAAGGCACCATTACGCTGCACGGTAAGAAGATCAACAACCACAACGCCAACGAAGCCATTAATAATGGCTTTGCGCTGGTGACGGAAGAGCGTCGTTCCACCGGTATTTACGCTTATTTGGATATTAACTTTAACTCGTTAATTTCTAATATTCGCAATTACAAAAACAAGGTCGGGCTGCTGGATAATTCCCGCATGAAGAGCGATACCCAGTGGGTGATTGACTCCATGCGCGTGAAAACGCCGGGCCACCGCACGCAAATTGGCTCACTTTCGGGAGGAAACCAGCAGAAAGTCATTATTGGTCGCTGGCTATTAACCCAGCCTGAAATTCTGATGCTGGATGAACCTACGCGCGGTATCGACGTGGGTGCAAAATTCGAGATTTACCAGCTTATCGCAGAGCTGGCGAAAAAAGATAAAGGGATCATTATTATTTCTTCCGAAATGCCGGAATTGTTAGGGATCACAGACCGTATTCTGGTTATGAGCAATGGTCTCGTTGCCGGTATTGTTGAAACCAAAACGACAACGCAAAACGAAATTTTGCGTCTTGCGTCTTTGCACCTTTAAGATCAGGGGCTCCTCATGAGTGCGTTAAATAAAAAAAGTTTTCTCACTTATCTGAAAGAAGGCGGTATTTACGTTGTTCTTTTAGTCTTGCTGGCGATTATTATTTTCCAGGACCCTACGTTCTTAAGTCTGCTGAACTTGAGTAACATTCTGACCCAGTCTTCCGTACGTATTATTATCGCGCTTGGCGTGGCGGGGCTTATCGTTACCCAGGGGACTGACCTTTCGGCAGGGCGCCAGGTGGGTCTGGCGGCGGTCATTGCGGCGACCCTGTTGCAGTCGATGGAAAACGCCAACAAGGTATTCCCTGAGATGGCGACCATGCCGATTTTTGTGGTGATCCTGATCGTGTGTGCCATCGGCGCGGTAATTGGCCTGATTAACGGCATCATCATTGCTTACCTGAACGTGACGCCATTCATCACTACGCTTGGCACGATGATCATCGTTTATGGTATCAACTCCCTGTACTACGATTTCGTCGGCGCGTCTCCAATCTCTGGCTTCGACAGCGGCTTCTCGACCTTCACGCAGGGGTTTGTTGCGCTCGGCAGCTTCCGTCTCTCCTATATCACCTTCTATGCGCTGATTGCGGTGGCATTCGTCTGGATCCTGTGGAACAAAACCCGCTTCGGTAAAAACATCTTTGCTATCGGCGGTAACCCGGAAGCGGCGAAGGTCTCCGGGGTCAACGTGGCTCTGAACTTGCTGATGATTTATGCCCTGTCCGGGGTCTTCTACGCCTTCGGCGGGATGCTGGAAGCAGGCCGTATCGGCTCTGCAACCAATAACCTCGGCTTTATGTACGAACTGGATGCGATTGCGGCCTGCGTGGTTGGCGGCGTCTCCTTCAGCGGCGGCGTGGGTACCGTGCTGGGCGTGGTGACCGGTGTGATCATCTTCACCGTTATCAACTACGGCCTGACCTACATCGGTGTGAACCCGTACTGGCAGTACATTATCAAGGGTGCGATCATCATCTTCGCGGTTGCCCTGGATTCACTGAAGTACGCGCGTAAGAAATAAGCGCTGGAATGAAAGAACCCGCAGCGATGCGGGTTTTTTTATGAGAAAAGTGAAGCGATAAGCGATTTTGAAACAGGCACTAGTCCGGTTTGAAGCCCAAAGGGTTTAAAGATTTTATTTATGACGTCAGCGGAATAATTGCCTCTGTTATTTTCTACATCCGACAATGTTTTCCGGGATACGCTGACCAGCTTTGCATATTCATCCTGCTTCAGCCCTAACACTTCGACCCTGAGCCTTTTCAGCGCCTCTCCCTGTGTGATTTTCCCCAGCAAAATGTCCCGTATGGCTGCATGCAGTACAGCCTGGCGATCGAGAGTACTAATCCGCGTTAAGCCTTGTGTAACGCGTTGCCTCTTCACTACCGATGGCTTATCCGGCTCTTCCGCCTCGTCATGATGTCGCTTTTTATTTACGCTGCGTACTTGAGCTAATGTCTGTAAAAGCTCTGATTCAGCTTCATTAGGTGTTTTCATAATAAACCCCAACGGGAAAGTTTATCCGGGATGTAGCGAAAACCCATCGCGGGCATTTCCATTATCTGTTCGGGAACGCCTCGCGCCGCCAGCCTTTCCGGGAGATCAATAAGCTGAACGGCTGTTTCATGCAGAGCATCAAGTAATGTTGCGGGAGGGATCCACTCCGCCAGCGTTTGTGCGATAGTGTTGAAATTATAATCCCCCCCTGATTCGCAAGATAATGACCACTTCAGGGTTCTTGGTATCCCTTCAGGATCGGCTTTCATCGGCGCAAAGTCATATACAGGGGAGAGCATAATTTGATTTTCAGCCTTCACAAAGGCGGTATTTCGCCCATGGTTGTCACTATTTCCAAAAATAATATTTAGCAGATCGCGACGCACCCATTCTGTTACAAATCCCGGAATATCAAACTGATAACCCTGCTGCTGGACCATATGGCTGGAGGTGATTTTATTAATTAACGCGCGCAACGTTGTCTCATGATCAAGGAGGGTGCCGGGTGCCTTTTGTAATAGCGAATACACCGATTCCATACCCAGCCTGACCAGTTGGTCCTGCTCATTTCTCACTATGTCGAAACGCGGTAACCACAGAGACGGGTAATGGCTACCTTCTTCAAGGCGCATTGTTTCCACTGGGATCGTGGAAAAACCCATCGCGTTAAGCTCATGATAATAATGGAATTCAGCTCGCAGAATATTACAATCCACTTCTGTCCTGTTACCGCGTGGATATTTAACCAAATAATAGCGGTCCCGGTTATCCGGCTCGTTTTGCCAGGTATCGATCCAGATGGCATCAGTTTCACTACAGCGCAGCAAAAGTTTAGGCGCTTCACCGCCAGCACCGGTTGCACCACCCGCCGCCGCGCCTCTTTCCTGGGCATAATCCAGAAAATCGGCCGCACGATCGATGACGTCCGCAACCGTAAACGTTTTAGTGCTGGCGAATTTATTCCATTCTGGGACGGATTCCTTTATGCGCAAATTCCCCACAGGGGACATTGTGCCAAATTTCAGCAATAAGAAATTTTGCTGGCCAACGGGTAACTCACTGATGTCGAGCGCATTAATCCAGTAACGGCGGCTTGCTCCGGCGGGAATGATATCGTCGATAAATCGCAGCCAGCCCGGTTGGCCATGGTCATCAAAAAAGAGTGATACAGGGTGATTGACTGAGACTGCGTGAAAATCATCATAGTCGAGAAAATTAATCGCATACTCAGTAAGATAGTCTAACTGCGTGGTATTCCAGTCATTTTTTTCACTTCCAGGATATTTGATGAGAGCGATATCCGTCCATGTTTCGTTCAGATATGCCTGTACGGTTAACGTCTCCATCTCACCTCCATAACGCGACAATGTGTAAAATATTACTCATAGTCAGTGATAAAAACAAGTATTGCTACTTATATCACTCATTAGGTGTCTAAAAAGAGAGTAATGCGTTTTATATCACGCACTGTAGATCTGGATTACTTCTTCTGAATTTCCAGCAACTGCTCCGGCGTTACCGCCGGATAACCCTGCGCATCTTCCGGCACTTCGTGCATCGTTGGGATCGGCACCAGCGGGCCTAAAAAGCGCGGTTCACGTTTGAACAGGTACAGGTCAGCCAGCGCGCCGAAACGGGCGCCAAACTCACGCACGCGCACGCTCAGCATATCTTTTGGCGATGGCACCGCATAACACTGCGCCTGAATGCCCATATGCAGGGCGATAAACAGCGCCCGCTCGCAGTGGAAACGCTGGGTAATGATGATGAAATCATTGGTGTCGAACACCTTGCGGGTACGCACGATGGAATCAAGCGTGCGGAATCCGGCGTAGTCGAGCACGATATCGGCCGGGTCGACGCCTGCGGCAATCAGATCTTTGCGCATCGTCACCGGCTCGTTATAGCTTTGCAGCGCGTTATCGCCGCTCAACAGCAGATAGTTCACCTTGCCGCTGTTATAGGCGTTCAGCGCGCCCTGAATACGATACCGGTAATACTGATTTATGACGCCGGTGCGGTAATACTTGGCGGTGCCAAGCACCACGCCAACCTGACGGTAGGGGAGGTCCTGTAGGTCATCAAAAATGTAGGGGGCTGTTTTCCAGCTCATCCAGCGGTCGAGACCCAGCACGATCAACAGCAGTATGCCGACCAGGACAGACAGGCTGTAAAACACGCGCTTTAACATGCAGATGGCTCGTACCGATGATGAAATTTCCCTCAGGCTACTGTACCCGCCTGGTTAGCGCAAGAAACAGCGATTCAACTGAGGGGTTTTTCGTCAGACTGGCGGGCAACTCTGCCCGCCGAACAGATTATGCCAGCAGCACGCGGTCGATGGTTGAACAGCCCAGCGCTTTCAGCGTGGCTGCGGTCGCGTCCCACTGGATCAGCGGCGCATCGGCCTTTTCAGCCAGGATTGCGCGCTGAATATCCGGGTAGTCATACCCGTTCAGGCTAAGCAGGTTCAGGGCGCCCTGAAGCGGAGGCAGCGTCGGGTTAAACGCGGCGTTCTCTGCGTAACTGCCGGTGAAGATGCGGCCGTCGCGGCACTGAAGGGCGACGCCGCTTGGAGATTTGCTGTATGGAGTGTGGCTTTTATTGGCGGCGGCAATGGCCGCTTCGCTCAGCTCATCCCCTGAGAGCGCATAACCGTGGTCCTGCTCGTCCATCAGCAGGGTTTTGATCTCAAGATCTTTCGGGCCGAAAGCATCCGGCAGGTAATCACGCAGCGTATGCGGTGCGCGTCCCGGCAGGTTGATACGCAGTTCAAGACCGCTGTTCAGCTCATTCATAAACTGGCGGCAGTGGCCGCAAGGGGTATAGTTGACGGTGATGGCGCGCAGGGCTTTTTCGCCGCGTAGCCAGGCGTGACTGATGGCGCTCTGCTCCGCATGGACGGTTTGCTGCATGGTCGCACCGAGAAACTCCATGTTTCCGCCGAAGTACCAGGTCCCGCTCACACCGCGCGCAATTGCGCCTACGTTAAAATGGGAAAGGTCAGCGCGGGCGCAGGCAGCCGCCAGGGGCAGCAGGGCGAAAGCCAGCGCGTCTTCGTCCAGCCCCGTTGCCTGTTTAAGCGTCGTGACCTGATCTGCCGTCAGCAGGGCGGGGAAATGCGCATCCGCCAGAACCGGAGCCAGGGCTGATTGCAAATTCTCTGCAAGCTGAGAGAAAGCAGCTTGAAAACGTGGATGCATGACGTTGCCTCATCAAGGTTAATGGATCGGTAGTGTACGGAGCCGTACGGCCTTTATATGTGATCCAAATCTCATTATGTGTGCAACTTATGAAATGAAAATGAAATTTGCGCGACGCATCGCAAATTTTAGCCCATTACTGCCAGAATAATCGGGAAGATAAACGGCGCGACCAGGGAAGTGATAATCCCGCAGATCACCAGCGCCAGCGAGCTGAATGCCCCTTCCTGATAATCCAGTTCCGCGCAGCGTGCGGTGCCCAGCGCGTGCGAGGCGGTACCCATCGCCAGACCGCGTGCCGCTTTGGTACGAATTTTCATGATATTCAGCAGCGTATGACCAAACACCGCGCCCAGGATACCGACGAAAATCACGCACACGGCGCTGATGGCCGGAATGCCCCCGATGCTGCCGCCCACGGCCATGGCAATCGGCGTGGTGACGGATTTAGGCAGGATAGAGGCGGCGATCTGCGGCGATGCGCCCATCATTAAGGCCACCGAGGTGCCGGTGATCATCGCAACAAGGCTCCCCACGAAGCAGATGGTTATGATGGATTTCCAGCGCGCGCGGATCTGATGCAGTTGCTCATATAAAGGAAACGCCAGCGCCACCACGGCAGGCTGCAACAAATCGTTAAGGATCTTGCTCCCGGCGAAGTAACGCTCATAAGAAATGCCGGTGAGCAGCAGAAAAGGAATAATCACCACCATGGCGACCAGCAGCGGGTTGAGCAACGGCATTTTGAAACGCACCGCAAGCTTACGCGCAGCAAAGAACACCACCAGGGTTAACGGCAGGGACCACCAGATATTCGCCATCATTTTTTTGTTTTCTCCCCGACGACCTTACGTTCGCCATGCACAATGTGTGAACTCCAGCTGACGACCAGGAAAACCACCAGCGTACTGATGGCGCAGGAGACCACAATCGGGCCGAACTGCGCTTTAAGCACATCGTAATACTGCATAACCCCAACGCCGATAGGCACAAAAAGCAGGGCCATGTAGCGAATGAGAACGAAGCACCCTGGGTTGACCCATTTTGCGGGCAGCACCTGTAATGCCAGCAGTACAAACAGGATCAGCATGCCGATAATGCTGCCGGGTATCGTAATCGGCAGCAGCGAAGCGATAAAAATGCCGGCGTACAGGCAGGCATAAATGAGGACGAAGGCGCGAAGGTATTGCCAGATAGTATTCAGTGATTTGCTCATGGTGAAAGTCCTTGCTGAGACGTATTCATCATACAATTAAACCTGAAAATGTGCCACGGATCACATCATGAATTTTGGGCATATCAGACATTCCGGAATGGAACGCCGGGCTTTCAACATACATAGAGAGCAGCTACTATAGCGCGTCTTTTTTCACAGGTACTCAGAATGCGTGTTTTACTGGCCCCGATGGAAGGCGTGCTCGACTCTCTCGTGCGCGAGCTGCTTACCGAGGTGAACGATTACGATCTCTGCGTGACGGAGTTTCTGCGCGTGGTCGATATGTTGCTGCCAGAAAAATCATTTTATCGTCTCTGTCCGGAACTGCATCGTCAGAGCCGCACGCCGTCCGGTACGCTGGTGCGCGTCCAGCTGCTCGGCCAGTATCCTGAGTGGCTGGCTGAAAACGCCGCCCGCGCGGTAGCGCTTGGTTCGTACGGCGTCGATCTTAACTGCGGCTGTCCGTCAAAGCTGGTCAACGGCAGCGGCGGGGGGGCGACGCTACTTAAAGATCCGGAGCTGATTTATCGCGGCGCAAAGGCCATGCGTGAGGCAGTGCCATCGCATCTGCCGGTGACGGTCAAAGTCCGTCTGGGATGGGACAGCGGCGATAAGCAGTTTGAAATTGCTGACGCGGTGCAGCAGGCGGGCGCCACCGAGCTGGTGGTGCACGGGCGAACCAAAGAGGATGGTTATAAAGCCGAGCGCATTAACTGGCAGGCGATTGGCGAGATCCGCAAACGGCTTACGATTCCGGTGATTGCCAACGGCGAAATCTGGGATTACGAGAGCGCGCAGGCCTGCCTCAAAGAGACCGGCTGTAATGCCGTGATGATTGGCCGCGGTGCGCTGAACGTGCCGAACCTCAGCCGGGTGGTGAAATATAATGAGCCGCGGATGCCGTGGGCGGATGTGGTGAAACTACTGCAAAAATACACGCGGCTGGAAAAGCAGGGCGATACCGGCTTGTATCACGTCGCGCGCATTAAACAGTGGCTGAGTTATTTGCGTAAGGAGTACGACGACGCGCTGGGATTATTTCAGGAGATCCGTACCCTACAGACGTCTGCGGATATTGCCCGGGTGATCCAGTCGAAGTCCTGAGCGAAGTGTGAAGAGTTTGCCCGGCGCGGAGCCGGGCAACGGAATCAGAAAATCATCTTGAATACGCCGGTTACCACCAGCAGCCCTATCAGAAATATAATCAAAATAACCCACAATAATATTTTCATTCGCCTCTCCTGCGTATGTCTGTCGAAGTAAGTGTAGCAGTCAATTCATAATTAGCATGAATACATGAAATTAACTCATTGTCTTGGGGAATAAATTTCCGGATATGAAAATGTATAACAATATGCGGATTGCCACGCGTTACTAAAAAACGGAACGTCAGTAAGCGTAAGTTGCGCCTTTATTTTTTTGAGTTCATGGCGTAATGAAACGTTCTCTTACTTTATCTCTGAGTGCTCCTCTTGTTTTTATGCTGGCCGCCTGCGCGCCGGAACATGCCACGGTGTCTCCAGTAAAAACGCAAGCCGCCGCCGCAACTGTAAATACCCAACTGCGTCATGCCGACTGGCCAAAAAGCGAATGGTGGAAAGACTTTAACGACCCCCAGCTCAACGCGCTGATCGACAAAGCGCTGGCGGATGCGCCGGATATGCAAATTGCCCGTCAGCGTATCACCCTGGCGGAAGCACTGGCGAAAGCCGCTGTCGCTGCTGAGGGTCCACAAATGGATTTTTCCGCAGATGTGGAACGGCAAAAGATGTCGGCAGAGGGGTTGATGGGGCCATTTGCACTGACCGACCCGGCAGCGGGGACCACCGGCCCCTGGTATACCAACGGCACCTTTGGTCTGACGGCGGGTTGGGATCTGGATTTATGGGGTAAAAACCGCGCCCAAATTGAGGCCCGCATCGGTAAGGTGAATGCGCAAAAAGCGGAGCTGGAGCAGACCCGCCAGCTGCTCGCCAGCAGCGTCGCGCGGCTGTACTGGGACTGGCAGACCGAGGCCGCGGTGGGTGACGTGCTCGCGCAGATCAAACGGGAGCAGGAAAATATCATCGGTGCCGATAGGGAGCTTTATCAGCACGGCATTACCTCCTCGGTGGAAGGGGTTGAAACGGATATCAGTGCCAGCAAAACCGATGAACAGCTCGCTGACGTGCACGGCAAAATGAAGGCCATTGAGGCGCGTCTGAATGCGTTGACCAATACCCCTTCAGTCACGCTCGCACGGCATGCCTTACCTGACGCAGAGGCATCGCTGCCATCAACGCTCGGTTATGAACTGCTGGCTCGGCGCCCGGATTTGCAGGAGGCGCACTGGTATATCGAAGCATCCATGAGCGAAGTCGATGCCGCCAGAGCCGCGTTCTACCCTGACATCAATTTGATGGCGTTTTTGCAGCAGGATGCATTGCACCTGAGCGACCTGTTCCGCTCATCTGCGCAGCAAATGGGCGTAACCGCGGGGCTGACGCTGCCAATTTTTGACAGCGGTCGGTTGAATGCGAACCTGGATATCGCCCAGGCGCAAAACAACCTCTCCGTGGCGAACTACAACAAGGCCGTGGTAGATGCCGTAAACCAGGTCGCCCGGACGGCCAGCGAAGTGGAAACGCTGACCGCCAAAAATCAGCACCAGCAGCAGATCGAAAAAGATGCGGCGCGCGTCGTCGCGCTGGCGCAGGCGCGCTTCAGGGCGGGGATCATTGCCGGCTCCCGGGTGAGTGAAGCAAAAATTCCGGCGCTCAAAGAGCGTATTACCGGGTTGATGCTGAAAGGTCAGTACGTGGATGCCACGCTCCAGCTCACCTCCGCGCTGGGTGGCGGATATCATCACGGCTAAAATTGCGCATTATCTATACTTACCTCTTTGCAGATTTTCAGGAGGTGAGTATGACGCGAGTCGCAATTGTTACCGCATCGGATTCAGGAATTGGCAAAACGACGGCCCTGATGCTGGCCGAGCGCGGGTTTGATATCGGGGTGACCTGGCACTCAGATGAGGAAGGGGCGCTGGCAACCTGCCGTGAAATTGAAGCGCGCGGGCAGCGTGCCGAGGCCATTCAACTCAACTTAAGCCATTTACCGGAAGGCGCAAAGGCCATTGAAACCCTGATTACGCGTTTCGGGCGGCTGGATGTGCTGGTTAACAATGCCGGGGCGATGAATAAAGCGCCATTTCTGGACCTGTCGTTTGACGACTGGCGGCACATATTCACCGTTGACGTGGACGGCGCGTTTCTCTGCTCGCAAATCGCGGCGCGTCAGATGGTGAAGCAGGGGGAAGGGGGACGGATCGTGAACATCACCTCGGTTCATGAACATACTCCGCTGCCGGATGCCAGCGCCTACACCGCCGCAAAGCACGCTCTGGGCGGGTTAACCAAATCAATGGCGCTGGAACTGGTGCAGCATAAGATCCTGGTGAACGCCGTCGCCCCCGGTGCGATCGCCACGCCGATGAACGATATGGACGACAGTGAAGTGAAAGAGGGATCTATGCCGTCAATTCCGCTGGCGCGCCCCGGCCACACCAAAGAAATTGCCAGCCTGGTGGCGTGGCTGTGTGACAGCGACGCCAGCTACACCACCGGGCAGTCGTTTATCGTCGACGGCGGTTTTATGCTGGCGAATCCGCAGTTTAAGCCGGAAGGGTAGATACCCTTCTCCCTCTCCCTGTGGGAGAGGGGCGGGGTGAGGGCAGCAGGCCGAACTCACTCTTCATCCCGCCGCTTTTCACGATGCTTGAGCCACAGCCGTACCCCAATCACCACCGCAACCACCAGGATCAACCACGCCCAGTGCTTCAGGTGCTGGTCAAGATTATGCAGCCATGGGCCAATCACTTCGCCACCCGCGTAGCCAAGCGTGGTGAAAATCAGCGCCCAGGCAATCGCCCCGAGAATGTTCAGCGGCAGGAAGATTTTCGGCGGTAAGCGGCTCGCGCCAATCAATATTGGCCCAATGATGCGAAAGCCGTACATAAAGCGGGTGCCAATCACAAACAGCCAGGGACGTCGCTGGATAAGCCGCTGAGCACGGCGAATTTTCTTTTGATGCCTGGCAAAACGTTGCAAAAGCGTCGGGCCAAAGCGCAGCCCCAGAAAGTAGAGCAGCTGATCGCCAATCATACCGCCCAACGCGACGGCGGCGACCACCAGCGAGAATTTCAGCAATCCCTGGTGTGCGGCCACCCCGCCCAGCAGCGTGATGGTTTCGCCTTCCGCCACGCTGCCGATCACCAGCGCGGCGTATCCATATTGTTCAATAAGACCGTTGATATCCATTACGTAAACGTCGTCTCCCTTACTGTGCCTGCGTTAATCATATACCCCATCCATTAACCGCGCGGCAATCAACGGAAATTTCCCACTGTACATAAAATAATCTAAAGCCTGCATTATACTTAAGCTATTGCTGACGGGCCGACAACAAGGGGGCGTTATGAACCATGTCTGGGGACTTTTCTCCCATCCCGATCGTGAAATGCAGGTCATCCGTAACGAGAACGAAACGGTCGCGCATCACTATACCCACCATGTCCTGCTGATGGCAGCGGTGCCGGTGGTCTGCGCATTTATTGGTACTACGCAGATAGGCTGGAACTTTGGTGACGGCACCGTGGTTCAGCTTTCGTGGTTTACCGGACTGTACCTGGCCATTCTGTTTTATGGCCTGATGCTGGCCGGGGTGGCGGTGATGGGGCGGGTCATCCACTGGATGGCGCGCAACTATCCGCAGCGCCCGCCGCTGGCACACTGTATGGTCTTCGCCGGATACGTCGCGACCCCGCTGTTTTTAAGCGGTATTGTCGCGCTCTATCCACTGGTCTGGCTGTGCGCGCTGATCGGTACGGTTGCCCTCTTTTATACCGGTTATCTGCTGTATGTAGGGGTGCCAACCTTCCTCAATATCAATAAAGAAGAGGGCCTGAGCTTCTCCAGTTCTACGCTTGCCATCGGCGTACTGGTCCTGGAGGCGCTACTGGCCCTGACAGTTATTCTTTGGGGTTATGGATACCGTCTCTTCTAAGTTCCCTGCATTGCTGGCGTAAATGCCAGCAATGCAGCATCTGGTTATGATTCTCCGCTGGCGACAACGCACGGTGACCGCTATGATGCCGAAGCCAGCCTGTGTTTATCCGTCGACACAGGCGGTGTACGTCATAACGTGCGTGAATCATTATCAGAAGTCTCATCATGCTGAAATTTCGAGTGTCACTCCTTAGTCTTGCGCTGCTGTTGGGCGTCTCCGCTACCGCGCCAGCCATCGCCAAAACGACCGCAGTCGCCACCGCTGCTGCGCAACCCCAGATTGCGTCCGGCAGCGCGATGATCGTTGACCTGAATACCAACAAGGTGATCTACGCCAGTCATCCGGATCTGGTGCGCCCGATCGCTTCCATAACCAAAGTCATGACCGCGATGGTGGTGCTTGATGCACGACTGCCGCTGGACGAAAAGCTAAAAGTGGATATCAGCCACACGCCAGAGATGAAAGGGATCTACTCTCGCGTGCGTCTGAAAAGTGAAATCAGCCGTAAAAATATGCTGCTGTTGGCGCTGATGTCCTCAGAGAACCGCGCGGCGGCGAGCCTTGCCCACCATTATCCTGGCGGTTACGACGCGTTTATCCGCGCGATGAATGCCAAAGCCAAAGCGCTGGGGATGAAAAATACCCATTTCGTGGAGCCAACCGGTCTGTCGATCCATAACGTCTCGACGGCGCGTGATTTAACAAAGCTGCTGATCGCCAGTAAGCAATACCCGCTGATTGGTCAGCTCAGCACCACGCGTGAGGAGATGGCGACATTCTCGAACCCGGCGTATACGCTGCCGTTCCGCAACACTAACCATCTGGTGTATCGCGATAACTGGAATATTCAGTTAACCAAGACCGGATTCACCAATGCGGCAGGACACTGCCTGGTGATGCGCACCGTATTTAACGGTAAGCCAGTGGCGCTGGTGGTGATGGACGCCTTCGGCAAATATACCCACTTCGCGGATGCCAGCCGCCTGCGTACCTGGATTGAAACCGGGAAAGTGCAGCCGGTGCCGGCTTCAGCGCTGGCGTATAAAAAGCAGAAAGCGGAACAGATGGCGACGGCGCAGAACGATTAGGAAAAAGCAAAACGGTAACGCATGTTACCGTTTTTTATGTTTTCTCCCTCTCCCTGTGGGAGAGGGCCGGGGTGAGGGCACCAGACCGCACTGCGTTTATTCCGGCAGCGTCCAGTCCCCGTCGTTGAGCGGGCGCTGCATCATCACCGTGTCCCGCCAGTCGCCTTTTTTATATCCCACACTTCTGAGCTGACCCACAATTTCGAAACCGTGCTTTTTATGCAGCCGCAACGACCCGGGGTTATTTTGCCCGTCGCCGACCACGGCAATCATCTGCCGCCACGGTCCTTGTTCACAACGGGCGATCAGTGCCTGGAGTAAGGCCGAGCCAAACCCGCGGCCGGTGGTGCTGGCATCCACATAAATGGATTCTTCAAGGGTATAGCGATAAGCCTGGCGTGGACGATAAAACGTGGCGTAGCAGTAGCCGACAACAATGCCGCGATACAGCGCAACCAGCCACGGTAAACCGCTGTCGGTCACGCTCTTCATCCGCTGACGCATCTCATCGACGGTGGGGGGAACTTCCTCGAAGGACGCACGGCCATGAAGCACATGCCAGGCGTATATCGCCGAGATGGCATGCGCATCGTCAGGAAGGGCGTCGCGCACCTCGATTTCAGTTTCGGGGAAAGTTTCTACAGCCGACATGTTCTGCCCGCTCCTTGTTTGGAAAGCCAGAGAAACGTTTCTCTGGCAACAGGCAGATACTCTAGTACGTTTGAGGAGAGCTTAACAATCTCTTAAATTTGGCTATATGAGTTCATCAGAGGCTTGCGTATTGTGCTGCTCTGATTCGGTACTCTCTTTCCAGTATTTCTTCCGCGTTGTCTTACCAATGCCGGGGTTCATACTGTTTGTAGGGTCATTTTTGCGATAAAACTGTTTAAGCGTCTCCGGCGCTTTATACAGGTGTCCCACGTTGTGCTCGGCAGGATATTGCGCGCCACGCTCGTGCAGCAGCGCCAGCATCTGTTCTTTCAGCGCGTGTGCATCAACCCCTTTTTTCACGATGTAATCCTGGTGGAAGACATAGCACATAAAGTGGCCGTAATAGAGCTTATGCACCAGCTTGCTGTCGATCTCCGGCGGCAGATGTTCAAACCACTCGGTATCGTTGCGACGCAGGGCGATATCCAGCGCCAGAATATCCTCCACTTCTTCGGAATGCACCGCCTGATAACGGATAGCGGCACCCGCCGCGGCGAAACGATGCAGGAAGGCTTTGCTGCCTTCTTCCGGCGTGCAGGCAAAGAAATCCCCGTCGGCGGTTTTGAAGAATTCGGTGAGCCAGCTCTGCGCTTCGTCAATTCCGTCCCCGGCCATTTTCAGCAGCAGATGGTGCTCATACTTGTCGCGCCAGGTCTTCATCCGCTCCGGTAAATGCGCCGGGAAGACGTTGCCCAGCTTCTGCATAAAGCGGTCGGTGAAGTGCGGCTTGAAGAGCGACACTTTCTCCAGCATCGCATCGGTGCGGCCCTTCATGGTGAAGAAGAACGGCATTTTGTCGGTGCCGAGCTTGTCGATCATCAGGAAGGTATCTTTGCCGTAGCGCTCGGCGATGTCGTAAATGTCCCGGTGCATATACTCGCCCGCCACCGGCAGGTGAGTGAACTCGGCCAGAATATGACGGCGGATCTCCGTCAGCACCTCCGGCTGATTGGTGCCGATGTAAAACACCTGCTGCTTTTTCTCTGCCGGGAAGGTATCGAGGCGCACCGCAAAAACGGCCAGCTTGCCCGCGCAGCCGGAGGATTCAAACAGGCGATCCGGATCGGCGTTATAGCGCGCCGGTGTATCGGCATTGATATCGCGCACGCGGGTGATGTAATCGTGGTCATGCGCGTGACGGCCATCGTGCTGAACGTCTTCGTCCTTCACGCGGTCATCGTCAAGTTTGCTGAGGATCTGCTCTGGCGTTACGCCCAGATCGATCCCCAAATGGTTAACCAGCGTCAGCTTGCCGTTTTCATCGATACGGGCAAACAGCGACATCTCCGTGTAGGCCGGGCCGCGCTGCACCAGCGAGCCGCCGGAGTTATTGCAGATCCCGCCGATCACCGAGGCACCAATGCACGACGAGCCGATCACCGAGTGCGGTTCGCGACCCAGCGGCTTAAGCGCCTTTTCCAGCGAGTAGAGCGTGGTGCCGGGGAAGGCGAGTACCTGTTCGCCCTTGTCCAGCAGGTGCAGTTTGTCGAGGCGCAGGGTGCTGATAATCACGATGTCACGATCGTAATCGTTGCCGTTCGGCGTGGAGCCTTCAGTCAGGCCGGTGTTAGCAGCCTGCATTAAAATAATCTTGTCTGCCGCAACGCAGGCGCTGAGCACGCGCCACAGTTCGAGCAACGTACCGGGGAAGACCACCGCCAGTGCCTCGCCCTGACCGGAGCGGAAGCCCTTGCGGTAGCGGGCGGTTTTAGCCGGGTCGGTAAGCAGGTGAGAGTGACCAACCAGGCGCGACAGTTCGTTAATAAATGTAGTGTTATCGTCAGTTCGAACAGAAGACATCTTCCACTCCTTGTGGTGGGGCAAATTTCTCGCTGTAAAGCATAGCGCGATTAGCCGTTGAGCGGTCGGGTATTCATGAGAAAAATCAGAGAATAACCCTGCAAGGTTTTCAGGCTTTGTGGCACACTGCGCTTTTCGCACGGTCTGGCCGGGTGCTTCCCGCGGTTATTGATGAGAGAGAATAACAACATGAAATGGCTATGTTCTGTAGGTGTCGCCGTCAGCCTGGCGCTGCAACCTGCGCTGGCAGAGGATTTGTTTGGTAATCACCCGCTCACGCCCGAAGCCCGCGACGCCTTTGTCACGGATTTACTCAAAAAAATGACGGTCGATGAGAAAATCGGCCAGCTGCGCCTGATCAGCGTCGGCCCGGATAACCCGAAAGAAGCCATTCGCGAGATGATCAAAGACGGGCAGGTAGGAGCCATTTTTAACACCGTTACCCGCCAGGATATCCGCAAGATGCAGGATCAGGTGATGGAGCTGAGCCGCCTGAAAATCCCACTGTTCTTCGCTTATGACGTGGTGCACGGCCAGCGTACCGTCTTCCCGATCAGCCTCGGCTTAGCCTCCTCCTTTAACCTCGATGCGGTGAAAACCGTCGGGCGCGTATCGGCATATGAAGCCGCAGACGACGGCCTGAACATGACCTGGGCGCCGATGGTTGACGTCTCCCGCGATCCGCGCTGGGGCCGCGCTTCGGAGGGCTTTGGAGAAGACACGTATTTAACCGCCACGATGGGCAAAACCATGGTGGAAGCGATGCAGGGCAAAAGTCCGGCAGATCGTTACTCGGTGATGACCAGCGTCAAGCACTTCGCCGCCTACGGCGCGGTGGAGGGCGGTAAAGAGTACAACACCGTCGACATGAGCCCGCAGCGCCTGTTTAACGACTACATGCCGCCATACAAGGCAGGGCTGGACGCGGGCAGCGGGGCGGTGATGGTAGCGCTGAACTCGCTGAACGGCACGCCTGCCACCTCCGATTCGTGGCTGCTGAAAGACGTGTTGCGCGACCAGTGGGGCTTCAAGGGCATCACCGTTTCTGACCACGGCGCGATTAAAGAGCTGATCAAACACGGCACGGCGTCTGACCCGGAAGATGCGGTACGCGTGGCGCTTAAGTCCGGCATCAACATGAGCATGAGCGACGAGTACTACAGCAAATACCTGCCGGGGCTGGTGAAGAGCGGCAAGGTGACGATGGCGGAGCTGGACGATGCCGCTCGCCACGTGCTGAACGTGAAATATGACATGGGACTGTTTAACGATCCTTACAGCCATCTGGGGCCGAAGGATTCAGACCCGGCGGACACCAACGCCGAAAGCCGTCTGCACCGTAAAGAAGCCCGGGAAGTAGCTCGCGAAAGCCTGGTGCTGTTGAAAAACCGTCTCGACACGCTGCCGCTGAAAAAAACCGGCACCATTGCCGTGGTCGGTCCGCTGGCCGACAGCAAGCGCGACGTCATGGGCAGCTGGTCCGCCGCAGGCGTGGCGGATCAGTCCGTTACGGTGCTGACCGGCATTAAGAGCGCCGTGGGTGATAACGCAAAAGTGGTTTACGCCAAAGGTGCGAACGTCACCGACGATAAAGACATCGTGACCTTCCTCAACCAGTATGAGGAAGCGGTGAAGGTGGATGCGCGCACGCCGAAAGAGATGCTCGACGAAGCGGTTAAAGCCGCGAAGCAGTCCGACGTGGTGGTCGCCGTGGTGGGTGAAGCGCAGGGGATGGCGCACGAAGCCTCCAGCCGTACCGATATTACCATTCCGCAGAGCCAGCGCGATCTGATCGCGGCCCTGAAAGCCACCGGCAAGCCGCTGGTGCTGGTGCTGATGAACGGGCGCCCGCTGGCGCTGGTGAAAGAAGATCAGCAGGCTGACGCCATTCTGGAAACCTGGTTCGCCGGTACCGAAGGCGGTACCGCCATTGCCGACGTGCTGTTTGGCGATTACAACCCGTCCGGCAAGCTGCCGATGTCCTTCCCGCGCTCCGTCGGGCAGATCCCGGTTTACTACAGCCACCTGAACACCGGTCGTCCGTATAACGCCGACAAGCCGAACAAGTACACGTCCCGTTACTTCGACGAAGCTAACGGCCCGCTCTATCCGTTTGGCTATGGCCTGAGTTACACCACCTTCAAGGTGTCTGACGTCAAAATGTCGGCGCCGACCCTGAAGCGTGACGGCAAAGTGACCGCCAGCGTAGAGGTGACCAACAGCGGCAAACGCGAAGGCGCGACGGTGATCCAGATGTACGTTCAGGACGTCACGGCCTCCATGAGCCGTCCGGTGAAACAGCTGCGCGGCTTCGAAAAGGTCAACCTGAAACCGGGCGAAACCAGAACGGTCAGCTTCCCGATTGACGTAAATGCGCTGAAGTTCTGGAATCAGCAGATGAAATACGATGCTGAGCCTGGCAAATTCAACGTCTTCATCGGCGTGGATTCCGCCCGCGTGAACAAAGCCGAGTTCGAACTGCAATAATCTTACCTTTCTCCCTATCCCCCGCCTGGCGGGGGATGCCTCTCATCTTGTACGAAAAACGGTTAAATTCACTGTTTTAAGCTACGCTTTTCTCTCAAGCCTATGAAAAAGGCCACAAAATAATGAGGAAAGCAGAATGACGATGATTAAGGGGATAACAGGGTCGGCGGTGCTTCTGGCGGCGCTGAGCCTGCCGTTACAGGCCGCAGAGCCGGTTAAGGTGGGTTCCAAAATTGATACCGAGGGCGCGTTGCTCGGCAATATCATTTTGCAGGTACTCGAAAGCCACGGCGTGAAAACGGTCAATAAAGTACAGCTTGGCACCACGCCTGTCGTGCGCGGTGCCATCACTTCCGGCGAGCTGGATATCTACCCGGAATACACAGGCAACGGGGCATTCTTCTTCAAGGATGAAAACGATCCGGCCTGGAAAAATGCCAAAGCCGGGTACGAAAAAGTCAAAAAGCTGGACGCAGAAAAAAATAAGCTGGTCTGGCTAACGCCGGCACCGGCCAACAACACCTGGACCATCGCGGTGCGCAAAGATATCGCCGAGAAAGGCAAGCTCACCTCGCTTGACGATCTCAGCCGCTACCTGAAAGAGAAGGGCGAGTTTAAGCTCGCGGCCTCGGCAGAGTTTATCGAGCGCGCTGATGCCCTGCCAGCGTTTGAAAAAGCCTATGATTTCAAGCTCGATCAGGCACAGCTGCTCTCTCTGGCAGGCGGCGACACGGCAGTGACCATTAAGGCGGCGGCGCAGCAAACCTCCGGCGTCAACGCGGCGATGGCCTACGGCACAGACGGCCCGGTCGCGGCGCTTGGCCTGCAAACCCTGACCGACCCGAAAGGCGTTCAGCCTATTTACGCCCCAACCCCGGTCGTGCGCGAGGCGGTGCTGAAAGCCTACCCGGATATTGCGGAATGGCTCAAACCGGTATTTGAAAAACTGGATGCGAAAACGCTGCAACAGCTGAATGCCAGCATTGCCGTTGAGGGGCTGGATGCCAAAAAAGTGGCTGCCGACTTCCTGAAACAACAAGGGCTTGTGAAGTAACGGGATAAGGCTGTGCCAATAAAATGCCATAACCGCGTCCTGCTGCTGTTGGCCTGTGTGGCCATCGCGGCGGTCGCGTTACCTTTTGTGAATGTCGCGCCAAACCGTCTGGTGTCGGGCGAACCGCGCGCGCTCTGGCAGATCTGGGCATTTACGCCGCTGCTGCTGGGCGCGGCGCTGGCGAGTACTGTTGCTTTAGCCTTCTGGCCGGGGCGAACCGCCCTGTGGCTGACGTTTTTGCTCAGCGAAGCGCTGTTTATCGTACTGTTCTGGAGCGCGGGACAGGCGGCAACGCAGATGGCCGCGGTTGAAAGCCCGCTGGCGCGCACGTCGGTTGGTAGCGGGCTGTGGCTGTGGCTGGCACTTTGTCTGCTGGTCTGTAGCGATGCCATTCGCCGTCTGACGCCGCAACCCGTCTGGCGCTGGCTGCTGAACGCGCAATTCTGGGTTATCCCTCTGCTGATCCTCTTCAGCGGCGATCTGAATCAGCTCTCGCTGTTAAAAGAGTACGTCAACCGCCAGGAGGTATTTGACAACGCGCTGGCGCAACATCTGACGATCCTGTTCGGGACGCTGATCCCGGCGCTGCTGCTGGGCGTGCCGCTGGGCATGTGGTGCTACCGACATACCAGCCGCCAGGGCGCCGTCTTTACCGTGCTCAACGTTATTCAGACCATCCCCTCCGTCGCCCTGTTTGGCCTGCTGATTGCCCCCCTCGCCGGTCTGGTGAAATCCTTCCCTGCGTTGGCCGCGGCAGGCATTGCCGGAACCGGGCTGACGCCAGCGCTGATTGCCCTTGTGCTGTATGCGCTGCTGCCGCTGGTGCGCGGCGTGGTGGCGGGGTTAAGCCAGGTTCCGCCCGACGTGCTGGAAAGCGCCCATGCGATGGGGATGAGCGCGCGCCAGTGTTTCTGGAAAATACAGCTGCCGCTTGCGCTTCCGCTGCTGGTTCGCAGCCTGCGGGTGGTGACAGTGCAAACCGTGGGGATGGCGGTGATTGCCGCGCTGATCGGGGCGGGCGGCTTTGGGGCACTGGTCTTCCAGGGGCTGCTCAGTAGCGCGCTGGATCTGGTGTTGCTGGGCGTCGTGCCCACAATTGTGCTGGCGGTCGTACTGGATGCCCTGTTTGCCCTGTGGCTCGCGCTGCTCAGGAGAAGAGCCAATGATTGAATTTCATGATGTGAGTAAAACCTTTGCGGGCCGTCCGGCGGCAAGCCACCTTAATCTGCATTTTGCCGAGGGGGCGTTCTCGGTATTGATCGGGACATCGGGGTCGGGAAAATCCACGACGCTGAAGATGATCAATCGGCTGGTGGAACACGACAGCGGGACGATTCGCTTTGCCGGAGAGGAGATCCGCAGCCTGCCGGTGCTGGAGCTGCGGCGGCGTATGGGCTACGCCATTCAGTCCATCGGCCTGTTTCCCCACTGGACGGTGGCGCAGAACATTGCCACCGTGCCACAGCTGGAAAAATGGTCCCGGGGGAAGATCAATGAGCGTGTCGACGAACTGATGGCGCTGCTGGGCCTGGACGCGTCGCTTCGTAACCGCTATCCGCACCAGCTTTCCGGCGGACAGCAGCAGCGGGTCGGGGTGGCGCGCGCGCTGGCCGCTAACCCGCAGGTACTGCTGATGGATGAGCCCTTCGGCGCACTGGATCCGGTCACCCGCGGCGCACTTCAGGCCGAGATGAGCCGCATCCACCGTATTCTCGGGCGCACCATCGTGCTGGTGACGCATGATATCGACGAAGCACTGCGGCTGGCCGATCGTCTGGTACTGATGGATCACGGCGAAGTCGTCCAGCAGGGTACGCCGCTTGAGCTGTTAACGTCGCCGGCAAACGATTTTGTGCGTGAATTCTTTGGCCGCAGCGAGCTGGGCGTCAGGCTGCTCTCGCTGCGCACCGTCAGGGACTATCTGCGTCCGCAGGATGCGCAAATCGGTGGTGAACCGCTGCACGATGGGATGAGCCTGCGCGATGCCCTGTCGGCGTTTGTCGCCCGGCAGTGTGAGGTGTTACCCGTTGCGGACGGGCAGGGGACGCCATGCGGGACGATCCATTTTCGCGATCTGCTGGCGGGGGAGGTGACGCGTGAAGTGGGTCCGTGATCCGTTACTCTGGCTGACAGGGCTATTTATCGCCTTACTCTACCTGATGCCGCACAGCGCGGCGCTGTTTAATGCGCTTATTCCCGGGCTGCCACGTCCGGTATACCAGCAGGAGAGCTTTGTTAATCTCACCCTGGCGCACTTCTGGCTGGTGGCGGTGTCAAGCGTGATTGCTATCGTGCTGGGCACAGGCGCCGGTATTGCGGTGACGCGGCCTGCGGGCAGGGAGTTCCGTCCGCTGGTGGAGACCATCGCCGCAACGGGGCAGACCTTCCCGCCGGTGGCCGTGCTGGCGATTGCCGTGCCGGCGATCGGTTTTGGGCAGGAGCCTGCCATCATTGCGCTGATTTTGTACGGCGTGTTGCCCATTCTGCAAGGGACGCTGGCAGGGATTGCGGCGGTGCCTGCATCGGTGCTGAGCGTAGCGGAAGGAATGGGGATGAGCGCCTGGCAGCGGCTGGTGAAGGTCGAACTGCCGCTGGCCGCACCGGTGATTATCGCTGGCGTGCGAACGTCCGTGATAATCAACATTGGTACGGCAACCATCGCCTCGACGGTCGGAGCCAATACGCTGGGAACGCCGATCATTATCGGGTTAAGCGGGTTTAATACGGCTTACATTATTCAGGGGGCGATTCTGGTTGCGCTGGCGGCAATTGTGGTGGATCGCCTGTTTGAACGCCTGGCCGGATACCTCAGCCAACACCGCCGCGAACAATAAATGAATAACCTGCAAGCATAACGCCACCGATACCGCTGACAGCCATCAGTGCAAAAAGAGTAATTACGGCCAGTTTCGTTGCCTTCATCATGTGCTCCTGTTGTTAACGGAACAATTATACGGTGAAGCGCAGCTGTTAATGAACCATTAAATGCCGTTACGACGCATTTGGACCCAGTGAGTAAACGGGATAACCATGTTCGCGCCACTCCGTAAGGAGCTGCTGCTGGGAAGCGGAGGGGACTTCGCCGCACCAGACCAGCAGCGTCTGTCCCTCAAACAGTTCCGGCCTGAGCTGGGCCAGGGAGTGGGCAAGCACGTCAACGCGCCAGCCCTGCTGGGTGGCAATCCAGGCTTCGAGCCACAGCCGGGTGGTATCGTGTACGTTCCAGCCGATCACCAGTGCATCTTTGCTGTTTTTATTCCGCGCTGAGGCAAGACAGACGGAAATATAGTTAATCAGCACGCCATCAAGCATGCTGAGCAGCGCCTGTAAGGTGGTTTGCTGACACTGAAGCCGACGCCGTAGGGGAATAAAAAGATGAGTGATCAGGGTTTGCGCCGGGTAGTCTCGACCCTGTTCTTTGATCCAGCCGCGCAGACGCTGCAAATTGCCACTCTGCAACAGCCTCAGCAGCGTTTCCTGCTGCTCGCGCCAGAGATGCTGCGTATCTGGATCGTCCTGGCTCAGAAGCGATTTTACCTTGCCGACCTGTACGCCGTTGTCGATCCAGCTTTTGATCTCGCGGATCCGGTCAATATCCGCATCGTTAAACAGGCGGTGCCCGCCGTCCGTTCTTTGCGGCTTAAGCAATCCATACCGTCGCTGCCACGCCCGTAGCGTAACGGGATTGATATCACACAGGAGTGCCACTTCACCTATTGTGTAAAGCGCCATTTTCGCCCCCAGGCTTGCGCGTCCCCAGCTTAACTGTAGACCCACTTTGCGGAACCAGGAAGATTTGATTCTTTTTTGTACAAATTATACGAAAGAAAGGTTATCTCCGGCAAAAGGTGTGATGACAGACACGATTTATCGCTTTTTTGGCACGTTTCAAAGAAAGTTAACCGCTATCAGTGTATGTTACGCGTTTTTAGAATGTGCGGTTTGTGAGTATGTACGAGTTTAATCTGGTGCTGCTGTTGCTTCAGCAGATGTGCGTGTTCCTTGTCATCGCCTGGTTGATGAGCAAAACGCGCCTGTTTATCCCGCTGATGCAGGTCACCGTCCGTCTGCCGCACAAATTCCTCTGCTACGTCGTATTTTCCATATTCTGCATTATGGGGACCTGGTTTGGTCTCCATATCGAAGATTCCATCGCCAATACGCGCGCCATCGGCGCAGTAATGGGCGGGCTGCTCGGAGGCCCGGTTGTCGGCGGTCTGGTGGGGTTAACCGGCGGCCTGCACCGCTATTCGATGGGCGGTATGACGGCGCTAAGCTGCATGATCTCCACCATTGTCGAAGGGCTGCTCGGTGGTCTCGTCCACAGCTATATGATTAAGCGCGGACGGCCGGATAAAGTGTTCAGTCCCCTTACCGCCGGGGCGATCACCTTCGTGGCGGAAATGGCGCAGATGGCGATCATCCTGCTGATCGCGCGCCCGTTTGACGATGCGTTACATCTGGTCAGCAGTATTGCCGCACCGATGATGGTCACCAATACCGTAGGTGCGGCGCTGTTTATGCGCATTCTGCTCGACAAACGCGCCATGTTCGAAAAATACACCTCGGCATTTTCTGCCACCGCCTTAAAAGTTGCGGCGTCGACGGAAGGGATCCTGCGGCAGGGATTCAACGAGGAGAACAGCATGAAGGTGGCGCAGGTGCTGTATAAAGAGCTGGATATCGGGGCCGTGGCGATTACCGATCGCGAAAAGCTGCTGGCGTTTACCGGCACCGGCGACGACCACCATCTGCCGGGCAAACCGATCTCATCGGCCTATACCCTGCGCGCTATTGAAACGGGTGAAGTGGTGTATGCCGACGGGAATGAAGTGCCGTACCGCTGTTCCCTGCATCCGCAGTGCAAACTCGGCTCTACGCTGGTCATTCCCCTGCGGGGCGAAAATCAGCGCGTTATGGGCACCATTAAGCTTTACGAAGCCAAAAACCGCCTGTTCAGCTCCATCAACCGCACGCTGGGGGAGGGGATCGCCCAGCTGCTTTCGGCGCAAATCCTGGCGGGGCAGTATGAACGGCAAAAAGCGCTGCTGACGCAGTCAGAAATTAAGCTCCTGCACGCTCAGGTGAATCCGCATTTCCTGTTTAACGCGCTTAACACGCTGAAGGCAGTGATCCGCCGCGACAGCGATCAGGCCGCGCAGCTGGTGCAATTTCTGTCGACCTTTTTCCGCAAAAATTTGAAGCGTCCCTCGGAGATCGTCACCCTCGCGGACGAGATTGAGCATGTAAACGCCTATCTGCAAATTGAAAAAGCGCGCTTCCAGTCACGTTTACAGGTGTCGTTATCCGTCCCGGATGAGCTGGCGTATCAGCATCTTCCGGCCTTTACCCTGCAACCGATTGTAGAGAACGCCATTAAGCATGGGACCTCGCAGCTGCTGGGTACCGGAGAAATCATGATTTCCGCGTCCCGTTTTAACCACCATCTGGTGCTGGATATTGAAGACAACGCGGGGCTGTATGAAGCTTCCGCGTCAGGCGGTCTGGGCATGAGCCTGGTGGATAAACGCCTGCGCGCGCATTTTGGTGACGACTGCGGTATCACCGTTGCCTGTGAGCCAGACCGCTATACCCGAATTACCTTACGATTGCCGCTGGAGGAGAACGCATGTTAAGAGTGCTGATTGTTGATGATGAGCCGTTAGCACGGGAAAACCTGCGTGTCCTGTTGCAGGAGCAGAGTGATATCGAGGTTGTGGGGGAATGTGCCAATGCCATTGAAGGCATCGGTGCGGTGCATAAACTGCGCCCTGACGTGTTGTTCCTCGATATTCAGATGCCGCGCATCAGCGGGCTGGAGATGGTCGGCATGCTCGACCCGGAGCACCGTCCCTATATCGTCTTTCTGACGGCCTTTGATGAGTACGCGGTAAAGGCGTTTGAAGAGCACGCGTTTGATTATCTGCTGAAACCGATTGAAGAGAAACGGCTTGAAAAGACCCTGACCCGTCTGCGCCAGGAGCGTACCGCGCAGGACGTGACGCTGCTGCCGGAGCATCAGCAGCCCCTGAAGTTTATCCCCTGTACCGGGCACAGCCGGATTTACCTCCTGCAAATGGACGACGTTGCCTTTGTCAGCAGCCGTCTGAGCGGGGTATACGTCACCAGCGCCGAAGGCAACGAAGGCTTTACCGAGCTGACCCTGCGCACGCTGGAGAGCCGCACGCCGCTGATCCGCTGCCATCGTCAGTATCTGGTGAACATGGCGCACCTGAAGGAGATCCGCCTGGAAGATAACGGCCAGGCCGAGCTGGTGTTACGTGCCGGGCAAACCGTTCCCGTCAGTCGTCGCTACCTGAAAAGTTTGAAAGAGGCGATAGGGCTGTAAAACTGGTACACTGCGCGCCATTGCATCATCGACATTCGAAGGCTCTATGCTAAGTAACGATATTCTTCGTAGCCTGCGCTACACCCTGAAAGCGAACAATAATGACATGGTGCGCATTCTTGCGCTCTCCGACATGGAATCCACGTCCGCCGGGTTCGACACCTGGATGACTAAAGAAGATGAAGAGGGTTTTGTTCGCTGCCCGGACATCATTCTGTCGGGCTTTCTGAACGGCCTGATCTACGACAAGCGCGGCAAAGATGAATCTGCTCCTGAGCTGGCGCTGGAGCGTCGGGTGAATAACAACACGGTGCTGAAAAAGCTGCGTATTGCTTTCTGCCTGAAAACTGACGACATTCTGGCGATCATGACCGAGCAGAAATTTCGCGTGTCGATGCCGGAAATCACCGCCATGATGCGCGCGCCGGATCATAAGAATTACCGCGAGTGTGGGGATCAATTTCTGCGTTATTTCCTGCGTGGGTTGACGCAGCGGGTGCATAACCAGAAGGGGTGATTTTTAGCCGGACGGCGGCTTCGCCTGACCCGGCCTACAAAACCCGTCGGCCCGTGCAAGCGTAGCGCCGCCAGGCAAAAAAAAGCCGGATTCTCATCCGGCTTTTTTATTACTTCACCTGCTGACCCGGCTTCGCGCCTTCGTCAGGGCTTAACAGGAAGATGTCTTTTCCGCCCGGGCCTGCGGCCATCACCATCCCTTCGGAGATGCCGAAGCGCATTTTACGCGGCGCCAGGTTTGCCACCATCACGGTCTGACGACCGATCAGCACCTGCGGATCAGGGTACGCGGAACGAATGCCGGAGAAGACGTTACGTTTCTCGCCGCCCAGATCCAGCGTCAGACGCAGCAGTTTGTCAGAGCCTTCCACGAACTCTGCGTTTTCGATCAGCGCCACGCGCAGGTCGACTTTAGCGAAATCATCAAAGGTGATGGTCTCCTGAATCGGATCGTCCGCCAGCGGGCCGGTCACCGGTGCGGCAGCCGCTTTCACCTCTTCTTTGGATGCTTCCACCAGGGCTTCAACCTGCTTCATCTCGATGCGGTTGTACAGCGCTTTAAAGGTGTTCACCTTGTGGCCGAGCAGCGGCTGCTGGATGGCATCCCAGGTCAGTTCGGTGTTCAGGAATGCTTCCGCGCGGGCTGCCAGCTGCGGCAGAACCGGCTTCAGCCAGGTCATCAGCACGCGGAACATGTTCAGACCCATGGTGCAGATCGCCTGCAAGTCGGCGTCGCGACCTTCCTGTTTCGCCACCACCCACGGCGCCTGCTCGTCCACATAGCGGTTGGCCACGTCTGCCAGCGCCATGATTTCGCGAATGGCTTTACCGAATTCACGGCTTTCCCAGGCCTCGCCAACCGCAGCGGCGGCGTCGGTGAAGGTTTTATACAGCTCAGGATCGGCCAGTTCGGCAGAAAGCACGCCGTCAAAGCGTTTGGCGATAAAACCTGCGTTACGTGACGCCAGGTTCACCACCTTGTTGACGATGTCCGCGTTCACGCGCTGCACGAAATCTTCCAGGTTCAGGTCGATATCGTCGATGCGGGAAGAGAGCTTCGCGGTGTAGTAGTAGCGCAGGCTGTCCGCGTCGAAGTGGTTCAGCCAGGTGCTGGCCTTAATAAACGTCCCGCGAGATTTAGACATCTTCGCGCCGTTCACCGTTACGTAGCCATGTACGAACAGGTTGGTCGGCTTGCGGAAGTTGCTGCCTTCCAGCATTGCTGGCCAGAACAGGCTGTGGAAGTAAACGATGTCTTTACCGATGAAGTGATACAGCTCGGCATCGGAATCTTTCTTCCAGTATTCGTCGAAGCTTACGGTGTCGCCGCGCTTGTCACACAGATTCTTGAAGGAGCCCATGTAGCCAATCGGCGCATCCAGCCAGACGTAGAAATATTTGCCCGGCGCGTTCGGGATTTCGAAGCCAAAGTATGGCGCATCGCGGGAGATATCCCATTGTTGCAGACCGGATTCGAACCACTCCTGCATTTTGTTCGCGACCTGCTCCTGCAATGCACCGCTGCGGGTCCACGCCTTCAGCATTTCGCTGAACGACGGCAGGTCGAAGAAGAAGTGCTCGGAGTCACGCATCACCGGCGTCGCGCCGGAAACCACGGATTTCGGTTCGATAAGCTCGGTCGGACTGTAGGTCGCGCCGCACACTTCGCAGTTATCGCCGTACTGGTCCGGGGATTTACATTTCGGACAGGTGCCTTTAACGAAACGGTCCGGCAGGAACATGCCTTTTTCCGGATCGTACAGCTGAGAAATGGTGCGGTTTTTAATGAAACCGTTCTCTTTCAGACGGGTGTAGATCAGCTCTGACAGCTCGCGGTTTTCGTCGCTGTGTGTGGAGTGATAGTTGTCATAGCTGATGTCAAAGCCAGCAAAATCGGTCTGATGCTCCTGACTCATTTCGGCGATCATCTGTTCCGGGGAAATGCCCAGCTGCTGCGCTTTCAGCATGATCGGCGTGCCGTGGGCATCGTCCGCACAGATAAAGTTCACCTCGTGGCCGCGCATTCGCTGGTAACGGACCCAGACATCAGCCTGGATATGCTCCAGCATGTGGCCGAGGTGGATTGAGCCGTTGGCGTACGGCAGGGCGCACGTTACCAGAATTTTTTTCGCGACTTGAGTCATAGTAGGCATTACTTCTTTTAACTGTGAAAAGGGTTTTCGATATTACCAAAAGGGGCATTATTAAGTAAGCACAAACCGCGGCCTTTCAGGTAAACTTGTTTGTCTAAGGTCTTATTCACAAGAACAAAGGAGTCGGGATGAGTTCTCAATCCCAGGCCAAATCACCGGAAGCCTTACGAGCAATGGTCGCCGGGACGCTGGCTAATTTTCAGCATCCAACCCTGAAGCACAATCTCACGACGCTGAAAGCGCTTCATCACGTCGCATGGCTGGACGATACGCTGCACATCGAGCTACAGATGCCGTTCGTCTGGACCAGCGCCTTTGATGCCCTGAAAGAGCAAACCAGCTCTGAGCTGCTGCGCATTACTGGCGCAAAAGCAATTGACTGGAAGCTAAGCCACAGCATCGCCACGCTCAAGCGCGTGAAAAATCAGCCGGGAGTTAACGGCGTGAAGAACATCATCGCCGTCAGCTCTGGCAAGGGCGGGGTGGGTAAATCATCTACCGCCGTGAATCTGGCGCTTGCACTGGCGGCAGAAGGGGCGAAGGTCGGCATTCTGGATGCGGATATCTATGGCCCGTCCATTCCAAACATGCTGGGGGCGGAAAACCAGCGTCCAACTTCGCCGGACGGCACCCACATGGCGCCAATCGTGGCGCACGGTCTGGCGACCAACTCCATTGGATATCTGGTTACTGACGATAACGCGATGGTCTGGCGTGGCCCGATGGCCAGCAAAGCGCTGCTGCAAATGTTGCAGGAGACAATGTGGCCTGACCTCGATTATCTGGTGCTGGACATGCCGCCGGGCACCGGTGATATCCAGCTGACGCTGGCGCAGAACATTCCGGTTACCGGCGCCGTCGTAGTCACCACGCCGCAGGATATCGCGCTGATCGACGCCAAAAAAGGCATCGTCATGTTCGAGAAGGTAGAGGTGCCGGTACTGGGTATCGTCGAGAACATGAGCATGCATATTTGCAGCAACTGCGGGCACCATGAGCCCATCTTTGGTACCGGCGGTGCGGAGAAGCTGGCTGCGCAGTATCACACCCAGCTGCTGGGGCAGATGCCGCTGCATATTTCCTTGCGTGAAGACCTGGACAGCGGGAAACCAACGGTGGTCAGCCGCCCGGACAGCGAATTTGCCCAGATGTATCGCCAGCTTGCAGGGCGCGTTGCGGCGCAGCTCTACTGGCAGGGGGAAGTGATCCCGGGTGAAATCGCCTTCCGCGCGGTGTAACGCCTCTGCGCGTTAGTGCCGGGTGACGGCTTTGCCTTACCCGGCCTACCTCGATTTTGTAGGTCAGGTAAGCATAGCGCCACCTGACTTTACCCAAGCCGATAGTGCATCAAATAATACTCCCCGTCCGGAGAATCTCCCGTCGCTTCAATGTGCCAGCCGTGGCGATGGTAAAACGCAATAGCCCGTTCATTCTTCACCAGACACTTCAGCGCGCCTGTACTGGTAAACGTCTTCTGTACCTGTTCCAGTAACAAATGACCCACTCCCAGACGCTGATACTGCGGATCGACAAACAGGTTGTGCAGAAAATTATCGTTCGTCCAGACTGAGGCAAAGCCAAGTCGGTGCCCATCCTGCTCCGCCACCCAAATCTCTTCGTCCAGGGTTGCCGCGTCAAAATCTTCAAGCTGCCACGCAGAACTGTCCAGCCACGGCCAGGCTTCACGCCGGGCGTGGAGGAACAGCGTGCGCAGGAAAGGGCGATCGCTCTCCTGCCACGGACGGATTAGGATCGTATCAGCGGTGATAGAAAATATCTCCGTTATAGGCTTTGTAGATTTTGCCATCGGCATCGCCAATCAGAACATAATTCTCGCCCATGTAGGTCCAGTGTGTGCCGGCATCGGGCGCAGGAAGGTTACGTAGCTGGTACTGTTTGATGGTGTACTCGGGCGTCTGATACTGCGCGGGCGCGGTGTCGCCAATTTTGAACTTCGTAAAATCGGCAATAAACTCTTGTTCTTCGTAGGCCTTGATGCCGGAAGGCGCTGTCGACGCTTGCGGTGCAGCGTGCGCGGCCCCCGCCAGTGACACTAATACACCCAGAAGCAACAATTTACGCTTAGCCATTTTTTCTCCAGTCATATCGTTACTGATACTTTTTGTGTGCAGATCCGCAAACGGATGGCAGACAGTTCATTTTAAGTATCCTCACAGGGTGAGTTTGCAAAAAATGTAACAAAAGCGCACGGTTTTGTGTAGTCGCAACCGTCATTAATTATTTCTTCGATGAATAAATATTGGCTTACGCAGATAACATAATTATGGGTTTATTAATTAATTCTGAAAAAACTTTTTCAAAGCAAATTTACAAAGATCCAGGCATGCATTAAACGAATAGAACATTTAAGATTGCCCGAAACCCTCTTTCCTAATCCGTTAGTCAGACGATGCATGGCTGTAAAAGCCAGGCCGCAGGAATGCTGTGGTTTTTTAAATGTTACTGCCATCACTGTTAATTAATTTAGCGGTAAGGGGTTGTTTTAGAATGGAAAGAATCATTTCGGTACGTATTCGATAATCAATACTATAAAAAGAAATTTTTACTCAATGAAAAACACAACAGTCTTTTCGATATTGTTTTTAATTATTACGCCATTATCTGGCTGCGTATTTTCACCGGGTCAGCATCTGGATCTTGCTGGAAAACAGGTGATGACCACAGAAAATGCAAACGATCGTCTGGAGAAGCGGATTGATGTTTATCCTCTTACGCCTTCGTTAATTGAAAAATTGCGACCATCGGCCCTTAAATCTCAGGCAAATCCTAAGCTGGATGAACAGGTCAAAAACTGGGAATACCGTATCGGCGTTGGGGATATTTTGACCGTCACCGTCTGGGATCACCCTGAACTGACAACCCCGGCAGGGCAGTATCGCAGCGCCAGTGACACCGGTAACTGGGTTAATGCTGACGGTACGCTTTTCTATCCTTATGTCGGTAAATTGCAGGTGGCAGGCAAAACGGTCGCACGGGTACGCGAGGAGATCACGGCCCGGCTGAACAATGTCATTGAAAGTCCGCAGGTGGACGTCAGCGTCGCCTCTTTCCGCTCGCAAAAAGCCTATGTGACGGGCGAGGTGGTGAAGTCGGGGCAGCAGGCTATCACCAATATCCCGTTAACGGTAATGGATGCCGTGAACGCCGCAGGGGGGCTCTCTGCCGACGCGGACTGGCGCAATGTCGTGCTGACGCATAATGGGAAGGATATGCGCCTCTCGCTATATGCGCTGATGCAGCATGGCGATCTCACCCAAAATAAGCTGCTCTATCCCGGCGATATTCTGTTTGTCCCCCGTAACGATGCGCTGAAAGTGTTCGTCATGGGCGAGGTCGTTAAACAGAGCACGCTGAAAATGGATCGCAGCGGCATGACCCTGGCCGAAGCGCTGGGCAATGCGGGTGGGCTGAACCAGAATATGGCCGATGCCACCGGAATTTTTGTCATTCGTTCGCTGCCGAAAAGCGAGCGTTCAGAGAAAATTGCCAACATCTACCAGCTCAATGCTCAGGACGCATCAGCCATGGTGTTAGGCACCGAGTTTCAGCTTGAGCCTTATGACATTGTCTATGTCACCACTGCACCACTGTCCCGCTGGAATCGCGTGATATCACAGCTTGTTCCGACCATCAGCGGGGTGCATGACCTTACCGAAACGGTTCGTTACATCAGATCGTGGCCGCAATAATGTTCAAATCAATACTCGTGGTTTGCACCGGAAATATCTGCCGTTCTCCGATTGGGGAGCGGCTTTTACGCCAGCACCTGCCCGACAGACATATCGCCTCGGCGGGGATATACGGGCTTGAGGGGTGCCCGGCGGATGACAGCGCCCAGGACGTCGCCTGGCGGCATGGGATCTCCCTCGACGGTCATGTGGCGCGCCGGCTGACACGCAATCTGATGCAGGGATCCGATCTTATCCTGGTGATGGAGCCGGAACATCTTCGCTTCATTGCGGCCATGGCGCCGGAGAGCAGGGGAAAGTCGCTGCTTTTTGGGCAATGGCTGGAGCCGCAGGATATCCCCGATCCCTACCGTAAAAGCCGGGAAGCGTTTGAATATGTGTTCGGGCTATTGGGTAAAGCCAGCCAGGAATGGGCACGTCGTTTAGGTCAGAAAGGAATGAAGCATTAATGTCGTCTTACACAACAGACAATTATGGTGCAGCGGCACCCCAACAACATGAAGTCGATCTCGTTCGTTTGCTCGTCGAGATGATCGACCACCGCACGATGATTCTGTGCGTGACATTCCTGTTCACCCTATGCGCCGGTCTCTATGCCTGGGTTACACCCCCTGTTTATCAGGCGGATGCCATGGTGCAAATAGAAAGCAAACAGGATAACAGTCTGCTTAAAGGGCTGAGTCAGCTGGGCACCGATGTTTCGCCGGATGTTGCCCCTGAAATTTTACTGCTGAAATCACGCATGATCCTCGGCGAGACCGTCGACAAATTAGGTCTGACGCAGCAGGCAAAGCAGCTCGTTTTGCCTGTGGTGGGGCGTCTCTGGCAGCGTCTGCATGGGCGTGGGCAGGGTAAGATCACGTTAGGTGAACTCCAGATCCCGCAGGTGGAAGGCAAAGCGCAAGAGCTCACGCTGACCGTACAGGAAGCGGGAAAATATCACCTGACGGGCGAAAACATTAAGGCAGACGGTCGGGTTGGGAAAACGCTGGTCACGCAAGGGATCGTTCTGCTGGTGACGTCGATTGAGGCGACGCCAGGCACGCAATTTTCGCTTAAATCGTTGACGCGGCTGGAGACGATCAACGCCCTGAAGAAGAGCCTCACGGTTGCGGAGTCGGAGAAACAGAGTGGTATCGTGACCTTAACCCTGACGGGTGAAAATCCTGACAACATCGCCCGGGTGCTGAATGCGATTGCTGACAATTATCTTCAGCAAAATATCGCGCGCCAGGAGGCTCAGGATTCTCGTAGTCTGGATTTTTTACAGGAGCAGTTGCCGAAAATCAGAGCGGATCTGGATCAGGCTGAAGCACGGCTGAATGCTTATCGGGCGCAGCGTGACTCGGTGGATCTGTCTTTAGAGGCAAAATCCGTACTGGATCAGGTAGTGAACGTTGAGAACCAGCTAAATGAGCTGACGTTCCGGGAGGCAGAGATCTCCCAGCTCTTTAAAAAGAGTCACCCTACCTATCGTGCATTGCATGAAAAGAGACAGACCCTTGAGCGGGAACGGGATCGCCTGAATAACCGTGTGTCAGCTATGCCCTCCACGCAGCAGGAGATTTTACGCCTGAGCCGCGATGTTGAGTCGGGCCGCACCATTTATTTACAGCTATTGACGCGTCAGCAGGAGCTGAATATTTCCCGCTCCAGCGCTGTCGGGAACGTGAGGATCATTGATGAGGCGGTTACGCACCCGGATCCGATAAAGCCGCGAAAAGCGTTAATCATCATTCTTGGCGCGCTGTTCGGCCTAATGCTCGCAATGGGGACCGTGCTGGTACGCCAGGCGTTCAAACGTGGGATCACGCTTTCCGAGCAGCTGGAAGCGCAGGGGCTGCCGGTTCTGGCTACGTTGCCACGTTCCCAGTGGCTGTGGAGTAAAACGCATTTGCGCAGAAAAAATCCGTTCTCTCGTCGCTGGAAACACAAAACCTCGGATGTACCTTTCCTGCCCGTCGATCGCCCTGCTGATATGTTTGTTGAAGCGGTACGCGGGCTGCGAACCAGTCTGTATTTCGCCATGATGGAGGCTGAGAACCGCATTGTGATGATTTCTGGCCCCACTCAGGACTGCGGAAAAACGCTGGTGGCGACGAATCTGGCGGCCGTCGCCGGGCAGAGCGGTCAGCGAGTGCTGTTTATTGATGCGGATATGCGCCAGGGCTATGTTCATAATATTTTTGGCCTGGAGAACCGCTACGGATTGTCCTGCCTGCTCGAAGGGAAATGCGACTGTACGGAGGTCATTCAGCATGCTGAAAAAGCGGGAATTGACGTCATCACCTGCGGCCCGGAACCCCTGCGTCCGTTAGAATTGCTGTTAAGCGAACGCTTCCTTGACATCATGTCCTGGGTTAACGAGCAATATGACATTGTCATCATTGATACTCCGCCGGTCCTGGCCGTCACCGATGCCTCGCTGGTCGCCAGAGCAGCCGGAACAACGCTAATGGTTGCCCGTTTCGATAAAACCAGCGTGAAAGAGATGGAGAATACTGTTAAACGTCTCCAGCATGTTGGTGTTAAGGTCAGCGGCACAATCCTCAACGATATTGTTAAATCCGCAGCGCTGTTTTACAGCTCGGGGTACAGCCAGTGTGATTACGGTTATGCTTCGAGGAAAAAAGGAGACAGGCGTTAGCGCGGGAAAAACAATCCCTCTCCCGGGTGGGAGAGGGATAAGCATTACTTCGCCATCACTTCCTGCGCGGTACGCTCAACCAGAGACAGCAGGACTTTAACATCCTCCAGCGTCACGGTTGGGTTCAGCAGAGTCAGCTTCAGGCAGGTGATACCGTTATGCTCGGTCACACCGACGTTTGCACGGCCAGACTCCAGCAGCGCATCGCCAATTTTCTGGTTCAGCAGGGCAATACCGGCGTCATCCATTTGCGCCTGCGGACGGAAGCGGAACAGCACGCTTGCCAGTTGGGGTTGCATCACCAGTTCCAGAGCAGACTGCTCTTTCACGTAAGCCGCAACCTGCTGTGCCAGCGTCACGCCGTGATCGATGATTGCCGCGTATTGCTCCTGACCCAGCGCTTCCAGGCTCATCCACAGTTTCAGCGCGTCGAAACGGCGCGTGGTTTGCAGAGATTTGGAGACTAGGTTAGGTACACCCGCTTCTTCATCGAACTCAGAGTTCAGATAGGCCGCCTGATAGCGCATCAGCTCATAGTGACGCGCTTCCTTCAGCAGGAACGCACCGCAGCTGATGGTCTGGAAGAACTGCTTGTGGAAGTCCAGGGTGACGGAATCCACCAGCTCGATACCGTCCAGGTAGTGACGATACTGCTCAGACATCAGCAGCGCGCCGCCCCAGGCCGCATCAACGTGCACCCAGATATTCTGTTTCGCAGCCAGCTCAGCAATAGCACGCAGCGGATCGATAGCACCCGCATCGGTCGTACCGGCCGTGGCCACAATCGCCAGGATCTGCTCGCCGTTCGCGTTGCACTGTTCGATTTTCGCCGCCAGATCGGTGAGATCCATGCGGGAGAATTCGTCCGTTTTCACCTGCACCACGGACTGGTAGCCCAGACCCATCAGCGCCATGTTTTTCTGCACGGAGAAGTGTGCGTTTTCCGAGCACAGCACGCGGATCTTACGCAGATCGCCTGTCAGACCGTCCTGCTGAACCGAGTGGCCCTGACGCGCAAAGAACGCGTCACGCGCCAGCATCAGCCCCATGAGGTTACTCTGGGTACCGCCGCTGGTGAAGACGCCTGCGTCGCCAGCCTGATAACCCACGCGGGTACGCAGCCACTCGATCAGTTTGATCTCGATGATGGTTGCGGACGGGCTTTGATCCCAGGAGTCCATACTCTGGTTGGTGGCGTTAATCAGTACTTCCGCCGCCTGGCTAACCACCAGGCTTGGGCAGTGCAGGTGCGCCACACACTGCGGGTGATGAACGGACAAGCTGTCTTTCAGGAAGAACTCCACGGCGCGTTCAATCGCCGCTTCGTTACCCAGCCCTTTCGGGTTGAAATCCAGCTTAATACGGTCGCGCAGCTCCGCGACCGTTTTGCCCTGGTACATCTCAGGCTGTTTCAGCCACTGCATCACAGCCTGAGTGCTTTGTTCAATCGCCTGCTGGTAAGCTTCAATGCTCTGCGCAGAGGAGAACAAAATTGGGTTTGAATCAGACATCGTAATCAATAACTCCGGTTACGCCGGGCTAACGCCCGCAGCAAGCAGTGCCTGCTCGAATTTATCCAGGAAGACTTTCAGCTCGTCATCGCTGATCAGCAGAGAAGGCAGCAGACGCAGAACGATACCGTTACGGCCGCCACGCTCCAGAATCAAGCCTGCTTCGAAGCACTTCTTCTGAATCAGTGCAGACAGCTCGCCGTCGCCCGGGAAGCAACCCATGTGGTCAGCGGCTTCGTGCGGCTTAACGATCTCAATACCGATCATCATGCCCAGGCCGCGAACGTGACCGATAACCGGATAGCGTTTCGCCATCTCTTTCAACTGGCCTTTCAGCCATTCGCCCTGTGCGGCCACTTTGCCCGCGATATTCTGGTCTTTCAGGATCTTCAGCGTCGTCAGACCGGTTGCCATCGCCAGCTGGTTGCCGCGGAAGGTACCGGTATGGTGGCCTGGCGCCCATGCATCGAACTGCTTTTTGATACCGAGCACGGCCAGCGGCAGACCGCCACCGACTGCTTTAGACATCACGATGATGTCTGGCTCGATACCTGCGTGTTCGAAGGCAAAGAATTTACCGGTACGGGCAAAGCCAGCCTGGACTTCGTCGAGGATCAGCAGGATACCGTGTTCCTGAGTGACTTTACGGATGCGCTGCAACCACTCAACAGGCGCCGGGTTCACGCCGCCTTCACCCTGAACGGCTTCGAGGATCACCGCGGCAGGTTTACGCACGCCGCTTTCAACGTCGTTAATCAGATTTTCGAAGTAGTAGGTCAGCGCCTTCACGCCCGCTTCACCACCGATACCCAGTGGGCAACGGTACTCGTGTGGGTAAGGCATGAACTGGACTTCTGGCATCATACCGTCAACCGCTTCTTTAGGAGACAGGTTGCCGGTGACGGACAGTGCGCCGTGGGTCATACCGTGGTAACCACCAGAGAAACTGATGATACCGCTACGACCGGTCACTTTTTTCGCCAGCTTCAGCGCCGCTTCAACGGCGTCAGCCCCGGACGGGCCAGTGAATTGCAGGCAGTATTCTTTGCCCTGACCAGGCAACAGAGAGAGAAGGTATTCTGAAAACGCGTCTTTCAGCGGCGTGGTCAGATCCAGGGTATGTAACGGCAAGCCGCTGGTAATGACATTTTGGATGCTTTTCAGCACATCAGGATGATTGTGTCCAAGCGCGAGGGTGCCTGCGCCTGCTAAACAGTCAAGGTATTCTTTATTATCTGCATCGGTGATCCACACGCCTTCTGCTTTTGTGATCGCTAAAGGCAGTTTGCGCGGATAACTCCTGACGTTAGATTCAAATTCGGCCTGACGGGCCAGATAGGTTTCGTTGCTTTTGTGGGCATCTACGGTGTCAATACGGACTTTATCCGTCATCATATCACTCCTACAACCGCCGCTTCGTTATGAGCCACGATTGAATAAAAAGTTAAAAAACAGATGGGGCCTGAAAAAAACGCCGCCAATATAGAGCCTTTTGTCACCGGGCTCAATGGTTAATTTGTTTACTGTTTTGTGACACAGGGCACAGGGCAGGGAAGAACGCCGTTTGTATGGGGAAGATTGCACTTTATGCTAAATAAAAACAGCAGCTTACGTATGATTTGTCAGCATTGTAAAATCAGACAAAAGAGTGTGACAAATCGTGCGATTGGCAGGCGAAAAGGAGGCAGAGAGCCTCCTTACGCTGTTTATTTCTGACTAATGCGTAAAACGCCGTGTTCGCGTCCCTTCGTTTTATTCCATGACGCGTCCGTAATACCGTTTTCATCCAGGCTTATCGATATCACAAAACCGTTACCATGGATCTCATAGAAATTCGCATTCAGACGTTTAACGCTGGCTTTTTTGCCGTTCACGGTAGCGCTAAAAAAGCCGTTAGAAAGCGTGGCGTTAACCGTATCCGACGAGAACGAGGCTTCACGCAGGGGATCGTGAACGGATGCCGTTGGTTCGTGTTGTGCCGTGTTTTCCGCTTTGGTTTTGCTGACATCGCAAGAGCCATCGCCAGCGCTAATTTGCGTGCATCCCGAACGTTCTAATTGAGCGCGATAATGGGCGTTTATGGCGTGCGCAGGCGAGACACAACCTGCAAGCACGGTACCACTTATGACTAACATCATTAATTTTTTCATTTTATTGCCTTAAAAACGACACAAATACCAGGAGACATACATCACGCCGATCCAGATCCCGACCGAAATCAGCATTAGATACAGGGCTACCGAAATAAAAATATATTTAGACATCTTTTTGTATCAACGAAATGCTCATCCGTTAAAATGAGGTTTTATACTTGTCCCGACGATTGTTTTACGCTTTAAAAGCCCATACCAATCCCAACCGAAGCGCCCATATTATTCGCAGTGTCATCTGAGAAGCTCACTTTCGCGATGACATGGGAATTAAAGTTAACGGACGCACCGACAGCAAGCGCGCTCTCACCGTTGTAAGTCGCACCACCAGCAGAGAACATGACGCGCTGATTGGTTTGCACTTGTGGCAAACCCGCCATCGCCATCGCCCCTGAAATACCGGCATTAGCCTGCTTCTTATTATTGTCCACTTCATCACGCAGAGATTTAAATTGCTGGCTGGTGTTAGTATTCATTGCCTGTAATGACTGCCTGGTGGCTTGCAGATCCTGCGTGGCGGCAGTAACAGCCATGCTATTTTTAGCGACCTTCGCCTGGGTAGCTGTATCCAGCTGTCGTTGTGTCACGGTGGTTGTCACACCATCTTTACCGTTATGACCGTCTGCACCGTCGCGACCGTTTCTTCCCGCAATGCCTTGTGCGCCAGTATCACCCTTATCACCTTTCATACCTGTCGCGCCAGCATCGCCTTTTTCACCCTTCGCGCCAGTTACACCGGTATCCCCTTTATCGCCCTTTGCGCCAGTCGCGCCGGTATCCCCTTTATCACCCTTCGCGCCAGTTACACCGGTATCCCCTTTATCACCTTTCGCTCCATCTGCACCGTTGATGGGTTTAGGTGCATTTTCGAGAGCAGTAAGGCGGCTATCCTGAATATTATCGACGTGTTGAAGGTTGATAATGGCTGTGCCGTTAGTCGCCACACCCTGTAAGGCCGTCTCACTTTTCAGACTGGCGGTATCGGCAAGTGCGCCAGCAAGCAACGCTTTCTGATGTGCGTCGTTAGCCATTTTATCCACGACTAACACGCCTAGTTTTGTGGACTGAAGGTCGTCGTTAACCTGCGTTAAGCGGTTATCCGTTGCGCTATCACGGTTAATACTATCAGCGTTGTTTTGTGTAATTTGATCCTGATGGTCATTTACAATATTGGTGATTTGCTGATCGTCCCAAACCGTATTCGCGGCTTCAGCCTGGCTCATTGTACCCGCTAAGACAATGCCCATTACAAAAATAGCAGTAAAGTTTTTATTCATAGATTTCATTTAAAAAGCTCACATCATTAATTATCGAAAATACTGAAGCTGAACAGCTTTATTTTTTTGGATTTAAAAAACGGTTGAAGGTTGTCTAAATCTTATTTAGTAACGCGAGTGAACTATCAATTAAACGCAAACCAATGATGTTGATCTAAGTCATAAATACTATAAATAGTTCCGAGGGCGTAAAAGTTATTTTGCGGTTGTTATTAATGTAAACATTAAAGTGAAAATGACGAGGGAAATGAGAGGGTCAGATTAAGTAATTGACAGAAATAAATTTCTGCAAAATAAATGTTTACATTGATGCCTGAGTTTATTTCATACGAAAGCAGGTGGGCTGTCTTATAAAATTACTCCCGGTGAGTCATTATGGATAAAAATAAAATTTCTCAGCACAGAAAGTGAATATTATATTTAATGAGTTCTTAACAAATATGGCGGGATAATTAACTGAACAATAATGTATACATATTGAGCGTAGTTAATATCTTGTCGTTTATTGTTCGTTACAGGGGGTTAACGGACAGCCCAAAACTCCTTGCACCCGGGTTACCCCCCGGTTACACTACATGACTACGAAACGCCATTTTGTAAGTAACTGTTTTATAAGTAATTTGACTCGGGGTGCCCTTCTTTGTGAAGGCTGAGAAATACCCGTATTACCTGATCTGGATAATGCCAGCGTAGGGAAGTCAGATGCCTACCCGGTCATCGCTTCTTCACGCACGGCAGGAGCGAAACCATGCAGCCTGACCTGCTCGACTCACACGTTTTACATCAATTCCGAACCCGTTCCCCGCTCACGCACTGTATGACCAACGATGTCGTGCAGACCTTCACCGCCAACGTGCTGCTCGCGCTGGGCGCTTCCCCGGCAATGGTGATCGAAGCCGAGGAAGCGGAACAGTTTGCCGCGCTTGCCGATGCTCTGCTCATCAACGTGGGTACACTCACCGCACCGCGCGCCCAGTCGATGCGTCGGGCTATTGAGAGCGCTGTAGCCGCGGGCACACCCTGGGTTCTGGATCCGGTTGCGGTTGGCGCGCTGGCGTTCCGCACCCGTTTTTGCCAGCAAATATTATCCCTTAAACCTGCGGCCATTCGTGGAAACGCCTCCGAAATCCTCGCCCTTGCCGGAATGAGTGCGGGCGGGCGGGGGGTTGATTCCACCGATACGGCAGCGAGCGCGTTGACCGCTGCGCAGACGCTCGCCCGTCAGACCCATGCCGTTGTGGTCGTCACAGGAGAAGTGGATCACATCACTGATGGTCAGCGAACCCGTACGGTCGCGGGCGGCGACCTGCTGATGACCCGCGTGGTAGGAACTGGCTGTGCGCTCTCGGCGGTCGTCGCCGCCTGCTGCTCGCTGCCTGGCGACAGGCTTGATAACGCGACGGCTGCCTGCGGCTTTATGAAGCGCGCAGGGTCAGTTGCCCTGACTCAAAGCCGGGGGCCCGGCAGCTTTTCCTCCGCGTTTCTGGACGCGCTTTACGCGCTGGAGGAACAGGTATGACACGCATAAATGCCCTGACTATTGCGGGAACCGATCCCAGCGGCGGAGCGGGGATCCAGGCAGACCTGAAAACCTTCTCTGCGCTCGGCGCTTACGGATGTTCGGTTATCACCGCGCTGGTGGCGCAAAACACGCGCGGTGTACAGTCGGTGTATCGCATTGAGCCGGATTTTGTCGCCGCACAGCTGGATTCGGTATTCAGCGATGTACGTATCGACACCACCAAAATTGGCATGCTCGCAGAGGCGGACATTGTTGAAGCGGTCGCGGAACGTCTCAAACGTTATCAGATAAAAAACGTGGTGCTCGATACCGTGATGCTGGCCAAAAGCGGCGATCCGCTGCTTTCCGCCTCGGCCGTCGACACCCTGCGTAAAAAGCTGCTGCCGCAGGTGGCGCTGATCACGCCAAACCTGCCTGAGGCCGCCGCGCTGCTGGATGCGCCACACGCGCAAAACGAACGTGAAATGAAAGAGCAGGGCAATGCGCTGCTGGCGATGGGGTGTCGCGCGGTACTGATGAAAGGCGGTCATCTCGATGATGCAGAAAGCCCGGACTGGCTCTTCACCCACGATGGCGCGCAACGTTTCACCGCCCCGCGCGTACGGACCAAAAACACCCACGGCACGGGCTGTACGCTCTCGGCGGCGCTGGCGGCGCTGCGTCCCCGAAACGCGAACTGGGCGGATACGGTACAGGAGGCGAAGATCTGGCTCTCGGACGCGCTGGCAAAAGCCGATTCTCTGGAAGTGGGTCACGGTATTGGGCCGGTTCACCATTTTCATGCATGGTGGTAAGCCGTATACTGGCATAAAACCTTATGCCAGAGAAAAACAGAGATGGAACAAGCGCATACCCGGTTAATTGCTCAACTCAAGGAACGAATTGCCGCACCGGACAACACGCCGCTGTATCTGAAATTTGCCGAAACGGTTAAAAACGCGGTACGCAGCGGCGTGCTCGCGCACGGTAATATTTTGCCTGGCGAGCGCGATCTGAGCCAGCTTGCCGGTGTGTCGCGCATTACGGTGCGTAAAGCGATGCAGGCGCTGGAAGAGGCTGGCGTCGTCACCCGCGCGCGTGGATACGGGACGCAAATCAACAATATCTTTGAATATTCGCTAAAAGAGGCGCGCGGGTTTTCTCAGCAGGTGGTGCTGCGGGGCAAAACGCCCAACACGCTGTGGGTCAATAAACGCGTCGTGAAATGTCCGGAGGAGATCGCCCGCCACCTTTCCCTTGCGCCAGACAGTGATGTATTTCTGCTTAAGCGCATCCGCTATGTGGATGACGATGCGGTATCGATAGAGGAGTCCTGGGTACCAGTAGGATTAATTCCCAACCCGGACGACATTGGCGTCTCGCTTTATGATTACTTCCGCAGCCAGAATATCTTTCCGCAGCGCACCCGGTCCCGCGTCAGCGCCCGGATGCCGGACAGCGAGTTTCAGGCGCATATCAAGATGGACGATAAGATACCGGTGCTGGTGATCAAGCAAGTCGCGCTCGATCAACAGCACCGGCCAATTGAGTACAGCATCAGCTACTGCCGCAGCGACCTATACGTCTTTGTGTGCGAGGAGTAGGGCCTCGCGCGTGGGGGCGCAGTCGCCACCGCGATGGCTGACTACCCAGGCGGCTACGGCATTGCCAAGCTGCACCGCCTCTGGCAGTGACCATCCCGCGGCCAGACCGGCAAGGGTACCTCCCGCATGGCTGTCACCCGCGCCGATGGTATCGACCACGGTAGCAGGAAACGCCGGAACGTGTCCGGAAGCGTCACCGTCATACCAGACCGCCCCGTCTTTATCATGGCGTATGATCAGCGCAGCGCCAAACCTCTGCTGCCACCGTGTGCCGAGCTCTTCCACGCTTACGCCAAGCCATTCTCCGGCAAGTTCCGCCTCCTGACGATTAAGCGAGACAATCGGTTTGCAGGCCATAATCCTTGCCATCAGCGGGTCGGGAATATCCGCGATGCGCGGACCGAAATCGATAAAGAGCGTCGCATCCTGAAGACTTTCCAGCCAGGCCGTCAGCAGCTCACCGCTGGGGGACGCCAGCTGGTAGCCGGACAAAGAGATCAGGCTCCCTGCCGGCACGCTTAACCCGTCCAGCCAGCGCTGCTGCCACTGATTCTCCACGCCGCTGAACGACATAAAGGTCCGTTCACCGTCAGGCTCCACCAGCGCCAGGCACCAGCCGTTATCACCCGTTTCCGCTTCCACGGCGCTGTGCAGATCCTGCTTCGCCATGGCGTTACGGATAATATCGGCCCACACGCCGTGGCCGACAGGAAGCGCGTTTTGCGCAGCAATGCCGAGCCGCTTTAGAGCGATGGCGATATTCAGCGCGCAGCCGCCAATATTCACTCCCTGTTGCTTCAGTTCGATATCACACCCGCGCCAGGGCAGGGCGTAGGCGTCGGCAATCACGTCGATGACCGCCGCGCCGAGCACCGTTACGGGACGCGTGGCGTGAAGGGTTTCGAGACGGCGGGCAAAAGCACTCATACGCCCTCCCTGTGCTCCCGGAAGTGCAGCAGTTTTTCACAGTAGTGGCCGAAATCGAGCCGGTTTACGGCATCAAGTTCGTTTTTGAGTGCCGGATCAATGGCCTGTACACCGTGCAGCGCGCCGCAGATAGCTGTTGCCATCGCGCCGATAGTGTCAGTATCACCGCCCAGGTTGGCGCATAACACCGCGCAGCGGTTCGGATCGGTGCCCGCGAGTTCGACCATCGCAATCGCCGCCGGAACGGACTCAAGGGTGCTCGTGCCCGCGCCAATAAGCTGATAGATCTGCTCGCTGGCGGACTCGGTACCGTTGGCTTCGCGCACGGTTTTCAGGGCCAGCTCAATACGAGCGGAAAGCGATGCGCTGAAGGTGGTCGTGTTCGCCTCCTGCGCCGCACGGGCAATACCCGGCAGGGCATCGGCGATGTGATGCCAGCGCTCGCCGTCGATAGCGCGTGAAACCGCCCAGGCGATCACCACCGCACCGGCGATGGCGAGATCCGATTTATGGGTCGGGCTGGAGGCTAACGCAACCTGTTCCACAAAGTGCGCCAGACGCGTGGCCGGCAGCAGGCATCCCAGCGGGGAGGCGCGCATCGCCGCACCGTTGGTGACGCCGTTGTTCTCCAGCTGGCTCACCGGCTTGCCGTCACGGATGGCGTTCAGGGCAATTTTGGAGGTCGGGCCGAGCACATTCTTATTGAACGCGTCAAAATCCAGCGCCCAGTCCAGAATATGCTTACCGATAACGTCAGGGTTAATTTCCCCGTCGCATTCGATAATCGCGTCGGCCAGGCACAGCGCCATTGACGTATCATCCGTAAATTCGGCCTGCTTAAAGTAACAGGCGGCATTATTCTCAGCCGGGCCGGGTAAGAAACGGTCGATCCAGCCGAAGTGCGCTTTCACCCGCTTGCGCGGCCACAGCTCCGACGGCATCCCCATCGCATCCCCTAACGCCTGCCCGTAAAGAGCACCGAGAATACGGTCTTGTTTCATTTAACTTCCCCTCGTGTCAGCGCGGTATCGCCATCAACCACCTCAATTGCGGTGATCTCTTTATCCGATTCGCGGAAAAACAGCATAAACAGCACGGCAATCACCACAATCATGATTGCACCAAACGTCCACATTCCGGCCCAGTTGAAGGTCAGCCCATTCACCGGCTCTTTATATGCGAACATTTTTTCCATCATCACGCCGCCGAGACGGTAACCCAGCAGGCTACCAAAGCCCTGACAGCACAGCGTGATCAAGCCCTGCGCCGCGTTGCGCATATGCACGGGCGATTTTTTATCCACGTAGATGTACGCGGTGACGTAATAGAAGTCATAGCTTACGCCGTGCAGCAGAATGCCGAGGAACAGCAGGGCGTAGGTGAAGTATTGCTCGGCGCCGCCGTAAACAAAGAAACCGTAGCGAATGGCGGCGGTGATCAGGCCCAGCAGCAAGACCTTCTTAATACCAAAGCGTTTGGTAAAGAACGGCAGAGCGAGCATGAAGAAGATTTCAGAGAACTGGCCGAGGGTCATCCAGCCGGTGGCGTTTTTCATCCCCACTTCGGTGAGATAGCCGTTGGCAAAGATGTAGTAGAAGGCCAGCGGCATGGCGAACAGGAAAGAGCAGAAGAAGAACACCAGAAAGTTTTTATCGCGCAGCAGGATCAGCGCATCCAGCCCCAGCATCACTTTGAAATCCAGCTTGCCGGTACTCTTCGGCGGGGTATTCGGCAGGAACAGCGCGAAGACGCCGAGCAGAAGGGAGCTGGCAGCGGTCATCAGCAGCGGAATATTGGTATCAGAGATGTCGCTATAGCCCATTATCTGCGGCAGGAAGCCGCACGCCAGGCCGGAGGCAATCCAGCCGATGGTGCCCATCACGCGGATGCGCGGGAAATCAGCCTCTACGTCATCGACGTTTGCGAAGGCGATGCTGTTGGTCAGCGCGATGGTCGGCATATAGGTCAGGGAGTAGGCCAGCAGCAGCGGGAAGAAGGTGCTGAACTGGGTTTGCTGTGCTGCGAAATACATCAGAATCGCGCCAGCGAACATCAGCACGGCCAGCACTTTCTGGGCGGCGAAGAAACGGTCCGTCAGCGAGCCGACCAGGATAGGAGAGAGGATCGCGGCAATCGCGGTACAGGCATACGACCAGCCAATTTCCCCGGCGGTAAACCCGCTCTTACTCAGCCACAGCCACAGCGGCACAAACCATGCGCCCCAGATAAACCATTCAACGAACATCATGAATGACAGTTGGACTTTCGTTTTCATTTTTTAATCCTGCATGTCAGAGGTACGCATGTAACATACCATGTGATAATACCTTTTAAATACCTTTAAGGCGATTGTTTGATCAGTGTAACAAAAATGTTGTACACGAAACGAGCCAGCAGATTGTGCTTAAAAAAGTTGCAAATGGTGGAAAATAGGTTAAGTCGGTACCAGGCTTACTCTGCCTGCAAAAACGTGGGCTTGGATCACACGCTCCGACATCATGTCGGACTTACGGGAGCATCACTATGACTGATATTGCGCAGCTGCTTGGCAAAGACGCCGACAGCCTTTTACAGCATCGTTGTATGACCATTCCAGCCGACCAGCTTTATCTGCCTGGCCATGATTACGTAGACCGGGTCATGGTCGACAACAACCGTCCGCCTGCCGTACTGCGAAACATGCAGACGCTTTACAATACCGGCCGTCTGGGCGGGACCGGCTATCTCTCCATTCTGCCCGTTGACCAGGGCGTAGAGCACTCGGCGGGAGCGTCGTTTGCTGCTAACCCGCTCTACTTTGACCCGAAAAACATTGTCGAGCTGGCGATTGAAGCAGGGTGTAACTGTGTGGCATCGACGTATGGCGTGCTGGCCTCCGTTTCTCGCCGCTATGCTCACCGCATTCCGTTCCTCGTCAAGCTGAACCACAACGAAACCCTGAGCTACCCAACCGAATATGACCAGACGCTGTACGCCAGCGTCGAGCAGGCGTTCAACATGGGCGCGGTGGCGGTCGGGGCAACCATCTATTTCGGCTCTGAACAGTCGCGACGTCAGATTGAAGAAATCTCCGCGGCGTTCGAGCGTGCCCACGAGCTGGGCATGGTAACCGTGCTGTGGGCCTATCTGCGTAACGCGTCATTCAAGAAAGACGGCGTGGATTACCACGTATCAGCGGATCTGACCGGTCAGGCAAACCACCTGGCGGCAACCATCGGCGCGGACATCGTGAAGCAGAAAATGGCCGAGAATAACGGCGGCTATAAAGCGGTGAACTTTGGCTATACCGACGACCGCGTGTACAGCAAGCTGACCAGCGACAACCCGATCGATCTGGTGCGCTACCAGCTGGCGAACTGCTACATGGGCCGCGCCGGGCTGATTAACTCCGGCGGTGCGGCAGGCGGTGAAACCGACCTGACCGACGCGGTGCGCACGGCGGTCATTAACAAACGTGCGGGCGGTATGGGGCTGATCCTGGGCCGTAAGGCGTTTAAAAAATCCATGGCCGACGGCGTGAAGCTGATTAATGCGGTTCAGGATGTCTATCTGGACAGTAAAGTCACGATTGCCTGACGCCACCGTATCCCTCTCCCCCGTGGGCTGAGGGTTCCTCACAAAATAATGCCTGCACAAACGGCCCCCTCTCCCTTGAGGGAGAGGGTGGCTCAGTCGCCACCACCCTGGCGACCCGGGCTCCCGGCGGTAAATCGCCGCTTCGCGGTCCCTTCGGCTTATTCCTTCCGGCTTATCGGGGACGGGCGGAAGTAACATCCCTGTACAGCCCGCCCTCTCGGCGCATCCCTGCGCCTCGCCCCGGCCTACAGGAAACGCCTCAGCGATTTACAGCCGGACCGAGGCATCGCTGAAAGCCCTCAGTTATTCTGAGGCAACGTTATCGCTTTTGCTTTCAAATTACTGGGGAACCCTCAGCCCTGTGGGGAGAGGGCATTATCGCGCACGCTGTAAAAAATCAGCGCAACAGCACGCAGTCCGGCGGCAATCGGCACTGCAACGCCCCGGGCAAGACCTCAATGCGGAATCGCTCGCCGCTGAGCGGCTCTCCGTCGAGGTTAAAGGTCATGCCGTGTGGGGCGATCACTTCAAACCACGCGGATTTCCCGTCGATGATATTGGGGCTCTCCTCTGGCTGCGTCAGCGTCGTAAACAGCGCAGGCAGCAGCCCGTCGCCGGTAAAAATACGCAGCTGTAATTGACCGTCGTTGATCAATGCTTCCGGGCAAAGCTGTTGACCGCCCCCCGCCTGCCGCCCGTTGCCGATACCAATCACCAGCGCGTCGCCCTGCCAGTGGAAGTTCTCACCGTGAATTTCACAGCTGTCGGGCTTGAGGGTGTCCATGCGCATTAGGCCGTGAATGAGATACGAGACGCCGCCCAGCGCGGCTTTCAGTTTTTCCGGTGTTTCGCTGGTGATCCGCGTGCCGAAACCGCCCGTTGCCATATTGATAAAGCAGGTTCTTTCATTCACCTGCGCAATATCGACGGCGGTCGCTTTCCCGAGGATAGCCAGTTGCAGTGCTTTGCCTAAATCCTCAGGTATACCGGCGCTGGTGGCAAAATCGTTGGCGGTACCGAGCGGTAAAATCCCCATCGCCGGGCGAGCTGCGGCGTTGAGGTCAATGAGCGCACCGGCGATCTCGTTGATCGTTCCGTCGCCGCCGCCGGAAATGATGGTCTCAGCGCCTAACCTGATACCTTCATCGATATAGCGCGCCGCATCGCCTTTTTCAAAGGTCACCCGCACGTGAATGCGCGCGCCATCTTCACGCAATTCGGTAATCGCCTGGCGCAGCAGATCGTTGCCTGCACTCTTGCCGTTAAGAATTAATAAACTGTCTGGATAGGTTGCCATCCGGGTTGCTCCCTTTTTTAGCTATAGAAAGAGTGTATCCCAGAGAGGGAAAAAGCGGGTAAGAACAGGATGAAAGGCAAAAAATAAGCCCGCGTAAGGGCTTTGAAATCGACTAAAGAACCCCGTAGCGCTTACAGTGCATACTACTGCCGCTCAATTGACTATTGTGGTCAACGTTTGAGGTGTGACATTGGCCTTGCCTCGATTTTGAGCTGCTTACGCCAGACCCGATTATGTAGCGTTAGCGCAATGGAGCGGTAAAAAATCGATGAATTCATCCACATAATGTTCAGAAAGAAACATCCCAGCCCCAGCAAAGAGGTTATTTGCGGTGTGTAGTTCTCAACAGGGCCGAATAAAAGCGAAATCCCCGTCCAGATGAAATAAATGATGCTCATTATGCCTGTCAGCGTAATGACGAAAATATGCAGTTTATATCCAGGTAAAGAACCTCGTGTAGTCAGAAACATCGTGCTCATCACTACCAGACAATACACAATCGCTGCAATGAATACTCCCATCATAACCTTAAATTCGGGTAAGCCGAGCCAGCGAAACAGCAACAACCAGAGGGACACTTGCAGCATGGCGTAGCAAAAAATAGCCAGTAACGTGCTCACTGCCAAAGGAATTCCTGTCATATGGACGCCCACAGGAACGCCGAACCGATCTTTTAACTGTTCTTTTAAAGTTTCAAGCTGGTTGAGATCATCGGTCGCCATTTTACTTTTAACCAAAGCACTTAATGCAAGGCTATCTTTAATGTATTTCATCATGGACGGGTCAATAACTTCCTGTAAATGAAAAAGACTGAATTAAACCAAAAATGTATTTACCCGTTTGTGCAACATTCTGTGGATTTCTGATATTTCCTGAGATGGCACTTCCAACGAAGGCAGAAGAATTTGAAATGGTATTCAGCAACTCACGCTGTAAGAGCAACTGCAACGCTTCTGACGGATAACGTTTGGGATACACGCCTGCCTTCATTGCTGCTTTTACACCTGAATTCGAGATGCCGGGATTGCGGATACGAATAATCTCCTCTGTTAATCGCGTACGGTCGGCCCGGCTCATTTTTTGTAATAAGGAGAGCAAACTCTCAGACGATGAACGGTTAAGAAGGCGATATGTTAATGCAGCGCTTTTTAAACCCGCAGCAGCCCCGGCAAGAGAAATCGCATCCAGGGCTGTGTTGGTTGCTGTATACCACTCCTGGGAGTCCATCCACGCAACGTAATCATCATGATTCATAGCAATCAACGATAGTCGGCCAAGCCCATTTGCACATTGAATTCCAGTTGCTACACCACCGGCTAAAATCACAGCGGCTATAGCACCGGAAGACCCTGCAGTGAGAGGTATAGCCATACCGGCCCCTGCCGCAAGTACAACAGTAAGAATTGCGGCTCCGCAGGAAATTGCCGTTGAACCAATTTCAGTTGCCAGGGAAGGGGAATTAATCGTCGCCGTTGTTGCCTGAACAGGGTTAACTAATGCGGCATTTACTTTGGTTATGACTACATGACTAACCGAGCTTTCGTTTGGTGTCGCAATCCTTCTTGATGGCCGTACTAGCCACTGACGTGTACCGTCTGAGTAGATAATCCCGGCCTGGCTAAAATTTCTGCTACAGTCCAGTTGACCTGCAAGTGCTGTGAAATTTATATCGCCGCCAGAGGCAAGACCAAGACTGCGTGCGAGTTCGTAATCTGGAAGATCCTTTGAAAATTGTCCTGTGAATGTCACTTCATCTCTCCGTCCGTGTGAAACGTTGATTGTTAATAAATCAAGAGTAAAGGTCCTGTTAACACTTAAAATTAGGAATGTTCCGAATAGTGTTCATCCCTCTCAAATCCATTAAAAAATGTGATTAGGATCCTTTGTTCGTTCGATTTGCTTAGATGATACGCCTAATGCTGACACAAACCTTTCCCGGGTCAATGCAACGCCATATTTATCAGGGGGAAAAATTTCAGGAGTTAACAAAAAAAATAAGCCCGCGTAAGGGAGATTACGCAGGCTAAGGAGGTGGTTCCTGGTACAGCTAGCATTTATGGGTTATGTTTTTCAGCGGGGGGGATAATACCCGTATTGAACGAAGCGGTATGTGATCCGATTCTAAGAATTATCCCAGCGTGAAAAAATCCCGTTGATTGACTATTTGCCGTGTGGATTTCGGGTATTTTCACCTTCAAAATTACGCATCAGCAGCGCAAACTCCAGCTCCACCTCTTCAGGAACCGGCAGCCAGACCACATGGCCGTCGCCAGGTGCGACCTCAATCGCCTCACCTTTTTTGTTTTCCAGGTGCTCCAGTCGGAAGTTCATGTTGCCCTGCGGCGTCATCAGCTCCAGGCTGTCGCCTTTAGTGAATTTGTTTTTTACGGCGACGGCGGCCAGCGGGCCTTTACGCTCGCCGGTGAAGTCGCCTACAAACTGCTGGCGTTCGGAAATCGAATAGCCATGCTCGTAGTTCTGGTAGTCGTCGTGAGTGTGACGACGCAGGAAACCTTCGGTATAGCCGCGATGCGCCAGACCTTCCAGCGTTTCCAGCAGGCTGGTGTCGAACGGTTTACCGGCAGCGGCATCGTCGATGGCTTTGCGATATACCTGTGCGGTACGGGCGCAGTAGTAGTAAGACTTGGTGCGGCCTTCAATTTTCAGGGAGTGTACGCCCATCTTGGTTAAACGCTCGACGTGCGCGATGGCGCGCAGATCTTTAGAGTTCATGATGTAGGTGCCGTGCTCGTCTTCGAAGGCGGTCATGTACTCACCCGGACGTTTGGCTTCTTCGATCATAAACACGCTGTCGGTAGGCGCGCCAATTCCCAGCGTTGGCTCAACGTTGGTGACCGGAATCGGCTCGTGTTTATGCACGATGTTACCGATGTCATCCTCTTTGCCTTCCTGAACGTTATATTCCCAGCGGCAGGCGTTGGTGCAGGTGCCCTGGTTCGGGTCACGCTTGTTGATATAGCCAGAGAGCAGGCAGCGGCCGGAGTAGGCCATGCACAGCGCGCCATGAACGAAGATTTCGATCTCCATATCCGGCACCTGGGTGCGGATCTCTTCGATCTCTTCGAGGGACAGCTCGCGGGACAGAATGACGCGGGTCAGCCCCATCTGTTTCCAGAATTTCACCGTTGCCCAGTTGACGGCGTTAGCCTGCACTGAGAGGTGAATGTCCATCTCCGGGAAATTCTCCCGAACCAGCATGATTAAACCCGGGTCCGACATGATCAGCGCGTCCGGCCCCATCTCCACGACCGGCTTCAGGTCGCGAATGAACGTTTTCAGCTTGGCGTTGTGCGGCGCGATGTTCACCACCACGTAGAATTTTTTGCCCAGGGCATGCGCTTCGTTGATGCCGAGCTGAAGATTCTCGTGGTTGAATTCGTTGTTACGCACGCGCAGCGAGTAGCGCGGCTGGCCCGCGTAAACGGCGTCGGCACCATAGGCGAAAGCGTAACGCATATTTTGCAGCGTTCCCGCCGGGGAAAGAAGTTCCGGTTTAAACATGTTTGTTCTCGTTCTGATGACAGGTCAGATCCGCATGCACCTGGTGCAGCGGTAAGGGGAGATCCCCCACTTTAAGGGCGGGCATTGTAGCGCTGCGGGGAAGAGAGGTAAAGCTTTGCCCCTCACCCTAACCCTCTCCCCTTTGGGGCTGAGGGTTCCCCACAAAATAATGCCTGCACAGACGGCCCCCTCTCCCTTGAGGGAGAGGGCTGGGGTGAGGGGGAACATACGGCTCTGGTGGTCATTCCGTTCACGTTATGTTCCTTGCTACTCTGTCACGACATGGCCGGTGAACGTGCCAGGGTGGCTCAGTCGCCACCACCCTGGCGACCCGGGCTTCCGGCGGAAAATCGCCGCTTCGCGGTGTCTTCGGCTTATTCCTTCCGGCTTATCGGGGACGGGCGGAGGTAACATCCCTGTAAAGCCCGCCCTCTCGGCGCATCCCTGCGCCTCGCCCCGGCCTACAGGAAACGCCTCAGCGATTTACAGCCGGACCGAGGCATCGCTGAAAGCCCTCAGTTATTCTGAGGCAACGTTATAGCTTTTGCTTTCAAATTGCTGGGGAACCCTCTCCCTTTGGGGAGACGGCAGGGTGAGGGGGGTTATTCAGGCAATCCTGCACGCATCCGCTTCCCAGCGATACCCCACGCCGTACACCGCGCGAATAAACGACTGGTCGGCGTCCAGCGCCTCCAGCTTGCGGCGCAGGTTTTTGATGTGGCTGTCGATGGTGCGGTCGGTCACCACGCGGTAATCGTCATACAGATGGTTGAGCAGCTGCTCGCGGGAAAACACTTTGCCCGGCTCGTGGGAGAGCGTTTTCAACAGGCGAAACTCTGCGGGGGTGAGATCCAAAAGTTTGCTGCGCCAGCTCGCCTGGAAACGGCTTTCGTCGACGATCAGCGGGCTTTGCGCATCGAGCACCTGCAATTCACGCTGCGGCTTACAGCGGCGGAGGATGGTTTTCACCCGAGCGACCACCTCCCGCGGGCTGTAAGGCTTGCAGATGTAATCGTCGGCGCCGATTTCGAGCCCCAGCAGACGATCGATCTCTTCGATTTTGGCCGTCACCATCACGATGGGCACATCGGAGAAACGACGAATTTCGCGGCACAGGGTTAGGCCGTCGGTACCCGGCAGCATCAGATCCAGCAGGATCAGATCCGGCGGCGTCTGGCGCACGTAGGGCAGCACCTGGTCGCCGTGGCTGATAAGCGTTGGCGCGTAACTCGCAGCGCGCAAATAGTCGATCAGCAGTTGCCCAAGTTTAGGCTCGTCTTCCACGATCAAAATACGCGGTGTGTTGTTGTCAATCGGTAACTCGGTCATGCTTCCCTCGATAAATCCCGTTCCAGAGGTAACTCTACTGTAATGCTAACCCCGCCAAAAGGCGAATGGGCGGCGCGGATGGTGCCGCCATGGGCCTCCACAATATTAACGCAAATGGCCAGCCCAAGGCCGGAACCGCCGCTGGCGCGGTTGCGTGAACCTTCGGTGCGATAGAAGCGCTCGAACAGTTTTTCCAGCTGCGCATCCTTCACGCCAGGGGCGGAGTCCGCAAAGGTCAGGGCAAAGCGCCCGTTTTCCTGCCTGCCGGAGATATGCAGCGCGCCGCCGCCATCAGTGTAGCGGAGGCTGTTCTCCAGCAGATTATTGAACAGCTGCATCAGGCGATCTCTGTCGCCGAACACCACCGCGCTGTCCGGCAGCGAAAGGTTGATTTTCAGGTCACGGCTGGCGAAGCGCTCGCGGAATGCGCCGGTCACGACTTCAAGGATATTGATCACATCGATCGGTGCTTTCTGGTAAGCCAGGGCGCCTTCGTCGGACATGGACAGCTGATGCAGATCGTCCACCAGCTTGGTCAGCGTACCGACTTCCGCCTGAAGCGAGGCCACGGACTCGGGGGTGAACTGCCGCACGCCGTCCTGAATCGCCTCCAGCTCGCCGCGCAGCACCGCCAGCGGGGTGCGCAGCTCGTGCGAAATGTCGGCCATAAAATCGCGGCGCATCTGCTGGTTTTTTTCCAGCGTGCTGGCGAGCTGGTTGAAGTCCTGCGCCAGCTTGCCCAGTTCATCCTGGCTGCGGGTGTCCACGCGGGTCGAGAAATCACCCGCCGCCAGCTTGTGCGTGCCTTCCACCAGGCGCTTAACCGGCGCCAGCAGGCCGCGCGCCAGCGGGAAGGTGGCGAGCGCAGCAAGCAGGGTAGAAAGCGCGACAATCAACCAGCTGGTCTGACGCTGCTGGCGGTCAAAGTTGATGTCGGTGTTGCGCGTCAGCCGCTCGACCGGGGAGGCGATAACCCAGCCCACCGTGGCGCCGTTCGAGGTAATGGCGCGCTTTGTGCCGTCCGGCGGTACCGGAGAGCGTGGGCCAACGAGCACGCGCATCTCCTGATCAATTACCCAGAACTGGGTGCGCCAGCCGTGCGGCGGCATGCCCGGTCCCGGACGGTCGTCGTCATTATCGTGCTCCAGCGAGCGCAGAATTTGAAATATAAAGCGATCGTTGTTGCGCAGAAAACGCCAGTTACCGTGCAGGCTATACTGTTCCCCCAGCGCGTCGCTTAAGCCCTGTAAACGCTGTTCGTTACCGTGCTTGATGTAGTCAATAAAGCCGCGCTCAAAGCTGACCCGCACCGCCCAGTGCATAGTAATCAGCAGGACGATACAGGTGGCGAAAATCGCCACAAAAAGCTTACCGGTGATCCCCGGACGCCAGAATTTCATGGTGCACTCCTTTTGCCGCGTCGGATCACGACGTTTTTGGTCGTGTCATTCGGCACTCTGGCAAAGATAAAAGCGGGCAGAGCGATAATTACCGCCATGCTGAGGTAAGTGTATAAAAAGACCTGATGCGCGACGGGGGTGTCGGCGCTGAGATGGTGCTGACCGTACATGCCGAGCAGCAATCCGGCGACCGTGACCCCCACGCTCATGGAGAGCTGCATGATCATCGACAGCAGACTGTTACCACTGCTTGCCAGCTCGTCCGGCAGATCTTTCAGCGTCAGGGTGTTCATCGACGAGAAGCGCATGGAGTTGATGATCCCCTGGCAGAACAGCACCAGCGGCAGGATGTAGTACCAGCCCAGCAGCGCCACGGCCATAAACAGCAGGCAGACCAGCGCCAGCCCGATCGTGGCGGCCACCAGCACGCGGCGATAGCCAAAGCGGTTCACCACCTGCACCACAATACGCTTCATCCCCATGCTGCCAAGTACCATCGGGATCATCATCAGCCCGGCATGGAACGGCGAGAAGCCCATCCCAATCTGTAAAAATACCGGCGTCATAAACGGCAACATGCCGCTGCCGATGCGTCCGGCAAAGCTGCCGAACAGACCAAGACGGTAGGTGGGATTCTTGAACAGATTTAGGCTGAACAGCGCGTTAGCGTTACCTCTGGCATGCCACAGATACCAGAGAATGGCGGTGACACCCAGCGCTACCAGCAGGGCGAGCGACAGGGAGGAGATCCCCAGCCCTTTTTGCCCGTCGAGCGCGAGGGTAAGCGTCGCCATGCCAGCTGCCAGCAGGATGAAGCCAAAGAAATCAAAGCGCCGGGTCTGCATTTTATAGTTCGGCATCAGCGTCAGGGTGGCAATCGCGCCGATAATACCGACCGGCAGGTTGATCAGGAAGATCCAGTGCCAGGAGGCATACTCCACCAGAATCCCGCCCAGCGCCGGGCCAAGCAGCGGGCCGACCTGACCGGGCAGGGTGACGAAGGTCATCGCCGCCATATACTGCGCGCGCGGAACAATTTTCATCACCGTTAACCGCCCGACGGGTACCATCATCGCGCCGCCGACGCCCTGTAGCACGCGCGCCATCACCAGCTGGTCGAGGGTATTGGCCTGGGCGCAAAACAGCGACCCGGTGGTAAACAGCACAATGGCGGTGAAGAAGATGTTTCGCACGCCGACTTTATCCGCCAGCCAGCCGCTGGCAGGCAGCATCACGGCGACCGTCAGCACGTAGGCGACAATCACCATATGCATGTGCAGCGGGCTCTCCCCCAGGCTTTTCGCCATCGAGGGGAGGGCGGTGTTCACGATAGTCGTGTCCAGCGACTGCATAAAGAAGCCGAACGCGACGATCCACAATTGCCAGCGAACGTTACTGGGTAGGTCGGTCATTTACTCGGTCACCGTGGTTCTCTTTTTACGCGAAAAACGCAGCCGCAGGCGGTCAAAGAACAGATAGACGACCGGCGTCGTGTAGAGCGTCAGCAGCTGGCTCATCACCAGGCCGCCAACGATCGTGATCCCCAGCGGCTGGCGTAGTTCAGAGCCGTCACCGCCGGATATGACCAGCGGCAGCGCGCCGAACAGCGCGGCCAGCGTGGTCATCATGATCGGGCGAAAACGCAGCAGACAGGCCTGGAATATCGCCTCGTCCGGCGTCAGGTTGCCGTTGCGCTGGGCGTCCAGGGCAAAGTCGACCATCATTATCGCGTTTTTCTTCACGATGCCAATCAATAGCATGATCCCGATAAGCGCGATAAGACTGAATGGGGCACCGAACAGCTCCAGCGCCAGCAGCGCCCCCACGCCCGCAGAGGGAAGCGTGGAGAGAATGGTCAACGGGTGCACGTAGCTTTCGTACAGCACGCCCAGCACGATATAAACCGTGGCAATGGCCGCCAGAATCAAAATAACCTGCGAGTTCATGGTGTCCTGGAACACCTGCGCCGTACCGGCAAAGCTGCCGCGCACCGAGGAGGGCACCCCGAGCTGGGTCATGGCGCGATTAATGGCATCGCTGGCCTCAGACAGCGACGAGCCGGTTGGCAGGTTAAACGAGACGGTCGAGGCGGCGGAAAGCCCCTGGTGGTTCACCGACAGCGGGGCGTTCGACGGCTGCCAGCTGGCGAAGTACGACAGCGGAATCGCCTTACCGTCATCATTGATCACAAACATCTTGTCCAGCGCGCTGATGTCCTGGGTGTAGCGCGGATCCACCTCCATCACCACCTTGTACTGGTTCATCGGCTGATAGATGGTAGAGACTTCACGCTGCCCGAAGGCGTTGTTCAGCAGGCTGTTGGCCGCCTCCACGTTAATGCCCAGGCGGGCCATGGTTTCACGATCGTAGGTGAGCGCCATCTCCGCACCGTTGTTTTGGCTGTCAGAGTTCACGTCCGCCAGCTGCGGCAGCGCGGCCAGCGCTTTACGGATCTTCGGCTCCCACTCGCGCAGGGCGGCTAAGTCATCCGAGAGCAGGGTGTACTGATAGCTGGCGTTAGCCTGTCGTCCGCCGACGCGGATATCCTGAACGGCCATCAAAAACAGATTTGCCCCCGGCTCTTTGGCAAGCTTCAGCCGCAGGCGGTCAATGATCTGCTGCGCCGTTTCGTGACGTTCACCGCGCGGCTTAAGGGTAATAAACATCATCCCGCTGTTAACGCGCGAGCCGCCGGTAAAGCCGGTGACGTTATCCACGGCCGGATCTTCCCGGATGATTTTCATAAAGTCTTGCAGTTTGCCGCGCATCGCCTGGAACGAAATGCTCTGGTCCGCCTGAATGCCGCCCATCAGCACGCCGGTATCCTGCTCCGGGAAGAAGGTTTTCGGGATGGTGATATACATCCAGACGTTGAGGACGATGGTGCCGATCAGCACCAGCCCGACAATACGCGTGTGGTTCAGCACCCATTTCAGCGATTTGCCGTAGCCGGACTGCATCGCCATCAGGACGCGGCCAAAGCCTTTCCTGCGCGGCTGCGAGTGCGGTTGGCTGCGCTTTAGCATCCAGCCGCACATCATCGGCGTCAGCGTCAGCGAAATCACCAGTGAGATACCAATGGCGACGGAAAGCGTGACGGCAAATTCGCGCAGCAGTCGCCCCGGCAGGCCGCCCATCAGCAGCAGCGGCAGGAATACCGCTACCAGCGACAGGCTCATGGACAGGACCGTGAAGCCCACTTCGCGCGTCCCCTGAAGCGCCGCCTGGAGCGGCTTCATGCCCGCTTCCAGATGGCGCGAGATATTCTCCAGCACCACGATGGCGTCATCCACCACAAACCCGGTGGCAATCGTCAGCGCCATCAGCGACAGGTTGTTAAGGCTAAAGCCGCACAGGTACATGGCGGCAAAGGTGCCTATCAGCGATACCGGCACCGCCACCGCCGGGATCAGCGTCGCGCGCCCCGAGCGCAGGAACAGGAACACCACCAGGATCACCAGCGCGACGGAGATGATCAGCGTTTGCTCTACCTCCTCAAGCGAGGCGCGGATGGTGGGGGAGCGGTCCTGCGCAATCTGGAGATCGATGGCCGCCGGAATCGTTTCCTGAAGCTCCGGCAGGCGCGCGCGGATGCTGTTCACCGTCTGAATGATGTTGGCTTCCGGCAGCTTGCGGATCATCAGCAAAATCGCCGGTTTGGCGTTGGTCATCCCGGCGTTACGCACGTCCTGCACCGAATCGGTGACGCTGGCGACGTCGCTCAGGCGCACCGCCGCGCCGTTGTTGTAGTGAATAATCAACGGCTGATACTCGGCGGCGGTTTTCAGCTCGTCGTTAGTCTGGATCTGCCAGCGGTGGCTGTTGTCCTCAATCGCGCCCTGCGGCTTACGCACGTTGGCGTTGCTGATGGCGGAACGCACGTCGTCCAGCGACACGCCCTGGTTAAACAGCGCCTGCGGATTCAGCCCCACGCGCACGGCGGGCAGGGAGCTGCCGCCGACGTCCACGTCGCCCACGCCGTCAATCTGGGCGATGGTTTGCGCCAGCTGGGTGGAGGCAAAATCGTACAGCTCGCCCTGGGAGTAGGTCTCTGACGTGAGCGTCAGGATCATGATCGGCGCGTCGGAGGGGTTGGCCTTGCGATAGGTTGGACGGCTCGGCATGCCGCTCGGCAGCAGGCTTTGGGCGGCGTTAATCGCGGCCTGCACGTCACGCGCCGCGCCGTTGATGTCCCGGTCGAAATTGAATTCCAGAATGATGCGCGTGCTGCCCAGCGAACTGCTGGAGGTCATCTCGTTAATCCCGGCAATTCGACCAAGCGAGCGCTCAAGCGGCGTCGCCACCGATGAGGCCATGGTTTCCGGCGAGGCACCCGGCAGCGAGGCGCTGACCATGATCACCGGGAAATCGACCTGCGGCAGCGGGGCCACCGGCAGCAGCCGGAAGCCCAGCACGCCGCACAGGGTGATAGCGACGGAGAGTAAAATCGTCGCCACCGGACGGTAAATGAAGAGGGCGAAAAACTTCACTTACGCCTCCTCTTCACGTTTCGGGAAGCGGCTTTTCGTCCACAGGGCCAGACGGTCAAACAGCAGGTAGATAACCGGCGTGGTAAACAGCGTCAGCACCTGGCTTACGAGCAGGCCGCCGACCATCCCGATGCCCAGCGGACGGCGCAGTTCGGCCCCCACGCCGGTGCTCAGCATCAGCGGCAGCGCGCCCAGCAGGGCGGCGAGGGTGGTCATCAGGATCGGGCGAAAACGCAGCAGACAGGCCTGGTAAATGGCCTCGCGCGGCGCCATACCCTGCTCGCGCTCGGCGGCCAGCGCAAAGTCGATCATCATGATGGCGTTTTTCTTCACGATGCCGATAAGCAGAATGATGCCGATGATCGCAATCACGTCCAGTTCGCTCCCCGCCAGCATCAGCGCCAGCAGTGCCCCCACGCCCGCCGTCGGCAGGGTGGAGAGAATGGTGATCGGGTGGATAAAGCTTTCATACAGCACGCCAAGCACGATATACATCGCCACCACCGCCGCGACAATCAGCCAGACGGTGCTGCCCAGCGCGGCCTGGAACGCCAGAGTACTGCCCTGGAACTGGGTCTGAATATCGGACGGGAAGCTGAGTTCTTTCTCCGCACCCAGAATGGCCTCCACCGCTTCGCCCAGGGAATAACCGTCCGGCACGTTGAACGAAATGGTGGTGGATGGGAACTGATCGAGATGGTTAATCGACAGCGGGGTGTGACGCTCTTCCACGCTGGCAATGGCGCTGAGCGGCACAATCCCGCCGTCTTTGCTGGTCAGGCGTATCGAGTCCAGCGCGGCAAGCCCGGGCGTGTTCTCGGTGTTATGTTCCAGCACCACGCGATACTGGTTCGCCTGGGTGTAAATGGTGGAGATAAGGCGCTGGCCAAAGGCGTTATACAGCGCGTTATCCACGTCGGACATGGTAATGCCCAGACGGCTGGCGGTGTCGCGGTTGACGTTCACGTACGCCGCCAGCCCTTTATCCTGCCAGTCGCTGCTGACGTCAGAAATCTGCGGCAGTGCTTTCAGCTTGTCCACCAGCTGCGGCACCCAGGTGCTGAGTGCATCAAGCGAGGTGGCCTGGAGCGTAAACTGGTACTGCGTGCGGCTCACCTGCGTATCAATGGTTAAATCCTGGATCGGTTGCAGATACAGCTCAATGCCCGGTACGCGCGCCACAGCGCTTTGCAGACGCTCAATAACCGCGTTGACGCGATCGTCACGGTCATCGAGCGGTTTAAGGTTAATTTGCAGGCGCGCGCTGTTAAGCGACGGGTTGGTGCCGTCCACGCCCACGTAGGCAGTCAGGCTTTCCACCGCCGGATCTTTCATGATGATCTCAGACACCTGCTGCTGGCGCTGCGCCATGTTGGCGAAGGAGACCGTCTGTGGCGCCTGAAGCGTGCCCTGAATAATGCCGTTGTCCTGAATCGGGAAGAAGCCTTTCGGAATGAAAATCCACAGCATGACGCTGAGCGCCAGCGTGCCGAGGGCCACGCCGAGCGTCGCCCAGGGATGGTTCAGGACTTTCGCCAGCACGCGGCCGTAGGCGGCAATAATACGCTCGAACATCCGCTCGGAGGCGAGGGAGAAGCGGTTTTGCTTGCGCAAAGATTCGTGGCTCAGCATGCGGGCGCACATCATCGGCGTCAGCGTCAGCGACACCACGGCAGAGATCAGAATGGCGACCGCCAGCGTCACGGCAAACTCGCGGAACAGCCGCCCGACGATATCGCCCATAAACAGCAGCGGGATCAGCACCGCAATCAGCGAGAAGGTGAGCGAAATAATGGTAAAGCCGATCTCCCCCGCGCCCTTCAGCGCGGCGGCTAACGGCTTTTCACCTTTCTCGATATAGCGCGAGATGTTTTCGATTACCACGATGGCGTCGTCCACCACAAACCCGGTGGCGATGGTGAGCGCCATCAGCGTCAGGTTGTTAATCGAGAAGTCGAGAAATACCATTACCGCGAACGTCCCGACCAGCGAGAGCGGCACGGCAACGGCGGGAATGATGGTTGCCGGAACGTTGCGCAGGAACAGGTAGATGATCATCACCACCAGCGCAATCGCCAGCATCAGCTCGAACTGGGTGTCAGTCACTGACGCGCGAATATTCGTGGTGCGGTCAGAGAGCACTTTCACGCTGACCGATTTTGGCAGGCTTTCCACCAGCTGCGGCAGCATGGTGCGAATGCTGTCGGCGGTATCAATAATGTTCGCGCCCGGCTGGCGCTGAACGTTCATGACAATCGCCTGCTGCTTATTGGCCCACGCCCCGAGCCAGCTGTTTTCCGCGCCTTGTTCGACGGTTGCCACGTCGCCCAGGCGGATCGGTGCGCCGTTCTGGTAGGCAATAATCAGCTGACGGTATTCATCGGCGGACTGCATCTGGTCGTTGGCGGAGAGCGTGACCGCGCGGGTCGGGCCGTCCAGCGAGCCCTTCGCTGAGTTAACGTTGGCGCTGCTGATGGCGGTGCGAATGGTTTCGCTGGTTAACCCCAGCGCGGCAATGGCCTGGGCATTGAGCTTAACGCGCACCGCGGGGCGTTGTCCCCCTGCGAGCGTCACCAGCCCGACGCCGGTCACCTGCGAAATCTTCTGCGCCACGCGGGTTTCGACCATGTCTTCCACCTGCGTCATCGGCATGGCGGAGGAGGTGACGGCAAGCGTCATGATCGGCGGGTCTGCCGGGTTCACCTTGCTGTAAACCGGCGGGTTCGGCAGGTCAGACGGCAGCAGGTTGGTGGCGGCGTTAATGGCGGCCTGCACCTCCTGTTCCGCGACGTCCAGCGACAGGGCGAGCTGGAACTGAAGTGTGACGACCGAGGCGCCGCCCGAGCTCTGGGAGGACATCTGCTTCAGGCCAGACATCTGGCCAAACTGACGCTCCAGCGGGGCGGTGATGGCGGATGTCACCACATCCGGACTGGCGCCCGGATAGAGGGTGACAACCTGAATAGTCGGGTAGTCCACTTCCGGCAGCGCCGACACGGGCAGAAAACGGTAGCCAATGATCCCGGCCAGCAGGATCGCCACCATCAACAGGGTCGTCGCAACCGGTCGTAAAATAAACAGGCGTGATGGCCCACCTGTAGAGCTCGGCGGCATCACCTGCATCAGGCTTTTGCTCCTGTATTCTGCGCTTCCACCACCTCGACCTGCGCCCCTTCGGTCAGCCGGTCAATACCGTCGGTTACGACGCGGTCGCCTGCGGACAGCCCGGCGCTGATCACCACCGTCTGACTGTCCTGGATCCCGGTTTTCACCAGGTGTTTGCTGACCTTGTTTTCGCTGTTCAGCACCCAGACAAAGTTGCCTTCACTGCCCATTTGCAGGGCCGCCGTCGGGATCACCACGGCGTTTTCTTCGGTCGCGACCAGCATTCGCGCATTGACGAACTGATTCGGGAACAGGGCATCGTCCTGATTGTAGAAGCGTGCTTTTAACTTGATGGTGCCGGTGGTGGTGTCGATCTGGTTATCCAGGCTCAACAGCGAACCTTCGCTCAGCTTCTGCTTGTTGGTGCGATCCCAGGCTTCAACTACCAGCGATTTTCCGGCCTTCTGCGCCTGTATCACCGTCGCAATGTCGCTTTCCGGCAGGGTAAAGACGAGATCGATAGGGTGCGTCTGGGTGATCACCACGATGCCCGTGGTATCGCCGCTGGAGATTTGGTTCCCGATATCAACCTGTTTCAGGCCCACGCGGCCGTCAATCGGCGCGGTGATCCGGCTCCAGTCGAGCTGGAGCTGGGCGCTGGCGACCGCGGCTTCGTCGGCCTTGATGGTGCCCTGAGATTCACTGACCAGAGATTGCTGGGTATCCAGCTCCTGGCGCGACACGAGGTTGGTTTTTACCAACTGCTGATAGCGGGCTAAATCGCGGCGGGCATTGGCGAGGGTGGCTTTGTCTTTCGCGAGTTGCCCCTGCGCCTGCGCCAGGGCCACCTTAAACTGGCTTGGATCGATTTCCGCCAGCAGATCGCCCGCTTTCACCTGTTGACCTTCCTGGAAGTGGATGGCCATCAGCTGACCGTCCACGCGGCTACGTACCGTCACGGTGTTGGCGGCAGTGATGGTTCCCAGCCCGGAGAGATAACGAGGCACCGCTTTATTCACCGCCGTTGCCGCCTGCACCGGTGCCAGCGCACCGCCGCGCATACCGTGGCGCCCGCCGCCCGTTGGGCGATGTGAGGGGCTACTGGCGCCAGCAGGTGCCGTGGAGTTCGCGGACTGGCTGTGCCAGTACCAGGCGGCGGCCAGGACCACCACAATCAGACCAGCGGCGATTGCCCAGCGGGATTTGTTACTGCCTTTCATCGTTATACGTTCTCATCCTGAAACTCTTTCGGGGAATGATACTAGTTTAGTCAGGTAACACAGTGGAAAAATGGAGGAAATATGGAAGACTGTCAGGAATGGTCTGAGTGTGGTGCCGCGGTTTCGCCTTCGCCGGGTGGCGCTGCGCTTACCCGGCCAACGGTTGGAGGATCTTGTTGGCCGGGTAAGGCGAAGCCGCCACCCGGCACAACTCCATTAGCTAAACACCACCTGCGCCCAGCGCGCCAGCCCTGCTGTAACGGAGCCAAAGTCATCGCCGCCGGCAATCGGGATCCCCGGCAGCTGTTCCGCCAGCGCTTTCTTGATCAGCGGCGAACGGGCGCTACCGCCGGTCAGGTAAATCACGTCCGGCTTCACTTTGCCATTCTCAAGCGCCAGCTGCACCTGCTCCAGAATACGCTGAAGCGGCTGAGTCAGCGCCATTTCCAGCCCTTCCTGGGTGATAGCCGTAGCCAGATCGTCACTGATAAACGGCAGCGAAACCGCATGCTCAGGACGATCGGAAAGGGCGATTTTGCTCTCTTCGGCGGTGCGCACCACGCGGTAGCTCAGGCGCTGACGCCACACCTTATACAGCAGCGCGACCTTCTCTGCATCCTGTGCATCACGCACCAGATCGTTGAGGAAACGGCCATTCGCGGTGCTGTAAAAATCACTCTGGGCAGGGACGTCGTTGATGGCAATCGCGTTCCACCACGGCAGGATCGGCAGGGCGATGCCTTTCTCGGTTTGACCGCCCATGCCGAGCAGTGGCATCAGGCTCTTGAATGCCAGGGCAATATCCAGATCGTTACCGCCCACTCGGCAGCCGCTGTGCCCCAGCAGACTGTTTTCACGATCGCGACGGTGATGCCACTTCGGACCCATCAGCAGTAATGAGCAGTCCGTCGTTCCGCCGCCGATGTCCACTACCAGCACCCGTTGTTCTTCCGTCAGCGTGGCTTCAAAATCCAGCCCCGCTGCAACCGGCTCATACTGGAATACCACGTCACGGAAGCCAGCCCGGTGCGCTGCACGCTCAAGGATCCCCTGCGCCTGCTGGTTGGCTTCGTCGCCGCCCAGCCCCTGGAAGTTGATCGGACGGCCAATCACCGCCTGGGTGATGGCATCCGGCACCTGGGACTGCGCCTGATTGCGGATGTGCAGCATCATCGCGCAGACCAGATCTTCAAACATCGCCACTTGCTGTGGCTTCAGGCCGCTGGCGCCGAGGAAGGATTTCGGCGATTTAACGAAGTAGACCTCTTCCGGATCTTCAATGTACTGCCCGAGGGAAGAGAGGCCGAACTGCACGCTGGAAGGGGTAACGTCGATATCTTCCTCGCGGTTAAAGCTGACCGCACGGCGCAGCAGCGCCTGGGTTTCCGCTGCGGTAGCAGGAACCTGATGATGGCGGAACAGCCACTCGCTCACCGCTTCACGCGTCGGCGCACAGAGCATTGACGGCAACAGCGTACTGCCGTTTTCCATTTTCAGGAGCTGCGGTTGTCCGTTTTGCATTATCGCAACCGAGCAGTTTGCGGTGCCGTAGTCGAATCCAATAAACACAATAAATCCCCATGCCGGTGAGAAGGGGCGAGACTTTAGCGAAATGTCTGCCAGGCGACAACAGGAATATGAAAGCAAGGCGCAACGCGATCTTTCGGTTTATGCTGAGGTAAATTCAAAAGGAGAGACAATGTACACCCTGAACTGGCAACCGCCTTACGACTGGTCGTGGATGTTTGGCTTTCTTGCCGAGCGTGCGGTCACGGGGGTTGAGACCGTTACGAAGGATTACTACGAGCGCAGTTTTGGCTATGCCGGGCACAAGGGCGTTTTCCGGGTTACGCCAGACAGCGCAACCCATACGCTTGCGGTGTCGCTTAGCCCTGGCCTGATCCCGGTGGCGGATATCTGCCTGGACCGCATCGCCCGCCTTTTTGACCTCGATTGCGACCCGCAGCACATTGCACAGACCCTCGGCGATCTCGGCGCGGCGCGGCCGGGGTTACGTTTGCCCGGCGCAATGGATGCTTACGAGCAGGGCGTGCGCGCCATTCTTGGACAACTGGTAAGCGTGGCGATGGCGGCTAAACTGGCGTCACGGGTGGTGGCGCTGTGCGGTGTACCCATCCAGGACGCGCCGGGCTACCTCTGCTTTCCTCCGCCAGAGGTACTGGCCGCGGTGGATCCGCTGGCGTTGAAAGCCCTCGGGATGCCGCTCAAGCGTGCGGAGTCGTTGATTCATCTGGCGCAGTCGGTGGTGGACGGTGAATTCCCGCTGTTCCCGCCCGCGAACGTTGAGGACGGGATGAAGGCGCTACAGCAGCGCCCCGGCATCGGGCGCTGGACCGCGAATTATCTGGCCCTGCGCGGCTGGCAGGCGAAGGATGTTTTCCTGCCGGATGATTATCTGATTAAACAGCGCTTTGCCGGTATGACGCCCGCGCAGATCCGTCGCTACGCCGAGCGCTGGCAGCCGTGGCGCTCGTATGCGCTGTTACATATTTGGTACACCGACGGCTGGTCGCCATCAGTTGATGGCGAAATAGCTGGTATTCAGCAGTAGATCGAGCGGCTGCGCTTCCCCAATGGTGTCGCCGTAGATAAAGTCAACGCCGATGCCCGACAGCGTATTCATCATGATCGACTGATGGCATGGCCCGGCAATGGTTTTTATGCCCAGACGCTGGGCATGGCCCTGAATGATGGTCACCATCATCTCGTCCATCAGATTGCCGTGGACGTTGGTCACCACGTCTGCATCCAGCAGCAGATAATCAGCGGTGTTGGCGCTGAGCTGGCTGAAGACGTTCATATCGCGTCCAACCCGCGTCAGCACCACGCGACAGCCAGCCTGACGAAGCTTTTGCAGACCCTGCTGCACGTTTTCATCCGTATTGCTCAGCACATCAGCGGCGATCGCCAGATGCAGCAGCCGCGCCGGCAGCGGACCTTTGGTAATGAGGTCGAGCAGCTCATCCACCAGCGTGACGCTGGCTAAACCCGCTTCTGAGAGCGGCAGCGCGACGCCCATTCCTTTGGCCGCCACCTGTGCGGCATAGGTACGGAAAAATTCGCTGAAGATACGTCGGTCCAGGGCGTGCAGCAGCTCCGGCTCCGCCAGCCCGGCGCGGAAGGCATGCTCTTCCAGCACTTCCCCCTGGCTGGTCCACAGCCGCAAGGAAATCAGCCAGAAGCTACTGCTCTCGGGAATGCGCGGCGAGGCGACGCTGCGGGCGATCATCAGCAGATGGTTATCTTTAATCATGTGCCACTGCTCATCCAGCGACATCATGCTGCGCGTGCTGTGGATCCTCTCCTGCTGGGGTTCGTAGACGGTGACCACGCCGCGCCCGCTGTTTTTCGAGGCGTAGCAGGCGATATCGGCCTGAGACATCACTTCCGCAGCCTGATAATTGGTGTCGTCAATCAGCGTAATCCCCGCACTGGCACCAATGCGGTGCAGGCGTCCTTCCCAGGAAAAATGATAGTTGTTGATGGCGTCGATCAACCGGCCCGCAATATAGCGTGCGCTTTCGACGTTGCAGTCCGGCAGCAGCAGGCCAAACTCGTCGCCGCCCAGACGCGCCAGCACGTCGCTGGAGCGCAGCATGGTCAGCATCAGCGAAGAGAGTTCGCGCAGGAGCGCGTCGCCCGCCGCGTGGCCTGCCGTATCGTTCACCGCCTTAAAACGGTCAAGATCGATAAAGACCAGCGCGTGATGCTGATGGGTCTCCTGTACTGTCTGCAACAGACGCTTCAGATGGTTTTCAAAGCTGACGCGGTTCGCCAGGTGAGTCAGGGCGTCATGTGAGGCGCTGTAACTCAGCTGGCGCAGCATTTTGCGCGACTCGGTCACGTCCTGAATCACCAGCACCGAGCCGATGGTGTTACCTTCCAGAGTGCTGAGGGGGGTAATGCTGTAATGAATGTCGAAACTGCCGCCATTGCGGCAGTTAAGCACCACGTCCTGTTCGATATCGGTACGGGACATATCGCCGCTGTGGATGTTTTCCATTAACGGACCGTTCTCGCCAAAGGTAATGTGCAGCACCTTCAGAACGGGCTGACCCAGCGCTTCGCTTTGCGACCAGCCGCTCATCTTCTCGGCGACCGGGTTCATAAAGGTGATGTTCATGTCGATATCGGTGCACAGCACCGCTTCGCCGATGGAGTCGAGGGTGATATGCAGGCGCTCTTTTTCCTGGAACAGCGCCTCGTTCAGCTGCTTCACCTCGGTCATATCCATGTTGATCCCTAACAGCCGCTCCACTTCGCCCTGTTTGTTCAGTACCCGGTTCGCCAGCGAACGAATGTGGCGGATGCCATCCTTGACGCGAATGCGAAATTCCAGCTTGAAAGGCACCCTGGCCTGAAGGGATTCTCGCAGCACCTGTTCGGCGTGGGTGCGATCTTCAGGCACCATGGCCGCATGCCAGAGCTGCCAGGTGGGTTTAATGTGCGGGGGGATCTCGTACAGCTCAAACATCCGCTTATCCCAGCTGATCACGTCCGGCTCGAGATCCCACTCCCATATCCCGATGCCACCGGCTTCGTTCGCGAGGGTGATACGCTCCATCAGGCGCTTATTGACCCACTCGGTCTGTTTCAGGTCGTTGATATCTTCAATCTGGGCAATAAAGTAGAGCGGGGTGCCGTCGGCATGGCGCACAACGGAGACGGCCAGCAGCGCCCACACCACCGCGCCGCTGCGAGTGTAGTAGCGTTTTTCGAGGCTGTAGCTATTGATCTCCCCGTTAATCAGCTGTCCCAACTGCTCCAGGTCGGTATTTAAATCTTCTGGCCAGGTTAACTGCTGAAACGTGAGCGACTGGAGTTCAGACTGGCTGTAACCGAGGAAATTGCACAGCGCCTTGTTGGCCTGGAGCCACTGGCCCTCAATGCCCACCAGCGCCATACCAATCGCGGAATATTCCATCGCATTACGAAAACGTTCTTCGCTTTCCGTAATATGTTTACGCTCGGCCCGGAAGGCATACATCACCATCGTCATAATATTGGCGGGGAGCAGCATCATCAGGAAGGGGAGCCACGGCGCGTTGAAGGTGACGATCATGGAGGAGGGCGTCATGGAGAGCGGATTTCGCGCCATCATCAGGGACACCATCATGATGGTGAATAAAAATATCAGGAACGCTTCCATACGCGGCAGACGTACCGCGCTCCACATCAGCAGAACGATGATGCAGGTGAATGGCCACGGCAGCCAGGTGATTGCCGTCCAGCAAAGAACCAGCGTAACGACCAGGGTCACCAGCGTTTCCAGCAGCAGTTTCGGATTGCGGTGGCGCAGCAGGTAATGCGGTTTAAACAGCAGACCTAAAGGCACCAGCGCCAGCGCGCCAATGGCCTCTGAAAGTACCCAGACAAGGAAATTACGCAGCGGCTCCGCGCTCGGCACCAGAAAATGAACCAGAACGCCCCCCACCAGCGGCGGCACAAGGGCACTGCCGAGGGCAAGCCGGACCCAGTCGTTGAGGTTTTGCAGCGGATTATACCAGGGGAGCAGTTTACGCAGTAACAGCGCGCCAACCGTGGCCTCAATGATATTGATCGCCGTGTAGGTGATGTTGAGCGATTCCCATGAGAAGAGCATCCACGAGGCAAAGATATTGCCAAAAGAGCAGGCGAGGGCAATGCCGGGCCACATTTTTCCCGCGTGGCGGTAAAACGCTACCATCATTATTGAAGTCGGGAACCACAATGGCGCCAGCAGCGTACCGAAGCGAGTCAGCTCGAGGGAAAATAAGGTGAAGATGAACGTGACCAGACCCAGACAGACAAGCCGCAGTAAAGGATGTGGGGTAGTAACCAAAACCCGCTGGTATTGTTTATTCATTACCGCTCTATCCAGGGACGCCATGTTGTCAGGAGCCAGGTCCGGACGCGTGAAATTAATAATTTGGTTTATGCTAGTACAAACATTTTACAATTCATATGCCGAGTGCTCAGATTTTGACTTCATAGACTTATAAAATAGTTACTCTGCGAAGAATGGTGATGAAATGGTGAAAATCCGCGCGTAAAAATTTCGCTAAAGGCGTGAAACGGCGCTTTTCAGCCCGCCTCGCATAACCTGCGCATTCGACTGGTATCACGCCCCCGAAATCCCTATAATTGCCGCGTTTGACGCTCCGGCGTCGTCCTTCCTTACATCCAGGTTAATCAGGTCGCTAAATTTATGACTGATAAGTCTCATCAGTGCGTCATCATAGGCATCGCCGGCGCATCGGCTTCAGGTAAAAGTCTTATTGCCAGTACGCTTTATCGCGAACTACGTGAACAAGTGGGTGATGAGCATATCGGTGTTATTCCCGAAGATAGCTATTACAAAGATCAATCCCATCTTTCGATGGAAGAGCGCGTAAAAACCAACTACGACCACCCCAGTGCGATGGATCACAGCCTGCTGTTCCAGCATCTGGAAGCGCTAAAGCGCGGCGAGGCAATTGAGCTGCCCGTCTACAGCTACGTGGAACATACCCGCACCCAGGAAACGATCCGTATCGAGCCCAAGAAGGTGATTATCCTTGAAGGGATTTTGCTGCTCACCGACGCCCGTCTGCGCGAATCAATGAACTTCTCGATTTTCGTCGACACTCCTCTGGATATCTGCCTGATGCGGCGTATCAAACGCGACGTTAATGAACGTGGCCGCTCCATGGACTCGGTGATGGCGCAATATCAGAAAACCGTTCGCCCGATGTTCCTGCAATTTATTGAGCCTTCGAAACAATACGCCGATATTATCGTGCCTCGTGGCGGTAAAAACCGTATTGCCATTGATATCTTAAAAGCGAAAATCAGTCAGTTTTTTGAATAAGCCGTGTGAATTGTGTACCGTTCAGAGATAACCTGGTTTTGCCCTGACGCCGTAAGGCTTCAGGGCGCGATGCACGAAAGGAGAAAGTGCCATGCGTCTTTGTGACCGCGATATAGAAGCCTGGCTGGATGAAGGCCGCCTGTCTATCACCCCGCGTCCGCCGGTTGAGCGTATTAACGGCGTGACCGTCGATGTGCGTCTGGGGAATAAATTCCGCACCTTCAGCGGCCACACGGCACCGTTTATCGACCTCAGCGGGCCGAAAGACGAAGTCAGCGCGGCGCTGGATCGCGTCATGAGCGACGAAATCGTCATCGACGAAGGAGAGGCGTTTTATCTCCATCCTGGCGAACTGGCGCTGGCGGTGACCTTTGAATCGGTCACGCTGCCTGCGGATCTGGTCGGCTGGCTTGACGGACGCTCTTCCCTGGCGCGTCTGGGCCTGATGGTGCACGTCACCGCGCACCGTATCGATCCGGGCTGGTCGGGCCGTATCGTGCTGGAGTTCTTTAACGCCGGTAAACTGCCGCTGGCGCTTCGTCCGGGAATGATGATTGGTGCGTTGAGCTTCGAACCGCTGACCGGCCCGGCAGACCGTCCTTATAACCGCCGTCAGGACGCAAAATATCGCGACCAGCAGGGTGCGGTTGCCAGTCGTATCGATAAAGACTGATTTGTGAGTTCACTGAGGAAGCCATGAGAAGAGTTCTGACAACGCTGATGATTTTGCTGGTGGTGCTGGTGGCTGGCCTTTCAGCGTTGGTGCTGCTGGTTAACCCGAATGACTTCCGGGCCTACATGGTGCGGCAGGTGGAAGCGCGCAGCGGGTATGAACTCAAGCTGGACGGGCCCCTGCGCTGGCACGTCTGGCCGCAGCTCAGCATTCTCTCCGGACGTATGTCGCTCACCGCGCCGGGCGCCGCGCAGCCGCTGGTGACGGCGGATAACATGCGTCTTGATGTTGCGCTCATCCCGCTCTTATCCCATCAGCTCCAGGTTGAACAGGTGATGCTGAAAGGGGCGGTGATTCAGCTTACGCCGCAAACCGAAGCCGTTCGTCAGGCGGATGCTCCGGTCGCACCGCGTGAAAACACCTTGCCTGACGTCCCCTCTGATACCGGCTGGTCGTTCGATATTGGTAATCTGAAAGTTGCTGACAGCGTGCTGGTTTTCCAGCATGAGGATGACGAACAGATCACCGTACGCAATATCAATCTCAGGATGGAGCAGGACGCCAATCATCACGCCACCATGGAGTTCTCCGGGCGGATCAACCGCAATCAGCGCGATCTCAACCTGTCGATGAACGCAAACGTGAACGCTTCTGACTATCCGCACCAGCTGACGGCGGACGTTCAGCAGCTCAACTGGCAGCTGACCGGCGCGGATTTACCCGCGAAGGGGATTGCCGGCCAGGGCACGATGCAGGCGGTGTGGCATGAAGAGCGCAAACAGCTCGAACTGAACGCGCTCAACCTCCAGGCCAACGACAGTTCCCTGAAGGGGCAGGCGAGCGTCACGCTTGATGAGAAACCTAAGTGGGTGCTGGATCTGCAATTCGACAAGCTGAATCTCGAGAACCTGCTTCCGCTCCAACCGGTGAACGCGACCGATGAGGGAGCTACGCAGGTAGGGCAAAGCCAGGCCACGCAGTCGCGTCCGGTGATCTCCTCAAATCTCGATCTGCCTGACTACAACGGCCTGCGCGGATTTACCGCCGACATTCTGCTGAAAGCGAACAGCGTGCGCTGGCGTGGAATTGATTTTACTGACGTCAGCAGCCAGATGTTCAACCACAACGGCCTGCTGGTCATCTCCGAGCTCAGCGGAAAAATGGGAGCAGGGAACCTCTCGCTGCCGGGCACGCTGGATGTACGCAAAGACGTTGCCAGCGCCGCGTTCCAGCCGCGTCTGGAAAACGTTGAAATTGGCACCATCCTGAAAGCCTTTAATTACCCAATTGCCCTCACGGGGCAGCTGTCGCTGGCAGGGGATTTCTCTGGCACGAAGATTGATGCGGATGCCTTCCGTCGTAGCTGGCAGGGGCAGGCGCACGTTGAGCTGAAAGATACGCGCATGGAAGGGCTGAACTTCCAGCAGCTGGTGCAGCAGGCGGTAGAGCGCAGCAGCAGCGTGAAAGCGAATGAAAACTACGACAGCGCAACCCGTCTCGACAGCTTTACCAGTGAGCTTGCCCTCGACAACGGTCAGCTCTCGCTTGACGACATGCAGGGCACTTCGTCACTGCTGGCGCTGACCGGAACCGGCGCGCTGGATCTGGTGAAAGAGACGGCAGACACCCGCTTCAACGTCCGCGTGAAGGCTGGCTGGGAAGGCGAAGGCCAGCTTGTAGAGTTCCTGAAAGAGACGCCGATACCGCTGCGCGTTTATGGAAAATGGCAGGCGCTGAATTACAGTTTGCAGGTCGATCAGATCCTGCGTAAGCACCTTCAGGATGAAGCGAAACGTCGGCTGAATGACTGGGCGGACCGCAATAAAGAGACTCAGTCAGGTAAGGACGTGAAAAAACTGCTCGATAAGCTGTGATGCCTGTTGTTCCGGGTGGCATGTACGGCCTGATGCCCTCACCCCGGCCCTCTCCGACGGGGAGAGGGAGCAAACACTAAAAACGGCAACGAGGTTGCCGTTTTGCTTTTTACCTACACCTCTAAATCCATCTCATCTTCACCGCGCAGCGGTATCAGCTGCACCTTCTGCACGCGATGGCTCTCAACCTGCAAGGTTTTGAGCATGTAATCCCCCACCTGGACCTCTTCCCCCGGCTGCGGAATACGTTGCAGATTTTCCATCAGCAAACCGGCGATGGTGTGGTATTCGCGCTTCTCGTCCAGCGGAAGCGGAACGAACTGCACCAGATCTTCAAGCGGCATATGGCCGTTGGCGGTCCAGCTGCCGTCGGCGTTTTTCTGAATATCGTGGCGCGCATCGATCTCATCCACCTCATTAGGCAGATTACCGGCGATGGTTTCCATCACGTCGCTGAGCGTCACCAGCCCTTCCACAGAACCAAACTCATCAACGACAAACGCGAAGTGGGTGCGCGCGTTGCGGAACTGCTCCAGCGCGGAGAGCAGCGGCAGCGCTTCCGGGAAGACCAGCGGCTGGCGCACCAGCGCGCGCAGGTTTAGCGGCTCGCCGTGAAGCTGCTGTTGCAGCAGGTCAATCACGTGTACCACGCCCAGCAGCTCTTCTTCCTCTTCACCGCCGGTCACGACCACGCGGGTGTGCTGGTTTTTATCCAGCAGGGCACGGATCTGCTCTTCCGGCGCCGTCAGGTCAATATGCTCAATGTCATGGCGGGAGGTCATGATACTGCTCACTGTGCGCTGGTTGAGGTTAAGCACGCGCTCTATCATCCGGCGTTCCTGCGGGTTGAAGATCTGCCCGTCGCTGTGGTCGGCAAGCATCGCCGCGGATTCAGCATCCAGCTCGGCATCCTCTTTTTTGCCGCTCAGCAGGCGCATCACCGTATCTGCGGTGCGCTGCCGTAATGTCTGGTTCGCGGAAAGAAAACGGCGACGGTTGAAAATGGCCAGTTGGTTGAGAAACTCAATCAGCACCGAGAAACCAATGGCGGCGTACAGATACCCTTTCGGGATATGGAAGCCAAAACCATCCGCTACCAGGCTAAAGCCAATCATCAGCAGGAAGCTCAGACAGAGGATGACGATAGTCGGGTGACTGTTCACGAAGCGCGTCAGGGCTTTACTGGCGAGCACCATCAGGGTGATGGCGATGATCACGGCGGCCATCATCACCGCCAGATGGTCAACCATCCCGACGGCCGTGATCACGGAGTCGAGAGAAAAGACGGCATCCAGCACCACTATCTGTGCGACCACCGGCCAGAATTTAGCGCCGCGTCGCTGGGTGGGGTTTTCACTGTCTTTTCCTTCCAGCCGCTCATTAAGCTCAACCGTGGCTTTGAACAGCAGGAACAATCCGCCGAAAAGCATGATCAGGTCGCGGGCGCTAAAGCTCAGACCCTGCACGCTGAATAAGGGTTTGGTCAGCGTCACCAGCCACGAGATTGAGGCCAGTAACAGCAGACGCATCACCATGGCGAGCAGAAGACCCGTCACGCGGGCGCGGTCGCGTTGTGAAGGGGGTAATTTATCGGCAAGGATGGCGATAAACACCAGGTTATCAATGCCGAGCACTAATTCGATGACGACCAGCGTCACCAGCCCGGCCCAGATTGATGGATCGGCAATCCATTCCATAGTAAATGCAATACCTTCTGTTATATGACTAATGTCACACTTCGATCATGGATAAAGCCGACGGAAATTGCAATGCCGGGGTGAGATTTCTCTTAATGCTACACTCAGGTAAACCCCATTTGCCGGGCGGTGTAAATAAGTTAATTGCGAAGATTTAATTACAGAAGTCGTTATTTAGGAAATATCGCAATAAATGGTCCGGCGATCTATTTTGTCAATATAAAGAAAATCCGAAAACCTTAAAACTTTGCTCTTAATATTAATCTTAAAAACGAATATTAGGACGGTTGTCTCCTTGCCTGCTATTAGGTTAGCTGCAACAATTCTTCCAGCATCAAATGTTAAAACTCCTTGTTGCTATTTTTGTTTCGGTCTTTGGTGAAGGTTATACATTATCAATCGCCCCTGTGAGGCGTTTGATATATTTCGCAAAAGGCCTTATCCAAGAGGGTGTCTAACCATAACGCATTGTTTAGTCAGTGGATTGGTAACTGAAAGCCAAGGGCGGTAGCGTGCCTGAAAGCGTGTGAATCAGCCTCAATTATTCTGTCAATAGCCAATGGATGAATAAGCTTTTTTTAGGACTGATGCCAGTTATATTGCTAAATGATTAACTGCATTCTGATTGTCACCACGACCCGCGCTTATTTTAATTGCACAGGATAATTACTCTGCCAAAGTGATAAATAATCAATGATGAAATCCAAAATGAAATTGATGCCATTATTGGTGTCTGTGACCTTGATGAGTGGTTGCACGGTCTTTCCCGGCAGCAATATGTCGACAATGGGCAAGGATGTGATTAAACAGCAGGATGCTGATTTTGATCTCGACAAAATGGTGAATGTGTATCCATTAACCCCACGTCTGGTGGAACAATTACGCCCACGTCCAAATGTTGCTCAGCCAAATATGTCCTTGGACCAGGAAATTGCCTCTTACCAGTATCGCGTGGGTCCGGGTGACGTCATTAACGTGACCGTCTGGGATCACCCGGAGCTGACCACGCCTGCGGGCCAGTACCGTAGCTCAAGCGACACCGGTAACTGGGTACAGTCCGATGGCACCATGTTCTATCCCTACATTGGCAAAGTGCACGTCGCGGGTAAAACGCTTGCTGAGATCCGTAGTGATATTACCGGCCGCCTGGCGCAGTACATTGCTGACCCGCAGGTGGACGTTAATATCGCCGCGTTCCGATCCCAGAAAGCCTATATCTCTGGCCAGGTCAATAAATCCGGCCAGCAGGCCATCACTAACGTCCCGCTCACCGTTCTCGATGCGATCAATGCCGCAGGCGGCTTAACCGACGGCGCTGACTGGCGCAACGTGGTGCTAACCCACAACGGCAAAGAGCAGCGCATTTCGCTTCAGGCGCTGATGCAAAACGGTGACCTGACCCAGAACCGCCTCCTCTATCCGGGCGACATTCTGTACGTGCCGCGCAATGACGATCTGAAAGTGTTCGTGATGGGTGAAGTGAAGAAACAGAGCACCCTCAAGATGGACTTCAGCGGTATGACCCTGACCGAAGCGCTGGGCAATGCGGAAGGCATCGACCTGACCGCCTCCAACGCCAGCGGTATCTTCGTGATCCGTCCTATCAAAGGCGAGAACGCGAAGGGCAAGATTGCCAACATCTACCAGCTGGATATGTCCGACGCGACGTCGCTGGTCATGGCAACGTCGTTCCGTCTCCAGCCGTACGATGTGGTCTATGTCACCACCGCGCCGGTTGCCCGCTGGAACCGTCTGATCAACCAGTTGCTGCCTACCATCAGTGGCGTTCGCTACATGACGGATACGGCGAGCGACGTTCATAACTGGTAAGCCGCGATGTTTAACAAAATTCTGGTGGTGTGCGTGGGGAACATTTGCCGTTCCCCCACGGCTGAAAGGCTGTTGAAAAATTACCAGCCTGCGTTAACGGTCGACTCCGCAGGGCTGGGCGCGCTGGTCGGAAAAGGTGCCGACGAACGTGCCGCAAGCGTTGCCCTTGAGCATAACCTCTCACTCGACGGGCACGTTGCCCGTCAGGTCTCTGGCCGGATGTGCCGGGAATATGACCTGATCCTCGCGATGGAAAAACGCCACATTCACGCGCTGTGCGATATCGCACCGGAGATGCGCGGCAAGGTGATGCTGTTTGGTCACTGGGATGGTGAGCGCGAAATTCCCGATCCGTATCGCAAGAGCCGCGAGGCCTTTGAGGCGGTATACACCTTACTAGACCAGTCTGCCCGTCAGTGGGCGCAGGCACTGAAAGCTCAGCAGGGATAACAATGACAGAAAAAACAAGACCTTCTGCCGCCCCGACGTCGGGCAGTGATGAAATCGATATCGGTCGCCTGGTCGGGACCGTTATTGAAGCGAAATGGTGGGTGCTGGGTATTACCGCCATTTTTGCCGTGGCGGCGATCGTTTATACGCTGTTCGCGACGCCTATTTACAGCGCCGACGCGCTGGTGCAGATCGAACAAAATACCGGAAACTCGCTGGTTCAGGATATCGGCTCGGCGCTGGCCAACAAGCCGCCGGCATCGGAAGCCGAAATTCAGCTGATTCAGTCGCGCCTGGTACTGGGCAAAACGGTTCACGACCTGGGGCTGGATATCGCGGTCACCAAAAACACCTTCCCGGTGTTTGGCGCAGGCTGGGATCGCCTGATGGGGCGCAGTAACGATACGGTAAAAGTGACCGACTTCGTGATCCCAAAAGGGGCAGGGGACCAAACCTTTACCCTGACCGTGCTGGGACCAAAACAGTATCAGCTGACCAGCGACGCGGGCTTCAGCGCGCGCGGCGAGGTGGGGCAGATGCTGACCAAAGAGGGCGTCAGCATCAAGGTCAGCGCAATTCAGGCGCATGAGGGCGGGGAGTTTACGGTCACCAAATTCTCGACGCTCGGGATGATCAACAACCTGCAAAACAACCTGACCGTCACCGAAAACGGCAAGGACACCGGCGTTCTGAGCATGACCTTCACCGGTGAAGACAAGGATCAAATTCGCGACATCCTCAATAGCATCACCCGCAACTATCTGGAGCAGAACGTTGAGCGCAAGTCAGCGGAAGCCGCAAAAAGCCTGGCGTTTCTCAGTAAACAACTGCCGGAGGTGCGCGCCCGTCTGGATGACGCTGAGAACAAGCTGAACGCGTACCGTCAGGACAAGGATTCCGTCGATCTGCCGCTGGAGGCGAAATCGGTTCTCGACTCCATGGTGAATATTGATGCGCAGCTGAACGAGCTGACCTTCAAAGAGGCGGAGATTTCCAAGCTCTATACCAAACGTCACCCGGCGTACCGCACTTTGCTGGAGAAACGTCGTACCCTGGAAGAAGAGAAGGCGAAGCTGAATGACCGCGTGACCGCGATGCCGAAGACGCAGCAGGAAATTGTACGCCTGACGCGTGATGTGGAATCCGGCCAGCAGGTTTACATGCAGCTGCTGAACAAACAGCAGGAGCTGAAAATCACCGAAGCCAGCACCGTCGGCGACGTGCGTATCGTTGACCCGGCGATTACCCAGCCGGGCGTGCTGAAGCCGAAGAAGGCGCTGATTATCCTCGGCAGCATTATTCTCGGCCTGATGCTTTCCATTGTCGGCGTGCTGCTGCGCTCGCTGTTCAACCGCGGTATCGAAAGCCCGCAGGTGCTGGAAGAGAACGGGATCAGCGTGTACGCCAGCATCCCGCTCTCCGAGTGGCAGAAGTCCCGTGACAGCGTCAAAACCGTTAAGGGCGTCAAGCGTTACAAACAGAGCCAGCTGCTGGCCGTGGGTAACCCGACTGACCTGGCGATTGAAGCGGTGCGCAGCCTGCGTACCAGCCTCCACTTCGCCATGATGCAGGCCAAAAACAACGTCCTGATGATGACCGGCGTTAGCCCATCAATCGGTAAAACCTTCGTCTGCGCCAACCTGGCGGCGGTGGTGAGCCAGACCAACAAGCGCGTGCTGCTGATCGACTGCGACATGCGTAAGGGCTACACCCACGAGCTGCTGGGGACCAACAACGTTAACGGACTGTCGGAAATCCTGCTCGGTAAAGGGGAAATCAGCGAGAGCGCCAAGCCGACGTCGATTCCGAAATTTGACCTGATCCCGCGTGGCCAGGTGCCGCCGAACCCGTCTGAACTGCTGATGAGCGAGCGCTTCACGCAGCTGATTGAGTGGGCGAGCAAAAACTACGACCTGGTGCTGATCGATACCCCACCAATTCTGGCGGTCACCGACGCTGCCGTGGTAGGGCGTCATGCGGGCACCACGCTGATGGTCGCACGCTATGCGGTGAACACCCTGAAGGAAGTGGAAACCAGCCTGAGCCGCTTTGAGCAGAACGGTATTGAGGTGAAGGGGGTCATTCTGAACTCCATCTTCCGCCGCGCGACCGGGTATCAGGATTACGGCTATTACGAGTACGAATACAAGTCTGACAGTAAATAACAAAATGCACCCCACACCCCTCACCCTAACCCTCTCCCCAAAGGGGAGAGGGGACTGTTCGGTGCTGGATTTGGGGGACGAACGTAATGATAACCACTGGATGCCTTTCACCCTCTCCCCTATGGGGAGAGGGCCGGGGTGAGGGGAAAATATGACCACACAACGCCCTTTGATTTCTATCTATATGCCGACATGGAATCGTCAGCAGCTGGCGATCCGCGCGATTAAATCGGTCCTGCGTCAGGATTACGATAACTGGGAACTGATTATCGTGGATGACTGTTCCTCCTCTTACGAACAACTGCAAAAGTTTGTTGAAGACCTGAACGACCCGCGCGTGGTGTACACGCACAACGCTATCAACTCCGGGGCGTGTGCGGTGCGCAACCAGGCGATTATGCAGGCGAAAGGGCAGTATCTGACCGGTATCGACGACGATGACGAATGGACGCCAAACCGTCTGTCGATCTTCCTGTCGCACAAAGCGCAGCTGGTGACCCACGCGTTTCTGTATGCCAATGACTATGTCTGCCAGGGCGAGGTCTATTCGCAGCCGGCCAGCCTGCCGCTGTATCCGAAATCACCGTATTCCCGACGCCTGTTCTACAAGCGCAACATTATCGGCAATCAGGTGTTTACCTGGGCATGGCGCTTTAAGGAGTGCCTGTTCGATACCGAGCTGAAGGCCGCGCAGGATTACGACATTTTCCTGCGGATGGTGGTGGAGTACGGCGAGCCGTGGAAGGTGGAAGAGGCCACGCAGATCCTGCACATCAATCACGGGGAGATGCAAATCACCTCGTCGCCGAAGAAATTCTCGGGCTACTTCCATTTTTACCGCAAGCACAAGGACAAGTTTGACCGTGCCAGCCGGAAGTATCAGCTCTTCACCCTGTATCAGATCCGTAACAAGCGCATGAACTGGCGCACGTTGCTGACGCTGTTGTCGGTACGTAACGGCAAGCGTCTGGCTGACGGGCTTCGGGGGAAATAATGTTTCTGGAAGATTGTCGCGCTAACAGCTGGAGCCTGCGCCCGTGCTGCATGGTTCTGGCCTACCGTATTGCGCACTTTTGCTCGGTGTGGCGCAAAAAAAATGTGCTGAACAATATCTGGGCCGCGCCGGTGCTGGTGCTGTACCGCATCATCACCGAATGCTTTTTTGGCTATGAAATTCAGGCCGCAGCCACCATTGGCCGCCGCTTTACCATTCATCACGGTTATGCGGTGGTCATCAACAAGTTCGTCGTCGCGGGTGATGATTTCACCATTCGCCACGGGGTGACGATCGGCAACCGCGGGCCGGACAGCCTGGCCTGCCCGGTCATCGGCAATAACGTCGAGCTGGGCGCCAACGTGGTGATGATCGGGGACATTACCGTGGGCAATAACGTGACGATTGGCGCAGGCAGCGTGGTGCTGGACAGCATTCCGGACAACGCGCTGGTGGTGGGCGAGAAAGCCCGCGTGAAGGTGATAAAATGAACATTCTGCAATTTAACGTACGCCTCGCAGAGGGCGGGGCGGCAGGCGTAGCGCTGGATCTGCACCAGCGCGCGCTGCAAAAAGGATTACAGTCGCGCTTCGTTTACGGTTACGGCAAAGGTGGCAAGAAAAGCGTCAGCCATGATAACTATCCGCAGGTGCTGAAACAGACGCCACGTCTGACCTCCATCGCCAATATCGCGCTGTTCCGCCTGTTTAACCGCGACCTGTTCGGCAACCTGAATAATCTCTACCGCACCGTCACCCGCACTCGCGGCCCGGTTGTGCTGCACTTTCACGTGCTGCACAGCTACTGGCTGAATCTGGAAGAGGTGGTGGCGTTTTGTGGCAAGGTGAAGGCGCATAAGCCGGATACCCGATTCGTCTGGACGCTGCACGACCACTGGAGCGTGACCGGACGCTGCGCCTTTACCGACGGCTGCGAAGGCTGGAAAGATAACTGTCAGAAATGCCCTACGCTCAGCAACTACCCGCCGGTGAAGATCGATCGCGCGCATCAGCTGGTTGAGGATAAGCGTCAGCTGTTCCGCGATATGCTCTCGCTCGGCTGCACCTTTATCTCCCCAAGCCAGCACGTGGCGGATGCTTTTAATAGCCTGTACGGAGCAGGGCGTTGCCAGATCATCAACAACGGTATTGATGTGGCGACGGAAGCGATCCTGGCCGAACTGACGCCCGTAGCCGTTACCGCCGGTAAGCCGAAAATTGCGGTCGTCGCCCATGACCTGCGTTACGACGGCAAAACCAACCAGCAGCTGGTGCGCGACATGATGGCGCTCGGCGACAAGATTGAGCTGCATACCTTTGGCAAATTCTCCCCGTTTGAAGGCGCTAACGTGGTGAACCACGGGTTTGAAACCGACAAACGCAAACTGATGAGCGCGCTGAACGGTATGGACGCGCTGGTGTTCAGCTCCCGCGTGGACAACTACCCGCTGATCCTGTGCGAAGCGCTTTCCATCGGCGTGCCGGTGATTGCCACCCACAGCGACGCCGCGCGGGAAGTGCTGGAGAAATCCGGCGGTAAAACCTTCAGTGAAAACGAGGTGCTGCCGCTGGTGCAGTTGTCGAAGGCCGATATCGCGCAGGCTGTTTTTGGCACGGACCTGGAATCGTTCCGCAACCGCAGCCGTAAAGCGTACAGTGGACAACAGATGCTGGAGGAGTATGTCTCGTTCTATCAGAATCTGTAGTTATCTGCTGCTGCCGCTGATCTACCTGCTGGTCAACGTTAAGATTGCCCAGCTCGGCGAAAGCTTCCCGATCACTATCGTCACCTTCCTGCCGGTTCTGCTGTTGCTTTACGTTGACAAGCTTAACCTCAAAAAGCTGATGATTGCGCTGGGCATCGGGTTTGGTCTTACGGCGTTTAACTACATCTTTGGTCAGTCGCTGGACGCCAGCAAATATGTCACCTCCACCATGCTGTTTGTTTATATCGTTATCATTATTGGCATGGTGTGGAGTATTCGCTTTAAAACTATTTCTCCGCACAATTATAGGAAAATCCTCAGGTTCTTTTATATTGTCGTCGGGCTGATTGTTGTGCTTGCGGCAATGGAGATGGCGCAAATTATTCTCACAGGCGGAAGCAGCCTGATGGAAATAATTTCGAAATATCTTATATACAGTAACAGCTATGTACTGAACTTCATTAAGTTTGGTGGCAAGCGTACAACCGCGCTCTATTTTGAACCGGCGTTTTTTGCTCTGGCATTAATCTCAATTTGGCTCAGCATCAAACAGTTCGGTATCAAAACCCCCAAGACCGATGCTATGATTCTTGCAGGAATCGTTCTGTCAGGGTCGTTCTCCGGGGTAATGACGTTTATTCTGTTTTACCTGCTGGAGTGGGCGTTCCAGTACCTGAACAAAGAGGCGATTAAGAAAAAACTGCCGCTGGCGATAATCTCTCTGACGGTATTTTTAGTGGGCGTGATATTTGCGTTTCCGTACATTTCTGAGCGTCTGGGTGATTTGGGAACGGAAGGGTCATCGTCCTATTATCGCATCATTGGTCCACTGGTGATGGTGGGTTATTCCTTAACCCATATAGATGGCGTAGTAAGATTCGGCTCACTTTATGAATATGTTGCATCATTCGGAATCTTTAACGGTGCGGATGTCGGTAAAACCATAGACAATGGTCTGTATCTGTTAATTATCTATTTTTCCTGGTTCGCCGTACTGTTGACACTGTGGTATCTGTTTAAAGTTTTCAAAATGATGATTAACGCGTTTGGTGATAACCAGAACTTTCGCGTGCAACTTTATCTGTTCACACCGGTGTCGTTGTTTTTTACCGGGTCAATATTTAGCCCGGAATATGCATTCTTAATTGTATGTCCGTTTATTTTGCGCAAGGCGCTGAATATTACGAGCGTATGACGAAATGAGGTGATTTATGTTTCTTAGCGTCATTACTGTCGCCTTTCGTAACTACGAAGGGGTGGTAAAAACCTGGCGCTCGCTGCGCAACCTGGCGCGCGATCCGAGCCTCACGTTTGAGTGGATCGTGGTCGATGGCGGCTCGAACGACGGCACGGCGGAGTTCCTGGAAAAACTCAACGGTGAGTTTAACTTACGTTACATCAGCGAGAAAGATAAAGGCATTTACGATGCCATGAATAAAGGCATCAACATGGCGCAGGGGCGTTACGCCATCTTCCTCAATTCCGGCGATGTGTTCCATGAAGATGTGGCGCTGTTTGCCCGTCAGCTGGCGCGCCAGAAAGAAGATGCCATGTTTATCGGTGATGCGCTGCTTGATTTCGGCGAGGGGAAAAAAGTGCTGCGCGGTGCGAAACCAGGCTGGTATATCTACCACAGCCTCCCGGCCAGCCATCAGGCTATTTTCTTCCCAATGAGCGGCCTGAAAAAACAGCCTTACGATTTGCGCTATAAAGTGTCATCAGATTATGCCCTGGCCGCCAGCCTTTACAAATCTGGCTACCCGTTCCGTCGAATTAAAGGACTGGTATCTGAATTTTCAATGGGCGGCGTGTCAACCTCAAATAATCTGGAACTGTGCCAGGATGCAAAAAACGTGCAGCGTAAAATATTACGCGTGCCAGGGTTCTGGGCGGAATTATCTTATTTCTTACGTCTGAAAACGACGGGTAAAGCGAAAGCCTTATATAACAAAGCCTGAGATATAAGGAAACGTAATGCAGGAATTAAATGGATTCTCCGTACCGAAAGGTTTTCGGGGCAGGAGCGGTATTAAAGTTCAACTGTGGTGGGCTGTACAGGCAACGTTATTTGCCTGGTCGCCGCAAATACTGTACCGCTGGCGCGCATTTTTACTGCGTCTGTTTGGCGCAAAAATAGGAAAAAACGTAGTCATTCGACCTTCGGTGAAAATTACTTATCCCTGGAAATTAACGCTTGGGGATTACGCCTGGGTTGGGGATGACGCGGTGTTATATACCCTTGGCGAGATTACGATTGGCGCAAATTCGGTGGTTTCACAGAAGTGTTATTTGTGCACCGGTAGCCACGATTTTATGAGCCCGTATTTTGATATTACCGCTTCGCCTGTTGTGATCGGTGAAAAATGCTGGCTGGCAACAGACGTCTTTGTTGCACCCGGTGTTTCTGTTGGCGATGGCACGGTAGTCGGTGCCCGCAGCAGCGTTTTTAAATCGCTTCCGGCAAATAAAATTTGCCGTGGCAACCCCGCAGTGGTGATACGCGAACGCGTTGAAACTGATTAAATTCATAAGTAGAGGAATATAAACATGTCTAAAGTCGCTCTCATCACCGGCGTTACCGGGCAGGATGGTTCTTACCTGGCAGAGTTACTGCTGGAAAAAGGTTATGAAGTACACGGTATTAAACGTCGTGCGTCTTCATTTAACACCGAACGTGTCGATCATATTTATCAGGATCCTCACGCGGCGAACCCGAAATTCCACCTGCATTACGGCGACCTGACCGATACCTCCAACCTGACCCGCATCCTGCAAGAAGTACAGCCGGATGAAGTCTACAACCTGGGCGCGATGAGCCACGTTGCGGTCTCCTTCGAATCCCCGGAATACACCGCTGACGTGGACGCCATGGGTACGCTGCGTCTGCTGGAAGCGATTCGCTTCCTGGGTCTTGAGAAGAAAACTCGCTTCTACCAGGCATCTACCTCTGAGCTGTACGGCCTGGTGCAGGAAATTCCACAGAAAGAGACCACGCCGTTCTACCCGCGTTCTCCGTACGCTGTGGCGAAACTGTACGCCTACTGGATCACCGTGAACTACCGTGAATCCTACGGCATGTACGCCTGTAACGGCATTCTGTTCAACCACGAATCTCCACGTCGCGGCGAAACCTTCGTGACCCGCAAAATCACCCGCGCGATCGCTAACATCGCTCAGGGCCTGGAGTCTTGCCTGCACCTCGGCAACATGGATTCCCTGCGTGACTGGGGCCATGCGAAAGACTACGTGAAAATGCAGTGGATGATGTTGCAGCAGGAGCAGCCAGAAGACTTCGTGATTGCGACCGGCGTCCAGTACTCCGTACGTCAGTTCGTTGAGATGGCTGCGGCACAGCTGGGCATCAAGCTGCGCTTCGAAGGCACCGGCGTGGAAGAGAAGGGTATCGTTGTTTCCGTGACCGGCCATGACGCACCGGGCGTGAAGCCAGGCGACGTGATTGTCCAGGTTGATCCGCGTTACTTCCGTCCTGCTGAAGTGGAAACCCTGCTGGGCGACCCAACCAAAGCGCACGAGAAACTGGGCTGGAAACCAGAAACCACCCTGCAAGAAATGGTATCCGAGATGGTGGCCAAAGATCTTGAAGCAGCGAAAAAACACTCCCTGCTCAAATCCCATGGCTACGAGGTTGCCATCGCGCTGGAGTCCTGAGAATGACAAAACAACGTATTTTTGTCGCCGGTCATCGCGGAATGGTGGGTTCCGCGATTGTTCGCCAGCTGGAACAGCGCGGTGACGTGGAGGTGATTGTTCGCACCCGCGACGAGCTGAACCTGCTTGACAGCAAAGCGGTGCAGGACTTCTTCGCCAGTGAACGTATCGACCAGGTGTATCTGGCGGCGGCGAAGGTGGGCGGCATTATCGCTAACAATACCTACCCGGCGGATTTCATCTACGAGAACATGATGATTGAGAGCAACATCATTCACGCGGCGCATCTGCACAACGTGAACAAGCTGCTGTTCCTCGGCTCATCTTGTATCTACCCGAAAATGGCGAAGCAGCCGATCGCCGAGAGCGAACTGTTGCAGGGCACGCTTGAAGCCACCAACGAGCCGTATGCGATTGCCAAAATTGCCGGGATCAAGCTGTGTGAATCCTACAACCGTCAGTATAACCGCGACTATCGCTCGGTGATGCCGACCAACCTGTACGGACCGCACGACAACTTCCACCCGAGCAATTCCCACGTGATCCCGGCGCTGCTGCGTCGTTTCCACGAGGCGACTGCCGAAAACGCCCCGGACGTGGTCGTGTGGGGCAGCGGTACGCCAATGCGCGAGTTCCTGCACGTGGACGATATGGCGGCGGCCAGCATTCACGTCATGGAGCTGGATCGCGAAGTGTGGCAGGAAAACACCGAGCCGATGCTGTCGCACATTAACGTCGGGACCGGCGTGGACTGCACCATTCGCGAGCTGGCGCAGACCATCGCGCAGGTGGTGGGCTACAAAGGACGCGTGGTGTTTGACGCCACCAAACCGGACGGCACGCCGCGCAAGCTGCTGGACGTGACCCGTCTGCATCAGCTGGGCTGGTATCACGAGGTCTCACTGGAGCAGGGGCTGGCCAGCACCTACCAGTGGTTCCTGGAAAACCAGCACCGCTTCCGGGGGTAATGATGTTTTTAAGTCAGGAAGATTTTGCCACGGTAGTGCGTTCCACTCCGCTGATCTCAATTGATTTGATCGTGGAGAACGAACGCGGCGAGTTCTTGCTGGGGAAACGAACCAATCGTCCTGCACAGGGCTTCTGGTTCGTGCCCGGCGGGCGCGTGCAGAAGGATGAGACGCTGGCAGATGCCTTCGAGCGTCTCACTCTGGCGGAACTGGGCCTGCAACTGCCGATGGCAGCGGGCCAGTTTTACGGGGTCTGGCAGCACTTCTATGACGATAACTTTTCAGGCACCGGGTTCACCACGCACTACGTCGTGCTGGGGTTCCGCCTGAAGGTGAGTGAGGCAGACCTGCGTCTGCCTGATTCTCAGCATGACGATTACCGCTGGTTAACGCCAGAGGCGCTGCTGGCAAGCGACAACGTCCATGACAACAGTCGGGCGTACTTCCTTGCGGAACGTCAGGCCGAGGTGCCAGGTCTATGAAAATCCTCGTCTACGGAATTAACTACTCGCCGGAGCTTACCGGTATCGGGAAATACACCGGCGAGATGGTCGAGTGGATGGCGAGCCAGGGACATGACGTGCGGGTGATTACTGCCCCGCCGTATTACCCGGAGTGGAAGGTAGGCGAACGCTATTCCAGCTGGCGCTACCGCCGCGAAGAGGGCGCCGCGACCGTCTGGCGCTGCCCGCTCTACGTGCCGAAACAGCCCTCGACGCTGAAACGTTTAATTCATCTGGGCAGCTTTGCCCTGAGCAGTTTCTTCCCGCTGATGGCGCAGCGTCGCTGGAAGCCGGATCGCATCATCGGCGTGGTGCCGACGCTGTTCTGCACGCCAGGCATGCGCCTGCTGGGAAAACTCTCCGGCGCGCGCACCCTGCTGCACATTCAGGATTATGAAGTGGACGCCATGCTCGGGCTGGGTATGGCCGGGAAAGGCAAGGGCGGCAAGGTGGCGAAGCTCGCCAGCGCCTTTGAGCGCAGCGGCCTGCACAACGTGGATTACGTCTCGACCATTTCGCGCTCGATGATGAACAAGGCGCAGGAGAAGGGCGTCCCGGCGGAAAAAGTGATCTTCTTTCCGAACTGGTCCGAAGTGGCGCGCTTCCGCGATGTGACAGACCAGGATGCGCAGGCGTTACGCGCGCAGCTCGGGTTGCCTGCTGAGCAAAAAATCATTCTTTACTCAGGCAACATCGGCGAAAAACAGGGGCTGGAGAGCGTGATTGACGCCGCGCTTCAGCTGAGCGAACACCCGTGGATGTTCGTGATAGTCGGGCAGGGCGGCGGTAAAGCGCGGCTGGAAAAAATGGCCAGCGAGCGCGGACTGACCAACATCCGCTTCTTCCCGCTTCAGTCTTATGACGCGCTGCCCGCGCTGCTGAAAATGGCGGATTGCCATCTGGTGGTGCAAAAACGCGGCGCGGCGGATGCGGTGCTGCCGTCCAAGCTGACCAACATTCTGGCAGTGGGCGGAAACGCGGTGATTACGGCAGAAGCCGCAACAGAATTAGGCCAGCTGTGCAACAGCTACCCGGGCATTGCCGTTTGCGTGGAGCCGGAATCGGTTCCTGCGCTGGTGACCGGAATTGAGCAGGCACTCGCCATGCCAAAAGAGAACACGGTGGCACGTGAATATGCCGAACGCACGCTCGAGAAAGAGAACGTGCTGAGCCAATTTATTGCAGATATACGGGGATAAATCATGAGTCAAACCACTTTGTATCCGGTCGTAATGGCGGGTGGATCCGGGAGCCGGTTGTGGCCACTGTCCCGCGTGCTTTATCCAAAACAATTTCTGTGCCTGAAAGGCGACCTCACCATGCTGCAAACGACGGTTAACCGTCTGCACGGCGTGGAGTGTGAAAGCCCGGTGGTGATCTGTAACGAACAGCACCGCTTTATCGTTGCCGAGCAGCTGCGCCAGCTGAACAAACTGACCGAAAATATCATTCTGGAGCCTGCCGGACGCAACACGGCGCCTGCCATTGCCCTTGCGGCGCTGGCGGCAAAACGCAGCAGCCCGGACTGCGACCCGCTGATGCTGGTGCTGGCGGCTGACCACGTCATCCAGCAGGAAGAGGCCTTCCGCGACGCGGTACGCGCCGCGATTCCTTACGCTGAGAACGGCAAGCTGGTGACCTTCGGCATCGTGCCGGATCTCCCGGAAACCGGCTATGGCTACATTCGCCGCGGCAGCGTTACGCCTGGTGAAGGCGACAGCGTGGCCTTTGACGTAGCGCAGTTTGTCGAAAAACCGAATCTGGAAACCGCGCAGGCGTATGTTGCCAGCGGTGAATACTACTGGAACAGCGGTATGTTCCTGTTCCGCGCCGGTCGCTACCTGGAAGAGCTGGAAAAATATCGCCCGGATATCTTAAGCGCCTGCGAAAAAGCGATGGCGGTGGTGGATCCGGATCTCGATTTTATCCGCGTGGACGAAGAAGCCTTCCTCGCCTGTCCGGAAGAGTCCATTGACTATGCGGTGATGGAACGTACGGCAGATGCGGTAGTGGTACCGATGGATGCGGGCTGGAGCGACGTCGGCTCCTGGTCGTCACTGTGGGAGATCAGCGCGCATACCCCGGAGGGTAACGTCCATCACGGGGATGTGATCAGCCACAAAACGGAAAACAGCTACGTCTACGCCGAATCTGGCCTCGTCACTACGGTAGGGGTGAAGGATCTGGTGGTCGTGCAGACCAAAGACGCGGTGCTGATTGCCGACCGTAATGCCGTGCAGGACGTTAAAAAAGTGGTGGAGAAGATCAAGGCCGATGGCCGTCACGAACACCATATTCACCGTGAAGTCTACCGCCCGTGGGGCAAATATGACTCCATCGACGCCGGCGAGCGTTATCAGGTGAAACGCATCACCGTGAAGCCGGGAGAAGGGCTGTCGGTGCAGATGCACCATCACCGCGCCGAACACTGGGTGGTGGTGGCAGGGACCGCCAAAGTGACCATCGACGGTGAAGTGAAGCTGCTCGGTGAAAACGAGTCCATTTATATTCCGCTGGGCGCCACGCACTGTCTGGAAAACCCGGGGAAAATTCCGCTCGACTTAATTGAGGTGCGTTCCGGCTCCTATCTGGAAGAGGACGACATCATCCGCTTCCAGGATCGCTACGGGCGCGTGTAGCACTCCGCATCATGCCCGGTGGCGCTGCGCTTACCGGGCCTACGAATGAAAAAAATAAATTTGGCCATTACATGGTCAGGGCCAACTGTTGCCTGAAAAAGGGGTCATCATGGAAAAATTAACCTGTTTTAAAGCCTACGATATTCGCGGCAAGCTGGGCGAAGAGCTGAACGAAGACATTGCGTGGCGCATCGGCCGCGCGTACGGCGAATACCTGAAACCACAAACTATCGTGCTTGGCGGCGACGTGCGTCTGACAAGCGAATCCCTGAAGCTGGCGCTGGCGAAAGGGCTACAGGACGCGGGCGTCGATGTGCTGGACATTGGCCTTTCCGGTACCGAAGAGATCTATTTTGCCACCTTCCACCTGGGCGTGGACGGCGGTATCGAAGTGACCGCCAGCCATAACCCGATGGACTACAACGGCATGAAGCTGGTGCGCAAGGGCGCGCGTCCTATCAGCGGCGACACCGGTCTGCGTGACGTGCAGCGTCTGGCCGAGGCCAATGACTTCCCGCCGGTGAACGAAGCGAAGCGCGGCAGCTATAAGCAGATTAACCTGCAAAAAGAGTACATCGACCACCTGCTGGGCTACATCAATGTGGCAAACCTCAAACCGCTGAAGCTGGTGATTAACTCCGGCAACGGCGCGGCAGGCCCGGTTGTAGACGCACTTGAAGCCCGCTTTAAGGCGCTGAACGTGCCGGTGACCTTCGTCAAAGTGCACAACACGCCAGACGGCAACTTCCCGAACGGTATTCCTAACCCGCTGCTGCCGGAGTGCCGCGACGACACCCGCAACGCGGTGATTGAGCACGGCGCCGATATGGGTATCGCCTTTGACGGCGACTTCGACCGCTGCTTCCTGTTCGATGAGAAAGGGCAGTTTATCGAAGGCTACTACATCGTTGGCCTGCTGGCGGAAGCGTTCCTCGAGAAAAACCCGGGGGCGAAAATCATTCACGATCCGCGTCTTTCCTGGAACACCGTCGACGTGGTGAAGGCCGCGGGCGGCGAGCCGGTGATGTCCAAAACCGGCCACGCGTTTATCAAAGAGCGTATGCGTGAGGAAGACGCCATCTACGGCGGCGAGATGAGCGCCCACCACTATTTCCGTGATTTTGCCTACTGCGACAGCGGGATGATCCCGTGGCTGCTGGTGACCGAGCTGCTGTGCCTGAAAGGGCAGAGCCTGGGCGAACTGGTGCGCGACCGCATGGCGGCGTTCCCGGCGAGCGGTGAGATCAACAGCAAACTGGCACAGCCCGCTGAGGCCATTGCCCGCGTGGAACAGCACTTTGCCATTCATGCGCTGGAGATTGACCGTACCGACGGTATCAGCATGGCGTTCCCGCAGTGGCGCTTCAACCTGCGCTCCTCCAATACCGAGCCGGTGGTGCGCCTGAACGTGGAGTCCCGCGCCGATACCGCGCTGATGGAAGCCCGAACGAAGGACATTCTGGCGCTGTTGAATCAGTAAAAAGAAAACCTTACCCCTCACCCTAACCCTCTCCCCAAAGGGGAGAGGGAACTTGAACACCCTCTCCCCTTTGGGGAGAGGGCCGGGGTGAGGGGCGAGGGGTAAGGTTTAGAACTAAAGGAACAACGATGACAAATCTAAAAAAGCGCGAACGAGCGAGAACGAATGCATCGTTAATCTCTATGGTGCAGCGTTTTTCTGATATCACCATCATGGTCGGCGGACTGTGGGCGGTGTGTTGGGTCAGCGGGCAGTCGTTCTTATACATGCACTTGCTGATGGCGTTGATTGCGCTGGTGGTGTTTCAGATGATCGGCGGCATGACCGATTTCTATCGTTCATGGCGCGGCGTCAAAATGACCACCGAACTGATGCTGCTGCTCCAGAACTGGACCTTAAGCCTGATTTTCAGCGCAGGCCTGGTGGCGTTCAGCCATGATTTTGATAACCGTCTTGTGACCTATCTCTGCTGGTATCTGTTAACCAGCATTGGCATGGTGGTCTGCCGCTCGCTGATCCGCTTTGGCGCGGGCTGGCTGCGCAACCGCGGGTATAACCGTCGCTTCGTTGCCGTGGCGGGCGATCTGCCGGTGGGACAGGTGTTGCTCGACAGCTTCCGCAAAGAGCCGTGGTTAGGTTTTGAAGTGGTCGGGATTTATCACGACGCGAAGCCCGGCGGCGTACCGTCCGACTGGGCAGGTAACTACGAACAGCTTATTGACGATGCGAAAGCCGGCAAAATTCATAACGTCTACATCGCCATGCAGATGAAAGATGAATCCCGCATCAAGAAACTGATGCGCGAGCTGGCGGATACCACCTGCTCGGTGATACTCATCCCGGATGTCTTCACCTTCAATATTCTCCACTCCCGTATTGAAGAGGTGAACGGGGTACCGGTTGTTCCGCTGTACGACACGCCGCTGTCGGGGATTAACCGCGTGCTGAAGCGCGTGGAAGATATCGTGCTTTCGTCCATGATCCTGCTGCTCATCTCCCCGGTGCTGTGCTGCATTGCGCTGGCGGTAAAGCTCAGCTCGCCGGGGCCGATCATCTTCCGTCAGACCCGCTACGGCATGGACGGTAAGCCGATCATGGTGTGGAAATTCCGCTCCATGAAGGTGATGGAGAACGACAAGGTGGTGACCCAGGCGACGCAGAACGATCCGCGCGTCACCCGTGTGGGCAACTTCCTGCGCCGTACCTCGCTCGATGAACTGCCGCAGTTCATTAACGTGTTCACCGGCGGGATGTCCATCGTCGGGCCTCGTCCTCACGCCGTGGCCCATAACGAGCAGTACCGTACCCTGATTGAAGGCTACATGCTGCGCCATAAGGTGAAGCCGGGCATCACTGGCTGGGCGCAGATCAACGGCTGGCGCGGCGAGACCGACACGCTGGAAAAAATGGAAAAACGTATCGAGTTCGATCTGGAGTACATCCGCGAGTGGAGCCTCTGGTTCGATATCAAGATTGTTTTTCTGACCATTTTCAAAGGTTTCGTGAACAAAGCGGCGTACTAAGATGAGCTTACGAGAAAAAACCATCAGCGGCGCGAAATGGTCAGCCATGGCCACCATCGTCATCATTGGCCTCGGCCTGGTGCAGATGACGGTGCTGGCGCGCATTATCGATAATCACCAGTTTGGTCTGCTGACCGTCTCGCTGGTGATTATCGCCCTGGCCGATACGCTGTCGGACTTTGGTATCGCCAACTCCATTATCCAGCGCAAAGAGATCAGCCATCTGGAGCTGACCACCCTCTACTGGCTGAACGTCGGGCTGGGTATCTTCGTTTTTGTGCTGGTGTTCCTGCTGAGCGATGTGATTGCCGGCGTGCTGCATAACCCGGACCTGGCGCCGCTGATGCGTACCCTGTCGTTCGCTTTCGTGGTGATCCCGCACGGGCAGCAGTTCCGCGCGCTGATGCAGAAAGAGCTGGAGTTCAACAAAATCGGCATGATTGAGACCAGCGCCGTGCTGGCGGGCTTTACCTTCACCGTGGTCAGCGCCCATTTCTGGCCGCTGGCGATGACCGCCATCCTCGGCTACCTCGTTAACTCTGCCGTGCGCACGCTGCTATTCGGCTTCTTTGGCCGTAAGATTTATCGCCCGGGGCTGCATTTTTCGCTGGCATCTGTTTCATCCAACCTGCGCTTCGGCGCGTGGCTGACGGCAGACAGCATTATCAACTACGTGAATACTAACCTCTCCACGCTGGTACTGGCGCGCATTCTGGGCGCGAGCGTCGCGGGTGGCTACAACCTGGCGTATAACGTCGCGGTTGTCCCGCCGATGAAGCTCAACCCGATTATTACCCGCGTCCTGTTCCCGGCGTTCGCCAAAATTCAGGACGATACCGAGAAGCTGCGCGTGAACTTTTATAAGCTGCTCTCCGTGGTGGGGATCATCAACTTCCCGGTCCTGCTGGGGCTGATGGTGGTCGCCAGCAATTTCGTACCGCTGGTGTTTGGCGAGAAGTGGAACAGCATCATCCCAATCCTGCAACTGCTGTGCGTCGTGGGGCTGCTGCGCTCGGTGGGGAACCCGATTGGTTCTCTGCTGATGGCAAAGGCGCGCGTGGATATCAGCTTCAAGTTCAACGTGTTTAAAACCTTCCTGTTTATTCCGGCAATTATTGTGGGCGGGCACATGGCGGGCGCCATTGGCGTGACGCTCGGCTTCCTGCTGGTGCAAATCGTCAATACCGTGCTGAGCTACTTCGTGATGATCAAACCGGTGCTGGGCTCCAGCTACCGTCAGTACATCCTCAGCCTGTGGCTGCCGTTCTATCTCTCCTTACCGACGCTTGCGGTGAGCTACGGCCTGGGCGTGGTGCTCAACGGGCATCTGCCGCTGGCGGCACTGCTTGCGGTGCAGGTCGCGGCAGGCGCGCTGGCGTTCGGCGTGATGATTGTGCTGTCACGCAATGCGCTGGTGGTCGAGATGAAGCGCCAGTTTTGCCGTAACGAAAAAATGAAAACGCTGCTTCGCGCAGGCTAATTTTACGAGGCCATTATGAAATTACTTATTCTTGGCAACCATACCTGCGGCAACCGTGGCGACAGCGCCATCCTGCGCGGTTTACTGGATGCAATTAACACCCTTAAGCCTGAGACAGAAGTGGATGTGATGAGCCGTTATCCGGTCAGCTCATCCTGGTTACTGAACCGCCCGGTGATGGGCGACCCGCTCTACAGCCAGATGAAACAGCACAACAACGCTGCGGGCGTGATGGGGCGCGTGAAGAAAGTGCTGCGTCGCCGCTACCAGCATCAGGTGCTGCTTTCTCGCGTAACCGACACCGGCAAGCTGCGCAACATCGCCATCGCGCAGGGCTTTACCGATTTTGTGCGTCTGCTGTCCGGCTATGACGCGATTATTCAGGTGGGCGGTTCGTTCTTCGTCGACCTGTACGGCGTGCCGCAGTTTGAGCATGCGCTTTGTACATTCATGGCGAAAAAGCCGCTGTTTATGATTGGCCACAGCGTCGGGCCATTCCAGGATCCGCAGTTTAACCAGCTGGCGAACTATGTCTTCGGCCACTGCGACGCGCTGATCCTGCGTGAATCGGTCAGCCTCGACATGATGAAGCGCAGCGAAATCGACACCACCAAAGTGGAGCACGGTGTAGACACCGCCTGGCTGGTGGATCATCAGGATGACAGCTTCCAGGCCAGCTACGCGGTACAGCACTGGCTGGACGTGGCGGCAAAGCAGAAAACCGTCGCCATTACCCTGCGTGAACTTGCGCCGTTCGATAAACGCCTCGGCACGACCCAGGCGGCGTACGAGAAAGCCTTTGCCGACGTGGTGAACCGCGTGCTGGACAGCGGTTACCAGGTGCTGGCGCTTTCCACCTGTACCGGTATCGACAGCTACAACAAAGATGACCGTATGGTGGCGCTCAACCTGCGCAACCTGGTGAACGATCCGTCCCGCTATCACGTGGTGATGGACGAGCTGAACGATCTGGAGATGGGCAAGCTGCTCTCCGCCTGCGACCTGACCGTGGGCACGCGTCTGCACTCGGCCATTATCTCGATGAACTTCGGCACGCCAGCCATCGCCATCAACTACGAACACAAGTCCGCGGGCATTATGCAGCAGCTCGGTATGCCTGAAATGGCCGTCGATATTCGTCATCTGCTGGACGGATCGCTGGGTGCGATGGTGGGCGACACGCTCGGCCAGTTGCCTGCGATCAACGAACGTCTGGCGGTGGCGGTAAAAGCCGAACGCGAAAAAGGTATTGGCATGGTGAAATCCGTACTCGACCGCGTCCGGGAGGGGAAATGAAGGTTGGTTTCTTCTTACTGAAATTTCCGCTGTCGTCTGAAACTTTTGTGCTGAACCAAATCACCGCGTTTATCGATATGGGGTATGACGTGGAGATTATCGCCCTGCAAAAGGGCGATACGCAAAACACCCATGCGGCGTATACCCGGTATGGGCTGGAGGCAAAAACCCGCTGGTTGCAGGATGAACCCGCCGGACGGATGAACAAATTGCGCCATCGCGCCGGACAGACGCTGCGCGGCCTGCATCGCGCCTCGACGTGGCGGGCGCTGAATATGTCGCGCTATGGGGCGGAGGCCCGCAACCTGATCTTATCCGCCATTTGCGGGCAAACGGCCCAGCCGTACCGGGCCGATGTCTTTATCGCCCACTTTGGCCCGGCGGGCGTAACGGCGGCAAAACTGCGTGAGCTGGGGGTGATTGACGGCAAAATCGCAACCATTTTCCACGGTATCGACATCTCCAGCCGGGAAGTGTTGAACCACTACACACCGGAATATCAGCAGCTGTTCCGCCGTGGCGACATGATGCTGCCGATAAGCAACCTGTGGGCCGGGCGCCTGAAAACCATGGGGTGCCCGAGCGAGAAAATCACCGTTTCACGCATGGGCGTGGACATGGAACGCTTCACCCAGCGACCGGTCAAGGTGCCGGGCAAGCCGCTGCAAATTATCTCTGTTGCCCGCCTGACTGAAAAGAAAGGGCTGCACGTAGCCATCGAAGCCTGTCGCCAGCTGAAGGCGCGTGGTGTGGTCTTCCACTACCGCATCCTGGGTATCGGGCCGTGGGAGCGTCGCCTGCGCACGCTGATTGAACAGTATCAGCTGGAAGACGTGGTCGAGATGCCGGGCTTCAAGCCGAGCCACGAAGTGAAAGCCATGCTTGATGACGCGGATGTGTTCCTGCTGCCTTCCGTAACCGGCGCCGACGGCGATATGGAAGGCATTCCCGTGGCGCTGATGGAGGCGATGGCGGTCGGCATTCCGGTAGTCTCGACCCTGCACAGCGGGATCCCGGAGCTGATCACCTCTGAGCATTCCGGCTGGCTGGTCCCTGAAAACAATGCGCTGGCGCTGGCGGATCGTCTGGCCGCGTTCAGCAATATCGATCAGCAGACGCTGATCCCTGTGCTGCAAAATGCGCGGCAAAAAGTTGAAGCAGAATTCAATCAGCAGGTGATTAATCGCCAGTTAGCGAGCCTGCTGCAAACGCTGTAACGCTGAGGTTGTATGCTGAAAAAGATTACCCGACGCCGATTTGTCTCTTCTTTATCCGTCCTGGCTGCCATGCCGCTGCTGTCGCCCCGCGCTGCGCGGGCGGCGACCGGGAAGACGGTTTCTGTCGATCGCTACAACAATAACGACTGGATCGCCGCCTTTAAGCAGGCATTTACCGAGGGCGATACCGTTGTTGTTCCCGCCGGGTTAACCTGTGAAAACATCAATACCGGCATTTTCATTCCTGATGGCAAAACCCTGCTGATCCGCGGTGCGCTGAAGGGCAACGGCCGCGGGCGGTTTGTGCTCCAGGAAGGCTGCAAGGTCATTGGGGAAGGAGAGGGGCGCACGCATAACATTACGCTGGACGTGCGTGGCTCCGACTGTGTCATTAAAGGGCTGGCGATGAGCGGCTTCGGCCCCGTCACCCAGATCTACATTGGCGGTAAAAAGCCGAGAGTGATGCGTAACCTGCTTATCGATCGCATTGCCGTGAGTCAGGCCAACTACGCCATTCTGCGCCAGGGTTTCCATAATCAGGTGGATGGTGCGCGCATTACCAACAGCAAATTCAGCCATTTGCAGGGTGACGCGATTGAGTGGAACGTGGCGATTAACGACCGTAACATCCTGATCTCTGACCACGTGATCGATAACATCAACTGCACGAACGGCAAGATCAACTGGGGCATAGGCATTGGGCTGGCTGGCAGCACGTACGACAATGACTATCCGGAACAGCAGACCGTTAAAAACTTCGTGGTGGCGAATATCACCGGCAGCAACTGTCGGCAGCTGGTGCATGTTGAAAACGGTAAACACTTTGTGATCCGTAATATCAAGGCCAGCAATATTACTCCCGACTTCAGTAAAAAGGCCGGAATTGATAACGCAACGGTAGCTATTTATGGTTGTGATAATTTCGTTATCGATAATATCGATATGGTGAACAGCGCCGGAATGTTAATCGGGTATGGCGTGATCAAGGGCGATTATCTGTCGATACCGCAAAACTTCAAACTTAACGATATTCGCCTGGATAACCGACAGCTTGCCTATAAGCTGCGCGGGATACAGATTTCCTCCGGCAATGCCACCTCGTTTGTTGCCATCACCAACGTCAACATGCAGCGAGCAACGCTTGAGCTGCACAACAAGCCACAGCACCTTTTCTTGCGCAATATCAAGGTGATGCAGGAGTTAGCAACGGGGCCTGCGCTTAAGATGAACTTCGACTTGCGCAAAGACGTGCGCGGGAAGTTTATGGCCAAAAACGAGACGCTGTTGTCGCTTGCGAACATAAAAGCGGTTAATGAAAAGGGGCAGAGTTCGGTAGATATTGATCGGGTCGATCAACACGTGGTGAATACGGAACGGTTGAATTTTGCGCTGCCGCACAGGTAATCGCACAGACTATTTTGCGACTATTCCTGGAACAGAATCGCGATCTATTCAGATTACAACTACTGTAATTTGTGGTGGGGTGACCTAGGATTACTTCATATTTACGGCAAAACATGCTGGCGAAAACAGGTTTAAAAGCTATAATTCGTCAACCATTTTAAGGTGGAAGAAATAATGATTAATTTGAAAGCAGTCATACCGGTAGCGGGTCTGGGCATGCACATGTTGCCCGCCACAAAGGCCATTCCTAAAGAGATGCTGCCGATCGTTGACAAGCCGATGATTCAGTACATCGTCGACGAGATTGTTGCTGCGGGGATCAAAGAAATCGTTCTGGTGACGCACTCTTCGAAGAATGCCGTTGAGAACCACTTCGACACCTCTTATGAACTCGAGGCTCTGCTTGAGCAGCGCGTTAAGCGTCAGCTTCTGGCAGAAGTTCAGTCTATCTGTCCTCCTGGCGTGACCATCATGAACGTGCGTCAGGCGCAGCCGCTGGGTCTGGGCCACTCAATCCTCTGCGCGCGTCCGGTAGTGGGTGATAACCCGTTCATCGTGGTTCTGCCGGACATCATTATTGATACCGCTTCCGCCGATCCGCTGCGTTATAACCTGGCGGCAATGGTCGCTCGCTTCAACGAGACGGGCCGCAGCCAGGTGCTGGCGAAACGTATGAAGGGCGATCTCTCCGAGTATTCTGTTATTCAGACTAAAGAGCCACTGGAGACAGAAGGGCAGGTGAGCCGGATCGTTGAGTTTATCGAAAAACCCGATCAGCCGCAGACTCTGGACTCTGACCTGATGGCAGTCGGCCGTTATGTGCTGAATGCGGATATCTGGGCTGAGCTGGAAAAAACCGAGCCGGGTGCCTGGGACCGTATCCAGTTGACCGATGCGATTGCCGAGCTGGGGAAAAAGCAGTCCGTTGATGCCATGCTCATGACCGGCGACAGCTATGACTGCGGTAAGAAAATGGGGTATATGCAGGCGTTTGTGAACTACGGTCTGCGTAACCTGAAGGAAGGGGCGAAGTTCAGAAGCCGGATTGAGAAGTTGCTTAAAGAGCACTAAACCCTCGGTATACTCCCGCAAAGTATTGATCTAAGGTGGTAAGCGTTCGGAATGGATAGAACGCTACCACCTTTTAATGTTTCTGACACAGATAAGAGCGAGTCTTAGTACGATAGTCTATAACTTTTTGCTTGTTTCTAAGGGAGATACGTCAGACAATTATCCGCATATTTTTATGAACCGGACCTGCGTAATCGGCGTTCAAAAATTTGTTATAGAATATAAGCATGTTGGTAGCTTAGGAGCCAAGGGCGGTAGCGTGGCCCGACCATATTGAGCGTTGTGGCTCATTCCATTTATTAGTAATGCTAATATTTTACCTAAAGGCAGATTGATGGCATCTCTGTATTTTTTACTTCCTCTTTTATATATTATTTGCACCATATACTTTATAAAAGGCGTATATATTCGCGTTTTTACTATTTTTTATTTCGTGGTGAATTTTGTATATTATCTATCTGTCTGGATACAGGGTATTCCGCTAGAGGAGGGATATACTCAGGTATTTTGGTTCTCATTCTTAAGTTTATTCGCAATCCATTTGTCATATTTTATAACACCAATAAAAGTGTCCTCGCGGTATAATCATTCAGATGATTTGTCTAATTCATGGTTCAGAAGTATTAACTCAAAAATATTTGTCGTTTGTGGTCTGGTTTTATACATTTTTGCTTTGATGATTTATGTGAAAAATAATGGGGTCGCATTTGGTGGTGGTTACGAAGCTCGTCTTGAACAGAATTCTGGTGGCGGCCTGTCAATAATTTTAATGTACGCATTTGTTCCTTCCTCGATTGTGTTCTTTCTTCGTAAACCTACTAAATTACGTTTTATATTGGCAACCGCATTGGCTATTTTCTGTGGTTCTGTTTATTACTACGTTATAGGCGGCTCACGAAATGTAATGGGCGCGGCAGTTCTTGCAATAACTTATTTTGCCTATGAGAAAAAAGTACTTCGTATAAATGAAATAGCTATACTATCAGCATGTTGCTGTGTGGCTTTAATTGTATTGGGTGCTCTGCGTTATGGATCCAGTCTTGATGATGTGATCAGTATGCTTCTGTCTGGCTCATCAGTCATGATTTCATTCGCTTTAGATTCTTTCTCTCCGATTTATGCAATCAAAGATATTATTGAATATATTGATAAAACAGGTAATATTCAGTATTTTTCAACCTTCTTCAATGAGTTTGCGATAATTGTTCCTCGTTTTTTATGGGAGTCAAAACCGATTAACTTTTTGAATAACGGCTATTTTTATACAACCTATATCCTGAATATGGATACGCAGTTGACCATATCACCAACGATAGTAGGTAGCTTTATTATTATGTTTGGCACAACCTGGTTTTGGCTTTGGGGACTTATTACTGGAAGCACATTAAAAATTATTGACTCAGTAACCAAAAAAACCAGGATGATTACGATAAAGATTACATTTATAACCTGCATTGGCTACTGCTTCTTCTGGGTGCGTGACGGTTTAGAAGTGTTTATGTATATCTCATTTAAATTCTTTTTATGTGTAATGATCATTAAAGCGATCAGCATGATAGTTGGTAGTCTATTGAAAAGGCCTTCGAATGAAAATTTTGCTCATAAGTAATATGTATCCAGGTTCGGATACGCCGCATCTGGGCGGGTTCGTTAAAAACGCAGCTGATTCGCTGCGTAATAATGGACATGATATTGAATTATGTGTTCTTAATAAAATCTCAAAAAGCAAAGTTACTAAAATTTATAACTATCTTGTTTTCTATATCTCTATTTTGGTTAAAGTTCTTTTGACCAAAAGTGATTGTCTTTATTTGCATTATGCGTCTCATTGCTATCTGCCGGTAAAAATGGGCAATTGCGTCAGAAGAAAAAAAATTGTGGTGCACGTACACGGCGGTGACGTTAAGCGGCTCAACGGAACCAATGGGATGTTCTTTCGTGTTAAGAAGGCAATTGTTTCTAATGCGTTGAAAAATGCAGTAAAAATAGTGTTTCCTTCAAAGTCTTATCTGGAATTTACCAAAAATGAATATCAACTCGATGAAGTTAAATGTGCAATAAGCCCTTCTGGTGGCGTTGATACCCAACTCTTTGCGTTTAAAAACCGTGAATTCGGTGTTCCGCTTAAACTCCTTTTTGCTGGACGACTCATCAAGAGTAAACGTGTGGATCTGGCAATACAGGCAATTGAAAACCTGTCCGACGATGATAAAAGTAAAATTCTCTTAACTATTGTTGGGGATGGCCCAGAGCTGGGTTCGTTAGTGAAAAGTGCAGCTCATTTACCAAATATTGAATTTTCGCCTGCCGTAGGGCACGTTCGCTTGGCTGAAATTTTTCAGGAACATGATGTACTAATCTATCCTTCAGAAAGTGAAAGCCTTGGACTGGTTCCTTTGGAGGCGATGGCTACGGGGATGATTCCACTTCTAAGTAATATCCCCTCTTTCAACGAGTTCATCGATAATAACCAAAATGGTTTTATTGTTTACGAGGACGGACACTATAAAATTAAAATTGAGCAAATGCTCAAGATGTCACCACAAACGCTTCAAGCGATGTCTCATCAGGCTAAGCAAACGGTCTTAAACAGCTATACGAAAGAAATAGCGCAAACGAAGCTGCTTGAGGCGTTTAAATGTTTGTAATTAATAAATTAATTTGGCTTGGATATACTGTATCTTCTGGAGCAGCAAGGGTTATAATCTTCTTTTTATTGACTCTTGTGTTTGTCCAAAAAGACATTGCGCTCTTTGCTGTTTATTATTCATTCTTAACTGTTGCAGTGATATTCCTCGGTCAGGGACTTGGTACAACGCTCATTAAAGATGGCTCTGAAGTGAGCATGAAATACTTTAATTATGTTTTACTCCTTAGTATTGCAGCAGCCTCGGTTATTACCTTAGCACTGGCAACTCCAACACTAGACTTGAATTTAATTGACACCTTAATATTCGCTGGCTCTCTTGCATGCCTGGCTATCAACCAAATCTATCGTTATTATTATATTTATTATAAAAAGGCACTCCCTGGCTTAATTTATGATTTGCTAGCGCTGGTTCTTTTCGCGGCAGGAATGCTGCTGTGCAAACTGCATCTTGTCTCTTTAAAACCTCTTGATATTTTCTTCCTTGCTTACTTTATCGCGACAATATTTAACCAAATTATTTACTACATATATGTTAAGCGAGCGTGGATAACCGTATCTGATAGCAAGGCTTTCAATGGGCTAGATTGGAAATTCTCCCTAAATGTTGGCTTCGTGGGGCTCATTTCTACAGGGATCGTTTTTCTATTACCTTACTTTTCCCGTGAGTTACTTCCCGATGAATCAATGTCGGTACTGGGTCTCACAATTAGCATAATTGGAATTATATCTGTCTTCTCACGTGCATACATGAACTACTTTTATCGAGAGTTAGTGGAGTGTGCTAAGTCCAAAGAAGAAAAAGTTTATCTTGCGATAAATAAAAAAGTTATTATCATATCAGCGCTTGTATGCTTTGGTAGTATCCTGCCACTAATCTTTTATGTTAAATTATCGCTTTCCTATATTACCTTTAATGAAATACTGGCAATCGTCGTGCCTGTAATGCTTTTTACTCTCTCTTCGCAACTATCACTAGTTCAGTCAAATATAATATTATTCCTTGGTAAAGAAAAAATCTCACTGATATTCAACTTTTTTGTATTTATTGTGGTTCTGTCATTGTTTTTGGTATGGCAATACTTCATTAGTATTTCGGTGATATATCTTATCCCAATGATGTCTTTATTCCTGATGGTTTTATATTTAATCAGATACGCTTATTTTAGAATCCTGATCAGGACGGCTTTTAAGAATGGAGAAGCAGTTTAACATGAACATAGAGGATAGTGCTTTATTCATTTACGGCGAGGGAGGACACCGAGCCCAGATGAACAGATTGATGAAAAGAATTGGTGGAGAAATAAATAAAAATAAAATCAGTCTCTCAGATTATAAAATTAAGGAAGAATGGTCTGATAAGCATTATGTTACTCGTGAATTTAGAAATAAATATTCAACGTTCACTAGTGTGCTTCGCTTCAATCAGCTACATCAGATCAAGGTCTGTTTAAAGATTCATAAAACTCATCGAATAAAAGTAGTCGTTTCAACGGGACCCGGTGTAGCTCTTATTCCCGCTTTTTATTTTAAATATATTGTTGGTGCAAAAATAATTCATCTCGAAACATGGTCCAGATTCGAAACGAAGTCCTTCACTGGTAGAATCATGTCTTTAATTGCGGATGAGTTTTATGTGCAGCACAAGTCGCTTTTAAAACAGTATAAAAAAGCCAAATTTTCCGGAGTGCTATGAAAATTTTAGTGACCGTAGGCACCACTCGATTTGATAAACTTATCAAGCAGATTGCATCAATTTCAGCACTTCCACATATGGCCAACAATTTTTTTATGTGCCAAAAGGCGAATGGCCTGTCAAACCCTGAAACAGAAAATTACAAGGAAGTTGAATTTATTCAATCTATTGAGAACGAATATTCTCATTATGATCTTGTAATCAGTCATGCAGGCGCTGGATCAATATTTTCTCTTTTAGATCACGAGAAAAAAATCATCATTGCCCCAAATTTAGATCGTTTGGATAAACATCAGTCTGACATTGCTAAATATATGGGGGAAAAGGAATTTGCAATGATTTGTTGGGATATCGAAGATCTCGAAAATCTAATCATTAATTCAAGTTCATTCCAGCCAAAGAAATTTGAATTAGTGCGATTTTTCAAGAATGATGAGTTTATTGACCATATAAATAACGCGTGATATTACTCGATCGCTAGAGCCATTTAATAATATTTGCAGGTAACTTTTGATCATAAAAATTAGTTAATGCTTTGTGAAATTATTTGATAACGACTTTAGTATTGTTTAGAGTTATGAGAAGTGATTCCCAAGCCGCTATCATTCGCGGCGACCACACCTGACAGGAGTATGTAATGTCCAAGCAACAGATCGGCGTTGTCGGTATGGCAGTGATGGGGCGCAACCTGGCGCTCAATATCGAAAGCCGTGGTTATACCGTCTCCGTTTTCAACCGCTCCCGTGATAAGACCGAAGAAGTCATCGCTGAGAATCCAGGCAAAAAACTGGTTCCTTTCTATACGGTTAAAGAGTTCGTTGAGTCTCTGGAAACACCTCGTCGTATCCTGTTAATGGTGAAAGCGGGCGCAGGTACCGATGCAGCTATCGATTCACTGAAACCGTATCTGGATAAAGGCGACATCATTATCGATGGCGGCAACACCTTCTTCCACGACACTATTCGTCGTAACCGTGAACTGTCTGCTGAAGGCTTCAACTTCATTGGTACCGGCGTATCCGGCGGTGAAGAGGGCGCTCTGAAAGGTCCATCCATCATGCCTGGCGGTCAGAAAGAAGCGTACGAACTGGTTGCGCCTATTCTGACTAAAATCGCAGCCGTAGCTGAAGACGGCGAGCCATGCGTGACCTATATCGGTCCTGATGGCGCTGGTCATTACGTGAAAATGGTTCACAACGGAATTGAATATGGCGACATGCAGCTGATTGCTGAAGCCTACTCTCTGCTGAAGGGCGGTCTGAACCTCTCCAACGAGGAGCTCGCAGAGACCTTCACCGAGTGGAACAAAGGCGAGCTGAACAGCTACCTTATCGACATCACCAAAGATATCTTCACCAAGAAAGATGAAGAGGGTAAATACCTGGTTGATGTGATTCTGGATGAAGCCGCTAACAAAGGCACCGGTAAATGGACCAGCCAGAGCTCTCTGGATCTGGGTGAGCCATTATCCCTGATCACCGAATCCGTATTTGCACGTTATATCTCTTCTCTGAAAGAGCAGCGCGTTGCGGCATCTAAGGTGCTGTCTGGTCCTCAGGCTAAACCCGCTGGTGACAAAGCTGAATTCGTTGAAAAAGTCCGTCGTGCACTGTACCTGGGTAAAATCGTCTCTTACGCGCAGGGCTTCTCTCAGCTGCGTGCAGCTTCAGACGAGAACAACTGGGATCTGAACTATGGCGAGATAGCGAAGATCTTCCGTGCCGGCTGTATCATTCGCGCCCAGTTCCTGCAAAAAATCACTGATGCCTATGCTGAAAATGCGGGTATCGCCAACCTTCTGCTGGCGCCTTACTTCAAGCAGATTGCTGACGAATATCAGCAGGCGCTGCGTGATGTTGTTGCGTACGCGGTGCAGAATGGTATCCCGGTTCCGACCTTCTCCGCTGCGGTGGCATACTATGACAGCTATCGTGCTGCCGTTCTCCCAGCGAACCTGATTCAGGCACAGCGTGACTACTTCGGTGCGCATACCTATAAGCGTACGGATAAAGAAGGTGTGTTCCACACCGAATGGCTGGATTAATATACGGTTAGCCATGCCATCAAGCCCGGTAGCGATACCGGGCTTTTTTATCTTACCCGATCCACCTACTGTTTAATGGAATAGATTGCGTGAAAATTCTAGTTACTGGCGGTGCCGGTTTTATCGGTTCCGCGGTTATCCGACATATTATTAGCAATACTCGGGATAGCGTTGTTAACGTTGATAAATTGACCTATGCCGGTAATCTGGAATCCTTGCGTGAAGTAAGCGATAGCGAACGCTATGTTTTTGAGCATGCCGATATATGTGATAAAGAGGCAATGGCGCGTATTTTTGCTACCCATCAGCCTCATGCGGTAATGCACCTGGCTGCCGAGAGCCATGTCGACCGTTCTATTACAGGTCCCGCTGCGTTTATTGAAACCAATATTGTTGGCACGTATAACCTGTTAGAAACGAGCCGTGCTTACTGGTCTTCACTGGACGAGGCAGCAAAATCTACCTTCCGTTTCCATCACATTTCAACTGATGAGGTTTACGGCGATCTGCCACATCCTGATGAATATCATGATTCTGTCCCGTTACCGCTGTTTACCGAGAAAACAGCGTACCAGCCAAGTAGCCCTTACTCAGCGTCAAAAGCGTCCAGCGACCATTTAGTTCGGGCCTGGATACGCACCTATGGTTTACCTGGGATTGTGACAAATTGTTCGAATAATTATGGCCCATACCACTTTCCTGAAAAGCTGATCCCTCTTGTTATCCTTAATGCGCTGGATAATAAACCATTGCCGATCTACGGTAAGGGCGATCAAATCCGTGACTGGTTATACGTTGAAGATCATGCTCGTGCACTGTATACGGTTCTGACCACGGGTAAGCCGGGAGAAACCTATAATATTGGCGGCCATAACGAGAAGAAAAATATTGAAGTCGTTCAGACCATTTGTGATCTGCTCGATGACATGGTACCGAAAGAAACATCCTATCGCGCACAAATTACTTATGTCGCGGACCGACCAGGTCACGACAGACGTTATGCAATTGATGCTCATAAAATTAGCGACGAGCTCGGATGGACTCCTGTGGAAACCTTTGAAAGCGGCATCCGTAAAACGGTTAAATGGTATTTGAATAACCAGGAGTGGGTATCGAATGTGAAAAGCGGCGCCTATAAGAGCTGGATAGAGCAGAATTATGGGGAGCGTAAGTAAATGACGAAACGTAAAGGGATTATATTAGCTGGCGGATCGGGTACACGTCTTTATCCCGTGACTATGGCCGTAAGTAAGCAATTGTTGCCAATTTACGATAAGCCAATGATCTATTACCCGCTCTCTACGCTTATGCTGGCAGGTATACGGGATATTCTGATTATCAGTACGCCTCAGGACACTCCGCGTTTTGAACAACTGCTCGGGAACGGTAGCCAGTGGGGATTGCATATCCAGTACAAAGTGCAACCAAGTCCTGATGGACTGGCACAAGCTTTTATTCTGGGTGAAGAGTTTATCGGTGAGGATAATTGTGCGCTGGTATTAGGCGATAATATTTTCTACGGACACGATCTCCCCAGACTGCTTGAAGGCGCAGCAAGCCAGCAAGAGGGGGCGACCGTATTCGCCTATCATGTCAGCGATCCGGAACGCTATGGCGTCGTTGAGTTTGATAAAGACGGTACTGCAATTGGTCTTGAGGAGAAGCCTCAGCAACCCAAGAGTAATTACGCAATAACCGGTCTTTATTTTTACGACAACGATGTGGTTGAGATGGCCAAAAGTTTAACGCCGTCCGAGCGAGGTGAACTCGAAATTACCGACATCAACCGCATCTATATGCAGCAGGGACGATTGTCTGTCGCAATGATGAGGCGCGGTTACGCCTGGCTGGATACCGGAACGCATCAGAGTATGATCGAAGCAAGCAATTTTATCGCCACAATTGAAGAGCGACAGGGGCTAAAAGTTTCATGTCCTGAAGAGATTGCGTTCCGACGAGGTTTTATTGATGCCGAACAACTTCGGGTACTCGCTGAACCATTGAAAAAGACCGGGTATGGGCAGTATCTGCTGAATCTGACCAAGGGATTAGTCTGATTTGACGAAGTAAGCAGTTTTCCTCTGCTTACTCTCGACTGCCCTTTAACGTCTTATTGTCGCTGTAAAACAGGTACTTTGCTTAGTGTAACGACAGGACTTTTTGTTGAGCAAAAACATTTTTCAAAAAACCTGAAACCTTGACAGCGAATGAAGGTTAGCGATAAAAAACGCTTAGTTAATCATTGTGGTGACTGTGTTATGGTCATCAAAAACTCAAACGTGTAGAAGTCAAACAAATGAAAATAACCATCTCCGGAACAGGCTATGTTGGTCTCTCAAACGGTATTCTGATTGCACAAAACCATGAAGTGGTTGCGCTGGATATCGTGCAGGCAAAAGTGGACATGCTTAACCAGAAGAAGTCCCCGATCGTCGATAAAGAGATTGAAGAATACCTCGCGACTAAGCCGCTGAACTTCCGCGCTACCACGGACAAAGAAGACGCATACCGCGATGCGGATTTCGTCATCATCGCCACGCCAACCGACTACGATCCTAAAACCAACTACTTCAATACCTCAACTGTTGAAGCGGTGATCAAAGACGTTACGGCAATTAACCCGAACGCAGTGATGATCATCAAGTCGACGATTCCAGTGGGCTTCACCAAATCGATTAAAGAAGAGTTGGGTATTGATAATGTCTTCTTCTCGCCGGAATTTCTCCGCGAGGGCAGGGCGTTATACGATAACCTGCACCCATCCCGTATCGTGATTGGCGAGCGTTCCGAGCGTGCGGAGCGTTTTGCTGCGTTGCTTCAGGAAGGCGCAATCAAAAAAGATATTCCGGTGCTGTTCACCGATTCCACCGAGGCAGAGGCCATTAAGCTTTTCGCTAATACCTATCTGGCGATGCGTGTGGCTTACTTCAACGAGCTGGACAGCTATGCCGAGAGCTTAGGTCTGAACACCCGTCAGATCATCGAGGGCGTGTGTCTTGACCCGCGTATCGGTAACCACTATAACAACCCGTCATTCGGTTACGGCGGCTACTGTCTGCCAAAAGACACCAAGCAGTTGCTGGCTAACTATCAGGCGGTGCCGAACAACCTGATTTCTGCCATTGTGGATGCCAACCGCACGCGTAAAGACTTCATCTCGGATTCCATTCTCGCGCGTCAGCCGAAAGTGGTGGGCGTGTATCGTCTGATCATGAAGAGCGGTTCCGATAACTTCCGCGCTTCTTCCATTCAGGGGATCATGAAGCGTATTAAGGCGAAGGGCGTGCAGGTCATTATTTATGAACCGGCGATGCAGGAAGATGAGTTCTTCCATTCGCGTGTGATCCGCGATCTGGATGCGTTTAAGAAAGAAGCGGATGTAATTATCTCCAACCGCATGGCGGAAGAGCTCGCGGACGTGAAAGATAAAGTCTATACCCGCGATTTGTTCGGCAGTGACTGAGTAAAACGGTGATACAAAAAACCCGGCATTTTGCCGGGTTTTTTGTTTTAAACGTTATAGAAGTTGCGGTACCAGTCGACAAAGTTTTTCACGCCTTCTTTCACGGAGGTCTGTGGTTTAAACCCAATGACGTCGTACAGCGCTTTAGTATCCGCACTGGTCTCCAGTACGTCACCCGGCTGGATCGGCATCATATTTTTCACCGCTTCTTTGCCCAGCGCCTCTTCAAGCGCGGTGATGTAATCCATCAGTTCGACAGGTGAACTGTTACCGATGTTATACACGCGATACGGGGCAGAGCTGGTTGCTGGCGAACCGGCTTCGACCGTCCAGTCGGCATCGGCCTGAGGAATAACGTCCTGTAGGCGAATAATCGCCTCCGCAATATCATCGATATAGGTGAAGTCGCGCTTCATCTTGCCGTAGTTGTATACGTCGATGCTGTTGCCTTCAATCATGGCTTTGGTGAATTTGAACAGCGCCATGTCCGGGCGTCCCCACGGGCCGTAGACGGTAAAGAAGCGGAGGCCAGTGGTCGGCAGGTTGTACAGATGCGAATAGGTATGCGACATCAGCTCGTTAGCTTTTTTGGTTGCCGCATACAGGGATACCGGGTGATCCACGGAGTCGTCAGTAGAAAACGGCATCTTACGGTTGAGGCCGTAAACAGAACTGGATGAAGCATACAGAAGATGCTGAACCTTGTTGTGGCGACAGCCCTCCAGCACGTTCAGGTGACCTACCAGGTTCGCATCCGCGTAGGCATGCGGGTTTTCCAGCGAGTAACGCACGCCCGCCTGGGCGGCAAGATGGATCACGCGGTCAAATTTTTCATTGGCGAAGAGCGCAGCCATGCCCTCGCGGTCCGCTAAGTCCAGCTTGTGGAAGGTGAAACTCTCGGATTTGAGCAGTTCGAGGCGAGCGAGCTTGAGGTTAGGGTCATAGTAATCATTCAGATTATCAATCCCAACAACTTCATGCCCTGCATCAAGCAGGCGCTTGCTGACATGAGAACCGATAAAGCCCGCGGCGCCCGTTACAAGAAATTTCATAGCTTCCCTCATTCACAGTGTTCTTGTTGATGTCCAAGGACATCAGAATCCGACTATGATAGCGCGTCGCACTTCACTTACATAACCCATCTTTCCGATATAACTCATCGGATTCTTATAGAAAAATCGCCAGCAACAGATACACTAAGGAAACAAGATTGTTTTTGCCCTTTTTCATCTGTTAGGGATTGTATGACGCACAACAACGATAACCTGGTCACACGCAACAATGACCCGGAGCAAATTGATTTACTGGATTTAGTGCTACAGCTGTGGCGTGGTAAGTGGGTAATAGGGGCATTTGTTGCTGCTTTTATCGTTCTCGCCGTTATTTATATTACTGTAGCCAAAGAGAAATGGACGTCATCTGCTATCATAGCCCAGCCTGATGCGGCACAGATCGCCACCTATTCCAATGCTTTGAATATCCTCTATGGCGGGGCAGCTCCCTCCATGTTAGACATTCAGAATCGTGCTATTGGACGTTTCAATTCCTCCTTCTCGGCATTAGCTCAGGCGCTGGAGAATCAGGAAGATCCGGAAAAACTGACTATTGAGCCTACCGTTAAAGGACAAAGTTTGCCTTTAACCGTAAGCTATCAGGGCGAATCCGCTGAAGCAGCTCAAAAGCAATTAGCTCAGTACATTCAGCAGGTTGACGAGCAGACGGCAAAAGAACTGACGCTTGATCTCAGAGATAACCTCAAGCAGCAGATTACAACCCTGAACGACTCCCTCCAGAATCAGGAGAAAGTTGCTCAGGAGCAGAAAGATCTACGCATTAAGCAGATTACTGAGGCGCTGAAGAACGCAGAAGCCGCTAAGATCACCACTCCGCAGCTTCAACAGACTCAGGATGTTACTCAGGAAACCATGTTCCTGTTGGGTACCGTAGCGCTCAAGTCAATGGTTGATAACGAAGCGTCTCGCCCACTGGTCTTCTCAGGCGCTTACTACCAAACCAAACAAAATTTACTGGATATTCAGAACCTCAACGTTAACCCAGACACTATTCACGTCTATCGTTACGTCATGAAGCCGAACCTGCCTATCCGACGCGACAGCCCGAAAATTGTTATTACCCTCATCCTTGCCGTACTGTTCGGCGGAATTATCGGTTCTGGTGTCGTCCTCGGCCGTAACGCGCTGAGAAACTACAAGCCAAGATCCTGATTTACAGACAAAAAAAGACCGGGTTTCCCCGGTCTTTTTTATTTGTGCCGTTTCCGCAAATTCTCAATCACCGTCGTTAAATCCAGCTCCTGATCCTGAAGCAGCACCAGCAGGTGATACATTAAATCCGACGCTTCGTTCGTCAGCTCCTCCCGATCATGCACGGTGGCCGCCAGCGCCGTTTCAACGCCTTCCTCACCCACTTTCTGCGCAATACGTTTGGTGCCGCTGGCGTACAGCTTCGCCGTGTATGAGCTCTCAGGATCCGCTGATTTACGCTCTGCCAGTAATTGTTCCAGCTGATAGAGGAACAGCCACTGGTGGCTCGTCTCGCCGAAGCAGCTGCTGGTGCCTTTGTGGCAGGTCGGCCCAATCGGGTTGACCAGCACCAGCAGGGTGTCGTTGTCGCAGTCTGGCGTAATGCTGACCACATTCAGGAAGTGACCCGAGGTTTCCCCTTTCGTCCACAGGCGCTGTTTGGTGCGCGAGAAAAACGTCACCTTGCCGCTGTCGAGCGTTTTTGTCAGTGCCTCCTGGTTCATGTATCCCAGCATCAGCACTTCGCCTGAAACGGCATGCTGTACAACCACCGGCAGTAATCCGTCAGTTTTTTCCCAGTCCAGCTGCGCCTGTTGTTGCTCTGTTAACATACCCTGATCTCCACGCCCTGGTCGGCCAGGTACGTTTTTAACTCACCAATATTGATAATCTGTTTATGGAACACGGAGGCGGCCAGCGCGCCGTCTACGTTCGCATCGCGGAAGGCTTCAAGGAAGTGTTCCATGGTGCCCGCGCCGCCGGAGGCAATCAGCGGAACCTGGCAGACCGCGCGCACTTTTTTCAGTTGCTCGAGGTCGTAACCGTTGCGTACGCCGTCCTGGTTCATCATGTTCAGCACAATCTCACCCGCACCGCGTTTTTGCACTTCCTGCACCCAGTCCAGCGTCTCCCATTGGGTGACGCGCGTGCGGCTTTCATCGCCAGTGTACTGGTTAACGTGATATTTTCCCGTCGCGGTATCAAACCAGGTGTCGATCCCCACGACAATGCACTGCACGCCAAAGCGGTCCGCCAGACGCGTAATCAGCTCCGGGTCGGCGAGCGCAGGGGAGTTAATCGAAATTTTGTCCGCACCGAAAGAGAGAATTTTCGCCGCATCGTCAGCAGATTTAATCCCGCCCGCCACGCAGAAGGGAATATCAATCACCTCTGCCACGCGCGCCACCCAGCTTTTATCCACCACGCGGCCATCGCTGGAGGCGGTGATATCGTAAAATACCAGTTCGTCTGCGCCTTCTTCGGCATAGCGTTTTGCCAGTGGAACAATGTCGCCAATGATCTCGTGGTTGCGGAACTGCACGCCTTTTACAACCTGACCATCACGCACGTCCAGGCAGGGAATTATCCGTTTTGCCAGCATTGAATCGCCTCCTTCACCGTAAATTTGCCTTCAAGCAGCGCGCGACCCACGATCACGCCGCGTACACCGCTTCCGCGCAGAGCGGCGATATCCGCCAGGTCGCCGATACCGCCAGAGGACTGAAACGCCACCTGCGGATAACGCGCGCAAACCTCTTCATACAGCGAGACGTTAGATCCTGCGAGCGTACCATCGCGTGAAATATCCGTGCACAGGACGTGCTTCAGCCCTACGGGGAGATACATCCCTACCAGCTCTTCCAGCGTTACGCCGGAGTTTTCCTGCCAGCCGCTGACCGCGACCTGCTTGTTACCCTGTGCGTCAATGCGCACATCCAGCGCCAGCACCAGCGCATCCGCGCCGAAGCGGCGAAACCAGCCCTTGACCGTCTCAGGATCTTTCACAGCGGTCGAACCGACCACCACGCGCGCCACGCCCGCGTCCAGTAAGGCGGCAACATCGGCTTCCGTACGCACGCCGCCGCCAACCTGCACCGGGACGTCCACGCCAGCCACCAGTGTTTTAAGCAGCGGGATCTGGCGCTTCGCCGGATCTTTCGCGCCGGTCAGATCGACCAGATGCAACACCTCAGCGCCCTCGGCGGCGTAAGCCTGTAACCGCGGCAGCGGGTCGTTGCCGTAGTCGCGCTGCTGCCCGTAATCGCCCTGGTGGAGACGAACAACCGTGCCGTCAATTAAATCTAAAGCGGGAATTATCATCACATCTCCAGGAAATTTTTCAGCAGTTGCGCACCGGCGGCACCGGAGCGTTCCGGGTGAAACTGCACGCCGTAAAAGTTATCTTTCTGCACGGCGGCGGTGAACGCCTCGCCGTAATTGCACTGGGCGATGGTGTAGGTATTCACGGGCATGGCGTAGCTGTGGACGAAATAGAAGTACGCGCCGTCTTCAATACCCTGGAACAGCCTGTTGCCCGCCTTCGGATAAACGCGGTTCCAGCCCATGTGCGGCAGCGGCAGGCCGTGGTCGGTCATTTTCGGCACGTCTTCTTCTATAATGCCCAGCAGATCGACACCGTTGCTCTCTTCGCTGCGGCGGCCAAGCAGCTGCATCCCGAGGCAAATGCCCAGCACCGGTTGAGTACAGGCTTTGATGAGATCAACCAGCTCGCGCTCGTGGATCTGATCCATCGCCGCCTGGGCGGTGCCTACGCCCGGCAGAAAGAGTTTATCCGCACGCAGCACCACGTCCGGGTCGCGGCTCACCACCGGCTCGTAGCCGTGGCGCATAATCGCCGACTGTACGGAGTTCAGATTGGCGCATCCGGTGTCCAGAATCACCACGTTCATTACAGCACTCCTTTCGACGAGGGCAGGGCGTCACCTTCCACGCGGATCGCCTGGCGCAGGGTACGGCCAAAGGCTTTGAACAGGCTCTCGACGCGGTGGTGATCGTTTTTGCCTTTGGTTTTCAGGTGCAGCGTCAGGCCCATAGTGTAAGAAAGCGAGCGGAAGAAGTGTTCCACCATCTCGGTGCTGAGATCGCCCACGCGCTGGTAGGTGAAGTCAGCTTTATATTCCAGGTGCGGACGTCCGGAGATATCCATCGCGCAGCGCGCCAGGCACTCGTCCATCGGCAGAACAAAGCCGAAGCGGTTGATGCCGCGCTTGTCGCCGAGCGCCAGCTTCAGGGCTTCGCCCAGCGCCAGGCCGGTATCTTCCACGGTGTGGTGATCGTCGATATACAGGTCGCCCTTAACCGTGATCTCCATACGGAAGCCGCCGTGCGTGGCGATTTGATCCAGCATGTGGTCAAAGAAACCGACGCCGGTGTGGATCTTGCTGCCGCCTTCGCGGTCGAGCCAGACCTTCACGTCGATCTGCGTCTCTTTGGTGTTGCGTTCAACGTGGGAATAGCGGTCGCGTCTGGTGAGCTGCTCGCCAATCATCGCCCAGTTTAGCGTGTCGCGGTTATAGCGCAGACCCGCAATGCCCATGTTTTCCGCCAGCGTGATATCCGTGACGCGATCCCCGATCACATAGCTGTTGGCTTTATCCAGCGCCTCTTCAGCCAGATAACGTTCAACAAGCTTCAATTTCGGCTTCCGGCAGTCGCACTCGTCGGCAGGCATATGCGGGCAGATAAGCACCTCGTCGAAGGCGATGCCCTGCGAGGTCAGCACCTGCATCATCAGGTTGTGCGGGCCGTCAAAGTCCGCCTGCGGGAAGCTGTCGGTGCCCAGACCGTCCTGGTTGGTGATCATTACCAGCTTATAGCCTGCTTTCTGAAGCTTCAGCAGCACCGGGATCACGTCGGGTTCAAACGCCAGCTTGTCGAAACGATCGACCTGAAAATCGCTGGGTGGCTCCGAGATGATGGTGCCGTCACGATCGATAAAGAGATACTTCTGACTCATACTTTCTCCGCTTTCAGGGCGTCAATCACGCGCTGGCTCTCTGCACGGGTGCCGACGGTAATACGCAGGCAGCCGCTCAGGGTAGGTTGTTTATTCTGGTCTCGTAAGATAATGCCCTGATCCCACAACGATTTAAATATCGCGCTTGAGGCGGTGAAGCGCACCAGGATGTAGTTGGTTTCCGAGTCGAACACCTCTTCCACGCACGGAATCGTTTTCAGGGCATCGACAAGATACTGACGCTCTTCCAGGATCTGCGCCACACGCTCGCGCATCGCGCTGATGCCCTGCGGGGCCAGCGCCTGTGCCGCAATATCGGCAACTGGCGTCGAGAGCGGATACGGGGCGATGACTTTCAGCAGCAGGTCGATAATTGCTTTATTTGCCAGCGTAAATCCACAGCGAAGGCCGGCGAGGGCGAAGGCTTTGGAAAGGGTACGCAGCACAACGAGATGCGGATACTCTTCAAGCCAGCCTGCCAGTGTCGCCTGTGGGCAGAACTCAATGTAGGCTTCGTCGGCCACGACCAGCGCTTTGCCGCGCGTCATTTCCAGCAGAGAACGGATATCCTGCGGATTGATAATCTGCCCGGTCGGGTTGTTCGGGCTACAGACAAACACCACCTTCACGCCGTCGAGGTTATCGGCAATGCCCTGCAAATCCAGCTGCCAGTTGTCCAGCGCCTGCACGTTGCGGCAGGCCACGCCAAAGGTTTCGGCGCTGACGCTGTACATGCCGTAGGTGGGCTGGCAGTACATCACCGCGTCTTTACCCGGCTCGCAGAAGGCGCGGATCAGCAGCTCAATCCCTTCATCCGCCCCACGGCTGACCAGCACCTGCTCAGGCTTTACGCCTGCATACTGCGCATAGTTCTCGATCACCGCTTTCGGCTGACACTCCGGGTAGCGGTTCAGCGTCTGCTGCGAGAGCTCAAAGGCCACCGCCGTGGGATATTCGTTGGCATTCAGCCAGACGTCGCCGTTGCCGCCAAGACGACGCGCAGACTGATAGGGCGTCAGGCGACGGACATTTTCGCGGGCTAATTCTTCGATGTTCATGCTTGCTCCTTCAGGGCGGCAACGCGCAGCGTCACGGCATTTTTGTGGGCAGTCAGGCGCTCGGCGGCGGCCAGGGTTTCAATGGTCGACGCCAGCGAGGCAAATCCCTCGCGGGAGAGTTCCTGCACGGTCATGCGCTTCTGGAAATCCGCCAGCCCCAGGCTGGAGCAGGTTGAGGTATAGCCATACGTGGGCAGCACGTGGTTGGTGCCGGAGGCGTAATCCCCGGCGGATTCCGGTGACCAGTCCCCGAGGAACACTGAGCCTGCGCTGGTTATGCTGTCGACCAGATCGCGCGCGTTACGGGTCTGAATAATCAGGTGCTCAGGACCGTACTGGTTGGAGATGGCGATGCACTGGTCAAGATCGCGGGCCACAATCAGGCGGCTGGCGGATAACGCCTGACGCGCCGTTTCCGCACGCGGCAGGTCAGCCAGCTGACGCTCAACGGCGTCGCCCACGCGTTTTGCCATGTCGGCATCTGGCGTCAGTAAAATCACCTGCGAGTCAGGGCCGTGCTCGGCCTGCGAGAGCAGGTCAGAGGCCACGAAATCCGGTGTAGCGCCGCTGTCGGCAATCACCAGCACCTCAGACGGACCGGCAGGCATATCAATCGCCGCGCCGTCCAGACGCTGGCTGACCTGGCGTTTCGCCTCGGTCACGTAGGCATTGCCCGGGCCAAAGATTTTGTCGACCTTAGGAATGGATCCCGTCCCGAACGCCAGGGCGGAAATCGCCTGCGCACCGCCCACTTTATAAATTGCCTGCACGCCGCACAGCTTCGCCGCGTACAGGATCTCGTCGGCGATCGGTGGCGGAGAGCAGAGCACCACCTTCTGACAACCGGCAATACGTGCCGGGGTGGCCAGCATCAGGACGGTCGAAAACAGCGGAGCAGAGCCGCCGGGAATATAGAGGCCAACGGACGCCACCGGGCGCGTCACCTGCTGGCAGCGCACGCCGGGCAGGGTTTCCACATCCACCGCCTGCAATTTCTGCGCGGTGTGGAAGGTATCAATATTTTTCACCGCGACGGCCATCGCCTGTTTGATGTCATCACCCAGACGATTGCTGGCATCATTGATTTCCTGCTCGGTAACCTGTAAAGCGCCGACTTCCGTCTTGTCAAACTTTGCGCTGTACTCGCGCAGCGCGTCGTCCCCGCGGGCTTTGACGTTATCGAGGATCTCCGCCACGGTGCGGGTGATGCTCTCCGAAGCGGAAATTGCCGGGCGCATCAGCAGCTCGCGCTGTTGCGCGTCGCTACAGGTATTCCAGTCGATGATTGTGTTAAAGCTCATGGTCGTTACTCCATCATCTTCTCAATTGGCAGCACCAGAATGGAGCTTGCGCCCAGCGCCTTCAGTTTTTCCATGGTTTCCCAGAACAGGGTTTCGCTGCTCACCATGTGCATCGCCACGCGCTGCTGGTCGCCCGCCAGCGGCAGAATGGTTGGACGCTCAGCGCCCGGCAGCAGGGCAATCACTTCCTCCAGACGCTCGGTTGGCGCATGCATCATGATGTATTTGGATTCACGCGCCTGAATCACGCCCTGAATGCGGGTCAGCAGTTTGTCGATGAGCTGCTGTTTGGCGTCGGCCATCTCGCCGTCGCGCTGGATAAGGCACGCTTTGGAGCGGTAGATCACCTCCACTTCGCGCAGGCCGTTCGCTTCGAGCGTGGCGCCGGTGGAGACGAGGTCACAGATGGCATCGGCCAGGCCCGCACGCGGCGCCACTTCAACAGAGCCATTCAGCAGACAGGATTTAAACTGCACGCCTTTTTGATCGAGGTAACGCTTCAGCAGGTGAGGGTAAGAGGTGGCGATACGTTTGCCGTTCAGCGCGGCCGGGCCGTCCCAGGCTTCATCGACCGGCGTGGCCAGCGACAGGCGGCAGCCGCCAAAGTCCAGACGACGCAGGGTAAAGTAACGCGGATCTTCGCCCTGCGCGCGGCGGGTTAACAACTCTTCTTCCAGTACGTTTTCGCCGATGATGCCGAGATCAACGACGCCATCCATCACCAGGCCCGGGATATCGTCATCACGTACGCGCAGAATGTCGATCGGCATATTTTCAGCCAGGGCGATCAGGCGCTGGGTGTGCAGGTTGATTTTAATCCCGCAGCGGGCCAGCAGTTCGCGTGAATCGTCGCTTAAACGGCCTGATTTTTGAATAGCTATGCGTAAACGTGAGTTATCTAACATTCTGTGTTCCTCGTTAACCTGTTTTAACCTGTCTGAATGCGGTCCAAAAAAAAGCCCCCGGAAGAAGATCTTCCGGGGGCTTTTTCATGCGTTCATGCACCACTGGAAGATCCAAACGTCTTCCAGCACACATCGCCTGAAAGACTAGTCAGGATGATGGTGATGATGGTGGTTTTTAAAAGGAACGCGTGTCATATAAATTCTCGTTGAATGCTTATGCATTTGATGTCTTTTAACCTAAACCAGTTGTACGCCATAAAGCAAGGGCTTTTTTTGATCATTAATTCATTTCATATTGATGGTATGAATTGTGCGTTCCACCAGGCTGGCGTAGCCTTATAACAGGCATCGTTAAGCGGAGAATGTAATGAAAAAGGTCGCGATTGTCGGGTTAGGATGGTTAGGAATGCCACTGGCGATGTCATTAGCCGCGAAAGGCTGGCAGGTGACAGGGAGTAAGACCACCCGAGATGGGGTTGAAGCGGCACGCATGTGCGGCATTGATGGTGTCGAGCTGCGTCTCGAACCCGAGCTTATCTGCGATACCGACGAGCTGGATGAACTGATGAATGTGGACGCGCTGGTCATTACCTTACCGGCGCGGCGCAGCGGCCCGGGCGAGACGTTTTACTTGCAGGCGGTGCAGGAGATTGTCGACAGCGCCCTGGCGCACCATATCCCGCGCATCATTTTCACCAGCTCCACCTCCGTCTATGGCGCTATCGACGGTACGGCGAAAGAAAACACCGAGCGCCGTCCGGTGACCGCCAGCGGCCGGGTGCTGAAAGAGCTGGAAGACTGGCTGCACAATCTGCCTGGCACGCAGGTGGATATCTTACGTCTGGCCGGGCTGGTGGGGCCGGGGCGTCATCCGGGGCGCTTCTTTGCCGGTAAATCCGCGCCGGATGGCCAGCACGGGGTTAATCTTGTGCACCTTGAGGATGTTATCGGCGCCATAGAACTGCTTTTACAGGCTCCGAAAGGGGGGCACATCTATAATATATGTGCGCCTTCGCATCCGCCGCGTAGTACCTTTTATCCGCTGATGGCGCGCCAGCTTGGCCTGGCGCCGCCGGTATTCAGTGATGCGCAGGGGGAGCGCAAAGGCAAAATTATTGATGGCAATCGTATTTGCCATGAACTGGGATTTGAGTATCAGTATCCCGATCCGCTGGTAATGCCCATGGAATAATTGCGCCGGCGGAGACAATCGCACACCGCAAGGGGGCGAAGATGAAACCGCTGCTGGATGTTCTTGTTATTCTGGATGCGCTGGAAAAAGAGGGGAGCTTTGCCGCCGCCTCGGCGAAGCTCTATAAAACCCCTTCGGCTCTGAGCTACACCGTGCAAAAGCTCGAGAGCGATCTTAATATCCAAATCCTTGACCGCACCGGGCATCGCGCGCGTTTCACCCGTACAGGGCAGATGCTGCTGGAAAAAGGGCGTGACGTGCTGCATACGGTTCGCGAGCTGGAAAAACAGGCCGTCAAACTTCATCAGGGCTGGGAAAATGAGCTGGTGATTGGGGTTGATGATACATTCCCTTTCTCCCTGCTTACCCCGCTTATTGAGGCGTTCTATCAGCGCCACAGCGTCACCCGGCTGGTTTTTATCAATGGCGTGCTGGGCGGTTCCTGGGAGGCCCTGACGCAGGGCAGGGCGGATATCATCGTTGGCGCGCTGCATGAGCCTCCCCAGTTGAGCGAATTTGGTTTTGCGCGGCTGGGTGTTCTGGAGCAGGTTTTTGCCGTTGCGCCTCATCACCCGCTGGCGAATGAACCGGAGCCGGTTACCCGACGCGTCATTAAAAACTATCGTGCCATTGTGGTTGGAGACAGTTCTCGCCCCGAGTGCGGCATTTCATCGCAGATGCTGGATGAGCAGGAGGCCATCACCGTTTTTGATTTTAAAACCAAGCTGGAGCTGCAAATAAGCGGCCTGGGGTGCGGTTACCTTCCCCGTTATTTAGCGCAGCGGTTTATTGACAGCGGAGCGCTGGTGGAAAAACAAGTTTTAGCGCAGAGCAGTAACGAATCGGTATGGGTGGGCTGGAATGAACAGACCGCCGGGCTTGCCAGCGCCTGGTGGCGAGACGAAATTTTAGCAAATAGTGCTATCGCGACAGTTTACACTCAGGCAGATGATGGTAAATCAACCAGTTAGAAAAATTATTTTATGGGCAGGTTTCTCAATGTATTGCCTTTTGTATCTTGAATAGGGCAAAATGCCGCCGCTGCAAACAAATAAATAATCGACGATATAAAAGGCGTCGGTTATTTTTTTTTGCATGTACGAAACGAAACTAAAAACCAAGAGGCCGGGCTTCGTACCGGATAGATACTTACTAAAATCCGACAGTTGTTGTCGCTGAGGAAGAAAGAAATGGGGCAATTTTTCGCTTACGTGGCGGTTATCACCGTAAAGGAGAATAACTATGTCGCATAACGCAACTCCAAACACCTCTCGCGTGGAATTACGTAAAACGCTTACGTTGATTCCGGTTGTCATGATGGGCCTTGCCTATATGCAACCGATGACGCTGTTCGATACATTCGGTATCGTTTCAGGCCTCACGGACGGTCATGTGCCGACGGCTTACGGCTTTGCACTGATTGCGATCCTCTTTACCGCGCTCAGCTACGGTAAACTGGTGCGCCGCTATCCGTCTGCCGGTTCCGCCTACACCTATGCCCAGAAATCCATCAGCCCGACGGTAGGCTTTATGGTGGGCTGGTCTTCGCTGCTCGACTATCTGTTCGCGCCGATGATCAACATTCTGCTGGCAAAAATTTATTTTGAAGCGCTGGTGCCATCGATTCCATCCTGGATGTTCGTCGTGGCGCTGGTGGCCTTTATGACGGCCTTCAACCTTCGCAGCATCAAGTCCGTTGCCAACTTTAACTCCGTTATCGTTGTGCTTCAGGTTGTACTGATTGCCGTGATCCTCGGCATGGTGATTTACGGTGTGTTCCACGGTGAAGGCGCGGGCACTCTGGCGAGCAACAAGCCGTTCTGGTCTGGTGATGCGCATGTGATCCCGATGATTACCGGGGCGACGATTCTGTGCTTCTCCTTTACCGGTTTTGATGGTATCAGCAACCTGTCTGAAGAAACGAAAGATGCAGAGCGCGTAATTCCGCGTGCAATCTTCCTGACGGCGCTGATTGGTGGCCTGATCTTTATTTTCTCGACCTATTTCCTCCAGCTGTACTTCCCGGATATCTCTCGCTTCAAAGATCCGGATGCTTCTCAGCCGGAAATTATGCTCTATGTGGCGGGTAAAGCGTTCCAGGTCGGCGCGCTGATCTTCTCCACCATCACCGTACTGGCGTCCGGTATGGCCGCGCATGCAGGCGTTGCGCGTCTGATGTACGTTATGGGCCGCGATGGCGTATTCCCGAAAAGCTTCTTCGGCTACGTGCATCCAACTTGGCGTACCCCGGCGATGAACATCATTCTGGTCGGTGCGATCGCGCTTCTGGCGATTAACTTTGACCTGGTGATGGCAACGGCGCTGATTAACTTTGGTGCGCTGGTGGCGTTTACCTTTGTTAACCTGTCGGTGATCTCTCAGTTCTGGATCCGTGAAAAGCGTAACAAGACGCTGAAAGACCACTTCCAGTATCTGTTCCTGCCGATGTGTGGTGCTATGACCGTGGGCGCGCTGTGGGTTAACCTGGAAGAGAGCTCAATGGTGCTTGGCCTGATTTGGGCAGGTATCGGCCTGGTTTACCTGGCCTGTGTGACGAAGAGCTTCCGCAACCCGGTTCCTCAGTACGAAGACGTCGCGTAAGACTGCGTCGGGTGGCGGCTACGTCTTACCCGACCTAAATACCCCGCAGGCCCGCGTAAGCGAAGCGCCATCGGGCAAAAAAAAAGCCGGAGACATCGCCTCCGGCTTTTTGGTACCCGCTATTCAGACAATCTCTTGCGCATACTGGAACAGCGCTTTCAGCAGCGCCTGCTTCTCAGCATTCCCTTCATACTGACCGTAAAGCATCTCCAGCTCCTGGGCGTAGCTATTAAGAAACTCCGGCGTAAACACGTTGCGCCGATGCTGTAACCAGCGCTCCTGCTCTGCTTCATCCAGCGTGCCGGGATAGTTGCGCGCGCGATAATTAAACATCAGCTTCTCAATGCGCTTATCTGCGAAGGTGATATCCAGCGCGGGCAGGTTACGCGGGTCGGTTTGCAGCACGATATTCATCGCCGCGCGATCGGCGTCGCTGAAGAAGCCGTTATAAAGCTGCGCATCCACATTCTCAGACGGCACGAACGGCTCTGCTTCGGCAAAAATGGCGACGACTTTCTCGCGCACCTGCGGGTTGTCGCGCAGCACTTTCAGGTTATCGAGGCAGTGCTGACGGTTAATCCCCAGCCGGTCGGCGTCTTCCGGGCGTAGCGTGTTGGCCTGCGCCAGCACCGGGCACTTATTAATGTGCACCAGTTTTACCGGTACGGCTGGCAGGTCACCCAGCGCCTCTTTCGGCGTATAGAGCCGTTCACGTAAGGTGTCGCTGTCGAGCTCAAGCAGCGGGGAGATATCTCCGGCGAGATCCACCATGATGACGGCGTTACGGTTGTCCGGATGCCAGGCAAGCGGCGCCACCCAGCTTGTATTCCCGCGCCACGCGCCGAACATCCCTGAAATATGCACCAGCGGTTTCATCTGCGGCACGTCAATCAGCGTCATCAGCTTTTGCTTGCTGCGATGGCTCAACAGATACTCAAACAGGCGCGGCTGCGCGGTTTTTACAAGTTTCGCCATAGCGATGGTCGCGTAAACGTCTGCCATCGCGTCGTGGGCATTGCTGTGCTCAATGCCGTTGGCCCGCGTCAGGTGCTCGAGCCTGAAGCTCGGCAAGCCGTCGTCGTTCTCCGGCCAGTTAATCCCCTCCGGGCGCAGCGCATAGCAGGCGCGCATGATATCCAGCAAATCCCAGCGTGAATTACGGTTCTGCCAGCTCCAGGCATACGGATCGTAGAAGTTGCGGTAGAAGATATTGCGCGTCACTTCATCGTCAAAACGGATATTGTTGTAACCCACCACGCAGGTATTGGGCACCGTGAACAGGTCGTGGATGCGACGGGCAAATTCTGCTTCGCTAACGCCTTTATCCCGCGCTTCCTGAGGCGTGATGCCCGTCACCATCACCGCGCCCGGCTGCGGCAGATAGTCATCGGCGGGCTTACAGTAAAACACCTCGGGTTCGCCGATGACGTTAAATTCGTCATCGGTACGGATAGCCGCAAACTGCGCCGGTCGGTCCAGCGCCGGATGGGTGCCAAAGGTTTCGTAATCGTGGAACAAAAAAGTCGGGCGCGCGGCAGAGTCAGACACCAGTAATCTCATCCTGTTAAAAGTTGACGTCTCTATGGTAAACGATTGGGGTGAGCAGTCCGAACAAAAAGCACCGTCAGGCAAGAAATTTGCGAGATTTGTTCCGAAAAAATCTGCGTGCTGTCACATTTTTTTGCAATTAAGGCAGGTAACGACATCAGAACTCCCGTAAAAAGGTCATCGATTTTTACTGACCTGAGGATATACCGTTGAAACGCCGTCTGTTTATTGCTGTTTCTTTACTCGCTTCGAGTATTTCATCCGCGCGGGCTGCCGAGCCGCTGGATTTTTCACCTCAGCCGCCTGCCATCCAGGCTGGCTCCTGGGTATTGATGGATTACACCACGGGTCAAATCTTAACGGCGGGCAACGAACATCAGCAGCGCAATCCGGCGAGCCTGACCAAACTGATGACGGGGTACGTTGTCGATCGCGCCATTGATAGCCACCGCATCAGCCCCGATGACATTGTGACGGTCGGACGTGACGCCTGGGCAAAAGGCAATCCGGTCTTTGACGGTTCGTCGCTGATGTTTCTGAAGGAGGGCGATCGGGTTTCCGTGCGCGATCTCAGCCGCGGCCTGATTGTTGATTCCGGCAATGATGCCTGCGTGGCGCTGGCGGATCACGTGGCGGGCGGTCAGCCGCAGTTCGTCAGGATGATGAATGACTATGTTGAAAAACTGAACCTGCGCGATACCCACTTCGAAACCGTACACGGGCTGGATGCACCGGGTCAGCACAGCTCCGCTTACGATCTTGCCGTGCTTTCACGGGCCATCATTCACGGCGAGCCTGAGTTCTACCACATGTACAGCGAGAAGAGCCTGACCTGGAACGGCATCACCCAGCAGAACCGCAACGGCCTGCTGTGGGATAAGACCATGAACGTGGATGGTCTGAAAACGGGACACACCTCGGGCGCGGGCTTTAACCTGATTGCCTCCGCGGTGGACGGTCAGCGTCGACTGATTGCGGTGGTGATGGGGGCAGACAGCCCGAAAGGACGTGAAGATCAGGCGCGCAAGCTGCTGCACTGGGGACAGCAAAATTTTGATACGGTGCAGATCCTGCATAACGGTAAAAAAGTGGGAACCGAGCGCATCTGGTACGGCGATGAAGAGCAGATCGCGCTGGGCACGGATCAGGACTTCTGGCTGGCATTACCCAAATCGGAAGTGCCGAACATCAAGGCGAAATACGTGATGGATAAAAAAGAGCTGGAAGCGCCGATCGCAGCGCATCAGCGGGTAGGGGAGATCCAGCTGTACGATCGTGACAAGGTGGTCGCGCACTGGCCATTGGTTACGCTGGAAAGCGTTGAAAAGGGTGGACTTTTCTCCCGTCTTGGCGATTATCTGCATCATAAACTCTAACCTTTTCGGGCAGACTGGCAGTGTTGCGAGTCTGCTCACATAATAAACACTCCTGGTTTGCCGATAATCTCGATTCTGCTTTACAGTGTATATATATACAGTAATAAACGGAGGCAGCATGGACTACAGCATCAGGCAGCAACAGAAACGTACGATTGCAGGCTTTCATCTCGTGGGGCCGTGGGAAAAGACGGTCAAGCAGGGGTTTGAACAGCTGGTCATGTGGGTAGATGGTCGTCATATTCAGCCGCAGGAGTGGGTGGCCGTTTATTATGACAATCCGGATGACGTGCCGGCAGAAAAGCTCCGCTGCGTTACCGCCGTAACGGTAGTAGACGATTTCACTATTCCTGAAAACAGCGAAGGGGTGATGATGACCGAAATTGCTGCCGGAGAGTATGCTATTGCTGCCGCGCGCGTCGAAAATCATGATTTCGCCACGCCGTGGTATCAGTTCTTCAACTCCCTTCTGGAAGACAGCAAATTCCAGATTGCAGCAAAACCCTGCTTCGAACGCTATCTGAACGATGGCAATGCTGACGGCTACTGGGATATTGAGATGTTTGTACCGGTAGAGCACAAAGTGGGATAATCCTGCGAAACGCAGGGTTTTTCAGCCGGGCGCGATCCACCCGGCTGAAAACACAGTACAATTGTGGTTTGCCGTAGAGCTGGAGACGGGTGTGCGCCCCGACAAGTCATTAACCCCTTTTGAAATTCGGTTATACAAACATTATCGCGTGGTGCACGGTTGCCGCATTGCGCTGGCGTTTGTGTTGACCTTCGTACTGGTTCGTTTGCTGGATATCCCGGAAGGGACGTGGCCGCTAATCACGCTGGTGGTGGTGATGGGGCCGATCTCATTCTGGGGGAACGTGGTCCCTCGCGCTTTCGAACGCATAGGCGGTACCGTTTTAGGCTCAGCTCTTGGGCTTATCGCCCTGAAACTGGAGCTGATCTCGTTTCCGTTCATGTTGCTGTGGTGCGCGGTGGCGATGTTTCTTTGCGGATGGCTGGCCCTTGGCAAGAAACCGTATCAGGCGCTGCTGATTGGCATTACGCTCGCGGTTGTGGTCGGCGCACCGGCGGGCGATATGACCACCGCATTGTGGCGAAGCGGGGACGTGATCCTCGGCTCGTTGCTCGCCATGCTGTTTACCGGCATCTGGCCGCAGCGCGCCTTCCTGCACTGGCGCATTCAGATGGCAAACTACGTCACGGCATTTAACCGGGTCTACCAGGCCGGGTTTTCGCCGAATCTGATTGAGCGTCCGCGGCTGGAAAAGCATCTGCAAAAAATCCTCAATGATGTGGTCAAAATGCGCGGGTTAATTACGCCAGCAAGCAAAGAAACCCATATCCAGAAAGCCATCTTTGAAGCTATTCAGACGGTCAGCCGTAATCTGGTCTGTATGCTTGAACTGCAAATCAATGCCCACTGGGCCTCACGCCCCAGCCATCTTCTGATGCTCAACGCGCATACGCTGAAAGAGACGCAGCAGATGACGCAACAAACCCTGCTGACCATCGCTCATGCGCTCTATGAAGGTAACCCGCAGCCGATACGGGCGAACAGCGAGCGGCTGAACGAAATCGTCGCCGAGCTCAAACAGCTGATGAATGAGCGCCAGGGCGACAATGTGGCGGAAACGCCCATCCATGGTTATGTCTGGCTGAGTATGGAGCTGGCGCGGCAGCTGGAGTTGTTATCGCAGCTGATTTGCCGGGCTCTGCGCAAATAAAAAGCGTATGTGATGCCTGCTGCTTCGATTCAGCAACAATTAGGGTTATGATGGTTTTAAACGATATACTCATTGTCATTCGCAGCCGCTGTCTGTTAAAACGGTTGCTTTAACGAATCCGAATCTCACATTATCAGGGGTGTAAAAATGGAAACTACCAAGCCTTCGTTCCAGGATGTTCTGGAGTTCGTCCGCCTGTTCCGCCGCAAAAACAAGCTACAGCGCGAAATCCAGGACGTAGAGAAGAAGATCCGTGACAACCAGAAACGTGTCCTGCTGCTGGACAACCTGAGCGACTACATCAAGCCAGGTATGAGCGTTGAAGCTATTCAGGGCATCATCGCCAGCATGAAGAGCGATTATGAAGATCGCGTTGATGACTACATCATCAAAAACGCTGAGCTGTCCAAAGAGCGTCGCGACATCTCCAAGAAGCTGAAAGTGATGGGCGAAATCAAAAACGTCGACGCGAAAGGCGAGTAATCGCACACTCTGTTGCCCGGTGGCGCTGCGCTTACCGGGCCTACAGGACTGTTATCACGTAGGTCGGGTAAGGCGAAGCCGCCACCCGAAAATTTTACCGAACGCAAAAAAGCAAAAAGCCTGCTCTAAAAGCAGGCTTTTTAAATTTGGCTCCTCTGACTGGACTCGAACCAGTGACATACGGATTAACAGTCCGCCGTTCTACCGACTGAACTACAGAGGAATCGTTGTGGAGGCTTATCTTAGCGGCGAAAAAACTTTTGTCAAACCTGATCTCAGGCAAAAGCGTTTGTTTGATGATTCTGTCGTCATTTTGTTGTAAATCCAAACATAATTTTATGGAAAATACTTTGCAGGATACGCATTTCTGCCCCATCATTTGAAATGGAGTTTCAACTTTCTCGCTAAGGTCCATTTTGAACGTCACCGCACCCCTACGCCAGGCGATTATGCGCACGCCCTGGTATGCAAAACGTAAGAGTTATCGAGTTCTCTTCTGGCGTGAAATCACCCCCCTTGCTGTGCCTATTTTCCTGGAGAATACCTGCGTCCTGTTGATGGGCGTGCTGAGCACATTCCTGGTGAGCTGGCTCGGTAAAGAAGCTATGGCCGGGGTAGGGCTGGCGGATAGTTTCAATATGGTGGTGATGTCCTTCTTTGCCGCTATCGATCTCGGTACGACGGTGGTGGTGGCGTTTAGCCTGGGTAAGCTCGATCCGAAGCGTGCCCGCGAAGCGGCCAGACAGTCGCTGATGATCATGACCCTCTTTTCGATCATCCTTGCGGCGGTTATCCATTATTACGGCAAAGAAATTATCGACTTTGTCGCGGGAGAAGCGACCAGTGAGGTGAAGGATCTGGCTCTCACCTACCTGGAAATGACGGTGCTGAGTTATCCGGCGGCTGCCATCGCGCTGATTGGTAGCGGTGCGCTTCGTGGAGCAGGGAATACCAAAATCCCGCTGCTGATCAACGGCGGCATGAACATCCTGAACATCATTATCAGCAGCGTTTTGATTTATGGCGTCTTTTCCTGGGAGGGGCTGGGCTTTGTCGGCGCGGGTTTAGGACTGACCATTTCCCGCTATATTGGTGCGGCGGCGATAATCGGCGTACTGATGGCGGGAATTACGCCATCGCTGCGCCTGACGCTGAAAAGTTATTTCCGTCCGCTTAACTTCGCCATTATCTGGGAAGTGATGGGGATCGGGATTCCGGCCAGCATCGAATCCGTGTTGTTTAACGGCGGGAAACTGCTGACGCAGATGTTTGTTGCCGGGATGGGAACAGACGTCATCGCCGGCAACTTTATTGCCTTCTCCATTGCCTCACTCATTAACCTGCCGGGAAACGCGCTGGGGTCGGCGTCGACGATCATCACCGGCAGACGTCTCGGAAAGGGGCAGATAGGGCAGGCGGAACGGCAGCTTCGGCATGTCTTCTGGCTTTCAACCATTGGACTGACGGCGATTGCGTGGGGAACTGCGCCTTTTGCCGGGCTGATGGCCTCGTTCTATACGCATGAAAATGACGTGAAAGAGGTCGTGAAGGTGCTCATTTGGCTCAACGCGGCGTTTATGCCAATCTGGGCCGCGTCCTGGGTACTTCCTGCCGGGCTGAAAGGGGCGCGCGATGCCCGGTTTGCGATGTGGGTCTCCATGCTCGGCATGTGGGGCTGTCGCGTCGTGGCGGGCTACACGCTGGGGGTAATGTTAGGTATGGGCGTTGTCGGCGTCTGGCTGGGGATGTTCCTTGACTGGGCCGTGCGCGGCGCGCTGTTCTACTGGCGCATGGTGAGCGGGCGCTGGCTGTGGAAATATCCGCGAAAAAAACCGGAGCAGGAGGTTTCGGAAACGGCAAGTGCCTGACAAATGTGCGAAGTGGAGAATAAATCGGCAAACGATTGAAAATCTGCATTCACCCTTTGACATCCTCAGGGCGCATCGATAATATGCGCCCCGTTCACACGATTCCTCTGTAGTTCAGTCGGTAGAACGGCGGACTGTTAATCCGTATGTCACTGGTTCGAGTCCAGTCAGAGGAGCCAAATTTAAAAAAGCCTGCTTTTAAAGCAGGCTTTTTGCTTTTCTGCGTTCGGTAAAATTGTCGGGTGGCGGCTTCGCCTTACCCGACCTACGAAATCCCAGGCCGGGTGAGTGGTGTGCGTGATGTGTCCTTGTTATCAGCGGAACGGTGGCTCATTGAAGGTGCGCAGCTTGCGGGAATGCAGTTTGTCGCCCTCTGCACGCAGTAAATCGATGGCGCGAATACCAATCTGAAGGTGCTCTGAGATCGCCCCTTCGTAAAAACGGTTCGCCTGGCCCGGCAGTTTGATCTCGCCGTGCAGCGGTTTATCGGACACGCACAGCAGCGTGCCGTAAGGGACGCGGAAGCGGTAGCCCTGCGCGGCAATGGTGGCGCTTTCCATATCGATTGCGACCGCACGGCTGAGATTGAAACGCAGGGCGGAGGCGGAATAGCGCAGCTCCCAGTTACGATCGTCGGTGGTAACGACCGTACCGGTACGCAGGCGCTGTTTCACCTCTTCACCCGGCATGCCGCTCACCTCTTTGGTGGCGTCGTACAGAGCGCGCTGCACTTCCGCGATACTCGGGATAGGAATATCCGGCGGCAGAACCGCGTCAAGAACATGGTCGTCACGCAGATAAGCGTGGGCGAGGACGTAATCGCCAATCAGCTGGCTTTCACGCAGGCCGCCGCAGTGGCCGATCATCAGCCAGACGTCCGGGCGCAGTACCGCCAGATGGTCGCAGATGGTTTTCGCATTCGACGGGCCAACGCCGATGTTAATCAGCGTAATGCCCTGACCGTCGGCGGTGATCAGGTGCCAGGCGGGCATCTGGTGCTTTTTCCACGCCAGGTCGGAGATGGCCTCTTCCGGTGCTTCGGTTTCGGCGGTGATCCAGATCCCGCCCGCGCAGGAGAGGGCGACGTAAGGACTGTCCGGATCGAGGATCTGGCTACAGCCCCAGCGAACAAATTCGTCTACATAGCGGGTGTAGTTGGTAAACAGCACGAACGGCTGGAAATGTTCGGCTGGCGTGCCGGTGTAGTGGCGCAGGCGTGCCAGCGAGAAATCGACACGGCGGGCATCAAAGTGCGACAGGGGTGAAAACTCTGCCGGGTGATAGATCCCGTCCGCCGTCTCATCGCCAATCTGCGACAGTTCAGTGGTCGGGAAATGACGGGTCAGCCCTGCGCTCATGGAGCGATCCAGCGTCAGCGCTGAGCCGTCTATCACGTACGGGTAAGGGATCTCGTGCAGGGACGGCTCAACGCTGATATGCGCGCCGTAATCCTGATACAGCAGGGTAAGCTGCTCTTCCAGGTAGGGGCGGAACAGCGCAGGTCGCGTGATGGTTGTGCTGTAACAGCCGGAGTGGGTGAAACGCGCATAGGCGCGGGTTTTCGGATTGCTGCTGGCGCTACCGTCCCAGGTGACAGAGAGCGATGGATAAACAAAAAGGCCCTGGGTTCTGGCCTTTTCATCGGGAAGTTTCCCTGTTTCGATATAGTCACTGATGGCGCTGCGCAGTGCATTGACGGACTGTTCATACAGCGCGTCGAGTTTTTCCAGCGCCTGAGCCGGGGTCAGGCTGGAGCCCTTATTATTCATGTCTGTCTCCTTGTTCCACAGGTGTGCGGCTATACCCGATAGTATGTCACACGCCTGTGAAACAAAAGTGAGGAGATCAGCTGTGCGCGGTTTCCTTCATCAACAGGGCGGTGGCAGCAGAAAGCAGGCAACCCGCCAGCAGATAAATCGCCACGCTATGCCAGTTACCGCCGGAGAACGTCACCAGCGCGGCGGCGATAAACGGCGTAAACCCGCCGCCGACCACGCTCGCCACCTGATATCCCACGCCCGCGCCGCTGTAGCGGTAGCTTGCGCCAAACAGCTCGGTGAACATTGGCTGCTGCACGCAGACCACCATGTCGTGAGCGATGTTCGCAAGCATGATCGCGAAGAAGACAATCCAGAAGACCGACTGTGCCTCCAGCGCCATAAAGAACGGCCAGGCGCTAAGTGTGCCGATGAGCGCGCCCGTGATATACACCCGTCGACGGCCAAAGCGATCCGCCAGCCAGGCGAAGCAGGGGATGGTCAGGCAGCTGATCCCGCCCACCACCAGGCCAATATTCAGGAACAATTCCCGCGGCAGGCCGAGGTTTTGCGTGGAATAGTTGAGGGCAAAGGCGGTGACGATATACATCGTCAGCAGTTCGCACAGGCGCAGGGCGATAATTTTCAGAAAAGCGCCAGGGTGCTGCACCAGCGCTTCCATTACCGGCAGCCGTTTTTTGGCGACCGGTTTTTCGCGCTGCTGCCGCTCAAACTCAGCCGACTCTTCCATGCCGTTACGGATCCACAGGGCCACCACGACCAGCACAATGCTGAAGATAAACGGAATACGCCAGCCCCAGCTCAGGAACTGCTCGTCTGTCGTGAGCTGGCTTATTAGCGACACCAGACCCGTGGAGAGCAGCAGACCCACGCCATAACCTACCTGCACGCCGCTGCTGTAGAACGCTTTCTTGTTCTTCGGCGCGCTTTCCACGGACAGCAATGCTGCGCCGCCCCATTCGCCGCCAACGGCAAAGCCCTGAATGGCGCGCAGCGTCACCAGCAACACCGGGGCCCACCAGCCAATCGATGCAAAGGAGGGCAAAATACCGATTAGCGCGGTGGCAATACCCATCATCCACACGGTGAGCATCAGCATACGTTTACGGCCAAGGCGATCGCCGATGTGGCCGAAAATTATCCCGCCCAGCGGACGAAACAGAAAACCGACGCCGAAGGTGGCAAACGCAGCAAGCGTACCCATGGCGGGGCTGATCTGGGGAAAGAATTCACGGTTAAAGACCAGCGCAGCGGTAATACCGTAGAGCAGAAAGTCATACCAGTCGACGACGGCGCCTGCGAAGCTACCTAAAGCGGCGCGGCGGGCGCGGTTAAGCGAAGGTGTCTCCTCGTTGCGGCGAGCGGAGATAAGGGTGGAGTCCATAGTTGTCCTGTCTGTACTGATTTTTAATTATTGGTATAAGAAAAGGTCACTCACATCACGGCCGTCATATTGGCGGAACGTATGAGACTACCGCGACACGCGGCCTGAGAAAACGTTTTTATCTTTCCTGAAAGCGCAGAATAAATAAATTTCATCTTATCGGGCGACAACATAAATCAGCCTGTTTGGCTCCGGTTAGGGCTGAATGGTTTACAGTAATAATGATCGCTGTGTGACGTAAGCTGAGGGAATAACGATGCAACGCCTCTTTCCTGCACTGTGGGTAGTCCTGTTTTTAGTCGTATCTCCGCTGCATGCGGAGCAGAAAGTCTATGGCGAACAGCGTATTCATCGCTGGTGGGATGCAGTAACGGACGATATTGCGCAAACCTGGGAACAGCCGGATCGTTACGATCTCTACCTTCCGTTTTTGAGCTGGCATGCACGCTTCATGTATGACAAAGAGAAAACGGATAATTACAACGAAATGCCGTGGGGCGGGGGGCTGGGCGTGTCTCGCTACAACGACGAGGGCAACTGGAGCGCGCTGTTTGCCATGATGTTTAAAGATTCCCACAACGAGTGGCAGCCCGCGATGGGTTACGGCTGGGAGAAGGGGTGGTATCTGGATAACGCAAAAGATTTCCGTCTGGGGCTGGGGGCCGCCGCGGGGATCACCGCGCGCGACGACTTTGCCAACTATGTCCCGCTGCCGTTTATCTTCCCGCTTTTCTCAGCCGGATATAAGCGCGTCACCGTCCAGTTCACCTATATTCCCGGGACCTACAACAACGGCAACGTGCTGTTTGCCTGGCTGCGCCTGGGCTTTTAGAGGGTGATCACTTTTTTGGCCACTGTGTTGGACAGGATCAGCAGCGAAAACAGGACCGACGTAACAAACGTAAGCACAATCAGAGCAAGTTTGGTGCTCAGGGACGTCACCGGAATGAGCGCGGTCAGCAGGTGAAACACCGAGTAGTGCATGATATAGACCCCGGTCATCGTTTTGCTAATGGCGGCCAGCACGGACTCTTTAAACTCCGCATTGCGGCGAAACCGCACGCCATTTGCCGCAATCACCAGGGCAATAATCAGAATGTAAATTTGCGATCCGGTGAGGATAAAGGCGTTTCTGTCTGCTTTAAATAGCGCAAAAAAGAAGTGCCGTTCGTAAAACCATGTGAAGAGATAGATAAACGGTATCGCAATCACCGCGGCCCTGACCACGTTTTTGCGGCCGATCCACGCCGCGATCTGCGGATCGCAAAAGAGCTGGCCTGTCAGATAAAACAGCAGCCACGTCCACAGGCGATACTGCGGCGACAATGAAAGGACGTGGGCATCAGGATAGAGGGCCGACAGCAAATCGTACCCGTAAGAGAAAAGCAGCAGGGCGGCAATCACCCCGCAAAAGAGCATTCGTCGCTGGCTGAGCCGCTCCACCACCGGGTGAAACGTGTAAATCACGATAAACGCGAACACGAACCAGGGCTGGATCAGATATCCGCGCTGATAGGGTTCCCACAGGTAGTAAATCGTTACCCAGAACAGAAAGACGATCACCAGGCGTTTGATCTTATCCAGTTGCCAGCGCGTGCCGTGTCGGGATTGCCCGTCCAGATACCCTGCAACCACAAAAAATAACGGCGTGGCGATGGTCGAAATGAAGGTTAAAAAACCGAGGATCCAGTGATAGTCATAATCGTAATGATCCCAGGTGTTGTAGATGGTGAAAAAGGTAACCGCCGTCATACAGCCCAGCGTCTTGATGATATTCAGCCCTGTCGCATTCATTGTTGTTCAGCTTTGTCCTTACGATGGAAACACGCGTAAATTACGGGGAGTACCAGCAGCGTCAGGATTGTAGCAAACCCAAGCCCAAACATAATCACAACGGCCATGCTCTGGAAGAACACATCCAGCAGCAGGGGGGCGAGGCCGAGTACGGTCGTAAAGGCGGTGAGGAGGATGGGACGCAGGCGCGACGTGGCGGCGTAAACGATCGCACTGTGCTGATCCTGCTGCGCTTTCTGCTGCTCTATCTCTTCCACCAGCACAATGCCGTTGCGGATCAGCATCCCGCTCAGGCTCAGCAGGCCAATCAACGCCATAAAGCCAAAGGGGATGCCGGTAATTAAAAACCCCGGCGTCACGCCGATCAGCGCCAGCGGCACGGTCAGCCAGATAGCGACGGCGTTTTTCACCGAACTGAACATCAGCACCGTGATCACAAACATCACCAGATACCCGATCGGCAGCGTGGTAAATAGCCCCTGCTGCGCTTCGCTGGAATTCTCCGCGTCCCCGCCCCACTCAATGCTGTAGCCGTGAGGCAGAGGCAGGGCATCTATTTGCGGCTTCACGCGGGCGAGAATATCGCCGGACGTTTGCTGGCTTAGCGGGTCAGGGTCGGTCTGCACGGTCAGCACGCGCGAGCGGTCGCGACGCAGGATCAGCGGATCTTCCCACTCCAGCGCGAAGCCGCTGACGACGTTGCTCAGCGGAATATACTGCTGCCGGGTCTGGCTCCAGACCAGGACGTTGTTCAGGTGGTTGGCGTCCAGCCGCTCGCTTTCCGGCGGGCGCACCACCACGGGTAACAGATCGCTTCCTTCTCTGTACAGGCCTGCCCGGCTGCCGGAGAAATTCATCTCCAGTGCGTTATCGACGTCCTGCTTATCCACGCCAAGCTCACGTCCGAGCGCGGTGACGTACTGCGGGCGGATCACTTTGCTGCGGTTTTGCCAGTCGTTCCTGACGCTGTCCGTCGCCGGATCGCGCGTAAGAATGTTGTCTACCTGGCTGGCGATCAGACGCAGCCTGTCGGGATCGGGGCCTTTAATACGCACTTCAATAGCGCTGTCGCCGGAGGGGCCAAACATCACCCGCTTCGTGCTGGCGTTAACCTGCGGATAGTTCCGGGCGATGTACTCATCAACGTGGCGGGTCAGGGCGGGGATGTTACGCTGGTCGTCCATTCTCACCATGATTTGCGCATAGTTGCTGTACTGCCGCTGTCCGCTGTAGGTCAAAATAAATCGCATACTTCCCTGACCAATCGTCGAGACCGTGGTTTCCACGCCAGGCTGGCCGTTAATGGTTTTCTCGATATCACTGGTCATCTTCTCGGTCCATTTAATGTCGGTACCGTAAGGGAGCCAGAGGTCGACAAAGAAAATCGGCGTGCTGGAGGAGGGGAAGAAGTTCTGCCGCACCGAGCCAAAGCCCCAGATGGCGGCTGCCAGCAGTGCGGCCATCACCACCAGCGTTGGCGCTTTACGCCGTAACAGCGCGTTGAGCACCGCCTGATAGATCCGATAGATGCGTTTGTCATAGGGATCCGTTTCGTCAGCCTCTGGCGGCGCAGCGTCCCGTTTAAACAGCCACCATTTGATCAGCACCGGTGTAATGGTGAGGGCAGAGAACCAGCTCAGCATGAGCGAAATCAGCAGAACCTGAAACAGCGACTTACAGTATTCGCCGGTAGAGTCCTGCGACAGCCCTACGGGCGCAAAGGCCAGGATGGCGATCACCGTCGCACCCAGCAGCGGCAGCGCAGAACGGCGAATAATGTTGCTAATGGCGTTCATCAGGGACGAGCCCTGCTGCCGGGCTATCAGTACCCCTTCGACAATAACAATGGCATTGTCAACCAGCATGCTGAGGGCGATGATCAGCGCGCCCAGTGAAATGCGCTGTAGTTCAATACCCCAGAGATACATGATCAGCAGCGTACCCAGCACATTAAGCGCGAGGGAAAAGGCGATAATGATCCCGCTGCGTAAGCCCATAAAGATCAGCAACACACCGACGACAATCGCCAGCGCCATCACGAAATTAATGATAAATCCGTTGACGGAATGCCCGACCTCCGCCGCCTGATCGTAAAACAGGTCGATGTGGATACCTGCCGGTTTCTCGGCTGACATCTGCTCAAGCTTCGCCTCCAGGGCATCTCCCACGTCGATCACGTTAACGCCGGGGATAAAGGAGACGCCCATGGTGACGGCTTCTTTGCCGTTGGCATGGTAGATGCTGGCAGGGGAGGCATCCAGCCCGCGTGACAGGGTGGCAATATCCCGTAAGCGGGTAGCAGCCCCAACGCCCGGCGGGGTCACGATGAGATCGGCCAGCTCGTCAATACTTTCGAATTCACCGGTAGGATGCAGACGAATTGACTCGGTACCGGAGGGGATCTCTCCCGCGCTGGAGACCACGTTCAGCCTGCTGAGCTGGGCAGAAAGCTGGTTCAGCGTTATCCCGCGCGCGGCCATTTTGCTCAGAGAAATATCCACGTTAATCTGCTGGGTGAGGGCTCCGCCGATGGCCACTTTGCCCACGCCTGGCACGAGGACCAACTCCCGGCGCAGCTGCTCGGCATACCGGACCAGTTCCGGATTGCTGAATTCATCGCCGGAAATGGCAAAGAAAAAGCCGAACACATCGCCAAAATCGTCATTCACAAACGGGGTCACTACGCCGGGTGGAAACTGTCGGGCGGCATCACCCACCCGGCGACGCAGTTCATCCCAGATTTGCGGCAGCGCATTTGAGTGGTAGCGCGAGGCTATATTGACCGTAATCTGCGACAGGCCGCTGGAGGAGATGGAGCTGACGTTATCCAGGTAAGGTAATTGCTGAAGCGCGTTTTCCAGCGGCAGGGTGACCTCTTCCTCAACCTGCTGCGCCGACGCGCCCGGATAATGGGTGATCACCACCGCCGTTTTGATGGTAAACGCCGGATCTTCCAGTCTGCCGATGTTCAACAGGGCAATAATGCCACCTACGCCCAGCAGCAAAATCGTCAGCCAGACGCGAACCGGGTTGCTGATAAACTGACGAGAGATATCCATTATAGTCCCCGTTCACGCGTCCAGATACGTACCGGCTGGTTGGGATGTAACTCCCCAACGCCTGCGGCCACCACGCGTTCACCCGCCTTAAGCCCACCGACGATGATGACCCCCTCAGCGCTGACTTGCCCCACGCTGACCTTACGATCTTCAAGGTGCAACGTATCGCCTTCGCCCGTCACCACCCAGACGTGTGGCTCATTGCGCGGGCGGTTATCCGGGTTAAAGACCGCTTCAACCGGCACCACCAGCGCCTCACTGCCCACGCCCGCCGGTAGGTTGGTTAAATTGATGGTGACCGTTCCGCTGACGCCGCCCACGACGGGAAAATCATCCGGGCGGGGCATGGTTAAAATTACCTGCCAGGTCAAAGTGTTGCTGTCGCTACTGCCTGAGTGCTCTTTGTACACAGCGGTAAACTCGCGACCGGGCAGGGCGTTGATCCTCACTACCGGTTTGTATTGCGCATTGCGAATATCGAAGGTGTTAAACAGGTTCTCTGGAAGGCTGAACACCACGTCCAGCAGATCGGTACGGGTCAATGTGACGACGGGCTGGCCGGCTGAGACGACCTGATGGTTTCGCACATGTACGCTGGCCGCTGTCCCGCTAAAGGGGGCGACGAGCGTCATCTGACTCAATTCTTCGCGTGCAATCTGAAGCGCGGCGTTTGCAGAATCGCGGTTTGCGCGCTGGACATCCATCTCGGCCTTCGACACGGCCTGGCGTCCTGCCAGGGTCTGGAAGCGGTCGAATTGCCGCTGAGCCAGGGTCGCCGCCGTTTGCCTGTCGTTCAGACGCTGCCGGGCTTCGCGATCGTTAAGACTGGCGAGCCGTTGCCCCTGTTTGACAACGGCACCCTGGCGAATGTCCAGGGTCTCAATCTGCCCGGCACGTTTGAACGCAAGATCCGTGGCGTCGCCGGATTCGATACGGGCGGGAAAGACGCGCTGCTGCGCGTTGCCAGCCTTCACCACCTCTGCGACTTTTACCATTTTCGGCAGGGGCGCGGCGCGGTCGGATTTCGGATCGCACGCCGTCAGCAGCAATAAAACAGCAGGCAGAAGAGAGAGGTAGCGCTTCACAGTATTCCCCTGATAATAATTGTTTTATTTATTTCGTCATCAATGCTGGGGTGGCGCTATTCTGCCAGGGCCGAGACGACCACATAGGTAAATAAACCGATTGCTGTGCTGGCGATAATGGCGAGCGCAATAAACAAACCAAGGCGAATCAGGCTTAAACCGTACATGCATTCCTCCATGAGGTTGAAGGTGGCGCGGGATAAAGAGAATGAACGTATTGCATGCCTGACTATGAGCATAGTCGGTGAATAAATAAATGTTAAATAACCATTATTAGTGGCGTGACATACTCAGGCTATACAAGCGTTACGATAGCGTATCCCCTTTGAATAACATCCTGATATTCCTGTGCTACGTTTAATAGCATCCATTCCTTTTTTCCGTAAAAGGCATTCACGCCTGTACCCATGGGGTTGATGCGATCTCTCCTGATTCACTCACTGTTGTGTTGGTTATAAAAAGGATGCTTGATATGTATAAAACGATTCTGGTGCCGGTGGATGTATACGAAACAGCGTTGTCTGATAAAGCGCTACAGCATGCCCAATTCCTGGCGCAAAGCGCATCGGGTAATGTCCATCTGCTGTACGTTATGCCAAAGTTCTCGGCGGAACTGACCCGCGGTTTTATTGCAGACGCGAGAAAGATGGATGAATATATGATTAATAATGCTAAAGAAAAACTGGCTGCGCTGGTAAAAAAAATCAACCTGCCGGAAGCAAATGTCCATCTGCATGTTCGCAGCGGGAATATACGTGATGAGGTAATCAAACTGGCGGATGAACTTAACGTCGGTGCGATTATTGTGGGATCGCGTAATCCCAATATTCAAACCCATTTATTAGGGTCAGAGGCGGCGAGTATCGTTCGTTATGCGCATGTTCCTGTTTTCGTTATTCGTTAATGACATGAAAGCAAGGTGATTTCTGAAAAGAACCCGAGGAAGGAACGATGAAAACAGAAAAGCCTCACCGCCCGTATTATCAACAGACCGTTGATGAAACCCTGACAAATATCCAATCCAGCCTCGACGGACTTAGCAGTACAGAAGCCACCGCCAGGCTGGAAAAATACGGCGAAAACGCCTTACCGCAAAAACCGGGTAAACCTGGCTGGCTGCGCTTTCTGGCCCATTTCAACGATGTCCTTATTTACGTCCTTCTGGCGGCGGCGCTGCTGAAGCTGATAATGGGACACTGGGTGGATATGTTTGTCATTCTTGGGGTGGCTATCATTAACGCCCTGATTGGCCATATTCAGGAGAGCAATGCGGAGAAGTCGCTACAAAGCATTCGTAATATGCTCTCCAGCGAGGCTGTGGTCATCCGGCAGGGCAACCATGAAACTATCCCGACGACAGCGCTGGTGCCCGGAGATATCGTCGTGATACGCGCCGGGGATCGCATTCCTGCCGATCTTCGCGTGATAGAGGCGCACAACCTGCGGGTGGAAGAAGCTATTCTCACCGGCGAATCCACGGTAGTGGAGAAAAGCAGCGATGTGCTCAGCGGCGAACTCCCGTTAGGTGACCGTTACAATCTGCTGTATTCGGGCACCACCGTCAGCTCCGGCGGGGGAAAAGGGCTGGTGGTGGCAACCGGTGGGGAGACCGAACTCGGCCATATCAACCAGATGATGTCAGACATTGAAAAACACCGTACCCCGTTGATGGTGCAAATGGATAAGCTCGGAAAGACCATTTTTATCACCATTCTGGTGATGATGCTGGCGCTGTTCGTTTTCAGCCTCATCTTCCGCGATATGCCCGTTTCAGAGCTGGTGCTGTCGCTGATTAGCCTTGCGGTGGCGGCGGTGCCGGAAGGATTACCGGCCATTATCTCGATCATCCTCTCGCTGGGCGTGCAGGCGATGGCGCGTCGCAAGGCGATTATTCGCAAGCTGCCTACCGTGGAAACGCTGGGGGCGATGACGGTTATCTGCTCGGATAAAACCGGCACCCTGACCATGAATGAGATGACGGTAAAAGCGGTGATTACCGCGGACACCACCTACCGCGTCGAGGGAGACAGTTACGAACCGGTGGGCGCTATTCACCCTGTTGACGATCCAACACCGGTCACCGTGACCCAGGGGTCTGTGCTTGAGCGCTATCTGCGCACCGTCGATCTCTGTAATGACAGCCAGCTGATCAAAGATGAGCAAAGGCTGTGGAAAATCACCGGCGGGCCAACCGAAGGCGCGCTGAAGGTGCTGGCGGCCAAAATCCCGCTTCCGACAATTGACGCCGAATTGCGCAGTAAAATCCCATTCGATTCGCAATATAAATACATGTCCACCCTTTATCGCCTGGGCGACGAAGAGGTGATGTTAATCACCGGTGCGCCGGACGTCCTTTTCCGTCTTTGCCAGCACCAGCAGACCCAAAACGGGCTGGAGCCGTTCAACCTGCACTATTGGGAAGAGAAGATTGAAGAGTATGCGCGCGAGGGATTGCGCATGGTGGCTGCGGCCTGGAAACCGGCCGCCAGCGGGCAGCGCGAGCTGACACATGCGGATCTGCAAGAGGGGGTCATACTGCTCGGCATTGCGGGCATGATGGATCCCCCGCGCCCGGAAGCCATTTCGGCCATTGCCGACTGCTTGCAGGCGGGCATTCGCGTGAAAATGATTACCGGGGATCATCCACAAACGGCGATGAGCATTGGACAGATGCTGGGTATTGGCAACGCGGCGAGCGCCATTACCGGGCGCGAGCTGGAGGCGATGGACGACCACCAGCTGAGCGAGGCGGCGCAAAAATACGATATCTTTGCCCGAACCAGCCCGGAAGATAAATTCCGCCTGGTGCAGGCGCTGCAAAGTAAGCAGGAAGTGGTCGGAATGACCGGGGACGGGGTGAACGATGCGCCTGCGCTGAAGCGGGCGGATGTCGGCATCGCGATGGGGATCAAAGGTACTGAAGTCACCAAAGAAGCCGCCGATATGGTGTTAACGGATGATAACTTTGCCACCATTGCCCGGGCGGTCCATGAAGGGCGTCGGGTCTACGACAACCTGAAAAAGACCATTTTGTTCGTTATCCCGAGCAACATCGCCCAGGCCCTGCTGATCATTATTGCCCTGCTGGCGGGGAACCTGATCCCGTTAACACCGGTACTGATCCTGTGGATGAACATGGCAACCTCGGCAACGCTGTCGTTTGGCCTGGCGTTTGAAGCGGGTGAGAAGGACATCATGAACCGGCCGCCGCGTAAGTCTAACCTGCATGTGATGGACGGATATGCCATCTGGCGAGTGGTGTTTGTCGGACTGATGATTGCCATCAGCGCCTTTGTGCTGGAGGCCTGGCTGCAACCACGCGGTTACTCGCCGGAGTTCATCCGCACCGTGTTGCTGCAAACGCTGGTCACCGCCCAGTGGTTTTACATGCTCAACTGCCGCGTCACCGACGGTTTCTCCCTGAGTAAAGGTCTGCTGGCTAATAAGGGGATATGGATCGTGAGCGGCGTACTTCTGGCCCTTCAGCTTCTGATCATCTATGCGCCGTTCATGCAAATGCTGTTCGGTACCGAAGCGCTACCGTTCCGCTACTGGATCATTACCTTCCTGATTGGGTTTGCGATGTTCATGATTGTTGAAGCAGAAAAAGTCCTTACCCGGAGATGGCGCACGACGAAAAGATGACTGAATGAGCAGGCTAAGCCTGCCCACCGGCAGGCTTTCTCTTTGACTGAGTACAGAACACTATGATTCGATTTGCCTCGTTCGTTTTTACGCTTGGTATTCTGGTTCCCGCTGCATCTGCTGTAACCTACCCCCTCCCTCCCGAGGGCAGCCGCCTGGTGGGGGCGCCGATCACCATCACCGTGCCTGAGGGCAATACTCTGCCGCTCGAAGCGTTTGCAGCGCAGCACGGACAGGGGTTGAGCAATATGCTGGAAGCCAACCCGGGGGTGGATCCGTTTTTACCGCGAGCCGGAACACAGCTTGCGGTGCCGCAGCAGCTTATTCTGCCGCCAACGGTGCGCGAGGGAATTGTGGTGAACGTCGCGGAAATGCGACTTTACTATTATCCACCCGGCAGCAACACGGTTGAGGTGCTGCCTATTGGCATCGGTCAGGCCGGGCGCGAAACGCCGCGTAACTGGGTAACCGCCGTTGAGCGCAAACAGGAAGGCCCAACCTGGTCACCCACGCCAAATACGCGACGCGCTTACGCGAAGGAAGGGAAAACGTTGCCCGCGTTCGTTCCCGCCGGGCCGGATAACCCGATGGGGCTGTATGCCCTTTATATCGGCAGGCTGTACGCGATCCACGGTACCAACTCAAATTTCGGCATTGGTCTGCGCGTCAGCCAGGGCTGCATTCGCCTGCGTAATAACGATATCAAATACCTGTTCGATAACGTTTCGGTGGGGACGCGGGTACAGCTTATCGATCAGCCCGTAAAAGTGACCACGGAGCCGGACGGTAGCCGTTGGGTAGAGGTTCACGAGCCGCTTTCACGCAATCGCGCGGAATTTGAATCGACAAATAAGGTGCCGCTGCCCATTTCAGCCGCACAAAGGACGCAGCTGATAAGTGAAGGGGCGGGCGCTGAACTGGAACGGCGGTCGGGGATGCCGGTGAAGCTTGCTATGACTGGTAGCGCTTCGCTTGCCGGGCCTTGAGTACCGTAGCTCGGGTAAGCGGAGCGCCACCCGACAAACTTACCGAACGCAGAAAAGCAAAAAGCCTGCTTTAAAAGCAGGCTTTTCAAATTTGGCTCCTCTGACTGGACTCGAACCAGTGACATACGGATTAACAGTCCGCCGTTCTACCGACTGAACTACAGAGGAATCGTGTGAACGGGGCGCATATTATCGACCTCCGTACGCCTTGTCAAAGGATGTATCGCCCACTTCAGACTGTTTGCTGACAAAACCAGCAAAGTGACGTTTTTGCCAACGGAATGCACCATTATTGTGCAGATATACCCCGAATGGGGCAGATCGGAAACCGTTGTCCCCGTCTCAAAACAGGCATCAGTGATTGGCTTTCCTTATTTTCAGCCGCTTAGCAGAGACATACACCCGCTGCAAAAAACTGGCATCCATATTGCAAAACCTGTTTAACAACACAGCCGTTACCGGCACGCTATTTTCGAACAGGGGGCAACATGAACTTAAGACGACTGAAATACTTCGTAAAAATCGTCGATATCGGCAGCCTGACCCAGGCGGCTGAAGTGCTGCATATCGCGCAGCCTGCGCTGAGCCAGCAGGTCGCGACTCTGGAAGGCGAAATGGACCAGCAACTGTTGATCCGCACCAAGCGCGGCGTAACGCCTACCGAAGCGGGAAAAATTTTATATACCCATGCCCGCACGATCCTGCGTCAGTGTGAACAGGCGCAGCTGGCCGTGCACAATGTGGGTCAGACCCTGAGTGGCCATGTCTCCATCGGGCTGGCGCCGGGAACGGCCGCATCGTCGGTAACCATGCCGCTGCTTCAGGCGGTGCGCGCAGAGCTACCGGAAGTGCTGGTTTATCTGCATGAGAACAGTGGTTCCGTGCTCAATGACAAACTGCTCAACGGTCAGCTGGATATGGCGGTGCTGTACGATCGCTCCCCGGTTGCCGGGATCACCAGCCAGCCGCTGCTGAAGGAAGATCTTTATCTGGTCGGTACCCGTGATTGCCCTGGCCAGAGCATTGATTTAACCGCTGTGGCAGAGATGAACCTGTTTCTGCCGCGCGACTACAGTGCCGTGCGCGTGCGCGTTGACGAAGCGTTCTCGCTGCGCCGTCTGACGGCGAAGATCATCGGCGAGATTGACTCCATCTCCACGCTGACTGCCGCCATTGCCAGCGGCATGGGTGTAACGGTTCTGCCCGAGTCTGCCGCACGTTCACTGTGCAGCGCGGCAAACGGCTGGATGGCGCGTATCACCACGCCATCCATGAGCTTACCGCTGTCGTTAAATATGTCCGCGCGCGGCTCCCTGTCACCGCAGGCGCAGGCGGTGAAAGAGATCCTGATGTCTCTGGTCAGTAAGCCGTCGCTGGAAAATCGCGAGCTGCAACTGGTCAGCTGATATTCCAAATAAGCATAAGATGCTGGTTTTTATTATTTGTTCTCCAGCCCGGCTGACTCTAACAATAGCCTTATGTCAGATGCGCCGGAGTGAATTGTGAATTTCCAGCAACTTAAAATTATTCGTGAGGCGGCCAGGCGGGATTACAACCTGACCGAAGTCGCCAATATGCTTTACACCTCTCAGTCGGGCGTCAGCCGGCATATCCGCGAGCTGGAGGAGGAGTTAGGCATTGAGATTTTTATCCGTCGCGGCAAGCGCCTGCTGGGTATGACCGAGCCAGGCAAGGCATTGCTGACCATCGCTGAGCGCATTCTCAACGAGGCCAGCAACGTTCGCCGGCTGGCGGATCTCTTTACCAACGACGCTTCCGGTGTGCTGACTATCGCCACCACCCATACACAGGCGCGCTACAGTCTTCCGACGGTTATCAAAGCATTTCGTGAGATCTTCCCGGACGTACGTCTCGAACTGATCCAGGGCACGCCGCAGGAAATCGAAGTGCTGCTGCATAACGGCGGAGCCGATATCGGTATCGCCAGTGAACGGCTGAGCAACGACCCGCTGCTGGTGGCGTTCCCGTGGTTCCGCTGGCACCACAGCCTGCTGTTACCCGCCGATCACCCGCTGAATCAGGTTTCGCCGTTGACGCTGGAAGAGATCGTCAAATGGCCGCTGATTACCTACCGGCAGGGCATTACCGGGCGCTCGCGCATTGATGAAGCGTTCAAGCGTAAAGGGCTCACGCCGGACGTGGTGCTGAGCGCGCAGGATTCCGACGTGATCAAAACCTACGTCGAGTTAGGGCTGGGGATTGGCCTGGTGGCCGAGCAGTCTGGCGGAGAATATGAGGCCGGAAATCTGGTGCGTCTGGATACGCGTCACCTGTTCGATGCGAATACCGTCTGGCTGGGGCTAAAGCGCGGGCAGCTTCAGCGTAACTACGTGTGGCGTTTTATTGAGCTATGCAACGCGGGGCTGTCGGTGGATGAGATCAAACGCCAGGTGATGGAGCCGGAAGAGGTGGCGATTGATTATCAGATTTAGTTGCTAATCAGTAGGCCGGGTAAGGCGCAGCCGCCACCCGGCAAATTTACCGAACCCACAAAAGCAAAAAGCCTGCTTTAAAAGCAGGCTTTTCAAATTTGGCTCCTCTGACTGGACTCGAACCAGTGACATACGGATTAACAGTCCGCCGTTCTACCGACTGAACTACAGAGGAATCGTGTGAACGAGGCGCATATTATCGACCTGCGTGCGCCTTGTCAAAGGGGAAAACACCGTTTTTGTTCGTTTGCCGACAATTTCAGCAAACCGATGATTTAATAGCAAATTTGCTTTCAAATTGCACAGCAAATCGCGCCGCCCGCAGACAGGCGGCGCGCAGGATCAGAACAGAACGGAGTAGTTCAGACCAAACGTACGTCCACGGCCTTTATAAGTATAAAGACCCGGTGCGCCGTAGGTTGGGCTATACAGCCCCGGTGCGCGCTGGCCCCAGGCGGTGGTGTAGTCTTTGTCCAGCAGGTTCTCCACGCTGAAGCTGACTTTGCCCACCGGCAGGGCGTAGCTACCCAGGAAATCAACGGTGTTATAGCCATCAATCTTCTTACCGTCGGCGTCAGACACGTCAAAGGTTTGTGTGCTCTGCACGCGTAGCGTCCAGTCGCCCGGCGCCCAGTTGACCCATGCGCTGGCTTTAGACGGGCTGGCGCTGTCGACCGTCAGCTTCTCCCATTTCCCGTTTTCACGCGTTTCGGACTTGATGGCGTTAAAGTTCGCCCCGGTGCTCCAGTCGCTGTCGGTGAAGAAATAGTCCACCTGGCCTTCAACCCCATAGATACGACGTTTGTCGTCCTCCAGGTTGATGGTCATGTCGCTCTTGTTGATGGTGATGGTTTTATCCGAGAGCGAGTAGTATGCCGCCACCTGGGTACGCAGGTTATCGCCGGTGAAGCGCCAGCCGAGCTCGTAAGCATTGACCTTAATCCCGTCCAGCGTTGAGTCGTTCACATTGACGCTGTTTTGCAGACGATAGTGACCATCGACCAGCTGATAGGTGCCGGAGCCGTAGTACTTCGCCAGGTCCGGGATCTCGAAGCCCTGGGAGAAGTTAAACCACAGCTGTTGCTGTTCGGTCAGACGTCCAAGGATCCCGGCGTTAAACAGGAAGTTGTTGTAGTCGGTTTTCCCGCCCGGCACCGCGTCAGCGGAGGTGGCTTTGCCCGTGGCGATTGCCTGCTGCTGGGCGTAACCGACAAAATCGTCCACCTTGTTTTCGGTGTACTGATAACGCACGCCGCCGCTCAGGGTGATGGCGTCAATGTCATAGCTGGCTTGCAGGAACGGCGCGAGGTTGGTAATGCTGTAACCCGGATAACGGCCCACGTTGTAGGCATTGTCCAGCTCCATGCCGCCGCTCGCCGCCGCTTTGCTTAAGTCGAAGAACTGCTGGTTGGCATCGAACGTTTCATGGTCGGCATCCACGCCCCAGGTGAGGGTCAGGTCGTCCATCGGCTTGCTGTTCAGCGTCAGCTTGCCGCCGTAAAAATCGGTTTTCTGCTGGGACGCGCCAATGCTGGTCACCGCGCCTTTGCTCAGCGTCGGGAACGGGTAGTAGGTCAGACTCTCATCACGGTAGTAAATCTGCGCAACCAGATCCTGACCCCAGAAATCGGTGTTCGAGTATTGCAGGTTGATCAGGTGACGCTCTGTGCCCGGGATACGGTCAGAGTTCAGGTTGTCTTTGTTATAGGCTTTGGCATCGCCCGTGACCGCAGCGAAATTCTCCCCAAGGAACAGGCCGTGCTTGCCGTCAGATTCGCTCTTGTAGTACTGCGTGGTTAACTGGAGCTGCTGATGATCGTCGATGTTGATGGTGCCTGTCCCCATCACGTCGATACGGTCGGAATACTGCAAGCCGGTCTGGGTGTTATCGATAATCACCTCGTCGCCGTTGCCGTCATACCAGCCGCCGTAGCGCTGATAGGAGACCGACAGACGACCAGAGGCGTTGTCATTGCCGCCGCTCACGGCTGCGGAGACGTTCTCATCATGGTCGTTATGGCTGTTAAACCCGCTTTTTGCCCCGGTCTGGAACTCCACTTCGGTCTCCGGCTGGCCTTTTTTGGTGACGATGTTCACCAGCCCGCCGGTACTGCCGCCGCCGTACAGCGAGGTGGCGCCGGAGATCACTTCGATGCGGTCAATGTTGAACGGATCGATAGAGTCGAGCTGGCGGCTGTCGCTGCGGGACGAGTTCAGACGTACGCCGTCCACCATCACCATCATGGAGCGACCGCGCAGGTTCATGCCGTAGTTGGTACGTCCCTGGCTGCTGACGTCCATGCCGGGGATCAGCTGGGCCAGAACGTCTTTAATCTCTTTCCCGCCCTGAACCTGCTGCTCAATTTCCGCCCGCTCAATAACCCAGGTGGTTTGCGCCATCTCTGCGACGCTGCGATGTGCCCGGCTGGCGGAGACCACAATATCTTCTTCCTTTTGTTCTTCCGCCCACGCAGAGGTAGAAAGCATGGCAAGCAAGCACGGATTTAAAACCCAAAGATGAGAACGTTTCATTGTTATGTTGATCCTGAATGTGTGTGTCAGTACTCGGTGGTCTTTATTAATGATTTAATAACCTGGCTGCTCTCCGGGCTGGTGGTGCTCCGCCAGTGGATCACGCCGGGGGTGGTTGCCAGCTCAAACGGCTCGTCATCGTGAGCGCGATTCAAAATTCGCGCCGCGCGCCAGGCCATCAGGCTGAGCTGGGGTTCGGCAATACCGAGACGGTGCATCCCGGCATTCACGGCAAACAGGCGGTTGCTCTGCGGGCCGTCCCATTCAAGGGTAAAATCGTTGTTGATGCAGAAGGCTTCATCCTCATCCAGACGCAGTCGGGAAGAGAGCGGGGCGAGAAAAGCAGGCTGCACGGCGCGGTAGCCGGTGGCGAAAATCACCACGTCGCTTTCAAGCTGTTCGCGCCCGCCGTCCAGGTGATGCTGGATGCTGAGGCGAGGTCCGGTTTCCTGGCGCGTCAGCGCCGTCACCGAGCGGGACGGCATCAGGTGCGCCCAGGGTTTTTCACGCAGCACTTCGAAACGGTGGTACATGGCGCGGTAAATCGCCAGCAGGGACTCGGTGGTGATCCCGTCGGAGGTCATTTTCTGCTCCTGCAACATCTGACGTCGGGCGTCGTCACCGAGGGTCGAGAAGCTGTCCACATACTCTGGCGTGAAATACTCGTTAGCAAACGCGGCTTCATCCAGCGCGTTGTAGTTGTTGCGGCGCGACACCCAGTTGAGGCTCAGCGGCTGGCCCCATTCCCCACGGAAGATATTCAGGAACAGATCCGCACCGCTCTGGCCGCCGCCGACGACGGTGACGCGCTTGCCCGCTAAATCCGGCGTGCGCAGCATCATTTCGCTGGCGTGGAAGCAGGTATCGTCCTGCGCGGTGACGCAGTCTGGCAGATTGATCTGCTTCCCAATCCCCACGCAGACGTGCCGCGCCAGGAAGCGATCCCGCTGGGTCACGATCTCAAACAGGCCGTTTTGCTCATCAAAGCTGACCTGCTGTACCTGCTGGCTGAAGGCCAGGTTGGTGAGGTTATCCGCCGCCCAGCACAGGTAGTCGGCAAACTCCTCGCGCGACACGGTGCGCTGCTCGGTGGTGAGGAAACGGTAGAACTTTTTGCGCTGTACCAGGTAGTTCAGGAAGCTGTGGCGGTTGGTTGGCTCTACGGCGCTGACCAGATCCTTCAGGAAGCTGGTCTGCATATGGCAGTCCGGCACCATCATCCCCGGGTGCCAGGAGAAGTGCGGCTTGCGTTCAAGAAACAGCGAGCTAAAACCGTCCAGCCCCTCCGCCAGCGCGGCAATACTGAGGTTGAACGGACCGATACCAATGCCGATGAAATCATAGGTTTTCATTGCGCTGACTCCCGGGAGGCCAGAAAAAGAGGGTTATCAAGATCGCAGACGTAGTTCGGCAGCATGCGGCTGCCGCCGTCGTGTTCAGAGAAGGTCAGTTTGACCGGGTTGAGGATCACGCGAATAATCTGCGGCTTAAACAGGTCGAACTTCGCGAAGCGCGCCGCAAGATCCGCATGGGCGGCCATATAACGATGTAACACCAGCGCCAGGATCTGATAGAAGCGGGTTTCATTCACGCCGCATTGCAGGGTGAGGCGGGATATAAAGCGCAGCACCGTGACAAAGTTGCCGGTTTGCAGGTCGTGGATGATGTAATCCGCGCTGAGGCGCGCCGTCACCGCTTTTACCTGCTCCGGCAGGCTCTGCGCCTGCGGGAAATCTTCATCCACCAGGCGCATATCGCCCTGGAAATCCTTCAGCAAAATGCGCTGCGGAACGTAATCTTTCATCACCAGCGTGACGTTCTGGCCGTGGGCGATGAGCGCCACCCCGTAGCGACAGAGCAGGTGATAGAAGGGGATCACCGTCGCCTCAAACAGCTTTTCCAGCCATGCGTCAGCGGTTAACCCCGAGCGTTTGATCCATGCGTCAATCAGCGGGCGCCCCTGATTATCGGTTTCCATCAGCGCCGCCATCAGCACCGCCTGTTCACCATCCTGTAAATAGCAGGATGGGTTCTCGCGCCAGATCACCCCCAGCATCTCCTGATAGCGGTACGGCGCCTCAGGCAATGCGGCATAACCCGGATGCGACAGATATCCGGCAGCGGGTTCGCCAAGCACCTGCGCCCCGGAGCGAATCAGCGTGGCATCGCTGGCAAACTGCTGCTGTAGCCAGCGCGAGGCCAGCGGACCGGCGGCAATATACTTGCCCGGAATACCGCGATAGCAGGAGGTGTTGTAGATGGTCAGCGGCAGCTTGATGTCATACGGCGCGCGACGGCTGGCGTTGGTCAGCGTGCGCAGGGACTGCTGCGCCAGATACTCATCGCCGAACTCACCCAGCTCCACCATTTCACCGCGTGCGAGCTGCGCCAGGAAATGAATGGCAATTTTTTGTTGCCACTGCCACGGGTGCAGCGGCACCGGCAGCCAGCTATCATCCAGATCCAGCTCCTGCCAGCGGGCGTCGAACCGCTCGCGCTCGGCATCGTCCATGGCGCTGGAGAGCAGGGCGTTAATATCGCAATCGGCGTCGCTGCTCCAGACCAGACGATCGCGCTGCACGGCGACCCAGTGCAGGCGAAAACGCCCGCGATATTCCGGCGCGTACAGGCGCAGGGCATCCAGCCCCCAGCCGCGGCGTCCCTTGTTGAAAATAAACTTCGGGTGACCGCGCATCAGGCACTGTAGCTCGTCCGGGTCAAGGTGGATCAGCGCATCGGCATCCAGCGTTTCGCGCGCCTGCAACAGCTGCATGTCGCCCCGCAGCGTGGCGTAGAGATCTTCCATGTGCTCCGCCGTTTGCGCGTCGCTCATCTCCAGCACGGTGGCCAGTTGCAGCAGCGCGTTTTCCGCTTCGACCGCCGCGCCGCTGGTGGTGGTCAGGGTATCAGGGTCAATATGCAGCCAGCCCCAGATCCCACGCGTGGCGCGAAACTGCCAGCACGCGTTGCCCATACTGATGCGCCAGTAGTCCGCCGAAACCGGCTCGGCGCGCAGGGTGCGTTCATATTCCAGTTCGGCGAGGATCTTCGCCACCATCTCGCGGTTCACTTTCTGCCAGGGTGCGTTCACAGTTCCACCTCGTGGAAGAAGCGATGACGCTCGCTCATGATGAGGCGGGAGCGTTTGTGCGGGAAGTCGAACTCTTTCACCGTGTCGAAACCGGCGGACGCCAGATGGCGGAACAGACGCTGGTTGTCGAAGCGCGGTTCCCCCACGATGCGCGCCGTGCGCGGTTCATCGAGATACAGATAGTGGCTCAGGCCGCGCAGCCAGCTGCGGATATACTGCGCTCCGCGCCAGTTCTCTTCGCCCACCAGCATGTGCAGCCCGCGGTCAAAGGGCTGCCAGCGATAGTGGCGGCCAATGCGGTCTTCCGCCGCCCAGTAGAGTTCAAAATAGCCGAATGGCTGATCGTCAAAGCAGCCGATCACCGGGTAACAATAGGTCGAGTCGAGCTGACGGCGCAGGTAGTTTTCCTGCTCGGCCTGCGGGCCCGCCATCTCCCAGAAAGCGTTCACGCGTGGGGTGTTCATCCAGCGGGTAAAACGCTCGCCGTCCAGCGCCACGTCCGCCATGCGGAAGCTCAGGGTGCGCTTAATCTGCGGATCGTAACGGCGATACACCTCGCCCTGCGGGCGGTGAGGGCGCAGCGGGAAGTACAGCTGACGGCTTTCGTCAAACTGCATTCCGCCGCTCGCCTGCGGGCGTTCGCCTTTCAGCCACAGCGGCAGCTGCCAGAAAATTTCACGCGCCAGATAATCTCCGTGAACGAGGCTAAACAGCGCCTGCGCCTGAGGTTCATCCTGCCAGGCTGCCCACGGCAGGGTAATGCCGGTCAGGGCGGGCGCGGCAACAAACAGCTGGTCGAGGGCGTCCACCAGCCAGCCGTCCGGGAGCCCGGTCAGCCGCTCCATCACCGCGCTGCCGTCGAGACCCAGCGTCAGCGGCAGGTTTTGTTCCGTGACCGTGCAGCGAAAGCCGTAGCCGGAATGGACGATATTCGCGTTTGCCATCACGCCTTCTCCTTATAAAACGGGTTGCTGAAGTCGAAATAGATCACCGCCGGATCGACGATGGTGTTTTCGTTGCGATCGTGCAGATAGCAGAAGAAGTTGCCTTTACAGTTCCAGGTCGGGCTGTCGAGCACATAATCAAGGCAGCGGGTCTGCTTCGCCGTCGTGCGCAGTTCGGCCAGCGCGTCACGCACGCGGGACATCAGGTTCTCTTCGCTGTCGAAACCGGCAGCGGCGAGCGCGGCGGTGACGGCAAGGGTAGAGTTCAGCAGCAGGTAATAAGGGAAGTAGCGCAGCAGCTGGCTCTCACCGAAGCGGTTTTCAACTTCGGTTTCACCTGCCTCATTCAGCCACGCGTCGGCCCCTTCGGTCCAGGCGCTGCCCTGGCAGTCACGGTAGATCAGCCCAACGGGGAAATCCTGCTGCATCTCAACGAGGATATTTTGCTGGTGCGCCAGCAGGACCAGACCGTAGTCCGCCTCGGCGCTGAACAGCGGAAGCAATACGCGGTCGCAGTAGGCGTCCAGCCAGCAGCGCGCGGCCTGGGCGAGGGGTAAGTCCAGACGCTGGCTCAGACGACGCACCGCCGCGGCGAGCAGGCTGTCGCCGCCGTCCGGCGCGGCCTGGGTCAGGCTCACCAGCACGTTGGTTTGCGTTTCAGGGGTATCGAACAGCAGATTGACGCGCAGGGCCATCAGGCTCTCTTCCTGAATGACGCCGTGCTCATCGCGCAGCCCCGCCCAGCCGTCCTCCTGCATCACGCGCATGGTCGGGTAGCGCGCCTGAAGTTCCTGCCAGCGTGCCGTTTTCGCCAGCCGCGCCAGGCGCATGCCGCGCTTAACCTCTTTCACCGACAGCGTGCGCACGGAGTTGGTCAGCCGCACGCTCAGGGAAAACTTAATCATGTCGCTGTTGGTTTCACTGTACAGCGAGCGGGAAGAGCTGGTGGGTAGCCATGGCGCACCGGCTTCGCCCAGATCGCGCAGGGCGCCTTTTTCTACCAGACGCTGGCACCAGTCCTGCTCCAGCAGATAGTCGGCCTGCCACGGGTGCATCGGCAGTAGCCAGCAGGTGTCGGTGAAGTGACCGAGAAGAGCCGGCGCGCTCTGCGCTGCAAAGCGCAGCAGACGTTCCCGCAGGGAGACATTCAGGCTGTCGCCGGTAATCAGCTCATGCTCAACCGCAAACCAGCGCAGCGGGAAGCGGGAGGCGAAATCCGGCAGATAGCGACGCGCCTCGGCCTCGTTAAACGGCTCGTGCGACTTTGGGGCAGGATGAAAAGCATGGCCGACCAGCAGCGCCTGTTCCGCTTCGGCAAAGGTCAGCGGCTTATCGCGCAGGTTTGCCCAGTTGTGGCGTAAATCAATGGCCTGCCAGGTGTGTGTATGGCTTTCCAGGACGCGCTGCTTAAAGCGAGCCAGCGTATCGGCATCCAGAGCGCCTTTAACCGTCTCTTTTTCAATAATTAAATCAATCAGTTGATGGAATGTGACCGTGTCACCGCCGTCGCTGTCGGCCTGAATCAGCGTTGCCGGGAAACGATACTGGTGATGCTGTGTGGGGGAGAAATAGCGTACCGGAACCCGAATGGCCTGGGTTGGGGAGAGCGGGATATGAATCAGTGATAACTCATCCGCACGGGTTGCGGGAAGATAGTGCCAGTCCTTCGTTTCGCGCAGCAGCGCGTTCAAAAAACACTGGGCCGCAACATCTGTACCGGCGGAGCGGGGCAGAGTACGCATAGTTGTACCTCATTCCATGACTGATAATAATTCTCGTTATGATATTCATTCTGTTTACAGTGGCAACTATTTTTGCAATATTTGTTTTCATAAACTTCATAATTTCCACGCATTTATTGACATTATCTTCACAATTTTATGCGCACCCGTACCGAGAATCTCACTGACGTTGTGGCCCCCAAAGCTAACTGGCCCCTGGCACTGGGCGCCGGTTTATTAGGTATTGGACAAAACGGTTTGCTGGTCATGCTGCCGCAGCTGGTCTCCCTGACCGGATTGTCGCTCTCCGTCTGGGCCGGGCTGTTGATGTTCGGCTCGATGCTCTTTTTACCCGCATCGCCCTGGTGGGGACGCCAGAGCGAGCGGCACGGCTGTAAGATCGTTATGCTGGCCTCGCTGGGCGGCTACCTGGCGAGCTTCGTCGTGATGGCGCTGGTAGTCTGGGCGATGGCGAACGGCGCGCTGAATGCCCTCTGGGGAATGGCGGGCCTGGTTCTGTCGCGCATGCTGTACGGCCTGACGGTATCAGGGCTGGTGCCTGCGGCCCAGACGTGGGCCATTCAACGCGCGGGGCTGGATAAAAGGATGGCGGCGCTGGCGACGATAAGCTCTGGCCTGAGCTGCGGGCGTCTGCTGGGACCGCCTCTGGCCGCGCTGATGCTCAGCGTCAGCCCGGTCGCACCGCTCTGGCTGATGGCGCTGGCGCCGTTGATCGCGCTGCTGCTGGTGCTGCGCGAAGCCGCCGATCCCCCGCTGCCGCCAGTGGCGCACCAGTCGACGCGGTTACAGGCCTCCATGCTGCCTTTCCTGGTGCTGGCGCTGCTGCTGGCAGCGCTGGTCAGCCTGATGCAGCTTGGCTTATCGCCGCATCTTCATCCGTTATTCAATGGCGATGCCGTGCAAATCAGCCATCATGTCGCGCTGCTGCTAAGTCTGGCCGCCCTGGCGACCCTGGCGGCGCAGTTTCTGGTGGTACGCCCGCAGCATTTTACCCCGAGAGTTTTGCTCTTAATTGCCGCAGTGCTGATGGTGGCGGGTCTTGGGCTGATGTCTCTCGCCAGTTTAGCCCTGTTCTACGTGGGCATTGTCATCACTTCGCTGGGGGCCGCCATGGCAACGCCGGGATACCAGCTTTTGCTCAACGATCGGCTGACGACGGGCAAAGGCGCAGGGGTGATCGCCACCAGCCATACGCTGGGCTACGGCGCCAGCGCGCTGCTGGTACCCGTGGTGACGCGCTTTTACGGTGAGCAGTTTTTGATTACTGCCGCATGGGGAATGGCCCTGCTGTTTCTCGCGGTGAGCGTGTGGGTACGATCGACCGATCGTACCCCTTAAACATTAGTGGAACGGATGAGAGGATGTGCTGGCTGCGTCCTCACTTTGCCGCAGACGCTGGAGTGGATCCTGCTGATAAAATTGGCAAAAACGCTGCCACAGCGCCGGGAAGCGCGGGGCAAAAAGCTCAGGTGCGCTAAAGAAATACTCGGACAGCACCGCAAAACACTCGGCGGGATCGGTCGCGGCGTAGGCATCAATGCTGGCCGCGCTTTCACCCACCAGGTCGATCTCATCCTGAATGTTTTCCATCGCCGCGTGCAGGTCGTGCTCCCATCCCGCGACTTCACGCAGCGGGATCAGCGGCACGCCGCTGGCGCGATCGCCGTTACGGGTATCCAGCTTATGCGCCACTTCGTGAATAATCAGGTTGAAGCCCGAGGCATCGAACGAGTCTTGAATATCCAGCCAGTTGAGGATGATTGGCCCTTGCTGCCAGCTCTGCCCGGACTGCACCATACGCTGGTTGTGCACCAGCCCGATGTCATCCTCCCACTCATCATCGACGATGAACGGCGCCGGGTAGATCAGCACTTCGTGGAAGCCATCCAGCCATTCGATACCCAGCTCCAGCACCGGCAAGCAGAAGAGCAGGGCGATGCGCGAATTTTTAAGCGGATCCAGTTCGAAGCCCTGTAGCGGTACCAGCCGTTTTTGCTGTAAAAAACGCTCGGCCAGCTGAATCAGCTTTGATTGCTCTTCAGGCAAGAGATTCGCCAGCACGGGGATCGCCAGAGCCTCATCCCAGGGGAGCGCCATATTTCGACCAGCGTCGTTCGTTTTCCAGGGCCACTTAATCATCGCTTTGCTCGTTACTCGCACGTGAACAAAATGGAAAGGTCAGGGGCTGTTAGCATGCCAACATACTCTGTTAAGCAGTATGACACTCCTCATCGGCTGCATGCAGAGTGGCGGCCTGTTTAAGAGGAATCCAGCCCGCATAAACTATCACTATGTGCCGTCATGTTGATAGCGCTTTAGGGGTATCCCCTTCATTTTGTGAAGTATGTCGTGCGCGGCTATGATAAATCTCTTCTTACCCTACCGTGCTTAAGGATCCCGTCAGTATGCCCGTCAATTTTGACCTCAACGATCTCTATGCCTTCCGCGCTTTACTGGAATACGGCAATTTCCGTCTTGCGGCAGAATCTATCTGCCTTTCCCAGTCGGCGTTGAGTCGCAGAATTGAAAAGCTGGAGGCGGCACTGGGGACAAAACTGTTCGACAGAACCACCCGGCGCGTCACGCTGACCCTGTATGGACAGACCTTTGCCGACCGATGCGGGCAACTGCTTGCTGACGTGGAGTCCATGCTTTCGGATATCGATAAGGCCAGCGAAGAGCGCACGGGGCTGATCACCGTGGCGACGGTGCCGTCAGCCGCCTGTTACTTTATGCCGGATGTGATCCGCCGCTTTCAGTCCCGTTACCCCCGCGTGCGCATAAAACTGATCGACAGCAGCGCCGGAAATGTTATCGAGGCCGTCACCCGCGGACAGGCGGATTTTGGTATCTGCTTTGCCCGGAGTTTGCAGCTCGACATCGAGTTTGTCCCGCTGGTGGAGGATGTCTACGTGGCCGCCTGCCGACGCGACAGCCCGCTTGCAAAAAGGAAAAGCCTGACGTGGCAGGCTTTTTATCAGCAGGATTATATCGGTCTGGATAAGACCTCCGGCAACCGCAATCTTCTCGACCAGCGGGTCGGGCATATTCGGCCTGAGCGCCCCAGCATCTGCGAAACGCGGCACGTGACGACCATGCTGGGGATGGTTGAAGCCGGGATCGGCATTGCGGCCGTTCCCGCCATGTCAATGCCCCGCGCAGAGCATTCGCTGCTGACGTCGGTACCTTTAACCGAGCCTGAAGTCAGGCGAACCGTGGGGCTGATCCGCCGCCGCGGTCGGATCCAGTCCTATATTGCTGCCGAACTCGAAACGCTGATTACCGAGCAGTATCGCGAGGTGCACTGACGGGCGTTAAGCCCGTTGCCGTAATGACGCTGGCGGCCTGTGGCGAGGCGAGAAAAGTCAGCAGCGCTTTTCCCTGTTCAGGATGGTCGGCCTTCTGCGTTACGGCTCCGGCGAAACGGGTAATGTACTGCATGTCGTCAGGCAACTTACCGACAAACGTCACCCCCGGGACCGGCAGAAGCTCGCTCACCTGCTGAAAGCCGAGGTCGTATTTCCCTTTTGCCACTTCAGACGCCACCGGGATACGCTCAACCCGGTGCGCTTTATCGTGGACCTGGCCGTCTATGCCCAGCTTACGGAACAGCTGGCTCTCAACATACCGGCCGCTGGCGCTGTCGGAATAAGCCATGGAATGCGCCTTCAGCAGCGTTTGCCGCAGGGCAGGCACCGTACTGATATCCGGCACCGGCGCGCCCGCTTTGACGACCATCCCGACGGGCGAATCCGCCAGCTCCACGCGGGAGCCCGCCGCCGTCCTGCGATCCTGTTCCAGTTTCGCCAGCGCATCGCCCACCATAATCACCACGTCCGCTTTTTCGCCCCGGGCGAGCCGGGCCGGAATGGCCTGCGGCGTTTTGCCCATCGACGGGCCGGAGATCACAATGAGCCTGTCGCCGCTTTGCGCTTCGTACTGCGGCGTCAGCTTCTCCAGCGCCGCTTTGAAGCCGCCAGAAATCATCACCGTCACATCCTGCGCAAGCGCGCCCGCGCTGAGGGTGGCGAAGGTCAGGGCGGCAATCACCGTTCTGAATGTAAGCATGAGGGATCACTCCTTAACGGCAGTTTGCAGGATTAACGTGCGACGACGATAGAGATAGAGCGTTGCCAGCAGGGCGCAAACGGCGGCAAAGCTCATCCAGTAGCCCGGGGAGGCTTTGTCGCCGGTGTACTCAATTAAGGCAGTCGAAATCACCGGCGTGAAACCGCCAAAGACCGCCGTTGCCAGGCTGTAAGCCAGCGAGAAGCCCGCCACGCGCACCTCTGCTGGCATGATCTCAGTCAGGGCCGGGATCATCGCGCCGTTATACAGACCGTAGAGGAAAGAGAGCCACAGCAGCACGGTCAGCATCATTGAGAAGCTCGGGGCTGCCGCCAGCATCGTCAGCGCCGGATAGCTGGTTGCCAGCGCCAGCAGCGTCATGGCGATCAGCACCGGTTTACGCCCGAAGCGATCCGACAGCGCGCCGCCCACCGGCAGCCAGATGAAGTTGGACACCGCCACCAGCAGCGTGACCAGAAGACTGTCCGACGCGCTGAGCATCAGGACTTTTTTACCGAAGGTCGGCGCGTAAACGGTGATCAGGTAAAACGCGGTGGTGGTCATCGCCACCATCAGCATGCCCGCGACGACGACCGGCCAGTTGGCGAGCAGCGTTGTGAAGACCTGACGCATCGCCAGATGGTGGCGACGGGCGCTGAATTCCTCGGTCTCTTCGAGCTTGCGGCGCAGGAAAAAGATGAACGGCACAATCAGACAGCCAAACAGGAACGGAATACGCCACCCCCATTCGCGAATGGCACTCTCTTCCAGCACCACATTCAGCGCGAAGCCTATCGCCGCCGCGATCATAATGGCGACCTGCTGGCTACCTGACTGCCAGCTGGTATAGAAACCCTTGCGGCCCGGCGTGGCGATCTCCGCCAGATAAACCGAAACCCCGCCCAGCTCGGCACCTGCCGAAAAACCCTGCAACAGGCGGCCGGTCAGCACCAGCAGCGGTGCCCACAGGCCAATGCTCTGATAAGAAGGGATCAGCACAATCAGAAAGGTTCCGGCGGCCATAATCGACAGGGTGACGATCAGCCCTTTACGGCGGCCCACTTTATCAATGTAAGCCCCCAGCACAATGGCCCCGATCGGACGCATCAGGAAGCCCGCGCCAAAGACGGCGAAGGTCATCATCAGTGACGCAAATTCACTGCTTGCCGGAAAAAAAGTATGGGCGATGTAGGTGGCATAAAAGCCGAACAGAAAGAAGTCGAATTGCTCAAGAAAGTTGCCCGACGTGACGCGGAAAATCGCGCCCGCTTTCGCACGAACCGTTGCAGGTGAGGTTGAGGAAACCATGATTATCTCCAGTTTTATAGCGACGTTATGCTCGTCTGTTTCTGAAAACTGGATCAGGAAGTGGAAATTAATAAGCGCAAATAGCGCATAAACCGATGCGTGTGGCGCATTAATGACAATGCGTTGACCAGTATTTACATATTCAACAATAACTTAACATTTCGATGATCTTTTATTTACCACGTTTCGCTAAGTCGCTGATATATCAGTTTTGTGACACCGCGCAGATGAGAAGCCAGGCGGGGCCTGGCTTGGGATTATCAGCGCAGCGCGTTCGCAATCGCGCTAAACATCAGCGACGCTTCCAGCGGCTGGGCGCTGAATGACGGCTCTGCCTGCGGCCAGGTGGACCACTGGACGATAACCAGATTTTCTTTCTGATTAACCATGATCATCTGCCCAAAAATACCCAGCGCCCACAGGGAATCCTTCAGCGAATTTTCGACTTTCGGCTCCACATTTGTGGCGGTGGCTGGCACTTCATTGTTCCACCACTGGTAGCCGTACAACCCCTTCGGATGCGCCTCGGACACCGATCCTTTGGCCTGTGTCCAGGCTGAGGACTGTTTCACCCAGCCCTCGGGGAGGATCTGCTTTCCGTCCGGCAGGGTACCGTTATGCAGGATAAACTCCCCGAAACGCCCCCAGTCTTCCAGCGTGGCGTTGAACCCATGCGCACCCACGTCGTGCTGGCCTTTGCTGTAGGCATGCCACACGCCGTCGCTCGCCATACCGTACGGCTGCCAGATGCTTTTCTCCAGATACGCCGCGAGCGTCATGCCGGTGGCGCGCTCAAGCACATCGCCTAACAGCCAGGCGCCACCCGAGGAATAGGACCAGTTTTCGCCCGCCGGGTGTTCACGGTGTAACCCCTTCACCAGGGTGCGCACACAGTCGTAGGTGCCCGGTTTCGCTTCGCATTCGGTAAGCCGGGCGAAGTCAGATTGCGCGTTGGTGTAATCTTCAGTCCACGCCACGCCCGAGGTGTGGGTGATGAGCTGTTTCAGCGTTACGCCTTCCCAGGCGGTGCCTTTTAAATCCGGTTCGTATTGGGTGACAAGGTCGTCCAGGGAGTGGATTTTCCCTTCTTTAATCGCAACACCCACCAGCGCGGAGACCACGGATTTGCCCACGGAACGCGACGTCCAGAGCGTAGAGTCGGTATTGCCTTCTCCCAGATATTTATAGGCCACTTTGCCATTTTTCAGCACCAGCATGCCGCTGACGTTCTGGCGTTTCAGGTAATCCTGAAGATTGTAAATCTTACCCTTCACCTGATAGCGGGCATCGGTGAGCGGTTTTTCTGCGGGCAGCAGTGGCGTAGCGTTGCCGTGGCGGAACACATCGCCCGCGTAGTTGCGGTAGTCATTGCGAAAGCCCACCACGCGATCGGCCTGGCTCCAGGTGAGCATGGTATGTGCGTCCGGGAGTCTGGCATCGAAAGGCGCCGGACAGGTCGTGAGTTCGGTACCGTTGCAGGCCGCCATGACGGCGGGCGAGAGCAGGCTGCTGATAACCAGCGCCGCGAGCAGTGTGCGGTTTGTTTTGATTTTCATATTTATCTCGTTTGGCTCAGGAAGGACTTCAGTTTAAGAACCTGAGGCCTATAATAAAAAACGCGTTATGGGGGAAAATCCCCCGGAAAAATCGCGTGGAGAATGACGTGGCATCACTGATCTATTCCTTTGCCCAGCTTGAGGCGTTCACCGCCGTCGCTGAGCACGGCAGCCTGATGAAGGCGGCCAGTAAACTCGGCAAAGATCGTACAACCCTGCGGGATCTGATCGATTTCCTTGAGGATGGGCTGGGCTACGCGCTGTTCCTGCGGGAGGGGCGTAGCCTGCGCCTGACGCCGGAGGGGGAGCAGCTTCAGCGGCAGGCGCACCTGCTGATGCGGCAGGTCAAAGCGTTTGAGGCGTTTGCCCGTACGGTGTCGGACAACGCGACGCAGGACATTGCCCTCGTTTACGATCCGTTCACCCCCAGAGCCTTTTTGCAGGCGCTGATCGCTACGCTGGCGACGAAAAAGATCCGCCTGAGCCTGACCAGCGCATCGCGCGATGAGGCGGAAGCCATGCTGGCGAGCGGTCAGGCCGATCTGGGCATCTGCCAGGCGCGCAACCGCAGCGTGGGCAATGAGATGGAGTGGCGGGCGCTGGGGGCGATCGAAATGGATTTTTACGCCGCAACGGCGCTTTTTGCGGAGGTTGCGTCGCCGGTGTCGCTGCTCGATCTCTCTCTGGTTCCACAGGTGGTTATGCATGCCGCGTCAGACGAGCCGGTTGCCCGTCGCCTGCAAATTTCAGGGCACACGCTTTTCACTAACGAACTGGAGATGCTGCGCGGCCTGCTGGAGCAGGGCTGCGGCTGGGGATTTTTGCCGACCCATCTTCACGCAACGCAGTGGAAAAACGTAAAAAGGCTGCCCACCGAAGTGGGCAGCCAGGGGATAAGCCAGACGATGGTCACCATCTGGAAGCCGGGCAGCGACAAGCGCGGGTTGATCAACGATACGCTGTCGCAGCTTCCGGCGTTATGGAAACGCTCAGCGCTGTGAGCACCCTTTGCACTGTTTATTCTGGATCTCCTGGAAGAAGTCGTTGCCTTTGTCATCCACCAGGATAAACGCCGGGAAGTTCTCCACTTCAATTTTCCAGATGGCTTCCATTCCCAGTTCAGGATACGCCACGCACTCCAGACTCTTGATGCTGTTTTGCGCCAGTACCGCCGCCGGGCCGCCAATGCTGCCGAGGTAGAAGCCGCCGTGCTTATGGCAGGCGTCGGTGACCTGCTGGCTGCGGTTACCTTTGGCCAGCATGATCATGCTCGCACCGTTGGATTGCAGTAAGTCTACGTAGGAGTCCATACGCCCGGCGGTGGTCGGGCCTAAGGAGCCAGACGCGTAACCTTCTGGCGTTTTCGCCGGGCCTGCATAGTAAATCGGGTGATCTTTAACGTACTGCGGCAGTTCTTCCCCGTTGTCGAGCAGCGCTTTCAGCTTCGCATGGGCGATGTCGCGCGCCACAATAATGGTGCCGTTCAGCGACAGGCGGGTGGAGACAGGGTGCGCGGAAAGCTGCGCCAGAATGTCGGGCATCGGCTTGTTCAGATCAATGCTTACCACGTCGCCTTCTCCCTGCTGGCGCAGGGATTCAGGAATATACTGGCCCGGATTGTGCTCCAGCTTCTCAATCCAGATCCCCTCGCGGTTAATCTTCGCCTTGATGTTGCGGTCAGCGGAGCAGGAGACGCCCATGCCGATCGGGCAGGAGGCGCCGTGGCGCGGCAGACGGATCACGCGAATATCGTGCGCGAAGTATTTCCCGCCAAACTGCGCGCCCAGGCCGAGGTTTTGCGCTTCCTGAAGCAGTTCCTGCTCGAGCTGGACGTCGCGGAACGCCTGGCCGTGCGCGTTGCCTTCGGTTGGCAGGCCATCGTAGTAGCGCGCAGAGGCGAGCTTGACGGTTTTCAGCGTGGCTTCCGCAGAGGTGCCGCCGATAACGAAGGCGATATGGTAAGGCGGGCAGGCCGCGGTGCCCAGGGTCCGCATCTTCTCAACCAGATAATTTTTCAGCTTCGCCGGGGTGATCAGCGCTTTGGTTTCCTGATACAGATAAGTTTTGTTGGCGGAACCGCCGCCTTTCGCCATGCACAGGAATTTATACTCGTCACCATCAACGCTGTAGAGGTCGATCTGCGCGGGCAGGTTGGTGCCGGTATTCACCTCTTTATACATATCCAGCGCCGCATTCTGCGAGTAGCGCAGGTTGTCTTCAATATAGGTGTTATACACGCCCTGACTCAGCGCCGCTTCGTCGCCGCCGCCGGTCCAGACGCGCTGGCCTTTCTTACCCATAATGATTGCCGTACCGGTATCCTGACAGGTGGGCAGCACGCCTTTCGCCGCAATTTCGGAGTTGCGCAGGAATTGCAGGGCAACATACTTATCGTTCTGGCTGGCTTCCGGATCGTTAAGAATGGCGGCAACCTGCTTCTGATGAGACGGACGCAGCATAAACGCGGCGTCGTGGAAAGCCTGCTGCGCCAGCAGGGTCAGGGCTTCCGGCTCCACTTTCAGCACTTCCTGACCGTCGAACTCGGCAACGGAGACATGCTCTTTGGTCAGCAGATAGTATTCGGTGTCGTCATGCGCGAGAGGGAAGGGGTTCTGGTAAATAAAGGGTTTGTTTGACATAGCTTGCTCCAAAAAAATAAAACCGCCGGAGGATATGTCCGGCGGTCAGGAATCAGAACATCATGGACATCCACGGGTAGCCAATCAGCAGCAGGGCCGCCAGGAAGATGGCGCCGAAGATGGTGCCGAGGCGCCAGTAGTCTTTGGTTGGCAGGTAACCGCTACCGTAGTAAATCGGGCTTGGACCCGTACCGTAGGGGGTGATGATCCCCATCACGCCCAGAGAGGTCACCATTAGCAGGACGAACACTTCCATATTCATGCCCGGAATGGTGGAGGCGATGGTCAGCATCGCCGGCAGCAGCGCCGTGGTGTGCGCGGTGGTGCTGGCAAACAGGTAGTGCAGCAGGTAGAACGCCAGCAGCAGCACGATGGTGGCGACACCCGGAGAGATACCGCTCATCAGCAGGCCGCCTTCTTTACCCAGCCAGCTGATAAAGCCGGTGGAGGAGAGGCCGTCCGCCAGCGCCACCAGGGTGGCGAACCAGACGAAGGTGTTCCACGCGGCTTTGTTACCGGTGATATCGTTCCACTCCAGCACGCCGGTCCACAGCATCAGGCCAACGATCAGCAGGGCAGCCATGGCCGGTTCAATCCACGCCGCGGCGAAGATCCACATCAGCAGCGCACAGCACACGAACACCAGCAGCAGGATCTCATTGCGCGACAGTTTGCCCAGTTTTTCCAGTTCACGGGTCGCCCACAACGGTACTTCGTTGTTTACCTTCACTTCCGGCGGGTAGAACCAGTAAGCCAGCAGCGGCATGGTCAGGATCAGCAGAATACCCAGCGGCAGGAAGGCGAGGAACCAGGTCCCCCATGAGATATCAATTCCGACCGTGCTTTTTACCAGCGCCAGCGCCAGCAGGTTAGGCGCCAGAGCGGAAAGGAACATCGAGCTGGTGATACAGGCCGCGGTAATTGCCACCCACATCAGATACGAACCGATTTTACGCGCGCTTGGGTCGTTGGGTTTTGAACCGTACAGCGGCGGCAGGTTGGCGATGATCGGGTAGATGGTCCCACCGCTGCGCGCGGTATTGGACGGGGTAAACGGGGCCAGCAGCAGGTCCGCAAACGTAATGGCGTAACCGAGCGTCAGGCTGCGACGGCCCAGATATTTCACCAGTATCAGCGCCAGGCGGCGACCGAAGCGGGTTTTATCGTAGCCCGCAGCAAACATAAAGGCACCGAAGATCAGCCACACGGTGGAGTTACCAAACCCGCTGACCGCCCATTTAAAGGAGGCGCCCGCCAGCTTGAATTTTGGGTCAGCCAGCTGTTCCGGGCTAAAGAGCACCCACTGGCTGCACAGCGCAATCGCCACGACGCCGGTAAGACCGATCACGGCGCCCGGCAGCGGTTCGAAAATTAACCCGACGATGACGCCAACAAAGATGGCGAAGTAGTGCCACGCATAAGGCGGCAGCCCGTCCGGAACGGGAACAAACAACAGCAGGACGGCAACAATGACGGGCAGGGCCATCATCAGCAGGCGTTTTGCTGTTCCATTTGATGCCAGATTCGCCGCAGGAGGCGTTACAGCAGTTTTTGTATTCATAGTTTCACGTCTTAAGTTGTCAAAAATTCGTCGTACAGCGAAAACACAAATTCGATTGCTTTATTCGTTTTGCTTTTTTTAGTTATTTAAGGTGCGTTTTTGTGTTTTCAGTAATAGCGATTTAACGCATTTTTGTTTGCGCTAAATAAAAAATGATGATGTTTTTATATTGCTCTTTTGAATGCCATAACTATTGATCACGATCAAAAAAACGGAACTGAATGGCTATTTTTATATTTTTTATAATAACCACTCTGAGTAGTGTGGTTATTCGCTGATTTTACGCATTTTATGTATCAAAACTATAACATTTAAATTTTGGTGCTTTTTCTTGTTGTTGTTTTATTAGGTTTTTTGGTAGTTGTGGTGTATTGGTTTGACCTTTTGTGATTTAACTTTTTTTAAATTATTGTGAACGAGTGAAACATTCGCGCTAACACCAATGTGTTATTAATGTTATCGAAGGGATTAAATAGTTTATTAACTAACGTAATGGCTTTATAAACTAAAAAAAGCTTTATATTACTATCATGACATCGGCAAAAAACACGAAATAAAAAAATCATCCCGATAACGAATTCTTAATTTTTAAAGTTTGGAGTTTCTATTATGAGCACTAACGAACGTATTTTAAGCCCCTTCACATTACCGAATGGTACTGAACTGAAAAACCGTTTGTTAATGGCCCCGATGACAACCTGTACCGGTTATTACGATGGCACCGTGACCAGCGAGCTGGTGGAGTACTACCGCGCCCGCGCGGGCAGCATCGGCACCATCATCGTTGAGTGCTGTTTTGTTGACGATCTCGGCCTGGCGTTCCCGGGCGCAATTGGCATTGATAACGACGAGAAAATCGCCGGGCTGGCAAAAATCGCTGACGCCATCAAGTCAAAAGGCTCCAAAGCCCTGCTGCAAATCTACCACGGCGGCCGTATGGTCGACCCAAAACTGATCGGCGGTCGCACGCCGGTTGGCCCAAGCGCCGTTGCCGCGCCGCGTGACGGTGCCGCCACGCCGGTTGCCCTGACCGCGGAAGAGGTGGAAGGCATGATCGGCAAGTTTGGCGAAGCCGTGCGCCGCGCAATTCAGGCCGGGTTCGACGGCGTCGAAATCCACGGGGCGAATACCTATCTGATCCAGCAGTTCTTCTCCCCGAACTCCAACCAGCGCGACGACGAGTGGGGCGGCAGCCGCGAAAACCGCGCGAAATTCCCGCTGGCGGTGCTGGACATTACCCACAAGATGGTGCGCCAGTACGCGGACGACGCGTTTATCATTGGCTACCGTTTCTCTCCGGAAGAGCTGGAAGTCCCGGGCATTCGCTTCGAAGATACCCTGTATCTGCTGGAAAAACTGGCAGCGCGCGGGGTGGATTATCTCCACTTTTCCCTTGGCGCCGCCCTGCGTCCTTCTATCGTCGATACTCAGGACCCGACGCCACTTATCGAAAAATACTGCGCCATGCGCTCAGACACGCTGGCTCAGGTACCGGTGATGGGCGTTGGCGGCGTGGTGAATGCCACGGATGTGAATGAAGCGCTGGATCACGGTTACGACCTGATTGCCGTTGGTCGTGCCACCATCGCCTATCCGGACTGGACCGATCGCATCGCGGCGGGCGAAAGCCTGGAGCTGTTTATGGACAGTACCCGACGCGAAGAACTGAGCATCCCGGAACCGCTGTGGCGCTTCTCGCTGGTGGAAGCGATGATCCGCGACATGAGCATGGGCGAATCTAAATTCAAACCGGGCACCTTTATTGAAAAAGTGCAGGACGATGCTAACGAACTGGTGATTAACGTCAGCCTCGAAACCGATCGTATTGCCGATATCGAACTGGCCTCCGGCCCGAGTGAAGACGTCGAGTTTGTCACCAGCTTCGAAGAGATCCGTACCCGAATTCTTGATGCCAACACTCCGCACGTGGATGCTATCACCGGCGCAACCAGCCAGAGCGAGGCGGTGAAAAAAGCGGTCTCGAAGGCGATGCTGAAATCCAGCAAAGCGCTGGCGGCAGAAGAGGGCGCTGACCCGAATGAGACTAAAAGCGTGGACGTGGTGGTGGTCGGCAGCGGCGGCGCCGGTCTTGCGGCGGCGATTCAGGCGCATGACGAAGGCGCGAGCGTGCTGATCGTCGAGAAAATGCCGACTATCGGCGGGAACACCATTAAAGCCTCGGCCGGGATGAACGCGGCGGAGACCCGCTTCCAGCGCGTGAAAGGTATTCAGGACAGCAAAGAGCTGTTCTACCAGGAAAGCCTGAAAGGCGGTGGCAACAAGAACAACCCTGAACTGCTGCGTCGCTTTGTCGAGAACGCGCCGCAGGCCATCGAATGGCTGGCCACGCGCGGCATTATGCTGAACGACATTACAACCACCGGCGGGATGAGCATCGACCGTACGCACCGTCCTAAAGACGGTTCCGCAGTGGGCGGGTATCTGATCAGCGGCCTGGTGCGTAACGTCAACAAGCGCAACATCGAGGTGATGCTGGATACCTCCGTGAGCGACATCATCTTCGAAAACGGCGAAGTGACCGGCGTGCGTCTGACCACCGAAGAGAACGAAACCCTCACCGTGGCAACCAAAAGCGTGATTGTCGCAACGGGCGGATTCAGCGCCAACAGCCAGATGGTGGTGAAATACCGTCCGGATCTGGCAGGGTTCGTTACCACTAACCACAAAGGGGCGACCGGGGGCGGTATCGCGCTGCTGGAGCGTATCGGTGCGGGCACAGTGGATATGGGCCAAATTCAGATCCACCCAACCGTTGAGCAGAAAACGTCGTATCTGATTTCCGAATCCATCCGCGGCGGCGGGGCGATTCTGGTCAATCAACAGGGGAACCGATTCTTTAACGAAATGGAGACCCGCGATAAAGTCTCGGCGTCAATCATCGCGCTGCCGGAGAAATACGCTTACATCGTCTTTGACGAGCATGTTCGCGTCAAAAATAAAGCCGCGGATGAGTACATCGCGAAAGGATTTGTTACCAGCGCCAGCTCGCCAAAAACCCTGGCGGAAGCGCTGGGGATGGATCACCACCAGTTCCTTGCAACGCTGGAACGCTACAACGTCTTTGTGGAGAAACAGCACGATGACGACTTTGGACGTACCACCGCGCTGCGTGCGCCAATCAACGAAGGGCCGTTCTACGCCATTCAGATTGCACCAGGGGTTCACCACACCATGGGCGGCGTGACCATCAATACCGATACCTGCGTGCTGGACAGCAACCATAACGTATTGCCGGGAGCGTTTGCTGCGGGTGAGGTTGTTGGTGGCATCCACGGCGGTAACCGCATCGGCGGTAATGCGGTGGCAGATATCATTATTTTTGGTACGCTTGCAGGACATCAGGCGGCTATGCGTTCGAAAACACGGTAAGGCTCCTGTTTCCCCGGCGGCGCGGTGCCTGCCGGGGCTACACCTGAGGACTCATGCAATGCCTGATAGCCATCGCGTTTACAGCTACTCCGCCGTTCTGATGGGCTCGCCCATACTCCTGAAACTCTTTTCCCATGACGAAGCGCTTGCCTCCCGCGTGTTTCGCCTGATCAAACAGTACGAAGATCTGCTCACCGTTAACCGTGCGCACTCCCAGGTAATGGACATCAACCATGCGGCTGGTCAGCATCCGGTTGCCGTCAGTCGTCCGGTGTTTGAGCTGATCCGCTGCGCGAAAGCGGCAAGCCTGCTTAAAGACAGCGCCTTTAACCTGGCGATCGGCCCGCTGGTGAAATGCTGGAAAATTGGCTTTAAGGGGGACGCTGTACCGCCCGCGGACGAGATCGCCGCCTTGATGGGCATCACGGATCCTGCGGACGTGGTGCTGGATGAAGCCAATAGCAGCGTGTTTCTTACTCGCCAGGGAATGGAGATCGATCTGGGTGCTATTGCTAAAGGCTATATCGCCGACAGGGTGCGGGATCACCTGCATAAAGAGGGCGTTGAACTTGGGCTGATCAACCTTGGCGGCAACGTCCAGACGTTAGGTTCGCCGGAGGGCGGCTGGCGCGTCGGCCTGAAAAAACCGTTCGCCGGTGACGCGCTGATTGGCGCTATGACGGTAGAGAACCGGTCGGTGGTGACGTCAGGCACCTATGAGCGCTATTTCGAGCAGAACGGCAAACGTTATCACCACATACTTGACCCGCGCACCGGCTACCCGCTGGATAACGAACTGGACAGCGTGACGATTATTTCGCAAGACTCCCTCGACGGCGATATCTGGACCACGCTGATCTACGGCATGGGTGTGGAAAAGGGCTGCGCCGCGCTGCGTTCGCGCCCCGATATTGAAGCCATTTTTGTCACCAAAACAAAAGAAGTGGTGATCTCCTCGATGCACCACTTCCGTTTTACCCTTCTGGACGACAGCTACCGAATTACTGGCAGTACTGTTTGAGCAGTCCGACCTGTTCCGGCTGCAAACGGTATCGATATACCGGTCGGCCGGTAGCGCCGTAATGAATGCTGGTGAACAGGATATTAATTTGCGCCAGCCAGATCAGGTATTTGCGGCAGGAGACGCGGGAAATGTTGACCGCATTCGCCAGATCGTCGGTGGAAAATTCTATCTCCGGATGGCTGTCGATCCACTGGCAAATGGTGCGCAGCGTCTGCGGCGTTAGGCCTTTCGGTAATTTTTTGCTGTCAGCCAGCTCCGGCGCGCCGCCGTGGATCAGCCTGTCGACGTCGGCCTGTTCATAATACTGATGCGATCCCATCAGGCTGCGCTTTGCCTTCCAGCCGTTCAGCGCCTCTTCAAAACGCGGGAACTGGAACGGTTTAATCAGGTAATCCACCACGCCATAGTGCATGGACGTCTGGATTGTTGCGGCGTCGGAGGCCGACGAGATCATGATGACGTCAATCGGGCGGCCCGACGCGCGAATGATGGGCAGCAGATCCAGCCCGTTATCCTGCTGCATATAGACATCCAGCAGCACCAGATCGATCGGCTGGCCTGGGTTGGCGATCAACGCCTCGGCCTGGTTGAGCGTGGAAGCGACGCCGCAGCAGCTAAAACCCTCAACGCGGTTAACATACAGACGGTTGAGGTCGGCTACCATGGCGTCATCATCGACAATTAACACATTTATCACGCGATATTCCTCTCGCTATCCCAGGGGATCTGAACAAAAAATTGGGTAAATACGCCAGGTTCAGACTCGACGGTAATATCTCCGCCCAGATTCTGGATCTGCTGACGCGCAAGGAACAGCCCAACGCCGCGGTTTTCACCTTTTGTTGAGTAGCCCTTTGTAAAAATAGCCTCCAGCCGCTCGGGATCAATACCGGGACCGTCATCGCTGACCTCACCGCTCAGCCAGCCGTTCTGATAATGCAGCAGCAGGCCGATCTCGCCTTCCGGCTGGCCTTCCATCGCATCAAGGGCATTTTCGATTAAATTGCCCAGCACGGTGATCAGCACCGCAACCTGCTCTTCATTGGCGGTGTCAGGAAGCTGACTCTCCTCCGCCAGCGTCAGGGTCACTCCGGCCTCTTTGGCGCGGTTAATTTTACCCAGCAGGAAACCCGCAATGACCGGCGATTTAACTTTGCGCTGTATCGCGCCGATATCCGTCTGATAATTCTGCGCGGTCTGGATGATGTACTCCTCCAGCTTATCGTAGCGCTTCATGTGCAGCAGGCCGAGGATCACGTGCAGCTTGTTCATAAACTCATGCGTATGGGAGCGCAGGGCATCAACATAGTTGACCATGCCATCGATACGCTGCATTAACTGGCTGATTTCGGTCTTATCGCGGAAGGTGCTGATTGCCCCGATCACCTGATTCTGGCTTTTCACGGGGACCATGTTGCATAGCAGTAGCCGTCCGTTACAGCCGATCTCCTGATCCTGGCGAGCAATGCCGGTTTTCGCCACTTCCCGCAGGCTGGCCAGCAGTGGTTCGCCGCTGCTCTCGGAGTGCTCACCCGAGCTCAGGAGCAAAATCTCTCTGGCGGTGTGGTTAATCATCGTCACGCGCCCGTGCATATCCACGGCCATCACGCCTTCGCGCAGGGACTGCAACATGGCCTGGCGCTGCTCAAAGAGGGCTGAGATCTCGTAAGGCTCCAGCCCGAAGAGGATACGCTTCAGCACCCGGACCAGACCCCATATCGCCACCGAGCTCATCAGAACGCTGAATAAGATGGTCCACACGGCGTTGAGCCGCCCGCGGGCAATCTGATCTTCAACTTTATTCAGCGAAATGCCCACCACCACCACGCCGATCTGGTCGTGCTGGTCGTCATACACGGGGGTAAAGACGCGCAGCGCTTCCGCGAGCGCGCCGCGGTTAACGGAGACATTCTCTTTCCCTTCCAGGGCGGGCGTCAGATCGTCGCCAATAAAGTGCAAACCTAACAGCGCTTCATTTGGATGGGAATAACGGATCCCACGCAGGTCGGTGACCACGGTAAACAGCAGGTCGTTGCGCTTCGTCACCGCCTCGGCAATCGGCTGGATGATGCCAGCCTGCGGCGATTCCATCAGGCCACGCTTGATCTCCGGGCTGTCGGCCAGCGTCCGGGCGATACCCAGCGCGGTATCTTTCACGTCATCGCGCGTGGCGCGGGTGATCTGCACAGAGTAGAGCGCGAAGACCACCAGCAGCACCGAGCCGATAATCGCGCACACCATCAGCGTAACCAGCGTATTCAGCTTCATAGGGCGCTTGCGCGTCGGGGGGAAGGGCTGCAAATCGCTCATTAACACTCCGCGATGAAAAAGAAAGGGCTAATTATCGCTGATGACGGGCGTTTCATAAAGCCATGTAAAGAGAGGCGTTTCGTGAGCCTCCTCTCAGGTGACCTATATAAAACACTTTATAGTGTGTGGGTACTCATAATAAGGAGGCAGTTTATGAGCATTATGCTTACCGGTACGGCCAGGGAAAGACGGCACGCCAGCACGATGAACATCGACAGATTATCGACGCTGGATATGCTTAACGTCATACACCAGGATGACGCGCAAATCTCTTCTGCACTTACCCCACACTTAAGTATGCTGGCCCGCGTGGTGGATAACGCGGCGGCGACGCTTAGCCACGGCGGACGTCTGGTGCTGACCGGCGCGGGCGCGTCCGGACGCATGGCTGAGCAGGCGGCAGAAGCGTTTGCGCCGGGCAAACACCCCGTCATTGCGTTAACAGCAGGTGATAACGCCGGAAGCTACGCGAGCGGCGTTGCCGACCTTCAGACGATAGAATTTGGCGAGCATGACATGATGCTGGCGCTGTCCGTCAGCGGCAAAACCCCATGGGTATGGGGCGCGATGCGTCATGCGTGGTCTCTGGGCTCAACGGTTGCGCTCATTACGGAGGATGCGCAAAGTGAAGCGGCGCAGCTGGCGAGTATGGTCATTGCTCCCGATCTGGGCGCGGATGTGGTGGGCGGGTATACCAACGCTAAAGCAGGCATTGCGCAAAGCATGATCCTGCATATGATCACCACCGGTCTGGCGGTACGGACAGGACGGGTGTACAGCAACCTGCGCGTTGATCTGGAGGCAAGCAACACCAGATGGGCCGAACGACAAATTGCCATTGTGATGGAAGCGGGGGGATGTAGCCGGGCGCAGGCGAAGGCCGCGCTGGAAAGCTGTAACCACCAGTGCAAAACGGCGGTACTGATGGTGCTGACGGGTCTGGATGCCTGGAAAGCGCATGAATTGCTGGCGCAGAATAACGGGTTTGTTCGCCTGGCCTTGCAGGAAGCGCCATAACATTTCAGCGTCAAATAAAAAAGCCCGCGTTGCGGGCTTTGCTATTTATGGGGATCAGAACTGGTAGATCATACCGATGCCAACGATGTCATCGGTAGCAATACCGTTGTCATTGTAGAAGGCATCATCTTCGTCCAGCAGGTTGATTTTATAATCAACGTAGGTGGAGAAGTTCTTGTTGAAGCTGTAGGTCATGCCCACGTCGATATAGTTAACCAGATCCTGGTCTACATAGTCATAACCATTGCCTGGATGATAATCGTTACCACCCAAATCGATGCCTTTAGAATAGACCCACGCCAGGGATGGACGCAGACCGAAGTCAAACTGGTACTGTGCTACGGCTTCAAAGTTCTGGGTTTTGTTGGCGATGCCATCGTTGCCGTACGGAGTCATGTTACGGGTTTCAGCATACATCATGGCCAGGTAGACATCATTAGCATCGTATTTAGCGCCGATTGTCCACGCTTCCGCACGTTCACCGCCAGCATATTTGCTGAAGCGGTTATAGGTGCCAGCGCCGTAAGCGACCTGGTCGTTAGTACGGTCAGAGGAAGAATAAGCCGCACCCAGCGTCAGGCCGAAATCGAAGTCATAGGTGGTAGACATACCGAAGCCGTCGCCGTTCTGGAAACGAACATCATCATGACCGTTTTTGGTGCCTTCCTGATTTTCGTTTGCGTTAGCACCTTCGTTAGCACCCTGGTATTGCAGCGCAAAGTTCAGGCCGTCGACCAGACCGAAGAAGTCATTATTACGGTAGGTCGCCACACCGTTAGTACGGCCAACCATATAGTTGTCGGTCCAGGTATAGGAGTCGCCACCAAATACCGGCAGCATATCGGTCCAGGCTTCAACGTCATACACGACGCCGTAATTACGGCCATAATCGAATGAGCCATATTCGCCGTATTTCAGGCCAGCAAAGGCCAGACGGTTAAAAGAGGTGTCGCCTGCGCTTTCGGTATCGTTAGCGTAGGTTTTATATTCCCACTGGCCGTAACCTGTCAGGTCGTTCGTGATCTGCGTTTCGCCTTTGAAACCCACCTGTACATAGGTTTCATCGCCGTCGTCGCCTGGGTTGTCGGAGAAGGTATGACGCGCATCAACCTTACCGTACAGGTCAACTTTGTTGCCGTTTTTGTTATACATTTCCGCTGCATTTGCTGCGCCAGCCATTAATAACGCGGGTACGAGAATTGCCAGAACTTTTCTTTTCATTATATATTCCCTTTAAATATAAATTGTCTGAATATATGTAATTACCCTCCGTAACTACATGGCTGATACTATTCTATGGATTATTATTTAGGTTCAAAAATAAATGTAATTAAACTGGTAAAAATATTACAAAATATTTCTTTTTATCTCTTTATTTTTCATGTGAATTAATTAATTGAAAATATAGCGGGTAATTATTATTAAGTATTTCGTAATTCTATTTATTAAAAATTTTGATTCGGATGTATTATAATTCACTCTCTTTTGAGCAACAGGATGGGATGATGGAAATTGCGCAGTGGCAGCACCGTTATGAGCGCTGGCTCGACGAAAATCATTTTACTGATGATGCGGCGCACGATATCGCCCATTTTCGCCGCGTCTGGATGACGGCGCAGGGTATTATGGCTGACGAGGATAGCGATCCGCTGGTTGTGTTGACCGCATGCTACTTCCATGACATTGTCAGCCTGCCGAAAAATCACCCGGAACGTAGCCACTCCTCGCGGCTGGCAGCGCGAAAAACGCGCGAGATCCTCAGTCGCGACTTTCCTGATTTTCCGCCGGATCGTTATGCAGCCGTTGAGCATGCTATTGAAGCGCACAGCTTCAGTGCCGGTATCGCGCCGCAAAGCCTGGAGGCCAAAATTGTGCAGGATGCCGACCGGCTGGAGGCGTTAGGCGCTATCGGCCTGGCGCGCGTCTTTGCCGTCTCCGGTGCGCTGGGCGCCGCGCTGTTTGATGCCGACGACCCGTTCGCCGGAACACGAGCGCTGGATGATAAAGCCTTCGCGCTCGACCACTTTCAGACCAAACTCCTGCGCCTGCCGGACACTATGCAAACCGCGCGGGGGCGCAAACTTGCGCGTCACAATGCCGATTTTCTGATCCAGTTTATGGCGAAGCTGAGTGCCGAATTACAGGGCGATTACCTCGGAACCGACAGCCAGATATTGACCCATTTCCGTCGCAGTGTGCGATCCTGAACTGTGGTACTCTGTTTTCTGTCTTTATTGTCCGGTTAAGAGAATGCAGGAAAATCGATCAGTGACTGTGCCCGCGCCTGAGCGGGTTGAGAAATCAACGGCAGCCGTGCAGGCACTCCTGCGTCAGCTGCTGGAAATGTATGATGCTAAAACGCTGGCAAACCAGCTGGTGGCCCATGGCGAGAGTCACTGGAGCCCGGCGATACTCAAGCGGTTGCTGATAAGCGACAGGGCAGGGCACCGCCTGAGCGACGGCGAGTTCCGTTATCTGCGCAACCTGCTGCCGCGTCCTCCTGCTGCGCATCCGAATTATGCCTTTCGCTTTATCGATCTCTTTGCCGGTATCGGCGGCATTCGCCATGGCTTTGAAGCTATTGGCGGGCAGTGTGTGTTCACCAGTGAATGGAATAAACATGCCGTCCGTACCTATAAAGCCAACTGGTATTGCGACCCCGACGCGCACCAGTTCAACGCGGATATTCGTGATGTCACGCTGAGCCACAAAACTGGCGTCAGCGATGAAGAGGCCGCCGAACACATTCGCAATACCATTCCGGCGCACGATGTGCTGCTGGCAGGCTTTCCGTGTCAGCCGTTCTCGCTGGCTGGCGTGTCGAAAAAGAACGCGCTGGGACGCGCACACGGCTTTGCCTGTGATACGCAGGGCACACTGTTTTTTGACGTTGCCCGGATTATTGATGCCCGCCGCCCGGCAATTTTTGTTCTGGAGAACGTCAAGAATTTAAAGAGTCATGACGGCGGCAAAACCTTCCGCATTATCATGCAAACGCTGGATGAACTGGGTTACGACGTGGCGGATGCAGAGGATATGGGGCCGGACGATCCGAAAATTATCGACGGCAAACACTTCCTGCCACAGCACCGCGAACGCATCGTGCTGGTGGGCTTCCGCCGCGATCTCAATCTGAAAGGCGATTTTACGCTGCGTGATTTACCTTCGCTGTATCCGGCGCGCCGCCCGACGGTGGCCGATCTGCTGGAGCCCGCCGTCGATGCGAAATTCATTCTGACCCCGGTGCTGTGGAAATACCTCTATCGCTATGCCAAAAAGCATCAGGCCAAAGGCAATGGCTTTGGGTTTGGCATGGTCAATCCGCTTAATCCTGACAGCGTGACGCGTACGCTGTCGGCGCGCTATTACAAAGATGGCGCGGAAATTCTTATCGATCGGGGCTGGGATAAGGCGCTGGGCGAAAAAGATTTCGACGATCCACAGAACCAACAGCACCGACCGCGGCGCTTAACGCCGCGCGAGTGCGCTCGCTTAATGGGCTTTGAGACGCCGCAGGGCTACAGTTTTCGCATCCCCGTGTCGGACACCCAGGCCTATCGTCAGTTTGGCAACTCGGTGGTAGTGCCCGCCTTTGCCGCCGTAGCTAAACTGCTGGCCTCACGTATCAGCAAGGCCGTTCAGCTTCGTCAGAGTGAGGCCGTCAATGGCGGACGTTCACAATAAGGCCACGCGCAGTAAAAACATGCGTGCCATCGGCACGCGTGATACCGCGATCGAAAAACGGATCGCGGGCCTCCTGACCGCCGTCGGGTTTGAATTCAGGGTTCAGGATGCCACGCTTGCCGGGCGTCCTGATTTCGTCATCGACGCGTACCAGTGCATCATCTTTACCCACGGCTGTTTCTGGCATCATCATGACTGCTATCTGTTTAAAGTCCCGGCGACACGCACCGACTTCTGGCTGGACAAAATTGGCAGGAACGTCGAGCGTGATAAACGCGATGTTTCGCAGCTTTACGCTCAGGGCTGGCGGGTGCTGATTGTCTGGGAGTGCGCGCTGCGCGGAAGAATGAAGCTGAATGACGTGGAACTGACGGAGCGGCTGGAAGAGTGGATCTGCGGCGGCGGTCAGGCCGCGCAGATCGATACCCAGGGCATTCACCCGATCACGGTTTCTCCACCTCACACCTCGTAACAATCGGTTTCGCGGGCAGCAAATATTTACCCAGCGTGACCAGCACCACGGCAAAGACAATCACGCCCAGCGCCAGCCATTCAATCGTCGACAGCACTTCGCCCGCAAAACCGGTACCCAGCAGCACGGCCACCACCGGGTTAACGTAGGCGTAGCTGGTGGCAACCGCCGGTGAGACGTTGCGAATCAGGTACATATAGGCATTGATAGCGATAATGGAGCCAAACAGCGCCAGATACCCGACGGCCAGGAAACCTGAAAGGTCTGGCATCGCCGTCAGTTTTTCACCCGTCAACGCGGAGGCCATCAGCAGCACAATGCCTGCCGCGAGCATCTCAATGGCACCCGCCATCATCCCGGAAGGCAGCTCGATGCGGGAACCGTAGACCGAGCCGAAGGCCCAGCTCATGGAGCCGATCATGATCAGAACGGCAGCCCAGGGGTTCCCGCTCAGGTTACCGCCGCTGTTCAGCAGGATGATACCCACAAGCCCAATCGCGATGCCCAGCCATTCGAGCTTACGGGTGCGGATCCCGAAGAGACGACTAAAGCAGAGCGTAAACAGCGGCACGGTCGCGACGACCACGGCGGCGATGCCCGACGGTACGTTCTGGTGCTCGGCGACGGTTACCGCGCCATTGCCCACCGCCAGCAGCAGCAGGCCAATCAGGGCGGCGTTAAGCAAGGGATGCAGCGGCGGTAGCCTGTGGCCGCGCAGCAATAAAAATGCCATCAGCAGCACGCCGGCCGTAAGGAAACGAATACCGGCCATCATCAGCGGGGGCCAGCTTTCCACGCCTATACGAATGACAAAATAGGTGGATCCCCAGATGATATAAAGAGAAAAGAGTGCTCCAATGAGCGGTAATAAATGCCGAAAACGCATAGTCCCTCACGACGAAATAAAAAGTTCGCTCATAGTTAACGCCAAAACTATCGGGCTGGCGAGTGCTTTAATTGTGTAGTTAATGTGAAATTTTTGTTGACGTGAGGTGCCTGTTTCCGGGCGGTGAGTTTTGTTCCATACTATCCACTTAATTAGCAAAAAAAAGAAGGATAGAGATTTTGGCAGGAAGTAGCTTATTAACATTGCTGGATGATATCGCCACCTTGCTGGATGACATTTCGGTTATGGGAAAACTGGCGGCGAAAAAAACCGCCGGGGTACTGGGAGATGATTTGTCGTTGAACGCGCAGCAGGTCAGCGGCGTGCGGGCGAACCGTGAGTTGCCGGTGGTGTGGGGCGTAGCGAAAGGGTCCTTTATTAACAAGGTGATCCTCGTTCCGCTGGCGTTGCTGATTAGCGCCTTTATACCCTGGGCCATTACGCCCCTGCTGATGATTGGCGGGGCGTTCCTGTGCTTCGAGGGTGCCGAAAAAGTGTTGCATATGTTCGCTGCACGCAAAGAGAAAGACACCCCGGAAATGCGCCAGCAGCGTCTGGAAGCGCTGGCCGCGCAGGATCCAAAAACGTTCGAGCGCGATAAGGTCAAAGGCGCGATCCGTACTGACTTCATCCTCTCGGCCGAAATTGTGGCGATTACGCTGGGGATCGTCTCAGAAGCCCCTCTGATGAACCAGGTGCTGATCCTGTCCGGCATTGCGATCCTCGTGACGATAGGGGTTTATGGTCTGGTCGGGCTGATCGTCAAGCTGGACGATATCGGCTTCTGGCTGGAAAAAAAATCCAGCGCAATTGCGCGCGGCATCGGGAAAAGCCTGCTGGTGGTAGCGCCGTGGCTGATGAAAACCTTATCGGTGGTGGGAACCCTGGCAATGTTCCTGGTCGGCGGTGGAATTATCGTGCACGGTGTTGCTTCGCTGCATCACATGATTGAACATTTTGCGTCAGGCCAGGGAGCGGTAGTCGCTGCGATCCTGCCCACACTGCTTAACCTCGTGCTGGGCTTTATCGTCGGTCTGATTGTGGTAGCCGTTGTTAAGCTGGTTGAAAAAGTACGCGGGAAATCGCATTAATTATTGCTGACCCCGGGTGCAAAAAGACTATTCCTCGTCTAAATTGAAAACGTTTCACCCTGATACAGGAGGCAGGTATGGTCTTTTTGATCAGTGATGAAGTTAAGCCTAAAAATGGTGGTCCAGGCATGATCGTCACCGGGTATTCCAGCGGAATGGTGGAGTGTCGGTGGCATGATGGATACGGCATTAAGCGGGAGGCTTTTCGTGAAGACGAGCTTCAGCCTGCTAATAAAAGGCAAAAACGCGACAAGGCTTAATCACACAACGCCCGGCCTTGCCGGGCGTTTTTACTGGCAGAAGACTTATCATATCGGATGGTGAGCGACAATCAGGGAGTGTGTGTGCAGCACGATACCTTTGTTGTAAAACAATCTTTTTTGCAGTGGCTGCATAAGCGTAGCAATCCCCGTTTGATTGTTAACCTCTGTTTTATCGTTGTCCTGATTTTTTCCACTCTCCTGACCTGGCGCGAAGTTGTGGTACTGGAAGATGCTTATATCTCCAGCCAGCGTAACCATCTGGAAACGGTTGCCAGTGCGCTGGACAGACAGCTTCAGTTCAGCGTCGATAAAATGCTGTTTTTTCGCCACAGCATGCATGATGCGCTGGAAACGCCGCTGGCGTTTGGCGCGCTGCATGATGCGGTAAAGCGTTTTGCGCATTTGCGCACGTCTCCCACCTGGCAAATTGCGGTTGATAAACGGCGCACATTACCGATCAACGGTGTTTCGGATGCCTTCGTTGAAAAGACCACTCTTCTGAACCGTGATGATGAGTACCTTGATAATGAATTGTCCGCGGCGCTTGAAGTGGGGTATTTACTGCGTCTGGCATCCAGCCCTTCCCGCAACGAAGAGCGCGTGATTTATGTCTCTCGCGCCGGATTCTTTCTGGAAACGGATACGCCGGGAAATTCCAGCGATATCGTGCAGCGCTATTATCATCTGGTCACTCAGCCCTGGTTTACCCAACAGTCCGAGCGTGAAAACCGTGCGCGTGCCGTGCGCTGGTTTATCTCGCCGCCTTCCTCTTTTGTGGGCAAAAAGCCGCTGATTACCGCCAGCGTGCCGGTTTATTACCATCACGTCTGGTATGGCGTGGTGGCGATGGATTTCACCTTTGCCACCCTGCGTCGCCTGCTGGTGGAAGCCGTGGGCGATAACCCGGAAGGGGAATACCAGCTGTATGACAGCCGGCTTACCCTGCTTGCGACATCAGAGTCACCTGCTGTGGACGTTAATCATTTTGACGCGCGCGAATTAGCCCAGATAGCGCACGCGATAGAATCGGATTCCGAAGGCGGCATTCGTCTGGGGAGTCGTTTTGTCAGCTGGGAGCGTCTTGACCATTTTGATGGCGTCATCCTGCGCGTGCACACCCTGGATGAAGGGGTGCGCGGCGATTTCGGTAGCATCAGCATTGTGCTGGCATTGCTTTGGGCGCTGTTCACCGCGATGCTGCTCATCTCATGGCTGGTGATCCGGCGCATGGTCAGTAATATGTATTCGATGCAGAACTCGCTGCAATGGCAGGCCTGGCATGACCCTCTGACCCGGCTGAATAATCGTGGATCGCTGTTTGATCAGGCGAAAATACTGGCGAAGCAGTGTGAACAGCAGTCGCTGCCTTTCTCGGTCATTCAGATCGATCTTGACTGCTTCAAGAGTATCAATGATCGGTTCGGGCATCAGGCGGGTGATAAGGTGTTGTCCCATGCCGCGGGGCTGATTGCCAGCACCCTTCGTGATAAAGATATTGCCGGACGCGTCGGGGGGGAAGAGTTCTGTGTGGTGCTGCCCGGCATGACGCTTGAAGAGGCGGCGGAAGTCGCAGAGCAGATCCGCGAGCGTATCGACAGCAAAGAGATCCTGATTAAGAAAAGTACCACCCTGCGCGTGAGTGCGTCGTTTGGCGTCTCTGGTGCGCAGGAGAAGGGCAATTATCACTTCGAAAATCTGCAATCCACCGCCGATGCGCGTCTGTATGAGGCGAAACAGCGCGGGCGTAACCGGGTCATCTGGCAAGATCACCTCAAAAAGTAATCAAGTCCCTCGCACCAGCCGGTCGGCCCGGTGTGCTGAGTGTGATAAACCCGGGCTGGATCGTTGTTTATAAGGCTGATGCCCTCCCGGTTGAAGCCTTTCACCACCACGGCGAAGCCTACGCTGTCCAGCAGCGGGGCATCATTGGGGCCGTCGCCCAGGCCCAGCGTCGTCGGTTCGTAGCCCTCGTGCAGGCGATACTGGTCCACAAGCCAGTGAACCGCCACGTCTTTGCCGCAGCAGGTGTCCAGAATATGCCAGAAGCGTGCACCCTGGACGATCTTCAGCCGCTGCCGGGCGAGTTCGGCGGCAAAGTATCTCATTTGTTCATCACTGTCACGCCAGATCAGCGTCACGGAAGCCTCGTGCTTGCGCGCAAGCACCGAACGGGGACGACTCAGCCCGGTCCATTCGGCGACTACGTGCTCGTCCACATCATCGAAGGTGGTGAATTTCAGATGCATCTCCTGGCGTACCCGGGCAATACACTGCCGGATCTCGTCATGCTTCTTTTCTGAGATGAACCGTGCGGCGTTTTCCCACCGTACGTCAGGCTGGATCACCGCGCCGTTTTCCGCAATGTAGGGCAGCCCGCCAAGCCCCAGTTCCTGCTGGATGTCATCCATCTCGGACGCGGTTTTGCTGCTGCACAGAATGACCGGTATCTGTTCATCCATTAATTTTTCCAGCCACGGGGCCGCAGGCTGCCAGTCAAGGGTGTGAAAATCCAACAGCGTGCCGTCGAGGTCGGTAAAGACAAGAAGAGTCTCCTCAAGCGAAGGCATAATGTCTCCCGGATGATGATTTTTCCTAAGAAAAATCTTAAAAAAAATAGGCATTGAAGCGCCGTTTAAGTGGAAACGATCCCGACAAACCCACACGCGGCGCAGGTTTATACTCATAACCAAAATTCACATGTATAAAATATAATATTCGCTAAGAGAATATATGCTTGTAAGACAATTCTGTTGGGGATAATGTCTTACCTGCATCAGATTTCCTGGTGTAACGAATTTACAAGTGCTTCTTGCATAAGCAAGTTTGATCCCGGTCATCCCCTTGACCGGGATTTTTTTCGTCTTAGCGGTTCGTCTCCGAGACGCTAAAGTCATGGATATCCAGCTCGAATGCTTCAGCCAGTTCACGGTAGGTATGGTAATCCCGACCATTGACCACGACACGGTCTGAATTATCCTCCGCGCGATGAACTTCGGACTCACTAATTTCATTGATGGCGGCAAGCAGGGCATCGACATCCACTTCAACCTCACGCTTAATGGTGTCGCTGTACTCTTTGTCAGTCTTCATGGCGGGCTCCTCATTTAACCGTCTCAACAGCTAAGTATAGACCGCACACAAAAACGCCATTCGCGCCAGGCGGCGATGCCAGGCAATGTAATTTGTTCTACACTGGCTCAAAACCACAGGAGGAATGTATGAAGGTCAACGATCGGGTAACCGTCAAAACGGACGGTGGGCCGCGCCGCCCGGGCGTGGTTCTGGCAATAGAAGAGTTTAATGAAGGCACAATGTATCTGGTGTCGCTGGAAGATTACCCGCTCGGCATCTGGTTCTTCAACGAACTGGGGCACCCGGATGGGATCTTTGTGGAAACGGCGGAATAGGGCGGCGTCGGGGGCGTCTTCTCCCCGGCTCCGGCTGCTTAAAAGCAAAATCTCTGGCCAGGCCAGAGATCAAGGTAGGGTACAACATGGCCGTGCAAATTAGCGCATATTAACGAAAATCCCATTCGTCACATTATCTGTCAGGCGTACGACATGGTATATCACTTGCTTATTATGCGTTTTAATTTTCCTTTTAATATTTCCTTTGTGTGACGATACTGTTTTTGCCTTGATATTCATCTGGTCTGAGATCTGAATTGTCCCTTGTCCAGCCATCCACATTCTTAGCATACTTGATTCAGTTCTGCTTAATGATAGGGTGGGTAAGTTAATCGCCCCTACATTCTTAACTTCTTTATTCAAATAATCGCCCAGAATGTCATCAAGTGACTCTGGTTTAATCGATTTCGAGCTGATTAATAAGTTTTTACGCACCAACAAATACTCATCGAAATGAATATTGGCGATCGCCATAAAAACAATAAACAGGGTCTTAGGATGCTGATTAATGATCTGCTTAATGTGCTGACTGTTAGCGGGGTCGTGAATGAAACAGTCCTCATTAATAAACACCACGCCGGGCTTGTGGGAGTCACAAGCGGCTGCGAGTTCTTCAACGGTGTGTGCATCGTTGATGTCTCTCTTTCTAACCCCTCTGCTTGCTAAGTACCCGGTTAACCCTAGCCGGGTGTAGCTGCATAAATCCATAATGATCGTTGACATGGCATACCCTCACTCAATGCGTAACGATAATTCACCACCTGCCTGAGAGCTCATAAACAGCCATACGGGATGGAAAAAATCTAATAAAACCTGTGAGCATGACAAAGACTTTCAGGCGAACTCACTATCCCGTAAAGTTACGTATAATTTGCCAGGAATCATCTTAAAGTAAAGTAAATATTAAGTATTGTGAGGTGGTTAGAAACATTTAAACCGCGTCAGATATATCCTGGTAGATGTTTTTCGAGATTATTTTTAGGAATATCCTCAGAAAGACATTGCAAACACTGCGGGTTATTATTTGCGTGGTAGTTCGCTAACAATATCCGCTAACAGATTGAATATCTCACTGAATAAATGTTCGCAGAAGGGGGCGATAAGTGGCATCAATAATGACATTAATAAAAGGCCAACCGTCAACGTCACCGGAAAGCCGATGACGAATACCGACAGCTGCGGAGCCATTCGGTTGAGTAAACCTAATGCGAGGTTAACGGTGAGCAGCAGGGTAATGATCGGCAGCGCCAGCATCAGCCCGTTGAGGAAGATCAGCCCGGCAGCCCTCACCAGCGCCAGAAACGCGTTGCTGTTGACCGGGTTGTCGCCAATCGGCAGCGTGTGGAAGGTGTCCACCAGCATCGAGATGAGCCACAGGTGGCCGTTGAACGAGAGAAACAACAGCATCGCCAGCAGGTCGATAATACGTGCCAGCACGGGCATATTCAGGTGGCTGCCCGGGTCAACGAACGTCGCGAAAGACAGGCCCATTTGCAAACCGATAAGTTCACCCGCCGTTCGTACCGCGGCGAAGGCGAGCTGCATCGTGAACCCGACCGCCACGCCAATCATCACCTGTTGCAGGGCAATCCAGACGGCGTTCGGGGAAAAAATCGGAATATCCACCGCCGGCAGGGAAGGGGCAACGATAATCGTGATAACCATGCCCAGCCCAATTTTGACGCGTTTAGGCACCGACTTTTCACTGAGTATGGGGGCGGTGGAGATCAGCGCCATGATGCGCAGCATCGGCCAGAAATAGATCCCGAGCCACTGAACAAACTGATCGCTGGTGAAATGCAGCATCGTCCGTCAGCCGATGATGTAAGGCAGATTGGTGAACAGGTTGCGCATATAGTCCAGCAGCAAATTGAGCATCCATGGCCCGGCAACGATAATCGCCACGAAGACGGCAATGATCTTCGGGATGAACGACAGGGTCATTTCGTTAATCTGCGTGGCGGCCTGGAGAATACTGATAATCAGACCGGTGACTAGCGCAACCAGCAGCAGGGGCGCGGCGACGGCAATCGCGACTTTCATCGCCTCCGTGCCCATCATCATGACCGACTCAGGCGTCATTGCGCGCTCCTCAACTGTAGAAACTTTGCGCCAGCGAGCTGACCAGCAGCTGCCAGCCGTCGACCAGCACGAACAGCATGATCTTAAAGGGCAGGGCAATGGTCGCGGGCGGAACCATCATCATCCCGAGCGCCATCAGGACGCTGGCGATCACCAGGTCAATAATCAGGAACGGAATGAAAATGGTGAAGCCAATCTGGAACGCGGTTTTCAGCTCGCTGGTGACATACGCTGGCAGCAGGATGCGCATCGGCACCGCTTCCGGTCCCTGTAACTCGCCCGTGTTAGCGAGACGGGCAAACAGGGCCAAATCCGCTTCACGCGTCTGGCGAAGCATAAATTCACGTAATGGCTGAGCCCCCTTTTCCAGGGCAACCTGCATGGAAATTTTATCTTCGCTGAACGGCTGGTACGCCTCGGTGTAAATCTTGTCGATAACCGGCGACATAATGAAAAAGGTCAGGAACAGGGCTAAACCCAGCAGCACCTGATTGGGCGGTGCGGACGGTGTGCCGAGCGCATTTCGCAGCAGACCAAACACAATGATGATGCGGGTGAAGCTGGTCATCATCAGCAGGATCGCCGGGATAAAGGTCAGCGAGGTGATGAACACCAGCGTCTGCACGGACAGGGACCAGCTTTGTCCCCCGTTCGCCAGCGGCGTGGAAACCAGCCCCGGCAGTTGCGCATACACAGAGGGCGCGAACAGGCCCAGGCCTGCCAGCGTAAGGAATAACAAACGGCGCATCAGGATCTCCCGGGACGCTTGAGCAAACTCTTCATAACGGACTGGAAATCCGCAGGGGCCTGGGCGTTAGCCTCCACCGTGGCAGGCGCAGGGGGCAGCGTGTGAAGAACGTTAATGCTGGAGGCGGTCACGCCCAGCACCAGTCGCGCATCTTCCACCTCCACAATGACCACGCGTTCGCGCGGTCCTAGCGGGGTGCTGGCGCTGACCTTCAACCCGCGGGTACCGGCCGTTTTCCCCGCCAGACCGAAACGCTTTGCCAGCCAGGCGGCGATAAGGATAAAGGCAATAATACCGAACAGCGCGCCGCTCACCTGGAGCAGAGGTGAGCCGGGTACGGCGGAGGGCGCGGACAGTGTTGCCTGGGTTTTCATACTTAACGGCTCAGACGACGCATACGTTCGGAAGGGGTAATGATGTCGGTGATACGTACGCCGTATTTATCGGCCACCACCACCACTTCGCCTTGTGCAATCAGGTAGCCGTTGATCAGAATATCCAGCGGCTCACCCGCTAAACCGTCAAGCGCCACCACGGAACCCTGCGTCAGGCGCAGCAGCTCTTTAATGGTCATGCGGGTGCGACCCAGCTCAACGGTGAGCTTGACCGGAATGTCCATAATCAGGTCGATGTCCTGCAACGTGCCGCTGACGTCGCCGCCGCCTAACTGCTGAAAGACCGCGTCTGCCGCGCTTTTCGTCGGCGTTGTTTTCTGCTCGTTTAACGCGTCAGCCCACAGATCGTCCAGTGCTCCGCTGTTTTCATCGGACGGATTGTTCATGTCACTCATTTGGGCTGTTCCTCATTCAGCGAATTCAAAATCGGGTTGATCAAGTGCTCAACGCGTAACGCATACTGGCCGTTAATCGTGCCGTACTGGCTTGTCAGCACGGGTACGCCATCCACATGGGCAATAATGCGGTCGGGTTTATCTATCGGCAAAACGTCGCCGGGTTGTAATTTCAGGATCTGCGATAACCGCATGGAGATGTCGGCAAAGTTGGCTACCAGCTCCAGCTGCGAGTGCTGCACCTGACGCACCAGGTTCTCACGCCAGTTCTGATCTTCGTGACGTGAGTTCTCCAGCGGCGGGTTCACCAGCAGTTCGCGCAGCGGTTCAATCATGCTGAACGGCAGGCAGATGTTGAACTCGCCCGTCAGGTTGCCGATCTCGACGTGGAACGGGGTATTCACGACGATGTCATTCGGTGAGGTGGTGATGTTGGTAAATTTCACCTGCATCTCGGAACGCACGTACTCCACTTCCAGCGGGTTAATCGCTTTCCACGCGTCGCTGTAGGATTCCAGCGCCAGCTTCAGCATGCGGTTAATCACGCGCTGTTCGGTATGGGTAAACTCGCGGCCTTCCACTTTGGTCGGGAAACGACCATCGCCACCGAACAGGTTGTCCACTGCGATGAACACCAGGCTTGGCGAAAACACCACCAGGCCGGTACCGCGCAGCGGTTTCAGATGGATCAGGTTAAGGTTGGTTGGCACCGGCAGGTTGCGGGCAAACTCATGATACGGCTGAATGCGGATGGCACCGACGGTGATATCCGGGCTACGACGCAGCAGGTTAAACAGCCCCATACGGAACTGACGTGCGAAACGTTCGTTGATGATCTCCAGCGCCTGTAAACGCTCGCGCACCACGCGACGCTGGGTATTGGGATCGTAGGGACGAATATTATCGTCGCCGGTCAGACCCGGTTTCGGTTCGTCACTCTTATCGCTGTCGCCGTTGAGCAGCGCATCGATTTCTGCCTGAGAAAGAATACTGTCGCCCATGTCGTTACCGCAGAATGAAGGCTGTATACAGAACGTCAGTGACTTCCTGCTTAGGTTGGCCGTTTACCAGCGGGGTCGCCAGCGTCTGTTTGATGGCATCGACCAGCTTTTGCTTGCCCACATCGGTGGCGAGCGCGGAGGCATCCTGACGAGAAAACAGCAGCAGCAGACGGCTACGCACTTCTGGCAGGTAGTCGTTCAGACGTGCACGGGTCGCTTCATCTTTCAGACGCAGCGTAATACCCACGTAAAGCACGCGATCCGCATCGCCCAGGTTCACGGTGAACGTATCCAGCGGGTAGAAGACCGGCGCCGGTGGAGGCGGCGCTTCAGCTTTGGCGGCCGCGCTGGAGGGTTCCTGCTGCATACGCCAGTAACTGTAGCCTGCGGTGGCGCAGGCCGCGAGGGTAATCAACACCAGCAGCGGGATCCAGATGGAACGCTTGCTTTTTTTGGTGATAGCGGAGTCTGTCATCTGATACGAGCTTCCTGTTTCGGTACAGCTTAATACGGTGATTATCCCGTGTCCGGCTTAGGTCAAAGCGTGGAAAAGACGGGGATAATCACGTTACCTCTGGCGTTTAGGCAAAGATGTCTACGGCACGGCTGCCGCGCGCGGCGGATTGCAGGGCGGCAGGGGCAGGCAATAACTCTTCACTCTCATCGTTAAACCCGCCATGCTGGCCGGAACGCGAAGCGTGCTGTTGCTGCCCGGATGAGGACTGCTGCTGCCCGGCAAAGCCCTCGCTGCTGACGCTGCTTTGAGAAAGCTGAATGCCGTTTTCCGCAAGCTGCGTGCGCAGGATCGGCAGGGCCGCTTCCAGCGCCGCGCGAACGTGGCTGTGGGGCGAAACCATCTGCAACTGTGCCTGGTTGTCATCCAGCTTAAGCGAAATTTGCACCTGACCCAGATCTTCCGGGTGCAGACGCAGCTCTGCGGTCTGCTGTCCCTGTCTGGTGAACAGGGTGATGTGCTGGCTCAGATTCTGCTGCCATTCGTGCGTGCCCAGCGGCTGGCTTAACACCGGCGCTGTCGCAACGGTAGCGGCAGGCTGTGAAGGCGCCAGGTGACTGACGATCGGGGCAAGCGTCGCGGTTGGGCTGGCGGCAGGCGACGCCGCGCTCGCTACGTCCTGCTTCTCCGCGACGGCGGCGACGGCTGGCGTAACGGCTGCCGTGGCGGGCAGCGAGGTGTCGCTGTCCTGAACCGGCATTTTTTCCTGACCCGTTAACGCATGGCTAAGCGGCTGATGCTGGCCGTTATCCGTCTGGGCTAGCGCAGAGGGGAGGGCGGCACGGGGGGCGATCTCCCCGGTGCTCGCAGGCTGCGTCGCTACCGGGGTGGTGGTCTGCTGGTGCGGTAACATCGCCATCAGCGCGCTTAACCCGGCCAGCTCCTCTTCTTCAGTCGTGGTCTCGCTGTTTGTTTTCGCCTCCGGCTGGGTTAGCGCCTTCAGCGCATCCGTATTCGCGGCGGGTTTCAGGCCGGAGACGAGGCTTTGCAGGGAGACGGCGGTATCTTCACCGGTCAGCGTCTCCTGGCGGGAGAGCAGCTCGGCGATTTTGGCCTGGAGCGTGGTATCACCGTTTTTTTCCTGTGCCGCTGTCGACAGCTTGCTTCCCGCCGCTTTTAGATCGGCCAGCGTCAGCGGAGCATCTTTGCCTTTGCCAGTGGTCTCGGTCAGCGCGCCCGCCAGCAGAGAGAGAAAATCTTGCGCGCCCTCAGCGCCTTTCCCGGCAAGCGTGCCGCCGGACGGGTCGCTGTCGGTCATCAGCAGTTGTTGCAGTGTGATCATTCAGGTTTCCTCATTGATGCGCGCTGGGCAAACTCATCCATTTTTTTCTGATCCAGACGGTTTTCCGCCAGGGTCGAGGCTGCAATCTGCCGGTCCTGTAGGGTTTGCCAGGCCTGCAACCGCTGTTTTTTCTCGCGCCAGAAATTCAGCGCGGTATCGACTTTTTGCGTCCACTGGTTAAGCTGCTGGCGATGCTGCTCAATCGCCTTTTCCAGCGTCTGGATAAACTGCTGATAGTTAATCCAGCGCTGGCTACCAATGCCCTGCGTCATGTCGGTGTTAAGGTTGGTGCGATATTCATGCTGATAGTCGATTAACATCTTCAACTGTTCTTCAGCCTGCTGGCACCCGCGTCGCATTGCGCCAAGCTGCAATGCGGCATCATCAACTTCTTTTTCAGCCAGATCTTTCAGCGTTGATAACGCGCTGTTCTGCGCCATGACCTTCGCCCTCCACCTGTGTTACACCTGCGGGAAAATCAGCTCCAGTGCCTGGAGGGAATCTTCCCAGTCGGCGCGTTCAAAAATACCCTGTTGCAGAAATGCCTCCAGCTGCGGCCAGAGGGCAATCGCTTTATCGAGCATCGGGTCGCTGCCTTTGGCGTACGCCCCGACGCTTACCAGATCGCGGTTGCGCTGGAAGCTGGAGAGCAGTTGTTTGAAGTTACGCACGCGGGCGTAGTGTTGCTCGGTGATCAAGGCCGTCATCGCACGGCTGATCGACGCTTCAATATCAATCGCCGGGTAGTGCCCGGCTTCGGCCAGACGGCGCGACAGCACGATATGGCCGTCGAGGATCGCGCGCGCGGAGTCGGCAATCGGGTCCTGCTGGTCATCACCTTCGGTCAGTACCGTATAGAACGCGGTGATGGAGCCGCCGCCGCTGATGCCGTTCCCCGCGCGCTCAACCAACGCCGGGAGCTTGGCGAAGACCGACGGCGGGTAGCCTTTGGTCGCGGGCGGCTCGCCGATGGCCAGCGCAATCTCACGCTGCGCCATCGCGTAGCGGGTCAGGGAGTCCATAATCAGCAGCACGTGCTGGCCCCGGTCGCGGAAATCTTCCGCAATACGCGTGGCGTAGGCGGCACCCTGCATACGCAGCAGCGGCGACACGTCCGCAGGCGCGGCGATCACCACCGAGCGGGCGCGGCCCTCCGTACCCAGAATGTTTTCGATGAAATCTTTGACTTCGCGACCACGCTCACCAATCAGGCCAACGACGATCACGTCAGCCTGGGTATAACGCGCCATCATGCCGAGCAGGACCGATTTACCCACGCCGGAACCGGCAAACAGCCCCATACGCTGGCCGCGTCCCACGGTGAGCAGGGCGTTAATCGGCCGCACGCCGGTATCCAGTACGTGCTCGATTGGCGTGCGTTGCAGCGGGTTGAAGGGTTGGGTGATCAGCGCGCCGGTTTCGGTGGTATCAGGGGAGGGCAGGCCATCGAGCGGTTTGCCGCTTCCGTCCAGGACGCGGCCCAGCAGCGCCGGACCGAGCGGGAGCTGTTTGCCGCTTTGCAGGCCGTCACCGCTAATGTTTTTCGCGTAGACGCGGGCGCCGGGCAAAATCCCTTCCACTTCTTCAAGGGGCATCAGAAACAGGCGCTGACCGTTGAACCCGACCACTTCGCTTTCCACTTCACGCGTCTCCCCCCCGTCCTGCCGCTCAATCACGCAGGTGGCGCCGAGCGGAAGTTGCAGCCCCGTGGCTTCCAGAACCAGACCGGTGGCGCGCGTCAGGCGTCCATAACGACGAACGGATGGCAGCTGCGCCATCTTCGTTTCAAAATTATCAAGCGTGTTAAGCCAGCGCGTAAGGCGAGCGGTCATCAGACGACTCCCGGTGCCGCCAGGCGGCACAGTTCCTGCCAGCGGGTCGCGACGCTGGCATCCAGATCGCCCTCATCCGCCGAGACCTTACAGCCTCCATGATGAAGTGACGGATCGCCGCGCAGCCGCCAGCCGTGCAGGCTCAGCGTCGCGCCGAGGCTCTCTTCCACGCGCTGCAAATCATCAGGATGAACGCGCAGCTGCGGTTTGCCGCTGAACAGCGGCTCCTGCTGGAGCAGCCCTTGGATCTGCTTAATCAGCGCGGCGTTATCCACAACCGGCGTCTGGCCGATTACCTGACGGGCCGCCTCCAGCGCCATCTGCATCAGGCGCGAGGCAATCACGCTGTCGAGCGCATCCAGCGTATGCTGAAACTCGCTCACCAGCTGCTGCATGCGAGCATGTAGCGGCGCCTGCTGCTGGCGCGCCTGCTCGATGCCCTGCTCTAAACCTTTCGCCAGCCCTTCCTGATAACCCTGTGCGTGCCCGGTCTGACGGCCTTCGTTCATCCCTGCATTGAAGCCCTGTTCGTGCGCCTGCATTTGCATCTGGGCCAGCAACTGGGCGCGCTGTTCCTCTTCACTCAGCTCGGGTTCGCCCGCCCCGGCGTCGCCCTCGTCGGACGACACAACGGCAGGGGTGAACTCTGCGCTGGGAGGGGAGAGGTCGTCAGGCGTCCAGCGCTTCCACGACAGTTCATCAGACATAGGTGTCGTCTCCGCTGCCAATCACCATCTCGCCGGTTTCGGCCAGTCGACGAACAATAAGCAGGATCGCTTTCTGTTCGTTTTCCACCTGAGACAGACGTACCGGGCCACGGTTGGCCAGGTCGTCGCGCAGGATATCGGCCGCACGCTGGGACATGTTGCGCAGGAACTTCTCGCGCAGCGGCTGCTCGGCGCCTTTGAGGGCGATAAGCAGCGATTCGGAGTCCACCTCCTGGAGCAGGCGCTGGATGCTGCGGTCGTCCACTTCGACCAGGTTTTCGAACAGGAACATCTCGTCGATAATTTTCTGCGCCAGCTCGCCGTCGAACTCGCGTACCGCCGTAATAACCGCCTCTTCCTGCTGCGTTTTCATCAGGTTGATGATTTCCGCTGCCGTTCTCACGCCGCCCATTTTGCTGCGCTTGAGGTTCTGGCCGTCGAGCAGGTTGTTCAGCACTTCGGTCAGCTCCGCCAGCGCGGCTGGCTGGACGCCGCCGAAGGTGGCGATACGCAGCATCACGTCGTGGCGCAGGCGCTCGTCGAACAGCGCCAGAATATCGGCCGCCTGGCCCCGTTTGAGGTGGACCAGAATGGTGGCGATAATCTGCGGGTGCTCGTCGCGAATAAGATCGGCGGCGCTTTGCGGCTCCATAAAGTTGAGCGTTTCGATCCCACTGGCGGTGTCGCGCGTTTCGAGAATATCTTCCAGCAGGCTGGCGGCGCGCTCTTCGCCCAACGCCTTAACCAGCACGGAGCGCAGGTATTCGTTGGCGTTGACGTTGAGTGCCGCAAACTGTTCTGCTTCCTGCTCAAACTCCGCCAGCACTTCGGTCAGCTGCTTGTTAGAGATCTGGCGCACGTTGGCCATCGCCGCACTGAGGATCTGCACTTCTCTCTGGGAGAGATGTTTAAACACCTCCGCCGCGCGGTCTTCGCCAATGGTCATCAGCAGGATGACGCTCTTATCGGTGCCTGTAAGCGTATTACTCATGTTCGTTACCCATCCAACCGCGGATGACCAGCGCGACGACGCGCGGATCGTTATCTGACATTTCGCGAATGCGCTGGCTCATCACCTCTGCGCCCATGCGCTGGTTAGCACGACGCTGCTGCATCTGTTCATCTTTGCTGAGACGAACTTCAACCGCTTCTTCCTCGTCCGGACGCGCGTTCTTCTGTTCCAGCGCGGCTTTCTCGGCTTCAGCACGACGCTGTAGCTGAGGACGAACGCCCTTACGCCACAGCAGCCACGCGACAATCAGCACCAGCAGCCAGCGGCCTGCGGACATCAGCTGATCGAAGAACGCCTGCTGTTGCCAGAACGGCAGTTCGCCACCGGTCTCATCCACCGGGTTGAACGGTGAGTTCACAACGTTGAGGGTATCGCCACGTTTTTCAGAGAAGCCCATCGCTTCGCGGGTCAAATCTTCGATCTGCTTCATCTGCTCCGCCGTGAGCGGCAGCGGTTTACCATCCGGCAGCGTTTTGTAGTTCACCACCACGGCAACAGAGAGACGCTGAATATCGCCCGTGTTCAGTTTGGTATGGCGGATGGTCCGGTCGACTTCGTAGTTGGTCGTTTCGTTACGGCTGCTGTTACGCGGGCCGGTACTGTTCGCGGTCGAGGTCGTCTGCTGATTCGTTTGCTGACCGTTCTGCGGGTTTGCCGGCGGGGTGGAGATTGGCGCGGCGTTGGCAGGCGCAGGCTGGTTAGAGAGCGCGCCCGGCACACCGCCAGGATACTGGCCGCCGACCTGTTCCGACTCATTGATCTGACGCGAGCGTAACACGGCGCGGGAGGCATCCCCGTTCGGAGCGTACTGCTCTTCGGTCTGTTCTTTATTCGAGAAATCAATCTGCGCGGTGACCTGCGCGTGCACATTGCTGCTGCCGACCACCGGGCCCAGAATCGCTTCGATGCGACGCTGAAGACGGCCTTCCACGTCGGCGGCGTATTTCAGCTGGGCGTCGTTGAGATCGCGCCCGGCGGTGTTGGACTGCGTCAGCAGATGACCAATCTGATCCACCAGCGTGACGTTACCCGGCGGCAGACCGGCCACCGCGCTGGAGACCAGGTGCGTGACGGCGCTGATCTGCCCTTCATCCAGCGCACGGCCAGGTTCGAGGTTAACCGTCACAGAGGCAGAAGGGGACTTTTGTTCGCGGACAAACAGGGACGGCTTAGGCATCGCCAGGTGCACACGGGCACTTTTCACCGGGCCTAAGGTTTCAATCGTACGGGCCAGCTCACCTTCCAGCGCGCGCTGGTAGTTAACCTGCTCGCTGAACTGACTGATGCCGAATTTTTCCTGATCCAGCAGCTCAAACCCAACCGCGCCGCCTTTCGGCAGCCCCTGCTGGGCGAGACGCAGGCGAAGCTCGTGCACTTTATCTGCCGGTACTTCAAGTGCACCGCCGTTATCGGCAAAGCGATACGGGATGTTCATCTGGGTCAACTGGGTGACGATGGCACCGCCATCCTGGTCGGAAAGGTTGCTGTAGAGCGTGCGGTAATCGGGGCTTTTTGCCCATAAGACCATCGCGACAACGATCGCAATGGCGGCAGCGCCTGCCACAATCAACGGGATCTTAGGGTTGGCGCGAAGGCGGTTCATCCACTCGAGTGATTTATTCTGTGGCGCTGTCGATGCTGCTGTCGCACTCATTGCGCACCTCTTAAATCCTGGTGGTTTACGTTATTCGTGTAGAGAAACAAAACTGACTCCCGGGTCGGCAAACACGACAAAAGTTCCATACTGATGGCCCTGCCATTATTTGATGATTCGGGATTTTCTATGCGTCAAATAACCTGGTTTTTTAACGCTATTTACCGCCATTATCTTATTGACAAGCTGTTAGTCTTGACCTCGTAAAAAACCATCCAGGGGAGAGTCATGGCTATACAGGGCATTGAAGGGGTACTCAGTCAGTTACAGGCAACGGCGATGACCGCCCGTAATCAGAGCGTGGCTGACCAGCTGCCGGGCGTCAGTTTCGCCGGTCAACTGCATGCGGCGCTGGACAGGATCAGCGACAAGCAAAACGCGGCCCGTACCCAGGCTGAGAGATTTACCCTTGGCGAACCCGGCGTGGCGCTCAACGATGTGATGGCCGATCTGCAAAAAGCGTCGGTGTCATTGCAGATGGGGTTGCAGGTGCGTAACAAGCTGGTGTCGGCATACCAGGACGTGATGGGGATGCAGGTGTAAACCTTCCAATCTTACGCTGGCAGCCTGATGGCTTTAATGCCACAATATTTTTTTCTTCGCATGCAGGAAAGATGATGAAAAAAGTAGCAATTGTGGCTGCAATGCTGACGTTAGCGGGATGCGTTCAGGTCGAAAACTATCAGGAAGTGGTTAAGCATCCGGCACCTTCGCATCTGGCAGGTTACTGGCAGTCGAAAGGGCCGCAGAGCGCGATGGTGAGCCCGGAGGCGATTGCCACGCTGGTGGTGACGCCAGAGGGTGATACCCTGGATTGCCGTCAGTGGCAGCGCGTTATCGCGGTGCCGGGTAAGATCATGCTGCGTTCAGATGATTATTATAACGTGACCGAAAAACGAGACGTCTATCCGCTCGATCGTGATGGGGCGGCGCTGGAGTATGACGGCATGGAACTGTACAAGGTTGACCGCCCAACGGTGGAATGCGCAGATTACCTGAGCAAGAATCCGCTGGAGAGTAAGCTTCCGTAACTTTTAACCCGAAGCAAAAAACTTGTTTGAGAACGACTGAAGGCTTTCAGCGATGCTCTGGTCCGGCTGTAAATCGCTGAGGCGTTTCCTGTAGGCCGGGGCGAGGCGCAGGGATGCGCCGAGAGGGCGGGCTTTACAGGGATGTTACCTCCGCCCGTCCCCGATAAGCCGGAAGGAATAAGCCGAAGGCACCGCGAAGCGGCGATTTTCCGCCGGAAGCCCGGGTCGCCAGGGTGGTGGCGACTGAGCCACCCTGGCACGTTCACCGGCCATGTCGTGACAGAGTAGCAAGGAACATAACGTGAACGGAATGACCACCAGAGCCGTATGTTCCCCCTCACCCCAGCCCTCTCCCTCAAGGGAGAGGGGGCCGTCTGTGCAGACATTATTTTGTGAGGATGGCGTACGCTTCGGGAGCGGGTCCGCAGACCGCACTGTTCCAGCACTACAGCGCGTCCTCAATCACCCAGACGCTGACGCTTCCCCCGTTACAGAAGAACGTCCCTTCGCCATCCGCCGCCGTGGTCACGGTTTCCTCGCGGTTGCCTAAAAAATCACGCCAGGTCTTATTGCCGTAATTTTCCCCGAGACAGATCGTCTTCTCGCCGTCATCACCATTCGACAGCACCACCACACAGCCCGGGTGCTCCTCAGTCCCGCTGCGGCTGAACGCAATACAGTTTGGATGATCGAAAAACAGCGTCTGCACGCCGTGGGCAAAACGCTGCCGGGCGAGGATAAGCTCGTGGAGTTGTTCAATCACCGGCATATCGATGTGATACGTCTCGCCATCCCCGCCGGTGTCGTCATAGCTGGCACCAAATATATCCGGGTAGAACACGCTCGGCACGCCGTTTTCACGCAGCAGGATGAGCGCGTAGGCCAGCGGTTTGAACCAGGCTTCAACTGGGGCTTCCAGCGCCTGCAAGGGTTGGGTGTCGTGGTTGGCAACCAGCGTCACGGCATGGAACGGATCGGCTTCCACCAGCGTACCGGTGAAAATCTGGCTCATATCGTAGTCGCGTCCCTGGCGTGAGGCTTCGTGAAATTTCATTTGCAGTGGCGCATCAAACAGCATGGTTTTGCCGTCCACCTGATTGATGTAGTGCTGCAATTTATCCACTTCGTGTGACCAGTATTCCGCCACGATAAACAGCGGCTGCGGGGCCACCTCCTGGACGTGCTCAATCCACTCTTTATAGAACCAGGCCGGGATGTGTTTTACCGCGTCAAGGCGGAAGCCGTCGCAGTGGGTTTGCTCCATCACCCAGCGCGCCCAGTATTTGATCTCCTCCGTCACCGCATGGTTGCGAAAATCAATATTTTCACCCATGAGGTAATCGAAATTGCCCATCTCATCGTCGACCTGATCGTTCCAGCCTTCGCCGGTGTAGTCGTTGACGATTTTGAAGATACCGTCCTCATTGGGGTTTTCAATGTGGTCGATACCGCTAAAGCATTTGTAATCCCAAATGAACTGCGAATACTGGCCGGCCCGAGCGGGGAAGGTGTAGCGCGTCCAGGCTTCGCATTCGATGATCTCATCGCTGATTTGGGTGCGATCCTGCGCATCCACGCGCTGCACGCGGACGGGTTCCTTCTCATCGGCCCCCATTTTGTGGTTGACCACCACGTCCAGAAGTACCGCAATCTGGTTGCTTTTTAAGGCGTTGATGGCCTCCAGCAACTGGGCTTTATCGCCGTATTTGGTGGCGACGCTGCCTTTCTGGTCAAACTCACCGAGGTCGAAAAGGTCATAAGAGTCATACCCGACGGAATAGCCGCCGGATGCCCCTTTGTAGGCCGGCGGTAACCAGACCATATTGATGCCGATTTCGTTCAGATTGGGGGCTAATGCCGTGACTTCTCGCCACAGTTCACCGCCGGTGGGGTAGTACCAGTGAAAACATTGTAAAAGTGTTGGGTTGCGCATGCACCATCTCCATGAGGTCGCGAAACTCAAGTATGGAGCAGGTTTGGCAGAAATGCCTGGCGAACGAAACGGTTAACGTTTGCCCGCCAGTTAAATGGCTAATTGATATCGCTATTACTTTGCGGAACCAGGACATGACCGCCCTGGTTACCGTAGGTGGAGAGAACGGTTTTCTGGATGGAGGATTGACCAACCAGCTTCGCCAGCTCATCCATTCTGGCTTGCAGCAACGTTTTTACCTGGCCTTCGTTGTCCAGGATCACCCGCAGCGTCGGGCGAAGCTGCTCCTGAATCTGCGTCGAAGGTTCACTTTCCTGAGTGAGACGAGCCAGTGAGTGCACCGCATTAACATAGTCGGTTTCACAGATGATCAGATCATCCCATAGTCCTTGCCGGGCCAGTCGCAACATCAACTGGCTCTGCTCAAGGAGTTGCTGATAAAGGGCATAAAGTTGCGGTGCGTTACTCATTAGACGGCGTCCTGCATCAGTTGTGGCGTACCGGCAACCTCCTTCCACCCGTCAGCGATATTGCGCAGCAGGTTTTCCACCTCTTCGATGGCGCTGGCGTCGTTATTCACGTTGGCGTGCAGGAGGCGACGTACCATATAGGCATAAAGGGCAATCAGGTTTTGCGTAAGCTCATCCCCGTTATTTTCCACCAGGCCAACCTTCAGCCCGTTTTCGATAATGTTGATGGCTTTTGAGAGCGCCAGCCCTTTTGCCGGGATATTACCGTCTGCCAGGAACAGACGCGCGCGTACCAGCGCGCTGAGGGCTCCATCAAATAGAATGATAACCAGCTGCTGCTGGCTGGCGCTCATCACCGCGCTTTCAACTTCTATCTTTGCGTAGGCTTGCGTGCCTTTTGCGCCGTACATGTTATCCCCCTCGGGTCTGATTAGCGTTTACTACTTGTTGCTGGACGTATTTTCGAACTGCTGCGTCAGGTAGCTGCTGGTGTTGTTCAGCGAGGTCATCAGTACGTCCAGCTGGGTAAACTGGGCTTTGTACTGCGCCACTCTTGCGTCAATACGTTCGCTTACTGAGTTATATTGATCCGTTAATTTGTTCAGCGTTTTGCTGACGCCATCTTTGGCTGCCTGGATAATGCCTTTACTGGAAAGCCAGTCAGTCAGATGGGTGGCCATGGTGGTGGTGATCCCGGTGGTTTTACCGTCACCCACAACCAGATCTTTTACGGCAGACGGGTTCTCCGTCAGCGCTTTTTTCAGCTTGTCGCTGTCCAGCTCCAGCTTACCCGTACTTGGATCTGAAGTAATAACGACCTGAGACAGCGTTTTATAGGCGGTTCCGCCGACGGAGTTGCCCAGCATGGTTTTCAGCTGCGTCTGGATAGTACGCAGCGTACTGTCTCCGAGCAGGGCGCCGTTGCTGGAGTCCTGCGCATCTGTACCCGCATCAACAGCCGTATATTTGGTTAACGATGCAAAGCTGTCCTGAAGGGTGTTGTAGGCATCCACCCAGGCTTTCATCGCCGTTTCCGCTTTCGACGTATCTTTAGCGATCGTCAGCGTCTGGTTACCGGTGGTGACATCGTTCAGGTTCAGGGTGATATCTTCCAGCGCATCGCTGATGGTGTTGCTGCTGTTTTCGATATCGACGTTATTCACCTTCAGCTTCGCGTTCTGCGCGGTGACGCTTTCCGTCATGCCGTTGCTGGCATCGGTGCTGGTGCCGTTGTAACCCATAAAGGATTGCAGGGCGCTGTCGCCGCTCACGCTGATGCTGACCGCGTTGTCCGCCCCGGTTTCGGTGGAGGTGATGGACAGACGATACTGACCATTACCGACGTTAATAATACTGGCGGTCACGCCGGCGTCAGCTTTGTTAATCGCATCGCGAATGCCGGTCAGCGAGGAGTTTGCCGCGCTGATATCGACGGTCACCGGATCTTTACCGTTACCGGCGGTAAAGGTGATCTTGCTGTCAGCCGTGGCAATGGCCGTTTTGGTATCCGGCTGCGCATTTTTGGTCGTCAGGGTTTGCGCCTGCGCCAGCTGCGACACGCTGATGGTGTATTTACCGGCAATCGCGCTGCCGGTAGTGGTGGCGCTGAATGCTGTGGAGCTGCTCGACGTGCTGGTCGCCGTAAACAGGTCGGCTTTATTCAGCGCGGTGTTGGCAGTCTGAAAGGCTTCCAGTGAACTCTTCAACGTGCCGTAAGCGCTCAGCTTGGCGGTATAAGATGACTGTTGTTTGGAAATCGGCGTCAGCTGCTCTTTTTCGGCCTTGGTCAGACTATCCAGAATGTCTGCTAACTTAAGACCCGATCCAATCCCCAATGATGAAATACTTGCCATATTTATTCCTTAATCTATCGACACGTAGAACGAATAGTGGGGTTATCGGCTTTTATGGGGGAAAGTTTACGGTTAATTTCTTTTTTTTAATGGCGGGAATAACGGTAATAGAGAAGAGCTTTTCCGTGGCTAAAAAAATTAACGCGATCCTGAAAAAAAATCTAAAGGTTGGTTTGGACCAGACGATAACACCTTTGACGGCGATGAAGCCGAAGGGTGGAAACCCAAATCTAACCAAACAGATTTGATGAACAACAGGAATCGAAATCATGGCACAAGTCATTAATACCAACAGCCTCTCGCTGATCACTCAGAACAACATCAACAAGAACCAGTCCGCTCTGTCTTCTTCTATCGAGCGTCTGTCTTCTGGTCTGCGTATCAACAGCGCGAAAGATGACGCTGCGGGCCAGGCAATCTCTAACCGCTTCACCTCTAACATCAAAGGTCTGACTCAGGCTGCACGTAACGCTAACGACGGTATCTCTCTGGCGCAGACCACTGAAGGCGCACTGTCTGAAATCAACAACAACCTTCAGCGTGTTCGTGAACTGACCGTTCAGGCAACGACCGGTACTAACTCTGATTCTGACCTGTCTTCAATCCAGGATGAAATTAAATCCCGCCTGGAAGAGATCGACCGTGTTTCCAAGCAGACTCAGTTCAACGGCGTGAATGTGCTGTCTAAAACCGGGGAAATGAAAATTCAGGTTGGTGCGAATGATGGCGAGACTATCTCAATTAACTTAAGAGAAATCAATTCAACTAAACTGGGCCTCAATGACTTCAACGTAACCAGTGGTTTCACAGCGGTTGGAGCAACTTTAACAGGTAAAGATGCTAGTGATGCAGAAGTAAAAGTTGCTAGTGCAGATGTGAAGGATACTGCCGGCAAAGCTGTTGACTTGTATACCTATGAAGATACAAACGGTGATACTCAGTACGCAACTAAGGATGCAGATGGTAACTACACCAAGGCAACCGTTGCATTCACTAAAGGTGATGCCGCTGCTACCCCACCAACTGTAGACACAGCTGTAGTAACTACCACTACTAATGCTGTGAATGATAATTCTGTCACCAAAACAGCTAGCCCTCTGGCAGCATTGGACTCAGCAATCGCGTCAGTAGATGAATTCCGTTCTTCTCTGGGTGCGGTACAGAACCGTCTGAGCTCTGCGGTGACCAACCTGAACAACACCACCACCAACCTGTCTGAAGCGCAGTCCCGTATTCAGGACGCCGACTATGCGACCGAAGTGTCCAACATGTCTAAAGCGCAGATCATCCAGCAGGCCGGTAACTCCGTGCTGTCCAAAGCTAACCAGGTTCCTCCGCAGGTTCTGTCTCTGCTGCAAGGCTAATCACCTGATTAAGCTAAAACCCCGCTTCGGCGGGGTTTTTTCTATCCACGCACAAGCGTAACCCCCCAAATAACCCCTCATTTCACCCACTATTCACCCGATTAAAACCCCTCCAGAATCGGATAATCATGCCGATAACTCAACTAACGCAGGGCTGTTTATCGTGAATTCACTCTATACCGCTGAAGGTGTAATGGATAAACACTCGCTGTGGCAGCGTTATGTTCCGCTGGTGCGTCACGAAGCATTGCGCCTCCAGGTGCGTTTGCCGGCGAGCGTGGAACTGGACGATCTGCTACAGGCGGGCGGTATCGGGTTATTGAATGCAGTTGACCGGTACGACGCTCTGCAAGGAACGGCATTTACGACTTACGCAGTGCAGCGTATTCGTGGTGCGATGCTGGACGAGCTGCGCAGCCGCGACTGGGTGCCGCGCAGCGTTCGCCGCAACGCCCGCGAAGTGGCGCATGCGATGGGGCAGCTGGAACAGGAACTGGGGCGCAACGCGACGGAAACCGAAGTGGCGGAACGTCTGGGCATTCCTGTTGAAGAATATCGTCAGATGTTGCTCGATACCAATAACAGCCAACTCTTCTCTTATGATGAGTGGCGCGAAGAGCATGGCGATAGCATCGAACTGGTGACGGATGAACATCAGCAAGAAAACCCGTTACACCACTTACTGGAAGGGAATTTACGCCAGCGCGTGATGGAAGCGATTGAAGCTTTACCGGAACGTGAGCAACTGGTGTTAACCCTCTATTACCAGGAAGAGCTCAATCTCAAAGAGATTGGCGCCGTGCTGGAGGTGGGCGAGTCACGGGTGAGCCAGCTGCACAGTCAGGCCATTAAACGCCTGCGCACAAAACTGGGTAAGTTATAGGTGAGTCATTCGCCTTGGAAATGCCGCACAACGTATTGACAACCAGGAGTTATCATGACGGTGCAGCAATCTAAAAGACGGCCTTTAAGCCGCTACCTGAAAGACTTTAAACACAGCCAGACGCATTGCGCCCACTGTAAAAAATTACTCGACCGCATCACGCTGGTTCGTCGCGGTGAAATCGTGAATAAGATTGCGATTTCCCGCCTCGATACGCTGATGGATGAAGCCGCCTGGCTTGAAGAGCAAAAAGAGTGGGTAGCGCTTTGCCGTTTCTGTGGCGATCTCCATTGCAAAGAGCAAAGCGACTTCTTCGATATTATCGGCTTCAAGCAGTTCCTGTTTGAACAAACCGAGATGAGTCACGGCACCGTGCGTGAATACGTGGTTCGCCTGCGCCGCCTGGGTCAGCATTTGACCATGCAAAATATCTCCCGCGATCTGCTGACGACCGGATACCTGGATGAAAACCTGGAGCCCTGGCTGCCCGCCACCAGTACCAACAATTACCGCATCGCGCTGCGAAAGTATGCACAATATAAAGTCCAGATGCCGGGCGTCATAAAGCAGAAAGTCCGCGCCGGAACAACTTCTGATATATATTAAAAAAGAATAAGATGTAGCGCAGCCGCCTTTGACGTTGCAGGCGATTTCTCTACACTACTCAAAAATTCCACTGTATCGGAGTACTTATGAAATTAGCACTTCTGGGTCGTCAGGCGCTGATGGGGATGATGGCCGTTGCGCTGGTCGCGGGGATGAGCGTGAAAACGTTCGCGGCAGAGAATCTGCTCAACAAAGTTAAAGAGCGCGGCACGCTGCTGGTTGGGCTGGAAGGAACCTATCCTCCGTTCAGCTTCCAGGGTGACGACGGTAAACTGACCGGTTTTGAAGTGGAGTTTGCGCAGGAGCTGGCAAAACACCTCGGCGTTAAAGCCTCCCTGAAACCCACCAAATGGGATGGGATGCTGGCGTCACTGGATTCCAAACGTATTGACGTGGTGATTAACCAGGTAACCATTTCTGACGAACGTAAGAAGAAGTATGACTTCTCCACGCCGTACACCGTGTCCGGTATTCAGGCGCTGGTGAAGAAAGGTAACGAAGGCAGCATCAAGTCCGCAGCGGATCTGAAAGGTAAGAAAGTCGGCGTCGGTCTGGGCACCAACTACGAAGAGTGGCTGCGCCAGAACGTGCAGGGCGTGGACATCCGTACCTACGATGATGACCCGACGAAATACCAGGATCTGCGCGTAGGCCGTATCGACGCCATTCTGGTTGACCGCCTGGCAGCGCTGGATCTGGTGAAGAAAACCAACAATTCCCTGGCTGTCGCGGGTGATGCGTTCTCCCGTCAGGAGTCCGGCGTGGCGGTGCGTAAGGGTAACGAGGATCTGCTGAAAGCCATCGATGGCGCCATTGCTGAGATGCAGAAAGACGGTAGCCTGAAGGCGCTTTCTGAGAAGTGGTTCGGCGCAGACGTGACGAAATAAGTCTCTGACTGACAAAAAAAGGCGCTTTTAAAAGCGCCTTTTTTATTTCTCGCGCGTCTGCGTGCATAATGAAATAACAATTGTTTGCGTGACCGGAGGAACCATGTCACTACAGAATTTAACGCGCTTTCCCCGTCTGGAATTTATCGGCGCACCCACGCCGCTGGAGTTTCTCCCGAGATTTTCTGACTATCTGGGGCGCGATATTTTCATTAAGCGTGACGATGTGACGCCCATGGCGATGGGCGGGAATAAGCTGCGCAAGCTGGAATTTCTCGCCGCCGATGCCCTGCGCGAGGGGGCGGATACGCTGATCACCGCCGGGGCAATTCAGTCTAACCACGTTCGCCAGACGGCGGCAGTGGCGGCGAAGCTGGGGCTCCACTGCGTAGCCCTGCTGGAGAACCCGATCGGGACGCAGGCAGAGAATTACCTGACTAACGGTAACCGTCTGCTGCTGGATCTGTTCAACGTGCAGGTTGAAATGGTCGACGCGTTGACCGACCCGGCAGCACAGCTCGACGAGCTGGCGACGCGTCTGGAAGCGCAGGGTTTTCGTCCGTACGTGATCCCGGTTGGCGGCTCGAATGCGCTGGGTGCCCTCGGCTATGTTGAGAGCGCGCTGGAAATCGCTCAGCAGTGCGAAGGCGCGGTAAGTTTATCCTCGGTGGTGGTGGCGTCCGGCAGTGCGGGGACCCATGCCGGTTTAGCGGTCGGGCTTGAGCAGCTGATGCCGGAGGTCGAGCTGATTGGCGTGACGGTTTCCAGAAGCGTTGCGGACCAAAAGCCGAAAGTCGTCACCCTGCAACAGGCGGTGGCTGAACAGCTTGCGCTTCAGGCGAAGGCGGAAATATTGCTGTGGGATGACTATTTCGCGCCGGGCTATGGCACCCCCAATGATGAAGGGATGGAGGCCGTTAAGCTGCTGGCCCGTCTCGAAGGTATTCTGCTTGACCCGGTCTATACCGGTAAGGCAATGGCGGGCCTGATCGACGGCATCGCCCGGAAGCGCTTTAAGGATGAAGGACCTATTTTGTTTGTTCATACTGGCGGAGCGCCTGCGCTGTTTGCCTATCATCCTCATGTCTAAAAATCAGGTAGAAAAATAATAATGCAAGAAAGTATTCAACTGGTTATTGATTCGCTGCCGTTCTTGCTTAAAGGCGCGGTGTTTACTTTACAGCTCAGTATCGGCGGGATGTTCTTCGGGCTGGTGCTCGGGTTTGTGCTGGCACTGATGCGCATGTCCAACATCTGGCCGGTGCGGTGGCTGGCGCGGTTTTACATCTCCGTGTTCCGCGGAACGCCGCTTATCGCTCAGCTGTTTATGATTTACTACGGGCTGCCACAGTTCGGTATCGAGCTGGATCCGATCCCGGCGGCGATGATTGGCCTGTCGCTGAATACGGCGGCGTACACCTCTGAAACGCTGCGTGCGGCGATCTCCTCCATCGATGAAGGGCAGTGGGAAGCGGCGGCCAGTATCGGGATGACCCCGTGGCAGACGCTGCGCCGGGCGATCCTGCCCCAGGCGGCGCGCGTGGCGCTGCCGCCGCTGAGCAACAGCTTTATCAGCCTGGTGAAAGACACCTCCCTTGCGGCGACCATTCAGGTGCCGGAGCTGTTCCGTCAGGCGCAGCTGATCACCTCGCGTACGCTGGAAGTGTTTACTATGTATCTGGCGGCCTCGCTGATTTACTGGGTGATGGCGACGGTGCTGTCCGCTCTGCAAAACTATTTTGAAAACCAGCTTAACCGCCAGGAGCGTGATCCAAAATGAGTGCAATTGACGTCAAAAACCTGGTGAAAAAATTCCACGGGCAAACGGTGCTGCATGGCATTGATCTTGAGGTTGAGCAGGGCGAAGTGGTGGCAATTATCGGCCCGAGCGGGTCAGGCAAAACCACGCTGCTGCGCAGCATCAATTTACTGGAGCAGCCCGAAGGCGGGACGATCCGCGTGGGTGATATCACCATTGATACCGGGAAACCTATCAGCCAGCAAAAAGGGCTGATTCGCCGCCTGCGCCAGCATGTCGGCTTCGTGTTCCAGAGCTTTAATCTCTTCCCGCACCGCACGGTGCTGGAAAACATTATTGAAGGGCCGGTCATCGTCAAGGGGGAACCTAAGGAAGACGCCACGGTCCGCGCCCGCGAGCTGCTGGCGAAGGTTGGCCTGGCAGGGAAGGAGACGAGCTATCCGCGTCGCTTATCTGGCGGGCAGCAGCAGCGTGTCGCTATTGCACGCGCGCTGGCGATGCGCCCTGATGTGATCCTGTTTGACGAACCCACATCCGCGCTCGATCCTGAGCTGGTCGGGGAAGTGCTGAACACCATCCGACAGCTGGCGCAGGAGAAACGCACGATGGTGATTGTGACGCATGAAATGAGCTTCGCCCGCGACGTTGCCGATCGGGCTATTTTCATGGATCAGGGGAGAATAGTTGAGCAGGGGCCAGCTAAAGCGCTGTTTGCCAATCCGCAGCAGCCCCGTACCCGTCAGTTCCTTGAAAAATTCTTGATGCAGTAGCATTTTAGCGTTCAATTTGCTCCAGATGCCGCTTCTGGAGCAAATAATCCTCCCTTAAACTCCGTTCTGTTGCTTTTTTATTCCGCCTGAAGTGGATAAGCCATCGCCAAATTAAAGATAATCTGCCTGTGGCCGATATTTTATATAAATAATCATGCTAAATGTGTTAGGTTATATTCACCATAATAATGATTATCTTTATCAGAGGCTTCATTCGGCGAGTATGAGGGATATAGACTTTTTCACCTGGCGACGGGAATGCGTCCTCCGGTTTCAGCAAATGACCTGTGCTGACGAGGTATATCAGGAACTTCAGCGACAAACGCAGGCGCTTGAATTCGATTATTATGCGCTTTGTGTTCGACACCCTGTGCCATTTACCCGCCCGCGAACATCCGTCCATTCCAGTTATCCGCAACAATGGATGGCGCAATATCAATCCGAGAATTATTTCGCCATTGACCCGGTACTGAAGCCGGAGAATTTCATTCAGGGACATTTGCCCTGGACGGATGAATTATTCACGGATGCCCAGCAATTATGGGACGGCGCGCGGGACCACGGTTTACGCAAGGGAATAACGCAGTGTCTGATGATGCCAAATCATGCGCTCGGTTTCCTTTCCGTGTCATGTACCAGCTTACAGGCACACTCGATATCCAGTGAAGAAGTTGAGCTGCGTTTACAAATGCTGGTCCAGATGGCGCTCACTACGCTGTTGCGCTTTGAACATGAGACGGTGATGCCGCCTGAAATGAAATTCAGCAAGCGTGAACGGGAAATTCTGAAGTGGACCGCAGAAGGGAAGACGTCGGCAGAAATCGCCATCATTCTTTCCATCTCGGAAAATACCGTCAATTTCCACCAGAAGAATATGCAGAAGAAATTCAACGCACCGAATAAGATCCAGATAGCGTGTTATGCCGCGGCGACGGGACTTATCTGACTGATATCATGTTCTGCGTGTCAGACGAGAAAACGGCTGAATGCTTTGCATCCAGCCGTTTTTGTTACTGGCGGTAGGCTTGTTTAATTTGCTTAACCGTATTGGCAAAAACAGCGGATTCCGCCTGGTCTTCCATCTGCGCGATCTGTTTTTCCATTTTAATGATCACACGACCAGCATCAGCCTGGCCCATCGCCTGTAGCATAAGCGTCAGCAGCGACTTCAGGCAGTTTACTTCCTGTGCCAGTTCCTGGTTATTCTCGGCAGTGGCAAATTCAGGTGTGCTCATTTATTTTCCTCATTATAAAACAGCGCATGAGCGCGACGATGAAAGTTAAGGCGGCGGAGTATACCACAAGCTATGGCAAAAAATGCAGTGGTTGTTTTTTATACTTGTCGCGCCGCGATTATTGGTCGACGCGGATTATGAAGGTACTCTGTCCAATATGTTAGCGGCAATTAAATGTTTATCCCCGGTTCGTCATTCGTTAATTGTTGTTACAAAAAATCGCGCGCTCTTTTTCGTTTGAGTTAACAACTGTTTTAGTAACTTTTTGAATATCGATGCTAGAAAATAGCGGTAAAAGCCCAGCGGACAAGGGTTTTCTTTCCACTTGCTGTACAGCCTAATTTCCAAAAACGAGACCAGAATCGTATAGCCGATTTTTTAGCGTTTTAATCTTGCATGGAAAACCGTTAATATAAACCCAATTAGCAGTCAGTAGCGTTATCCCTATTCTGGAGACATTTCCTTTGATCAACGTCCTTCTTGTTGATGACCACGAACTGGTGCGCGCAGGGATACGACGCATTCTTGAAGATATAAAGGGTATTAAAGTTGCCGGCGAGGCGTGCTGTGGCGAAGATGCCGTCAAATGGTGTCGCGCTAACTCCGCAGACGTGGTGCTGATGGATATGAACATGCCCGGTATTGGCGGGCTTGAAGCCACGCGCAAAATCGCGCGCATGTTCGTTGATACCAAAGTTATCATGCTGACCGTCCATACCGAAAATCCGCTGCCTGCCAGGGTTATGCAGGCGGGTGCTGCCGGGTATCTCAGTAAAGGCGCCGCGCCGCAGGAAGTTGTCAATGCGATCCGCACCGTATACGCCGGGCAGCGTTACATCGCTTCTGATATTGCTCAACAGATGGCTCTGAGTCAGATTGAACCGGAAAAAACGGAATCTCCGTTTGCCAGTTTGTCTGAGCGCGAATTGCAGATTATGCTGATGATCACTAAAGGTCAGAAGGTGAATGAGATCTCAGAGCAGTTGAATCTCAGCCCGAAAACGGTCAACAGCTATCGCTATCGGATGTTCAGTAAATTGAACATTCACGGTGATGTCGAACTGACTCACCTGGCCATTCGCCATGGTTTGTGCAATGCGGAGTCGTTAATAAGTCAGTGAGTGAAGCGTTCGATTCAAAAGCATTTCTAAAAACCGTCACCAGCCAGCCGGGCGTCTACCGAATGTACGACGCTGGCGGTACGGTTATCTATGTCGGTAAGGCAAAAGATCTGAAAAAACGCCTTTCCAGCTATTTCCGCAGCAATCTTGCCTCTCGTAAAACCGAAGCACTGGTCGCACTCATCCACAACATTGATGTCACCGTGACGCACACGGAAACGGAAGCGCTGCTGCTTGAGCACAACTATATCAAGCTGTATCAGCCGCGCTACAACGTCCTGCTGCGCGATGATAAGTCCTACCCGTTTATCTTCCTGAGCGGTGATACCCATCCTCGCCTGGCGATGCATCGTGGCGCTAAGCATGCGAAGGGTGAATACTTTGGCCCTTTCCCGAACGGTTATGCCGTACGCGAAACGCTGGCGCTGTTGCAAAAAATCTTCCCCGTTCGCCAGTGTGAAAACAGCGTCTACCGCAACCGTTCCCGGCCGTGCCTGCAATATCAGATTGGCCGCTGCCTGGGGCCGTGCGTTGAAGGGCTGGTAAGCGAAGAAGAGTACGCGCAGCAGGTGGAATATGTCCGCCTGTTTTTAGCCGGGAAAGACGATCAGGTGCTGACGCAACTGATTACTCGTATGGAAAAAGCCAGCGCGGCGCTGGAATTTGAAGAGGCCGCACGCATCCGCGACCAGATCCAGGCGGTGCGCAGGGTGACCGAGAAGCAGTTTGTTTCTAATACGGGCGACGACCTCGATGTTATCGGCGTTGCCTTTGACGCCGGTCTGGCCTGTGTTCACGTGCTGTTTATTCGTCAGGGCAAAGTGCTCGGCAGCCGCAGCTACTTCCCGAAGGTGCCGGGCGGCACTGAGCTGGGTGAAGTGGTGGAGACTTTTGTCGGCCAGTTTTATTTGCAGGGCAGCCAGATGCGTACGCTGCCCTCGGAGATCCTTCTAGACTTCACGCTCGACGATAAAACCCTGCTGGCAGATTCGCTTTCAGAGCTGGCAGGCCGCCGGGTGAATGTCCAGACGAAACCGCGGGGCGATCGCGCACGTTATCTGAAGCTGGCGCGAACCAATGCCGCCACGGCGCTGACCACCAAACTGTCCCAGCAGTCGACCGTCAGCCAGCGTTTAACCGCCCTTGCTACGCTGCTCAAACTGCCGGAAGTGAAACGCATGGAATGCTTCGACATCAGCCATACGATGGGTGAGCAGACCGTGGCGTCGTGTGTGGTCTTTGATGCGAATGGCCCCCTGCGGGCAGAGTATCGTCGCTATAACATCACCGGCATTACGCCCGGTGACGATTATGCCGCCATGAACCAGGTGCTGCGCCGTCGCTATGGTAAAGCGATTGAAGAGAGCAAAATCCCGGACGTTATCCTTATCGACGGCGGGAAAGGGCAGTTGGGGCAGGCGAAGGCGGTATTCGAATCGCTCGACGTAGAGTGGGACAAGAACCATCCGCTGCTGCTAGGGGTAGCGAAGGGGGCAGATCGTAAGGCTGGCCTGGAAACGCTGTTCTTTGAGCCGGAAGGCGAGGGCTTTAGCCTGCCGCCGGATTCCCCTGCGCTGCACGTGATCCAGCATATTCGCGATGAGTCGCACGATCATGCCATCAGCGGGCACCGTAAAAAACGGGCGAAAGTGAAAAATACCAGTACCCTTGAGACGATTGAAGGCGTCGGGCCAAAACGTCGCCAGATGCTGTTGAAGTATATGGGCGGATTGCAAGGATTACTCAACGCCAGTATGGAAGAAATTGCAAAAGTGCCGGGTATTTCGCAAGGGCTGGCAGAAAAGATCTACTACTCGTTGAAACATTGAGGGCTCTGTAGCAACATAGAGCTAAATTTTACTGACAACAGACAGTTACCGTCATCATGCGATTTAATATCCCTACGTTGCTCACTCTCTTTCGCGTTGTGCTCATTCCGTTCTTCGTCCTGGCATTTTACCTGCCGGTCGTCTGGGCGCCTTTTGCCTGTGCGCTTATTTTCCTGATCGCTGCCGTGACGGACTGGTTTGACGGTTATCTGGCGCGTCGCTGGAACCAGAGCACCCGCTTTGGCGCGTTCCTCGATCCGGTTGCGGATAAGGTGATGGTAGCAATCGCGATGGTGCTGGTGGCGGAACATTATCATACCTGGTGGGTGACGCTGCCTGCCGCGACCATGATTGGACGTGAGATTATTATCTCTGCCCTGCGCGAGTGGATGGCGGAGCTGGGTAAACGCAGCAGCGTGGCGGTGTCCTGGATCGGTAAAGTTAAAACCACTGCGCAGATGGCGGCGCTGGTGTGGATGCTGTGGCGTCCGAATGCCTGGGTAGAGTGGGCTGGCATTGGTCTGCTGTGGGTTGCGGCGGTGCTGACGCTGTGGTCAATGCTGCAATATTTGAACGCTGCGCGCGGTGATTTGCTTGAACAGTGATCGTTTCGGCTTAATTTTCAGCAAACGATCCTGAGATGCAAAAAATAACGTTGACTCATAACGTCATATCAGTAGAATGCAACGCATCGAACGGCGGCACAGTTAGCCGGACGATAATGAAATCAAGTGGTTAGGAAGTCGTTAAATAGTTACTTGATGACATGCGGGAATAGCTCAGTTGGTAGAGCACGACCTTGCCAAGGTCGGGGTCGCGAGTTCGAGTCTCGTTTCCCGCTCCAGATTAAAGCATCGGCAGTTTGCGGGTGCAGGTCGAAAGACAACAGATTTAAGGCGCGTTAGCAAAGCGGTTATGTAGCGGATTGCAAATCCGTCTAGTCCGGTTCGACTCCGGAACGCGCCTCCACTTTCTTCCCTGGCCGGATGGTGGAATCGGTAGACACAAGGGATTTAAAATCCCTCGGCGTTCGCGCTGTGTGGGTTCAAGTCCCACTCCGGCTACCATGGGAAAAGCAGAATAATCAAAGCAATAAGCAGTGTCGTGAAACCACCGAAAGGTGGTTTTTTTGTGCCTGCAATTCCCCCTTCCTGACAACAAATCTTATTTTTCGTGCCTGACCCATGCACAACCATAATTTTTCGATCATTATGCGTCGAGGGCGTTTCCTTATCGCGTAAATTCTTATATCTCCGTTTCATCGATTGCCCTGCGGCAGCTTCGCAGATAACTTCATTTGGATTTTCCTTAGAAAAAGTGGAAGAGCTTGCAAATAGGCTGGGCAAGGGTATCAACAAATGATCAAAACATTGTTCTCCGGCGACAAGCTCTCGAACGTACAGGATATGAACTACGGCTGGCAAGAGGCATCTAAAACCGCAATGGCGCTGGATTTGACCACTGGGAGCATTACGGGATGGCAGATGTACCAGATATCTAATGAGAATTGATTATGTCACAAGAATTAGAATTTTCGCTTCATCCACCCGTTTGGCCTGCCATCGTCTATTTTGTTGTATCTGTTGCAATTTTTTTCTTGCTTTATCTCGGGAAACTAAAAGTTAACAGGCTGCATAAATACCCGCTATTTATCGCATATATGGTGTTTGTAATCGCTGTTGCAGCCGTTCAGATAAACATCTTTGCTAATGGCTACGAGTTTGTCCGCAGCTTTTTGCATATCGATTTTGACCCCTATCGATATGACTCGGTATATTGGGGATCATTGTTTTTCTCCATAATTTATTTGCTGGCGTTGCCCCGGAACAAGTTTTAGCATAATGAAATTTTCATTTAAGGGACGTTATGTCTTTACCGCCATTGTATGCACTGCGTGCGTTTGAAGTTGCTGCGCGGTTGAACTCCTTCAGTAAAGCCGCTGAAACGCTTAATATTACGCCGGGTGCGGTCAGCAGACATGTTCGTACCCTTGAACTGTGGTTCGACTGCGAGCTTTTCAAAAGGCAAGGTCCTCGCGTGGAGGTCACTGAAGCCGGGCGAGTGCTTGCCGGACAGCTGAACGAGAGCTTCACGAGCATTGAATGGGCCTGCCGGGCATTTCGCAGTGAAAACCACCTGCTGCGGTTAAAAGCACCCAGCACCCTGACCATGAGATGGCTTCTCGACGTGCTGCGATCTTTTCGCAACAACCATGCAAAACCACAGGTTGAGATTGCCAGCGTCTGGATGGACATTGATACCGTTGATTTCAATCTTGAGCCCTACGACTGCGCCATCCTTCTTGGTAATGGCCGTTTTGGTGACACAACGGAGAGTCAGCTGCTTTTTCATGAATGGCTTATCCCGGTTTGTACCCCATCACTTATCGAACCGGCCCGGCAACGGCTTCCGCAATGCGATTTGATCCATCCTTCACCGGACAGACGTGACTGGCGGCGCTGGCTGCGAAGAACAGGATTGTTCCCGGGGCTCGATATGAGCAGCGGTATGGTGTTCGATACCCTTGAACAGGGAAGTATTGCCGCGATGAACGGGCACGGCATCGCTATCGCCGACCTGCATCTCACGCTTGATGCCCTGAAAAGCGGCCTGCTGGGCCTGCCGTTCAGGGAAGCTATTGCGACAGGGGATGGCTACTACCTCGTCTGGCCAAAAAATTCACTCAAAAGAGAGAGCATTCAGCATCTTCTGGCCTGGCTGCAAAACCATACCCCGGTCGTTCCGGCGCTGGATATCGATTATCTGGAATACGATGACAGTCGGGTTTATTAATACCGTTATGAATAAGATATGTTTGCCATCTTTTTATAACGTTCTGGCAAAGCGCTGTTCAGGCTGAGTACCTTATCCAGAATATAAAATGCTGGCGTGTTTTTCTGTTGCTCAGCGTCAATGATTGCCGCGCGTAATAGCGTGGCGGCAGACGAAATCTTGTGAAAATAGTCCTCAGACTCGGGCGTCTGTAATTCACCTGAAGTGGCGTAACGCACGTCCGGCCAGCCGGAGAAGTCGAGCAGCGGAAGGGGCTTTCCTGCTTCAGGATGACAGGCTGAAATCAGCGCAGCCGCTTGCTTAGGGTCGCGATGGGCAACGGATAGCATGTATACGCGCTGCGCAAACGGTGACAGAGCCTCAGAGTGATGTTTCGTCGCCATAAGCATGGCCATAAAATCCTGTAAATCATCGGCTGAATCGGTGTCAGGTGGTAATACAGTTTTCAATAACTGATATAACGCATCAAGTGTCATATTTGCCCCGGATCCTCTTATCATTATTATTCAGTTTGCGGCTGAACGTTTTATCGACCCGCGCAAAGGCGGGTCGTGAAGATGATATTTGAATGCGGTCGCATCAGAAAAACGATTAATAATGGCAATCACTGTGAGTTTTTCTCACTATAGCCTTTTCGTTTCACACTCCACCCAGGTACGCCTTCCTCACCTCCGGATCCTTCAGCAACGCCTCGCCGCTGCCGCTTAACCGAATCTGGCCATTAACCATCACATAGCCGCGGTCGGACAACTTCAGCGCGTGGTGCGCATTCTGCTCGACCAGAAAAATCGTCATTCCGTTACGGGCCAGTTCGCGCAGCGTCTGGAAGATCTGTTTAACCACGATTGGCGCGAGGCCGAGGCTGGGTTCATCCAGCAGCAGAAGTTTAGGACGGCTCATCAGCGCGCGGGCGATAGCCAGCATTTGCTGTTCACCGCCTGAAAGCGTCATCGCCCGCTGGTTACGGCGCTCTTTGAGGCGAGGGAAGAGGTCGAACATGCTTTGCATATCTTCCGCTGCATGCTGATTGCCGACGGGGATTGTCCCCATCAGCAGGTTCTCTTCTACAGACATATCCGGGAAAATGCGTCGTCCCTCAGGTGCCTGCGCGATGCCGCCGGTGGCAACATAGTGGGTAGATTTGTGGCTGATATCCTCGCCGCAGAAGAGGATCTGCCCGTTGCGGATCCGGGGCTGACCAAAGACAGACATCAGTAATGTTGACTTCCCCGCGCCGTTAGCGCCAATCAGGGCAACGGTTTCCCCTTCGTTAACCTCAAGCGAAACCTGCTTCAACGCCTGGATCACCCCGTAGAAAACATCCACATCCTGAAACTGAAGCATCGGTTCGCTCACAGATTTACCTCGCTTTCGTCGGTGCCCAGATACGCGGCAATCACTTTTTCATTGTGCTGAATCTCAGCCGGTTTACCTCTGGCAATCACATCGCCGTGATCGAGCACAATGATGTCATCTGAAATGCCCATCACCATCCCCATATCATGCTCGATCAGCAAAACCGTGATGTCATGGTGGTCGCGCAGGAACCGGATGATCTCACTCAGCTTGTGCGTCTCCACCGGGTTCAGGCCGGCAGCAGGTTCATCGAGACAAATCATCTCCGGGCCGGTACACATGGCGCGGGCGATTTCGAGGCGTCGTTGCTGACCATAGGACATTTCCCCGGCCAGACGGTTCGCGCAATCCACCAGATCCACCACCTCCAGCCAGTAAAACGCCCGGTCCAGCGCATCGTTTTCTGCCCGACGATACGCAGGGGTATTCAGCACACCCGCCAGCAGATTGCGGTTGACGCGCATGTGCTGTGCCACCAGCAGGTTTTCCACAACAGACATCTCGCGGAACAGGCGGATGTTCTGAAACGTGCGCGCAAGACCCGCGCGGTTCACCAGATGCGTGCCGCCAAACATTTTATAGAACAGGCGTTGACCAAGCTGCGCCGGGTTGAGCCAGTCGCCCGGCTGGAATTTCTGGCCGAGCACCTGAATGACATTGGTGGTTTTATTTCGTGCATTGAACAGAATGTTGCCGCCGGAGGCCCGGTAGAAACCGGTCAGGCAGTTAAAGACGGTCGTTTTTCCCGCGCCGTTAGGCCCAATGAGTGCGGTAATGGAGCCGCGCTGCACCTCAAGATTGACGTCGTTTAAGGCCTTGATCCCGCCGAAGTGCATCATCAGATGTTCTACACGTAAAATCGTTGCGTTCATGGCGCCACTCCTTTACGCACGGTAAATCCGCTGCGGTTGATGCGGATCAGACCGCGAGGACGCCAGATCATCATCACCACCATCAGCATGCCAAACAGCAGCACCCGGTATTCCGCAAAGCTGCGCAGCAGTTCCGGCGTGACGGTCAGCACAAAGGCGGCCAGTACGACGCCGACGGTGGAGCCCATCCCGCCCAGGACCACAATGGCGAGGATCAGGGCCGATTCAAAAAAGGTGAAAGAGGTCGGGTTAACAAACCCCTGGTAGGTGGCAAAAAACACCCCGGCGATACCTGCCGTCGATGCGCCCAGGGTGAAGGCCGAGAGTTTGACCAGAACGTGATTCAGCCCCATGGAACGGCAGGCAATCTCATCCTCACGGAGCGCTTCCCACGCCCGTCCAATGGGCATTCGGGTCAGCCGGTGTTTAATGTAGAGCACCAGCATGACTACCAGGAAAAGTACCGCATAGATGAAAATAAACTTCATGTTGGGGTTATAGGTCAGGCCGAAGAACTCGTGGAAGGGGACGCCGCCTTCTTTGGCGCGTCGGCCAAACTCAAGGCCAAAAAAGGTTGGGGCAGGGGCTGAAACGCCGTTTGGCCCGCCGGTGAAGGTGAGCCAGTTGTTCAGCACCAGGCGGATGATCTCGCCAAACCCAAGCGTGACGATGGCGAGATAATCCCCGTGCATGCGCAGCACCGGAAAGCCGAGCAGGGCGCCTGCGCCCGCGGCCATTAGCGCCGCCAGCGGCAGCATGCTCCAGAACCCAAGCCCCAGATACTGATACCCGAGCGCCAGCCCGTAAGCGCCGATGGCATAGAAGGCGACATAACCCAGATCCAGCAGCCCTGCCAGGCCAACAACAATGTTCAGCCCAAGACCGAGCAGGACGTAGATCAGTCCGAGAATGGCAACCGTCAGAAGGTATTTCGTTGCTACAAACGGGAAGCAGATCGCCAGCGTGACAATCAGCGGAATGATCCAGCGCATGCGGCTTTTATACGCCGGCGGCCGGACATACACGCCCGCATTGTCGGATTCAAACCGCGTCTGTAAACGTCTTCCGGCCGCCGTAGCTGAAAAGGCGCTCAGCAAAAAACGTCCCACCATCACCGTGCCAACAATCCACGCCAGCCGCTGGCCGTCAAAGGTAAAGCTGTAACCATCCAGTATCACACCCGCAATCGGGCCGAAAATAATCAGGGCGATCATTCCGGAAAAAATTGCGTCCAGAATGCAGCGCTTCAGGGAAAAACCGTCAGAGGTCATCGCGTTGTTCCTTACACTTTAGCCACGACAGGGCGGCCCAGCAGCCCCTGAGGACGGAAGATCAGAATTAAGACCAGCAATCCAAACGAGAACACGTCTTTATAATCCGAGTTCACCATCCCGGAGAATTGCGCTTCTGCGACGCCCAGAATCAGCCCGCCAAGCATCGCACCGGGCAAAGAGCCGATGCCGCCCAGCACCGCCGCCGTAAAGGCCTTGATGCCGATAACAAACCCGACGTAAAAATCAAAGGTGCCGTAATTCATGGTGATCAGCACGCCCGCCAGCCCGGCCATGGCTGCGCCGATAACAAACACCAGCGAAATTATTCTGTCAGTGTTGATACCCAGGATGGAGGCCATCTTACGATCCTGCTGTACCGCACGGCACATGCGTCCTAAGCGGGTACGGTTGATAATCCAGGTCAGCACCAGCATGCCCGCGAACGAGGCGATGAGGATAAAGACTTTGGTATAGGTTATCTGGACAAACCCTTCGCCAAGGTGAAAACGCAGCACGCCATCAAGCATGGTGGGCACGCCCTGCTGGCGCGGGCCCTGGCTGAGCTGGACGTAGTTTTGCAGTATCAACGACATCCCGATGGCCGAAATCAGCGGCGCCAGACGCGTCGAGTTGCGTAGCGGCTTATAGGCGATGCGCTCAATCGTCCAGCCATAAACGCCAGTGACCACGATGGTGAAAACCAGCGTCCCCAGGATCAGCAGCGGAAAGGAGTGGAGTCCAAAAAACGCCAGCAGGGCCAGGCCAATGGCCGAGAGATAGGCGGAGATCATATACACTTCGCCGTGGGCGAAATTGATCATACCGATGATGCCGTACACCATGGTGTAGCCGATGGCGATAAGACCGTAGACCGACCCCAGCGTTAAGCCATTAATTAATTGTTGCAGAAAGAATGTACTCATGGTCGCGCACCTGAATAAGGGTTACGCCGACAGTCAGACCTGCCGGCGCTGAGCAGATTCCGTCCCGTTATGGCACTTCTTTATATTTGCCTTTGTCATCCCACTGGTAGACCACGTAGTCAGAGACTTTGAGGTCACCTTTGCTGTCCCAGGCTTTTTTACCCATCACCGTGTCGACAGGGTTGGCCTTCAGCCACTCGCTGGCTTTTGCGGAATCCGTCCCTTTCGTGGCCTTGAATGCCGCCGCGATAGCCTGCACAGACGCGTAGGCGTAGAGGGTGTACCCTTCAGGTTCAAATTTACCGGTGCGGAATTTCTCGATGACGGCTTTTCCGTCCGGGATCAGGCGCGGATCTTTACCGAAGGTCATGTAAATACCGTTGGTGTACTGTGCCCCACCGGCGGCGGTGACCATCTCTTCATTGACGATACAGTCTCCCGAGAAGAACTTCGCCTGCACGCCCTGTTCACGCATCTGGCGAACCAGCGGGCCCGCTTCCGGGTGACAGCCCCCGAAGAACACCACGTCCGGTTTTTGTGCGCCGATTTTGGTCACCAGCGCGTTAAAGTCTTTCTCCCCGCGGGACAACCCTTCGTACATCACCTCCTTAACGCCGCGTTTCGCCAGCGCCGCTTTAGTGGCATCCGCCAGCCCCTGACCGTAGGTGTCTTTATCGTGGATGATGACCACCCGTTTGGCTTTCAGCTTATCAAGAATAAAATCGCTGGCGACCTGGCCCTGCTGGTCGTCACGTCCGCACATGCGAAATATGTCGCTCATGCCACGTTCGGTAATCAGTGGGTTCGTTGAGCCGGGAGTGATGGAGAGGATCCCGGCATCGCTATAGACCTCGGAGGCGGGCATGGTCGACGAAGAGCAGAAGTGGCCGACGACCGCTTTCACCTTATCCTGATCGACTAAGCGGTTGGCAACGGCGACGGCCTGTTTGGGCTCGCAGGCGTCGTCGCCCTGAACCAGTTTGATTTTCTCACCGTTGATCCCGCCGGCGGCGTTAATGTCTTCCGCCGCCTGCGTAGCGCCATGCCAGTATTGATCGCCGTAGGTTGCGTTCGGGCCTGTGAACGGCCCGGCCACGCCGATGACGATATCGGCCTGCGCGGAAAAGGGCGTCACCAGACAACCGGCCAGCACCAGGGAGAGGGGAGTTTTGGTAAATTTCAGCGACATTATTATGTTCCTTAGCAAAGAGGTTTTTGCACCAGGTATAAACCCGAACGCCTGATGGCATCGTAAATCCAAAAACAAGAGCGAGAACAAAATGCACTTTAGAAGCAATCTCATGCTTAATACGGCGAGGATCCCACGCACCGCGAAGCGCGCAGAACATTAAGCAAAAAGGTTGCCAGAATGGTTAATCCCTTGACCGGGTCACAACACGTTGAGTATAGAGCGCCGTTTTATGCGCCTTTGCGGGATGATATGAATTTACAGCGGAGATCACATCTCCTTAACAACAAAGCCCATAAGTTGTGCAACGGTCACGATTTGCACGTTTTTGCAGCAATAAAGACCTAAACTTCAGATAGGCACGCGCGGCGATATATGTCAGGATCGTTTTTTTTATCAGGAGTATCAGCAATGGCTGAAGGCCCATTAAATGAAAGCGAGATGGCGTGGCTGGAAGAGACATTAATCTCTTACGGTCACGACGATGCATCCGTGATTGACGTGTCCGAACTGGACGGCATGCTTACCGCAGTACTTTCCGGTCCCGTCGTGGTGGAGCCCGACACCTGGCTGGTGGCGGTCTGGGGTGGTGAGAAATATATTCCTCGCTGGAAAAACGATCGTGAGATGAACCGTTTTATCGATCTCTGCTTTAAGCACATGAACGATATTGCCGAGCGTTTGAGCGAATACCCGGATCAGTTTGAACCGCTGTTTGGCTATAACGACGTTGACGGTCAGAGTTATACCGTGGTGGAAGAGTGGTGCTATGGCTACATGCGCGGCATGGCGCTGACGGACTGGTCATCCCTGCCGGAAGCGCTGGAAGCGGACCTGGCGGTGATTGCCCTGCACGGGACGGAAGAGAACAGCGAGAAGCTGGATGCGCTGACCGAAGAGGAGTATATGGCCAGCATCGAGAGCATTCAGCCTGCGGCGCTGCGCTTGTATAACTACTGGGTGGCTAACCCGCAGCAGCCGGAAGCGAAAAAGCCGATCGTGAACGGGTCGAAGGTGGGGCGTAACGACCCGTGCCCGTGCGGGAGTGGGAAGAAGTTTAAAAGCTGCTGCCTGCATTAAATCATTAATTACTGTGGCCTGAATGGGGCACGGGTGTTTAGTCCCCGCTAAAATCGGCGAACCGGAGACCAGATGACAAGGGCTGGACGCCATGGATGGCGGCCAGAGGCGAATCGAGACAGGATGTCGAGTTGAGCCGACCGTAGGCAGATGGTCGGGAGGTGAGCGCAGTGCGAAGCACCGATTTTCCGCGGGGCCGCGGGGATTGATAAGGGGGCCGCGGCGGCCCCCTTATCCCGTTCACATGCTGTGAAAAAATTATATTCTGTTGATCTTAAGGTGAACGGAACAGTACCTCTGGACCTGTATAAATAAGTTATCCCACTTCCGGCAGCATCCCCGCTGCAATCAAAATCTGCACCAGAATAATCGCCACGCCGCACCCAAACACCACGCACAGCATTGGCGTACCGCCCGCCACGCGATACCCCTGCTGCGGATGTTGCTGGCGGCTCTTCCACGCCAGCAGGGAAGGCAGCAGCAGGGCCAGTACCGATAACGCCACGCCAGCATACCCCAGCGCCATCACAAACCCGCGCGGGTAAAAGAGCGCGAAGGCCAGCGGCGGCAGGAAGGTCATCGCCCCCGTCTGTAAGCGTCCCGCAACGGTATTGCGCCGCTGGAACAGATCCGCCATATAGTCAAACAGGCCAAGCGCCACGCCGAGGAAGGAAGTTGCCAGGGCCAGGTCAGCAAACAGATGTACCGCCAGCTCCACGTGTGAAGAGGCCACCACGTTACGCAGGGCAACCAGGAATCCATTCAGACCAGAATGCTCTGCCATCAGGCCGATAAAGGTATTGGAATCAATACTGCCCAGCGTCACCAGCTGCCAGAACAGGTAAGCAATCAACGGAATGGCGCTGCCGATAACAAAGACGCGGCGTAGCTTGCGAATATCACCGTTCATATAGCTCACGATGCTCGGTACGCTGCCGTGAAAACCGAAGGAGGTGAAAATAACCGGGATGGCCGAAAGCGCCAGACCTTTCTCCAGCGGGAGGGAGAGCAGGTTAATCTTGTGAACATGCGGTGCCAGCAGCACCAGCATCACAACAAGGAAAAGAATTTTGGCGCTGAACAAAAAACGGTTAAACAGATCGACCAGCGATGTGCCCGCGCAAACCACGCCGCCACCAATCAGCGTAAAGACAATGGCGCCTGTTTCCGGTGAAAGCGACGCACCGAAGCCGTCATTGATACTTGACGCAATCAGCTCCCCGGCGCCGCTGATGTAAGCGGCAGTCAGGGCGTACATCAGGAACATCATGCTGAAACCGGCGATCCACTGCCCGTAGCGTCCAAGATAGCGTGCAGCCAGGGAGCCTAAGCCAGTATCGGCAGGGACATGCTGATAAACCTCCAGCAATAATAGCGCGGTGTAACACATCAGGGCCCACAGACCGCCCAGCAGCACTACGGTAATCCCAAACCCGACGCCAGCGGCAGCCAACGGCATGGCCAACATTCCTGCGCCAATTGTCGTTCCGGCGACGATAAAAATACTTCCCAGAGTTCTGTTCTTCACGCTTTCCTCTACAACGCTTCCATACCGCGACTCATTCTGCGGCGCAGAGTAAGGGAAAAGCCCCGTCTCGTCAAATCACCGTTACATAGTGTGTAATGATTAATTTACAAAAAGAAAAGGGTAACCTGAGCCAGCGCAAAGCGTGCCGTGGAGGGAGCGTTTAGTCTGCTTTTTATTTACGAGAGGTAACCATGTCAATTCACGGACACGACGTGCTGAATATGATGATTGAGTCAGGTGAGCGGTATACTGAGGAGAGTCTGGTTGAGGCGATACATGCCCGCTTTGGCGAAGCGGCGCGTTTCCATACCTGTTCAGCTTCAGAGATGACGGCCGCGGAGCTGGTGGCGTTTCTGGCGGCGCGCGGAAAATTCATTCCGGCAGCAGACGGATTTTCCACTCACGAAAGTAAAATTTGCCGTCATTAAATAAAGCGGTGCTGAAAACTCAGCACCGCTTTTCTGTTAATTCTGCGTGTCGAGCGTCGACAGCTCTTTATCAATGAAGTACAGACCTTCCCCGGATTTACCTGCCAGAGATAATTTATCCAGTACGGATTTAAATAGCTTCTCTTCTTCGTGCTGTTCAGCCACATACCACTGAAGGAAAATAAAGGTTGGATAATCCTGGCTGGTCATGGCGGCATGAGCCAGTTCATTAATTTTCTGGGTGATCAGCTGTTCGTGCTCATAGGTGGCGCGGAACAGTTCATCAAGAGAGCCGTATTCGGCAAAAGGGGATGCCACGTTATCAATACGCGGCAGGCTGCCGGTGTCCGTCAGGTAATCAAACAGACGCTGCATGTGCGTCATCTCTTCCTGGGCATGACGACGCAGGAAGGCGGCCGCTCCTTCAAAGCTGTGATAGCTGCACCAGGCGCTCATCTGCTGATAAAGCAGGGAAGAAAAAAGCTCAAGATTCATTTGCGCATTGAGCTTGTCGATCATTTCAGTTTTTAACATGGTGCAGCTCCGGTTTATTAATTCTGGTTCACGATGAGCGACACTATAATTTGTTATTTAATTATTTGCAAAAAGTAAAATAAATATTTCTTTATTAAAAATACGAATGGGAATAAAACGCATTGCCGCTATTTATATTTATTAATGAGAATTGTTTTAGTTCTTATTAAATAAACTGCCAGCGTGACTGGCAGTAGCGGTTAATACCACGGATTCTGGCTGGAAGAGGTAACAGCATATCCCTGACATTTATACTGAATGGTCACACTTTCGTTCAGACAGAGTGAACCGCTGATCAGGGTGCAGGTTTTAATTGGCTGCCCGTAGGCTGACGCGGTGGCGTAGCCCATATGTTGACAGGCTTTGGTTGCCGTACCGTTATTAACATACTCATCAGACCAGGCGTTTTGCAGCATGGCCTGGCCATAGTCGAGGCGCACAATTCCGTTTGGGGCATCCGTACTGCTGATTTCTGCCTGACGGTTGATACTGCACCCGGCGAGCAACAGGATCGTTCCGGCTATGATTACACGTTTCATGGTTCACTCTGCGTGACGGGAAATACGCCATTGTAACCAACGCGATGTGACGCAATGGCCGGAATAGCCGGAGGATCTGCCCTCTCACTGTGCAACGAGCCGGGCCACCGCGCGAAATTGTGAGCGCATCTTTGTTTTTTAAAACAAGTTTTCACTTAATTTGAAAGTGTGTTTGTTTGATAGTAAGGTTAAGTGGAAAAAGTATCCACAGCGGGATCGCCCGCCATGCATTCAGGAGAGACAAGATGAAAATTGCACTGATGATGGAAAACAGCCAGGCCGCTAAAAATCCCATCATCCTTAATGAGCTGAAAGCCGTTGCTGATGAGAAAGGTTTCCCGGTCTATAACGTCGGTATGAGTGATGAGAACGATCATCATCTCACCTATATTCACCTGGGCATCATGGCGAGCATTCTGCTTAACGCTAAAGCTGTCGATTTTGTTGTCACCGGCTGCGGTACCGGGCAGGGCGCGTTGATGTCCCTGAACATCCATCCGGGTGTGATTTGCGGTTACTGCATCGATCCTGCGGATGCCTTCCTGTTTGCGCAAATCAACAACGGTAACGCGCTTTCTCTGCCTTTTGCGAAGGGCTTCGGCTGGGGGGCAGAACTGAACGTACGCTTTATCTTTGAGAAAGCGTTTACCGGACGCAATGGCGAAGGTTATCCACCAGAGCGTAAAGAGCCGCAGGTGCGTAACGCCGGGATCCTGAACCAGGTGAAAGCGGCGGTGGTGAAAGAAAACTATCTGGATACCCTGCGAGCAATCGATCCTGAGCTGGTTAAAACCGCCGTCTCAGGCCAGCGCTTCCAGCAGTGCTTCTTCGAGAACTGCCAGGACAAAGAGATCGAAGCCTTCGTGCGCGGTATTGTTGGCTGATTCCGTTTTGCCGGGCGGTGCGTTGCCTGCCCGGCAGATAGCGTTACTTTTTCGATGAGACCGCGCTGCCTGCATCTTTGGTCAGACGCAGCGTGTCAACCATTCCCACCAGGCAGATTAGTGCGATCGCCACAAATGCCAGCCGGAAGCTCATTCCCGGCATGCCGGCAATCCCCATCGCCTCACTGACTTTTTCCCCGATACGAATACCAATCGCCCCGAGCGTGATCCCAAGCCCCACGGCAAGCTGCGTTGCGGTTGAAAACAGAGTATTGGCATAGCTCATCTGCACCGATGGCACATCCGCAAAAGCCAGCGTACTGATGGCTGTAAACTGAATCGAACGGAAAACGCCGCCCAGATAGAGGATCAGCATGACGAGCCACGCGGGCGTCTGCGGCGTCAGAAACGCGCAGGCCAGCAACGCCAGGACATTCAACGCACCGTTAATCAGCAACAGCCGCTTAAACCCCAGGCTGCGGATAAGCGGCGTCGTCGCCGGTTTAATGGTGAGATTGCCAACGAAAACCGCCAGCACCAGCAGGCCCGAATGGAACGCGTCCATGCCAAAGCCGACCTGGAACATCAGCGGTAACAGGAACGGAACCGCGCTGATGGAGGCGCGAAACAGCGATCCGCCATACAGGGTGACGCGAAACGTCGGCACCTGCATCGCATCGAGTCTGATCATCGGCCAGGTTGTCCGCTTAAAGTGACGCAGTGCCAGACTTAACGCGACGATACCGACGATAAACAGCGTGGCGGTTAATCCTGTTCGCAGAGGCTCTGCGCCCATCAACTCCATCGCATAAACCAGGCTCACCATGGCAAGGGTGGTGACAACAAAACCCGGTAAATCAAACGGTCGGCGCGTATCTTCATGCAGGTCTGGAATGATGCGCAGTGCCAGCAAAATGGCGATTATCCCCAGCGGCACGTTAATAAAGAAGATCCAGCGCCAGTCGGCATAGCTGGTAATGAACCCACCCAGCGGCGGGCCGATGATCGGCGCGACCAGCGCAGGCCACGTCAGGGTGGCGATTGCCGTGATGAGCTGATGTTTTGGCGTGGTGCGTAGCACGGCCAGGCGACCCACGGGCACCATCAGCGCGCCACCCATGCCCTGAAGGACGCGCATCGCGACGAACTGATCGAGCGTGGTGGACAGGCCGCAAAATACCGAGGCCAGCGTGAAGATTGCCAGCGCGAGGGCAAACACTTTTCGCGCGCCGAAGCGGTCGGCGATCCAGCCGCTGGCGGGGATCAGCACGGCCAGGGTGATCAGGTAGGCGCTGATGCCGATATTCAGATCCACGGCCTGTACACCGAAGCTTTTTGCCATGTCCGGCAGCGCGGTGGCAATCACCGTCCCGTCCAGAAACTCCATAAAGAAAGCACCGGCCACCAGCAGCGCCGCAGGCGATAATCCACGGCTCTCTTTGCCGGATACGTTTTCACTCATTCTCTTCCTGCCCGCTCAAAAAATTTTATAAACATTTACTGGAATTTATAAGACTGTAACGTGCAGATTTATCATGGCTTTTTTTAACAAACCAGCAGCACTGAGGGTTTAATAACCGTGATGCAGGTCACAAAATGGTTGATTTTTGTGATGGTGGTCATATTATAAGCGTATTGACAATAACACCTGCATAACACGTTACTGGAGCAACATAATGAAACTGCGCAAAATCCTGAAAAGCATGTGGGCAAACTACTGCACAACGTTTAAAGACGTCCCACCGGGTGCGATGTTCTGATAAAAAAACCTGCTTCGGCAGGTTTTTTTATGTCTGCGGACGACGAGAGGGAGATGGAAGGGCGTCTGTTTTGCTACTATGGCGGCCTTTGAATAAGGAGAACCCCATGTCACAAAACCTGAGCGCCGATCAGGAACTGGTATCTGACGTCGTCGCCTGCCAGCTGGTTATCAAACAAATCCTTGATGTGATTGACGTTATCGCGCCGGTTGAGGTACGCGAAAAGATGTCGACCCAACTGAAAAACATCGATTTCACCAACCATCCTGCTGCGGCGGACCCGGTTACGCTCCGCGCGATCCAGAAAGCGATTGCGCTGATTGAACTCCGCTTCACACCGCAGGGTGAGTCACACTAAAATAAACCGATGTTTTAAAATTAGAAACCCTTTTCTGCTTTTACGTCGAAGGGCGACAAAGCCTGTCGCCCGCAGAAGGATCAGAAGAACGTCTGCACCAGCAGATAGCTCACCACGCAGGCACAGCTTACGCCAATCAGCCCCGGCAGAATAAAGCTGTGGTTGATGATGAATTTACCGATGCGGGTGGTACCGGAGCGATCGAATCCGATACAGGCCAGATCGCTCGGATAGGTCGGCAGCACAAAGTAGCCGTAGGATGCCGGGAAGAAGGCCACCAGCATTTTCGGCTCGATGCCCAGCATCAACCCCATCGGGGCGACCGCGGTCAAGGCCGCAGCCTGGCTGTTGACCAGTTTTGATACCAGGAACAGCACGATGGCATACGTCCAGGGATGACTCTTCACCACCCCCTCCAGCGCCATTTTCAGCTCGTCGAGATGCGCCTGAAAAAAGGTATCGCTCATCCACGCCACTCCAAACACCGAGAAAATCGCGACCATCCCCGCCTTAAATACCGCCCCGTTTGAAATGGCCGACGCATTTACCTTGCAGGTCATCAGCATGATGGCCCCGGCGATCAGCATCATCATTTGAATGACAAGGTTCATCGACAGGGCTGTCATTTTGCCTTTGATCTCAAACGCCGGACGCAGCTCGGGCAGCGCACCCAGCAGGACCACAACGGCAATCCCGGCGAAGAAGATCCACGTTGACCAGTAGGCCTGTTTCGGGAAACGCTGATCCATCAACGTCTCCGTTCCTCCATAGATAAACTCCCGCTGTTTCGGATCTTTCAGCTTTTCCTGAAATTCAGTATCGTCTGCGAGGTTTTTCCCCCGGCGCAGGCTCCACAGTGCCGCAATGGCAACGCCAGACAGTGAGGCCGGTACGGAAACGGCGAGGATTTCGAGGATCCCCCACGCGTGACCGATGCCGTGCTGCGCACCCAGAATCGAGACCAGCGAAACGACGGCCACGGAAACGGGGGAGGCGGTGATCGCCATCTGAGAGGCCACCGAGGCCACCGCCATCGGCCGTTCCGGGCGAATGCCTTTTTTCAGGGCGATATCCGCGATAATGGGAAACATGGTGTAGACGACGTGACCGGTCCCGCAGAGGAAGGTCAACATCCAGGTGGTAAACGGTGCGAGAAGGGTGATGTGTTGGGGATGTTTACGCAGCAGGCGCTCTGCAAACTGCATCATTACATTAAGGCCACCGGCGGTCTGTAGCGTGGCCGCACAGCCGATGACGGCGAGGATTGTGAGCATCACGTCAACGGGCGGTTTACCGGGTTGCAGACCAAAGACAAAACTTAAAATAAACAGGCCGATACCGCTTATCAGCCCCAGGCCCATCCCGCCGAAGCGGGTGCCTATCAGCAGGCAGAGGATAATGACAATAAACTCAATGGTGATCATGATGCTCCCTCGTCAATGAATGTAATTAAACAAATCATTACACGATGTGTGGTTATTCATTGGGAGCAAGATCTGATTTGTTAAATGTCAGCAAAAGCAGGGAGTTGGTACCCACCCCCTGACGGGAGCGGGTGAAGGGACTTAGTGGTGTTGCACGGTAGCTATGTCGAGAAGATGGCGGTCCGTCTGCTCCAGACAAATCCCCGCACGTTTCGCGTTGCGGATTTCATCTGCGAGCGTCTTCAGCAGCATGCCATCCTGCTGCTGCTCTCTGTCCATATCGCGTAAAAACGTGAGGGTAATGATGTCCTGTTGCGCTTTGGCTTCATCAGCCAGTTTGCTCAGCTTCGCACAGCGTTGCTCATACTCTTCGAGCGTTTTCTGGAACAGTTCTTCCAGTGAAGTGTAATTATCTTCAATCGTTTCAAGCTCTTTGACGGTAGGGTTTGCCCCGACAGCTTTCAAAAAGTTAAAGACACGCATCATGTGCGTGACGTTACTTTGCGCCTGAGTACGAAAGAAGGTGGCAGTGCCGTTGAGGCTTTTTCTGGAACACCACGCGCTCAAATGCAGATGCAGATTTGAAGCATAAAACTCCAGGTTCATCTGGGCATTCAGTTTTTGCATCATCGTTTGGGTAGTCATTCTCATATCCTTATTGACTGTGGGACTTGATGTCCGCTACTTAACCTGACCCGGCAGGTATTGACGATTGAATGGCAGAAATAGATTTCTGCAAGGTAAAAACTCGAAAATTCACTTCCTGTGTTCGATTTAAATAAGCATACGCTTCTCTTCGACTTAAGAAAACTCTTAATTAGGCTGTGTTTACCATAGATTACAAATTTAAATATAGCCCAGAATAGAAAGAAGGTTACAAGATTGATAATTATATAACATGTTGATTTAAAAGGGTGTAAAATTAATTTTGCTCATTTTTATCGTTTCAGGAAACGTTCTTTGGCGGGAAATTCTGTAAAAGTGATAAATCAGAAATAATTTTTGCAAATATATCCTGTCGTATCAAATTTGAGCTAAATCAATTTTCACTCAATATACGGTTCTGTGATCGCGGCGCAAGATTGTGATCTGATAACGCGAGAAAATGAAACGATGTTTTACATTGTTTCATTATTTGAGGTTTATGATGGCTAACGTTGCGGTGCTGCTGGCACCTGGTTTTGAAGAAGCAGAAGCGATTATCACTATTGATATTCTGCGGCGTTTACAGATTGAGGTGGAGACGCTGGCCTGCGCGGAGTCCCGTGCGGTAGTGAGTTACCATAATATCCCCATGGTGGCTGACAGTACGTTAACGGAGCGCATTAATAGGCTGTATGACGCGGTCGTGTTGCCCGGTGGGCCGCAGGGCAGCGTCAATCTTGCGGCTAACCAGGAGGTGATCCGCTTTGTTTCCGCCCATGACGAGCACGGCAAACTTATCTGCCCGATCTGCTCTGCGGCCGCGCGGGTGCTGGGCGGTAACGGGCTACTGAAGGGGCGCCGCTACGTCTGTTCCGGCGATCTGTGGCAGAGCGTTGATGATGGAGTATATGTAGATGCGCCGGTCGTGGAGGATAATAACCTCATCAGCGGCAAGGGGCTGGGGCACGCTTTTGACTTTGCGCTGACGCTCTCTGCTCGTTTGTTGGGTGACGACGCCCCCGTGCGCGATCATGCTGAACACATCTATTACCGCTGGTAAATTTTCTGCCGGACGCTAAGGCGTCCGGGTTACAGGGATTTCTTAGCTGACCTTATGGATAATCCTGCTTAACTCCTTTCCATTTGTAGGACAATTACGTCCTTTTTTATGTCATTTTCCGCTGAATTTATGTACGCAATTACTGTAATTCTGCGGTGTGATGTCGCTCTCTTATGGATGATTAATTTCCCGCTAAAACTATCTCCAGCACTAACGCTTATAACGAGGTAAGCGCTAATGCCTTGTTTTAAGTCCGATTAAATAAGTTGTTCGCCAATATTCCCTACAGATAAGAATGCTTAAGCTGGAGTTTACCATGCACAAATTTACTAAAGCGCTGGCGGCCATCGGCCTGGCTGCCGTTATGTCACAATCCGCTATCGCTGAAAATTTAAAGCTCGGTTTTCTGGTTAAACAGCCTGAAGAACCGTGGTTCCAGACCGAATGGAAATTTGCTGATAAAGCCGGAAAAGATTTGGGATTTGAGGTAATTAAAATCGCCGTACCTGACGGTGAGAAAACGCTGAACGCCATTGATAGCCTGGCGGCCAGCGGTGCGAAAGGTTTCGTTATCTGTACGCCGGATCCAAAACTGGGGTCAGCGATTGCCGCGAAAGCGCGCGGTTACGACATGAAAGTGATTGCGGTGGACGATCAGTTCGTGAATGCCAAAGGCAAACCGATGGATACCGTTCCGCTGGTAATGATGGCGGCCACTAAAATCGGTGAGCGTCAGGGCCAGGAGCTCTATAAAGAGATGCAAAAACGCGGCTGGGATGTCAAAGAGACCGCCGTGATGGCCATTACCGCTGACGAGCTGGACACCGCCCGTCGTCGTACCACCGGGTCCATGGACGCCCTGAAAGCGGCTGGCTTCCCGGAAAAACAGATCTACAAAGTCCCGACCAAATCCAACGATATTCCGGGCGCCTTTGATGCGGCGAACTCCATGCTCGTCCAGCATCCGGAAGTGAAGCACTGGCTGGTGGTGGGGATGAACGACAACACCGTACTGGGCGGCGTGCGTGCAACGGAAGGCCAGGGCTTTAAAGCACCGGACGTGATCGGGATCGGCATTAACGGCGTTGACGCCGTGAGCGAACTGTCTAAAGCGCAGGCGACCGGCTTCTATGGCTCACTGCTGCCAAGCCCGGATGTCCACGGCTATAAATCCAGCGAAATGCTCTACAACTGGGTGACCAAAGGGGCTGAACCGCCGAAATTCACTGAAGTGACCGATGTGGTGCTGATTACCCGCGATAACTTCAAAGAGGAGCTGGCGAAAAAAGGACTGGGCGGTAAGTAATACGCTGTGATTGCGCCCCTCCCTCACCGTGAGGGGCCAGACGTACACACTACAGGAATCACGGAGTCGTTATGCAACAGTCTGATCCGTATCTCTCTTTCCGCGGCATCGGTAAAACGTTCCCCGGTGTAAACGCGCTGACCGATATCAGCTTCGACTGCTATGCCGGCCAGGTTCACGCCCTGATGGGGGAGAATGGCGCGGGAAAATCCACGCTGCTAAAAATTCTCAGCGGCAACTACACGCCCACCACCGGCACGCTGGCTATTCGCGGCGAAGAGGTGGCCTTTGCCGACACCACGGCAGCGTTAAATGCGGGCGTCGCCATCATCTATCAGGAGCTGCATCTCATTCCTGAAATGACCGTGGCGGAGAACATCTATCTGGGCCAGCTTCCGCATAAAAGCGGCGTGGTCAACCGCTCGCTGCTCAATTATGAAGCGGGCTTGCAGCTCAAGCACCTTGGGCTGGATGTCGATCCGCAAACGCCCCTTAAGTATCTCTCCATCGGCCAGTGGCAGATGGTGGAAATTGCCAAAGCGCTGGCGCGTAACGCCAAAATTATCGCCTTCGATGAGCCAACCAGCTCGCTCTCGGCGCGTGAAATAGAAAATCTCTTTCGCGTGATCCGCGAGCTGCGCAAAGAGGGCCGCATCATTCTGTACGTTTCTCACCGTATGGAAGAGATTTTTGCCTTAAGCGATGCCATCACCGTGTTTAAAGATGGACGCTACGTGCGCACCTTCACCGATATGCAGCAGGTTAATCACGATCAGCTGGTGCAGGCGATGGTCGGACGCGATCTGGGTGACATTTACCACTGGAAACCGCGCGAGTATGGCCCGGAGCGTCTGCGTCTGGATAACGTCAAAGCCCCAGGCGTGCGCACGCCCATTTCACTCTCGGTGCGCAGCGGCGAAATCGTCGGGCTGTTTGGCCTTGTGGGGGCAGGGCGCAGCGAGCTGATGAAAGGGCTGTTTGGCGGGACGCGCATAACCCAGGGCCAGGTTTTCGTCGACGGGAAAAAGGTCGATATTCAGAAGCCTGCGCAGGCGATTAACGCGGGGATTATGCTCTGCCCGGAGGATCGAAAGGCAGAGGGCATTATTCCGGTGCACTCGGTGCGCGACAACATCAACATCTCTGCCCGGCGCAAGTTCATCCGCGCGGGATGTCTGATTAACGACGGCTGGGAGGCGAGCAACGCGGATCACCATATCCGTTCGCTGAACATTAAAACCCCCGGCGCTGAACAGCTGATCATGAACCTGTCCGGCGGTAACCAGCAAAAAGCCATTCTGGGGCGCTGGCTATCGGAAGATATGAAGGTCATTTTGCTGGATGAACCAACGCGCGGTATTGACGTGGGGGCGAAACACGAAATCTATAACGTCATCTATGAACTGGCAAAACGTGGTGTGGCGGTCCTGTTCGCCTCCAGCGATCTGCCCGAGGTGCTGGGCGTCGCCGACCGCATTGTAGTGATGCGTGAAGGCGAAATTGCCGGTGAATTGCTGCATGAACAGGCGAATGAACAACAGGCGTTGAGTCTCGCCATGCCTAAAGTTAGCCAGGCTGTCGCCTGAGTAAGGAGTCAATGATGTCCTCTGTTACTACATCCGGAGCGCCGAAGTCGGCTTTCAGTTTTGGCCGCATCTGGGACCAGTACGGCATGCTGGTGGTCTTTGCTGCCCTCTTCGTCGCCTGCGCGATTTTTGTGCCGAACTTCGCCACGTTCATCAATATGAAGGGGCTGGGGCTGGCTATCTCCATGTCCGGCATGGTGGCCTGCGGAATGCTGTTCTGCCTGGCCTCCGGTGATTTTGACCTGTCGGTCGCCTCGGTGATTGCCTGTGCAGGCGTCACCACTGCCGTGGTGATCAACATGACCGAAAGCCTGTGGATCGGCGTGCTGGCCGGGCTGCTGCTCGGCGTGTTGAGCGGCCTGGTGAACGGGTTTGTCATTGCGCGCCTGAAGATTAACGCCCTGATTACGACGCTGGCGACCATGCAAATCGTGCGCGGTCTGGCCTATATCATCTCCGACGGCAAAGCGGTCGGGATCGAAGACGAGCGTTTCTTCACTCTGGGCTATGCCAACTGGCTGGGGCTGCCTGCGCCAATCTGGCTGACGGTAGGCTGTTTGATCCTGTTCGGTTTCCTGCTCAACCGCACCACCTTTGGCCGAAATACCCTGGCGATTGGCGGCAATGAAGAGGCGGCGCGTCTGGCGGGTGTCCCGGTCGTACGGACCAAGATCATTATCTTCGTGCTTTCCGGGCTGGTATCGGCGGCGGCGGGGATTATTCTGGCGTCGCGCATGACCAGCGGCCAGCCTATGACCTCCATTGGTTATGAGCTGATCGTCATCTCAGCCTGCGTTTTGGGGGGCGTTTCCCTCAAGGGCGGCATCGGAAAAATCTCATATGTGGTGGCGGGGATCCTGATTCTGGGGACCGTAGAGAACGCCATGAACCTGCTCAATATTTCTCCGTTCTCTCAGTACGTCGTACGCGGCCTGATCCTGCTGGCAGCGGTGATCTTCGACCGTTACAAGCAAAAAGCGAAGCGTACCGTCTGATTTATTTTTAGTCACTAACCTGCTCAACTATTAACCATAGTTGACCCCCTGACCGGCCCGCCAGTTTTGTTGACGGGCCGGTTGCTAAATGGCGAGCACCGTCACACTGTCTATACTTACATGGCTGTTTTGTTCACTGTAAGGAGGATTAGGGTGGCTGACTTGTTAACCGCTCCGCCTGTACTGCCCGGAAAATTTGCTTTCTTTTTTGACCTCGACGGGACGCTCGCCGGGATTGAACCGCATCCGGATGACGTTGTTGTACCGGACACGGTGTTAGAGAATTTGCAGCAGCTCTCCCGACAGAACGAGGGGGCACTGGCATTGATTTCAGGGCGCTCAATGGCCGAGCTGGACGTGCTCGCCAGTCCTTATCACTTTCCGCTGGCCGGTGTGCACGGAGCGGAGCGCCGCGATATCCATGATCAACTGCATATACTTTCACTCCCCGACACGCTGATTCAGGCGCTGCATGCGCAACTCTCTTCGGCTCTGGAAATGCTTCCCGGTACGGAACTGGAAGCCAAAGGCATGGCTTTTGCGCTGCACTACCGTCAGGCGCCCCATCATGAGGCGGCGATATTTTCGATAGCAAGAAGCGTGGCCGAAGCCCATCCGGAGCTGGCGTTACAGCCGGGTAAATGTGTGGTCGAGATTAAACCGGCAGGAATTAACAAAGGCGCTGCCATTGCAGCGTTTATGGCGGAAGCGCCGTTCAAAGGGCGTACGCCAGTCTTTTTTGGGGATGACCTGACCGACGAGGCCGGGTTCAGGGTGGTAAACCAGGCCCAGGGCATGTCTGTCAAGGTTGGATCTGGTGAAACCATTGCCGGATGGCGGCTGGAAAATGTCGCCAGCGTCTGGCAGTGGATATCTGACGTCGCTAACCAGCAACAACAACAAATAGCGCAAAACAACGGGAGAAATCATTATGGGTCGCTTAGTCGTCGTCTCTAATCGCATCGCACCGCCGGATGATAAAAAAGCCAGTGCCGGTGGCCTGGCGGTCGGGGTATTAGGTGCCCTCAAAGCCGCGGGTGGTCTCTGGTTTGGCTGGAGCGGGGAAATCAGTAATGAAGAAAAACCGCTAAAAAAGGTGTCACGGGGCAATATCACGTGGGCCTCCTTCGCCCTTAGCGAGAAGGACTATGATGAATATTATTCCGAGTTCTCAAACGCCGTGCTGTGGCCAGCGTTTCACTATCGTCTGGATCTGGTGAAATTCCAGCGTGAATCCTATGAAGGCTACATGCGCGTCAACGCGCTGCTGGCAGATAAACTACTGCCGCTGATCGAAGAAGACGATATTTTATGGATCCACGATTATCATCTGCTGCCCTTCGCCAGGGAGTTGCGGAAACGGGGTGTGAATAACCGAATCGGTTTCTTCCTGCATATTCCGTTCCCGACCCCGGAGATCTTTACGGCGCTGCCGCAGCACGAGGAGATCCTGGAGGCGCTGTCAGATTACGACCTGCTCGGTTTCCAGACGGAAAATGACAGGCTGGCCTTCCTCGACAGCGTGTCGGGCAAAACCCGGCTGGTCACTCACGGCGGTAAATCTCATACTGCGTGGGGACGAAATTTCCATACCGAAGTCTACCCAATCGGTATTGAGCCAGACGAAATTGCCGAGCAGGCCTCCGGTCCGCTGCCGCCGAAGCTTGCCCAGCTCAAGGACGAACTCAAGCACGTTAAGAATATCTTTTCGGTTGAACGACTGGATTATTCCAAAGGGTTGCCGGAGCGATTCCTCGCCTATGAAACCCTGCTGGATAAATTCCCGCAGCATCATGGCAAGATCCGCTACACCCAGATAGCGCCGACCTCGCGCGGTGAGGTTCAGGCCTACCAGGATATTCGTCACCAGCTTGAGACCGAAGCAGGGCGCATCAACGGGCGCTATGGCCAGCTCGGCTGGACTCCACTTTTCTATCTGAATCAGCATTTTGAGCGCAAAATCCTGATGAAAGTGTTCCGCTATGCGGACGTCGGGCTGGTCACGCCGCTGCGCGACGGGATGAATCTGGTGGCAAAAGAGTATGTCGCAGCACAAGATCCTGCTGACCCGGGCGTGCTGGTGCTGTCCCAATTTGCCGGTGCGGCAAACGAGTTAACCTCAGCGCTGATTGTGAACCCTTACGATCGCGATGACGTGGCAAATGCCCTGAATCGCGCGTTAACCATGCCGCTTGCGGAACGCATTTCACGTCATTCGGAAATGATGGAGACCATCGTCAAGAATGATATCAACCGCTGGCAGGCGCGTTTTATTGACGATTTACGCGCGATCCAGCCGCAAAGTCAGGAAGGTGATCTGCAAAAAAAGATCGCGACCTTCCCTAAACTCGCCTGATTTCCTTCGGGGGCATTAATTGCCCCCGAGAGGCACCAGCAGGACATCCACCTGGCTTGACGAAACGATGGATTTTGCCGAGCATGCCGCCCGGGAAAAAAAGCTCTGGTTATGATTTCCGCAAATGACCAAATCAATATTCTGTTTCCGACAAATGTCGAGAATATGTTCACTTAATTCCCCGGTGGCAATCACCGTCTGATGGACAGGATAGTTTGCCCGCTCAACCAGCTCGCGCAGAAATTGCTGCGTTTCTTCCTGAAGAACCTCACGAATATCTTCCAGCATAGGCGCTGCCAGTTGGTTATACATTTCGGGTTCAGCTGCCAGGGTGATCAGACTTATGCGGGCGTTGTTCGGGCGGGCAATGGAAACGGCACGGGCGACGAGTTGATGACTTTCTGGGGAAACCGCAACAGAAACAAGAAGATGGGAGTAACTCATCACACACTCCTTTTATGTCAGAATGACACGTTTCTCAAGCTTTACCGCGAATCTGCCGCTTCTGCAAGAGGTACATGCGACAATAGTGTGAACCTTATCATAATTATTCATTAATTATTCTTATAAGAAGAATAACGAAATGGCGGCGCTAAATGAAAGTAATTAACAACTTAACGTAAATCACACATTTAGCCTTCCGTGCTGTTAAATCGCGTTAACCGATCGTCAACGCAAGCGTGATGCTGACCCCTGGAAGCTCCTGTCTCGAATTGAAAGCTTAACCTGCTGTTTTTACTTAATTAACTCTGGCTGTTCCCTGACGTTCGCGCCCGTTCAGACGCGGAAGGGCAGCGCTTCTCCGACATAGCAATTTTCATACCCGATCCACTCATCCCTCTGCATGAGTATTCGTTCCACAAGAATATAACCAAGCTTTGGTTGCTCAATAAATAGTCAAATTACAAGTCATGCTGATGGATTTATGGGTTACATTCGCGTAAATTATGTGACGAAGATCACATTTTTTTTAAATTCCAGGGGGGGCTGCATTGTATGTGTCAAAACTGACGAGTAGAGTTTGCGTCGAATTAGGAAAAATCTTAGTTATTTGTAAGAAAAGATAAAATGTGTAACCGACATTTTGGCCATGTTAACCGGTCACGCGCTTTACGACGTACAAACCTAAATTCAACTATGCATTTGGCCTTTTCTTTTTATACCGGGTGATTTCCCGGCGACATCACGGGGTGCGGTCTTTCCGCATAAAAATAATAGTTGGTTATTCGGGATGGGAAAAATGCATACATCCGAGTTGCTAAAACATATTTATGACATCAATTTGTCGTATTTATTGCTCGCGCAGCGTTTGATTAGTCAGGACAAACCGTCAGCGATGTTTCGTCTGGGTGTTAACGAAGAGATGGCAACCATGCTGGGTGGATTAACCCTCCCGCAAATGGTCAAGCTGGCTGAAACCAATCAACTTGTCTGCCAGTTCCGTTTTGATAACCCGCAGACCATTACGCGTCTGACTCAGGAATCCCGCGTGGACGATCTGCAACAAATCCACACCGGTATTCTTCTCTCCACCCGCCTGCTCAACGAAATCAGCCAGCCTGATGACGTAGCCCGGAAGAAAAGGGCTTAACAATGAGCGAAAAAAGCATTGTTCAGGAAGCCCGTGATATCCAGCTGGCAATGGAACTCATCACGCTGGGCGCGCGTTTACAAATGCTGGAAAGCGAGACGCAGTTGAGCCGTGGTCGTCTGATCAAGCTGTACAAAGAACTGCGTGGTAGCCCGCCGCCAAAAGGCATGCTGCCGTTTTCCACTGACTGGTTCATGACCTGGGAGCAGAACATTCATGCTTCCATGTTCTGTAACGCCTGGCAGTACCTGCTTAAAACGGGTTTATGCAGCGGCGTTGATGCCGTGATCAAAGCCTACAAACTTTACCTTGAGCAATGCCCGCAGCAGGAAGAGGGACCTCTGCTGGCGCTGACCCGCGCCTGGACGCTGGTGCGTTTTGTTGAAAGCGGCATGCTTGAATTGTCGCGCTGCAACTGCTGTGACGGCAATTTTATTACCCACGCGCATCAGCCTGCGGGCAGCTTCGCCTGTAGTTTGTGCCAGCCTCCATCCCGAGCCGTAAAAAGACGTAAACTTTCCCGGGATGCTGCCGATATTATTCCACAACTGCTGGATGAACAGATCGAACACGCTGTTTAACCCGAACCTGTGGGCAAGATTCCAGCAGCGGTAAGCGATTACCGCTGCTTTTTTTTACCCTGCGTTCAGGTCTCGCGCTCGAAATGAACGTCCTGCCATAGTCACTAGCGGAAGGATGATGTCGTGCTTATCTTATTAGGTTACCTGGTAGTTCTCGGTACAGTTTTCGGCGGTTACATGATGACCGGCGGGCACCTTGGAGCACTCTATCAACCGGCTGAACTTGTTATCATCGGCGGTGCAGGGGTAGGGGCTTTTATCGTTGGTAACAACGGTAAATCGATCAAGGGCACGCTGAAGGCGATTCCGCTGCTGTTTCGTCGCTCGAAATACACCAAAAGCATGTATATGGATCTGCTGGCGCTGCTCTATCGCCTGATGGCGAAGTCACGTCAGCAGGGGATGTTCTCGCTGGAGCGGGACATCGAAAACCCGAAAGAGAGCGAAATTTTCGCCAGCTACCCGCGTATTCTGGCCGACGCGATGATGCTCGATTTTATCGTCGATTACCTGCGCCTGATCATCAGCGGCAACATGAACACCTTCGAAATTGAAGCCCTGATGGACGAAGAGATTGAAACCCATGAGAGCGAATCCGAAGTGCCGGCCAACAGCCTGGCGCTGGTGGGCGACTCGCTTCCGGCGTTCGGCATCGTGGCGGCGGTAATGGGCGTGGTACATGCCCTGGCCTCGGCGGATCGCCCGGCGGCTGAACTGGGCGCGCTGATTGCCCACGCGATGGTGGGGACGTTCCTCGGTATTTTACTGGCCTACGGCTTTATCTCCCCGCTGGCGAGCGTGCTGCGCCAGAAGAGCGCCGAAACCACCAAAATGATGCAGTGCGTGAAAATTACGCTGCTCTCAAACCTCAACGGTTATGCCCCGCCGATCGCCGTCGAATTTGGTCGTAAGACGCTCTACTCCAGCGAACGTCCGTCGTTTATCGAACTGGAAGAGCACGTGCGCGCGGTGAAAAACCCCAACCAACAGACGACAACTGAGGACGCATGAAAAACCAGTCCCATCCGATCGTCATCGTAAAAAAGCGCAAGCATAAGGCGCACGGGCACGGTTCTCACGGCTCCTGGAAGATCGCGTACGCCGACTTTATGACCGCCATGATGGCGTTCTTCCTGGTGATGTGGCTGATCTCCATCTCCAGCCCGAAAGAGCTTATCCAGATTGCGGAATATTTCAGGACGCCGCTGGCGACGGCGGTCACCGGCGGGCCGCGCATTTCGAACAGCGACAGCCCGATCCCCGGCGGCGGTGACGATTACACCCAGCAGCAGGGCGAAGTGAAAAAACAGCCTAACATTGACGAGCTGAAAAAACGGATGGAGCAGGCGCGCCTGAAAAAACTGCGCGGTGACCTGGATCAGCTGATTGAAGCGGACCCCAAGCTGCGTGCGCTGCGTCCGCATCTGAAAATTGACCTGGTACAGGAAGGGCTGCGTATTCAGATCATCGACAGTCAGAACCGGCCGATGTTTAAAACCGGCAGCGCCGATGTCGAGCCCTACATGCGCGATATTCTGCGTGCGATTGCACCGGTACTGAACGGTATTCCTAACCGCATTAGCCTGTCCGGACACACGGATGATTTCCCGTACGCCACGGGAGAGAAAGGATACAGCAACTGGGAGCTTTCTGCCGATCGCGCCAACGCCTCGCGTCGCGAGCTGGTGGCGGGTGGGCTTGATGATGGCAAGGTCCTGCGCGTGGTCGGCATGGCTGCAACCATGCGCCTTACCGACCGCGGACCGGATGACGCCATCAACCGTCGTATCAGTCTTTTAGTGCTGAACCAGCAGGCGGAGCAGGCCATCCTGCATGAAAACGCCGAAAGTCAGAATGAGTCACTGGACGATTTAAAACAGCCTGGGGCCGTCCCTTCGGCTGCCGTTCCAACATCGCCACCAGCCAATCCGAGGTGATAGCGTGAGCATGGATATTACCGATTTTTACCAGACATTTTTTGATGAAGCCGACGAATTGTTGGCCGATATGGAGCAACATTTGCTGGATCTGGTGCCCGAGGCGCCGGACTCAGAACAGCTCAATGCCATCTTCCGTGCGGCGCATTCCATTAAAGGCGGAGCCGGAACGTTTGGATTTACCATTTTGCAGGAAACCACCCATTTAATGGAAAACCTGCTGGATGAAGCACGACGCGGTGAGATGCAGCTCAATACCGACATTATCAACCTGTTTTTGGAAACGAAAGATATTATGCAGGAACAGCTCGACGCCTATAAAAGTTCGGCAGAGCCTGATGCCGCCAGCTTTGAATACATCTGCAACGCGCTGCGTCAGTTAGCGCTGGAAGCCAAAGGTGAGGCGTCTGCGCCCGCTGTCCCTGCGGCAAAACTGAGCGTTGTTGACGCCGTGGCCGAACCCGCTACGGCGCCTGACGCGCCCGCAGGAAAACTGCGCGTGGTGCTGTCACGTCTGAAGGAGAACGAGGTCAACCTGCTGGAAGAGGAGCTGGAGAACCTGGCGACGCTCAGCAACGTGGTGAAGGGCAAAGACAGCCTGGCCGCGACGCTTGACGGCGGGATCGGTCAGGATGACATCGTGGCAGTGCTCTGCTTCGTCATTGAAGCGGATCAGATTGCGTTTGAAACCGAGGCGGCGGCCGTTGAAGCGCCAGCTCCGGCAGAGAATACCCCTGCGGTAGTTGCCGCTGCCCCGGCACTGAAAGCCGTGCCAAAAGAGACGGCTGCCCCGGCCCGCGGTGAAAAACCGGCGGCGCGTTCCAGCGAGTCCACGAGCATTCGCGTGGCGGTGGAGAAAGTGGATCAGCTAATCAACCTGGTGGGTGAACTGGTGATCACCCAGTCGATGCTGGCCCAGCGTTCCAACGAGCTGGACCCGGTGACTCACGGCGATCTCATCACCAGCATGGGCCAGTTACAACGTAACGCCCGCGATTTGCAGGAATCGGTGATGTCCATCCGCATGATGCCGATGGAATATGTCTTCAGCCGCTTCCCGCGCCTGGTGCGCGACCTGGCCGGCAAGCTCAACAAACAGATCGAACTCACGCTGATGGGCAGCTCCACCGAGCTGGACAAGAGCCTGATCGAACGCATTATCGACCCGTTAACGCACCTGGTGCGTAACAGCCTCGACCACGGCATCGAGCTGCCGGAAAATCGCGTGGCAGCCGGAAAATCGCCCGTGGGCAACCTGATCCTGTCAGCGGAACATCAGGGCGGCAACATCTGCATCGAAGTGACCGATGACGGCGCGGGCCTGAACCGCGAGCGCATTCTGGCGAAGGCGATCTCGCAGGGAATGGCGGTCAACGAAAACATGACGGACGAAGAAGTGGGCATGCTGATTTTTGCCCCGGGCTTCTCAACCGCAGAGCAGGTCACCGACGTTTCCGGCCGTGGCGTGGGCATGGACGTGGTGAAACGTAACATTCAGGAGATGGGCGGTCACGTTGAGATCCAGTCTAAGCAGGGTGCAGGCACCACGATTCGTATCCTGCTGCCGCTGACGCTGGCCATTCTTGACGGCATGTCCGTTAAAGTGGCGGACGAAGTCTTTATTCTGCCGCTGAACGCGGTGATGGAGTCCCTCCAGCCGCGTGAAGAAGATCTGCATCCGCTGGCGGGCGGGGAGCGCGTGCTCGAAGTACGCGGCGAGTATCTGCCGCTGGTGGAACTGTGGAAAGTGTTCGAAGTGGACGGGGCAAAAACCGAGGCCACGCAGGGTATCGTTGTGATCCTGCAAAGCGCCGGACGCCGCTACGCGCTGCTGGTTGATCAGCTGATTGGTCAGCATCAGGTGGTGGTTAAGAACCTGGAAAGCAACTACCGCAAAGTGCCGGGGATCTCTGCTGCCACCATCCTGGGTGATGGTAGCGTCGCGCTGATCGTCGATGTATCGGCACTTCAGGGATTAAATCGTGAACAACGTGTGGCGAACACAGCCGCCTGATTAAGTAAAAGGTAATAACATGACCGGTATGAGTAACGTAACGAAACTGGCGGGCGAGCCATCGGGGCAGGAATTCCTGGTTTTCACTTTAGGTGATGAAGAGTACGGTATCGACATCCTGAAAGTGCAGGAAATTCGTGGTTACGACCAGGTAACGCGCATTGCGAACACGCCAGCGTTTATCAAGGGTGTGACCAACCTGCGCGGTGTGATTGTGCCTATCGTGGACCTGCGCGTGAAATTCAGCCAGGGCGATGTGGAGTACAACGATAACACGGTGGTGATCGTCCTGAATCTGGGGCAGCGCGTGGTGGGGATCGTGGTGGATGGCGTGTCTGATGTACTGTCGCTGACCGCAGATCAAATCCGTCCTGCGCCGGAGTTTGCGGTCACGCTGTCGACGGAATACCTGACGGGGTTGGGTGCGCTCGGCGAGCGTATGCTAATTCTGGTGAATATTGAGAAGCTGCTGAACAGTGAAGAGATGGCGCTGCTGGATATTGCGGCGAATCATGTAGCATAAAATGAAGCCGGGTAAGCGTCAGCGCCACCCGGCTCTTTTGTATCCTTACGCCTCCTGCTCCACCAGCTCTGCCTCCGCTTCCCGCGCCCCTTCATTCTGCGACAGCATCGCCGTCGCAATCCCGTTCCCCAGCACGTTAATGGCGGACCGACCCATATCCAGGAAATGATCAATCCCCATCAGCAGCAGGATCCCGGCCACCGGGATATTAAAGCTCGGAATGGTTGCCGCCAACACCACCAGCGACGAGCGCGGTACACCCGCAATGCCTTTCGAGGCCAGCATCAGCGTTAACATCAGCACCGTCACCTCGGTGAAACTCAGGTGAATGTTGTACGCCTGGGCGATAAACATTGAGGCGAACGAGCAGTACACCATGGAGCCGACCAGGTTAAACGAGTAGCCGATCGGCAGGACGAAAGAGGCGATATTCCGTGAACAGCCGAAGCGCGCTAACTGCTCCAGCGTTTTCGGGTATGCCGCTTCAGAGCTGCTGGTGGTAAACGCGACCAGCACCGGATCTTTCAGCATCGCCACCAGACGAAAAATCTCTTTTTTCAGCACCATGTAACCTACCGCCAGCAATACCAGACAGGTCAGAAGGATCGCCACATAGTAACCGCCAATAAACGAGGCATAGTTCAGCAAAATGCCCAGCCCCTGGGTGGCAATGACGGACGAAATTGCGGCAAAAATGGCCAGCGGCGCAACGTACATCACGTAGCCCGTCACCTTCAGCATAATGTGGGAGACCACATCCAGCGCCGCGACCAGCGGGGCGTTGAATTTTTGGCCCAGTGACGCGCCGCCAATGCCGAAGAACATCGAGAAGACCACAATTTGCAGGATCTCATTGTTCGCCATCGCGCCGGCAATGCTGGTTGGAATGGTGTGTGACAGGAAGGCTTTCAGCGACATCCCACTAACGGCCAGGCCGGTATCAACTGTCTCTGTGGGTATGCTCAGGTTCAGACCGCTGCCGGGTTGTTCAAGGGTAACAATAAACAGCCCCACCAGAATGGAAAGCACGGATGAGCTGATAAACCACACCATCGCTTTACCCCCGACGCGCCCAATCGTCGACGTTTCACCCAGCTTCATAATGCCCACCGTCAGGGTGCTGAACACCAGCGGGGCAATCACCATCTTAATCAGCCGCAGGAAAATATCGGTCAGTAGCGTAATGTTCTCCGACCAGGCCTGTATCGCGTCGGACGAAGCATACTCATGGATCGCCGCACCTGAAAGAATACCCGCCAGCATGAAAATCACGATGAAGAGCGTGAGTTTGTTTGCACTTGCCACAAAAAATCCTCTATGCGCTAAAAGAGTTTCCTGCGTCGATGCATACAAAATTTTTATTTAAGCGCAGGAAAATATTCGAGGCATAAATTGAAGTAAAGCTGCGTGAGTTACAACTTGTTTTTAATTTTTATGAAATTCGTTGTTTTTATCATAACGATATATTGTGATGCAGATCACATTACACGCGATATATCCTCAGATTAAGCAAGAATAATGCCCGTTTTATTTTGCTAACTCTTTGTAATGTTTGTTAATAGTCTGTTAATTGGGGGCGGGTGTCTCACCTTCATTGAAAGTGGTTGAAGCGTGAACCATAAACTAAATTCTCAGTAACCGCGCCGGGGAATGTTTAAGCGGGGCTAACATACTGAACAGTATGAATAAAATATGGCAAGCGGACCATTATTTCTTCTGGAGGGTGGTAAATGAAAAGAAAACTTCTTTTTATCTGCGCGGGTACACTGCTGACGGCGGCGACTGTCGGTCAGGCGCTGGCAGTCACCAGTAGCGGTACTATCGGGGCGACGCTGACGTTGACGAACGGTTGTTTGATCAACGGCTCGCCAACGCAAAACGGCATTAACTTCGGGACACTCGATTTCGGGACCCATCCTGCGACATTCTCCACCCTGACAACCCAGTTAACCGGGGCCAGCGGCGGAAATACCTTTACCATTCAATGTACCACTGCCAGTTACACGGTGGCGATCACCGGCAACACCAACGCGACCGCACCCGGAACCGTTGTCGGCACCCCCGGCACACCCGCCCGATATCTGGTGAACACCGCCAATGCGGCACAGGGCGTGGCATACAGCCTCTATAGCGACAGCGGGTACAACAACGTGATTGCTAACAACGCCGCGTTGCCCGTAGCTTCCACAGCGGGCGGGGTGAACAGCTATACCCTCTACGGGCGCATAACAGGCGGCGGCAATAGCGTAACGGTTGTACCGGGAACCTATACCGACACGATTAACGTCAGCGTCACCTACTGATTCAGCCATGAAGGCATTGTGTTTATGTCTGCGCGAAAGCGCAGAGGGCGTCGTGCACCCTTTTTTGGCCCTGATCGTCGGGCTGATGATGATCTGCGACGCCAGGGCGGTGACATCCCAGTCCTTCAGGGTGAGCGCGACGGTAGTACCAGGATGCTCGGTGAGTACCGGCACGGGCGGGCGCTTTGGGACGCTGGATTTTGGAACCCGCAATGGCGTGGACAACACGCCGGTCAGCACCAGCTTTGTCGCCGACGGCGCGTTGTCCATCGCCTGCACACCGGGTGTGGCGCTAAGTATGAGCATTAACGGCGGTCAGAATTATAGCTCTGTGAGGCGGATGACGCGTTCAGGCGGGACAGAGGTGGTCGGTTACCGGCTCTACAGCAGCAGCTCACTGGCCGCGAACAGTGAAATTGGCGTTAACCAGGCCATACCGATTACCTATACCAACAGCAATAACATCGCGTTGCCTCTTTTTGGCGTCGCGCTCCTGACGGGGTTTAGCCTGCCGGGAACATATTCAGATCAACTCACCGTGACCTTGTCATGGTAGGAAAGGGAGAACATCGATGAAGCCATTTTTCAGGCGATCAGGCCTGGTGGGTCTGTTGGGGGCAACGGCTCTGGCAGCGGGCCAGGCGCAGGCAGCGGCAACCATTCTTTTGTGGCCCATCGATCCGTGGCTTTCGGCAGAGGCCAGAGCAACTGAATTGTGGATCCAGAATCAGGGCAACAGCGCCACGACAATGCAGATACGCATTGTGCGCTGGAAACAGGAGGGCGGATATGAGCGTTACACCGCCCAGCAGGATGTGGTCGCCAGCCCGCCGATCGTGACTATCGCTAAAGGCAGTAAACAGCTTATTCGCCTGATCAAGCAGGGGACGATCCCGTCGGGGGTTGAGCAGGCCTACCGCATTATTGTGGATGAAATTCCCCAGCCGGATGCCAAAGCGGAACCGTCCATGGGCCTCAAACTGCAAATGCGCTATTCGATTCCTTTATTTGTTTATGGGCAGGGGATCCCCACCCTCAACGAAGGGGCACACCACGCGCTGGCGAACACCCAACAGCTGAGCTGGCGGGTCGTTCAGGAGGGGGGGAAACCCGCGCTTCAGGTCCGTAATCAGGGGGATGTTCACGTCCGGCTCAGCCAGGTTGCGGTTGAGCAGGGCGGGCAAAAACGCACGGTTGCCGAGGGGCTGCTGGGTTATGTGCTGCCAGGCAGCACCCGAAGCTGGCCGCTTCCGGCAGGGATTTATCAGCCGAACCGGATGAGCGCGCAAATTAATGCCAGGGATACGCAATGGCAATCGACGCCCGTCAACTGAAACCGGCGATGATGATCCTGCTTTGCGTCAGTACCAGCGCCTTTGCCGAAACCGGTGACGACAGTTTACCGCCGCCGCCGGATGCACGGACGATGAACGGCGAAGCAGTATTCCAGCTCGCCCTGGTGCTGAACCACTATGACACGGGTCTGGTGGTGCCGGTGACGCAGCGCGAGGGTGCCTGGTTTATTTCGGGCGCGGATTTGCTCCGCGCCGGGCTGCCGCCCGCGCATGTGCCTGCCGGAGAGGTGAATCTCTCGACGCTTACGTCGGTACGCGCAGAGTACGACAGCACGGCCCAGCGTCTGTTGCTGACGGTCCCCCGGGACTGGGTCGCCGCGCGGATCACGCCGTTCAGCGAACAGAACACGCATAGCAAGCCGCACTATGGCCGCGGCGCGTTGCTCAATTACGACGTTTATACCAACCATTCCGAGCACACGGGCGGCCAGGCGTCGGTCTGGCACGAGTTCCGCTATTTCAATGAGGATTATTCGTTTTCATCGACGGGTTACGCCCGGCAGAATTTCACCGGTAACAGCGGGCAGCAGGAAGGGTACGTGCGCTACGACTCAACGTTTCTGATCACCAACGAGGAAGATGCCACCACCTGGACCGTCGGGGACGTCATCAGCGATGCGCTGAGCTGGAGCACCAGCGTGCGCATGGGCGGGATCAGCTACGGGCGCGACTTCTCCCTGCGTCCTGATCTGGTGACCTGGCCGCTGCCGGCGTTTTCCGGCGAGGCGGCTGTCCCGACCTCGGTCGATCTCTTTATTAATGGCTACCGTTCCGGCTCCACCCGCCTTCAGCCGGGGCCGTTCACTCTCACCAATCTGCCGTATATCAACGGTGCCGGGGATGCGGTGCTGGTTACCACTGATGCGCTGGGTCGTCAGGTGAGTACCACGCTGCCGTTTTATGTCAGCAGCGATCTGCTTAAGCAGGGGTTAAGCGACGGCGCCGTGACGCTGGGCAGCCTGCGGCGTAACTACGGTATTGAGAATTTTGACTATGGCCCGGCGGCGGGCAGCGGATCGTATCGCTACGGGGTGACCGACTGGCTGACGCTGGAGGGGCATGCGGAAGGGGCGGAGTCGCTGGCGCTCGGCGGAGCGGGCACGGTGCTGAAGCTCGGGCGTTTTGGCGTGGTAAATACCTCGTGGACCCAAAGCCGCATGCGCGGCGATAGCGGCGGCCAGATAAACTGGGGCTATCAGTACAACACCAGCGAGTTTAGCGTAGCGACCCAGCATACCCGGCGCGACCGTGGCTTCGGCAACCTCGCCCTGTACGATCAGCCCACCGTTTATGATGAAAATGATAACCCCGTTGCCAGCCTGAGCCGCAATACCGACCAGTATTCCTTAACCTTCAACCTCGGCGGTTACGGCAATATCGGCGCGGCGTGGATCGGGGTTGAAAGTTTTGACAGCAAAAAAACTGAGCTGCTCAACCTCTCCTGGAGCCGTAATTTGTGGGGCTCAAGCAGTATTTATCTGGCTGCCAGCCGTGACCAGCAGCGGGGCGACTGGACGGTTGCGCTGTCGTTGCAGGTTCCCCTCGGCGAACGTGACAGCGCCGCCGTCACCTTTGAAAACACCCCTGACGCAGGCAGCACTCAACGCATTAACTACAACCACTCGATGCCTTCAGACGGCGGCTTTAGCTGGAACATGGCCTGGGCCAACCAGTCGCGGTCGAGTAACTATCAGCAGGCTACGCTCGGCTGGCGGAATAACAACGTGGAGCTACAGGGCGGCGGCTACGGTGAGAAGGGCATGATGACCTGGTGGGGCGAGGCGATGGGTTCTGTTGTGCTGATGGACGGTGAGCTGTTTGCGGCGAACAAAATCAACGATGCGTTTGTGGTGATCAGCACCGACGGACATCCGGACGTACCCGTCAGCTACGAAAACCAGCCGGTTGGTAAAACCAATAACAAAGGTTATCTGTTGGTCAGCGGCGTTTCCGCCTATTACCCGGCAAGCTACCGCATTGATACCCTGAACTTACCTGCGGATACCCGGCTGAAAGAGACCGAGCGTCGGGTAGCGATTCGTCGGCATAACGGTTATCTGGTGGATTTCCCGATGGAGCAGGAGCGGGTTGCCAGCGTCATTCTGCACGATGCGCAGGGCAATGCGATCCCGGTGGGAAGCCAGGTCAGACGCGCATCCCGCAGCAGCGCGGTTGTCGGCTATGACGGCCTCGCCTGGCTGGAAAACCTCAACGATGTGAATCCGCTTGAGGTCATCACCCCGGAGGGTAAACGCTGTACGGCAACGCTGACCGTTGGCGCAAACCCTGAGCATAAGCTGCAAACCTACGGTCCGCTGACCTGTCGGGAGGCGCCGTGAGACGCCTGTTAATCGCGCTTCTGCTGCTGTGCTCCGGCGGCAGCTGGGCGGCCTGTACCGTCAGTACGGTGAATGCCTCGTTTGGCAGCGTCACCTCGTTCGCACTCAGCGGCACCGGGGAAGTGGAAACGACGGGCACGCTGGTGGTGACCTGCGATACCGTTCTCAACCTGTTAACCAACGACTCGGTGACGCTGAATTACACTTCGGCATCCGTCTTTGCGAATAGCCGGGCGACCATGAAGCGTACGGACAACGCGGCTATTACCGATGTCATTCCTACGCGCCTGTGCGGGGCGTCCGGCTGCGGCGGAAACAGTGAAATACAAATCAGCAAAGCCTATACCTGGAGCGGAAACACGCTGCTCGGGCTGCTGGGTTCAAGGCGCTACAACATTCCCCTTTATTTCCGGACCGTAATGGGGCAGAACGTCACCGCCGGGCCGTATCAGGTGTTGTTAACGTTCAGCATTAACTACAACGTGTGCGCCGTTGGCGCGGTCGGAGCGTGCCTGACCCCGCAAACCGGCACGGCAACCACCTCGATCCTCCTCAACATGACCGTCACCAACGATTGCAGCACCATGACCACGCCGGACGTGAATTTTAACAGCGCGCCGCTGGTGCAAAATTTTCCCACCGTTTCACAGTCGGTTGCCGTCACCTGTACCAAAGGCAGCACCTACACCATAGGCATTAATAATGGGGCAAATGCCCTGAACAACGTGCGTCGTATGGTCAGCGGCAGCAACTTCATGAGTTACGACATCTACAAAGAGGCGACCAGCAACCGCTGGGGTAGCAGCGGCAGCGAGCGCTGGGCCAGCGCCAGCTCATCGCAGGTCAGTACGGACGGGCTTTTACGTACCTACAACTACACCGCCAAAGTTCTGACCAGCCAGGCCACGCCGCCTGCCGGAACCTACACCGACACGCTGATTGTCGACGTCGCATTCTGACTCCCGCGCTTTTCCCTTTCGCAAATGTAAAGTTCCTGTGGCCTGTGCCGATAACACCGTTAATAAATCTATGAGAAGGTGTTGTATGTTGAACCGTATCCGCGTTGTCACAATGCTTATGATGGTGCTGGTCATTTTCGCACTTCTTCAGCTTACTTCTGGCGGCCTCTTTTTCTCGTCGTTAAAACAGAACCAGGACAGCTTCGCGGCCTCGAACGATTTGCGAATGCAGCAAAGCGAACTGACCACGACCTGGGATCTGATGTTGCAGACGCGTATCAACCTGAGCCGCTCGTCTGCCCGCATGATGATGGACCCAAATAACCAGCAGAGCAGCGCAAAAACGGAACTGCTGAAGAATGCGCGCGCCACGCTGGCAGACGCGGCGAAACATTACGACGCCTTCAAAAAAATCGCCCCTCAGCCGGCAATGGCGCAGGCGAGCGCGAACATAGATGAAAAATATCAGGCCTACTTCGCCGGCCTCACGGAGCTGGTGCAGTTCCTGGAGAAGGGCAATATGGACGCCTATTTCGCGCAGCCGACCCAGGGAATGCAGAACGCCCTCGGCGCGGCGCTCGGCGAGTACGCTAAAGCCAGCGGCGAGCTTTATCACTCCGCGTTCACGCAAAGCCAGAACGACTACCGTTTCGCTAAATGGCAGATGGCGGTTCTCGCCCTCGCGCTGGTCATCGTACTGGTGGCCGTGTGGTACGGCATTCGTCATATCCTTCTTAACCCGCTTGGCCGCGTCATTGCCCATATCCGTGATATTGGCCGGGGCGATCTCACGAAAACGCTGACTGTTTCTGGGCGCAATGAGATCACCGAGCTGGCAACTAGCGTCGACCATATGCAGCGTTCGCTGATTGATACCGTCGCCAACGTGCGCGAGGGGGCGGATGCCATCTATACCGGCACGAGTGAAATCGCGATGGGCAACAACGATCTTTCGTCCCGTACCGAACAGCAGGCGTCCGCTCTGGAAGAGACGGCGGCCAGCATGGAGCAGCTCACCGCGACCGTGAAGCAGAATGCCGACAACGCCCGTCAGGCGTCGCAGCTTGCAGAGAGCGCGTCCGACACCGCCCAGCGCGGCGGTCGGGTGGTCGACGGCGTGGTGAAAACCATGCATGACATTGCCGACAGCTCGAAGAAAATCGCCGACATCATCAGCGTAATCGACGGTATCGCCTTCCAGACCAATATCCTGGCGCTGAACGCGGCCGTTGAAGCGGCACGTGCGGGCGAGCAGGGGCGCGGGTTTGCCGTGGTCGCCGGCGAAGTGCGTAACCTCGCCAGCCGCAGCGCCAATGCGGCGAAAGAGATCAAAGCCCTGATTGAAGACTCTGTTTCACGCGTGGATACCGGCTCGGTGCTGGTGGAAAGTGCGGGTGAAACCATGAATGACATCGTGAATGCCGTGACGCGCGTGACGGACATCATGGGTGAAATCGCCTCTGCATCGGATGAGCAGAGTCGTGGTATTGACCAGGTCGCCCTGGCGGTATCGGAAATGGATCGTGTGACGCAGCAAAACGCCGCCCTGGTGCAGGAGTCCGCTGCCGCGGCCGCTGCGCTGGAGGACCAGGCGAGCCGCCTGAAAATGGCCGTCTCGGCGTTCCGTCTTACTTCAAAAACAACAAATACGGTCAGCTCGCGGTCGGTGTACGGCGAAGCAGCCCCGGCGCCCGTGACAGCACGTACGCGCGCAGCGGTGACCGGACAAGATGAAAACTGGGAAACATTTTGACTGACAATTAAACCGCGGCTGCTTGCCGCTTGATGGGAGCGTGGATGTTAAATCGTATTCGTATCTCGACCACACTGTTTTTGATTCTGATCCTGTGTGGGGTTTTGCAGGTTGGCAGTAACGGGTTGTCTTTCTGGGCGTTTCGCGATGGCTATCAGAATTTGCAGGAAGTTGAGACGAGTAATCAGCAGCGCTCCGCACTGGCACAAACGCGTGCCGTGCTGTTGCAGGCAAGCACTGCGCTGAACAAAGCAGGGACGTTAACCGCGCTGAGCTATCCGCCGGAGGATATTAAGGCGCTGATGGTTGTGGCCCGCAGCAGCCTGAAGCAGGCCGACGCGCAGTTTAAGGCTTTTACGGCGCAGGAGGCGGTCAGTGAGAAAGAGAAAGCGCTCAAAGTCGCCATGAAAAAGACCTTTGATGTGTGGTACGGCGATCTCGACCATCAGGCGACGTGGCTGGAGAACAACCAGCTTTCTGACTTCCTGACCGCGCCGGTGCAGGCGTCTCAGGCGGCGTTTGACGACAGCTTTAACGCATGGCAGCAGGATATTAACCAGTTTGTGGCGCGTGCCGGTGCGGACAGCCGTACCAGTTACCGCATGTCAGGGGTGATATTCCTGACTATGGTAATCCTGGCGGCCCTGCTGACCGGCGGCTCGCTGTGGTGGTCGCGCAAAATGATCGTCCAGCCGCTGGCCATCGTCAGCAGTCACTTCGACAGTATTGCGAAGGGCGACCTGGCGCGTCCGGTGGCCGTGTATGGCAGGAATGAAATATCAGCGATTTTCGCCAGCCTGAAGGCGATGCAGAGTTCGCTGCGGGAAACGGTAAGCAACGTTCGCCAGGGCAGTTACGCCATGCATACCGGGATCTCCGAGATTGCGGCAGGCAATAACGACCTCTCTTCCCGCACTGAACAGCAGGCGGCATCGCTGGCGCAGACGGCGGCCAGCATGGAGCAGCTGACCGCGACGGTAAGCCAGAACGCCGATAACGCGCGTCAGGCGTCCGACTTGTCAAAACAGGCAGCGATGACGGCGAAACGTGGGGGCGATCAGGCTTCTCATGTTGCCAGCACGATGCAGGAGATTGCCGCCAGCTCGCAGAAAATTGGCGACATTATCAGCGTTATCGACGGGATCGCGTTCCAGACCAATATTCTGGCGCTGAACGCGGCGGTGGAAGCGGCGCGTGCCGGCGAGCAGGGGCGCGGGTTCGCGGTGGTTGCCGGTGAAGTCCGAAACCTCGCCAGCCGCAGCGCCAATGCGGCGAAAGAGATCAAAGGGCTGATAGAAGAGTCGGTCTCCCGCGTTCAGCAGGGCTCCGCGCTGGTGGATACCGCCGCGCAGACCATGCACGAGATAGTCACCTCCGTGACGCGGGTTAACGACATTATGGGCGAGATTGCCTCGGCGTCTGATGAACAACGCCGTGGTATTGAGCAGGTGGCGCAGGCCGTTACACAGATGGATCAGGTTACACAGCAGAACGCCTCACTGGTGGAAGAGGCGGCGGCTGCGACCGATCAGCTGGCAAACCAGGCGGATCACCTTACCGGGTTAGTCGCCGTATTTAATGTGAAAGAGCACGTTGAAGCAGTAACAGAAGTCGGACGGTCACAGGCCGTGCCCGTTGTATCCTGAATGTGATTGAGAAGGCGCTATGACATCACCCATGCCCTCAGGGCAAACGTCATTATTGTTGCAGATGACACAGCGCCTCGCGCTGTCCGACGCGCATTTTCGTCGGATATGTCAGTTAATCTACCAGCGTGCGGGGATCGTGCTTGCGGACCATAAGCGAGACATGGTCTACAACCGGCTGGTGCGGCGCTTGCGCACGCTGGGGCTGGACGATTTTGGCCGCTATCTGAGCATGCTCGAAGCGAACCAGAACAGCGCCGAATGGCAGGCATTTATCAACTCATTAACCACCAACCTGACCGCGTTTTTCCGCGAGGCGCATCACTTCCCGGTGCTGGCGGAACACGCCCGCCGCCGTGGCGGAGAGTATCGCGTCTGGAGCGCGGCGGCCTCTACCGGGGAAGAGCCGTACTCGCTGGCCATCACCCTGGCGGACACCCTGGGCATGGCGCCGGGTCGCTGGAAAGTGTACGCCAGCGACATCGACACGGAAGTGCTGGAAAAAGCCCGTAACGGCGTTTATCGCCAGGATGAGCTGAAAACGCTGTCTCCCCAGCAGCTACAGCGTTACTTCATGCGCGGTACCGGCCCGCATGAAGGACTGGTGCGCGTACGCCAGGAGCTGGCGAACTGCGTGGAATTTGCCCCCGTTAATTTACTGGATAAGCAGTACAACGTGCCGGGGCCATTCGACGCCATTTTTTGTCGTAACGTGATGATCTATTTTGATAAAACGACGCAGCAGGACATTTTGCGTCGCTTTGTTCCGTTGCTCAAGCCTGACGGTTTACTGTTTGCCGGGCACTCGGAAAACTTCAGCAACCTCGTGCGTGAGTTTAGCCTGCGTGGGCAAACGGTATATGCGCTGAGTAAGGAAAAAGCATGAGTAAAATCAGGGTATTGTCTGTCGATGATTCGGCGCTGATGCGTCAGATCATGACCGAAATCATCAATAGCCACAGCGATATGGAGATGGTGGCGACAGCGCCCGATCCGCTGGTCGCGCGGGATTTGATCAAAAAATATAACCCCGACGTGCTGACGCTGGATGTTGAAATGCCGCGCATGGATGGCATCGATTTTCTGGAAAAATTAATGCGCCTGCGCCCGATGCCGGTGGTGATGGTGTCATCTCTGACCGGTAAGGGTTCAGAAATCACCCTGCGCGCGCTGGAGCTGGGGGCGGTGGATTTTGTCACCAAGCCGCAGCTCGGCATTCGCGAGGGGATGCTGGCGTACAGCGAGATGATCGCCGAGAAGATCCGCACCGCGTCCCGGGCGAAGCTTGCCGCGCATAAACCGACGGCAGCCCCGGCAACCCTGAAGGCGGGGCCGTTACTCAGCTCGGAAAAGTTGCTGGTGATTGGCGCGTCAACCGGAGGAACAGAGGCAATTCGCCATGTACTCCAGCCATTGCCGCTCTCAAGCCCGGGTATTCTGATTACGCAACATATGCCGCCGGGCTTTACCCGCTCGTTCGCGGAGCGCCTGAATAAGCTGTGCCAGATCAGCGTGAAAGAGGCGGAAGACGGCGAGCGCATGCTGCCGGGTCACGCCTATATCGCCCCGGGTGACAAGCACATGGAGCTGGCGCGCAGCGGGGCGAACTATCAAATCAAAATTCATGACGGGCCGCCGGTTAACCGGCACCGTCCGTCGGTGGATGTGCTGTTTCATTCGGTGGCGAAACATGCGGGGCGCAACGCCGTTGGGGTGATCCTGACGGGGATGGGTAACGACGGCGCCGCCGGAATGCTTGCGATGCACCAGGCTGGCGCCTGGACGATTGCGCAGAATGAAGCAAGTTGTGTGGTGTTCGGCATGCCGCGCGAGGCCATCAATATGGGTGGCGTAAGCGAAGTGGTCGATCTTAGCCAGGTAAGCCAGCAGATGCTGGCGAAAATCAGTGCCGGACAGGCAATACGTATTTGACTCAGGAGTATTATTTTATGGCGGATAAAGAGCTTAAGTTTTTGGTTGTGGATGACTTTTCCACCATGCGTCGCATTGTGCGCAACCTGCTGAAAGAGCTGGGCTTCAACAATGTTGAAGAAGCAGAAGACGGGGTGGATGCGCTGAACAAGCTCCAGGCTGGCGGGTTTGGTTTTGTGATTTCCGACTGGAACATGCCGAACATGGACGGTCTCGAACTGCTGAAAACCATCCGCGCGGATGCAGGTATGGCCTCTCTGCCGGTACTGATGGTGACCGCAGAAGCGAAGAAAGAGAACATTATTGCCGCTGCACAGGCGGGCGCAAGCGGCTACGTGGTGAAGCCATTCACCGCGGCGACTCTGGAAGAGAAGCTCGGGAAGATCTTCGAGAAACTCGGCATGTGAGGTGATGGATATGTTGCAACCTGCTATGAAACCCGTTGAAGAACATTCGCCGAGCGACATTATTGCCCGCATTGGTAGCCTGACCCGCATGCTGCGCGACAGCCTGCGTGAGCTGGGGCTGGACCAGGCGATCGCCGAAGCGGCGGAAGCCATCCCTGACGCGCGCGACCGTCTGGACTACGTCGTGCAGATGACCGCGCAGGCGGCCGAGCGTGCGCTGAACAGCGTTGAAGCCTCGCAGCCGCACCAGGATGCCATGGAGAAGGGTGCGAAAGCGCTGAGCAAACGCTGGGATGAGTGGTTTGAGAACCCTATTGAGCTGGCGGATGCCCGCGAACTGGTAACGGATACCCGTCAGTACCTGGGTGACGTGCCGGGCCACACCAGCTTCACTAACGCCCAGCTGCTGGACATCATGATGGCGCAGGATTTCCAGGACCTTACCGGCCAGGTGATCAAGCGCATGATGGATGTGATTCAGGAGATTGAACGTCAGCTGCTGATGGTGCTGCTGGAGAACATTCCGGAACCGGCTGCCCGTCCGAAACGCGAGAACGAAAGCCTGCTCAATGGTCCACAGCTTGACACCAGCAAAGCGGGCGTGGTGGCAAGCCAGGATCAGGTGGACGATCTGCTGGATAGCCTTGGTTTCTGATTGCCCGTTCTGCCTCAGGTCGTTAACGCGGCCTGAGGCAGCTCAGAACAAAAACAGCGAAAAGAGCCCGAATAAACGGGCTTTTCCCGCCATTGGATTTTCTCTGCGCTGGCATGATACCCGTGAATTAATGGGCTGCGAGCAGGCACAGTGGCAGAAGAGAACGACGACAAAACAGAAGCCCCCACACCCCACCGACTTGAAAAAGCCCGTGAGGATGGGCAGATCCCCCGATCCCGAGAGCTGACATCCCTGCTGATCCTGGTGGTGGGCGTCTGCATAATCTGGTGGGGCGGGGAGATGCTCGCCCGCAGACTGGCGGGAATGCTCTCTGCTGGCTTACGTTTTGATCACAGCATGGTCAATGACCCCAATCTGATCCTCATTCAAATCATCAACCTTGTGAAAAGCGCGATGATCGCCTTGCTGCCGCTGATCGCGGGCGTGGTCATCGTGGCCCTTGTTTCGCCGGTCATGCTCGGTGGCCTGGTGTTCAGCGGTAAATCGCTGCAACCGAAATTCTCCAAGCTCAACCCGCTACCCGGTATTGCGAAAATGTTCTCCGCGCAAACCGGGGCTGAGCTTCTTAAAGCGATCCTGAAATCGCTTCTTATGGGCAGTACAGCCGGGTTTTTTCTGTGGCACCACTGGCCGGAGATGATGCGCCTGATCAGCGAGTCCCCGATGACGGCGATGAAAAATGCCCTGAACCTGGTCGGGTTATGCTCGCTGCTGGTGGTACTGAGCATTATTCCGATGGTGGCGTTCGACGTTATCTTCCAGATCTATTCCCATATCAAAAAGCTGCGAATGTCGCGTCAGGACATCCGCGATGAATATAAACAGATGGAAGGCGACCCCCACGTTAAGGGCCGTATCCGGCAGATGCAGCGTGCCGCCGCGCGTCGGCGCATGATGGAAGATGTGCCGAAAGCCGACGTCATCGTCACCAACCCGACCCACTACTCCGTGGCGCTTCAGTACGACGAAAACAAAATGAGCGCGCCGAAAGTGGTGGCGAAAGGGGCCGGGCTGATTGCGCTGCGCATTCGTGAAATCGCGACGGAAAACCGCGTACCGATCCTGGAAGCACCGCCGCTGGCCCGTGCGCTGTATCGCCACGCGGAAATTGGACAACAGATCCCGGGCCAGCTCTACGCCGCTGTCGCAGAGGTGCTGGCCTGGGTGTGGCAACTGAAACGCTGGCGTTTAGCGGGCGGTCAACGACCTGTAAAACCTGAGAACCTTCCGGTGCCTGAAGCACTGGATTTTTTGAACGAGAAGGACACTGATGGCTAATCTGGTGGCAATGTTGCGCCTGCCCGGCAACCTGAAATCGACGCAATGGCAGATCCTTGCCGGACCGATTCTGATCCTGCTAATTCTGTCGATGATGGTGCTGCCGTTACCGGCATTTATTCTCGACCTGCTTTTCACCTTCAACATTGCGTTGTCCATCATGGTGTTGCTGGTGGCGATGTTCACCCAGCGCACGCTGGAGTTCGCCGCGTTTCCAACGATCCTGCTGTTCACCACGCTGCTGCGTCTGGCGCTGAACGTTGCCTCCACGCGTATCATCCTGATGGAAGGGCACACCGGCGCGGCGGCGGCGGGCAAGGTGGTCGAAGCCTTCGGTCACTTCCTGGTGGGCGGCAACTTCGCCATCGGTATCGTGGTGTTCGTCATTCTGGTGATTATCAACTTCATGGTTATCACTAAAGGTGCGGGGCGTATCGCAGAAGTAGGCGCGCGCTTCGTGCTCGACGGGATGCCGGGTAAGCAGATGGCCATCGACGCCGACCTGAATGCCGGGCTGATCGCGGAAGATGAAGCAAAAAAACGCCGTGCCGAAGTGACCCAGGAGGCAGATTTCTACGGCTCCATGGACGGTGCGAGTAAGTTTGTGCGCGGTGACGCCATCGCGGGCATTCTGATCATGGTGATTAACGTAGTCGGCGGCCTGCTTGTCGGCGTGCTGCAACACGGCATGGACATGGGCCACGCAGCGGAAAGCTATACGCTGCTGACCATTGGTGATGGTCTGGTGGCGCAGATCCCGGCGCTGGTAATCTCCACCGCGGCGGGTGTGATTGTGACCCGCGTCAGCACCGATCAGGATGTAGGCGAGCAGATGGTGGGGCAGTTGTTCAGCAACCCGCGCGTTATGCTGCTCTCCGCGGCGGTACTGGGCCTGCTCGGTATGGTGCCTGGCATGCCAAACCTGGTATTCCTGCTGTTTACTGCCGCGCTGCTGGGCCTTGCCTGGTGGATGCGTGGCCGTGAAACGCAGCCTAAGGCAGAGCCAGCGCCGGTCAAAATGCCTGAGAACACCCAGGCGGTGGAGGCCACCTGGAACGACGTTCAGCTCGAAGATTCGCTGGGGATGGAAGTGGGGTACCGCCTGATCCCGATGGTGGATTTCCAGCAGGATGGTGAACTGCTTGGCCGTATCCGCAGCATTCGTAAAAAATTCGCCCAGGATATGGGCTTCCTGCCGCCGGTGGTCCACATCCGGGACAACATGGATCTCCCGCCCGCGCGCTATCGCATCCTGATGAAAGGGGTAGAAATCGGCAGCGGTGATGCGTACCCCGGCCGCTGGCTGGCAATTAACCCGGGCACGGCCGCAGGCACGTTGCCGGGTGAGCAGACGACCGACCCGGCCTTTGGTCTGGCGGCAATCTGGATTGAGAGCGCTCTGAAAGAGCAGGCGCAGATCCAGGGTTACACGGTTGTTGAGGCCAGTACCGTGGTGGCGACGCACCTCAACCATCTGATTGGCCAGTTCTCTGCGGAACTGTTTGGTCGTCAGGAGGCGCAGCAGCTGCTCGACCGCGTAACGCAGGAGATGCCGAAACTGACCGAAGATTTAGTGCCGGGCGTGCTGACCTTAACCACCCTGCATAAAGTGCTGCAAAACCTGCTCGACGAGAAGGTGCCCATTCGCGATATGCGTACCATCCTTGAGACGCTGGCCGAACATGCGCCGCTGCAAAGCGATCCGCACGAACTGACGGCGGTGGTACGCGTGGCGCTCGGACGCGCCATTACCCAGCAATGGTTCCCGGGAACCGGCGAAGTGCAGGTCATTGGCCTGGATACGCCGCTGGAACGGCTGCTGCTTCAGGCGTTGCAGGGCGGTGGCGGGCTGGAGCCGGGTATGGCGGACAGATTACTGGCGCAAACCCAGGAGGCGCTGGCGCGTCAGGAGATGCTGGGCGCGCCGCCGGTGCTGCTGGTGAATCATGCGCTGCGTCCGCTGCTATCGCGCTTCCTGCGCCGGAGCCTGAACCAGCTGGTGGTACTGTCGAATATGGAGCTGTCCGATAACCGCAATATTCGCATGACGGCGACCATAGGAGGGAAATAATGCGGAAGTGGCTGTGGATCTTACTTTTCCCGCTGGCGGCGCAGGCCGCAGGCGAGGGGGCATGGCAGGCCAGCAGTATAGGCTTAACGCTCAACCATCGCGGGGAGTCGATCTCCTCCCGTCCGTTGTCCGCCTCTGAGCCCGTGTCCGGGCAGATGACGCTGGTGGCCTGGAATTACACCCTGACGGGACCCACACCAGCCGGGTTGCGAGTGCGGCTGTGCTCGCTGACCCGCTGCGCGGAAATCGAGGGACAAAGTGGCACCACCCAGGCCTTCAACGGGGTGTCTGCTCAGGAGCCTTTACGCTTTATCTGGGAAGTGCCAGGCGGTGGACGTCTGATCCCGGCGCTGAAAGTTCAGCGCAACGAGGTGCTCGTCAACTACCGCTAACTGCCTGCCTTTTCACCAGCCTTCAGGCATTTCTGAAGGCTGGCTCGCAAAAATGACCTTCCCTTTTGATACAAAAGAAACGCTGTTTTATAAATCAGTGACACGCGTATTGACACTCTTTGCATTTTTGCCATTCACCCCTTTGTGATGGCAGAAACAGAAAGGTATCAACAGGTCGATACTTTTACTGTAGCCGTGTAAAAACTCCCGGACGAGGTTTGCTTACAGGGAGTCTCCCAAAACTGATTAGGGTTGACGGCAATGAAAACACGTAAAATTGGACTCGCAAATTATCTTGCTTACGGGTCAGGGGACTTCCTCGGGGCGGGAACCACCGCCCTGACGGCCGCCTGGCTTTTGTATTTTTATACCACCTTCTGTGGACTCACACCGATTGAAGCAACCTTTATCTTCGCCGCCGCAAGGGTGCTGGATGCGGTTGTCAGCCCGTTAATGGGCTTTTTAACCGATAACTTTGGCACCACCTGGCTGGGCAAGCGTTTTGGCCGTCGTAAGTTCTTCATCCTGCTCGGTATTCCCTGCGTTTTCAGCTACTCGCTGATGTGGGTAGGGGACATGAGTTTCTGGTACTACCTGCTGACCTATCTGATCTTTGATATCGTCTACACCATGATCCTGGTGCCATACGAAACGCTGGTGCCGGAGATGACGGACGATTTCAAACAGAAAACCAAATTCTCCGGGGCGCGTATCTCTATGGCGCAGATGTCCGCTATTCTGGCTTCCTTCCTCCCGGGGATCCTGCTCACGCATTTCGGCAAAGACAACGCGATCTCCTTCTTCTATGCAAGCCTGGTCTTCTCCGTACTCTGCGCACTGATGCTTACGTTCGTCTGGTTCTTTACCTGGGAGCGCCCGCGGGAAGAGTGGTCTGAAGCGGCCCTGCGTGCTGAAGAAGAGAAGAAAAAGCTGACCCTTGGGCAGAGCCTGAATCGCCTTTTTGTTGAATTAAGTTCGACGCTGCGTATCAAGATTTTCCGCCAGCATCTGGGGATGTACCTTGGCGGCTACATCGCACAGGACGTCTTTAATGCCGTGTTTACCTATTACGTGGTATTTGTGCTGATGCAGGAGGCGTCAATGGCGTCCAACCTGCTGGGCACGATGGCCATCTTCCAGTTCCTCGCCGTGATCGGCATGATCCCGCTGTGCATTCGCTTCGGACCTGCGCCGTCTTACCGCATGGTGGTCGTGCTGTTTGGCCTGGCCTCGCTCTCTTACGCGGTGCTTTATTACGCGGGCCTGAGCGACGTTTACGCTCTGCTGCTGCTGATCTCTGCGGTTGCCGGTCTTGGTCGCGGGGGGATCAACTACGTACCGTGGAATACCTACACCTACATTGCTGACGTGGACGAAGTGATCACCGGTCAGCGTCGCGAAGGGATCTTCGCGGGCATCATGACGCTGACCCGTAAAGCGTCCCAGGCCGGTGCGGTAATGCTGGTGGGGATCGTGATGCAGGTGTCTGGCTTTGTCAGCGGTCAAAAAGTGCAGCCTGCGGAAGTGAGCCACACCATTCTGATGATCCTGAGCGTCGGCACCATTCTGGTACTGTTCTGCGGCTTCCTGGTCTCCCTGCGCTTCAAACTCAATTTGCAGACCCACAGCACCCTGCGTGAAGAGACCGCGAAAATGCGCGAGTCCGGCCATGCGATGCCAGAGGCGGTGACCCCGCAGGCCCGCGCCACCGTGGAGATGCTGGCCGGTATGCCGTATGAATCCCTGTGGGGCAACAACAATATCGGTTATCTGAATCGCAATAAGCCGGCGGCCCCTTCGCTGAAGGATCGCGCGGTACTGAATTCGACATACAACAGAGGTTAAGATGATGAAAGTTTGGCCTGTCAAACATAGCCCATTACTGCGTCAGCCTGAGCGCTTTATCGCCAGGGATGAGCTGAAATCGCTGATTCAAAAGGTGACGCATAACCTGGTCAATATCCACGACAAAACGGGTGAGTTTTTACTGCGGCTGGACGACGGGCGCGTGATCGACACCAAAGGCTGGGCCGGATGGGAATGGACCCACGGCGTCGGTTTATACGGTATCTGGCAGTATTACTGCCAGACCGGTGACGAAGGCATGCGCGAGATTATCGACAGCTGGTTTACTGACCGTTTCGCTGAAGGCGCAACCACCAAAAACGTGAATACCATGTCGCCGTTCCTGACGCTGGCGTATCGCTACGAAGAGACCAAAAACCCGGCCTGGCTGCCGTGGCTGGAAAGCTGGGCGGAATGGGCGATGAATGAGATGCCGCGCACCGAACATGGTGGCATGCAGCACATCACCCTGGCGGAAGAGAACCATCAGCAAATGTGGGATGACACGCTGATGATGACGGTGCTGCCGCTGGCGAAAATCGGCAAGCTGCTGAACAAGCCGGAGTACGTCGAGGAGGCGATCTATCAGTTCCTGCTCCACGTACAGAACCTGATGGATCGGGAGACGGGGCTGTGGTTCCACGGCTGGAATTACGACGGCAATCACAACTTTGCCCGGGCCCGCTGGGCGCGTGGCAACAGCTGGCTGACCATCGTGATCCCGGATTTCCTCGAGCTGGTGGATCTGCCGGAAAACAACGCCGTTCGTCGCTATCTGGTGCAGGTACTGAACGCGCAGATCGCCGCACTGGCAAAATGTCAGGACGAGAGTGGCTTGTGGCATACGCTGCTGGACGATCCTGAATCTTATCTGGAGGCGTCGGCCACGGCAGGGTTTGCCTACGGCATTCTGAAAGCCGTGCGCAAGCGTTATGTCGGCGCAGAGTACGCAGAGGTGGCGGAGAAAGCGATTCGCGGTATCGTGAAAAACATCTCGCCGGAAGGGGAGCTGCTGCAAACCTCGTTCGGGACCGGGATGGGCAGCGATCTGGCGTTTTACCGCCAGATACCGCTGACCTCGATGCCGTACGGGCAGGCGATGGCGATACTGTGCCTGACGGAGTATTTGCGGAAGTATTTCTGATAATAAAAAACCCGGCGCTTGCCGGGTTTATTTTTTACATACGCTCTACGGTTTCGATACCCAGAGTATCCAGACCGAGCTTCAGGGTCTTCGCCGTCAGCTGCGCGAGCTTCAGGCGGCTGTGGCGCACCGCTTCGCTCTCGGCAGAGAGGATAGGGCAGTGTTCGTAGAAGCCAGAGAACAGACCGGCCAGATCGTACAGGTAAGCACACATAACGTGCGGCGTACCGTCACGCGCGACCACGGAGAGCGTCTCTTCGAACTGAAGCAGGCGGGCAGCCAGCTGTGCTTCACGGTCTTCGGTAATAGACACCGTAGCATTCGCCAGCACGCTTTCGTCGATATTGGCTTTACGGAAGACGGAGAGTACGCGGGTGTAAGCGTACTGCATGTATGGCGCCGTGTTGCCTTCAAACGCCAGCATGTTGTCCCAGTCGAAGATATAGTCGGTGGTACGGTTCTTGGAGAGATCCGCGTATTTCACCGCGCCAATTCCCACCGCGTTAGCAAGTTTCTCCAGCTCGTCAGCAGGCATGTCCGGGTTCTTCTCGGCCACTAGGCGACGCGCGCGTTCCAGCGCTTCATCCAGCAGATCGGAAAGCTTCACGGTGCCGCCCGCACGGGTTTTGAACGGCTTACCGTCTTTACCCAGCATCATGCCGAACATGTGATGTTCCAGCGGCACGGAATCCGGCACATAACCCGCTTTACGCACGATAGTCCACGCCTGCATCAGATGCTGATGCTGACGGGAGTCGATGTAATACAGCACGCGGTCCGCATGCAGGGTTTCGTAACGGTATTTCGCACAGGCGATGTCGGTGGTGGTGTAAAGATAGCCGCCATCCTTTTTCTGGACGATCACGCCCATCGGTTCGCCTTCCTTGTTTTTATACTCATCAAGGAACACCACCGTTGCGCCTTCGCTTTCCACCGCCAGATTTTTAGCTTTCAGGTCCGCCACAATGCCTGGCAGCATCGGGTTATACAGGCTTTCACCCATCACGTCGTCACGGGTCAGGGTCACGTTCAGACGATTATAGGTAAGCTGGTTCTGGGACATGGTAATGTCCACCAGCTTGCGCCACATCTCGAGGAAGTACGGGTCGCCACCTTGAAGTTTCACCACGTAGCTGCGCGCGCGCTCGGCGAAGGCTTCGTCTTCGTCATAGTGCTTTTTGGCTTCACGGTAGAAACCTTCCAGGTCTGCCAGCGCCATTTCGCCTGCGTTTTCCTGCTGCTGTTTTTCCAGATACGCGATCAGCATGCCGAACTGCGTGCCCCAGTCGCCTACGTGGTTAGCGCGGATCACCTTGTGACCAAGGAACTCCAGGGTACGCACTGCCGCGTCACCGATGATGGTGGAGCGCAGGTGACCGACGTGCATCTCTTTCGCCACGTTTGGCGCGGAGTAGTCAACCACCACGGTCTGCGCTTCTGGCTGAGCCACGCCCAGACGGTCAGATTTCAGCGCCGCGTCAACGTGGCTTGCCAGGAATGCAGGCTCAAGGAAAATGTTGATAAAGCCTGGACCGGCGATTTCGGTTTTGCTGGCGATGCCGGTGAGATCCAGATGCGTCAGTACCTGCTCAGCGAGCTGTCGCGGCGGCATGCCCAGTTTTTTAGCCACTGCCATCACGCCATTAGCCTGATAGTCGCCAAACTGTACTTTCGCTGACTGACGAACCTGTGGTTCGCAATCCGCAGGCGCACCTGCGGCAATCAGTGCCTGACTGACTTTTTCTGAGAGAAGAGCCTGAATATTCACCTGGATACCTTACGTTTTTGATGCGGGTAAAAAACACCCACGCCAGTTTAAGAATTTAGGGCGGGAGTATACTGCAAATGCCTTCGGGCGTCAGCCCTGCGGGGGGCGAAGATCGCTCAGAATCCAGGCGAAGACGGTATGCATAATCATGCAGTCGAAAAAACCGTGATTCTGCGGTTGGTCGACAGGGGGCAACAGAGTAAATTAGCGGCTTTGCGACACGAAACGAGACTGACCTATGGCGAACTGGCACACCATTGACGAACTGCATGATATTTCCGCAGATTTACCGCGCTTCACCCAGGCGTTCACAGAACTTGCCACCCGTCTCGGGCTGGATATCGCGCCGCTTGAGGCCGATCACATCTCTTTGCGCTGCCACCAGAATGCCACCGCCGAACGCTGGCGGCGTGGCTTTGAACAGTGCGGAGAACTGCTGTCGGAGAATATCATTAACGGTCGCCCGATCTGCCTGTTCAAACTTCATGCGCCGGTAACGGTGGCGCACTGGCAATTCACCGTTGTGGAACTGCCCTGGCCAGGAGAGAAGCGTTATCCGCACGAAGGCTGGGAGCATATCGAAATTGTTCTGCCTGGGGAGCCCGAGACGCTGAACGCCCGTGCGCTGACGCTGCTTTCCGACGAGGGGTTAAGCCAGCCGGGTATTTTCGTCAAAACCAGCTCGCCAAAAGGGGAGCGCGAACGCTTACCGAACCCTACGCTTGCCGTAACGGACGGCAACGTGACGGTGAAATTCCATCCCTGGACTATCGAGCAGATCATCGCCAGCGAAGCGTAAGCATTGTGAGCGTCGATCCAGACACCAATCGGGCAACGTGCCACGATGGTACGTTGAGTGAAATTTAAGGAGGATGACATGGCGCTGCTGGAAATTTGTTGTTACAGCGTGGAGTGTGCCGTCACTGCGCAACGGCACGGGGCCGATCGCATCGAGCTTTGCGCGGCACCGAAAGAAGGAGGATTAACCCCGTCCTCTGGCGTGCTGAAATCAGCCCGTCAGGCCATCACTATTCCGGTGCACCCGATTATTCGCCCGCGCGGCGGTGATTTTTGTTATACGGCGGGTGAGTTCAGTGCCATGCTTGAGGATATCGCCCTCGTCCGTGATTTAGGTTTTCCGGGGCTGGTGATCGGTGTACTGGACGAAGACGGCAACATCGATCTTCCGCGTATGCGTCAGGTCATGCGCGCCGCCCGGGGGATGGCGGTCACTTTTCATCGTGCGTTCGATATGTGTCAAGATCCGATACAAGCCTTTGATACGCTGGCAGAACTGGGCGTGGCGCGCGTTCTGACGTCGGGCCAGCAGTCCTCGGCTGAAAAAGGACTGAAATTAATTACGGAACTAAAAGCACATTCCGGTGTTCCAATAATCATGGCGGGCGCAGGAGTACGCGCCAGCAATCTGGAACTGTTTTTAAACGCAGGGGTGGAAGAGCTGCACAGCTCAGCGGGTAAATGGATACCTTCACCCATGCGTTATCGCAATACAGGGTTGTCAATGTCGACGGATGCTGAAGCGGATGAGTACTCGCGCTACGGTGTGGATGGAGAGTCGGTTGCGGTAATGAAATCGTTGATTGAACGTCATCACGTGTAGCAACGTACCGGTTTTTACCGCGCATCATGTCGCCCAATATGATGCTTGCTTGTACCAGGCCCCTGCAAATTACACAGGGGCCTTTTTTTCTCCTTCATATTTCAAGCCGCAGCCGCGTTGGCCGCCTCGCTCACCCCGGTCACTTACTGATGTAAGCTCCCGGGGATTCGCTGCGTTGCCGCCTTGCTGCAACTTGAACTATTTTGGAGAAAACGTGCGACGCGTAGGCCGGGTAAGGCGCAGCCGCCACCCGGCACAAACTACGGCTTCGTCGCAATCAATACCGCACGCATCGGGGCCGGATAGCCTTCGATGGTTTTACTGTGATCGTCCGGGTCGAGGAATTGCTCCAGCGATTCGGTGATCATCCAGTCGGTGCGACGCTGTTCTTCAATCGACGTCACGCACACATCGGCGATGCGTACATCGACAAACCCACATTTCTCCAGCCAGTTCTTCAGCGCCAGCGCGGAAGGGATGAAGTAAACGTTGCGCATCTGCGCATAGCGATCGCCCGGCACCAGAACGGCATGTTCATCGCCTTCGATAACCAACGTTTCGAGCACCAGTTCGCCGCCGCTGACCAGCTGATCTTTCAATTGCCAGAGATGCTCCAGCGGGGAACGACGGTGGTACAGCACGCCCATCGAGAAAACGGTATCAAAGGCTTTCAGGGCAGGGAGTTGCTCGATACCCAGCGGCAACAGGTGCGCACGCTGGTCGTTACCCAACAGCTTACGCACCGCTTCAAACTGGCACAGGAACAGCTGCATCGGATCGATACCGACGACCAGATGCGCGCCTGCGCCGATCATGCGCCACATGTGATAGCCGCTACCGCAGCCCACGTCCAGAATGGTGCGCCCGGTCAGGTCGGATAAATGCGGCAGAACGCGATCCCACTTCCAGTCAGAGCGCCACTCGGTGTTGATGTTTACGCCGTAAAGTGAAAACGGCCCTTTGCGCCACGGCATCAGGTTACGCATCAGCGTTTCGATGCGGTTGATCTGCCCGGCCGGGAGCGGCTCTTCGCTCTCCGCCGTCACGCTGTGCAGTAAATCCAGACGATGAGGCGTCAGTTCAGGCAGAAACTCCACGGCGTTGGACCACTGCTTCAACAGACCATGCTGCTGATCGCGCTGCCAGGTGGCAATTTGCGCAGGCAGGGTTTCCAGCCAGTGGGAAAGATGGTTTTTGGCAATCAGCTGATAGAAATTACCGAACTCGATCATGCTGCGTCTCCGGCTTTCAGCGCCACCAGAGAACCAAAGTTAAAGCACTGGAACCACAGTTCGCTGTGTTCAAATCCGGCTTTGCGCAGGCGCGCTTTGTGGGTTTCTACGGAATCCGTCAGCATGACGTTTTCAAGCATGCTGCGCTTCTGGCTGATCTCCAGCTCGCTGTAGCCATTTGCACGCTTGAAATCATGGTGCATGTTGAACAGCAGTTCGCCCACGCTGGCGTCTTCAAAGCTGAATTTCTCAGACAACACCAGCGCGCCGCCCGGGTTAAGGCCTTGATAAATTTTATCCAGCAACCGCTGACGATCGTCCGGCACCAGGAACTGAAGGGTAAAGTTCAGAACCACCATCGAGGCGTTCTGGATGTCGATATCGCGGATATCGCCTTCTACCACCTCCACAGGCGTAGGGGCTTTATACGCGTCAATGTGGCGACGGCAGCGTTCGACCATGGCCGGTGAGTTATCGACAGCCACAATCTTGCAGCCTTCGTGATGAACGTTACGACGAATGGACAGCGTTGCCGCTCCCAGCGAACAGCCCAGGTCATAGACCTGCGTGCCGGGTTGAACAAAACGCTCCGCCAGCATGCCGATCATGGAGATAATATTGGAATAACCGGGAACAGAGCGCTGGATCATATCCGGGAAGACTTCGGCTACCCGTTCATCAAAGGTCCAGTCGCCCAGGCTGGCGATAGGCGCGGAAAAAAGCGTGTCGCGATCTGACATAACGTAAAAATCCGGGAAAAATAAAGGGGCATATTGTGCGCTAATGGAAGGAGAAAACCAACTCCCACGGCATATACCAAAGGTTAGCCAGCACCATCAGCAAAAGCGAGCACCAGGTCGCGCTCATGCCGGAACGACGCCAGCGGATCAGGCGGTGGTGAAAACCATAATAATGCATCAAACGCCCTGCTATCAGCAGCAGCCCGCAGACGTGCACCATCCAGGTTTCAGCGCCATCCATCTCCATTAACAGCAGTAAAATTAACGCGACGGGAATGTACTCGACCGCGTTGCCGTGGATCCGGATTGCGCTTTGCAGCTCAGAAAAGCCCCCGTCACCGTACGAGACGCGGTACTGCATTCTCAGGCGCACAACATCAAATGAAAACTTAATCAGCAGTAATGCACCTAACACCGCATACAGCGCGCTGACCATACTAACTCCCTGTTTTTGGCAGATGGCACGTCTCTATGATAGGGGGTGATTTCAGAAAAGAGAAGATTGTTGTGGGATGGACGGCGCGGGGCCAACCGACGGAACCGCCTGCTGCAAGGCCTGCCAGAGAGCATCGACCAGTTCAGGCGCCTGTGCGATATCCGGCGTATGTAAAAAAAGGTACGGCGTGGTGGTGTGCTCCCATTTCGCCAGCGTTTGCAGCCAGACGGCGAACATCTCTTCATTTTGCTGCATGTTATCGCTGCCGATAAACCGGACCATCGGGTTCTGCGCCGTTACGATCGCATGGACGGGCACTTTCGGTTTTTTGCGCTGGGCATCAACAACGGCTTCGCTGTGCGGGATTGCGCTGTGCACGGGGCGGCTGTCGAGGATCACGCGGTTGACCGATCGTTCATGCAGGCCGCGATTGAGCGCTTTCTCCGCGTCGCCTTTGGCAAAGAATTCCGGATGCCTCACTTCTACGCCGTAGGTGAAATCAAGTGGCAGGGCCTCGAGAAACTGCCAGAGGGCGGGCAGGTCGCGTGGGCCAAACGTGGCGGGAAGCTGGAGCCAGTACTGGCCAATACGGTTGGCCAGAGGCGACATCCGGGTGAAAAACTCGTGGGTTAAATCATCGCAGTTGCGCAGCGCGGCGTTGTGGGAGATGGTCGCCGGGAATTTAAAGCAAAAGCGGAAGTCGTCGGTGGTTTGCTCGCGCCAGCGTTCGACGATCTCCGCGCGGGGCAGAGCGTACAGCGTGGTATTGCCCTCCACGCAGTTAAAGTGTCGGGCATACTCTTCAAGGTTGGTAATACCCAGGCGCACCCATTTCGGGTGCGACCACTGGGGCAGGCCCACGTACATCATAGCGCGCTGAGGATCTCATCCGTGCTGCGCACGCGACCGATACGCGGGAAGATATGGGTCATGCTGCCCTGGTGCTGATCCGCAGAGGCTGCGCTGCACGCATCTTCCGCGATCACCAGGTTAAAGCCCAGCTCCCAGGCGTTACGGGCGGTGGATTCCACACCAATGTTGGTGGAGATCCCGCACAGAATAATCGTGTCGATCCCGCGACGGCGCAGCTGGAGCTCCAGGTCGGTGCCGTAGAATGCGCCCCACTGGCGTTTGGTGACTTCTATATCGCTGTCGCGTTTACCGAGCGAGACAGGATATGTCCACCAGTTGTCCGGCAGCGCCTGCGCCGGGGCCTGAGCATCAACCGGCTGTTTTAACGCTTCGGCGAAATCAGCGGACCAGCCGACGCGCACCATAACAACAGGCGAGCCGCTGGCGCGGCATTTTTCTGCCAGGCGCGCAGCGCGGCTGACCACATCGTCAGCGGTGTGCGGACCACCGGCAAAAGGCAGAATGCCTTCCTGTAAATCAATGACCACAAGGGCGGTTTTGGTGGCATCAAGTGTAAACATCGTCGCTCCCGTTAAATGATTGCTTTTCTACACCTTACGACGTGATGGCCTGTTATCGGTCGGATAATTTTGTTAATTTTTGTGAGAATAGGCAGTAAGAGTTCAGCAAACGCGCGTCAGGCCGTGCTTCGCTCTTATCGTGCGGCAGAATTTCCAGTATAATAGCCGCCTTTTTTCATCCAGTTGTGACATACAGAAAGCTGCGACATCGTAGCCTGCGAGACAGGCGACAATCAGCCTGCGGCTAATTAAGGGATATCTCATGCGTACAGAATATTGCGGGCAGCTGCGTCAGTCCCACGTCGGGCAGCAGGTCACCCTGTGTGGTTGGGTCAATCGTCGTCGCGATCTTGGTAGCCTTATCTTTATTGATATGCGTGACCGCGAAGGTATCGTTCAGGTGTTCTTCGATCCGGATCGCGCTGATGCGTTGAAGCTGGCTTCTGAGCTGCGCAATGAGTTCTGCATTCAGGTGACGGGCACCGTGCGTGCGCGTGACGAGAAAAACGTCAACGCCGACATGGCGACCGGCGCTATCGAAGTGCTGGCGTCCGATCTGACGATCATCAACCGCGCGGAAGCGTTGCCGCTGGACTCCAACCACGTCAACACCGAAGAAGCGCGTCTGAAATACCGCTACCTGGATCTGCGTCGTCCGGAAATGGCTCAGCGCCTGAAAACCCGTGCGAAAATCACCAGCCTGGTGCGCCGTTTTATGGATGACCACGGTTTCCTTGATATCGAAACCCCGATGCTGACCAAAGCCACGCCGGAAGGCGCGCGCGATTACCTGGTGCCATCCCGCGTCCATAAAGGCAAATTCTATGCGCTGCCGCAGTCTCCACAGCTGTTCAAACAGCTGCTGATGATGTCTGGCTTCGATCGCTACTATCAGATCGTGAAATGCTTCCGCGACGAAGACCTGCGCGCTGACCGTCAGCCAGAATTTACCCAGATCGATGTGGAAACCTCCTTCATGACCGCTGAGCAGGTGCGTGAAGTGATGGAAGCCCTGGTACGTAGCCTGTGGAACGACGTGAAAGGCGTCGAACTGGGCGATTTCCCAATCATGACCTTCGCGGAAGCCGAGCGTCGCTACGGCTCCGACAAACCAGACCTGCGTAACCCGATGGAGCTGGTGGACGTGGCAGACCTGGTGAAAGCCGTTGAGTTCGCGGTCTTTGCTGGCCCGGCTAACGATCCGAAAGGCCGCGTGGCGGCACTGCGCGTGCCGGGCGGAGCGGCTCTGAGCCGTAAGCAGATTGACGACTACGGCAACTTCATCAAGATCTACGGCGCGAAAGGTCTGGCCTATATTAAAGTGACCGAGCGTGCGAAAGGTCTGGAAGGTATCACCAGCCCGGTTGCGAAATTCCTGAACGCGGACATCGTGGAAGCGATCCTGGAGCGCACCGGCGCGCAGGACGGCGACATGATCTTCTTCGGCGCAGACAACAAGAAAGTGGTTGCGGATGCGATGGGCGCGCTGCGTCTGAAGCTCGGCAAAGACCTGAACCTGACCGACGAAAGTAAATGGGCGCCGCTGTGGGTGATCGACTTCCCGATGTTTGAAGACGACGGTGAAGGCGGCCTGACCGCGATGCACCACCCGTTCACCTCGCCAAAAGACATGACGGCTGCCGAGCTGAAAGCGGCACCGGAAGAGGCCGTCGCCAACGCCTACGATATGGTCATCAACGGCTACGAAGTGGGCGGTGGTTCCGTGCGTATTCACAGCGGCGAAATGCAGCAGACCGTGTTTGGCATCCTGGGCATCAACGAACAGGAGCAGCGCGAGAAGTTTGGCTTCCTGCTGGACGCCCTGAAGTACGGTACCCCTCCGCACGCGGGTCTGGCTTTCGGTCTTGACCGTTTGACCATGCTGCTGACCGGCACCGATAACATCCGTGATGTGATCGCCTTCCCGAAAACCACCGCAGCGGCGTGTCTGATGACTGAAGCGCCAAGCTTTGCCAACCCGGCCGCGCTGGCTGAGCTGGGCATTGAGGTGGTGAAGAAGGAAGAGAAAAACTGATATGGCATATAAGCGTCCCGTTTCGGTTCTGGTGGTCATTTATGCAGAAGACACGAAGCGGGTGCTGATGTTGCAGCGGCGCGACGATCCGGATTTCTGGCAGTCGGTTACCGGCAGCCTGGAAGAGGGGGAGACCGCACCGCAGGCCGCCGCGCGTGAAGTAAAGGAAGAGGTCGCCATTGATGTTGCTTACGAGCAACTGACCCTGAAGGACTGTCAGCGCACGGTGGAGTTTGAAATTTTTAGCCATTTACGTCATCGCTATGCACCGGGAATTGAGCGCAATACGGAATCATGGTTCTGCCTTGCGCTTCCCCATGAGCGGGAGATCGTGTTCACGGAACACCTGACCTACCGCTGGGTGGATGCGGCGGATGCCGCCGCACTGACCAAGTCGTGGAGCAACCGGCAGGCGATTGAAGAATTTGTAATTAACGCTGCCTGAGAAGGCGCGATTTTTGGAGAACTTTTTATGGCAGGTCATAGTAAGTGGGCCAACACCAAACACCGCAAAGCGGCACAGGATGCCAAACGCGGTAAAATCTTTACCAAAATCATTCGTGAGCTGGTGACAGCGGCGCGTCTGGGCGGCGGCGATCCGGCCTCTAACCCACGTCTGCGCGCGGCGGTGGATAAAGCCCTGTCCAACAACATGACGCGTGACACCCTGAACCGTGCAATCGCACGTGGCGTGGGCGGTGATGAAGACGCGAACATGGAAACCATCATTTATGAAGGTTACGGTCCTGGCGGTACGGCGGTGATGGTTGAGTGTCTGTCCGACAACCGTAACCGTACCGTTGCGGAAGTGCGCCACGCGTTCACCAAAACCGGCGGCAACCTGGGCACTGACGGTTCTGTAGCGTACCTGTTCAGCAAAAAAGGCGTCATCTCCTTCGAGAAAGGCGACGAAGATGCGATCATGGAAGCGGCGCTGGAAGCCGGTGCGGAAGACGTGGTGACCTACGACGACGGCGCTATTGATGTTTACACCGCATGGGAAGAGATGGGGGCCGTGCGTGATGCGCTGGAAGCGGCTGGCCTGAAGGCGGATAACGCTGAAGTCTCCATGATCCCGTCTACCAAAGCGGACATGGATGCGGAAACCGCACCGAAACTGCTGCGTCTGATCGACATGCTCGAAGACTGCGACGACGTACAGGAAGTGTACCACAACGGTGAAATCTCTGATGAGGTTGCAGCGACTCTCTGATGAGAGCGTGTAGATCCGTTACAGGAGACGCGTGATGTCGATTATTCTCGGGATTGACCCAGGCTCACGCGTCACCGGGTATGGCGTTATCCGTCAGGTGGGACGCCAGTTAACCTACCTCGGCAGTGGGTGTATTCGCACCAAAGTGGACGATCTGCCGTCGCGCCTGAAGCTCATCTATGCGGGCGTGTCGGAGATCATCACCCAGTTTCAGCCGGACTATTTCGCCATCGAGCAGGTCTTTATGGCGAAAAATGCTGACTCGGCGTTAAAGCTCGGTCAGGCGCGCGGCGTGGCGATTGTTGCCGCCGTGAACCAGGATCTGCCGGTGTTCGAGTATGCGGCCCGTCAGGTTAAGCAGACGGTGGTGGGCATTGGTAGCGCGGAGAAAAGCCAGGTGCAGCACATGGTGCGTACCCTGCTGAAGCTCCCTGCGAACCCGCAGGCCGACGCCGCGGATGCGCTGGCCATTGCGATTACCCACTGTCACGTCAGCCAGAATGCGATGCAAATGAGCGAGTCGCGGCTCAATCTGGCGCGAGGCAGGTTACGATAATGACAAATCAGGCTGGATGTTTATCCAGCCTTTTTTTATTATGTCGGCAGATAATTTCTTCCAGAACGCAGGAGCGTCACGTGATAGGCAGACTCAGAGGCATCATCATTGAAAAACAACCCCCGTTAGTGCTGCTGGAAGTGGGTGGCGTGGGCTATGAAGTCCATATGCCGATGACCTGCTTCTACGAGCTGCCGGAGGCGGGCAAAGAGGCGGTTGTCTTTACCCAGTTTGTGGTGCGTGAAGACGCTCAGCTGCTGTACGGATTCAATAACAAACAGGAACGCACCCTGTTCCGCGAATTGATCAAAACCAACGGCGTCGGGCCGAAGCTGGCGCTTGCGATTCTGTCCGGTATGTCAGCGCCACAGTTTGTGAACGCCGTTGAGCGTGAAGATCCGGCTGCGTTAATTAAACTTCCGGGCATCGGGAAGAAAACTGCCGAGCGTTTAATTGTCGAGATGAAGGACCGCTTTAAAGGTCTGCATGGCGATCTGTTCACGCCGGCAGCCGATCTGGTGCTGACTTCCCCGGGCGCGCCTGCATCGGATGATGATGCCGAGCAGGAAGCGGTTGCCGCGCTGGTGGCGCTGGGCTATAAACCTCAGGAGGCCAGCCGGATGGTGAGCAAAATTGCTAAACCGGATGCCAGCAGTGAAACCCTGATTCGTGAAGCGCTGCGCGCTGCATTGTGAGGTAAAGGATGATTGAAGCAGACCGCCTGGTATCGGCAGGCACCATTCAGCCAGATGACGTGGTGGATCGCGCGATCCGTCCCAAACTGCTGGATGAGTATATCGGCCAGCCGCAGGTTCGTTCTCAGATGGAGATTTTCATCCAGGCGGCAAAGCTGCGCGGCGATGCGCTCGATCACCTGCTGATTTTTGGTCCGCCGGGGTTAGGTAAAACCACCCTGGCGAATATCGTCGCCAACGAAATGGGCGTTAACCTGCGTACCACTTCCGGCCCGGTACTGGAGAAAGCAGGGGACCTGGCGGCGATGCTGACTAACCTCGAACCGCATGACGTGCTGTTTATCGACGAGATCCACCGTCTTTCTCCGGTGGTGGAGGAAGTGCTCTATCCGGCAATGGAGGATTACCAGCTGGATATCATGATCGGTGAAGGTCCGGCCGCGCGCTCGATCAAAATCGATCTGCCACCGTTTACCCTGATTGGCGCCACGACCCGTGCCGGCTCGCTGACCTCTCCACTGCGTGACCGTTTTGGTATCGTGCAGCGTCTGGAGTTTTATCAGGTGCCCGACCTTCAGCATATTGTGGGGCGCAGCGCGCGCTACATGGGGCTGGATATGAGCGAAGAGGGGGCGTTTGAAGTGGCGAAGCGCTCCCGCGGTACGCCGCGTATCGCCAACCGCCTGCTGCGCCGGGTGCGTGACTTTGCCGAGGTGAAGCACGACGGCACTATATCGGCCGAGATCGCCGCCCAGGCGCTGGATATGCTGAACGTCGATGCTGAAGGTTTTGACTATATGGACCGTAAGCTGCTGCTGGCGGTGCTGGATAAGTTCTTTGGCGGGCCAGTAGGGCTGGATAACCTGGCGGCGGCAATTGGCGAAGAGCGTGAGACTATCGAAGATGTGCTGGAGCCGTATCTGATCCAGCAAGGCTTCTTGCAGCGTACCCCGCGCGGTCGTATGGCGACGGTGCGGGCGTGGAATCATTTCGGCATTACGCCGCCCGCGATGCCGTAAGTAGCGATAAATTCTAGCCCCGGTAAGCGAAGCGCCACCGGGGACATGCTGACTACTGCGCGGTCTTTTTCATCATACTGAAAATAAACAACACCGCCGCGCACAATACCACCGACGGCCCCGCTGGCGTGTCATAAAACGCCGAGAAGGTTAACCCGCCCGTCACCGCAATCATTCCGATAATCACCGCGATACCGGCCATTTGCTCCGGCGTACGCGCAAAACGGCGCGCCGTGGCGGCAGGGATTATCAGCAGCGACGTGATGATCAGCGCGCCGACAAACTTCATCGCCACACCGATGGTTAACGCCGTCACCAGCATCAACAGCAGCTTCACGCGCTGAAGCTTCACGCCGTCGACAAAGGCCAGATCCGGGCTGACGGTCATCGCCAGTAAACTCCGCCACTGCCACAGCAGGATCCCGAGCACCACCGCCACGCCAATGGCAATGGAAATGAGATCTTCGGGCGTGACGGCCAGCAGATCGCCAAACAGGTAGGCCATCAGATCTACGCGGATGTTTGACATCAGGCTCACTACCACCAGGCCCAGCGACAGGGCGCTGTGCGCCATAATGCCGAGCAGGGTATCAATTGCCAGGTGAGGGCGTTTTTCCAGCCAGACCAGACCGGCAGCCAGCAGCAGCGTGACGACAATCACCGCATAAAACGGGTTCACGTCCAGTAATAAACCAAACGCGACACCCAGCAATGAAGCATGGGCCAGCGTATCGCCGAAATAGGACATTCTGCGCCAGACGACAAACGAGCCGAGTGGACCCGCGGCGCAGGCAAGCATAATCCCGGCCAGCCAGCCGGGCAGTAACAGTTCAATCATGAGTGTCCATTTCCCCGACGCAGGACAATTCGTCCCTGTAAATCATGGCGGTGATTGTGATTATGGCGATAGATGCCCAGCTGTTCGGCGCCACGATGGCCAAACATGGAGATAAATTCGGGATGCATTGACACCACTTCCGGCGTGCCGGAACAACAAATGTGATGGTTCAGGCACAGTACTTCGTCGGTTTTGGCCATCACCAGATGCAGATCATGGGAGACCATCAGCACCGCGCAGTTAAGCTCCCGACGGAGCTGGTCAATCAGATCGTACAGCGCAACCTGACCGTTGACGTCAACACCCTGCGTCGGCTCGTCCAGGACCAGCAGCTGAGGGCTGCTGAGCAGGGCACGGGCAAGCAATACGCGCTGGGTTTCACCGCCCGACAGCTTTTGCAAGGGCGCCTCAACAAGATGTCCCGCCTGAACGCGTTTCAGCGCCGGGAGGATATCCGCTTTACGCGTACCGGGACGGAGGCGCAGGAAGCGGCTCACCGTCAGGGGCAGGGTGGCATCAAGATGTAATTTTTGCGGCACATAGCCGATACGCAATTTGTCTTCGCGGACGATAACACCTGCGTCAGGGGCTACCAGGCCTAATACGACGCGCACCAGCGTCGATTTGCCTGCACCGTTAGGGCCGAGCAGCGTGAGTATTTTGCCGGGCTTCAGATTCAGCGACACGTCAGAAAGGACGCGGCGCTGGCCGAATGAGACCGAAACATTTTCAAGAGAAACTAAAGTCGTCATGTCAATTTAAGCTTGCAGAAGTCATCGAATGTTATAATATCACATTCCACGCATTCATTACGATGATTAGTCGCATTATGTTACAGAAAAATACGCTTCTTTTCGCAGCTTTATCCGCTGCTCTTTGGGGTACAACAGCACAAGATGTTAACGCCGCTGTTGTCGCTTCGCTTAAACCGCTTGGATTTATCGCCTCTGCCATCGCGGACGGGGTCACTGAGACACAGGTTCTGCTGCCTGACGGGGCTTCCGAGCATGATTATTCTCTGCGTCCATCTGATGTAAAACGCTTACAGAACGCGGACTTAGTCGTCTGGATTGGTCCTGAGATGGAAGCGTTCATGCAGAAGTCAGCCAGACAGCTTCCCGCTGAGAAACAGGTGACGATTGCCGGGCTGTCCGGCGTGAAACCGTTACTCATGAAAGGAGCTGAGGACGAGGGTGATGAGCATGACCACGACCATGCTCATGGTGAAAAAGGTGACGACCATCACCATCACGGTGAATACAACATGCATCTCTGGCTCTCCCCAGAGATAGCGCGGCTTACAGCGGTTGCAATCCACGACAAATTAGTGGAACTTATGCCGCAAAGTCGAATCAAACTCGACGCCAACCTGAAGGATTTTGAGGCTCAATTAGCCGCAACCGACAAACAGGTGGGTAACGAGCTCGCACCGCTTAAAGGAAAAGGGTACTTCGTTTTTCATGATGCCTACGGGTATTACGAGAAACATTACGGTCTGACCCCGCTGGGGCATTTTACCGTCAACCCTGAAATTCAGCCTGGTGCGCAGCGTTTACATGAAATCAGAACACAGTTGGTTGAGCAAAAAGCGACATGCGTTTTTGCTGAGCCACAGTTCAGGCCAGCGGTCGTAGAAGCCGTGGCCAGGGGAACATCCGTGCGCATGGGAACCCTTGACCCGCTAGGTACGAACATCCAGTTGAGCAAAGCGAGCTATTCGCAGTTCCTCAGCCAACTGGCGAATCAGTATGCGAGCTGCCTGAAAGGAGATTAACGAGGAAGTGAATACGTGCAACAGATAGCCCGCTCTGTCGCCCTGGCATTTAACAATCTGCCTCGACCCCACCGCGTTATGCTGGGGTCGCTTACAGTTCTCACATTAGCGGTCGCCGTCTGGCGGCCCTATGTTTACCACCCGAGTTCCGCCCCAATCATCAAAACCATCGAACTGGAGAAGAGCGAGATCCGCTCTCTGCTGCCCGAGGCCAGCGAGCCTATCGATCAGGCCGCTCAGGAAGATGAAGCGATTCCCCAGGATGAGCTGGATGACAAGATCCAGAATGAAGCTGGCATTCATGAATATGTTGTATCCACTGGCGATACGCTGAGCAGCGTCCTGAACCAGTACGGTATCGACATGGGCAACATCAGCCAGCTCGCCGCATCCGATAAAGAACTGCGTAACCTGAAAATTGGTCAGCAACTTTCCTGGACCTTAACGCCCGACGGCGATCTGCAACGTTTGACCTGGGAGATGTCCCGTCGCGAAACCCGCACCTACGATCGCACTGCAAACGGTTTCAAAATGACCAGTGAATTGCAGCAGGGCGACTGGGTTAACAGCGTCATGAAAGGGACCGTCGGCGGCAGCTTTGTTTCCAGCGCACGCGATGCCGGCCTGACCAGCGCTGAAATCAGCTCGGTGATCAAAGCCATGCAGTGGCAGATGGATTTCCGCAAACTGAAAAAAGGCGATCAGTTCTCTGTCCTGATGTCCCGCGAAATGCTGGACGGTAAGCGCGAGCAGAGCCAGCTGGTGGGCGTTCGTCTGCGTTCAGACGGCAAAGACTACTACGCTATTCGCGCGGAAGACGGTAAGTTCTATGACCGCAGCGGTACGGGTCTGGCAAAAGGCTTCCTGCGTTTCCCAACGGCGAAACAGTTCCGCGTCTCCTCCAACTTTAACCCGCGTCGTCTGAACCCGGTAACGGGCCGCGTAGCGCCGCACCGTGGCGTTGACTTCGCTATGCCGCAGGGCACGCCAGTGCTGGCGGTAGGAGATGGTGAAGTGGTCATGGCGAAACGCAGCGGTGCTGCTGGCTATTACGTTGCTATTCGTCACGGTCGTACGTACACCACCCGCTACATGCACCTGCGTAAACTGCTGGTCAAACCGGGCCAGAAGGTGAAACGTGGCGATCGCATCGCGCTGTCCGGTAACACCGGCCGGTCGACGGGGCCGCACCTGCACTATGAAGTGTGGATCAACCAGCAGGCGGTTAACCCGCTGACGGCGAAACTGCCGCGCACCGAAGGGCTGACCGGGAAAGATCGCAAAGATTACCTGGCGCAGGTGAAAGAGGTGATGCCGCAGCTGCGCTTCGACTAAGCTCTCCTGATTTAAAAAGCCGGCGTCAGTATGCGCCGGCTTTTTCTTTTGTGCGCGGGCGGCAGCCTCGCTACACTATCCGCATATATTTTTGCGTCACCAGACCCTGGAACCCGCATGGAAACCAAAAAAAACAATATTGAGTACATTCCTGAGTTTGAAAAATCTTTTCGCCACCCGCGTAACTGGGGCGCCTGGATTGGCGTATACGCGTTTGCTGGCATGGCGTTGCTACCTGCTTCCCTCCGCGATCCGGTGCTCGGTAAAGTGGGGCGCCTGGCAGGGCGCTTGGGTAAAAGCGCGCGCCGACGCGCGCAAATAAACCTGTTGTACTGTTTCCCGGATAAAAGCGACGCCGAACGCGAAGCAATCATTGATGACATGTATACCACTGCGCCGCAGGCGATGGCGATGATGGCGGAACTGGCGCTGAAAGGGCCGGAGAAGATCGTCGAACGCGTTGACTGGAAAGGGCTGGAGATCATCGACGAGATGCGTCGCAATGATGAAAAGGTGATTTTCCTGGTGCCGCACGGCTGGGGGGTCGACATTCCGGCGATGTTAATGGCGTCGCAGGGCCAGAAAATGGCGGCGATGTTCCATAATCAGGGAAACAAAATCTACGATTTCGTCTGGAATACCGTGCGCCGTCGCTTTGGCGGACGCTTGCACGCCCGAAACGATGGCATTAAGCCTTTCATTCAGTCGGTACGTCAGGGTTACTGGGGCTACTATCTGCCCGATCAGGACCATGGTCCTGAGCACAGCGAGTTTGTCGATTTCTTCGCAACCTATAAAGCCACGCTACCAGCGATTGGTCGCCTGATGAAAGTCTGCCGCGCCCGCGTGATCCCACTGTTCCCGGCTTATGACGGTAAAACGCATCGCCTGAGCATTGAGGTACGTCCGCCGATGGACGATCTGCTGACCGCAGACGATCACACCATCGCACGCCGCATGAATGAAGAGGTGGAAGTGCTGGTGGGGCCGCATAAGGAGCAATATACGTGGATCCTGAAGCTGCTCAAAACGCGTAAACCTGGCGAAACAGAGCCGTACAAGCGTAAAGAGCTTTTCCCGAAGAAATAGGAAACCTTCACCCCTCTCCCCTTAGGGGAGAGGGGATCAGAGCTTACTCTACGGTCAGTACGCGGGTGGTATTGGTTGAGCCGATGGTGCTCATCACGTCACCCTGCGTCACGATAACGATATCACCGGATACCAGATAACCTTTGTCGCGCAGCAGGTTCACGGCATCGTGCGCGGCGGCCACGCCGTCGTTGGTGCTGTCGAAGTATACTGGCGTCACGCCGCGATACAGCGCCGTCAGGTTCAGCGTACGCTCGTGACGGGACATGGCGAAGATCGGCAGACCGGAGCTGATACGGGACGTCATTAGCGCGGTACGGCCAGATTCGGTCATGGTGATGATCGCCGTGACCCCTTTCAGGTGGTTGGCTGCGTACATCGCAGACATCGCAATCGCTTCTTCCACGTTGTCGAACTGGATATCCAGGCGGTGCTTGGAGACGTTAATGCTTGGGATCTTCTCTGCACCCAGGCAGACGCGCGCCATGGCGGCCACGGTTTCCGCCGGATACTGACCCGCCGCGGTTTCCGCTGACAGCATCACCGCGTCAGTACCATCCAGCACGGCGTTCGCCACATCCATGACTTCTGCACGGGTCGGCATTGGGTTGGTGATCATGGATTCCATCATCTGGGTGGCGGTGATCACCGCGCGGTTCAGCTGACGCGCGCGACGGATCAGCGCTTTCTGGATACCGACCAGTTCAGGGTCGCCAATTTCCACGCCCAGGTCACCACGGGCAACCATCACCACGTCAGACGCCAGGATCACGTCGTCCATCGCGTCCTGATCGCAGACCGCTTCAGCGCGTTCCACTTTTGCAACGATTTTCGCATCGCAGCCTGCATCGCGCGCCAGGCGGCGAGCATAGTTCAGATCTTCACCGCAGCGCGGGAAGGAGACGGCCAGATAATCCACGCCGATCTGCGCTGCGGTCACGATATCCGCTTTGTCTTTATCGGTCAGCGCTTCGGCAGACAGGCCACCGCCGAGTTTGTTGATGCCTTTGTTGTTGGAGAGCGGGCCGCCGACGGTCACTTCGGTGAACACCTTCATACCCTGAACTTCCAGCACTTTCAGCTGTACGCGTCCGTCGTCCAGCAGCAGGATGTCGCCAGGCACAACGTCAGCAGGCAGACCTTTGTAGTCGATACCCACTTTTTCCTTATCGCCTTCGCCTTTGCTCAGGTTGGCGTCCAGCAGGAATTTATCGCCGATGTTGAGGAAGACTTTGCCTTCTTTAAAGGTCGATACGCGGATTTTTGGACCTTGCAGGTCACCGAGGATAGCAACATGGCGGCCCAGTTTAGCTGCGATTTCACGCACTTTGTCGGCACGTAATTTATGGTCTTCTGGCGTACCGTGAGAGAAGTTCATACGCACCACGTTAGCACCCGCGGCGATAATCTTTTCGAGGTTATTATCGCGGTCGGTGGCCGGGCCTAAGGTGGTGACGATCTTGGTTCTGCGAAGCCTTCTGGACATGTAATACTCCGTTGACTGAAACAACTTTGGTGTTGCGTGAACATAGAATCGGCCTTCATCTATCGCAAGGCAGTAGCGAGGGGACCGAATGCCGTAAATCGTACTTCGTCGTTATTAGGGAACATCGCTCTTTATAAGCAATTCTTTATCAAAACGCGATTCTTTCAGGGCTTCCTTGACCCGCTTCAAGTTATCCCGGAATTTTGCGCCCCGGCGTAAGGTAAAACCTGTCGCCAGTACGTCGATGACCGTCAACTGCGCCAGGCGGGAGACCATCGGCATGTACATGTCGGTATCCTCCGGTACGTCCAGGGTAATGGCGAGCGTCGCTTCCCGGGCGAGCGGCGTACCTGCCGTCGTCAGGGCGATGACCATCGCATCGTTGTCACGCGCGAGCTGCGCCAGCTCCACCTGGCTCTTGGTGCGGCCCGTATGAGAGATGAGTACCACGACATCATCTTCGCTACAATTCATACAGCTCATGCGTTGCAGCACAATGTCATCGGAGTAAATCACCGGCACGTTAAAGCGAAAGAACTTATTCATGGCGTCATGCGCCACGGCGGCGGACGAGCCAAGGCCAAAGAAGGCAATCCGTTTGGCCTGCGTGAGAAGATCGACCGCGCGATTTACTGAACTCATGTCCAGAGACTGGCGAACGTGGTCGAGCGTGGCCATTGCCGATTCAAATATTTTTGCGGTGTATGCATCAACGCTGTCGTCTTCATCGACATTGCGATTAACATACGGGGTGCCGTTTGCCAGACTTTGGGCCAGATGCAGTTTAAAATCAGGAAAGCCGCGCGTGTCCAGACTACGACAGAATCGATTGACCGTCGGTTCGCTGACGCCCGATTCCTGTGCCAGAGCGGCGATGCTTGAATGAATCGCCTGAGCGGGCGCGGCGAGAATAACTTCAGCCACTTTGCGCTCGGATTTGCTAAGGTGTTCCAGTTGAAACTGGATTTTTTCCAGCATGTTCATTGTTAACAAGACGCTCATGAGGGCATAAACGATTTCATAAAGAGATGAAACCTTGATTCGATTTAGCCGATATTACCCCCAGGACTCCCGAAAGGGTAATCGTCGACAAGAAATGTTGTTGTTTTTTTTCATTACTTGATCGACGTCGGGTTTTGCTCTGACCCCGTTGCGCAAAGAATCGACGTTTGTTGCGTCATCAGACGGGCGTAATGGCCCAGGCGACGAAAAATCACCGTATCGCACGCGACGTTAAGCGCTAATGGTTTCAGGAAACGCGTAAAAGCAGTACAGTGCATTGTAATAAAATTACAACGATACCTGGCAGAGTACCAGGCGATCTAACTGAGGAGAATGACATGGCGGTAACGCAAACAGCCCAGGCATGTGACCTGGTCATTTTCGGCGCGAAAGGCGATCTTGCACGCCGAAAATTGCTGCCTTCCCTGTATCAGCTCGAAAAAGCGGGCCAGATCCATCCCGACACCCGGATCCTTGGGGTAGGGCGCGCAGACTGGGATAAGGAGGCTTATACCAAAGTCGTGCGTGAGGCGCTCGAAACGTTCATGAAAGAGAAAATCGATGAAAGCCTTTGGGATAAGCTGAGCGGGCGTCTCGATTTCTGCAACCTGGACGTCAACGATGTAGGCGCCTTTACCCGTCTGGGTGAAATGCTTGACCAGGAAAATCGTGTCACTATTAACTATTTCGCCATGCCGCCAAGCACCTTCGGCGCCATCTGCAAAGGTCTGGGCGAGGCGAAGCTGAACGCCAAACCGGCGCGCGTAGTGATGGAGAAACCGCTGGGTACGTCGCTGGCGACCTCGCGTGAAATCAACGACCAGGTAGGCGAGTTCTTTGAGGAGTGTCAGGTTTACCGTATTGACCACTATCTGGGCAAAGAGACGGTACTGAACCTGCTGGCGCTGCGTTTTGCCAACTCCCTGTTTGTGAACAACTGGGACAACCGCACTATCGACCACGTGGAAATTACCGTGGCGGAAGAGGTGGGCATCGAAGGCCGTTGGGGCTACTTCGACCAGGCCGGCCAGATGCGTGACATGATCCAGAACCACCTGCTGCAAATTCTGTGCATGATTGCCATGTCTCCACCGTCAGATCTGACGGCCGACAGCATTCGTGACGCCAAAGTGAAAGTGCTGAAATCACTGCGCCGTATTGACCGCTCCAACGTGCGTGAGAAAACCGTGCGCGGCCAGTACACCGCAGGTTTTGCCCAGGGGAAAAAAGTTCCTGGCTATCTGGAAGAAGAGGGCGCGAACAAGTCCAGCAACACCGAGACGTTTGTGGCGATCCGCGTGGATATCGACGACTGGCGCTGGGCCGGTGTGCCGTTCTACCTGCGTACCGGGAAACGTCTGCCGGCAAAATGCTCCGAAGTGGTGGTCTACTTCAAAAATCCGGAACTGAACCTGTTCAAAGAATCCTGGCAGGAACTGCCGCAGAATAAACTGACCATCCGTCTGCAACCGGACGAGGGTGTGGATATTCAGATCCTGAACAAAGTGCCGGGTCTTGATCACAAACACAACCTGCAAACCACCAAGCTCGACCTGAGCTACTCTGAAACCTTCAACCAGACGCATCTGGCCGACGCTTACGAGCGTCTGCTGCTGGAAACCATGCGTGGTATCCAGGCGCTGTTCGTCCGCCGCGATGAAGTGGAAGAGGCGTGGAAGTGGGTCGACTCCATCACCGAAGCGTGGGCAGCCGATCAGGACGCGCCAAAACCGTATCAGGCGGGAACATGGGGACCTGTCGCCTCCGTTGCGATGATCACCCGTGATGGCCGCTCCTGGAACGAGTTTGAATAACCACCTTCTCTAGCCCAAAGGTGTTATTTTACCGGTAACATGATCTAACACAGCAAGTGGCATAATTTTTATCTTTTAAGCTCCGCGTGGATTCACCCGCGGAGCTTTTTTTATTACACTCCCTTCAGACATTTTGCCCCTGTGCTCCGGATATCAGGCGTTTCAGCGTTGTTAACAACCGTCAGAAACTGTGTAAACTCCCGAGCCTGGACAGATAAATTAGAGGAGCTTTTATGAATCCGACATTGTTACGCGTAACACAACGCATTGTTGAACGCTCGCAAGAGACCCGTGCTGCCTACCTTGCCCGCATCGAACAGGCGAAGAGTGAAACGGTCCATCGCTCACAGCTGGCCTGCGGGAATCTGGCCCACGGCTTTGCGGCCTGCCAGCCTGGTGATAAAGACGCGCTGAAAAGCATGTTGCGTAACAATATCGCCATCATTACCTCCTATAACGACATGCTTTCAGCCCACCAGCCGTATGAGGTCTACCCGTCTATCATCCGCAATGCGCTGCACAGCGTGAACGCGGTGGGCCAGGTTGCAGGCGGCGTGCCGGCCATGTGTGATGGCGTAACCCAGGGCCAGGACGGTATGGAACTGTCCCTGCTGAGCCGCGAAGTGATCGCCATGTCGGCGGCAGTGGGCCTGTCTCACAATATGTTTGATGGCGCGCTCTATCTGGGCGTGTGCGACAAAATCGTCCCGGGGCTGGTGATGGCCGCGCTGTCGTTTGGCCATCTGCCAGCGATTTTTGTGCCGTCAGGCCCGATGGCAAGCGGTCTGCCAAACAAGGAAAAAGTCCGTATCCGCCAGCTGTATGCCGAAGGAAAAGCGGACCGTCAGGCACTGCTGGAAGCGGAAGCCGCGTCTTATCACGCGCCGGGCACCTGTACGTTCTACGGTACGGCCAACACCAACCAGATGGTGGTGGAGTTTATGGGGATGCAGCTACCGGGCTCGTCGTTCATCCAGCCGGATGCGCCACTGCGTAAAGCGCTGACCGAAGCCGCAGCCCGTCAGGTGACGCGCCTGACCGGTAACGGCAACGAGTGGATGCCAATGGGCAAAATGGTGGATGAAAAAGTTATCGTAAACGGGATTGTCGCCCTGCTGGCGACCGGCGGTTCAACCAACCATACCATGCACCTTGTCGCGATGGCGCGCGCGGCGGGCATTCTGATTAACTGGGATGACTTCTCCGATATCTCCTCTGTGGTACCGCTGATGGCGCGTCTGTACCCGAACGGTCCGGCGGACATCAACCACTTCCAGGCCGCGGGCGGCGTGCCGGTGCTGATGCGCGAGCTGCTGAAAGGCGGCCTGCTGCATGAGGATGTCAACACGGTGGCGGGCTTTGGCCTGCATCGCTATACCCTTGAACCCTGGCTGAACAACGGTGAGCTGGACTGGCGCGAAGGAGCGAGCGACTCGCTCGATCCTCAGGTTATCGCAACCTTCGAACAGCCGTTCTCTCCTCACGGCGGCACCAAAGTGCTGAGCGGTAACCTTGGACGTGCCGTGATGAAAACCTCTGCCGTGCCGGAAGAGAATCAGGTGATTGAAGCCCCGGCGGTGGTGTTTGAAAGCCAGCACGACGTTTTACCTGCTTTTGACGCGGGTCTGCTTGATAAAGACTGTGTGGTCGTGGTGCGTCATCAGGGACCAAAAGCGAACGGGATGCCAGAATTACATAAACTTATGCCGCCGCTTGGTGTATTATTGGACCGCCGTTTCAAAATTGCACTGGTGACCGATGGACGCCTCTCGGGGGCATCCGGTAAAGTGCCTTCAGCGATTCATGTCACCCCGGAAGCCTACGACGGCGGCCTGCTGGCGAAAGTGCGTGATGGTGACATGATCCGCGTTAACGGTCAGACAGGCGAGTTAACCCTGCTGGTGGACGAAGCAGAGCTGGCGGCGCGTCAGCCACATATTCCTGACCTGAGCGCATCCCGCGTGGGTACCGGACGCGAAATGTTTGGTGCGTTGCGTGAGAAACTCTCCGGTGCGGAGCAGGGCGCAACCTGTATTACGTTTTAAGACGACTTGATTTTAACGATCTGGCGAGAGAAAACTCTGATGAAAAACTGGAAAACAAGTGCAGAAGCAATCCTGACTACTGGCCCTGTCGTGCCGGTTATTGTGGTAAACAAACTTGAGCACGCTGTCCCAATGGCGAAGGCACTGGTTGCGGGTGGCGTTCGTGTTCTGGAAGTGACCCTGCGTACGGCCTGTGCGATGGATGCGATTCGCGCTATCGCCAAAGAAGTGCCGGAAGCGATCATCGGTGCAGGTACGGTTCTGAATGCGCAGCAGCTGGCGGAAGTGACCGAAGCGGGCGCACAGTTTGCCATCAGCCCGGGGCTGACCGAGCCCCTGCTGAAAGCCGCAACCGAAGGTTCTATTCCGCTGATCCCGGGTATCAGCACCGTTTCTGAACTGATGCTGGGCATGGACTACGGCCTGAAAGAGTTCAAATTTTTCCCGGCTGAAGCGAACGGCGGCACCAAAGCGTTGCAGGCGATTGCGGGCCCATTCTCCCAGGTGCGTTTCTGCCCAACGGGCGGCATCTCTCCGGCCAACTACCGTGACTACCTGGCGCTGAAAAGCGTGCTGTGCATCGGTGGCTCCTGGCTGGTTCCGGCGGATGCGCTGGAAGCAGGCGACTGGGATCGCATCACTAAACTGGCTCGCGAAGCGGTAGAAGGCGCGAAACAGTAACAAATGCCCAATGCATAAAGCAGGCCCTCTGGCCTGATGCTGGTCACTTTATGTGACCAGCATGTATAAGTTCTTCTTCTCTACACAACATTTCTAATATCCCTAACCCCAGGCGTATTATTTTTCATTATTAAATAATCCTTCACTTATATATTTGGTGAATAAATCATTCTGAATTTATGTGTGATAAAATTGTCTGGTCCTTTTTTATTTATTCTGTGAATAGATTCACTTCCCGTGAATTAATTCAACCTGAAGTTGGGTATTTTAATGGGGGGGCGATGGGTGTATTGTTTTTAATGAACGGAATGTTTGTTAAAAGGATAGCTAATAATGTCAGGGGAATCTGAGGTAGCTCAAAGGCAGGACACGTTAAACAGATATTTATTGTATTTCCCGCGTAGCAAAAATGTTATTTCAGATGTTCATTCTTTTACAGGAAAAGAGATATTAAGCGAGCCTTATCGCTATACCATTCGCTTTACCAGTCCGGATCTAAACATTGCCATTAATGCTGTTCTTAATCAAAGGGCTGAGTTTATTCTGCGTGCACCCAATCTGGAAGCCTCATGGCATGGGCAAACCTCCTGGCTGCCGGTTCGCCAGATTAATGGCACGATCACCCAATTTTCGCGGCTGATGTCTTCAGGTGACGAAGCACTGTATGAATGCGTGCTGGAGCATGAGCTGGCGCTGCTGGATCAAAATTACCGTTCTGCGGTTTACATGAACATGACAGTCCCGGAGCTCGTTACAAAGCTGATGAAGGACAGTGGTCACTTTGACGGCTACAACATTGATTTTGACCAACTGAGCCACAGTTATCCACGACGGGAAATGATCGTTCAGTGGAAAGAAACCGATTTGCGGTTCATCCGTCGGCTGCTGGCAGAGATAGGGATCTGGTTCCGATTTGAGAATCACAACAAAGTGAAAACGGAAACCGTCGTTATTTTTGGGGATTCTGCGCGTCGTTACAACTTCAGCGACAAACAGATGCCTTATGTCCGACATTCAGGCATGACCAGTTATAGCGAATACATTACCGATCTGGAGGAGCAGCACGGCCTGATCCCCAAAAATGTGTTGGTTCGCACCTATAACTACCGTGACCCGCAATCGCCGCAGACGGATAAGACCGTTAAAACGAGCGATATTCCCGAAGGTGTAACGACAGGCCAACACTATCACTATGCCGATCACTATCTGACTGCGGGGGATTTTCACGGTGAAGAGGCGGAAACCGCCGCATTTTACGCTCGTCTGCGTTATGAACGCCTGTTGAACGGACAGAGTCTTCTGGGGGCGACAACCAGCGATCCCGAGCTTCAGCCAGGCATTATGTTTTATCCCTCAGGGCCTGTACCTGACGGGTTTAAGTCCGGGTTTGTGATAACTGCGATGACTATCCGCGGCAGCCGTGCTGAACACTATCGCGCCGTACTTTCTGGGATCCCCTATATCCAGGGCTATAGCTTCCGTCCTGAATACTTATCCCGGCCGGTGATAGCCGGAACGGTGCCCGCCAGAGTGAAGGCTATCGGGGGAGATAAAACCTATGCCGGACTTGATGCGGTTGGGCGCTACAGGGTTAAGTTCGATTTTGACCTTGATGAAAAACGGGTCGGATTCGAAAGCGCCCTGGTACGCCTCGGCAGGCCGTACGCCGGTGACACCTTTGGTATTCACTTTCCGCTACTGGAGGGGACTGAAGTTGCCGTTGGTTTCGAAGGCGGCGATCCGGACAGACCTTTTATCGCGCATGTCATGCACGACGGCAGCCACCCGGATTTAGTCACAAACCGTAACGATACCCGAAACGTGATCCGCACGGCCGCGTTGAACAAGATCCGTCTTGAAGATCGTCGCGGGCAGGAGCACATCAAAATCGCTACGGAGTACGGCAAAGGGCAAGTGAGTGTGGGTCACCTGGTTGATGCTGAAGGCAAAAAGCGCGGGGAAGGTGTGGAGGCTCGCACCGACGACTGGATGGCGCTGCGTGCTGCGAAAGGCGTGATGATCACCACGGAAGCCCAGCCCCGCGCGGGGGGGAAGCAACTGGATATGACAGCGGCTATTGCACAACTTGAAAAGGCGTTGTCGCTGGCGATGACCCTACAGCAAAGTGCGCTTACGGCAGGCGCGAGTAATGTGGAAACCGATCGGCAAAATGCGCTCAGCCAGACGCTGAGTCATCTCGCGGAGCCCGGTATTTTGGCATATGGAAAAAGTGGAATTGCGCTGGTTACGCCGGACAGCCTGCAACTTTCCGCCGGGAAAGACCTGATTGCCACAGCGGGCGGGAATGCCAGCGTGAATGTGGTGAAAAAATTCTCGCTGGCCGTAGGGGAAAAACTGTCGCTGTTTGCCCGCAAACTCGGCATCCAGATGATTGCCGGTGCGGGGGATATTACGACGCAGGCGCAGCGGGGCGAAATGCACATGCTGTCGCAGCAGGATTTCACGCTCACGAGCACCGCCGGGAAAATGAACGGCAGTGCCAGAAAGGGAATGCAGTTTGTCTGCGGGGGCGGCGGGATCCGTATCAGCCCGACCGGACTGGTCACCATTTTCTCGCCGACGGGCATTGAGCTCAAAGCGCCGAGCCTGAAATACGACGGTCCGGAAAGTGTGTCGGTACCGACGCCATCCTTTGAGAAAGGCGCCTTTAAACTTCGCTACAAACTGCACGCCGGCGATGATCCGGAGCAAATTCTGGCAAACAAAAAATTCAGGCTGACCAGTGCATCCGGACAGGTGGTGGAAGGCGTGACGGACAGCTGCGGTCGTTCACCCCTGCTCGATGCTGACGACCTCGACAGCTATAAAATGGAGATAATGGAATGACGGAGGCGAAGACAAAACCCTACGCTCCACGGGTGGTATCAGAAGGCGATATTCCGGTACACAAAACCCTGGGCGAAGTCGCCCAGACGCGCAACGTCGGGATACCGCGCCCGATGCCCGGCATTGTGATCCTCGTCCATGGCGTGAACGACGTGGGTGAAGCCTACCAGAACCAGGAGAAAGGTATACTTGCCGGGCTGGGTAAGCGACTTAACCGGCAGGATTTTTACGCCCACGAATGGAAAGACTACAGAATTATCACTCCAGGGCGTTCCCCCATCATCCCGTTTTACTGGGGATATAAACCGGTTACGCATGCTGATTACCGGGCGGACCAGAAGCGCTACCGGGAGGAGGTCGGGAAGCTGAGTGACAAAGCGCATCTTCCCTATGATGCGTACCAGGAAGATAACGAGACGAATAAAAAGTCGCTGGGTAATGACGGAAAAGGGCCGTTTCAGTACCAGAACGATAACTTTAAAAATGCACTTGATACGAGTTTTGCCAAGGGGGGCGGGACCTTTGCCAACGCAACGACGACGATCCCGGATATGCTGGGACCCGGCGCCGGTGGCTTCGGCGTTGCCGCTGCGGGATTTGCCTCGCTGCACTTCAATGATGGCGATTTTACCCATCCCATTTATGAAAACCCGCACCGCATTTACCAGTTTTTTGCCGCTCAACGGCTGGCGGATTTGATTATTCAGATTCGAAGTGAGCCGATTACGGCGAAAGATGTGATTAACGTTGTGGCCCATAGTCAGGGCACGATTATTACTATGCTGGCAAATATGCTGGTGAAACAGGCCGGGTATGCTCCGGTAAACTGTGTGATTCTTAATCACTCACCGTATTCTCTTGAGTCGCGCGTGGCTGAAAATATTCAGCCGGGTTATCAACAGACCGACGATGCCAGACAGCAGACATTTAAAAATTTCTGTCGCCTGATGCATACGCAATGGAAAGGGGGTGGGAAAATGGCAGAGAGCGAATTACAGGCTCTGGAGGCCTCCTGTACCCTGCGTAAACCTTCCGATAATCCGCTGCGAACGGATGACAGATATTGCCGAAGCAACGACGGTAAAGTGTATAACTACTTTTGCCCGAACGATGGCGTCGTGTCGCTGGAGAATGTGCAGGGGTTTGGCTGGCGGGGCATTCCTCAGAATATTGCCAGTGATATACCGAATCTGTTTCAGCGTGTGTTTTACCAGCATGGTGAAGTAGGAAACATCCCTGACGCTAACCCCTTTGAGTTACCGCCGCGAAATGAGGGGGATGCAAAATATGCCTTTCTCACGAACGCCAGTTACAGCGCTCGCGATGTGGTGATAAACGGTGAGGAGTTACCGGAACCTTTTATTTTCAAACTTCAGGGGGAGGATAATCACCCGGATAACGATCCTAAAACCAGTGATAAACCGTATACCTATTATGTCGATCCGGACAGCCCGGACGCCTACATTTCCTATTCCGCCAAAGCCAGCGCCATTAAGCGCACGGTAACGACAACCTTTGCAGTGAACCGCTATCAAAATATTGGCTGGCAGCCGGGTCACGTTTTATCTGCTTCAGAGCTTAAAGAAGAGAGTTTTGAACGCAAGCATGAGGTTATTTATGGTGAGGTGTCAGGTTCGCGTGATTTTCAGTTAGTTACCCTTACCTGGAAGAAAACACCGGAAGAACTGCAAGCGGAATGGCAGAAAATCGACCCGGTGGGCTACAGCCAGCACTCCTCTATTGTGATGAGCGAATTTGCGCCATCGCACGCTATGGCGTTTGATTTGGCTATTGGGCAGTGCAAATCATTCGATTATCAGGCGGGGAAATTTTGGGAAGGGTTGTTACATCGTGCAGACTGGCGCGATCCTCAGAATGAAAATCCCTATGCAAGGGCATATTACCGGACGGGTAAGCTAGATGAACCTACAACCAAATTTTTCATGAATAAGCCATATGACGTGCTGCCGAAAGGTGAGTATGGGGTGGTAAATAAGTTCAATAATGCAACGACTGTCAAGCCGTCCAGTGATCTTGTCGCAGGGAATCAGGACGTCGCAAATCTGCAATGGGACATGCCAAAGCCCATAAGTGACAGTCAACTGGCTTAAGGATAGAGCATGAAAATATCATTTATGGGTCTGATGGCCACTGCTGTTTTACTGGCGATCGGATGCCAGGCGAAAGAACCGCCAACGCAGGTGGTGTACCGGTTCGATGATCATCGTTATCTCGAACTGAAAGGCTGGGGCTGCGAAGGCGAACTCTGGTACACGGATACTGAGCTGGGTATACATACCCAACCTGTTAGCCAATTTTACAAGATCTTCACCAAAAAATTCATACATCCATCGGAGCGTTATATAGCTATCCCTACCTGGGGCTCTCCAGGAACAATAATTTCAAAAGATTATGGTAAAACCTGGTCCCCTCAGTTTTATTCAGCGGGTTCTAACGAACCGAATGGAGATTCTTCACCGCCCTACGATGACATTATTTCCTTTACTGTTGTTAAGGACCAGGGATTTATGCTGACCAAACACCGGCTGTATATGTCGTCAAAACCGTTTGAAGACCCGCGCATTCTGCCCGGCGGGCCGGGGATTGCCTATACCGTGGATGACGGAATGGGAAATAAAGTAAGCGATACGCTGGACCCCCGTTTCCCTGGCTGGGCCTGGGGAATGGTCTATATGACTAAGCAGGGGCTTAAGCACAGCACAC